>CAWCRX010000001.1:0-80208 GCA_963798055.1 uncultured Actinomycetota bacterium
AGCGTGCGCTAGCGCACGATCTTGAAGTTGAACCGGGCGGTTCCCAGCGTCCCCATCAGCCGGACCCAGATCGGCAGCAGCATCTCGGCGCCACGAGCCGTTGACAGGTCACCCAGGTCCAAGACGTCGGTGTGACCGAGCTCGGTGAGCAGCGCGGTGGCGGTGCCCTTGGCGTCCTCATCGTCGCCCGAGACGAACACTGTGCCCGGGTCGGGGAGGAGATCGGGCCGCGCCATGATGTCGGCGTTCATCGTGTTCAGCGTCTTGACCACGCGGACGTCTGGGTGGGCGCGCTGGATCTGCTCGGCGAGCGAGTCGGTGTCCTTGACGAACAGCGTGGGCGGGAAGCCTCCGGAGAAGTCGAGCGGGTTCGACACGTCGAGCAGCACCTTGCCGGCCAGGTGCTCCCCCGCCGCAGCGACCGCATCGAGGGCACCATCGCCGTTGGTCATGTTGAGCACCACCTCCGCGTGGGAGGCGGCATCGGCGTACGTCGCCAGGGTGACGCCGGGATGCGCACTTGCCCACTCGGCGACGTCGTCGCGTGCGGCGGTCGCCTCCGGATCGCGGGTGCCCAGCGCAACGTCATGTCCCAGCTCGTCGATCCGGGCGGCGACACTGCGGCCAGCAGGTCCGGTGCCGAACACTCCGTACTTCACGAGGCCTCCTCGACTCTGAACGTGCGGCGGTACGCCGTCGGCGAGACGCCGGCGACCGTGCGCAGGTGCGCCCGGAGGGACGCCGCGGAGCCCAGGCCGGAGCGATCCGCGACCGCGTCGACGGGCAGGTCCGTCGTCTCCAGCAGCCGCTGCGCATGCCAGACCCGCTGCCGGATCAACCAGGCCGTGGGCGACTCCCCCGTCTCCGCGCGGAACCGTCGGGTGAACGTGCGCACCGACATGCCCGCCGCATCGGCCAGCTCGGAGACCCGGATCGGCTCCTCCAGCCGATCGAGGGCCCAGGCGCGCGCACCGGCGGTCGACTGCTCCGGGCGCTCGGGCAGCTGGCGCTCGATGTACTGCGCCTGGCCGCCGTCACGCCACGGGGGTACGACGAGGTGCCGGGCAACGTGGTTGGCGACCTCGGTCCCGTGGTCGCGCCGGATCAGGTGCAGGCACAGGTCGACGCCGGCGCTCAGCCCGGCCGAGGTCAGCAGGTCGCCGTCGTCGGTGAACAGCACCGCCTCGTCCAGGTCGACGGCCGGGTAGAGGCGCTCGAACTCCTCGACGTACTTCCAGTGCGTGGTCGCCGGCCGGCCGTCGAGCAGTCCGGCCGCGGCGAGCACGAAGGCTCCGGTGCAGATCGACACCAGCCGGGCGTCGGGACGGATCGACGCCAGCGCCGCGGAGAGCTCGGCCGAGATCGTGCCCTCCTGCCGCGGGCCGGGGATCTGGGTCCCGGGCACCACCACCGTGTCGGCGGTGGCCAGCAACGAGGCGTCGCCGTGCGGCGCGATGCCGTAGCCCATCGATGCGGTGACCGGTCGGCCGTCGAGGCTGGCCAGCAGGACGTCGTAGAGCTTCTGCCCATCGGGACCGGCGGCCTGCCCGAACACCTGCGGCGGGATCACCGCGTCGTACCCGATCACCGGCTCGAGCAACAGGACCACCACGCGGTGCAGCGAATCGGCCATGGCCCGATCCTGTCACATATTGGCGAATCAGCCACTCGTCTCAGCGTGCCCGGTGCCGGAAGAATGGCCCGGTGACCCAGATCCAGGCGCGGACCAACGTCCGCCTGCACTGGGCCTGGGTCGTCGCGGTCGTCACGTTCGTGACCCTGGTCGGCGCTGCCGCTTTCCGTTCGGTGCCCGGCGTGCTGATGGAGCCGCTCAACGACGAGTACGGGTGGTCCCACGGCACCATCGGCTTCGCGGTCTCGATCAACCTGGTGCTTTTCGGGTTGTTCTCTCCGTTCGCCGCCGCGCTGATGGACCGGTTCGGCGTCCGTCGGGTGGTGGCGATCGCGCTGACCCTGGTCGCGGCGGGCAGCGGGCTCACGGTGTTCATGAGCGAGGCCTGGCAACTGGTCATGCTGTGGGGCGTCATCGTCGGCGTCGGCACCGGGTCGATGTCGATGGCGCTGGTCGCCACCATCACCAGCCGCTGGTTCGTGGCCCGGCGCGGGCTGGTCAGCGGCGTGCTCACCGCCGGCTCCGCCACCGGACAGCTGGTGTTCCTGCCGATCGTCGCTGTCCTCGCCACCAACCACGGCTGGCGCACGGCCTCGCTGGTGACCGCGGCGACCGCGTTCGCCGTCGTGCCGCTCGTGCTCCTGCTGCTCCGCGACCACCCGGCCGACATGGGGCTGACGGCGTACGGCGCGACCGAGGCCGACCCGGGTCCGCCGCCGCACGTCCCGACGGGCTCGAGCGCCGGGCGCGCGATCCAGGTGCTGCGGGACGCCTCGAGGTCATCGACGTTCTGGCTGCTCGCGGGCGGCTTCGCGATCTGCGGGATGAGCACCAACGGGCTGATCGCCACGCACTTCGTCCCTGCGGCGCACGACCACGGCATGCAGACCACGACGGCCGCGGGGCTGCTCGCGGTGGTGGGCATCTTCGACGTCGCCGGCACCGTCCTCTCGGGCTGGCTCACCGACCGCTGGGATCCACGGATGCTGCTGCTCGGCTACTACGCGATGCGCGGGGTCGGCCTGATGACGCTGCCCGCGCTGCTCGGGCCGACCCCCGAGCCCAGCATCTGGGTCTTCATCGTCATCTACGGCCTCGACTGGGTCGCCACGGTCCCGCCGACGGTCATGCTGTGCCGGGAGGTGTTCGGCGATGCCGGCGCGATCGTGTTCGGCTGGGTCTTCGCCTTCCACCAGGTCGGCGCGGCGATCGCCGCGTTCGGCGCCGGTGCGATCCGGGACGCGACCGGGAGCTACGGCGGGGCGTTCTGGAGCGCCGCCATCCTCTGCCTGGTCGCCGCCGTGCTGTCCGCGGCCATCCGGCCGACGAAGAAGACGGTTGAGCTCGCTGCCTAGCGCCCGGCCAAACCTTCGGTCGTGCCGGCCAGCTTCTGCGAGATCCAGATCGGGATCACCGACGCGGCGATCAGCACGACCGCCACGACATTGACGACCGGGCCCTGGTTGGGCCGGAACAGGTTGTTGAAGATCCAGATCGGCAGCGTCTGTTCCTTCGCGCCGGCCGTGAACGTCGTCACGATGATCTCGTCGAACGACAGCGCGAACGCGAGCAGCCCGCCTGCGATGAGTGCGGACCGCATCATCGGGAACGTGATCAGCCGGAACGTCGTGAACACCCCGGCGCCCAGGTCGGCCGACGCTTCCTCCAGGTTGGTGCCCATCCGGCGCAGCCGCGCGATCACGTTGTTGAAGACGGTGACGATGCAGAACGTCGCGTGTGCGACCACGATCGTGATGAAGCCCAGGTCCCAGCCGAAGATCGTGCGGAACGCGTTGTTGAGCGCGATGCCGGTGACGATGCCGGGCAGCGCGATCGGCAGGATGATCAGCAGCGAGACGGTGTCGCGGCCGAAGAAGCGATAGCGCTGGAGCGCCATCGAGGCCATGGTGCCGAGCAGCAGCGCGATGACCGTGGCCAGCAGCGCCACCTGCACGCTGGTCCACAGCGCCTCGCGCACGCCGGTGCTGTCCGCCGCCCGCCGCCACCACTCGAGGGTGAGGTCCTTGGGTGGCCACGCGAACGTCTGGCTGGCGTTGAACGAGTTCAGCACCACCAGCATCAGCGGCACGTAGATCACGAGCAGGGCGAGCCCGGTCGCGACCCGGAGCACGATCTTGAACGCCGGAGAGATCACCATGGTGTGCGTCAGCCCCTAGACGTTGTCGAGCGCGCCGGTACGACGGGCGGCCGCGAGGTAGACGAGCATGATGACGACCGGGATCGTGGCGACCGCGGCGGCGAACGGCAGGTTGTTGGCCGCGCCGACGTTGTCGTAGACGACGTTCCCGAGCATCTGGTTGGCACCGCCGACGATCCGGACGGTGATGTAGTCGCCGAGCGACAGCGAGAACGTGAAGATCGACCCGGCCACGATCGCCGGGAACACCGTCGGCAGCACCACCCGCCGCAGCGAGTGTCCGGTCCGGGCACCCAGGTCGGCCGAGGCCTCGAGCATCGAGTCCGGCAGCCGCTCCAGGCCGGCGTAGATCGGCAGGATCATGAACGGCAGCCACAGGTAGGCCAGCGTGATGACGACCGCCGCCAGGCCGTAGCCGGGGGTGTCGATCCCGAGCGCGTTGCCGACGTCATGGACCATGCCGTTCTCCGACAGCATGATCCGCCACGCATAGGCCTTGACCAGGTAGCTCGCCCAGAGCGGCGTGAGCACCGCGATCACCAGGATCTTCTGCATCCGCGGCGAGGCCACCTTGGCCATGTAGAGCGCGATCGGGAACGCGATGATGATGTCGACGACGGTCACCAGGACCGCGATCCCGAGCGTGCGGAACGCGACCGTCCGGTAGACCTCCGACTCCCAGAGCAGCCGGAAGTTGTCGAGGTTCCAGTTCCGGACGGTCTCCCCGGTGAACGCGTCCTGGTCCCAGAGTGCGGTGATGAACAGTGCCCCGAGGGCGCCCAGGTAGGCGAGTCCCAGCCACAACATCGGCGGGGTGATCAGCAGTCCCAGTCGCAGCCGCGGATGGCGGTGCAGGACTCCTGACCGGCGGCGCTGGGCGCCCTCGGTGGCAGTGCTCATCTGTTCGTGTATCAGCCCTTGACCTCGGTCCAGGCCTGGGTCCAGTCGCCGTAGTCCGTGCAGGTCACGTCCTCGCGACCGTCGAGGCACTGCTCGATCGGGGTCGTCCAGTACCAGATCTGCTCGGCGAACTCCTCGTCACCGGCGTTGAACGTCTCGCAGTGACCCTCGCTGGCGATGTCGCAGGCCTTCGGGTTGGCCGGGGCCTCACCGAACCACTCGGACACCGCGGCGTTGCCCTCGGGACTGATGATGTGGTTCGCCCACAGGTAGGCGCAGGTCTTGTGCTCCGACTCGCTGCCGATCATCCAGGTGTCCGACCAACCGGTGGCACCCTCCTCGGGCAGGATCGCCTCGACCGGCGTGCCCTCGCCCTGCGCCACGTTGGCGATGACCTGCCAGGTGGTGCCGACGACGGAGTCGCCGGTCCCGAACGCCTGGACCTCCTTGAGGTAGTCCGACCAGTACTCCGAGATCTGCGCGCGCTGACTCTTCAGCAGGTCGACGGCCGCAGCGAGCTGGTCCTCGTCGAGCGCGTACGGGTGCTCGATGCCCAGGTCCGGCTCGTGCTTCATCAGGTACAGCGCCGCGTCCGCGATGTAGATCGGGGAGTCGTACGCCGTGATCTTGCCGGCGTACGGCGAGTCCTCCTCGAACACCGCACTCCAGCTGGTGGGGGCCGGGTCCACGATGTCGGTCCGGTACATCAGCAGGTTGGCGCCGTAGCCGTGCGGGACGCCGTACGGCTGCCCGTCGACGGAGTTCCACTCGCGGTCCTTGAGGAACGGGTAGAGGTCGGCGTAGTTGGGGATCAGGTCGGTGTTGACCGGCTCCACGTCACCGGCGGCGATCAGCCGCAGCGAGGCGTCACCGGAGGCCGACACCACGTCGTACTCGCCGGTCTTCATCAGCGTGACCGCCTCGTCGGAGGTGGCGAAGTACTTCACGTTGGTCTGGCAGCCGGTCTCCTCCTCGAACGGAGTCACCCAGTCGACGGCCGGGTCGGTCGAGCCGTCCTCGGCGTAGCCCGGCCAGGCCAGGATGTTGACCTCGCCCTCGGGCTCTCCGAGCTCCTCGAGCTGCGGCAGGTCGGGGGCCGAGAAGCCGCCGGGGCCGTCTCCGCCGCCGCCGTCATCGCCGTCGTCATCTGAGGTGCCGCACGCGGCGGCAAGGATCAGCGCGGCACAGGCCGCGGTGATCCGGGTGGTCCTGGTCCATCGGTGGGTCATGACTGTTCCTTGCTGTGAGGTGGTGGTGGAGGGAGTTCGTCGGGGACGGCGACGTGCACCGCGTGCTCGCGCAACCAGCTCAGGTGCACGCGGGCCTCGCGGCGGGCGACGTCGCCCTCGGCTGGGTCCTGCTGGTTCTGTCGTACGACGATCAGCGATCCGCCGTCGTCGAGGTCGACGATGCTCTGGGTCGCAGAGCCGAGGTAGACGACCTCCCGCACCACACCGGTGGTCTTGACCGTGTGCGCTGCCGGGATGGCCTCTGGGTCGAGATGGAGGTGAATCTTCTCCGGTCGGATGTTGTAGGTGCCGGGTTCGTCGAGCAGCCGCTCGGCGAGGTCCCCGTCGATCACATTGGAGGTGCCGACGAAGCCGGCGACGAACGGTGTCGACGGCTGCTCGTAGAGGTCGCGCGGGTGGGCGACCTGTTCGATCCGGCCTTCGTTGAACACGGCGATCCGGTCGCTCATCGTGAGCGCCTCCTCCTGGTCGTGGGTGACGAACAGGAAGGTGATGCCGATCTCGCGCTGCAGCTCCTTGAGCTCTACCTGCATCTCGCGCCGCAGCTTGAGATCCAGCGCGCCGAGCGGCTCGTCGAGCAGCAGCACGCGTGGTCTGTTGACCAGGGCCCGGGCCAGGGCGACCCGCTGTCGCTGGCCGCCCGAGAGCTGGCTGGGCCTGCGGTCCCCGTAGTCGGCCAGCCGCACGCTGTCGAGCGCCTCCTGCGCGCGGCTGCGGCGCTGGGCCTTGGCGATGCGCTTGACCCGCAGCCCGTACTCCACGTTCTGGCGCACGGTCATGTGCGGGAACAGCGCGTAGTCCTGGAAGACGGTGTTGACGTCGCGCGAGAACGGCGGCACCCGGGTGACGTCCTCGCCGCCGAGGAAGACCGACCCCTCGGTCGGCGCCTCGAAGCCGGCGACCATCCGCAGCACCGTGGTCTTGCCGGAGCCCGATGGCCCGAGCATCGAGAAGAACTCCCCGTTGGCGATCTCGAGATCGATCCCGTCGACGGCCGTCACGCTGCCGAACGTCTTGCGCAGCCCGCGCAGGCTGATCGCCGGCGCATCCTCGATGTCGGCGACCTCGTCGTCGGCGACGGCCTCGATCTCCGTCATGAACGACCCGTCGCTGCCATGACGTGCTTGACCCGGGTGTACTCCTCGAGGGAGTACGCCGACAGGTCCTTGCCGTGGCCGGACATCTTGAACCCGCCGTGCGGCATCTCCGCGACCAGCGGGATGTGGGCGTTGACCCAGACGCAGCCGAACTCGAGGTCGGCGGTCATCCGGGTGGCCCGGCCGAAGTCGGCGGTCCACACCGAGGAGGCCAGGCCGTACGGAACGCCGTTCGCCATCGCCAGCGCCTCTTCCTCGGTGCGGAACGACTGCACGGTGATCACCGGCCCGAAGACCTCCTCCTGGATGACCCGGTCGTCCTGGCGGACGCCGGTCACGACGGTCGCCTCGTGGAAGTACCCGGTATCCGGGAGCCCATCCGGACGGCCGCCGCCGAGCGCGACGGACGGCGTGGTCGGGCAGCGTCGAGAGGAAGTCCTGGACGCGGGCCAGCTGACTGGCGTTGTTGAGCGGGCCGAACAGCGCGTCGTCGTCCTCGGGCAGGCCCGGCCGCGCGTTCTCGCGGATCCAGCCGGTCAGCTTCTCCACGAACGCGTCGTGCGCGGACTCCTCGACCAGCACCCGGCACGAAGCCGTGCAGTCCTGGCCGGCGTTGAACAGCCCGGCGACGCCGATGCCCTCGGCCGCCTCGTCGAAGTCGGCGTCGGCGAACACGACGGCCGGCGCCTTGCCGCCGAGCTCGAGATGGGTGCGCTTCACGTCGGCCGCAGCGGACCGAGCCACCTCGATGCCGGCGCGGGTGGAGCCGGTGATGCTGACCAGGCCCGGCGTCGGGTGCTCAACTAATGCGCGGCCGGTGTCCCGGTCACCGCAGACGACGTTGAGCACGCCCGGCGGCAGCGCCTCCTGGGCGATCTCGGCCAGCAGCGCAGTGCTCACCGGGGTGGTGTCGCTCGGCTTCAGGACCACCGTGTTGCCCGCCGCGAGCGCGGGCGCGATCTTCCAGATCGCCATCATCAGGGGGTAGTTCCACGGCGTCACCTGGCCGACGACGCCGATCGGCTCGCGCCGGACGTAGGAGGTGAAGCCCTCCATGTACTCGCCGCCCGCCCGGCCCTCCAGCAGCCGGGCCGCGCCGGCGAAGAACCGGACCTGGTCGATCGCCACGTCGAGCTCCTCGCTCTTGGTGAGCGACCGGATCTTCCCGGTGTTCTGCGACTCGGCGTCCACCAGGTCATCGGCGTGCTCGGCCATCAGGTCGGCAACCTTCAAGAGGGCCTGCTGGCGGTTGGACGGGGTGCTGCGACCCCAGCCCTGCTTGGCGCCCGCCGCCGCGTCGTACGCCCGAGCGACGTCGTCGGCGTCCGAGATCGGCGCAGTGCCGAAGACCGTGCCGCGCACCGGCTCGATCAGGTCGGTACGACGCCCCGCTGTGGCGTCGCACGGCTTCCCGTCGATGACGTTCTGCACGGTTCGTTCGGCGCTCGCCATGGTCAGCCCCTCGGGTAGTTC
Organism: uncultured Actinomycetota bacterium; assembly: GCA_963798055.1. Taxonomy (GTDB): domain Bacteria; phylum Actinomycetota; class Actinomycetes; order Propionibacteriales; family Nocardioidaceae; genus Nocardioides. Next base: position 8,512 of record CAWCRX010000001.1, read on the forward strand.
CGGTCAGACTGAGAAAAACATATGAAACCAGTTTTCAAAGCGCAAGGGGCGAGGCACACTTTCTAGGTGGCCATCCAGTTCTACGGGCGAGCGACCGCCGCGGTGTTCGCGCCGCTGGAGAGCTCGAGCCGTTCGGAGCTGGTGGCCCGTCGGCTCACCGATGCGATCGCGCTCGGCCTGCTGCCGGACACCAGGCAGCTGCCCGGCGAGGCCGTCCTCGCGCACCAGTTCGGGGTCTCGACGGTGACCATCCGGGAAGCGCTCAGCGTGCTCCGCCAGGAGGGGCTGATCGAGACCAGGCGCGGACGCGGCGGCGGCAGCTTCGTGCGCGCCCCCTTGGACGGCATCTCCGACCTGGCCCGCCGCCGGCTCAAGGACTTCAGCCTGGTCGAGCTGCGCGACCTCGGCGACGTGTACGCCGCGATCGCCGGCGCCGGTGCCGCGCTCGCCGCCCGCCGGGCCAGCGCCGAAGACGTCGCCCAGCTCCGCCGGATGGCCGTTCGGCTCGCCGATGCCAAGGAGCCGGACGCCCGCCGGCGGGCCGACGCGCACTTCCACATCGAGGTGACCGTCGCCGCCCAGTCGACCCGGCTCTACCATGAGGAGGTCGCGCTGCAGGCCGAGTTCGGCACCCTGCTGTGGCTCGCCTTCGGCGACGACGACAGCCACGCCCAGATGGTCGCCACCTGCAACTCCGTCGTGGATGCCATCGAGGCGCGCGATGCCCAGGTCGCGCGCCAGACCGCCGAACAACGGGTCGCCGACTCGACGGCCCGGCTCATCGACTACCGGCTCGGTCAGGAGCTCCGATGACACCTACCCACGGTTGCCGACGTATCCGCCGACGTCGCCGCGGCCCTCGACGCGCTCGGCGACCTCACCGGTCGCGCGTTCGACGTCGTCGAGGCGATCGCCGCGGCCACTCTGCGCCAGCTCGAGCTGGCCGAGCCACCGCGACGGTCGAGCCTCGCGGGCATCGACGACCTCACCGCCGACCTCGTCGAGAGGTCCGATGAGCTGATCCAGGGCGCCGGCTTCGTGGCCGCGGTCGGACTGTTCGAGGACGTGCCGTGGTGGCTGGAGTGGTTCGCTCGCGACGACGGCAAGGTGCAACGGCTGATGGTCGAGACGGATCCCGAACGGCGGCGGCTTCTACGACTACGAGAACCTCCCGTGGTACGTCGTGCCGCGCGACACCGGGCACCGCCACGTCACCGGCCCGTACGTCGACTACCTCTGCACCGAGGACTACACGCTGACGTTCACGACGCCGCTGATGCTCGGCGACCGGTTCGTCGGCGTCGCCGGTGCCGACGTACGCGTCAAGGCCGCGGAGGAGTGGGTGCTGCCGGCCCTGCGCACCGCGCGCAGCCGCCTCGTCGTGCTCAACGCGCACGGCCGGATCCTCGCGAGCAACAGCGGCCGGCACGTGTGCGGCGACCTGGTCGAGGAGGTCGACGTCGTCGCCGCCTGGGCGGCCCCGGACTCGGTGCCGGGCCTGCACCGGCTGGCCGACCTGCCCTTCGGCGTCCTCGAGCTCGACCGCTGACCGCGCGCTCAGGCCTCCGCGAAGATCGCGTCGAGGACGCCGAGCGCCTCGTCGAGCAGGTGGTCCGGGATGCTCAGCGGCGGCAGGAAGCGCAGCACGTTGCCGAACGTCCCGCAGGTGAGCACCACCAGACCCTGCTGGTGGGCCGCCGCCGCGATCTTCCCGGTCAGCGCGGCGTCCGGCTCGGTGGTCCCCGGCTGCACCAGCTCGACCGCCACCATCGCACCGCGGCCGCGCACGTCGCCGATCCGCGGGTCGCGCTGCTGGAGGGCGCCCAACCGGTCGAGCATGGTCTTGCCGATCGAGCGGGCCCGGTCGACCAGGCCGTCGGCCTCGATCGTCTCGATGACGGCGAGGGCCGCGGCGCAGGCGATCGGGTTGCCGCCGTACGTGCCACCGAGCCCGCCGGTGTGCGGCGCGTCCATCATCTCGGCGCGGCCGGTCACCGCGGCGAGCGGCAGGCCACCGGCGATGCCCTTCGCGGTGACGATCAGGTCGGGCACCACGTCCTCGTGCTCGCACGCGAACAGGTCGCCGGTCCTCGCGAACCCGGTCTGCACCTCGTCGGCCACGAAGACGACGCCGTTGGCCGCGCACCACTCGACCAGTGCCGGGAGGAAGCCGGGCGCCGGTACGACGAAGCCGCCCTCGCCCTGGATCGGCTCGATCATCACGGCGGCCAGGTTCTGCGCGCCGACCTGCTTCTCGATCACCTCGATCGCACGCCGAGCCGCGGCCGGACCGTCGATGCCGGCGTCGCGGAACGGGTACGACATCGGCGCCCGGTAGACCTCGGCCGCGAACGGTCCGAAGCCGTGCTTGTAGGGCATGTTCTTCGCGGTCAGCGCCATCGTCAGGTTGGTGCGCCCGTGGTAGGCGTGGTCGAACGCGACGACGGCCTGGCGCTTGGTGTGGTGGCGGGCGATCTTCACCGCGTTCTCGACCGCCTCGGCACCGGAGTTGAACAGCGCGGTGCGCTTGTCGTGGCTCCCGGGCGTGAGCCGGTTCAGCGCCTCGGCGACCCGCACGTAGCCGTCGTACGGCGTCACCATGAAGCAGGTGTGCGTGAACGCCTGCACCTGCGCGGACACCGCCTCGACGACCCGCGGGTTGCTGTTGCCGACGGTCGTGACCGCGATGCCGGAGCCGAGGTCGATCAGCGAGTTGCCGTCGACATCGACCAGCACCCCGCCGCCGGCGGCCTCGGCGTAGACGGGCATCACCGTGCCCACGGCACTGGAGACGGCCGCGGCCTTGCGGTCCTGCAGCTGCGCGCGAGCGCGGACCGGGGATCTCGGTGACCAGGCGACGTTCCTGAGGAAGTTCGGACATGTCGACAGGCTAGAGCCCGGCCCGGTCGAGTGGGGACCCTGCTGCAAAGGCCGCCAATGCGTCCCGGATCGCCGCCTCCTGGCCACCGGTGTCGAACTCGATCACGGCGGCCTCCCTGGTCATGCCCACCCAGAGCCGGGCGCACTCGAGCGGGTGGGCGCGGCCCATGGCGCGGAAGTCGTTGACCAGGAACGCCGCACTGATCTCGTTGCGGCGGCCTATCTCCGCCACGACCGCCGCCTCGCTGCGCGCCTCGAAGAGGAGCGCGCGGACGCCGCGCTGGCGCAGGCAGACGTCGAGATAGGTGGTGGTGGCAGCGAGCAGGCGCTCCCTCCCGCGCGGCAGCTCGGCCGCGGCCGCCCGGACCTCCTCGGCCAACCGGTCGTGGAAGGTGCGGTGGACCTCGACGAGGTATGCCGCCCGGTCGCCGAAGTGATGGAAGAACGTGCCCTTGGCAACACCGGCTTCCGCCACCACGCGGTTGGCGCTCAGCCCGGACATCCCGGCGCCTTCCGCCAGCCGCAGCCCGGCGTCGAGCAGCGCGGCGCGGGTGCGAGCGGCGGTGTCCGCCCGGGTCGTCGGCTTCGGCACGCCCGAAGGCTAGCCATTGACTGACCGGTCGGTCAATGAGGCGCTCCGGAATGCCGTCCCGGTTAGTGCGCCATGTCGACGAAGCGGGAGTAGTGGCCCTGGAAGGCGACGGTGATGTCGCGGGTGGCGCCGTTGCGGTGCTTGGCCACGATCAGGTCGGCCTCGCCCGGCCGCGTCGACTCCTTCTCGTAGACGTCCTCGCGGTGGAGGAGGATGACCATGTCACTGTCCTGTTCGAGTGAGCCCGACTCGCGGAGATCGGACATCATCGGGCGTTTGTCGCTGCGCTGCTCGGGACCACGGTTGAGCTGGGACAACGCGACGATCGGCACCTCGAGCTCCTTGGCCAGCAGCTTGATCTGCCGGGAGAACTCCGAGACCTCGAGCTGGCGGGACTCGACCTTCTTGCCAGAGGTCATCAGCTGCATGTAGTCGATCACGACCAGGCGGAGTTCGTGGCGCTGCTTGAGCCGACGAGCCTTGGCCCGGATCTCCATCATCGTCATGTTGGGGGAGTCGTCGATGAAGATCGGGCTGCCCGAGATCCGTCCCATGTGCCGGGCCAGTTTGGCCCAGTCATCGTCGGTCATGTTGCCGTTGCGGATGTGGTTGAGCGGCACCTTCGCCTCGGCCGCGAGCAGCCGCATGGTGATCTCGGACTTGGTCATCTCGAGGCTGAAGAACACGCTGGTGAGGTTGTTCTGGATCGACGCCGCGCGGCACAGGTCGAGGGCCATCGTCGACTTGCCCATGGCGGGTCTGGCCGCGACGATGACCATCTGACCGGGGTGGAGGCCGTTGGTGAGGTCGTCGAGCTCGGCGAAGCCGGTGGGTACGCCGTAGAGACCGGCCTCGCGGTTTCCGATCGCCTCGATCTCGTCGAGGACGCCGGTCATGATCTCGTTCAGCGGGGCGTAGTCCTCGGCGGTCCGGCGGTCGGTGATCTGGTAGACCTCGGCCTGCGCGCGGTCGACGATGTCGTCGACCTGGCCCTCGCCGGCGTACCCGATCTGGACGATCTTGGTGCCGGCGTCGACGAGGCGGCGCAGGATCGCCTTCTCCCGCACGATCTCGGCGTAGAACCCCGCGTTGGCGGCGATCGGGACGTTGGCGGCCAGCGTGTGCAGGTAGGGCGCGCCGCCGATCCGCTGCAGCTCGCCGCGGCGGTTGAGCTCCGCGGCGACGGTGACCATGTCGACCGGCTCCCCGCGCCCGAACAGGTCGATGACGGCGTCGTGGATCGTCTCGTGCGCCGGCCGGTAGAAGTCGACCCCGCGGAGGACCTCGGAGACTTCGGCGATTGCGTCTTTGGAAATCAGCATCGAGCCGAGCACGGACTGCTCGGCCGCCATGTCCTGCGGCGGGGTGCGGTCCGCGGGGCCTCGCGGAGCCTCGCCCGGCTCGTAGGCTGCCGGACCATCGCCCCAGCCGTCGCGAGGGGCGTCGAAGCGGCTCCCGCGACGGCGGACTCGGTGAGGCTCAACGGACAACTCCCAATATCAGCTGGGCGATCGGATGTCGAACAGGTATTCGAAGGCTAGGCAGGGGCGCCGACACCGGTGACGAGGCGTGAAGTTACGTGGCCGGAGCGCCCCGGGGGAAGTGCCGCATCCACAGGCGCTGGGGATAACCCGGCCAAGGGCGTGGACGACACGCTGAATGCTGTGCACAGCGTGGGGAGAGGACTGTGGAATCAGCGGGCCCGGGTCCGGCAAACCGCCCTCTGACCTGCGGAAACCCTGTCCCCCGGGTGTGGATCCAAAATTTGTCGGACCTGAAGTCGTTCACCCCCCGTCCATCTGGACAACTCCTGGGAGTTTTGTCGACAAAGCGGGGCCCCGAGCGCGTATCCACAGGTAAGGGCGGGTTATCCACCGGACGATCGCCGCGGGGCTCTGGTTGGCTGGCCGGGTGAGCGTGGGCGCCCGGGGGAGGGAGCACGACCGGGAGATCTGGCGGCTGGCCGTTCCGGCGTTCCTGGCCCTGGTCGCGGAGCCGTTGTTCCTGCTCAGCGACGCCGCGATCGTCGGCCACCTCGGCACCCCCGAGCTGGCCGGCCTCGGCATCGCCGCCGTGGTCCTGCAGACCGCGGTCGGGCTGTGCGTCTTCCTCGCCTACGGCACCACCGCGAGCGTGGCCCGGTTCCTCGGGGCCGGCGACCGGGCCCGGGCGCTGGCCCAGGGCATCGACGGGGTCTGGCTGGCGGTGCTGATCGGCGTCGTCGTCACGGTCGCGGGCGTCGCGCTGACCGACCCGCTGGTGGCGGCGTTCGGTGCCGGGGAGGAGGTGAGCGAGCAGGCGACGACGTACCTGCGGATCGCGTTCCTCGGCACCACTCCGCTGCTGGTCATGCTGGCCACCACCGGCGTGCTCCGCGGCCTGCAGGACACCCGGACCCCGCTCGTCGTCGCGGTGGCCGGCAACGCGCTCAACATCCTGCTCAACGTGCTGCTGGTGTACGGCGTGGGGTCCTTCGACGGCCTCGGGATCGCGGGCTCCGCCATCGGCTCGGTGCTCGCCCAGGTCGCCAGCGCCGCCGCCCTGCTCGCCGTCGTGGTCCGCGCCGCCCGGCGCGAGGGCGCGTCGCTGCGCCCGGACCGGGCGGGCATCCGAGCCGCGGCGCGGGCCGCCGTCGCGCTGGTCATCCGCACCCTGACCCTCCGAGCCGCGCTGCTGGTCACGACGTACGCCGTCGCGGCCGGCGCCACCGGCGCCTCCGATGGACACAGTGGCGCGGTCGACCTGGCCGCGCACCAGCTCGCGATCACCATCTGGGGCTTCCTGGCGTTCGTGCTGGACGCGATCGCGATCGCCGCGCAGGCGATCACCGGGCGGTACCTCGGCGCCGGAGAGGTGGCCGCCACCCGGGCGGTCACCCGCCGGATGGTCTGGTGGGGCGCCGTCAGCGGCGTCGTCACCGGCGCCGCCCTGGCCGCGTCCAGCCCGTGGCTCGGGGCGCTGTTCACGGGGGACGGGGAGGTGCGCGACCGGTTGGTGCCGGTGCTGCTGATCGCGGCGCTCGGCCAGCCGATCGCCGGGGTGGTGTTCGTGCTCGACGGGGTGCTGATCGGCGCGGGCGACGGTCGCTACCTGGCCTGGGCGGGGACCGCGGTGCTCGTCGCCTACGCACCCCTGGTGCTGCTGGCCGCGTTCGCGGGTGGCGGGCTGGTCTGGGTCTGGGTGCTGTTCGCCGGGCTCTTCATCGGCGCCCGCTTCGTCGCGCTGGTCGGCCGGGCGCGGGGCGACCGGTGGTTGGTCACCGGGGTGTGAGCCGCAGTTCGCCTTAGTCTGTGCCGGTGAAACCGCTGCAGTCCGTCGCGATGGGCTACGTCTTCATCGCGCTGTACGCACGGTTCAACGGATACGACGCGTACGCCGACCCGGTCGGCTGGGCGCTGGTGCTGTACGGCATCTACAAGCTCCCCGCCGACCTGCCCTCGCGCGGCGGCGTGATCTACCTCGGCTGGCTGGCCGGCCTGGTCTCGATCCCGCTGTGGATCCCCGCGGTCATCGACGCGTTCGACGACGCGGACCCCTCGCTGGCCTGGGCGGCCGACCTGCCGCAGTTCGCCTTCGGCGCGCTGCTCTGCCTCGCGCTCTCGAACGCCGCGATCGCCGACGACGACCTGCGCGCGGCGAACTGGCTGCGGATGCTGATGACCGCGATCGGGGTGGTCGCGGTGCTGCCGGTGCTGGTGTTCGGCGGCGAGATCGACGAGCTCGCGGACCCGGCGAGCCTCGCCGTACAGATCGTCTACATCGTCCTGGTCTGGCTGATGTTCCAGTACTCCGGGCGGGTCTGGGCGGGTGCTCCGGTGGTCGAGGGGGCCGGGGAGAGACACAACGAACGGCCGGCCCCCGAAGGGACCGGCCGTCGCAATGGTGCGTGGGTCAGGCGGGGATGACGTTGAGCACCACGGTGGCGCTCACGTCGTCGTGCAGCTTGACCGAGACCGTGTGGGAGCCCAGCGCCTTGATCGGCTGGGCGACCATGATCAGTCGCTTGTCGACCGGCTCGCCGGATGCCTCGGTCAGCGCCTCGGCGATCGCGGTCACGGTGACCGCGCCGAACAGGCGCTGGCCGGAGCCCGCACGGACCTTGACGTCGACCTGCTCGGCCTCGAGCTTGGTCTTGATCTCCTCGGCGTGGTCTTGACCGCGCACGGCCCGCGAGGCGCGGGCCTGCTTGATCGACTCCGCCTGGCGCTCGCCACCGCGGGTCCAGCGCATCGCGAGGCCGCGCGGCATCAGGAAGTTGCGGCCGTAGCCGTCCTTCACCTCCACCACGTCGCCGGCGGCACCGAGGCCGTCGACCTCCTGGGTCAGGATGAGCTTCATGTCTCTCGTCTCTCCGTCCTGGGCTCTCAGCGGCCGGTCGAGGTGTAGGGCAGCAGGGCGACTTCGCGGGCGTTCTTCACGGCGATCGCGACGTCGCGCTGGTGCTGGACGCAGTTGCCGGTCACCCGACGGGCCCGGATCTTGCCCCGGTCGGAGATGAACTTGCGGAGCAGCGCGGTGTCCTTGTAGTCGACACCGGTCGCCTTCTCCTTGCAGAACTGGCAGACCTTCTTCTTCGGCTTGCGGATAACTGCCTTGGCCATTGTGGAGCTCTCCTCTCAAGAGCCCGGCTCACGCCGGAATGGTTGCGGTTGGGTTGCTTGTCTTGGTTAGAACGGGGGCTCGTCCGAGCTGACGCCCGGCGCACCCCACGGGTCCTGCTGCGGGGCGCCACCCTGAGCCGGGGCGGCGGCGCCACCCTGCTGGGGGGCCGGCGTGGCCCACGGGTCGTCGCCGCCAGCGGACTGCTGCTGGCCACCACCCTGGTTGTAGCCGCCGGAGCCCGAACGGCTGGCGCGGGTGACCTTGGCGGTCGCGTACTTCAGGGAAGGACCGACCTCCTCGACCTCGAGCTCGATCACCGTGCGCTTCTCGCCCTCGCGGGTTTCGTACTGACGCTGCTTGAGCCGCCCCTGCACCACGACGCGCATGCCCTTCTGGAGGGACTCCGCGACGTTCTCGGCAGCCTGACGCCAGACCGAGCAGGACAGGAACAGCGCGTCGCCGTCCTTCCAGTCGTTGGACTGCTTGTCGAAGAAGCGCGGCGTGGACGCGATCCGGAAGTTGGCCACGGCCGCACCCGAGGGGGTGAAGCGCAGCTCCGGGTCGTCGACCAGGTTGCCGACCACGGTGATGATCGTCTCGCCTGCCATGTCAGGTCTCCCTACTCGTTTCGGTACGTCGGTGGGCTCATCCAAGCCGCCCCCGCCCACAGGCGGAAGGGCTCGTCCACAGCCTCAGACGGTAGGTCGCAGGACCTTGGTGCGCAGGATGGCCTCGTTGAGGCCGAGCTGACGGTCGAACTCCTTGACCGTGTCGGGCTCGGCCTGGAGGTTGATCACCGCGTAGATGCCTTCGGCGTTCTTGTCGATCTCGTAGGCGAGGCGGCGTCGGCCCCACACCTCGAGACTGTCGACGGTGCCGCCGTCCTTGCGGATGACGTTGAGGTACTTGTCGAGCGAAGGCTCGACAGTGCGCTCTTCAAGACTGGGATCGAGGATGACCATGACTTCGTATGCACGCAAAGCGATCTCCACCTCCTCTGGACTCGGCGGCCGCGGGCTTTCCGCGGCAGGAGGGCTTGCGTAGTCGCGACCATCGGCGGTCGCAAAGACAGGTCAGGTTAACAGCGGGCGCCCGAGCGCCCCAATTCCTTGCGACCCGACCTACGGCGCGACGAACACCACCGGGTTCTGGGACAGCACCTGCTCACCGACCCGGAAGACCGCGTTCGCACCATTCGCACCCTCGGGCACCTCGAACGGGACGTAGATGCAGATCTCGGCCGGTCCGAAGTCCCACACCTGCTCGCCCGACGACAGCACGGTCTCGCCCGTGAGGTCGTAGAAGTCGAAGTTCACGGGGGTGCCGTCCTCGATGCCGGTGACGAGGAACTCGGTGTAGATCACCTGGCCGACGTCCGGTACGGCGTACTCCTGCGGCGTCTCGAGGCTGCTGGTGCCGGTGCAGCCGCCCTGGCCGTCGCCGGTCCATCCCGCGGCGACCACCTCCGCGGCGGTCATGTCGCTCGGGGGCTCCGGCATCTCCTCGAGCAGCGGCGAGACGTAGCTGGGGTCGCCGCCGTCCTCCGCGATCTCGATCAGCGCCTTCGCGAAGTTGACCGGCCGGATCCGCGCGGACCCGCCGGTGAAGCTGCCGCCCTCACCGGAGTCGGCGACGGTGGCCTCGGTGACGACCGCGGTGTTGATGCCGACGAGCTCGCCGTCCAGGTTGATCGAGGCGCCACCGGAGTTGCCGGAGCCGATCCGGATGTCGCTGTCGATCCAGGCCCGGTTGTCGTCGATCGGCACCTCCTGGAGGAACGTCGACACGACGCCGCGGGTGACGGTCAGCGCGCGCCGCTCGAACTCCTCGGTGGTCGCCACGTGAGCGACTCCGGGGAAGCCCAGCGCGGTGATCTCGTCGCCCGTGCGCACTTCGTCGCTGTCGGCGATCGGCAGCGGCTCGGGAAGGTCCAGGTCCGCCGCGTCGACCGGGTTGCCCTCGGTGTCGGCGGTGATCTGCATGATCGCCAGGTCGAGGACCCCGTCGGCGACGATGGTCTCGGCGATGTACTCCGGCGCGGCCGGCACGTCGTCGTCGCCCGACACCAGCGCGATCTGGTAGCTCGCGGGATCGGCGACGTCCTCGCTCCCGAGGCCGGGTGCGCTCGGCTTGGCCACGTGCGCGTTCGTCAGGATCAGGCCGTCCTCGCTGATGATCGAGCCCGACCCGTTGCCGAGCACCTCACCGGCCTCGTCGAAGGACAGGATCAGCACGCTCGCCTGCTTGGCGCGGTCCAGCTCGGCGGCCGTGAGGGTGCCATCGCTGTTGCCGTTGTTGCCGTTGGCGGACGTCTCGTCGTCGTCATCAAGGAGCACAGGCACGAGGACGGCGGCCAGGATCACGACGAGCACGGCGACTGCGGCGCCGACGATCGCGAGGGTCTTGCGGCGCTTCCGGCCGGCGATCTGGGCGGAGGCAGCGGCGGCGGCCAGGACCGGGACCAGCTCGAGCTCGTAGCCGGCGGTCGGGTGGCCGAGCAGCACGGTGGTCGTCGGATCCTCCAGCTTCAGCTGGGTGACCCGCTCGCCCTCGACGTACGAGCCGCTGTTGGAGCGGTCGACGAACCACCAGCCGTCGGGACGCGGCTCCACCAGCGCGTGCTGGCGGGAGACGCCGGCGTCGTCGATCGTCACCTCGAGGCCCGGCTCCCGGCCGATCCGGACCGGCGCGTGCGTGCCGAACCGCAGGTCCGCGGTGCGGGTCCGCACCAGCAGGCCGGGTCCGCCGCCCGGGATGCCGGGCGCGCCCGGCGTCGAGGGCAGCACGGTCGCGGCCAGGGCCGCGGGAGGTACGGCGGCCGTCGCCGGCGACTCGGGGCGGTCCGCTCCGGCCGCGCCGGCGAGGGTGACCTGGGCGGTCGCGCCGCCCTCGGTCAGGCCGAAGCGCACGATCGTGGTCCCCGCGGCGAGAGTCATCTGGGTGACCTTCTCGCCGTTGACCCAGGTGCCGTGGGTGCTGCCGAGGTCGACGACCTCCCAGCCGTCGCCGACCGGGCGGAACTCCGCGTGGTTCCGGGACACGGTGGGCGCGTCCAGGATGAAGTCCGAGCCGGGCTCGCGCCCCACTTGGAGCACCCGAGGCTCGTCGTACGTCGACGTCTGGCCGCCGATCTCGATCGTGATGGTGCCCATGCGTATGTCCCCTTGCGCCTGTGGTCTGCGGGGATCGTAGCGTCGGCGGGCCCTCCTAGAGTGGGGTCATGAGCATTGCCCTCGGAGCACATGTCGACCAGACCGACCCGATCGCCGAGGCGAAGGCCCGCGACGCGGCCCACGTGCAGTTCTTCCTCGGCGACCCGCAGGGCTACAAGGGTCCGGAGTGGGCCTACGCCGGCGGGCCCGAGGGGCTGAAGGCCGACGCGGAGGCGGCGGGGATCGCGCTCTACGTGCATGCGCCCTACCTGATCAACGTCGCGACGACCAACAACCGGATCCGGATCCCGAGCCGCAAGCTGCTGCAGCAGCACGTCGACGCAGCCGCCTCGATCGGTGCCAAGGGACTGATCGTCCACGGCGGCCATGTCGACAAGGACGACGACCCGGAGAAGGGCTTCGACAACTGGCGCAAGGCGATCGAGGCCACCGACCTCAAGCTGCCGCTGCTCATCGAGAACACCGCCGGCGGCGACAACGCGATGACCCGCTACCTCGACCGGATCGGCCGGGTGTTCGAGGCGATCTCCGGCACCGAGGGCTTCGACAACGTCGGGTTCTGCCTCGACACCTGCCACGCGCACGCCGGCGGCAACTCCCTCGAGACCATCGTCGAGGACGTCCGCAAGATCACCGGCCGGATCGACCTGGTGCACTGCAACGACAGCCGCGACGAGTTCGACACCGGCGCCGACCGGCACGCCAACCTGGGCGCCGGCCGGATCGACCCGGACCTGCTCGCCCGTGGTCCGCGATGCCGGAGCACCGGTCGTGGTCGAGACCCCGGGCGGCGCGACCGAGCACACCGCCGACTTCGACTGGCTGCGCGAGCGGCTCTGACATCGGGCCGATAGCCTCGGTGATCATGCTGAGCGTCCGCCCGATCTCCGAGGAGGAGCACCTCTCGTTCGTGGCGTCCCGCCGGTCCGCGAGCTTCCTGCAGACGCCGGCCTGGGGCCAGGTCAAGAGCGAGTGGCGGCGCGAGTCGCTGGGTTGGTACGACGGCGACGAGCTCGTCGGGGCCGGGCTGGTGCTCTACCGCCAGCTGCCGAAGGTCAAGCGCTTCCTGGCCTACCTCCCCGAGGGGCCGCTGCTCGACTGGACCTCCGAGTCGCTCGACGAGTGGCTGGCCCCGATGACCGAGCACCTCAAGAAGCAGGGCGCCTTCGGGGTGCGGATGGGCCCGCCGGTGGTGACCCGCACCTGGACCGCCGCGCAGATCAAGGCCGGCATCGCCGACGACGCCGTACGCCGCCTCGACGACCTCGCTCCCGAGAGCCGCGACGCCACCGGGGCCCGCGTGGTCGCCCAGCTCACCGAGCTGGGCTGGCGGCGGCAGGCGGCCGAGGGCGGGTTCGCGGCCGGGCAGCCGCAGTACGTCTTCCAGATCCCGCTCGCCGGGCGCACCGAGGACGACGTACTCGCCGGCATGAACCAGCAGTGGCGCCGCAACATCAAGAAGGCGGCCAAGTCCGGGGTCGAGGTCACCTCCAGCAGCGGCGACGAGGACCTCAAGGCGTTCCACGACCTCTACGTCCACACCGCCGAACGCGACCACTTCACGCCGCGCCCGCTGGGCTACTTCGCCACCATGCTCGAGGCGCTGCGCGCGGAGAGCCCGGACCGGATCCGGCTGTGGTTCGCGCGGCACGAGGGCGACCTGGCCGCGGCCACGATCTCGATCCGGGTGGGCGCGCACTCCTGGTACTCCTACGGCGCCTCCTCCACCGAGAAGCGCGACGTGCGCGGCTCCAACGCGATCCAGTGGGCGATGATCCAGGACGCGCTCGCGGCCGGCGCCGACGTCTACGACCTGCGCGGCATCACCGACACCCTCGACGCCGACGACCCGCACATCGGGCTGATCCAGTTCAAGGTCGGCACCGGCGGCGAGGCCGTCGAGTACGCCGGCGAGTGGGACCTGCCGCTCAACCGCGTGCTCTACAAGGCCTTCGACACCTACATGCGGCGGCGCTGATGGCGCTCACCCTCACCGTCGACGGCGAGCGCTGGCGGACCCATCTCCGGGCGTACGCCGACCGGCATCCGGGGCTGGTGCCGGTGGCCAAGGGCAACGGCTACGGCTTCACGCTCGGCCGGCTGGCCCGCAAGACGGAGTGGCTCGGCCTGGACACCCTCGCGGTCGGCACCTACGAGGAGCTGCCGGAGGTCGCCAGCCGGTTCGACGGCGACCTGCTGGTGCTCACCCCCTGGCGGCCGTTCGTCGACGACCTCGACCCGGCCCTCGCCGACCGGGTGATCCACACGGTCAGCCGGCCCGCCGACCTCGACGCGCTGGTCGCCCGGCAGCCCGGTGCCCGGCTGGTGGTGGAGCGGATGACCAGCATGCAGCGACACGGCTTCACCGCCCGCGAGCTCTGGGCCGACGGGGTCCGCCGCGCGCTCGGGGGCGCCCGGTTCGAAGGCATCGCCCTGCACCTGCCGTTGGCGCAGGGCTCCCACCTGGCCGAGGTGACCCGGCTGCTCAACGACGTGGTCGGCATGGAGCTCGACCGGCCGCCGGCGATCTGGGTGAGCCACCTGACCGACGACGAGCTCGACAAGCTGCGGGCGTCGTACGCCGACTTCACGTTCCGGCCGCGCGTCGGCACCGCTCTCTGGCTCGGCGACCGCGAGGCGCTCCGGGTCACCGCGACCGTCCTCGACGTGCACGAGGTGGCCCGCGGCGACGCGTTCGGCTACCGCAGCCGGACCGCCCCGAAGTCCGGGCACCTGCTGATCGTCAGCGGCGGGACCGCGCACGGGATCGGGCTGGAGTCGCCGACCGGTGAGTCGTCGCTGAAGGCGCGCGCCGCGACCCTGGCCCGCGGCGGCCTGGACGCGGCCGGCTTCGTGCGGTCGCCGTTCTCGATCGAAGGCAAGCAGCGGCTGTTCGCCGAGCCGCCGCACATGCAGGCCTCGATGCTGTTCCTGCCCGGCGGCGCCCGGGTGCCCGAGGTGGGCGACGAGATCGACGTGCGGGTCCGCTACACCGCGACGACGTTCGACCGCGTCGAGATCAGCTGAGCAGCCGCCAGCCGAACCGGCGGGCGGCGTCGCGGTCGAACGTCACGGCCTCTCGCAGCCGAACAGATCAAAAGCGTCCGCAATGAGAGCGTCTGCGAAGTCGGCCCCCGCCCGGGCCTCGAGCAGCGCACGCCAAGCTCCTTCTCCCTCGTCGAACTCGAGCTCCTCCGAGAGCAACAGATCCTCGATCACGTCGAACGTCCCCGTGGTCGAGAAGCCCAAGGAACGTCTGAGCACCCAGGCCACCTCCGCCAACGAGATCTGAGAAACGAACCCGCGGTTCTCGTTGGTCAACCCGGCGAAGAACTCATCGGCCGCCGCCGTCTGCTGGGCATCGTCTCGCGAAATCCACCGCACCAGAACGTTGGTGTCGATTCCGATCAAGGACGGAACTTCTCGGCCAGAGCCTCGCCCACTCGCCGGTCGATCTCTTCGTCCGACAGAGGTGGCCCGTCATACTTGAATTTGCCCTTGAGCCGCATCAGCGGCTGGTTGATGGGCTTCACGACATACCCCACCGAGGTGCGTACGAACATCACGCGGGTCCCCGTCTCGATGCCGAGCTCGTCGCGCACCTCCTTGGGGATGGTGATCTGCCCCTTGCTGGTGACCGTCGCCTGGGTCATTCCTTACTCCAATGCTGGTGCCTTACTTCCAGCGTAGATCACAGGAATGGGCCTCGCAACGGGATCGCGCTCCGGCCGCAGGATGTCGCGCACGATGACGGCGGCCAGGTAGAGCTCGGCCAGCATCCGCAGCACGATCGCCACCCAGTAGAACCCGGCGTCCGAGCCGCTGCTCGGGTTGAGGTAGCCGCCGAGGTACCACCAGATCGCCGCGAAGTAGAGGAGCTCGCCCGACTGCCACACGATCTGGTCGCGCCACCGCGGCCGGGCCAGCGCGGCCAGCGGCAGCAGCCACAGCACGTACTGCGGCGAGTACACCTTGTTGACCAGCAGGAAGCCCACCACGATCAGGAACCCGAGCTGCGCGAGCCGCGGCGTCTCCGGTGCCCGCAGGCCGATCACCAGGACGCCGAGGCACCAGGCACCGAACACCAGCCACGACCAGGTGTTCACGGTCTCGTGGGAGATGGCCTTGTCGGAGGCCTGCGCGAGCACGCTCCAGATCGAGCCCAGGTCGGGTCCGCGGTCGGCGTTGAAGCTCCAGAAGACCTTCCACTGCTCCTTGCCGGTGAGGTACGCCGGCGCGTTGGCCACCAGCCAGGCGGCCACCGCCCACACCGCGGTGAGCGCCAGGTCGGCGTACCGGCGACGGCGAATGCAGATGATCAGGATCCCGCCGAGCAGGAACAGCGGGTAGAGCTTGGTGGCGGTGCCCAGGCCGATCAGGATGCCGGTCAGCACCGGCCGATCTCGGGACCACGCCCAGAGCGCGCCGGCGATGAGGCCGACGGCGAGCAGGTCCCAGTTGATCAGCCCGGTCAGCGCCAGCGTCGGCGACAGCGCGAAGATCGCGGCGTCCCACGGCCGGCGCGGGTTGACCTGGCTGAGCAGCCACGCCGCCAGCAGCGCGATCGCGGCGAAGCCGACGGCGTTGACCCAGGTGAAGAGCTCCACCTCGCGGCGTACCTCGTCGGTGCCGGAGAGATCGCCGACCGACTGGCGGGACCGCTCGTCGAGGTCGGGGGAGCCGTTGAGCCAGTGCGTGACCCACGAGGCGCCCCACGCCCAGTAGGCGATGCCGACCGGGTACTCCATCACGTCGTAGCGGGCCCGCACCTGCTCGTCGTCGGAGAACGGCCACTCGTGCTGCACCAGCCCGCGCAGCGTGTAGAGCGGCGGCAGGTCGGAGTAGCACATGTGCGAGTAGCGATAGTTCTGGTCGCTCGGCTCGCCGGAGATGCACGGCGCCTTCTGCACCATCCCCAGCGCGCAGGTGAGGGCGGTCATCGCCAGGATCACCCGCACCGGCGTCCACCAGCGGGCGCGGCCGGCGCGGGGACCGACCGGTCCGCCCACGCTCTCGCTCAGCGTGGCGACGACGCCGTCATCCTGGGTGGGGTGGACGTGCTCTCCCTCATCCACCGGGCGCGTCACCGGACGGTGCTCACGCTCGTCTGCCGCTCGCGGTCTCCCGAGTCGCCTCGATCTTGCGCTCCCAAACGCCCCCGCCGCCGCCGTCGGACGGTCGGTCGGTCGGGCAGTCGCCGGGGTTGAGGAAGCAGCTCTCGCTCGGCGTCGTCGGCTCCGTGGGCGTCGTCGGCTCCGTGGGCTCGGTCGGCTCCGTGGGCTCCGTCTCCGTCGGCTCCGTCTCCGTCGGCTCGGTTTCCTTGGTGGTCTTCGGCGGCGGCGGCGGGGTGTACGGCGCGTGCTCGTCGGACGGCGGGTCTTCCTCGTCGAGCAGGGCCGGCTCCGGGAACTGCTCGATCGGGAGCCCCTCCATCGCGCGCGTCATGATCGCGGTCCAGGTCTTGGCCGGATAGTTACCGCCGAAGTACGAGCGGCAGCCAGCCGTCGAGCTGGCCGTTGCCCACGCCGCGCACGTACATCACCGCGGTGGACAGCTGCGGCGTGAACCCGGCGAACCAGGACGACGACACCGCGCCGCCGGTCTTGGTGGCGGTGCCGGTCTTGCCGGCGGCCGGCCTGCCGAGGTTCAGCGCCGCGGTACCCGAGCCGGTCTTGACGACCTGCTGCATCGCGTAGGAGACGTCGCTCGCCTCGTCCTCGGTGATCGCCTCCTCGGTGATCACCTCGTGCTGGTAGAGGCTCTTGCCGTCGGCGTCCTCGACCCTCTCGATGATGAACGGCTCCGCCGCCACGCCGCCGTTCGCGATGGTGGCGTAGCCGTTGGCCATGTTGATCGGGCTGACCGTCTGCGAGCCGAGCGCGACACCGGTGTTGGGTTCGAGACCGGCGGTGTAGTTGGGGAAGCCCCGCGTCTTCCGGGTCGGCTTGTCCGGCGGGATGCCCATGTCGTTGGCGGTCTCGATGATCGACTCCGGGCCGTCGTCGAGGCTGTTGGTCAGGTCGATGAAGGCGGTGTTGATCGAGTTCTCGGTGGCCTTCAGCAGGCTGACTCGGCTGCCGTAGTCCTGGTCGCCCTGGTTCTCGAACTCGGTGCCGCCGATATCGATGGGGGAGTTGCCCTCGAACGTGGACTTGAGCGAGTAGCCCTGCTTGAGCGCCGTGGCCAGCGCGAACGGCTTGAACGTCGAGCCGGCCTGGCCGCCCCGCACCGCCCAGTTCAGCTGGGACTGCAGGAAGTCCTGGCCGCCGTAGAAGCCGCGCACCGCGCCGGTGCCGGGCTCGACCGACGCCGCGCCGATGTGCAGGAACTTGTCGCCGAAGCCCTCCGGCTTGCCCTCCAGCACGCCGTCCTCGGCGGCCTCCATGTCCTTCTGAGTGAACGTCGTCGTGACCCGGAGTCCGCCGCCGTCGATCTCCTCGTCCTCGAAGCCGAGCCGGTGCAGCTCCTTGCGGATCATCGTCAGCATGAAGCCGTTCTGGCCGCCGTAGGCGTCCTGCGCCTTCTGGGGCGGAAGGGCGGCAGCTTCCGCTGCGCCTTCTCCGCCTGCTCGGCGGTGATGTTCGCCGAGGTCGGCCATGTTGCCCAGCGTGTAGCGGTAGCGCTCCTTGAGCGCCGCCTTCGAGTCGCGGCCGTTGGCCGGGTCGAAGTTGGTCGGGTTGTTCAGGACGCTGGCCAGCACCGCCGCCTGGCGCAGGGTGAGGTTCTTCGCGTGCTTGTCGGGGCCGAAGTACGCCTGGGTCGCCGCCTCGATGCCGTAGGCGCCGCGTCCGAAGTAGATGGTGTTGAGGTAGCCGGTGAGGATCTCCTCCTTGCTCAGCTGGCGCTGGATCTTCAGCGACAGGATCGCTTCCTTGACCTTGCGCTTGTAGGACTGGTCCTGGGTGAGGTAGAGGATCTTCACGTACTGCTGGGTGATCGTCGACGCGCCCTGGGTGGAGTTGCCCGAGGCGTTGCTGAACGCGGCACGGAGGATGCCCTTCGGGTCGATGCCGTTGTCGGTCCAGAACGACTGGTTCTCCGCGGCGACCACGGCGTCCTTGATGAAGTCGGACATCTCGTCGAGCGCGACGACGTCGCGGTTCTGGGTCGCGAACTTGCCGAGCTCGGTCTTGCCGTCGGCGTAGTAGATGTGCGAGGTCTCGGCCTGGAAGTCGGCGTTGGGGTCCGGGATGTCGATCGCGCGGTAGAGGATGATGAAGCCGCCGACCGCGATCAGGGTGAAGACCAGGAACGTGATCCCGGTCCACTTGAGCACCTTGAGCACCCGCTGCTTCCGGGTCAGCGGCTCCTTGGGCTTCCCGTCCTTGCCGGTCTTCCCGTTCTTGCCGTTCCCGGAGGTCTTCGAGGGTCGGCTGGATGCCGGTACGTCTGCCCTGCGCTTGCCAGCCAAACTTCATCACTCCGGGGCTCGGGAACATCAACGACCGGGGCAGGCGGGAAACCGCCGCTCCCCCGGCGCTTGCCCAGAGTACGCAACAGCCGGTCGCCACACCGATTCGGCAGGGCCGCTTGTACATGAACGAGATACCAAGAATTCACGTTCAGCGGATATATCGCTACGATAGGTCGTATGGCACGTCGCGGAGAGACCATTGAGCTAGCAGTGCTCGGGCTGCTGCACGAGGGTCCCATGCACGGCTACGAGCTGCGGAAGCGACTGAACCTCATGCTCGGCTGGGGGCGCGTGCTCTCATACGGCTCGCTCTACCCGGCGCTGAAGAAGATGCTGCGGGGCAACCTCATCGAGGAAGCCACCACGACATTGACCGCGGTGTCGCGTCGACCGCGGATCGTTTATCAGGTCACCGAGCGAGGCACGGACGAGTTCGAGCGGCTGATGTCGGAGGTCGGTCCCACTGCGTGGGAGGACGACAACTTCGACATCCGCTTCGCGTTCTTCGGCCGCACCGACATGGAGATCCGGCTGCGCGTGCTCGAGGGCCGTCGTACCCGACTCCAGGAGCGTCTGGACCGCGTCCAGTCGCAGCTCTCGTTGACCGAGAAGGAGGTCGACCGGTACTCGGCCGAACTCCAGCGGCACGGCGTCGAGTCGGCACAGCGCGAAGTGCAGTGGCTGTCCGACCTGATCAACGCCGAGCGCAACGCACCCACCGAGCAGGCACAGCAGTGACCGAAATGACACAGAACACCACCACGAAGGGACGGCCGATGGGTTCGGTTCGAGTAGCAATCGTGGGAGTTGGCAACTGCGCCACCTCCCTGATCCAAGGCGTCGAGTACTACCGGAACGCCGACCCAGCGGGCAACGTGCCCGGGCTGATGCACGTCGAGTTCGGCCCGTATCACGTCTCCGACGTGGAGTTCGTGGCGGCGTTCGACGTCGATGCGAAGAAGGTCGGCTTCGACCTCTCCGAGGCGACCGCGGCGTCCGAGAACAACACCATCAAGATCTGCGACGTTCCGCCGCTCGGTGTCACCGTGCAGCGCGGCCCGACCCTCGACGGTCTGGGCAAGTACTACCGCGAGACCATCGACGAGGCCGACGCTGAGCCGGTCGACGTCGTGCAGGCGCTGAAGG
Organism: uncultured Actinomycetota bacterium; assembly: GCA_963798055.1. Lineage (GTDB taxonomy): Bacteria > Actinomycetota > Actinomycetes > Propionibacteriales > Nocardioidaceae > Nocardioides. Next base: position 28,319 of record CAWCRX010000001.1, read on the forward strand.
ACTCGCGCGCCGACGTCCTCGTCTCCTACCTCCCGGTGGGCTCCGAGGTGGCCGACAAGTTCTACGCCCAGTGCGCGATCGACGCCGGCGTGGCGTTCGTCAACGCGCTGCCGGTGTTCATCGCCTCCGACCCCGTGTGGGCGAAGAAGTTCGAGGACGCCGGCGTCCCGATCGTCGGCGACGACATCAAGAGCCAGGTCGGCGCGACCATCACCCACCGGGTGATGGCCAAGCTGTTCGAGGACCGCGGCGTGGTGCTCGACCGCACCTACCAGCTCAACGTCGGCGGCAACATGGACTTCAAGAACATGCTCGAGCGCGAGCGCCTGGAGTCCAAGAAGGTCTCCAAGACCCAGGCCGTCACGTCCAACATCGGCCACGACCTCGGCGCCCGCAACGTGCACATCGGCCCGTCCGACTACGTCGCGTGGCTCGACGACCGCAAGTGGGCCTACGTCCGCCTCGAGGCTCGTGCCTTCGGTGACGTCCCGCTGAACATGGAGTACAAGCTCGAGGTCTGGGACTCCCCCAACTCCGCGGGCATCATCATCGACGCGATCCGCGCCGCCAAGATCGCCCTGGACCGGGGCATCGGCGGCCCGATCATCAGCGCGTCGTCGTACCTCATGAAGTCCCCGCCGGTGCAGCTCCCCGACGACGAGGGTCGCGACCGCGTCGAAGCCTTCATCCGCGGCGAGGAGTAAGACCCACCCGTCTCGAAAAGGCTGACCCGTCGCGAACTTCGCGACGGGTCAGCGCTTTTCTGACGGGTCAGCGTTGTCTGTCGCGGGGGCCACCAACTTCAGCGCCTCCTTCCAGGCCCGGTCGAGACTCCAGGACTCACCACGCCGTTGGGCCGCGGCCGCACCCTCCGCTCCGATCGCCTGGATGCCGCGGTCGCGCACGGCCGCGAGCACGGTGCGGTTGTGGTCCGTCGCCTCCTCGTGATCGAGGTCGCGGAACACCTCGTCCGACACTGCGACAAGACTCAGCCCGAGCTCGGGATCGCCCGTCGCTGCCAACGCCAGACCGAGCATCGTCAGCAGAGCCGCCCGGTTGTAGGCAGAGAAGTCGGCGAAGTGTCCATGCCGAACCGCGATCCGGAAGCGGTCCACGCACTCCGCATAGCGTCCGCTGAACAACGCGCAATGCATCCACCACGTCCCTGCTACCGATGCCGGAAAGTCACGTCCTGGCCCCTCGATGACCATGGTGGCCAGGAGAACCTCAGCCTCCTCGAAGCGTTCCGCCATGGCGAGGGCGATCGCTCGGGTCCGCTCTGCGTACCCGGACAGAAGGCCGTCGACCTCGGGCCCGAGGTCGCTCATCACCTCCTGGAGACGGTTCACCGCGGGGTCGGTCGCCCCGCTGAGCAGTCGCATCCACACCTCGAACATCCGGGCGAGGAATATGAGTCGAGTGGAGTCGCCCGCCCGACGGGAACGTTCACCGGCCAGGTCGGCATGCACGATGGCGCTGGACCAGTCCGACCGGCTCGCGGCGACCAGGGCGAGACCGCCCTCGATCACAGCACCGGCCGTCGAGTCCTCTCGCAACGCCGTCTGCAGTGGCTCCAGGCCGCGGATGCGAGTGAGGATGAAGAGCGGGCCGACCAGTGCCGCGCAGCAACGGGCGTGCAGTTGCGCGTCGGTGCTGCGGCTCCACTCGAGCGCTGGCCCGAGCTCCCGCACGACCTCCTCCGACCAGTCGCGGATACCGCGGACGTCCAGGAAGGCGCGCTCGTACAGCTCGAGTCCCTCCCGGGCGAACATCTCGGCGTGTCGACGGCGGACGACGACGGACTGCTCGCTCGCGTCGAGCAGCTCGCGAACATGCGCACGTAGCGCCTCCGGCAGGTCGAACCTGCCATCCGGGAGCCGACGTACCAGAGCACAGTCGACGAGATCGGCCAAGCCGTCGAGCGTCCCCTCCCCGCACACCGCCTCCGCCTGTTCCAGCGTGCACCGCCCCACGAACACGCCCAGCTGTGCCAGCACCGCCCGGGACGCGGGCGGCAGCAGCTGGAGGGTCGAGTCGAAAACCGTCCGCAGGCTGCGCTGTCGCTCCGGGAGGTCCGGGTGCCCTCGACCGAGCACTTCGTGGCTAAGTCGAAGGCGGTCCAGGAGGGCGTCGGGACCGAGAATCCGAAACCGCGCGGCGGCGAGCTCGAGCGCGAGAGGCATCCCTCCCAGACGCCGACAGATCTCGGCCAGCGTCTGCGCGTTTCCGCCGTCCAGGTCGAACCCCGGATCGACCGCCCGCGCGCGCTCAATGAGGAGCTTCACGGCGGCACTCCTGACCACCACGTCCCGGTCCGCGCTGCCTTCGGGTGCAAGAGCGAGGGGCTCCAGGGGGAGCAGCCGTTCGCCGGGAACGCGTAGTGGCACCCGGCAGGTGCCCAGCACCCGCAGTCCTGGCGCCTGGGCGACGAGGCGTTGGATGGCCGGGGCGGCAGGGAGCAGGTGTTCCAGGTTGTCGACCACCAAAAGCACGCGGCGGCTACCGAACTGTGCCGCCAGGGTCGCGGCGTCCTCGGACTCGGCGAGGCCCGCGGCTGTGGCGATCGCTGGGAGAACCTGCTCGGAGTCGGTGATCGGGGCCAGCGTGACGTAGACCACGCCGTCGGCAAAGTGGGGTTCGAGGGCATGTCCCGCGCCGATTGCGAGACGCGTCTTTCCGGTGCCGCCCGGCCCCGTGATCGTCACCGTCCGCGCGTCCCCGGAGCTGCCGAGCCAGGCGCCCAGAGTGGCGATCTCTGCCTCTCGTCCGACCAGGGGTGTGACCGGTTCGGGCAGCGTCCGCTCCAGGCCCCGTTGCGCGCGTGGCGGCGGGAAGCGATCGCTCCCGGCGCCGTCAACGACGAGGTGATACAGCCGGCGCGGCACATCGAAGTCCTTGAGGGCGTACTCACCGACGTCCTCCAGGGGTGCGGTCACCCCGGCCAGGCGCGCACGGCACGCTTCGCTGACCAGCACCTGGCCACCATGTGCTGCGGAGCAGACCCTCGCGACGTAGTGGACGTCGACACCCCAATAGTCACCGTTCCTCACCCGACCGGTACCGCTGTGGACGCCGATCTCGAATTCGTGCCGACACCTCACCCGGCCAGTGGTGCGCGGCCACCGCCCGTTGCGCAGCCGCCGCGGCCGCCAGGGCCAGAGCCGGGGCCGTGAAGACCACGAAGCACGCGTCGCCCTCGGTCCCGAACATCACGCCGCCGTGTGACTCCCAGACCGCAGCCAGGACCCGCTCGTGCTGCTCGAGCACCTGCCCGAAGACGTCGTCGCCCAGTTCCTGGACCAGTCGCGTCGACCCCTCCATGTCGGTGAAGAGGAACGTCACATCACCGTCCGGCAGTCTCTCGCGGCTCACGCGGCCGGGGGCCTCGGTCCGAGATGAGCCATGTCGAAGGGTATCGCGAGCGCCCGATGCGCACCCCTGGTCACCTGAGGTCGTAGGCACGTTGCGAGCCGAGGCCCTTGAGCTCGAGTCCGTCGACCGGTTCGCAGGTGGCCACCCCGTCGAGCTCTGCGTACGTCGCGTGGTCGAGCAGCACCTGTCCGGCCGTCGCCTTGTCGCACAACCGGGCGGCGAGGTTCACCACGCCACCCATAGGGGTGTAGTCGTAGCTCCCGTCGAACCCCACGACGCCCAGCGTGGCGTAGCCGTAGGCGAGACCGATGCCGTAGCTGAGGTCGTGACCGCGCCGCTGCCACTCGGCCACCAGGGCGGCCAGGTCGCCACGCAGCTCGGTCACCATCTGGACCGCTGCCCTCGCCGGCTCGGGGTGGGGCACCGGGTCACCGAGGTAGGCCATGATCCCGTCGCCGGCGTACCCACCGATCGTCGCGCCGTGCCGTTGGAGCACCTCGCCGACGGTCCGGTAGTACTGGTCGAGGTTCGCGATGACCTCCTCCGGCTCCGAGTCGTGCGTGAACGCCGTGAACCCGCGCAGGTCGCAGAAGAACACCGCGATCCGGCGTCCGGTGCGGGCGAGGTGATCGCCTCGGCGTCCGCCGACATCACGGCGTCCGCGACCTGCGGGGTCAGGAACCGTCGCAGCTCGCCGAGCCGCTCGATCTCGGTCACCTGGCTCGCCACGCGGTCCTCCAGCGTGTGGTTGACCTCGGCCAGCTCCACCCTTGCCTCGTGCTCGGACTCGGCCAGCGCCTCCGCGCGCTCGGCGAAGAAGCCGAGGATCCAGGCCATGGCAACGAGCGTCGTGACCACGACCAGCCAGGTCAGCACCGGCTCACGCCAGCCGTCCTGCAGGAGCAGGACGAGCCCACAGCCGACGGCAGCGTTGACGGCCGCGAGCAGGGCCCACGCGAGCCGAAACACGTAGAACGCGAAGGGCAGCGCCTCGAAGTAGAAGACCACGACAAAGGCGAACTCCGGCCCCGCGGCCCAGATGCCGAGGGTCGAGGCCAGGCCCATGGACATCAAGATCGCGGTCCCCGTGAGCGGCGCCAGCCTTCGGAACGTGCTCGCCGTGAGCGCCGCCAGGCCGGCCGGGAGCACCAGGCTCATACCGAGCAGAAGCACCCCCAGGAGCCGGAGCACGATCGGGATGCGCGATCTCTTCCTCCGCCACGTAGCTCATGACGAAGGCCGCGATCCCGGACTGCACGGCAAGCGCAGTCCCGGCGACGTAGAGGCGCGTCAGCACCCGGATCGAGACCGGGCGCATCGCCCCGGAGAGCGGGCCGTCCCACGGCTCCGCATCGGCAGCCGCGATGGCGGGGTCGGCCGGATCCCAGAACCGCATGGTGGAGGTTAGCGCTCGGCCTCGGCCTTGAGCCGTTCCAACGTTTCTCGCATGCCGACGTGTTGCCGCTCGGTGAACGCCTCGACGCCGCCGAGGTAGGCCTCGGTGTAGTGGATCGAGAGATCCGTGATGCCGTCGGGAGACTCACGGCGCTGGGTGACTCGGGTCCGGTCACCGGGCAGCGGCTCGAGCAGGAACGACCAGATCAGCCGGTTCTCCTTGACCTTGAACGCGAACTCGCGCGGCGGCTCGAAGCGCTCGACCCTCGCGTTCGTCGGCCACACCACGTCGTCCTGCCGGTTCTCGTTGGCGAACGTCGTACCCAGCGCCGACCGTGTCGCCGTTGACCGTGCTGCGCACGACCTGCGGGCTCCAGGACGACATCCGCTCGATGTCGGAGACCAGCGCCCACACCTTCTCGGGGGCGGCGTCGATCTCGATGGTGGCCTCCAGCTCGGGGGCCCGCGGGTCGTCGGTCATCCGGTCAGGATGCCTCAGCGGCGGCCTTGATCTTCTCAAGGGTCCGGTGCATGCCCTGCTGGAGCTCACCGGTGAACTTGGGTACGCCGCCCATGGCGATCGCCGTCGACTTCAAGGAGAGCTGCGAGATGCCCTTCGGCGTCTCCCGGCGGTGGACGACCCGGGTGCCACCGGCGGCGGTCGGCTCGAGCGCGAACGACCAGATCGTGTAGTTCTCCTTGATCCGGAACGCGAAGTCCGTATGCGGCTCGCAGCGCACGACCATCGCCTGGGTCGGCCAGAACACCGGCCCGCGGTGGTTGATGTTGAGGAACTTGGTCCCCTTGGTCATCGGTCCGCTGCCGCGCACGAAGGTCTTGACGACCTGCGGGCTGAACGCCGCGATCCGGCGCGGGTCGCTGATCAGAGCCCACACCTGGGCGGGAGGTGCGTCGATCTCGATGCTCGCCTCGAGCTGGGCATGCTTCTGGTCGGTCGTCATGCCCGGGAAGCCTACTGATATCTGCGACACGGTGTCAGCGCGGTCCATGGGTGTTCAGCCAGAGCACCGGGCCGGGAAGCGTCGCGCCGAGCTCGCGGACCGCGGCCAGCGCCTTGCCCGTGTAGACGGGCTCGAGCGCCAACCCCTCGGCCGCCGCCCGGTCCACCTCGGCCATCGAGGCCGGCGTGGGGTCGCCGTACATCGCGCCCAGCCAGTCGGGCCGAAGGTCGAAGTCGCCCTCGCTCAGCACGGGTACGTCGGCGGCCCCGCGCTCGGTGAGCAGCTTGGTGGTCTTCGTGGCCAGCCGCGCCATCGCCGGCGCATCGAGCCGGATCATGTCGTTGACGACGACCCCGAGCACCGCGGTGTCCAGGCCCGCCATCCGCAGCCCGAGCATCAGGCCGGTGACGGTGCCACCGGAACCGACCGGCACCACGATCGTCGCGGGCTCCGGCAGATCTCCGGACGCGACCTGCTCGGCGATCTCCAGGGCGACGTCGACATAGGCCAAGGTGCCGAAGGCGTTGGAGCCGCCGGCGGGCAGGTACCACGGCCGGTGCCGGGCCAAGAGGTACGGCGCCGCGAGCTTCAGCCGCAGCGGCGAGGCGAACCGATAGAGCTTCGCGCCCGAAGCCTCGAGCCGGGCGAGCTGCTCGCGGACGTGGTCGTCGACCGGCTGGTCGACCAGGCCGAGCACGGTCTCGAGGCCGTGCCGGCCGGCGTACAACGCACAGGCCAGGCCCCAGTGGGTGCCGATGCCGCCGACGGTGAACAGCGTCGAGACGCCGCGTCGCTGCGCCTCCGGAATGATCCACTCGAGCTTCCGGACCTTGTTGCCGCCCCAGTCGCCGTCGCCGAAGACCGACTCGTCCTTGAGCCAGGTCTCGACGCCGAGGTCGAGGTCGAGCGGCCGCACCGGGGTCGGCCCACTGCCGAGCGCGACGTGCCCCACCCCGGGGCAGCGCTCGGCGAGCCGGGTCACCGCTGGGCCCACCAGTCCTCCAGCGCGGCCCGCGCATCCGCCTCGGCCATCGGTCCGTTGTCCATCCGCAGCTCGAGCAGGAACTTGTAGGCCTCACCCACGTCGCGGCCGGGACCGATGCCGAGGATCTCCATGATCTGGTTGCCGTCGAGGTCCGGCCGGATCGAGGCCAGCTCCTCCTGCTCCGAGAGCCGCGCGATCCGCTCCTCCAGGTCGTCATAGGTACGACGAAGCCGCTCGGCCTTCTTCTGGTTGCGGGTGGTGCAGTCCGCCCGCGTGAGCACGTGCAGCCGCTCGAGCTGGTCGCCCGCGTCCCGCACGTATCGGCGTACCGCGGAGTCGGTCCACTCACCGGAGCCGTAGCCGTGGAAGCGCAGGTGCAGCTCGACCAGCGAGCTCACCGCGTCGATGTCGTCGTTGGAGAACCGCAGCGCCTTCATCCGCCGGCGGGTGAGCTTGGCGCCGACCACGTCGTGATGGTGGAAGGTGACCGTGCCGTCCTCGATGAACCGGCGGGTCTTGGGCTTGCCGACGTCGTGCATCAGCGCGGCGAACCGAGAGATGAAATCGGGCGCCGGACCGTCGGAGCAGCCGCGGCTCCAGGTCGATCGACTGCTCGAGCACCTGCAGCGTGTGCTCGTAGACGTCCTTGTGCCGATGGTGCTCGTCGCGCTCCAGGGCCAGCGCCGGCAGCTCCGGCAGCACGATGGCGGCGAGGCCGGTATCGACGAGCAGGGTCAGCCCGAGCCGGGGGTACGCCGCGCACACCAGCTTGACCAGCTCGTCGCGCACCCGCTCCGCGGAGATGATCTCGATCCGCTGGGCCATGTCGCGCATCGCGCCGACCACCGCGTCGTCGACGGAGAAGCCGAGCTGCGCCGCGAACCGGGCGGCCCGCATCATCCGCAGCGGGTCGTCGGAGAACGAGTCCTCCGGCCGGCCCGGTGTCTTGATCACGCGGTGGGCGAGGTCGACCACGCCGCCGTACGGGTCTTCGAAGTCTCCGCTCGGCACCCGCACCGCCATCGCGTTGACGGTGAAGTCCCGGCGGCCCAGGTCGCCGGCGAGCGAGTCGCCGAAGTCGACGACCGGCTTGCGAGAGGTGGGGTCATAGGCCTCGGACCGGTACGTCGTCACCTCGACCATGAAGTCGCCCTTGCGGCAGCCGATCGTCCCGAAGTCGCGCCCCATGTCCCAGTGCGCGTCGCCCCACTTCTTGAGGATCTTCTCGGTCTCCTCGGGCCGGGCCGACGTCGCGAAGTCGAGGTCGTTGTGCTGCCGACCGAGCATCGCGTCGCGCACCGGCCCACCGACCAGCGCCAGCTCGTGCCCAGCGGCTTCGAACAGCCTGCCCAGCTCGTCGATGACCGGCCTGATCCGGTCCAGCTCCGCACTCATGGCGCGCTGCACGTCGGCGATCTGCAGCGGCGGCAGCGGGGACTCGGGCACGACCGAGCAGTCTAGGTGTGCGACCGGTCCCGCCCCGAACGGACCGGCCCGACGGTTAGGCTCGCCTCCGTGGTCCGACGCCCGATGTTCATGCGCGCCCTGGCGCTGCTGATCGGGCTCCCGATGCTGCTGGCCACGTGGCCGGCGACGGCCTCCGCCGACTCGGCGCCCGCCCGCGCGGCCGCCCTCGTGGACACTCCGCTGCTGGTCAGCATCGACTCGATGACGCCGTCGTACGTGCCCGAGCAGGGACCGATCGAGATCGAAGGCACGGTGACCAACCAAGACGTCGTGGCTTGGTCGACGATCAACCTGTACCCGTTCATCTCCAGCGCACCGATGACGACGCGGGCCGAGCTCGTGGAAGCCGCTGAGCTGCCCGAGGACCAGTTCGTCGGCGAACGGATGACCGACGCAGACGCCCAGATCGAGGAGCTCCAGCCCGGGGTCTCCACGACCTTCACGATCACGGTGCCGCGGAGCCTGATCACCGAAGAGATCACCGCCGAGCCCGGCGTCTACTGGTTCGGCGTGCACGCCATCGCTCAGAGCGACGAGGTGCTCCGCGACGACGTCGCCGACGGTCGCGCCCGCACCTTCCTGCCGCTGATCCCGGAGTCGACGAACGGCGCGGTGCAGACCTCGCTGGTCGTGCCCCTGCGCCGGTTCCTGGGCCGGGAACCGGACGGGTCGCTCGCCGACCCCGAGGCCTGGCACCGGTCCCTCAGCGAGGGCGGTCGGTTGCGCGAAGCGGTGGAGTTCGCCGACGCGGCCGCACCGGGCGAGCTCAGCTGGCTGGTCGATCCCGCGCTGCTCGACGCCGTACGCCGGCTTGCCGCCGGCAACCCGCCACGATCCCTCGCGCCCACGATCGAGCCCACGGACCCCGGCGAGGAACCGTCCGAGTCTCCTACCGAGGACCCGGACGAGGGCGAGGAGGCCGAGGACGCGGAGCTGGTCACGCCCGAACAGCAGACCGCCGCCGACTGGCTCGCCGAGCTGGAGCCGCTGCTCCGGACCCAGCAGCTGCTCACGCTTCCGTACGCCGACGTCGACCTCGCCGGCGCGGCCGACCACGACCCCGAGCTGATCGAGCTCGCCGGGACCCAGGCGAGCGCCGTCCTGGAGGAGTGGGGGATCACCGGCACACCGGTGATCGGCTCCCCGAGCGGCTACATGGACGTCGGCACGATCGATGCCAGCGATGTCGAGACGCCGGTGCTGATGTCGGACGCGGCGTTCGTCGGCGACCCACCGGCGGTCGCCGACCTGGACGGGCACAAGCTGGTCGTCGCCTCCTCCGCAGCGGCGAGCGGTGGGCCGGGACCGGGAGTTCGGATCGGCGGCATCGCGCTGCGGCAGCGGATCCTCAGTGAGGCGGCACTGCGGATGCTCGAGCCCGGCCGGGACCCGCTGGTGGTGGTGCTGCCGAGCCGGCTGAACTCCGATGACGCCGCGGACTTCTTCGCCGGCCTCGACGCGCCGTGGCTCGACTCTCACCACCCTGACCCGCGCGACCGCTGGCGAGGGCCAGGCGATCGAGGCCGAGGACATCGACTACCCCGTACGCCAGGACGAGTTCGAGCTGGACCCCGACACGTTCCGGGCAGCCGACGAGCTGATCGCCGACGGCAACTCCTTGCAGAACCTGCTGACTCTCAACGACCGGGTCGGTGCCGAGCTGACCGAGGAGGCGCTGACCGGGACGTCGTACGCCGCCCGGCAGTCGCAGTTCGTCGCCCGTTCCGGACTCAACCGGGCCGGCGACTGGGTCCGGGACAGGCTGCGCTCGGTGGAGATCGGGGCGCCGCCCGGGGTGACCCTGTCCAGCGCCAGCGGTGAGTTCGTCGCCACCATCACCAACCGGCTCAACGAGCCCGTGACCGTCTCGGTGCTCGCCCGGTCCGACGACGGCATCGAGATCACGCCCACCGCGCCGGTCGAGCTCGAGGCCAAGAGCCGGACGTCGGTGCTGCTGCAGGCCCGCACCTCGGAGGCCTCGGTGCACAACGTCACCCTGCTCCTCACCGACGCAGACGGGACGCCTCTCGGCTCGACCGACACGTTGCCGATCCGGTCGGCCCAGGTGAGCGACGTGATCTGGGTGATCATCGGTGCCGGCCTGCTGCTGATGTTCGTCGCGATCCTGCTCCGGCTGGTACGCCGGATCCGCGGCCGGCACGACCGGCCCGAGATGGAAGCGGACGCGGCCGAGCCGGCGGCGTTGCCATGACCACGGCCGACGACGATCGGATCCTTGCCTCCAGCGCGGTGATGGCCGCGGGCACCGTGGTGTCGCGACTCAGCGGCTTCGTCCGCTCCACCCTGCTCGTCGCGGCGCTCGGCGTCTCGCTGCACGCCGACGTGTTCACGATCGCCAACACGATCCCGAACATGCTCTACATCCTGTTGGCCGGCGGCGTCTTCAACGCCGTCCTGGTGCCGCAGCTGGTCCGGGCCATGCGCAACGACCCCGACGGCGGCGAGGCCTACACCAACCGGGTGATCACGCTGGCCGGGATGTTCCTCGCGGTGGTCACCGTCGTGCTCGTCGTCGCCGCCCCTCTGGTGATGGCGGTGATGCTGAACCAGGAGTACGGCGACGCCGACCTGGCCGAGCAGCGCCAGTCGGCGATCGACTTCGCCCGTTACTGCCTGCCCCAGGTGTTCTTCTACGGGATGTTCGTGCTGGTCGGCCAGATCCTCAACTCCCGCGGCAAGTTCGGGCCGATGATGTGGGCGCCGATCGCCAACAACGTGATCGCGATCGGGGTGCTGGTCGTCTACCTGGTCTCGTTCGGTCCGGCGACCACCGCCGAGCAGGTCGGCCCGTTCAGCACGAACCAGGAGCTGCTGCTGGGCCTCGGGTCCACGGCCGGCATCGTGGCGCAGCTGCTGATCCTGCTGCCGTACCTGCGTGCCGCGGGCTTCCACTACCGGCCGCGCTTCGACTTCCGGCACACCGGCCTGGGCCACACGTTCCGGCTGGGGATCTGGACCGTGCTGTTCGTGATCGTCAACCAGGCGGCGTACGTCGTGGTGGTGCGGCTGGCATCAGGAGGAACTGCCGGCGGCGGCGACGGCACCGGCATCACGATCTACTCCAACGCGTTCCTGATCATGATGGTCCCGCACTCGATCATCACGGTCTCCCTGGCCACGGCGATCCTGCCCCGGCTCTCCGCGCTGGCGGCCGACAGCGACCTCGCGGGGCTGGCTCGCTCCCTGTCGTCGACGCTGCGCGCCGCGCTCGCGGTGATCGTCCCGTTCGCGGCGCTGCTGCCGGTGATCGCCGACGACGTCTCCAACGTGATCTGGGGACACGGCGCCGGTGCCGATCTCTACGACCGCTACGTGCCGACCCTGTCGCTCTTCGGCGCCGGGCTGGTCTTCTTCACCGTCCACTACCTGATGCTGCGCGGGTTCTACGCCCTCGAGGCGACCCGCACGGTGTTCTGGATCCAGTGCGGTGTCGCGGCCACGAACATCGTGGTCGCGGTGGTGTTCGTGGCGCAGGCCGATGCCGAGGACACCTCGCCGGCGCTGGTGCTCGCCTACACCGCGGCGTACGCCGTCGGGTCGGTGCTCTCGTACGTCGTCCTCCGCGGCCGGCTCGGCGGGCTGGGTACCTCCGGGTCGCTGCCGTTCCTCGGCCGCCTCGTCATTGCGGTCGGGGCGTCGACCGCGGCCGCCGTCGGGGTCGCCGCGGCGCTGCACTCCTGGCTGGACGATCCGCACTGGGTGACCTCCGCCGGGATCGCCGCCGTGATCACCGCCGCCGACGCCGTGGTGTTCGTGGTGCTCGCACGGGCGATGCAGATGCGCGAGGTCACCGCCGTACTCGACACCGTGACGCGCCGCCTCGCACGTTCCCGAGACGCCTGATCCTGCGCCCGCTCCCGACTAGCATGAAACACGCACTGAGGACCGACTCATGGCAGAGAGGAACAGGTGCCGCACTCGATCCGGCCCGGTGAGGTCCTCGCCGGTCGCTATCGACTGATCGACCTGCTCACCGAGAGCAAGGGTGGACGCTTCTGGCGAGCCCACGACCGAGTTCTCGAACGGCACGTCGCCCTGCACGTGATCGACGCCGAGGACCCGCGAGCGCCCGGTCTGCAGGAGGCCGCCCGTGCGTCCGCCACCGTGCTGGACCGTCGGATCCTTCGGGTCCTGGACGTCGAGACCCGCGACGGCATCTGCTACGTCGTCAACGAGTGGGGCTCCGGGATCTCGCTCGACATCCTGGTGGCAGGCTCCGGGCCGCTCGGCCCACGGCGCTCGGCCTGGCTGGTCTCCGAGGTGGCCGACTCGATCGCCCACGCGCACGCCGCCGGCGTCGCCCACGGCCGGCTGGCCCCGGAGAACGTGCTGATCGACAAGGCCGGGGAGGTGCGGATCATCGGCTTCTGCGTGGAGGCCGCCCTGCACGGGCTGCCCCCGGGACGCAAGCAGGTCGACATCGTCGACCTGGCCGGACTGCTCTACTGCTCGCTGACCACGAAGTGGGCCGGCGCGTCGGGCTCGGCGGTCGCAGCCGCGCCCACGCATCACGGCCGGGTGCTGCGACCGCGGCGCGTCCGGGCCGGGGTGCCCCGGCCGCTGGACGAGCTCTGCGACCAGGTGCTCCACGACCCGGCCGACGACTCCGGGGCACCGGTGCACACCGCGCGCGGCATCGCCGCCTACCTCACCGAGGTCGTCGGCGACCCGACCGGCCTCCAGGCGGCGCTGATCGCCAGCCTCCCCAAGCTCAGCCCCGACAAGCTGATCGTGCTGCCCCAGGTGCCGGAGATCCCGGCGCGCGACACCTCCGACCTGATCCCGAAGGTCACCGCGGAGCCAGAGCCCGAGCCCGAGCCGGAGCCCGAGCCGGACCCGGCACCCGAACCGGATCCGCCGACGCCGACGACGGCGCCCGAGGACCTGCCCACCGAGGCCGGGATGCCGATCTTCGACGACGACGAGGAGGAGGTCGAGTGGTTCAAGGCACGGAGCACCCCGGCGCCACCACCGCCGCCGTTCGAGGAGCCGCCCGAACGACCACTGTTCGCACCTCCGCCCGAGGACGGCACACCAGCACGCCGGTCCCGGGTCCTGCCACCGGGTTCCGCGCCGCCCCACGGCCCGGAGTACTGGCCGTGGGAGACCAGCACCGGACGCGGCACCGGAACCGGGCTGCAGGCGGTCGGCGAGGAGGAAGAGGTGCCCGGCCGGAGCTCGTTCCGGCTGGCCCTCGGGATCGCCGCCGGGGTGCTGCTCCTGCTCGCCGTCGTGGTCGCGTTCAACCTCGGCCGGGGAAAGACCCTGCTCGGGCAGGAGCCCGACGACGACGGGGGCGCGACCCCGAGCCAGCGCGAGATCAGCCCGTCGGCCGCGGCGTTGTCCGGCCTGGTCGCCGCGGACTTCGACCCGCAGGGCCAGCCACCCGAGGAGAACCCCGCTGACGCCCGGCTCGCCGTCGACGGCGACCTCGAGACCGCCTGGACCACGTCGTCGTACAACGACCAGCTCGGGCCACCACCCGGCCTGAAGACCGGGGTGGGCCTGGTCATCGACCTCGGCGAGAACCGCACGGTGACCGAGGTCGACCTCGCCCTCGGCGGCAGTCCTACGGACGTCAGTCTCTACCTCACCGACAACCCACCCAACGGGGTCGTCGGACTCACGCCGATCGCCAGCAAGACCGCCAGCGACGACCAGGTCGCGATCCCGGTGAACCGTCCGGCGCAGGGGCGGTACCTCATCGTCTGGTTGACTTCCCTTCCCCCCTCGGGCGATCAGTTCCGAGGCTCGGTGGCGGAGGTGGTGGTGCGTGGTGCTTGAGAACCACCGTCCCGACACCAGGTCCGACGCCGAGCTGCTGGCCGCGCACGTCGCCGGCGACCACGAGGCGTTCGGTGTGCTCTTCTCGCGGCATCGCGACCGGCTGTGGGCGGTGGCGCTGCGCACGATGAGCAATCCCGAGGACGCCGCCGACGGACTGCAGGACGGCATGGTCGCGGCCTTCCGCCGGGCCGGGTCGTTCCGCGGCGAGGCGGCGGTCACCACCTGGCTGCACCGGGTCGTGGTCAACGCGTGCCTCGACCGGATCCGGGCCGCCAAGGTCCGCCGGGCCGACGTCCTGCCCGACGACCTGGAGGAGTACGGCGACCGCGGCTCGTCGATCTCGGCCACCGACGAGACCGAGGACCCATCCGACCTGACCGAGCGCGGCGAACGACGCCGGCAGATCCTGGACGCCCTGCGGACCCTGCCCGAGGAACAGCGCGCGGCACTGGTGCTCGTAGACATGGAGGGCTACCCGGTGGCCGAGGCGGCGCTGATGCTGGGGTGCGCCGTCGGCACCGTGAAGTCCCGCTGCTCCCGCGGGCGCGCCCGGCTCGCCGTACTGCTCGCGGACCTGATGGATGCCGACGAGCGTGACCCAGGCAACGCGGCGCCGAGGAACCAGATCGCTCCTCGCACCGTCCCAACCACGCAGCCCTCCCGAGGCCCACCCGTCGAGGGCTGAGCCCGACGACCACGACCAACGACCCCGACAGCTGGGAAAGCCCATGTCCGACGAGCGCGAACTGACGCCCGAGCAGGAGGCCCGCGTGGCCCGCCTGCTCGCCGGCGCGCGCGCCGACGGACCGATCCCCGGCGAGGTCGCGGCTCGGCTCGACCAGGTGCTGGCGGGGATGGCGAACGAGCAGATCGCCCGTCCGGACCAACAGGCCGCTCCGGTGATCGACATCGCTGCTCGTCGTCGACGCCGAGCCGCCACCCTCCTCGTCGCGGCCGCCGCCGTCGTGGTGGCCGGCGTGGGGATCGGCCAGGTGATCGGGCCCAACAGCGGCGATGACGACAACGGTGCAGGCGGGTCGACGGCGCTCGAAGCCGACTCGGGCGATGACGCCAACGATCAGGCGCAGCGGCCGGAAGGAGCGCCGCTGAGTCCGGAAGAGGAGAGGGCGCTCGGCGAACCGGCCAGGATCACCTCCGAGACATTCGCGGCCGACGTCCGCCGGCTCCAGGATCGCCCTGGGCTCCGCAGCAACGTGTCTGACGGCGTGATGATAGACCTGGACCGGCCCGATCTGGGCTTCGACTGCGGACCAGCCGCCTACAGCGCGGGCAAGCTGGTCGCGGTCCGCTACAACGGGCTTCCCGCCGTACTCGCCTATCGACCGGCGGCCGGCGACACCCAGACCGTGGAGCTGCTCCAGTGCGGCAGCGCCGACGTGATCCGCTCCACAACGATCCCGCTGCCCTGACACCCTCACCAGCGGGAATCTCCAGCGCCTACGATCGGTTGGAACGCAGGAGACCAAGGAGCAGTGCATGTCCGAGACCCGCAACGTCATCATCATCGGCTCAGGGCCGGCCGGTTACACCGCAGCGGTGTACGCCGCCCGGGCCAGCCTGCAGCCGCTGGTGTTCGAGGGCTCCGTCACCGCGGGCGGCGCGCTGATGACGACCACCGAGGTCGAGAACTTCCCCGGCTTCCGCGACGGCATCATGGGCCCGGCGCTGATGGACGAGATGCGCGCCCAGGCCGAGCGCTTCGGCGCCGAGCTGGTGGCCGACGACATCGTCGAGGTCGACCTGACCGGCGACGTGAAGGTCGTCAAGACCGTCACCGACACCTACACCGCGCGTGCGGTGATCCTGGCCATGGGCTCGGGCTACCGCAAGCTCGGCCTGCCCAACGAGGAGGCGCTCTCGGGCCGCGGTGTCTCCTGGTGTGCGACGTGCGACGGCTTCTTCTTCAAGGAGCAGCACATCGCCGTCGTCGGTGGTGGCGACTCCGCGATCGAGGAGGCGACGTTCCTGACCCGGTTCGGGTCGAAGGTCTCCCTGATTCACCGCCGCGACGAGCTGCGCGCCTCGAAGATCATGCAGGAGCGCGCGTTCGCCGACCCGAAGCTCGAGGTCATCTGGAACTCCGAGGTCGCCTCGATCAACGGCACCGAGTCGCTCGAGAGCCTGACCCTGCGCGACACCGTGACCGGAGCGACCAGCGAGCTGCCGGCCACCGGGCTGTTCATCGCGGTCGGGCACGACCCCCGCTCCGAGCTGCTGCCGGGCCAGGTCGACCTCGACGACAACGGCTACGTCCTCGTCAAGCAGCCGTCGACCGCCACCAACCTGACCGGCGTCTTCGCCGCCGGCGACCTGGTCGACCACCACTACCGGCAGGCCGTCACCGCCGCCGGCACCGGGTGCGCGGCCGCGCTCGACGCCGAGCGCTACCTGGCCCTCCTCGACCACCACGGCTCCTCGGCCGGCTCCATCGCCGCCACCGAGGCCGAGGTGATCACCGAGGTTGTGCAGACGACAGGCGCGTAAGCGCCTCGAGCTGGGTCACCGCGCCGGCTGCGCCGCCGTACGTGCCGATCGTGGCGGCCATCTCGTCGGGCCGCTTCTCGGAAGCGATGCGTCGTTCAGCACCGTCGATGCGGCGTCGGCTATCGCTGCGGCGTCCGCGTCGGGAGGCAACATCAGGCCGGCGCCCAGCGCCGCGACCCGGTCGGCGTTGAAGAACTGGTCGCGACCCATCGGCACGCAGACCAAGGGAACGCCTCGACCGAGCGACGCCATCACGGTGCCGAGGCCCGCGTGGGTGATCACGAGTGATGCCGTCGGCAGGATCTCGCTGTGTGGTCGGTACTGCACGACCTGGGTGTTCGCTCCTGCGGTGATCGCGCTGGAGGAGGCCGGTTCGACGGCCGCTCCGGTCGTGATGATCGCCCGCACCGGCAGCCCGGCCACCGCGTCTGCCATCGTCTGCAGCAGCTCCAGCTGACCCTGCTCGGCGGTGCTGAGACTGACCAGCACTAGGGGAGTTCGACCCGTCGCCGAGATCCACGGCCCCGTCGGTGCGCTGGAGGGCGGGCGCGTCGAGCACCGGTCCCATCCGGAACACGTTCGGAGCATCGGGTGACTCCGGCTCGAACTCCTTCGGCAAGGCGACGAGCGCGACCTCGGTGTTGTCGTGGAGCTCGGTGAGCTCGGCTCACCGGCGCCAGGCCGAGGCCGGCGCGGTAGTCGTTGAGCGGAGCGATGCCTACGGCGAACATCTCGACGAGCGGTCCGCCTCGGAAGATCGTGTACGGCGTGTGCACGAGCGTCGCGGTCGGCAGGCCGCTGGCCTCGGCGGCACTGAGCGCGGTGAAGAGCATGCAGTCCACGACCAGGACGTCGGCCGGCTCGCGCTCGAGCTCCGCCAGGACGTCGGCGCCGATGGCGGGGTTGAAGGAGAGCCGACCCCGGATCATCTCCATCTCCTCCTCGAAGGTGGTGGGGACCTCCAGCGGGTCCCAGTCGGCGGCCGGCGTGAACGCCGTGAAGCGGGTGCCCTGGTCGCCGCAGCGCTCCTGGATCGACGCGTGGCCGATCATGCGTACGTCGTGCCCGTCCGCGACGAGCGTGCGGGCGATACCCAGTGTCGACACGAGGTTGCCCGCGCCGTCCCACGTGACCATCAGATAGCGAGTCATTTCAACCTCCACAGTATGGGTGACCACTTGACAGCCTGTAAACTAGGGTAAGGTTTACAGCATGTCAAGCGGACGTCCCGAGACCCGTACGTCGATCCTCACCGCCGCGCGCGAGCTGTTCGAGGAGCAGGGCTACCACGGGGCCGGCCTCGAGGCGGTGGCGAAGCGGGCCGGCGTCTCGCGCCAGGCGATCTACCTGCACTTCACCTCGAAGGCGGAGCTGCTCACCGCATTGCACGCGCACATCTACGAGACCGACGTCGCACCCACTCTCGAGCGATATCCGATCTGGTCCGCCGCGACCGCGCTCGAAGGACTCAACGCATCGATCGCCGTGGATGCCGAGGTCGCGTCGAAGGTCTGGCGGATCCACGAGGCGCTCGTGGTCGCCCGCCGGCACCACCCCGAGGTGGACGAGACCCTGCGCCCGCGCGAAGCGGAGCGGTACGACGAGATCGTCCGGCTGGGGCGCTGGCTCAAGAAGGAAGGAGCGCTGCCGCCACGGATGCGGGTCGGCACGTTCGCCGACATCATGTGGGGGCTGATCTCCATCGGGACGTTCCATAGCCTGGTCATCGAGCGCGGCTGGTCCCTAAGACCGCTTCGTCGCGTGGGTGCGGCAGGTCATGCAGGCGCAGCTCGCCGGCACCGGTTGATCACTCCTCCGCCGGTCGCGGGAATGCTCGTCGGGGGTCGGGTGTTCAATGGGGTGACCAGACTTTCAGCTAGAAGGGGAGACAACCGTGGGCGCAAACATGGCAGCCGTGACCGACGCCGAGTTCGACGCGGAGGTGCTCAAGTCCGAGAAGCCGGTTCTCGTGGACTTCTGGGCCGAGTGGTGCGGCCCGTGCCGCCAGGTCGACCCGATCTCGACGAGATCGCGTAAATGAGAAGCCGGTTCTCGTGGACTTCTGGGCCGAATGGTGCGGCCCGTGCCGCCAGGTCGACCCGATCCTCGACGAGATCGCTGCCACGCACGGCGAGAAGCTCGAGTTCCGCAAGATGAACGTCGACGAGAACCCCGTCACGCCCGCGTCCTACCGAGTCACCGGCATCCCGACGATCAACGTCTACCAGGGCGGCGAGGTGGTGCGCAGCATCGTCGGCGCCCGCCCGAAGGCCGCGATCCTCAAGGAGCTCGAGGAGTTCCTCGCCTGACGTCTGCTGATCGGCTTACTCGACCCGGCGTGGCGTGTGCCGCGCCGGGTTCGGTGATTTCGGAGCCGGCCGCACCGCGCCGAGCAGCCGCTCCACCGCGGCCTCCAGCTCGTCGCGCCAGGTGAGCGCCGAGCGCAGCTCCATCCGCATCCGCGGATGCACGGGGTGTGGCCGATGGGTCTTGAAGCCGACCCCGCCGAGGAAGTCGCTGGGCACCACGCAGTTTCCGGCCCCCCGGCTCGCCCCGAACGCCTCCACGGCGCGGATGCCGCCGCGGCGGATCAGGTCGCGCGCCATCCCCTGCACGAGCATCCGGCCCAGTCCACCGCCGGCGTGCTCCGGGACGACGTACGCCGTCGTCAGCAGCACCGCGTCCGGCGACACCGGAGCGGTCGGGAACACCGCGGCCCCGGGCACGAACGCCGCTGGCGCATAGATCAGGTAGCCCACCGGCTGGTCCTCGACGAGCACCACCCGCCCGCACGACCCCCAGTCGCGCAGGACCTGCGAGACCCACGCATCCTTCTCCGCGGCCGCGGTCTCCTCGTCGTCGATCCGGGCCCGGCGTACCGGGTCCAGCTCCCAGAACAGGCAGTGCCGGCACGGCGCCGGCAGGGCGTCGAGATGGTCCAGGGTGAGCCGGACGACCTTGCGCGACATGTCTTCATTGTGCGCCCGCGCGAGATACCCCGGTAGCAGCGCGTGGCCGCCTGCGAGAATGCGTCCGTGCGTGAGATCCGGCAGAGTCGCAAGCTCCACAACGTGCGTTACGACGTACGCGGTCCGATCCTGCAGGAAGCACAGCGGCTCGAGGCAGAGGGACACCGCATCCTCAAGCTCAACATCGGCAACCCGGCGCCGTTCGGTTTCGAGGCGCCGGAGGCGATCCTGGCCGACGTGATGCACCATCTCCCCGAGTCGCAGGGCTACAGCGACTCGCAGGGCATCTACTCCGCTCGCACCGCCGTCGCGCAGTTCTACCAGCAGCAGGGGCTGCAGGAGGTCGAGGTCGAGGACGTCTTCATCGGCAACGGCGTCTCCGAGCTGATCTCGCTGGTGCTCCAGGCTTTTGTTGACGACGGCAACGAAATTCTGATCCCCGCGCCGGACTACCCGCTGTGGACGGGGGCGGTGACCCTGTCCGGTGGCACGCCGGTGCACTACCTGTGCGACGAGGCCAACGACTGGAACCCGGACCTCGAGGACATCGAGTCCAAGATCACCGAGAACACCCACGCCCTCGTCGTCATCAACCCCAACAACCCCACCGGCGCGGTCTACAGCAAGGAGATCGTCGAGGGTCTCATCGACATCGCCCGACGGCATCAGCTCGTGGTGTTCGCCGACGAGATCTACGAGAAGATCCTCTTCGACGACGCGGTCCACCACCACGCCGCGAAGGCCGCCGGCCACGACGTGCTGTGCCTGACGTTCAGCGGCCTGTCCAAGTCCTACCGAGTCTGCGGCTATCGCGCGGGGTGGGTGATGATCTCCGGCCCCAAGGAGATCGCCGCCGACTTCCTCGAGGGACTCACCCTGGTCGCGAACATGCGGATGTGCGCCAACGTGCCGGCGCAGCACGCCATCCAGACCGCGCTCGGGGGCTACCAGTCCATCCAGGAGCTGATCGTCCCGGGCGGGCGGTTCTACGAGCAGAGCATGCTCGCGGACCGACTGCTCAACGAGATCCCCGGGGTCACCTCGGTGCGACCCAAGGGGGCGCTCTACTGCTTCCCGCGGATGGATCCCGAGGTCTACCCGATCGAGAACGACGAGGCCTTCGTGATCGAGCTGCTGCGTTCGAAGAAGCTGCTCGTCACCCACGGCACCGGTTTCAACTGGCCGGACCCGGACCACTTCCGGTTGGTCACCCTTCCCGACGTCGAGGTGCTCGAAGAGGCGATCGGCCGGATCGCCGAGTTCCTCGCCACCCGCCGCTGACCAACTCTGGAGTCGTCGCATGCTCGACATCACCTACCCGCCGATCATCCTCACCGCCAAGACCGCGTTCCGACTGCTCGGCCAGCGGTTCGTGTGGTCGGGCGCCGAGAACGTGCCGCGCAAGGGCGGGGTGCTGCTCGCGGTCAACCACATCGGGTACGTCGACTTCATCTACGGCGGCCTGGCCGCGAACCCGTCCGGGCGCAAGGTGCGGTTCATGGCGAAGCGCGAGATCTTCGACAACGCGGTCGGCGGCCCGGTCATGCGCTCCATGCACCACATCCAGGTCGATCGCGGCGATGGCGTGGCGTCGTACGAGCAGGCCGTGAAGTACCTCCGCGACGGTGAGGCCGTCGGGATCTTCCCGGAGGCGACGATCTCCCGAGCCTTCGTGCTGAAGGAGTTCAAGACCGGCGCCGTTCGGATCGCCGCCGCTGCCGGTGTCCCTCTCGTGCCGGTCGTCCTCTGGGGAACCCAGCGGATGATGACCAAGGACCACCCCAAGGACTTCTCGCGCGGCAAGACGATCGCCATCAACGTCGGCGAGCCCCTGCACCCGACCGGCGACGATCCGGTCGCCGAAACCGCCGAGCTGCACAAGGTGATGTCGGCACTGCTCGACGAGTCGATCCGGGCCTACCCGGCCGACGAGCAGCCGCCAGGATCATGGTGGCTGCCGGCCGAGTACGGCGGCTCCGCGCCGACCCTCGAGGAGGCGGCGCGGCTCGATGCCGAGGAGAAGCGAGAGCGTGCGGAGCGCCGGCGAGCCAAGTCGTCAGGGGGATAAAACCCCTTGTCGACAAAGCGCTAGATCGGCTTGTCGACGCGGTTCCGCGGGTCCATGATGTCGACGATGCGGCGCAGGTCATCGAGCGACGCGAACTCGATGGTGATCTTGCCCTTGCGCTGACCGAGGTCGACCTTGACCCGCGTCTCCAGCCGATCGGAGAGCCGGTCCGCGAGCTCGGAGAGGCCGGGCGCCGTCGGGCGCCGTCGGGTGCTGCGAGAAGCCCCGGAGCTCCCGGTGTCACCGACCGCGACGATCTCCTCGAGGGCTCGGACGCTGATGCCTTCGGCGACCACTCGCTGAGCCAACCGGTCCTGTTGCTCGGGATCCTCGACGGCCAACAGCGACCGGGCATGGCCGGCCGAGATGACGCCGGCGGCCACCCTGCGCTGGACCGCCGGACTCAGCTTCAGCAACCTCAGGGTGTTGCTGATCTGGGGCCGGGAGCGGCCGATGCGTGAGGCCAGTTCCTCATGGGTGCACGAGAAGTCCGAGAGCAGCTGCGAGTAGGCCGACGCCTCCTCGAGCGGGTTCAGCTGGGAGCGGTGCAGGTTCTCCAGCAACGCGTCCCGGAGCATGTCGATGTCATCGGTCTCGCGGATGATCGCCGGGATCGTGTCCAGGCCGGCGGCCTGCGTCGCCCGCCAACGGCGCTCCCCCATCACCAGCTCGTAGGCATCCGGACCCGTCCGTCGGACCACCACGGGCTGGAGCAAGCCGATCTCGCGGATCGAGTGCACCAGCTCCGCCATCTCGTCCTCGTCGAAGACCTGGCGGGGCTGTACGGCGTTGGGGACGATCTGCCCGACCGGCAGCTCGGCGAAGAAGGCGCCGGCCACCGGGGACTGCTCGGCACCGGCCTCGGGCTGGGCCTGCTCCTCCCCCGGCGGCGGGGCCGGGGGGATCAGGGAGCCGAGCCCGCGGCCCAGGCCGCGTCGCTGGGTGGCCTTCATGCCGGGACCCCTTTCGTGGCGATCTCTCTGGCCGCCTCCAGGTAGCAGAGTGCACCTGGGGAGCCGGGGTCGTAGGCCATCACGGTCTGGCCGTACGACGGTGCCTCGGACACTCGGACCGAGCGCGGGATCGAGGTCTTCAACACCTGGTCGCCGAAGTGCTCCCGGACCTCGTCGGCGACACCGGCGGCGAGCCGGGTGCGGGCGTCGTACATCGTGACCAGGATCGTGGACACAGCAAGCCCGGGGTTCAGGTCCGCCCGAACCAGCTCCACGGTCTCCAGGAGCTGGCCGAGCCCCTCGAGGGCGTAGTACTCGGCCTGGATCGGGATCATCATCTCGTCGCCGGCGACCAGGGCGTTCAGGGTCAGCAGGCCCAGCGAGGGCGGGCAGTCGATGAGGACGAAGTCGTAGCGCTCGTCCCCCGCCACCGCGGCGGTCCCCACCTTGGGCTCGGCCAGGATCGCCTTCTTGAGCCGGCCCTCGCGAGCCACGACGCTGACCAGCTCGATCTCGGCTCCCGCCAGGTCGATGGTGGCCGGCACCACGAACAGGTCGTCATCTTCCTCGCAGGGCTGGACCACGTCGGCGAGGGGGACGCCATCCACCAGAACGTCATAGCTCGACGGGATCCCGCGGTGGTGCTCCACGCTCAGCGCGGTCGACGCGTTGCCCTGCGGGTCCAGGTCGATCACCAGCACCCGTTGCCCCAGCTGCGCCAGGGCCGCGCCGATGTTCACCGTCGAGGTGGTCTTCCCGACGCCACCCTTCTGGTTGGCCACCACGAAGACCCGAGTCGCCTCCGGGCGGGGAAGCCGTGGGCGGTTCTGAGCGCTTTGCCGAGCCAGCACGCTGTGCTGCGCCTCCCGCGCCAACGGGGTCGCGTGGTCGTCGTAGTCGTCGCCCATCGCGGCCAACTCGGCCGCGGTGCGCACTCGTAGCGCCTCGACCTCGGCCTCTGTTGCCGTTGTTTCACGTGAAACATCGTCCGGGTCGGCCTGTGGATAACCTGGGGATACCTGTGGAGAGTCAGGCTCAGGGGACGCATTCGGACCGGTGGATAATCCGTCTTGGGGACGGAATTCGTCGGTCACGTCGGGCGCCTCCGCTTCGCTGTTGCTCCGGATCTCCGGGCCTCCCCACGGCCCTTCGGCGACCCACTCACGCGGGGTAAAGATACCCGTGCCGGCTCGGCCCACACTACCCGTACGACCCGGGTTGTGGACGACTCGTCCAGCCCGGGAATATCGACGATTTCAGGCGGCGCGCACCCGAATCGCGCCAGGACTGCGACCGCCTCGTCGATCTCCTCCTCTACCGAGGATCCCTTCATCGCCAACAGCGCGCCGTCGGGGGCCACGAGCGGCATCGACCACTCCAGGAGCCGTCCCAGCGGGGCAACCGCACGCGACGTCACCACGTCGAACTGGCGCTCACCGTGGAGCGCCTCTGCTCGGGCTCGGGTCACCCGCACGTTGTCGAGCCCCAGAGCGGTCACCGTCTCGGTAAGAAAGGTGGTCCGCCGCAGCAGTGGCTCCACCAGCTCTACCCGGAGGTCCGGCCGAGCGATCGCCAGCACCAAGCCGGGGAGCCCCGCGCCCGAGCCGATGTCGCACAGCGAGCTCCCCTCTGGCACCGCAGCCGTGACCGCGGCGCAGTTCAGCAGGTGTCGCTCCCACAGTCGGGGGGTCTCCCGCGGGCCGATCAGGCCGCGCACCACCCCGTCCGTCGCCAGGATGTCCGCGAACCGCTCCGCGAGCTCGCAATCGCGCAGACGGAAACGCCCCCCGCGCCGCGTCGGGCGTGGAGGGCGTTTCACGTGAAACATCCGGCATCTGCGTCTACTCCGGGAGGATCACCACGAAGCGGCGCGGCTCGGCGCCCTCGGACTCCGACGTGAGACCGCCAGCGGCCACCGCGTCGTGCACGACCTTGCGCTCAAAGGCCGACATCGGCTCGAGCTCGGCCCGCTCCCCCGACGCCTTCACCTGGTCCACGAGCTCCGCTGCCAGCTTCTCGAGACGCAGCCGCTTGTCGGCGCGGTGGCCGGAGATGTCCAGCATCAGCCGGGACCGCTCGCCAGTTTCGCGGTAGACCGCCAGCCGGGTCAGCTCCTGCAGCGCCTCGAGCACCTCGCCGTCTTTGCCGACCAGCTGCGAGAGATCCGCGCCAACGATCGACACCGCGGCTCGATCGCCCTCGACGTCCATGTCCAGGTCGCCGTCCAGGTCGGCGATGTCCAGCAGCTCCTCCAGGTAGTCGGCGGCGATATCGCCCTCCTGCTCGAGCAGCTTGAGCTGGTCCGGAACCGACTCCTCGTCGTCCTCTTCTTGCTCGTCGTCGTCTGCCTCGTCGACCGCCTCGTCATCGACGTCGTCGTTGGCGTCGTCCTCGACGTCCTCGACGGCTGCGGTCGCTTCGATGGCCTCGTCGGACGTCTCGTTCACGTCCGTGTCCAGCTCGGGGCTCACTTGGTGCCTCCCTTGTTCGGGTCGTTCGGGTCGTTCGGGTCTGGGGGGTCGATCGGGGCGGTCGGGTCCGTCCGGGGCTTCTTGTTCGGGGGTGGGCTCCCGGGCTTGCCCTTGCCCTTTTGCCGCTGAGCACGGGTCTGCTTCTTCGGCTGCTGCCGCTGAGCGGGTCGGCGATCGGGCTCGGGCGGCGCCTCGACGTCCGTCTCCTCCACCGTGGCGACACCGTGCTTGGCCGCCTTGGCGCGGTCGCGGTCCTCCTTCGCCTTGAAAGCGGGAGTACCGGGCGCCGGGTTGTTGCGGATCACGTAGAACTGCTGGCCCATCGTCCACAGGTTCGAGGTGGTCCAGTAGAGGAGCACGCCGATCGGGAAGGCCACACCGCCGAGCCCGAAGGCCACCGGCAGGACGTAGAGCAGGATCTTCTGCTGCTGGGCGTACGGCCCGGACATCGCGTCGGCCGGCATGTTCTTGCTCATCAGCTGGCGCTGGGTGGTGAACGTGGTGGCGGTCATCGCCAGCACCAGGATCAGCGCCATGATCATCACGGATGCGTCGCCGTCATTGCCCCACGTGCGCGCCTGCCAGAAGCTCTCCGAGATCGGGATCTGGCCCCACAGCTTCGAGTTGCCGAACTGCTCCGCCAGCGTGTCGGTGAGAAGACCACGACCGCCACCGTCCGAGCCGTGCTTTGCTGCCTGGTCGAGCAGCCGGAACAGTGCGAAGAAGATCGGCATCTGCAGCAGGATCGGCAGGCAGGACGCGAACGGGTTGGTGCCCGCGTCCTTGTAGAGCGCCATCGTCTTCTCGGCGAGCAGCTGCCGGTCGTGGCCGTACTTCTTCTGCAGCTCCTTGACCTTGGGCTGGATCAGCTGCATGTTCCGAGAGGCCTTGATCTGCTTCACGAACAACGGGATCAGCAGCACCCGGATCACCAGGGTGAGTCCGATGATCGACAGTGCCCAGGACGCGCCGCCGTCGGCGTCCAGCCCGATCAGCGTGAACAGCTTGTGCCAGGCCAACATGATCGCCGAGATCGCGTAGTAGAGCGGCGTCATGATGAAGCTGCCGATAGTGCTGAAGAATCCCACGGGTCAGGCTCCTTGATGGTGATGCGTTGAGTGCGGGACGCCGCGGGCGTGCTTGCGCGGCGGAACGTGGTCGACGCCGCCGGCCGCCCATGGGTGGCAGCGCGCAAGGCGTCGGATGGCCAGCCAGCTCCCCTTGATGCTCCCGTGCTCGCGCACGGCGTCGAGCGCGTAGGCCGAGCACGAGGGGTAGTACCGGCAGACCTGGCCGTAAAGAGGGCTGATTAATGCGCGGTACGCGCGCAGCAGTCCGATCAAGACGTACTTCATGCGCCCGCTTCCCTAGACGACGCAGTCAGACAACGGGCCAGATCGGCGCCGAGTTCCGCGGACGAGGCAGCTGCGGCTGCCGGCAGCGCCCGGACCACGAGCACGGCGGAGCCCGGGAGCGACGACAAGTGCTCCCTGACCAGGTGTCGGAGACGGCGCTTCACGCGGTTGCGGACGACGGCATTGCCCACGGCCCGGCTGACCACGAAACCCACGCGCGGTTGAATCATCACCGTCCGGGGTCCACAGATGCGCCACCAAGGTGCGGGACGCGGCACGGCGTCCCTGGCGGCTCGCCTGCCGGAACGCCTCCGGATCGGTGAGTCGCTGGGACGCGGGTACCACAGTCGCGCCGATGAGGGACATCGGCCGGGCCGAGGAGCCCGCCTCAGACGGCGAGGCTCTTGCGGCCCTTACGGCGGCGGTTGGACAGGACCGCTCGGCCCGCGCGCGTGCGCATGCGCAGGCGGAAGCCGTGCACCTTGTGCCGGCGGCGGTTGTTCGGCTGGTACGTACGCTTGCTCACGGATTTTCCTTCGATCGTCGGAATCGGCGCCAGTCCCCGGGCAATCGATGCCTGCGCGCGTTCGGCCGGCACCGCCCACCCACGGACACCCAACAAGGGCACCAATTCCATGGACATGCGGCACCCGTCGACACCGGGTGACCGGCCAACGGTACGTGGTCGCGCGAGACAGGGTCAAACTCGCGACCCCTGCCCCGAAAATGACACCGGACAACCTGTGGAGAACCGCTTGCCGGGGCCCTCGTCGGAAGGTTAGGTTCGCCGCAACCGAGGTTCCCCGCCATCACCGGAAGTCCCCAGTCCGAGCGGGCCTGTGACCCCCGCCACATCAGTGGTAAAAGGGCCCCTGACCTGCGACAACACCGGACCGGACAGCGATCTGATGTGACTCGGAGCGGCTCTATCCACAGTCTCGGAGCCGGGTTCACAAGTTGTGGACAAAGTTGTGGAACCAGTACTGGTCTAGCAAGAAGTCGTGCCATTTGCGGTACGGCTGACGACGGAAGGTGGCGGGAGCCGGTGGAACAGCGGGTGGACACGGAGCAGGGCGACCTCGACCAGGCCTGGCAGCAGGTGGTCCAGGACCTCCAGCCGCATCAACAGGCCTGGCTCCGCGACAGCGAACCGGTCACCCTGCACGAGAACACCGCGATCATCGCGGTACCCAACGAGTTCACCCGGTCCCAGCTCGAGGGCCGGCTGCGCGGTCAGCTCGAGGACGCCCTCACCGAGGCGTTCGCCCGGGAGATCCGGATCGCGGTGACGGTGAACGTCGCCCTGGAGTCCGAGGAGTCCCCGGCGCCGCCTCCGGTCCCAGAGGTCGATAACTCGATTAGTTTCCATAGCGACTTGTCGACAAATCAACATGTGGCCGAGCCTGGCTACGAGGCTCCGCTCACGCCCAGCTTCGACCAGGGCGTGCCCAAGCCGCCGGCTCCCGAGACCCGACTGAACCCGAAGTACGCCTTCGAGACCTTCGTGATCGGCTCCTCCAACCGGTTCCCGCACGCCGCCGCGGTCGCCGTCGCCGAGGCGCCGGGCAAGGCCTACAACCCGCTGCTGGTCTACGGCGACTCGGGACTCGGCAAGACCCACCTGCTGCACGCCATCGGTCACTACGTCCGCAGCCTCTACACGGGGGTGAAGGTCCGCTACGTCTCCTCGGAGGAGTTCACCAACGAGTTCATCAACGCGATCCGCGACGACCGGCAGGACCGGTTCAAGCGCCGCTACCGCGATGTCGACGTACTCCTGATCGACGACATCCAGTTCCTGGAGGGCAAGACCCAGACCCAGGAGGAGTTCTTCCACACCTTCAACACCCTCCACAACGCCAACAAGCAGATCGTGCTCACCTCCGACCGGGCGCCCAAGCGGCTCGAGGCGCTCGAGGACCGGCTGCGCAACCGGTTCGAGTGGGGCCTGATCACCGACGTCCAGCCGCCCGACCTCGAGACCCGGATCGCGATCCTCCGCAAGAAGGCCGCGATGGACCGGCTCACCGCTCCCCCGGACGTCCTCGAGTTCATCGCCTCGAAGATCCAGACCAACATCCGCGAGCTCGAGGGCGCGCTGATCCGGGTCACCGCGTTCGCCAACCTCAACCGCCAGGAGGTCGACATGACCCTGGCCGAGATCGTGCTCAAGGACCTGATCCCCGAGGGTGGCGAGCCGGAGATCACCGCTCCCCTGATCATCGCCCAGACCGCGGCGTACTTCGCCCTCTCCATCGAGGAGCTCACCGGACCCAGCCGCGGCCGGCACCTGGTGATGGCGCGGCAGATCGCGATGTACCTGTGCCGCGAGCTCACCGACCTCTCGTTGCCCAAGATCGGCGCCCAGTTCGGCAATCGCGACCACACGACCGTCATGTACGCCGACCGCAAGATCAACCAGCTCCTCGCCGAGCGCCGCGCGGTCTTCAACCAGGTCAGTGAGCTCACCAACCGGGTCAAGCTCGCGGCCCGGCAGAGCTAGCCCGCGCCACGACGCCCGCGCTGTGTACAACCGACGCCACACGGTTCGAACTACACGGGGAGGATCTGTGGACTCAGCGACGATCGGTCCGGGACGACGACCCAGTCCCACAGGTCGTGCCGTGTTCGCCGCCGGTCATCCACACCCCCTGTGGACGCGAAATCCGCCATCTGACCTGCACCGACGAGGTTCATCCACAGTTTCCACCGACGCTATGACTACTACCTACCTCTACATGGATCGATCACCTGTGAACGTCCACTTCGCCCTCGACCTGGGGATGACCTCGCCACGGGCGGGCGCTCCCCTCGTCGCGGTCGGCTCCTCGTGGCAGGATTCACCCTCCCGAACCGAAGGATCACCATCGTGAAGTTTCGTGTCGAACGCGACGTTCTCGCCGACGCCGTCGCTTGGGCAGCCCGCAGCCTCCCCGTCCGACCGAGTGCCCCGGTGCTCGCCGGCCTGCTGATCGAGGCGGGCAGTGACGGCCTGGTGCTCTCGACGTTCGACTACGAGACCTCGGCCCGGGCCACGCTGACCGCGGAGGTGTCCGACGAGGGCAGCGCCCTGGTGAGCGGGCGCCTGCTCGCCGACATCTGCCGGAGCCTCGCCGACAAGCCCGTCGAGATGGTGCTCGACGGCGCCCGGGTGAGTCTCACCTGCGGCTCGGCCCGGTTCAGCCTGCAGACGATGCCGGTCGAGGACTACCCGCGGATCCCCGACATGCCGACCGCCACCGGCACCGTGCAGAGCGACGTCTTCGCGCATGCGGTCGCTCAGGCGGTCACCGCCGCCGGGCGCGATGACATGTTGCCGGTGCTCACCGGTGTGCGGATCGAGATCGAGGGCTCGACGATCACCCTGCTGGCCACCGACCGGTTCCGCCTGTCCCAACGCGAGCTGCGCTGGCAGCCCAACAGCACCGACGAGTCTCTCGCCGCACTGGTGCCGGCCCGGGTGCTGGGCGACACCGCCAAGGCACTCACCGCCGGCAGCGAGGTGACCATCGCGCTCGCCGCGACCGGGTCCGGTGAGGGCCTGATCGGGTTCGAGGGCACCGGCCCGGGCGGCGTACGACGCACGACGACGCGGCTGCTCGACGGCGAGTTCCCCAAGGTGCGCAGCCTGTTCCCGGCGGAGCGGCTGACCGTGGCCAAGGTCGACAAGGCCGCGCTGATCGAGTCGGTCAAGCGGGTCGCGCTGGTCGCCGAGCGCAACGCCGCCGTGCAGCTGGCCTTCAGCGACGGCGTGCTGACCCTGGACGCCGGGCTCGGGCGACGAGGCCCAGGCCTCGGAGTCGATCGAGGCGACCATCGACGGTGAGGACCTGACCACCGGCTTCAACCCGCAGTTCCTGCTCGACGGACTGACCGCGATCGACGAGGCGGTCGTCGAGCTCGCCTTCACCCAGGCGTCCAAGCCGGTGGTGATGTCCGGGTCGGTGGAAGACTCACAGGATGGCGCCGACTCCGGCTTCCGCTACCTGCTGATGCCGCGACGCCTGCTGTCCTGATCTCAACTCTCGGAGGAGAGAGCACGCATGCACATCGGACTGGTCGGCCTCGGCAAGATGGGCGGCAACATGCGCACCCGGATGCGCAACGCCGACGTGACGGTGGTCGGCTTCGACCGCAACCCCGAGGTGTCCGACGCGGAGAGCCTCGAGGCGATGGTCGAGCAGCTGCCCAGCCCGAAGGTGGTCTGGGTGATGGTGCCGGCCGGCGACCCGACCCGCAGACCGTGCTGCGCTGGCCGGGCTGCTCGGCGACGGCGACGTGATCGTCGACGGCGGCAACCGCAAGTGGACCGATGACCTCGCCCATGCCGAGCTGCTCGAGAGGAACCGGGCATCGGGTTCGTCGACTGCGGGGTCTCCGGCGGGGTGTGGGGTCTCGAGAACGGCTACGCCCTCATGTGCGGCGGCGCCGACGAGCCGACGTCGAGAAGGTGCAGCCGGCGTTCGACGCGCTCCGGCCGGAGGGCGATTTGGCTGCGTGCACGCGGGCATAGGTCGGCGCCGGGCACTTCTCGAAGATGGTTCACAACGGCGATCGAGTACGCCATGATGCAGGCGTACGCCGAGGGCTTCGAGCTGCTCGAGAAGGTCGAGATGCTCGACAACGTCATCGAGGTCTTCCGACTCGTGGCGCGAAGGCACCGTGATCAGGTCCTGGCTGCTCGACCTGCTGGTCGCGGCGCTCGACGAGAGGACCAGCAGCTCGAGCAGCTGCGCGGGTACGCCGAGGACTCGGGCGAGGGCCGGTGGACCGTGGAGGCCGCGATCGAGCACGCCGTACCCATGACCGGCGATCACGGCGCGCTGTTCGCCCGGTTCGCCTCGCGCCAGGACGACATCCCGGCGATGAAGGCGGTCGCCGCGATGCGCAACCAGTTCGGCGGCCACGCGATGCAGACCTCGCCACCCAAGGGCGGCGACGCCGACGGCGGCGGATCACCGACCAGGCCGACGCCGCGGAGGAGCAGGGCGCCGGCTCGGGCGACGAACCGGCGGAGGCTGACGTTTGTACGTCTCGCACCTCACCCTCCACGACTTCCGGTCGTACGCCGCCGCGGACATCGCCCTCGACGCCGGGGTGACCGCGTTCATCGGCCGCAACGGGCAGGGCAAGACCAACCTGGTCGAGGCGATCGACTACCTGTCCCGGCTGTCGTCGCATCGGGTCGCGACCGACACCCCACTCGTCCGCGCCGGTGCGGAGCAGGCGATCGTCCGCGCGGCGGTGGTGAAGGACGGCCGGACCGCGGTGCTCGAGGTCGAGCTCAACCCCGGCCGGGCCAACCGGGCGCGGGTCAACCGGTCACCGCTCTCGCGGGTGCGCGACATCGTCGGCCTGGTCCGCACCGTCGTCTTCTCTCCGGAGGACCTGACGCTGGTCAAGGGTGACCCCGCCGACCGGCGCCGGTTCCTCGACGACCTGCTGGTGCTTCGGACCCCGAGGCTGGCCGGCGTGCGCGCCGACTACGAGCGGATCCTCAAGCAGCGCAACTCGCTGCTGAAGACCGCTCGCGTCTCGCGCAACGTCGCGTTGGACACCCTCACGGTGTGGGACGAGAACCTGGCCAGGGTCGGTGCCGAGCTGCTGGCCGCGCGGTTGGGCCTCGTCGAGGAGCTGCGGCCCTACGTCGGCAAGGCCTACGAGACCGTCGCTCGAGGGGCGTCTCGTGAGGACGCCCGGATCGAGTACCGCCCGTCGTTCGAGCTGCCCGGCCCCGACCCAGCCGAGCTGGCCGGCGCGCTGCTCGCCGAGGTGGAGCGGCGCCGCAACGACGAGCTCGACCGCGGCTTGTCGCTGGTCGGGCCGCATCGCGACGAGCTGCTGCTGACGCTGGCCGGCGGCGGTCAGGATCTCCCGGTGAAGGGGTACGCCTCGCACGGCGAGTCCTGGTCCTTCGCCCTCGCGCTCCGGCTGGCGTCGTACGACCTCTTGCGTGCCGACGGCGACGACCCGATCCTGATCCTCGACGACGTCTTCGCCGAGCTCGACACCGATCGGCGCACCCAGCTCGCCGAGCTGGTCGCCGGAGCCGAGCAGGTGCTGGTGACCGCGGCGGTGGCGGCCGACGTACCCGATGCGCTGGCGGGTACGACCTACCTCGTCGCTGATGGGGAGGTGACTCGTGACGGAACCGAGTGACGACATCCCCGATGCCCAGGAGCACGCGGACGACGGCCTCGACCTGGCCAAGTCCCTGACCAAGGCGACCGCCGGCGCGACCCCGAAGCAGCGGCGCCGGCAACGCAGCCGCGATCGGCAGACCCGCGGTCGGGTCACCGGTGCCTACCCCGACGACCGCGATCCGCAGCTGCTCGGTGGCGAGGTCTCGCGACTCGTCGAAGAGCGCGGCTGGGAGCTCGACCTCCGGATGCGCGGGGTGTTCGCGCGGTGGCCGGAGCTCGTGGGCGATGAGGTCGCCGCGCACTGCACGCCGGAGTCGTTCGTCGACGGCAAGCTCGTGATCCGTGCCGGCTCGACGGCCTGGGCCACACAGCTGCGACTCCTCCTGCCGACGTTGGTACGTCGCCTCAACGAGGAGCTGGGCGACGGCACCGTCACGGTGATCGACGTCCTCGGGCCGCAGGGCCCGACCTGGAAGAAGGGCCCGCGCTCGGCCCGCGACGGCCGGGGTCCACGAGACACCTACGGCTGAGCCAGCTCGCCGTCCGCAGAGACGATCTGGCGGGCGTTTCCGCGTACTGGGCCCTAGCCGACCCCCTGTTCGGCGCTCGTGGCCACGCCTACGGACGCCTCAGGGCCAATTTCGGGCGCGGATCCCCCCACAGCTGTGGATGGCAACGTGGATAACGGCCCTCTGAGCGGTATCATGGGCATTGGTCGTTCGCACCGTGTGCAGCGACCAACTTTTGCGTCAGTACCACAGATGAAGAGGTGTGCGTGTCCGACGAGAGTCCCACCCCCCGAGAGTCCGACAGCACACCCCCAGCCCCGATCCCGGGCCCCGACGGCAACGGCGGCTACGACGCCACCGCCATCCAGGTTCTCGAGGGCCTCGAAGCGGTCCGCAAGCGCCCCGGCATGTACATCGGCTCGACCGGTGAGCGCGGCCTGCACCACCTCATCTGGGAGGTCGTCGACAACGCGGTCGACGAGGCGCTGGCCGGCTACTGCGACCGGATCGTGCTCACCCTGCTCGCCGACGGCGGCGTCCGGGTCGAAGACAACGGTCGCGGCATCCCCACCGACACCGCCGCCGGCCAGGAGCTGCCCGCGCTGACTCTGGCGCTGACCCTGCTGCACGCCGGCGGCAAGTTCGGCGGCGCCGGCTACAAGGTCTCCGGCGGCCTGCACGGCGTCGGCATCTCGGTGGTCAACGCCCTCTCGACCCGCCTGATCGCCGAGGTCCGCAACCGCGGCAACATGTGGCGGCAGTCGTTCACGGTCGGCGTGCCCGACGGGCCGCTGGAGCAGGTTCGCGAGCTCGAGCCCGACGAGCGCACCGGCACCACGATCACCTACTACGCGTCGCCCGACATCTTCGAGGAGACGACGTACTCCCTCGAGACGATCACCACCCGGATCCGCGAGTACGCGTTCCTCAACAAGGGCCTCGAGATCGTCATCCGCGACGAGCGCCCGGCCGCCGAGGAGCTGGTCGAGGTCGTCCACGACGGCACCGTCGACAACGAGGTCGACGCCTCCGGCGCCGACGCCATCCGCAAGGGCGAGGGCGGAGGCTCGGAGCAGGTCTTCAAGTACGACCGCGGCCTGGTCGACTACGTCGAGCACCTCAACCGGCGCAAGGACAAGCACAACCCGACCATCATCAACTTCGAGGCCGAGACGGTCACCGACAACAACACCATGAGCCTCGAGCTGGCCATGCAGTGGAACACCTCGTTCACCGAGTCGGTGCACACCTTCGCCAACACGATCAACACCCACGAGGGCGGCACCCACGAAGAGGGCTTCCGGGCCGCGCTCACCTCCCTGGTCAACCACTGGGGCGAGGAGTGGGGCCTGATCAAGAAGCGCGAGGACCGGGTCAGCGGCGACGACATCCGCGAGGGCCTGACCGCGATCATCTCGATCAAGCTCGAGAACCCCCAGTTCGAGGGGCAGACCAAGACCAAGCTCGGCAACACCGAGGCCAAGGGGTTCACCCAGAAGATCGTCAACGACCAGCTGGGTGCCTGGCTCGAGCAGAACCCCGCCGAGGGACGCGACATCATCCGCAAGTCGCAGGCCGCGGCGCAGGCTCGGATCGCGGCCCGCAAGGCGCGCGACCTGGCCCGCTCCCGCAAGGGCCTGCTCGGTGGCGGCGGGCTGCCCGGCAAGCTGTCGGACTGCCAGTCGACCAACCCCGAGGAGTGCGAGGTCTTCATCGTCGAGGGCGACTCGGCCGGCGGCTCCGCGCGTCAGGGTCGGGACCCGCGGATCCAGGCGATCCTGCCGATCCGCGGCAAGATCCTGAACGTCGAGAAGGCCCGGATCGACAAGGTGCTCGGCAACACCGAGGTCCAGTCGATCATCTCCGCGCTCGGCACGGGCATCCACGAGGAGTTCGACCTCGACAAGCTGCGCTACCACAAGGTGGTGCTGATGGCCGACGCCGACGTCGACGGCCACCACATCAACACGCTGCTGCTGACGCTGCTGTTCCGGTTCATGCGGCCGCTGATCGAGCACGGCCGGGTCTACATGGCCCAGCCGCCGCTCTACCGGCTGCGCTGGAACAAGCCCCACGAGCACGAGTTCGTCTACTCCGATGCCGAGCGCGAGGCGCTGCAGCGGTCGGGTCTGGAGGAGGGCAAGAAGCTCCCCAAGGAGAACCCGGTACAGCGCTACAAGGGGCTCGGCGAGATGAACGCCAAGGAGCTGTGGGAGACCACGATGGACCCCGACCAGCGGCTGCTGCTGCAGGTGACGCTGGAGGACGCAGCCCAGGCCGACGAGATCTTCTCGATCCTGATGGGCGAGGACGTCGAGCAGCGACGGTCCTTCATCCAGCGCAACGCCAAGGACGTCCGATTCCTCGATATCTAGCCGTCTAGTGCTGACCCTAGATATCGATAGAAGCGACCAGAGAGACAAAGAGACGTGACAGAGCAGACCGGCAACCTGATCAGCGACGGCGGCGACGGCGGCAACCGGATCCAGGAGATCGACCTCCAGGAGTCGATGAAGCGCTCCTACATCGACTACGCCATGGCGGTCATCGTCGGCCGGGCGCTGCCCGACGTCCGCGACGGGCTGAAGCCGGTGCATCGCCGGGTGCTCTACGCGATGTACGACGGCGGCTACCGGCCCGACCGCGGCTTCTCCAAGTGCTCACGCGTGGTCGGCGACGTGATGGGTCAGTACCACCCGCACGGCGACACCGCGATCTACGACACCCTGGTCCGGCTCGCGCAGCCGTGGGTGATGCGGGCGCCGCTGATCCAGGGGCAGGGCAACTTCGGCTCGCCGGGCAACGACTCCGCGGCGGCGATGCGATACACCGAGTGCCGGATGGCGCCGCTGGCGCTGGAGATGGTCCGGGACATCACCGAGGAGACCGTCGACTTCCAGCCCAACTACGACGGCCGCAGCGAAGAGCCGACGGTGCTGCCGGCGCGCTACCCCAACCTGTTGGTCAACGGCTCCGCCGGCATCGCGGTCGGCATGGCCACCAGCATCCCGCCGCACAACCTCCGCGAGGTGGCCGACGGTGCGCGCTGGGCGCTGGAGCACCCGGACGCGACCCGCGAGGAGCTCCAGGACGCGCTGATCGAGCGGATCAAGGGACCCGACTTCCCCAACGCCGCCCTCATCGTCGGCCGCGAGGGCATCGAGCAGGCCTACCGCACCGGCCGCGGCTCGATCACCCAGCGCGCGGTGATCGAGGTCGACGAGGACGCCAAGGGCCGCACCCAGCTGGTGATCACCGAGCTGCCCTACATGGTCAACCCCGACAACCTGGCGCTGAAGATCGCCGAGCTCGCCGACTCCGGTCGGGTGCAGGGCATCGCCGACGTCCGCGACGACACCTCCGACCGGACCGGCCAGCGGCTGGTCGTGGTGCTCAAGCGCGACGCCGTGGCTCGCGTCGTACTCAACAACCTGCTGAAGCACACCGAGCTGCAGACCAACTTCAGCGCCAACATGCTGGCCCTGGTCGACGGCGTACCCCGCACCCTGACGATCGACCAGTTCATCAGCAACTGGGTCGACCACCAGATCGACGTGATCCAGCGGCGCACCCGCTACCGGCTGCGCGAGGCCGAGAAGCGCGCCCACATCTACCGCGGCCTGGTCAAGGCGCTCGACCAGCTCGACGAGGTGATTGCGCTGATCCGGCGCTCGCCGGACGTCGAGGAGGCGCGCACCGGGCTGATGGCGCTGCTCGAGATCGACGACGAGCAGGCCAACGCGATCCTGGAGATGCAGCTGCGCCGGCTCGCGGCCCTCGAGCGACAGAAGATCATCGACGAGCTCGCGGAGATCGAGCTGGTCATCGTCGACCTCAACGACATCCTCGACAAGCCCGAGCGGCAGCGCCAGATCGTCATGGACGAGCTCACCGAGATCGTCGACAAGTACGGCGACGACCGACGCACCCAGATCATCGCCGCCGACGGTGACCTCTCGATGGAGGACCTGATCCCCGACGAGGAGCTGGTCGTCTCGATCACGCGGGGTGGTTACGCGAAGCGGACCCGCGCCGACCAGTACCGCAGCCAGAAGCGCGGCGGCAAGGGTGTGCGCGGCGCGACGCTGCGCGGTGACGACGTGGTCGAGCACTTCATCGCGACGACCAACCACCACTGGCTGCTCTTCTTCACCACCGCAGGCCGGGTCTACCGCACCAAGGCCTACAACCTTCCCGAGGCACAGCGCGACGCGAAGGGCGGCCACGTCGCGGGGCTGCTCAGCTTCCAGCCCGACGAGTCGATCGCGCAGGTGCTGGCGATCCGCGACTACGAGCAGGCGCCGTACCTCGTGCTGGCGACCCGCAACGGACTGGCCAAGAAGACCCGGCTCGGCGACTACAACAGCCCGCGCCAGGCCGGCGTGATCGCGATCAACTTCCGCGAGGACGACGACGAGCTGATCGGCGCCGAGCTGGTCAACCCCGACGACGACATCCTGCTGGTGTCGCGCAAGGGTCAGTCGATCCGGTTCCGGGCCGACGACACCCAGCTGCGGCCGATGGGCCGGGCGACCTCGGGCGTGACGGGCATGAAGTTCCGGCCCGGCGACTCGATGCTGTCCATGTCGGTGATCCGCGCCGAGCAGGTGGCGGCGGAAGAGGCCGCGGAGGCCGAGGGCTCGATCGAGGAGTCGGAGGTCAAGGAGCAGTACGTCTTCACGATCACCGACGCCGGCTTCGCGAAGCGCACCCGGATCAACGACTACCGCACCCAGGGACGCGGCGGCCTCGGCATCAAGGCGATGGCGCTCACCAACGAGGATCGCGGCGGCATCGTCGGCGCCTTCATCGTGGAAGAGGGCGACGAAATCCTCTCGATCACGCAGGGCGGGCAGGTCGTACGCAGCCCCATCAACGACAACTTCCGGCCCACCGGGCGCTCCACCATGGGCGTCAAGTTCGTGACCCCGAAGGAGGGCGACGCGGTCGCCGTCGTGGCCCGTTCGGTGGAGGCCAAGGTCATCGACGAGGTCCTCGACGAAGAGAGTGGCGACACGCCGGGTGGTCCAGAGGGCGAGTCGGAGGATTCGTCTGGTATCGGCCCGGATGTCACAATCGACGAGACCAGGCCAGACGAGGCAGCGCACGACGATGGGGAGAGTGACAGCTGATGACGGAGCGTTCCGCCCAGCCGCCAGGCCCGCCACCGTCGAGTCCGCCCAAGGGGCGGCCGACCGTGGACCGCCCCGCTCCCAAGGCGAAGACGGCGCGACGGGACGGCACCACGGCCCGCGCGCCGATCACCGAGAAGATCCAGAAGAAGCTGAGCTCGGCGACCGAAGAGCACCGCGCCAACGCGCAGCCGCCACCCGCGTCCCCGCCAGCACCCGCACCGGGCAAGGCCCCGGTCCGCGGTCGCGGCCCCCGCCGGGCCCGGCTCCGGCTGACCCGGGTCGACCCGTGGTCGGTGATGAAGACGGCGTTCCTGCTCTCGATCGCGTTCGGCGTCGTGACCGTGGTGTCGGTCGCGATGGTCTGGCAGGTGCTCGGCGCCGCCGGAGTCTGGGACTCGATCAACTCCACCATCCAGGAGAGCATCGGCGGCCCGGACACCGCCAACCTCGACGTCGAGAACTACGTCGGCACCTCCCGCGTCCTCGGTTTCACGATGCTCGTGGCCGCAGTCGACGTGATCCTGCTGACCGCGATCGCCACCCTCGGCGCGTTCCTCTACAACATGGCGGCGGCACTGCTCGGCGGCATCGAGGTCACCCTCGCCGAGGACCCGCACTGAGGGTCGATACCGAATTGGGTGGGCACTCCACGCTGGGGTAATGTTCCCCCTCGGTCGCCCGCTCGATGCGCGGTGTGACCACACCCCCCGGGCCTATAGCTCAGACGGTTAGAGCGCTTCCCTGATAAGGAAGAGGTCAGAGGTTCAAGTCCTCTTAGGCCCACCAGCCGCGTCACCCACTACCGCTCGTTGGGAGTCCCGATGAAGAAGCTGATCCTGCTCGCACTCGCCGCCGCCGGTGTGGTGTTCGCGAAGCGCAAGCTCGAGGAGTCCAAGGCCGAGCAGGCACTGTGGGCCGAGGCCACCGACAACGTCGACAAGGCCTGATCCGACAACTTCCCCGGCACCACGGGGCCTTGGCGCAATTGGTAGCGCACCTGCTTTGCAAGCAGGGGGTTAGGGGTTCGAGTCCCCTAGGCTCCACCGACCTGTCCGCGCCGTTGTGCGCCTTGGCGCAATTGGTAGCGGCTCTGCCAATCCTGGGCTTTGCAAGCAGGGGGTTAGGGGTTCGAGTCCCCTCGGCTCCACCATGTGATGAGTCGCGACATAGGTGACACCTGAGTCGCGACATGGGTCACAGTCAGGAGCGCCCGGCCATCGGCCCGGGCCTTTGTGTTGGTTGCGCCAGTAGGTCTTGGTGGGCTCGATGAGGTGGGTGGAGAGGATTTCGCCGGTGTCGAGGTCGATGACGGTGACGGTGGTGTCGTCGGCGATGGCGAGGACGCGTTTGCGGGCGTGGGCGGCGCCGATGCCGAGGTGGTGCATGCGGCCGGCGCGGCGGAGGCTCATCTTGCCGAGGGTGTCGAGGCGGTCGTAGCGCAGCCGGTAGTGGCCGGGTGTGCGTCGGTGCCGGCGGGCGGTGGCCTTGGGAGTGGCGCGGTAGGCCGTGGCCGGGGGTGGTCCGTCGCAGCGCGCGGTGGGGGCGCTGCTCGTTGTAGTTCTCGCGGAAGGTGTCGAGCTGGCGTTGCAGGTCGGCGAGGGTCGCGGCGGGCGGCTGTTTGGCCAGCCAGCGCTTCAGGGTCTGGTGGAAGCGTTCGATCTTGCCTTGGGTCTGGGGGTGGCCGGGGTGGCCGTTCTTCTGGCTGGATGCCGAGCAGTGGCCAGGAGGTATTCGAAGGCGTTCTTCCCGCCGCCGAAGCGGGCGGTGTAGACGCGGCCGTTGTCGGTCAGGGTGGCGGCGGGTAGGCCGTGCTCGTCGGCCGTGGCCAGGAAGCTCTTGGCGACGATGTCGCCGGTGACGGGGTGTGGGCGGTGCAGGCGAGCAGGTACCGGGAGTGGTCGTCGAGCCAGTTGAGGATCTCGACGTCGGTGCCGTCGGCCAGGCGCCAGTGGGTGAAGTCGGATTGCCAGCACTCGTTGGGTTGGGCGGCTTCGAAGCGGCGGTAGGAGGAGCGGGGCCGTTTGCGTGGCTGCGGGGTGACCAGGCCGGCGGCGTGCAGGATCCGGCGGATCGTGGAGGTCGAGGGTGCCCGGTGGCCTTCGTGCTCGAGGTGCCAGGCGATCGTGACCGGTCCGGCGTCCAGGCCGTCGGCGGTCAGCTGGAGGCGGAGCTCGATGATCCGGTCGCGGACCGCTGTCGGTGTGGCGGCCGGGTTCGACTGGGGTCGTCGGGAGCGTGGATCGACGGCGTCGAGGCCGCCTTCGCGGTAGCGGGCGAGGAGCCGATGGAGGTGCTGGCGGGAGTAGCCGTACTGCTGCGCTGCCGCGGTGACGGTGAGCTCCTTGGTGACGACCTTCAACACAGCGACGCGGGCTCTCGACATGCTCCAGGACTGTCACCTATGTCGCGACTCAGGTGTCGCGTGTCAGGTGTCACCTATGTCGTGAACCCAGGCACCCTAGCTCCACCGACCTGTCCGCGCCGTTGTGCGCCTTGGCGCAATTGGCAGGACCCGGCTGGTGCTCTCGTCGGCCTTGAACCGCTCGAAGGTGACCCACTTCCCGTTGGGAGACCACGCCGGAACGTTGTCCTTCCAGCCCTTGGGCGGGTGGGTGATCTGGCGGACGTGGCTGCCATCGGCGTTCATGACGAAGATGGCGCCCTTGGTCTGCTCGGCATCGAAGTAGCGACGAAAGACAATCTGGCCGCCTCGGGCAGAGGCAGCACTTGCCCTTTCGGCGTCTCCGCCTCCGTCACCGGCGAACGCCGGCAGTGCCGTGGCGACCACCGCCAGGGCCAT
This sequence comes from uncultured Actinomycetota bacterium, assembly GCA_963798055.1. Classification (GTDB taxonomy): domain Bacteria; phylum Actinomycetota; class Actinomycetes; order Propionibacteriales; family Nocardioidaceae; genus Nocardioides. Next base: position 69,216 of record CAWCRX010000001.1, read on the forward strand.
GACCATCGCTGCCGGGAACGCCCTCAGCCGTGAACCTCTTCGCTTCATCTCCCGAGCATGGGTGCCGGCGTGTCCCACCAACAAGGTGCTTGCGTCCCGCCATTTTCAGGACGCTCGTCCCGAGTAGCCCGGGATCGAGGTCAAGATCGGCCGCGTAACGGCGACAAGTCGTTGACAAGTGGCGTCACCAGGATCTCTCCCATGAGGTCGCGACCACGGGGGTCGCGCATCACACGAACGGGAGAGACACATGAAGTCTGTAGGGATGCGGAAGTCGGCGGCCGGCGTCACGCTGTGCCTGGCGGCGAGCCTGGTCGCCGGAACGGCTGGAGCGCCAAGCCTCGCGGCGTCTGCGACGGACGTCGTGAAGGCGCCCGCGACCAACTCGAAGCCGAAGCCGCCCATGTGCCTGGGCAAGCGGGCCACCATCGTCGCCAAGAAGGGCGCCATCATCATCAAGGGCACTCGACGTGCCGACGTGATCGTCGCCAACGGCAAGGGCAACGACGTCAAGGCGGGCGGCGGCAATGACCGGATCTGCGGCCTCGGAGACCGAGGGCCGGACAAGGACTTCCTCAATGGCGGGGCCGGCAACGACCTGATCAGTGGCGGGGCCGGCGAGGACGCGATCCAGGGCGAGAGCGGCCAGGACCAGGTGTGGGGCGGGGCCGACACCGACGAGCTCTTCGGCAACGAGGGCGAGGACCTCCTGATCGGCGGTGCCGGCAACGACAAGCTGTTCGGGTTCGACGGGACCGACCGGCTCGAAGGTGGCGACGGCGCCGACCAGCTGCGGGGCGACGACGCCAACGACGCCCTGTTCGGCGGTGCCGGTCCCGACCTCCTCGATGGTGGCACCGAGGACGTCGACTACTGCGACGGTGACACTCAGTCCATGACCGGAGACGGCGCCAGCGACTCAGGGGCCTCGTGCGAGAGCCAGGTCGACATCCCCTAAGGCAGCACGGCTGAGAGTCACCCTCCGGGAGTAGCATGACCGGCCGTAGCGACCACATGGGACTTCCGGAACTTGGGCCCGGTCGAGGTGGCTGGTGCCCGGGGTATCGCTGCGCTCGGAGGTCCCCAACGGCGGCTGATCCTGGCGCTGCTGATGGTGCACCGGGAGGCCGGCTGCACGGCGGACACGATCGCCGACGCGCTCTGGCCGGACGCGGTGCCGGAAGCGGCGAACACCGTTCTGCACGCTCAGATCTCCCGGTTGCGGCGGATCCTCGAGCCGGAGCGCGCTCCGCGCGCCCCGGCTCGGGTCCTGCGCTCGACGCACACCGGCTACCGGCTCGACCTGACCGGCCACACCTGCGACGCCGACACCTTTGTCGCACTGCTGGACCAGGGCCGGAAGGTGTTGGCGGCGGAGGACCCGGAGACCGCGCGAGACCTGCTGGACCGGGCGCTCGCGCTGTGGCGAGGACCGGCGTACGCCGACTTCGCCGGCCACCCCGTGTTCGTGGCCGCCGCGGCCGAGCTCGACGAGAAGCGCAACGAGGGGCGCGAACTGCGCACCGAAGCCCGACTGCTGCTCGGTGAGCACGCCGAGGTGGCCGGCGAGCAGGAGGCGCTGGTGCGCGACCATCCTTTCCGGGAGCGGATGTGGTGCCAGCTGATGCTGGCTCTCTATCGGTGCGGCCGCCAGGCGGAGGCGCTGGCGGCGTACCAACGCTGCCGGACTCGCTTGGTCGAGGAGCTCGGGATCGAGCCCGGGCCGGAGCTGCAGCAACTGAACGAGGCGGTCCTGCTGCAGGACGCCGATCTCGAGTGGCGACCGCCAGGACCGTCGCGAGCCGCGGCGGCGCTCGCTTCAACCGGGAGGGTTCCGGTGTCACGTACGTCGTTCGTAGGTCGCGAGATGGAGCTCGCCGAAACGCTCGACGCCCTCAAGGCGCAGCGACTCGTCACGCTGACCGGTACCGCCGGCGTGGGCAAGACCCGACTGGCCGGCGAGGTCGCCAACCGGGTGAGTGGGGCGTTCCATCACGGGGTGTCGTTCTGCGATCTGAAGACCGTTCCCGGGGTGGACCAGCTGCCGTCGGCGGTGACCGCGGCCGTAGGCCTCCGCAACCAGGGGAGCAGCACCGGCTCGTTGACCGATCATCTCGCGGGCCGCGAACAGCTGCTGATTGTGGACAACGCGGACCGGATGGTCGACGCGGTGGCCGAGCTGGCGGACGAAGTACTGTCCGCCTGCCCGCGCGTGCGGATGCTGGTCACCAGCCGGGAGCCCCTGCGCGCGACCGGGGAGCAGCTGATCGCGCTGTCGCCGCTCGCCACCGCCGCAGCCGATGACGACGCCTGTGCCTTGTTCCTCGACCGGGCCCGGCTCTCCGCGCCGCGGGCCGACCTGGATCACGATGCGGTGATGGCCGTCTGCCGACGCCTGGGTGGGCTGCCCCTGGCCATCGAGCTGGCCGCAAGTCGGCTGCGCTCGATCCCGCTCGATCAGCTGCTTCTGGGGCTGGACGACCACCTCTCCGCGATCGCCACCACTCCGCTGCCCACCGGGGCGGGCGGGCACGCCACCCTGCGCGAGGTCGTCGACTGGAGCGTGGAGCTGTTAGACGATCCGCAACGTTCCCTGCTCCGTCGGATGGCGGTCTTCGCCAAGGGCTGTACGTCGGCGACCGCGGCCCGCGTGTGTGACCTCGACACGGAGCCGGTCGAGGCCCTGGCCGAGCTGGTGGACCGCTCGCTGGTGGAGATGGAGAGCTCCGGCGACTCGACTCGGTACCGGCTGCTTGAGGCGATCCGGGCCGACGGGCTGGCGCGACTGGCCGAGCAGGGCGAGCTCGAGGAGCTCCGGCGGCGGCACCTGGACTGGTGCCTGTCCCTGGCGCCTGACGAACTCGACCATGGCGAGGACCCGGACGCCCTGGGTGAGGTCGGGGCCGAGATCGACGACGTGGTGGCCGCGCTGGCATGGAGCTTGGCGGGACCTGACGTGTCTGCTGGTGCCTTGCTTGCGATGGCCGCGGCCCCGGTGTGGGTGAACGCGGGTCGGCTCGACGAGGCGCGGACCTGGCTGGACCGGGCGGTGGCGGCGACCGACACGGCCAGCCCGGAGCATCGTGCGGCCACCCGGTGGTTGGGCTGGGCGCTGGGGCGGCAGGGTCGGTTCGGCGAGGCCCGCGAGCAGCTCGCGACGGCGGCAGACCTGGCCCGGCGGGACGGTGACCGGCAGGCGGAGCTGGACGCCGAGCTGCTGCTCGGCGGGATGGAGATCGAGGCCGGTGACCTGGCCGCCGGCGAGGCCCGCTGCGCGCGCACGTCGACGCCCCGGGGGCCGCGGATCATCGCCGGCTGGCCCATCGATGCCATGCACTCGGGGTCCGCGCCCAACAGGCGGGGGAGCTGGACCAGGCGGTCGAGCTGTTGGAAGCGGCGACTCGCGAGGCCCGCGAGGCTCGTATGTGGCACACCCTGGTGCGATCACTGACCAGCCTGGCCCAGTCGGAGTCCGGACGTAGCCATCACGACCGTGCCGACGGCGCACTCGCCGAGGGTTTGGCGCTGGCGCGCCGCTACCGTTTGCTCGGGCTGATGCCCCGGCTGCTGGGCGTTCGCGCGATCATCGCGGGCCGGCGGCATGACTGGGGAGCGGCGCGATCGCTCTTCGCGCAGGCCCTCGCTGCCGCGCGGCTGGTGGGGGATCGCCGAGCGGAGCTGATCTCGCTCACGAACATAGGGGTCGTGGATCTGCGCGAGGACCGGCCGATGGACGCGCTCGAGCGGCTGGAGGAAGCCGTCCGGCTGGCCGGCGACGCGGAGGACGAGCGCGACGTACTGCTGATCACGCCGATCCTTGCGGAGGCGGTCGTCTTCGGGCCGCATGACATCGGCCGGGCGCTGGCCCTGCTGGCCGACTGCGTGGAGCGGAGCCAGGCGGCGGGGATCCGGATCGCCACGATCAGCGCGCTGGAGTGCACCGGGCTGGCCCTGATCGACCGCAACCGGGCCGACGACCCGGACATCGCGGCCGAGCTGCTCGGCGCCTGTGTTGCCGAGCGGGAGGCCCTCGACTACCCCGAGGATCAGTCCCGGAACTCGCCTCTCGAGGCGGCACGCGCCTGGCTCCGAGACGAGCTCGGGCCCGAGCGGGCGCGTGCGGCGGAGCAGCGGGGGCGGGTCAGCGGACTCGACGCCAAGGCGGACGAGGTGCTGTCGTGGCCCCTAGGCTCCGCTCTCCCCGCGTAGCAGCGCCTCCACGAGCTGGCGCATCACCTTGAGCTGCGCGCGCATCGCGCTCCGGTCCTCCACCGTCCGGCAGAGGATGTAGGCGCCCTCGAACGTCGTGTAGAGGTGATCGGCGAGCGCGGCGAGGTCCACGTCGGACGTCGTGCGTCGTGCGGCGAACGCCGGCTCGAGCAGCGCAACCACCGCCTCGCGCCAGACCACCGTCGCCCGCGCCACCGCCTTGTTGATGTCGGTACCGGAGAACTCCAGCTCGGCGAGCACAGTTGCGTACAGGCAGCCGGAGTGCTCGGCCACGAGCTCGTCCCCCCGGTCCTCGTAGTAGCGCAGGAATCCCACGGCCCGTTCGATCGGATCCTCCATCTCCGCCACGGCTTCCAGGCCCGCCTCGAGGAAGTCCAGGTCGTCTCGGACGTAGCGGTCGATCAGCTGGCCGGCCAGATCCGCCTTCGACTGGAAGTGGTGGAAGAACGCGCCCTTGGAACTCGAGGACGCCGAGATCACCTGGTCGACCGATGTCGCGGCGTAGCCCTGGTCAGTCATCAACTGCTGGGCGGCGGAGAGGATCCGTTCCCGGGTTGCGGTTCCGTCGCGAGGCATAAGGCAGTTGTACCAAACCGTTTGGTCTGGTACAAACAGACCATCTAGTCTGAAACGAATCCCAAAGGAGAGCAGCATGAACCTTCCCCAGATGTCGGGGTCCCCGGTGATCACCGACGGCGGTCTCGAGACCGATCTGATCTACCACCACGGCGTCGACCTGCCGGACTTCGCGTCCTTCCCCCTGGTCGAGGACGAGAAGGGCGCGGCGCTGCTGCGCGCGTACTTCGACGGGTACGTCGACATCGCGCGCCGGGCCGGCGCCGCCGTACAGCTGGAGACACCGACCTGGCGCGCGAGCGCCGACTGGGGCGCGCGGCTGGGCTACACGCCGGCCGACCTCGACCGGTTCAACCGTGGGTCGGTGAAGCTGCTGCAGGAGATTCGCGACGAGTCGGGGATCACGGAGTTCGTGGTCAGCGGCCAGTTGGGGCCCCGCGGTGACGGGTACGTCGCGGACCTGGCCCTCACCGCCGAGGAGGCGGCCGACTACCACGCCCCGCAGATCAACTCCTTCGCTGCCGCCGGAGCCGACCTGATCACGGTCCTCACCCTCAGCACTGCCGACGAAGCGACCGGGATCGTCCGGGCCGCCCGAGCGGCCGGCCTCCCGGTCGCGATCTCGTTCACCGTCGAGGTGGACGGCCGGCTCCCGGACGGAACAACGCTGGCGGACACGATCCGGGCGGTCGACGCCCAGGCGTCGCCCGACTACTTCATGGTCAACTGTGCGCACCCCGAGCACATCGCGCCGGCGCTGGCCGAGGACGGGGACTGGCGGTCCCGGATCCACGGCCTGCGGGTGAACGCGTCCAACCGCAGCCATGAGGAGCTGGACGCCATGACCGAGCTCGACGAGGGCGACCCGGTCGCGCTCGCCGGAGCCCAGGACCTACTGCGTCCGCTGCTGCCGAACCTGCAGCTGGTGGGCGGGTGCTGCGGCACCGACGCGCGGCACGTCGCCGCCATGTGGGCCGATGCGTCAGAACGGCGAGAGCAACGCCAGCAGTAGGACCGAGCCGGCGCTGTAGTTGATGCCGACCTCGTTCGTGACGTAGTCGTCGGCGACGTCGCGGTAGACCGAGTCATCGGTGTCGTAGGGGCCGAGGGTGATCGGCGGCCCGGCGTAGTTCTCGTCGATGACCTCGCGGGAGGCGGGGCCGCCGACGACCGCGCCCCTCGGGATGCCCTGCCCCTGCAGCTGTGCCCAGTGATACGGGTGTACGACGCCGTACCCGGCCTGGAACCGGACCCCCCACGGGTTGGCGCCGAGGAACCAGCCGAGCGCGCGCAGCGACGCGGTGTGCGCCCCGGGAAGTCCGGCGCGGCCGCTGAGGAGTGCCATCAGGCTGCCGCTCTGGTTCTGTCGGACGCTGGCCCAGGTGATCGGACCGGCCCGGCCGAACGCGTTGCTGTCGGCGTTGAACATCGCGTCGCCACCGCCGGCCCTCAGGATCCGGCAGGCCCGCTTCCTGACCTTGTCGCTCTGGGGAGCCGGTCCGCCGAGTACGCCGCACAGCTCGGCGGCGGGCAGGCCGGCCATCTCATAGCCGTCCATGGCCACCCGCCAGCCGCGGTCGCCGTTGCGGGTGACCGAGCGCAGCCGGGCGAGCGCGTCGTTGCGGTACGAGACCCTGTCGGTGGCGCGCCACAGCTCCACTGCCGCGCCCGCGAGGTCGTCCTGGACGGTGTCCTGCACGTAGCAGCAGTTCTGCCACGGCCCGCGCAGCCGGAGCGCCTCGGCGTACCACTGCTCCGCGGCCCGGACGAGACGCTTCCTGCGGGTTCCGTTGGACCGCTGCGCGGCAAGGGCCAAGGCCGTGGCGGCGCTGGCGGCCACGTCGGCGCCCTCGGTGCGGTCGGTCAGGACGAGCGACGGCCGGCGCCGCAGCAGCGGCTGCGAGGAGTCATCGTCACGTGTCGGATCGCGGAAGCCGCGGTTGTGGTCGGCGTCAGTGTCGCCGACCTGGGCCACGAAGACTCCCGGTGCCGGGTGGGCCTTGCGCAGCCAGCGGACGCCGACGTTGGCGATCGCGATGAGCCTCCCGGCGCCGCTCGGCTGGTTCCGGGCCGCGAGCTGCAGCAGCGTGGTGGCGTAGCCGATCGTGACCGTGAACTTCAGCTGGTCGCCGGCATCCATCCAGCCGCCGGCGACGTCGATGACGCGGCCCTTGTCGGGTCCGTTGCGGATCCGGGACCGCCTGTCGTGCAGGTGGCTGGGCGCGTGCAGGGAGGACGGCTCGCGGCCGTCGGCGTTCGCGTCGAAGATGCCGAGCAGCGAACCAAGGATGGCGGGATAGGGGTCGGCCTGCACCACCACGGGTGCCGACTCGACGTCGCCGACGACGACCGTGTAGGTGCCGGGCTCGTCCACCGCGGAGAAGTCGGCAAGCGTGGCATGAGCAAACGGCGCCGGATCGCCCGGTACGGCGACCAGGGTGCCGGTGAGGACCGGGTCGTCCGCCGCATCGAGCACGCTGAACCCGGTGCCGACGATGTCGGTCGCCGAGCCGACGATCGCCGACTTGGGAGCCTGCGAGGCGACGACCCCAGGTGTCCGCACCACGTCGGCAGGAGCCGCTTCCTCGGCGCGGGCCGCTGCCCCGCCCGGAAGAAGGAGCAACATCGACATCGCGCACACGGCAATACGGGGCGAGCGCACCATCGCCGCAGGCTACCCTTCCCCGAGTGAGACATGGGGTGACCGGAGCGCTGCTCGCGGTGTCCCTCGCGGCGACCTCGTTGCTGGCCGGGTGCAGCGACGACGAGGACGAACCGCTCCCCGCTCCCAGCCCGCCCGTCGAGACCACCCTGCCGGCGTACGACTCGACGCTCGAGCCGGCGGAGGCCGTCCTGGCCCTGGTCCCCGACGAAGCGACGCGGCTCGCCGTCACCGACTACGACCAGATCCGGTTGCAGCTCGGTTATCCCGACCTCAGCGAGACCGCCGAGCCGGGGCGTGAGAAGTACTGGAATCGCGTCGACACCGAGTCCGCCGCGCTCATCGAGGGCCTGCTCCGTGCGGACGATGCGGCCCTGCGCAAGGACTATGGCTTCAGCCAGGACGATGTCGTCTGGGAGGCGCACTTCGCCGACCAGGAAAGCGCGCTCGGCTGGGCGCTGAAGTTCCGCGACGACCTCGACATGGCCGACGTGCAACGCGCCGTCGACGACGAGGTCGGACCGCTGGCCGGGGTCACGGTGGCCGCCGACGAACGAGTGATCGGTACCGGTACGACGGCCGACGTCGAGCAGAGCTGGGCGGCCGACGCCGGGCTCGGCTCCCTGGTGGGGCTGCCCGCGACCGCGACGTACGTCGAGCGCTCGTGCATCCCGTTCGACGACGCGTACGGCGAGGGCATGTACGACCAGCTGGCCAGCGGGCCGGCGGCGGACCTTGCGGCACTCGACTACCTCGGTCCGTTCTCGGTGTCCTTCGGCGGCGCCCTCGCGACAGCCCGACTCGGGCCGGCGCGGGACGACACTTTCGGCCGGGCCCGGCTCGCCGACACCCTGCCCGAGGGCGACCCCAGCTTCGGCGAGGGGTTCCAGCGACCGGTGGCCGACCCTTCGGGCGGCCGGATCGGCTACTCGCTGGGCGATCCGCGGCTCGCGGTCGCGCTGACCCTCGCGCGACGGCTGCCGTTCGCGCTCTGCGCCGACTAGCGCTGCGCCTGGAGGGCGGCCAGCGCGCTCGGGTCGACCGGCGACGCGTACCCGGAACGTCGCTCAGTTCAGGTGATGGATCACCCGCTGATCGTGTCAGGTCAGACGTCGGTCGCGTGCAGCGCCTTCACGGTCTTGGAGCTCTTGACCGTCTCGGGGTCCGGGTAGGTCCCGAACAACCGATCGGCGGTGCCGGCGCTGGTGACGGTGAACCAGTAGTGCTCGTTCTTGTAGTGGTGCAGGCGGTGGTTGCGCCAGACCTCGCGGTACAGGTGCGACTTCGGCTTGTAGTCGCTGTGGATCAGGTAGTGACACCACTCGTAGGCGAACATGATCGCGAAGATCGAAACGAGCAGCGACAACCCGCTCTCGAGCGTCGGCATGATGAGCAGGTAGCCCACGACGTACGTCGGCAGCAGCCAGACCAGCACCTTCCACGGGATGAACACGAGCGGGATGTCGCGCGGGTCCGCGTGATGGGCGCGGTGCTCGCGGGCCAGCCGGGAGTCGATCTTGACCGGGCCGAGCTTGCGCGGCTTCCAGTGCAGGATGCCGACGTGGATCAGCCACTCGATCACCGGGAACAGCGCGACCAGGGCCACCGGGATCACCAGCTCCCACCAGCTGCCACCGCCGACCACGACTCGCGCGACGATCGAACCGACCAGGAACGCGGAGATCATCGGCGGGCTGGGGTGCCGCCAGAACGCGTTCCAGGACTCGCCCAGCGTCACGCCGGCGCGTCGGCCGGGGCCGGCGGCGCCGGTGATCCGGGCCTCGTCCTTGGCCAGCCGCTCGGCGGCGAGGGCCTCGATCTCGGGGGTGGCCTTGGTCATTTCTTCTCCTCCAGGTCGGCCAGCGCGGCGAGCGCGGCGATCAGGCTGTCGGTGGCCGGCCGCAGCACGCGATCGGCGGCGGCACGGGCGGTGTCCGGGTCGCCGGCCGCGATGGCGGCGGTCAGCAGCCGATAGGCCTCCGACTGTCCGACCTCCTCGGCCATCGCCGGGGCCAGTGCCTCCAGCGCCGGCTCGTACGCCGCGCGCATGCTGTTGAACATCAGCCGGAAGACGAGTGAGTCGGCCGCGTCGACCACCAGGTCCCAGAACTTGAGCGCGTGCAGCTGCCGCTCGACGTCGTCGTCGGTCGCGGCGAGCGCGTCCACCGCGTCGGTCAGCACGGCGGCCAGCGTGGGCCCGCCGCGCTCGGCGGCCAGGGCCGCGACGGCCGGGCCGATCGCGAGCCGGGCCTCGAGCACCGACCGGGCGACGTTGGGGTCGAGCTCGCCGCGACGGACGAGCAGCTGGGGGAGCAGGTCGAGTCCCGCGGAGCGCTTGAAGTCGCGAACCGTCGTGGCCCCGCCGTGTCGGACCTCGACGAGCCGGGACTGGGTCATCCGCTGCAGCGCCTCGCGCACGGCCGGGCGGGAGACGCCCAGCACCTCGGCGAGCCGGCGCTCGCTGGGCAGCGACTCCCCGGCACCGATCTCCCCGTCGACGACCTCGGCCAGGACCTGGTCGAAGACCTCGTCGGGCACGGATCGGCGGGTCACGGGCTGCAGGGGCATGCCCAGCACCGTAGAACGCGCTTGGTACGTTGGTCAAGTGGTCTGACCAGATCATCGTCGGGGCGATCCGTACGCTGGGCGGGTGCGCGTGCTCTTGTCCCCCAGGCTGCTCGGCGCGCACCTCCTCGCCCTGGTCGCAGTGGCCGCGGCCGGCACGCTCGGCTTCTGGCAGTACGACGCCTGGCGCGACCACCGGGAGGCCGAGCGGGTGGACCGGACCCAGCTGGACCCGGTGCCGCTCGGTGAGGTGATGGGGCCGGACGACCCGTTCCCCGGTGACGAGGTCGGTCAGCCGGTGCTCGTGAGCGGCAGCTGGCTGCCGGACTCGACGGTCTACGTGTCGGGCCGCGAGCACGACGGCACGGACGGCTACTGGGTCGTCACCGCGCTGACGTCCGGCGCACCCGACGCTCCGGCGCTGCCGCTGGTGCGCGGCTGGGTCCCCGAGGTCGATGCCGCCCCGGCGCCGCCGACCGGTGCAGCCGAGGTGGTGGCCTGGCTGCAGCCCACCGAGGGCTCGGGGGCGTCAGATGCGGACCCGTCCGACGACGTACTCCCACAGGTGCGGACTGCCGACCTGATCCAGCACGTCGACCAGGACCTGTACGGCGCCTACGGCGTCGTCGACGCCGACGCCGCGGGCAGCAACCCCGGCACCACCGGGCTGGAGCCGGCCGATCTCGAACAGCTCCCCGACGCGGGTCGGTTCACCGCGATCCGCAACCTGCTGTACGCCCTCGAGTGGTGGGTGTTCGCGGGCTTCGCGGCGTTCATCTGGTGGCGGTACGTGCGCGACGTCACCGCCGCGCGGGAGCCCGAGCCCGTGCCGGACGACGACCCGGTACCTTCGGAGCCGTGACCAAGCTCTTCCCCGCCTACCGCGTGCTGGCCTTCGTCGTGGGCGTCCTGCTGGCGTTCTGCTCGCTGGTCGCCTTCCCGGCGAAATACTTCGCCACG
>CAWCRX010000002.1:0-53724 GCA_963798055.1 uncultured Actinomycetota bacterium
GGGACCATGAACACGTCGTCGTAGGTCAGGTCGTGCGGTGGGGTGGCGTGGAGGAAGTGCACGGCGACCACCCTAGGCTGGCGACGTGCGACGTGCGGCGGGCCGGGCACCCGGCCGGGTGAACCTGATCGGCGAGCACACCGACTACAACGGCGGGCTGGCGCTGCCCTTCGCTCTGGACCGGAGTACGACGGCCACGGTCACCGCTCGTGACGACGAGCTCGTCCGGATCACGAGCCGTCAGATCGACGAGCCGTGGCAGGGCGGCCTCGATGAGGTGGGCACGGCCACCGGCTGGGGGGCGTACGCCGCCGGGGTGCTGTGGGCGCTGCGTGAGGACGGGTGGGAGGTGCCCGGGCTCGACGTCGAGATCGACAGCACGGTTCCCCTCGGAGCTGGACTGTCCAGCTCCGCGGCGCTCGAGGTCTCCGTGGCGGTGGCCGTCGCCGGACTGCTCGGCCGCGACCTCACTCCCGCGCTACGGCGCACCCTGGTCGACATCTGCGTGCGCGCCGAGACTGAGGTGGCAGGCGCGCCGACCGGCGGGCTCGACCAGATGGCGTCCCTGCTGTGCCGGGCCGACCACGCCTTGCTCATCGACTTCTCCGACGGGTCCACGCACGACGTCCCGCTGCCCCTGGCCGACGCCGGCCTGGACCTCCTCGTGATCGACACCCGGGTGCATCACAGCCACGCGGAGGGTGGGTACGCCGACCGCCGGGCCGAGAGCGAGCGCGGCGACCCGCGCCGGCTCCGGCACGTCAGCACCGAGAACGCCCGGGTCCGCGACGCCGTTGCCGCCCTCGAGCGCGATGACTGGTCCGCGTTGGGCCGGCTGATGACCGCCTCGCACGTCTCCCTGCGCGACGACTACGAGGTCTCCGCCCCGGAGCTGGACGCCGCGGTAGATGCGGCCCTGACGGCCGGTGCCCTGGGCGCCCGGATGACCGGTGGAGGCTTCGGCGGTTCGGCGATCGCGCTGGTCCGGCACGAGGCGGTCGACTCGGTGAAGGCCGAGGTGGCAGACGCCTTCTCTCGGGCCGACTATCGGGCTCCGGATTTCCTGCTCGCGGCCCCGTCGGGGCCGGCCGGGCCGGCCTAGTTGAGTACGCCGACTCAGCCGGATCCGGGTACTCGGTACGGTCCGCCGGACGGCTGACTGGAACAGGCTTCCGGACATGAACACTCCGAACGAAACCAGGAACACCAACGCCTTCTACCTGCAGGCGGGCCTGTCCTTCGGGATCTCCCTGCTGACCATGATCTTCGCCGTGATCTACCTGCCCGTGGAGCCGTGGATCCGCGCTTTCCTCGGCCTCGGCACGCTGTACCTCACGACCTCGGCGTTCACGCTCGCCAAGTGCGTCCGCGACGCGCAGGAGACCCAGAACGTCGTCCACCGTCTCGACCAGGCCCGGGTCGACAAGCTGCTCGCCGAGCACGACCCGTTCCGCGCCATCTCCTGACGCTGACCCGTCCCAAAGGCGCTGACCCGCCAGAAAGTTTCTGACGGGTCAGCGCTTTTCGGGTCGTGCTTGAATCGACTGCACGTCCGTCCGCGAGCCGAGGGAGTTCCGAATGTCCGGATCCGTTGTCGACAGCTTCATGAAGAGCGTGACCGGGGCAGTCAGGATCGGACGAGACATGGGCGGCAGGGCCGCCTCCACTGCCGGGCCGGCACTGGTGGGCACCGTCGAGGCGGTCCGCAGCCGGCTCACCGGCCCGCACCCGAAGCCGGCCACTTCGCCCACTCCGGAGGACGAGCTGCCGGGGCACAAGGCCGAGGTACCCACCCCGGCGGAGGTGGCGAAGAACATCGCCAAGCACGACCCGGCGACCGACCCGGTCATTCCCAAGCCGAAGCCGGCCAAGCGTTCGGCACCGGGAGCCAAGCTCCCGGCACCGAAGCGCGCGTAGCTACTACTTGAGCTCGGAGCTCGACAGCCCGAGCACCCGGCGAGCGACGATCAGCTGCTGGATCTGCTGAGTGCCCTCGAAGATGTCGAGGATCTTCGAGTCGCGCGCCCACTTCTCCAGGAGCTCGGTCTCGCTGTAGCCGACGTACCCGCACAGCTCCACGCAGCCCAGCGTGATGTCGGACCCCACGCGGCCGGCCTTGGCCTTGGCCATGGATGCCTCGAGGGAGTTGGGCTGGCGGTTGTCGGCCATCCAGGCCGCCTGCAGGGTGAGCAGGTACGCCGCCTCCCAGTCGGCCTCCATCTGCATGAAGCGCGCGGCCGCGGCCGACTGCGCGTGCGCGGGCCGGTCGTAGTCGACCTCGACGCCCGCCTGCTGCAGCAGGTCGCGGGTCAGGTCGAGCGAGGCGCGGGCACAGCCCACGGCCATCGCCGCGACCAGCGGGCGGGTGTTGTCGAACGTCGCCATCGCACCGGCGAAGCCGCCGTTGGTGTCGACCTCGGGCGAGCCGAGCAGGTTCTCGGCCGGCACCCGGCAGTTCTCGAACCTGATGGTCGCGGTGTCGGAGGCGCGGATGCCGAGCTTGTGCTCGAGCCGCTCCACCTCCATGCCCGGCGTGCCCTTGGCGACCACGAACGACTTGATCGCGGCCCGGCCCAGCTCCTTGTCGAGGGTGGCCCAGACGACGATGTGGTCGGCGCGGTCACCGGAGGTGACGAAGATCTTCTCGCCGTTGAGCACGTAGTGGTCGCCGTCCTTGACGGCGGTGGTGCGGATCTGGGCGGAGTCCGAGCCGAACTCCGGCTCGGTGATCGCCATCCCGGCCCACACGCCCTCGAACCGCTTGAGCTGCTCGTCGTCGGCGACCGAGGCGATCGCAGAGTTGCCGAGGCCCTGGCGCGGCATCGAGAGCAGCAGGCCGACATCGCCCCAGCACATCTCGGCGATCGACATCACTGAGGCGAGGTTGGCGCCGTTCTTCACGGTGGTGTCGCCGTCGTCCTCCTCGCGACGTACGCCGGACGCGCCGGCACCCTCGCTGGCACCGGACTCGGAGAGCCCGTCGATCATCGCCGCGAGCATGTCGAGCTCCTTGGGGTACTCGTGCTCGGCGAGGTCGTACTTGCGCGAGATCGGGCGCAGCATGTTCATCGCGACCTGGTTGGCCTGGCCGACGAGGGCCCGGAACTTCTTGGGGTCATCGAGGTTGATCATCAGACCAGCACGCTTCCTTCCATGACGCCGATAGCTCGCAGGTCGCGGTACCAGCGCTCCACCGGGTGCTCCTTGACGAAGCCGTGGCCGCCGAGCAGCTGGACGCCGTCCAGGCCGATCCGCATGCCCTTCTCGGCGCACAGCTTGCGGGCCAGGGCGACCTCGCGGGTGAAGTCCTTGCCGGCCGCGGCACGGCCGGCGGCCTTGTAGGTGAGCAACCGCATCGACTGCAGCTCGATCGCCATGTCGGCGACCATGAACGCCACCGACTGGCGGTGCGCCACCGGCTCACCGAACGCGTGCCGCTCCTTGACGTACGGCGTCACGTAGTCGAGCACGGCCTGGCCGGTGCCGACGGCGAGTGCGCACCAGGCGAGGCGGGACAGCCGCACGCAGTCGGCGTACGTCGTGCCGTCGGTCTCGCCGAGCACCGCCTCGGCGGGAACCTTCACATCCTTGAGCAGCAGCCGCGTGAGCGAAGCCGCCCGAACACCCATCGCCGGGTCGCCCTCGATGGTGAGTCCCTCGGTGGACGACTCCACCAGGAACAGCGTCGGCTTGCCGTCGAGCATCGCGCCCACCACGAACAGCTCGGCGCTGGCGCCGCGCGCGACCAGGGTCTTGGTGCCGTTGAGCGTGTAGCCCTCACCGCTCTTGGTCGCGGTGGTCGTCGGCTGGAAGACGTCGAAGAGGACGGCCGGCTCCATCAGTGCCAAGGCAGCGGCGGGAACGTCGTCGCCGGTGAACGCCGGCAGGTAGGTCTGCTGCTGCTCGTCGGTGCCCCACAGCCCCAGCGCGGTGGCGACGGCGCCGGGAGCCAGGCTTGCCACGGCGAGGCCCATGTCCCCTTTGGCCAACGCCTCGGCGACGAGCGTGCCGGCCATCGCCGAGCGCTCCTCGGAGATGCCCCCGAGCGACTCCGGCACCCCCAGGATCGGCAGCCCGATCTCGAGGCTGGCCTTCAGGAGGTCGTCGGGCGCCTCGCACTTCTCGTCCGCCTCGGCGGCGGCGGGGCGGACCACCTCGGTGGCGAACTCGGTCACCACGTCGACGAGCATCTGCTCGTCCTCGGTCGGGGTCAGGTCGAAGACGCCCTTGGGCTGGGCCGCCGGGACCCGCACGCCCTTCTGTCCCCGCTTGCCGGACCGGGAGAAGGTCCGGCTGGCGTTGGTGGCGGTCTTGAACCCGCTGCGAGTCACGGTGAAGACCACCTGCTCGGCCTGCTTGCGCAGCCGCACCTTGTCGATCAGGTCGCTCTGCGCGAGCCGGTTGAGTCCGGCCACCAGGTAGCCGATGGGGTCGCGCGAGGCGGATCCGGGCACACCGTGACGGCCACCCGGCTTGAGGCTGTTCATCAGGGACATGCAGATAATGTAACTCCCAGTTACACATACCGCTACAGCACCACGAGTGGGTCCGGTCACAGCGTCCGAACGGCTCCCGTCTAGGCTCCGCGCCATGTCTGAGGAGGTGCTCGCGCCGCACGGTCCCCTGCCCATGGGCGGGACGGTCCGGCCGATGACCCGTTGGGGCACGCCGGTGATGCACCGGCCCCAGCAGCGAGTGTCGTCGTACGACGACGCGCTGCGCGCCCTGGCCGCCGACATGGTCGCCACGATGTACGCCGCCGACGGGGTCGGCCTGGCTGCGTGCCAGATCGGCGAGGACGTGGCGATGTTCGTGTTCGACTGCCCGAACGCTGACGGTCAACACGTCGTCGGCGTGGTCTGCAACCCGGTCGTCACCCTCCCGGAGGGCAAGGACCGCGAGCTCGAGGAGTCCGAGGAGGGCTGCCTGTCGTTGCCCGGCGCCTTCATCGAGTGCGCCCGGCCCGACTACGCGACGGTCGAGGGGTTCGGGCTGGACGGCGAGCCGGTTCGCTACGCCGGCGACGGGCTGCTGGCCCGGTGCCTGCAGCACGAGACCGACCACACCATCGGGACCGTGTTCGGCGACCGGCTGCCCACCAAGCAGCGCAAGAAGCTGCAGAGGGCGCACGAGAAGGTCGCGGAGGACTTCCCGCCGGACTGGCCGGTCAGCGCCGAGCGGTGACGTAGCACGCGACGGCCGTCGCGGCAGCGACGTTGAGCGAGTCGATCCCTGCACGCATCGGGATCACCGCACGACGATCGGCGCTCGCCTCCCACCGCTCGGACAGGCCGTGGCCCTCGGAACCCAGCACCAGAGCCACCTTGTCGACGTCCTGCACGGCTTCCTCGATCGGCACCGCGTCCTCGGCCAGGGTGAGCGCCACCGTCGTGAACCCGTGCGCGGAGAGGGCGGGCAGGGCGTCGTACCAGTCCGGCACCCGCGTCCACGGGGTCGTGAACACCGCACCCATGCCCACCTTGACCGCGCGGCGGTAGAGCGGGTCGGCACACCGCGGCGAGAGCAGCACAGCGTCGAACCCCAGCGCCGCGCCGCTGCGGAAGATGGCGCCGACGTTCGTGTGGTCGACCATGTCCTCGAGGACGAGGACGGACCGCGCTCCGTCGAGCACCGTGGCGACGTCCGGCAGCGGACGCCGGCGCAGCGAGGCCAGCGCACCCCGATGGACGTGGAAGCCGGTCACCTCCTCGGCCAGCGCCTCCTCCATGACGTAGCAGGGCGCATCCGAGCGATCGAGGATGTCGGCGAGACCCTCGAGCCAGCGCGGCGCCATCAGGAACGAGCGCGGCTCGAAGCCGGCCTCGACCGCACGGCGTACGACCTTCTCGCCCTCGGCGAGGAACAGCCCGTGCTCGGCCTCGAGGTGCTTGCGCAGCGTGACGTCCCGAAGGTCGCGGTAGTCGGCCAGCCGCGGGTCGTCGGCACGCCCGATCTCGACGCGCTCGGCCATCAGCCGAAGCGCTCGGGGTGCGCGACCGCGACCACCTGGCCGATCACGATGATCGCCGGCGGTTGTACGTCGGCAGCCGTGAGCTCCTCGGCCAGCGAGCCCAGGGTGGCAAGCACGGTGCGCTCGGTCGGCATCGTGCCGTCGCACACCACCGCGACCGGCGTATCGGATGGTCGGCCGCCCGCTATCAGGGCCTCGGCGATCGCCGGGGCGTTCTGGACCGCCATCATCAGGATCACGGTGCCGCGCAGCCGGCCGACGGCATCCCAGTCGGTCAGGGACTCCGGGTCTCCGGGCGGCAGGTGCCCGGAGATGACGGTGAACTCGTGGGCGACACCGCGGTGGGTGATCGGGATGCCCGCGACGGCGGGCACGGACACCGGGCTGGTCAGGCCGGGGATCACCGTCACCGGCACTCCCGCCTCGCGGCAGGCGATGACCTCCTCGAAGCCGCGCCCGAAGACGAAGTTGTCGCCGCCCTTGAACCGCGCCACCCGCTTGCCCGCGAGCGCGCGGTCCACGATCAGCCGGTTGATCTCGGCCTGCTGGGCCGACCGGCCGCGCGGCAGCTTGGCCACGTCGATCAGCTCGACGTCCGGCGGCAGCTCGCCGAGGAGCTCGCGTGGTGCCAGCCGGTCCGCGACCACGACGTCGGCCTCCATCAGCGCCTTGCGGCCGGCGATCGAGATCAGGTCGGGGTCGCCGGGCCCGCCGCCGACCAGCGTGACCCCGGGAACGTGGCCCCGCTGGTGACGCGCGGTGATGGTGCCCTCCCGCAGCCCGGCCAGGATCTCGTCACGCACCGCTGCCGAACGCCGCGGATCGCGGTTGCCGAGAACCGCGACGGTCACGCCGGCGGCCGAGCCCACCGCGGGTGTCCACGCGGTCGCCTTGGTCGCGTCGTCGGCTCGGACGCAGAAGATCCGGCGTTCCTCCGCCGCGGTGGAGACGCGGGCATTGACCTCGACGTCGTCGGTCGCCGCCACGGCGTACCAGGCGCCATCGAGGTCCTCGGTCTCGAACCCACGCCGCAGCCAGGTGAGCTCGCCGGCGCCGACCATCCCCTCGATGGACGGCGTGACCCGCGGCGAGACGACGTACACATCCGCGCCGGCGGCGATCAGCTGCGGCACCCGGCGCTGGGCGACGTGCCCGCCGCCGACCACGACCACCCGGCGACCCTCGAGACGCAGCCCGGAGGGGTACGTCGGCAGCTCGTCCACGCTCGCCATCATCCCGGATGCCGCCCCGGCGACCCGTGACGGGCTCCCGGGTCGCGGACTACGGTTGCCGTCATGAGTCTCGATCGACCCGTCAGCCCGAATCCCTACGAGCTGTTGCCGCAGGTGCCGGCGTTCGGCGTGACCAGCGCCGACGTCGTCGACGGACAGCCCCTCAAGGACGACCAGGTGGCGGCCAAGGGCAACACCTCGCCGCAGCTCTCGTGGGAAGCCGTGCCGGAGGCGCAGAGCTACACCGTCACCTGCTTCGACCCGGATGCGCCGACCCCGAGCGGGTTCTGGCACTGGGTCCTCGTCGACCTGCCCGCCGACGTCACCTCACTCGACACGGGCGCCGGCGCCGAGGGCGCCGACCTCCCGGGCAGCGCTTTCATGTGCCGCAACGACGGAGGAGGCAAGGCGTTCATGGGCGCCGCGCCCCCGGAGGGCGACCAGGTGCACCGCTACTTCTTCGTGGTGCACGCAGTGAAGGAACCGGCCCTCGGCGTCGACTCCGACGCCTCCCCCGCGGTCGTCTCGTTCAACCTGGCGTTCAAGACTGCCGCTCGCGCGATCATTCACGGGACCTACCAGCACTAGTGCCACGTGTCACGCGTTGTTGCGCGCTTCGCGCGCCCATGGCACGCACCTTGCTGCGTTGGCGTCGCTAGACGTGCGCCCAGCATGCCAGCGCTCCGCCGCCTTGCCATGCACACACCCTGAACACGCCAACCGCAGAACAACGCCTGACACGCGGCACTAGAGTCCCGCTTGTGAGGGTGACGACCGGCGGGGTCTCGGTCGGCGTCGGCGCGCTCATCGTTGGAACACTCGGCATCGCGGGCGTGCTGACCGTGCGCGACGAGAACGATGGCCGGGACGACTGCCAGCCGCAGTCCTTCGAGGTCGCGAAAGCGGCCACCCAGGCGTTCATGGAGGAGTACCTCCACTCGGACAGCGAGGACTCCTCGGCAACGGGCGCGATCGTGATGCCGTCGGATCAGGCGCGCGACCACGTCGACAAGGCCACCACCGTTCCCGAGTGGACCGGCAGCGGCTACATCATCATCGTCGACTACGACCCGGCGACCGACGAGCCGTCCCCGCCGAGCTGTTTCGACGAGACCCCGGTTCTCTACGTGAACCCGAAGCGCGTCACGGGCTGAACGGCGCTCAGCCCTCTTCGGCCCGCCGCAGCAGCTCCTCGAACGGCGTCGGCTCGGCGAACTCGTCGTCCACCGTGCGCCGGCGACGAGCCGTGGGGTCGACCTTGCCCATCAGCGCCGCCAGCTCTCCTGCGGCCCGCTCGACCCGCCGGTCGAGACCGGAGTCGCCGAAGTCGTCCGTCGCGGCGAAGACGCCGGTCGGCACCACCACCGCGTGCAGGTAGGTGAACAGCGGCCGGAGGGCATGCTCAAGCACCAGGGAGTGCCGCGCGGTGCCGGCGGTCGCGGCCACGAGTACCGGCGTTCCGTCGAGCACTCCCTCGTCCAGCACGTCGAAGAAGTTCTTGAACAGTCCGGAGTACGACGCCGAGAACACCGGCGTCACCGCGATCAGCCCGTCGGCCTCGCGCACCTTCACGATGGCCTCGGCCAGCTCGGGGGCGGCGAATCCGGTGAGCAGGTGGTCGGTCAGCTGGTGCGCGAGGTCACGGAGCTCGATCACCTCGACCTCGACATCGCCCAGCGCCTCCACCGCCGCGGCGGTCAGTCGGTCCGCGAGCAGCCTCGTGGACGACGGCACGGACAGCCCGCCGGAGACCACGACCAGGCGGGTCATGCGTCCACCGTCGCCTTCGCGTTCAGCAGCGACGCGTGGGTGGGAGCGTCCGGCACGTGCGCCGGCCGGCCCGCGGCGAAACCAGCCCGCAGGTCGGGAAGGATCTCGCCGAGAAGGTCGAGCTGTTCGAGCACGGTCTTCAACGGCAGGCCGGCGTGGTCGACGAGGAACAGCTGGCGCTGGTAGTCGCCGGCGTACTCCCGGAACCCCAGGGTCCGCTCGAGCACCTGCTGCGGCGACCCGACGGTGAGCGGGGTGGCCTCGGTGAAGTCCTCGAGCGACGGGCCGTGTCCGTAGACGGGCGCGTTGTCGAAGTACGGCCGGAACTCGTTGACCGCGGCCTGGCTGTCGCGCCGCATGAAGAACTGGCCCCCGAGCCCGACGATCGCCTGGTCGGCGGTCCCGTGGCCGTAGTGCTCGAACCGGCGCCGGTAGAGGTCGACCATCTGCCGGGTGTGCGAGATCGGCCAGAAGATGTGGTTGTGGAAGAACCCGTCGCCGTAGTACGCCGCCTGCTCGGCGATCTCGGGACTGCGGATGGAGCCGTGCCACACGAACGGAGGCACGCCGTCCAGCGGACGCGGCGTCGAGGTGAAGCCCTGCAGCGGGGTTCGGAACCGCCCCTCCCAGTCCACGACCTCTTCGGTCCACAGCCGGTGCAGCAGCGCGTAGTTCTCGATCGCCAGGTTGATGCCCTCGCGGATGTCCTTGCCGAACCACGGGTACACCGGCCCGGTGTTGCCGCGGCCCATCATCAGGTCCACCCGGCCGTCCGTGAGGTGCTGCAGCTTCGCGTAGTTCTCAGCGATCAGCACCGGGTCGGTGGTCGTGATCAGGGTCGTCGCGGTCGACAGGATGATCCGCTCGGTCTGCGCCCCGATGTAGGCCAGCGTCGTGGTCGGTGCGGACGCGATGAACGGCGGGTTGTGGTGCTCGCCGACCGCGACCACGTCCAGGCCGATGTCCTCGGCCTTCTTGGCGATCTCGATGGTCGCCTTGATCCGTTCGTGCTCGGTGGGCGCCTGACCCGTGGTGGGGTCGGGCGTCACATCGCCGACGGTGAAGATCCCGAACTGCATGTCGCCCTCCGGCGATAGTTGAATTACGGACTACTCACTCAACCCGGGATCGACCCGGACTATTCCGGCGTAGTTCGGCTCAGGATGAGGACGGCGCGGTCGTCGGCGCCGTTGCCGACCTTGCGGATGATCCGGTGGGCGGCACCGGTGAAGCCACCTTGTACGGCGCCCCGTGCCGTCTCGCGCAGCCACTCGATGCCGTCGTCGATGTCCTCGGTGCGCGACTCCACCACCCCGTCGGTGTAGAAGAGCAGCGCCTCCCCCGGCGCCATCGTGCCCTCGCTCGCGTGCAGCTCCGGGTCGGGCATGATCCCGAGCGCCGTTCCCCGGGCGTTGTCGATGGTCCACGCGCCGTCCTGGGCGCCGAATCTCAGCGCGGGCGGGTGCCCGGCGCTGGTGATCGTGTACTCCCCGCTGACCAGGTCGACGCGCAGATGCACCGCGGTGGAGAACGACTCGTCGGACATCTGGCGCAGCAGGAACGTGTTGGCCGCCTTCATCAGCTTCTGCGGCGACAGCGAGCCCAGCATCCCGCCGAGCGCGCCCGCGAACTGGAGCGCCTGCGGACCCACGGCCACTCCCTTGCCGCACACGTCGACCAGCACCATCTCCAGCCGCCGGCCCTCGATCAGGTCGGCGACGAAGAAGTCGCCGGCATACCCGGCGCCGGCGGAGGACCGCATCGCCGACTGCGCCTCCCACCCCTCGGGAAGCGGAGGGATCACGCTCTGCCGCTGCAGCCGGTCGCGCAGCTCGGCGAGCATCGCCTCGCTGAGCGGCATCGGAAGCCCGCTGCGCTGGCGGCTGGACTGGTAGAGGATCAGCGCGGTCACCACGATGAGGCTGAACACCGCGACGGACCGGGACCCCACGATCATCCCGTCGTGGCGGAGCGACACCACAGCGGCGGCGAACACCACGCCGGAGAGCACTGCGAGCGGGACGAAACGGAGCAGCAGCATGCCCACCAGCAGCCACACGAAGTACGTCGCGAGCGGCATCCACGCGTAGGCGTTCCAAGAGACGACGAACGCGGCCACCACGCAGGCCAGCAGAATGAGCAGGACCGTGACCTGGCCCTCCTGGGACCCGGACTGCCAGCTGCGGACCCGGTCGCCGATGTACGCGCCGGAGCGCGAGAGAAGGCCCCTTCGCGGTCCAGGCACGGGTGCAGGGTACGCGTCAGCGGTGGGTCAGGCACTCACTTCAGCGGCGCTGCCAGGCTGACCGTTACCTGGTGCCGCTCGCCCGCGACGTCAACCTCGAATCCACCCTCGGCGAGGTTGGCGGCCGTCACCGGCCCATCGCTGCGAAGCAGGGCCTGGCCGACCGACGCGCCCACGGTCTCGCCCCACGCCGCGCTGGTGACCTGACCCGCCGGCGCACCGTGGCGGAGCAACAGCTCACCGCCCCACAGCATCGGCGCCGGGCTCGTGACGACGAACGAGACGATGCGGCGCCGCGGTCCGCCGTGGGCGAGCAGCTCGCGGTGCGCCAGGAGAGCTGACCGGCCGAGGAAGTCCTTGTCGCCCTTCAGGGCGGTGGCGAAGACCAGCCCTGCCTCGATCGGCGTGAGGTCGGGTGTCAGCTCGCGGCCGAAAGCCCGGTAGCCCTTCTCCAGGCGCAGCGACTCGATCGCGTAGTAGCCGGCGTTGACCGCACCCGCAGCGGTCAGCTCGGCGTGCACCGCGCCGGCGTCTACGACCGGGACCATCAGCTCCCAGCCGAGCTCGCCGACGTAGGTCATCCGGGTCGCCCGCAGTCGCGCCCCGGCCACGGTGAGCTCCCGACTCGTGGCGAACGGGAACTCCTCGTCGGCCAGTCCCACTCCGCCGAGCTCGGTCAGCAGGCGGCGCGAGTCGGGGCCCATCACCCCGAGCACCGCATGGTCCTCGGTGATGTCCCGCAGCGTCACCGCCGCGCCCGTCGGGGCCTGACGCCGGAGCCAGTCGAGGTCGCGGATCGTCGTGGCCGAGCTCGAGACCAGCAGGAACTCGTCGTCCGCGACCCGGGTCACGGTCAGGTCCGCCTCGTAGGTCGCCCGTGCGTTGAGGAACGGTGTGTACACGCACGACCCCGGCGGTACGTCGACATCCGCGGCGCAGATCCACTGCAGGGCGTCCAGCGCACCGGGGCCGCTGACGACGTACTTGCTGAACGAGGTCTGGTCGAACACCGCGACGCCGGTGCGGGTGGCGCGCTGCTCAGCCGAGCTCGCGGCCAGCCAGGAGGGTTTGCCCCACGTGTAGTCGAGCCCTCCGGGGTGGAACACGTTGGGGCGCTCCCAGCCCATCTTGGTGCCGAAGACGGCGCCGGCAGCGGCCAGGGTGTCGTGCAACGGCGAGACCCGCTGTGGGCGGCCGGACTCGACCTCGCGGTTCGGCCACGGCACTGCGTAGTGCAGCCCCAGCACCTCCGCCACCCGCGACCTGAGCCAGGCGTTGTCGCCGTGGAACGGCGCGAACCGGCGGACGTCGACGCCCACCAGATCCATCGTCGGCTCACCGGCGATGATCCACTCGGCCAGCGCCAGCCCGGCCCCGCCGGCCGACGCGATCCCCACCGAGTTGAACCCAGCGCCGACGAAGTAGCCGCCGAGCTCGGGTGCCGCGCCGAGCAGGAACTGGTTGTCGGGCGTGAACGACTCCGGCCCGTTGTAGAACTTGCGGATGCCGGTCTCGGCCAACGCCGGCACCCGGACCAGCGCCTCGTCCATCAGCAGCGAGAAGTGATCCCAGTCCTCCTCGAGCAGCTGGAACTCGAACGGGTGCGGCAGGTCGTCCGGCGCGCGCCACGGCTTGGCGTCCGGCTCGAACCCGCCCACGACCAGGCCGCCGACCTCCTCCTTGAAGTACGTCCACCCGTCCGGGTCGCGCATGATCGGCAGATCCGGGTGACAACCCTCCACCGCCTCGGTGACGACGTAGAAGTGCTCGGCCGAGTGCAGCGGGATCGTCACTCCGACCTGGTCCCCGAGCGCCTTCGCCCACTGGCCGGCGCAGTTGACCACGATCTCGGTCTCGATCCGCTGCTGGTCGCCGCCCCGATCGACCCGCACACCCGTGACCCGGCGGCCTTGCGGCGTCTCGTCGACGTCCACGCCCAGGACCCGTGTCTTCTCGGCGATCGTGACCCCGCGCATCCGGGCGCCCTTCGCCAGCGCCTGGGTGACGTCGGTCGGGTTCACCTTGCCGTCGCCGGGAAGCCACAGCGCCCCGAGCAGGTCGTCGACGCGCATCGCCGGCCACAGCTCCTGCGCGCGGTCCGGACCCACGAGCTCGCACTCCATGTCGTAGGCCACCGCGTTGGAGGCCGTGCGCCGCAGCTGGACCATCCGGTCCTCGGTCCGCGCCACCACTACACCGCCGACGTTGCGGTAGCCAGTGGCCAGCCCGGTCTCGGCCTCCAGGGAGGCGTAGAGCTCGGCGGAGTACTGCACGAGCTTGGTGCCGTTCTCCGTCGCCCGCAGCGGTCCGACGAGGCCGGCCGCGTGCCAGGTGGTGCCGCCCGAGAGGTGCCCCTGCTCCACCAGCAGTACGTCGGTCCAGCCCAGCTTGGCCAGGTGGTAGGCCACCGAACAGCCGATGATGCCGCCTCCGATGACGACGACCCGAGCGCGCGCAGGGAGATCGGTCACGAAGCGACGTCCTCCAGGAGCCGGCCGAACTCGGGCCCGCGGAACGTGGCCGCGGCCTTCTCGTAGCGCTCCATGCCCCAGCCGTGGAAGTCGAAGTCGAGCGGGCTGGACGCGGCCTGGATGAAGCCCCACAGCGCCCAGCCGTAGGCGCTGCACAGCGCGCCCAGCCGGACCCGAGCCAGGTCCGCGGGCGTCGGATCGCCGACGTATGCCTCGGTCCACGCCTCGATCTGCTCGGGCGTGAAGTCGCACTCGGTGGCGGTGTTGCCGAGCTCGAACGCGGCGTCGTTGTTGCCGGAGTACTCGTAGTCGATCAGCCAGACCCGTTCGCCGTCGTCGATGAAGTTCGCGGCCAGCAGGTCGTTGTTGCAGGGCACCGTCGGCCGGGGCCGGGATGCCAGGGCGCGGCGTACCGCCTCCCAGTCGTCAGCATGGTCGTCGTACGTCGTCGGCACCGGGAACCCTCGCTCGGCCACCGTCTCCCGGTACGTCGCCTGGCGCTGGAACATGTCGAAGTCACCGCTGAAGCGCGGGCCGGCGTGCAGCCGCCGGCAGGCGTCGGCCGCCCGGGCCAGCACGCCGGCGTCGGCGAAGTCCGCGTTCTCCAGGCTCCGGCCCTCGAGGAACCCGATCGCGAGCATCCGGAGATCCGGCCGGTACTCGATCACCGGCGCTCCTACGCCCGCCTCTGCCGCGGCCATGGTGTTGATGTACTCGTTGTCCCGGTCGATCCCGAGCAGGCCAGCGTCGTTCTCCGAGCAGCGGACCACGATGTCGAGCGGCGGAACCTGGTCAGCGGAGTCGGTCGTGGTGACCCGGACGTTGTGATTGGTCAGCCCGCCCGGCAGCTCCGCCACGCGCCAGGACCGCCCCGCCAGTACGGCGAGGCGGTCCAGGTCGGTGACCGCGTCGGACACTCAGTCGTCGAAGGCCTCGACGACGTCCGGGTCGATGGTGTGCTGAGGACCGGTGTACCACTTCCTCGCGGACGCACTCCACCAGACCCAGAGGATGATCAGCGCACCGATCGTGAGGATCGGCGCGTAGTTGACGAACTTCCACGAGAAGTCGTCGTTCAGCGGGTTGCCCTGCGGGACGAACGGCAGGATGAAGTAGATGCTGATGACGACGATCTCGGCCACGGCAACCAGGTTCATCCACTTGTACTTGCTGCCGTTGGTCCAGCTACCCGGTACGAAGTCGTCACCCATCCGCCATCGCAGCCAGATCGGGATCAGGAACGCCAGGTACAGGCCGATCACCGCCACCGAAACCACCGCGTAGAACGCCGTTGGAACGATGAACGGGTCCGCCTCGGTGCCCAGGTTCACCTCGACCAGGGCGGGCAGGGTGATCAGAGCGGCCACCACGGCGACCAGCAGCACCGCGTTCTTCGGCACCTTGTTGTCACCCACCTTCCGCCAGATCGACGAACCCGGGATCGCCTTGTCACGGCTGAACGCGAACGTCATCCGGGAGGCACTCGTCAGGCAGGCAGTCGTGCAGAAGAACTGGCCGACTGCAGAAATCAGCAGGATCGTCGCAGCTAGATCAGATTCCAGCGCCGAGGTGAAGATGTAGGCAACGCCGCCGCCACCGACGCCGGCGTTGTCAGGGTTGCCGGCCGCGTCATCCGGGATCGCGAACAGGAATGCCAGCAGGATGATCCAACCGCCGATGGCGCTGTAGAAGATCGACCGCCAGATGCCCTTGGCGGCGCCCTCCGACGCCTCCTGGGTCTCCTCGGAGAGGTGGGCCGAAGCGTCAAAGCCCGTGATCGTGTACTGCGTGAGCAGCAGGCCGAACGGGACCACGAGGAACCAGTACATCGCCGAGCTGCTGGACCCGTCGGAGTATCCCGAGTTGTTGAACCGCTCGGTGAACACATAGCTGAAGCTCTGGTGGTTGTCGGGCACCACGAAGAGGATCACGATGATGAACGAGGCGCCGAGGACGTGCCACCACACCGAGACGTTGTTCATGACCGCCATCAGGTGACCGCTGAAGATGTTGAGCGTCGCGGCGATGGCCAGGACGATCAGGAAGATGACGAACACCCGGCGCAACGAGTAGTCCGCGGCGAACGACTCCGAGAACGTGCTGATGGTCAGGTCGATGAACGTGGCGCAGCCGTAGGCCACCGATGCGGTCACCGCCACCAGGCCGATCAGGTTCAGCCAACCGGTGAAGAAGCCGGCGCGCGGGCCGCCCATCTTCGAGGCCCACCAGTAGATGCCGCCAGACGTCGGGTACGCCGAGACGAGCTCGGACATCGTGAAGCCGATCAGCAGGATGAAGGCAGACACGATCGGCCAGCCCCACGAGATCGCGACCGGGCCACCATTGTTGAATCCCTGGCCGAACGTGGTGAAGCAACCCGCCAGGATCGAGATGATCGAGAACGAGATCGCGAAGTTGGAGAAGCCGGACCAGGTCCGGCTGAGTTCCTGTTTGTACCCGAGCTTGGCGAGGAGCGCTTCGTCCTCGTTGTGGATCAGTTCGTCTGTCATGGAACCTTCCCGGGTGAGTACGACGGGTCAGCAGGAAACTAGACCCCCCTTGCGCAGGGTGTAAACAGGTCATCGAGAATTGGTTTGAAATCAGACCATTGACCGGCTCGATCCATTGACAGTCCGATCGCGCTCTCCCGAGGATGACGACATGACCGGCGCTCGTGCTTCGCAGCTGCCCGACGTGGTGCTGCGACCGGTCCGCGGGCACCACGCGTTCGAGGCGTGCGTCGAGCAGTTGGCAGCCGCCATCCGCCTGGGCGTCTACCCCCGCGGGACCACGCTGCCCTCCGAGCGGCACCTTGCCGAGCGGCTCAACGTCTCGCGGGCCACCTTGCGGGAGGCGATGGCGGCTCTCCGGGAAGCCGGACTGGTCGAGACCACCCGCGGCCGCGGTGGCGGCACGGTCGTGACCCTGAGGCCCCGCACTCCCTCCGCACGCGCCGCGGCACGGATCACGGACGCCAAGCGGCGGGACTGGCTGGACTCGCTGGAGTTCCGGCGGGTCGTCGAGCCGGGCGCGGCCCAACTGGCCGCTCAGCTCCAGCCGACCGGCGTACGACGCGAGCAGCTGGAGCAGGCGCACGCCGAGGTGGCGTCGGCCCGGAAGCCCGCGGCGCACCGGCAGGCGGACTCACGGCTCCACCTGACCGTCGCCGCACTCAGCGAGTCGCCACGCCTGGTCGAGGCGGTCACCTCGGTCCAGGCGACGCTGCACGAGATGCTCCTGGCGATCCCGGTCCTCGAGGCCAACATCGCCCACTCCGACCGCCAGCACGCCCGTCTGGTGACGGCGATCCTGGCCGGCAAGCCCGATCGCGCGCGGCGCGTGATGGAAGAGCACTGCGACGACACGGCGGCGCTGCTGCGCGGCCTGGTCGGATAGGGGAACCACGTGACCCAGGAAATGACATTGCGCAACGATCGGCACCTCAGCATGGAGGGGCTCGTGGCCAGGATCGACGAGGGCACCGTCGACACCGTGGTCGTCGCGTTCACCGACATGCAAGGCCGGCTCCAAGGCAAGCGGCTGCACGGTCGCTACTTCGTCGACCACGTGGTCGGCCACGGCACCGAGGGCTGCAACTACCTGCTCGCGGTGGACGTCGACATGAACACCGTCGACGGCTACGCGATCTCCTCGTGGGAGCGCGGCTATGGCGACATGGAGTTCGTGCTCGACGACCGGACCATCCGGTTGCTGACTCATCTGCCGGCCACGGCGATGATCCAGTGCGATCTCGTTTGGCCCGACCACTCCCCTGTGGTGCAGTCGCCGCGATCGATCCTGCAGCGCCAGCTCGACCGCTGCGACGAGCGCGGCTGGACCGCCCTGGCCGGCACCGAGCTGGAGTTCATCGCGTTCGACACCACCTACGAGCAGGCCGCCACCGACGCCTACCGCGACCTCACGCCGGTCAACCAGTACAACGTCGACTACTCGATCGTCGGCACGACGCGGGCCGAGCCGCTGCTCCGCGCGATCCGCAACCACATGTACGACGCCGGCCTCGACGTCGAGGGCGCCAAGGGTGAGTGCAACTTCGGCCAGCACGAGATCGGCTTCCTGTACGCCGACGCGCTCACCACCGCAGACAACCACGCCGTCTACAAGACCGCCGCCAAGGAGATCGCCGCCCAGCAGGGCAAGTCGCTCACGTTCATGGCGAAGTACAACCAGCGCGAGGGCAGCTCGTGCCACATCCACCTGTCGCTGCGCGGCACCGACGGCTCCCTGGTGTTCTGGGACGAGGAGTCCGGTGACCGCACCGCGCTCTACGACCACTTCGTGGCCGGCGTGCTGGCCACGGCTGCCGACTTCACCCTGCTCTACGCGCCCAACATCAACTCCTACAAGCGGTTCGCCGACGGCTCGTTCGCGCCCACCACCATCGCGTGGGGGCTCGACAACCGCACCTGCGCCGTCCGGCTGGTGGGGCGCGGAGCCGGCGCCCGGATGGAGAACCGGGTGCCTGGGGCCGACGTCAACCCCTACCTGGCCCTCGCTG
This sequence comes from uncultured Actinomycetota bacterium, assembly GCA_963798055.1. GTDB lineage: Bacteria > Actinomycetota > Actinomycetes > Propionibacteriales > Nocardioidaceae > Nocardioides. The sequence goes on from CAWCRX010000002.1 coordinate 18,209, forward strand.
CCATGCTGGCCGGCGGGCTGCACGGCATCGAGAACGAGCTGCCGCTCGAGGAGGAGCTGGTCGGCAACGCTTACACGTCCGACCGGCCCAAGGTTCCGTCGACGATGACCGAGGCACGCGAGCGGTTCGCTGCCTCGGCGGTCGTGCGCAAGGCGCTCGGCGACGAGGTCGTGGACCACTACGTCAACATGGCGGACGTCGAGCTGGCCGCCTACAACGCCACCGTCACCGACTGGGAGCTGCGCCGCGGCTTCGAAAGGCTCTGACCCTTTCCCATGATCGACACCTACACCGTCATCAATCCGGCGACCGCGAAGCCGGTGACCGACGTACACCTCGCGTCAGTCGCAGAGACCGACCTGGGGATCGAGCGCGCGCACGAAGCGTTCCCCGCCTGGCGGGACCTGGCGCCCGGTGAGCGCGCCATGCTCCTGCGGCGGTTCGCGGCGGTGGTGGACGACCACCTCGACGAGCTCGCCGAGCTGGAGGTCCGCAACGCCGGCCACACCTGGGGCAACGCCCGCTGGGAGGCGGGCAACGTCCGCGACTGCCTCAACTATTACGCCGGCGCCCCCGAGCGGATGTTCGGTCGGCAGATCCCGGTGGCCGGCGGCGTCGACCTGACGTTCTTCGAGCCGCTCGGCGTGGTCGGCATCATCGTGCCCTGGAACTTCCCGATGCCGATCGCGGGCTGGGGCTTCGCGCCGGCCCTGGCGGCGGGCAACACGGTCGTGCTCAAGCCCGCGGAGCTGACCCCGCTCACCGCCATCCGGCTCGGCGAGCTCGCCCTCGAGGCCGGTCTGCCGGAGCACGTGCTCACGATCATCCCCGGCAAGGGTTCGGTGGTCGGCGAGCGGTTCGTGACGCACCCTCTCGTGCGCAAGGTCTGCTTCACCGGCTCCACCGAGGTGGGCAAGCGGATCATGGCGGGCTGCGCCGACCAGGTGAAGCGGGTGACCCTCGAGCTCGGCGGCAAGAGCGCCAACATCGTGTTCGCCGACGCGGACATCGCGGCCGCCGCGGCCTCGGCGCCGTCGGCCGTCTTCGACAACGCCGGCCAGGACTGCTGCGCCCGGTCCCGGATCCTGGTGGAGCGGTCGGCGTACGACGAGTTCGTGTCGCTGCTGGAGCCCGCGGTCACCGGGTTCCGGGTGCTCGACCCGAGCGACGAGACCAGCGAGATGGGTCCGTTGATCTCGGCCCAGCAGCAGGGCTCGGTGCAGGCCTACCTCGACGAGGTGGAGGTCGCGTTCGCGGGCTCGACGCCGGGCGGTGACGGCTTCTGGGTGCCGCCGAGCGTGGTCGCCACCGAGGACCCGTCAGGCGCGGATCTGGCGCGAGGAGGTGTTCGGGCCGGTGGTGGCGGTGATGCCGTTCGACGACGAGGCGCACGCGGTCGAGCTCGCCAACGACACCGAGTACGGCCTGTCCGGCTCGATCTTCACCAACGACCTGGGCCGCGGTCTCCGGGTCGCGCGCGCCGTCGAGGCCGGCAACCTCAGCGTCAACTCGCACTCGTCGGTGCGGTACTGGACGCCGTTCGGCGGCTACAAGCAGTCCGGCCTCGGCCGGGAGCTCGGTCCGGACGCCCCGATGGCGTTCACCGAGGAGAAGAACGTCTTCATCGCCCACTAAGGGTTTCGAGGCTCGCTGCGCTCGCACCTAACCAGCGGAGGAATTCATGGCAGGACGCATCCAGGACCGGGTCGCGGTCGTCACCGGCGGCTGCTCGGGTATCGGCCTGGCGACCGTCCAACGGTTCGTGGCGGAGGGCGCGAAGGTCGTCATCGGCGACATCGACGACGAGAAGGGCAAGGATCTCGTCGAGGAGCTCGGAGGGTCGGCCATCGCGACCTACCAACACGTCGACGTGACCAGCAAGGACGAGGTCGACGCCCTGTTCCGCACGGCGAAGGACACCTACGGGTCGGTCGACATCGCGTTCAACAACGCCGGCATCTCGCCTCCCGAGGACGACTCGATCCTCGACACCGACCTCGACGCGTGGCGGAAGGTCCAGGAGGTCAACCTCACCTCGGTCTACCTCTGCTGCAAGGCGGCGCTGCCCTACATGCTCGAGCAGAAGCGCGGCTCGATCATCAACACCGCGTCGTTCGTGGCGGTGATGGGAGCGGCCACGTCGCAGATCTCCTACTCGGCCTCCAAGGGCGGCGTGCTGTCGATGTCTCGCGAGCTCGGCGTGCAGTTCGCACGCGACGGGGTGCGGGTCAACGCCCTCTGCCCCGGTCCGGTGAACACCCCGCTGCTCAAGGAGCTGTTCGCCAAGGACGAGGAACGCGCCGCCCGACGACTCGTGCACGTGCCGATGGGTCGCTTCGGCGAGCCCGAGGAGATGGCGTCCGCGGTGCTGTTCCTCGCGTCCGACGACTCGTCGTTCATGACCGCCAACACCTTCCTGGTCGACGGCGGCATCTCTGGCGCCTACGTCACGCCCCTCTGATGGTCGCTCCGGTCATCGGCCTGACGACCTACCGCGAGCAGGCGGCGTACGGCGTCTGGAACCAGCCGCGCCGACCTGCTCCCCACGGAGTACGCCGAGGCGGTCACCGCCACGGGCGGGATACCGGTGCTGCTGCCGCCGATCGGCGAGCCCGGCGCGGCCGACGTCGTGGTGGCGCGCCTCGACGGGCTGGTGATCAGCGGCGGTGCCGACGTCGACCCGAGCCGGTACGACGCCGAGCCGCACGAGCGCACCGCCGCCTGGCGACCCGACCGGGACGCCTGGGAGACGGCGCTGCTCACGGCCGCGGAGGCCCGCGGGCTGCCGGTGCTCGGCGTCTGCCGCGGGATGCAGCTGATGGCCGTCCACAGCGGCGGCACTCTCGACCAGCACACCCCCGACCTGGTGGGGCACGAGGAGCACAGCCCCGGCGGCGACGTCTACGGCACGGTCCGGGTGTCGACCGAGCCGGGCTCGCGAGTGGCCGGGCTGGTCGGCGACACGCTCGAGGTCAGCTGCCACCACCACCAGTCCGTGCGGACCCACCCCGGCTTCGTGCCGGTGGCGCGGGCCGACGACGGCACGCTGGAGGCGATGGAGGCACCCGGCGACCGGTTCTGCGTGGCCGTGCAGTGGCATCCCGAGACGGCCGCCGACGTGGGCCTGCTCGCCGGACTGGTGCGCGCGGCGGCGGAAGCCGCTGACAGACTGGACGCATGACGTCCACGCCCACCGTCGACGTCCTCGGTGAGCCCTGGCTGGCGGAGACGATCGGACTCCCGCCCGACGACGAGGGATCCGTGGTCGCCACGCTGGTCAGCCGGCGTGCCGAGAAGCCCACCTCGCGCGCGGTCCTGCACGTGCACGGGTTCGCGGACTACTTCTTCCACACCGAGTACGCCCAGTGGTGGCTGGACCGCGGCTACGACTTCTACGCGCTCGACCTGCGCAAGTACGGCCGCTCGATCCGGCCGCACCAGACCCCGACGTACGTCGCCGACCTGCACGAGTACTTCGCGGAGATCGACCTGGCCATGTGGCGGATCGCCGAGCGCGACGGCCACGACCAGATCATCGCCTCGGCCCACTCCACGGGCGGGCTCACCTTCCCCCTCTGGGCCGACGAGCGGCAGCCGACGCAGCTCGCCGGGATGGTGCTCAACTCCCCCTGGTTCGACCTGCCCGGCAAACCGTTGCTGCGCTCACCCGCCGCGCGGCGCGCTGCTCGACCGGGTCGGGCGGCGCCAGCCGATGCGTGAGATCCGCCGCGAGGTGACCGGCTTCTACACCCGCAGCCTGCACCGCGACCACGAGGGCGACTGGGACTTCGACCTCACCTGGAAGCCGGTCGAGTCGTTCCCGGTCCGGGCCGGCTGGCTGCGAGCGATCCGGCAGGGCCACGCCCAGCTGCATCGCGGCCTGTCGGTCGCCTGCCCGGTGCTGGTGCTGTCCTCGGGCGGCACCAAGCGCCCGCCCGAGATGGGCGAGGACGTCCACTCCCACGACGTCGTCCTCGACGTACCGCAGATCCGGCAGTGGGCACCCGCCGTCGGGCCGCACGTCACGTACGTGGCGGTCGCCGGCGCTCGGCACGACGTCGTGCTGTCCCGCCCGGAACCGCTGGCGAAGGTGTACGACGAACTCGAACGCTGGCACTCGGCGTATGTCACCACCCGCTAATCTCACGCTCATGAACCCCGTCACTCTGCTCTCGCTCGGCCGCATCGCGGTCGGCGTCGCCTCGATCGCCAAGCCGGATCTCGTTGCCAAGCAGATGATGGGCTCTGCCCAGGACCCGCCGGTGCTCACCCAGTGGTTCGGCACCCGCGAGATCGCGCTCGGCCTGGTGACGCTGGTGGCCCGCGGCGGGCATCGGCGCACGCTGGTCCTGGCCGGAATGGCGGTCGACGGGGCCGACGCGGCGGTGGCGTACTCCGCCATGAACAGCGGTTCCCTGGAGAAGAAGCTCGCGATCCCGGCCATCGCCGTCGCGATCGGAGCCGTCCTGGGAGGGCTCCTCGGGCTGGGCGGGAAGAAGAAGAGCAAGAAGGCCGCCGCAGCGCAATAGTCAGTCCGGGGTCTTGTGGCCGCGGGTGCTCGTGGATGAAGGTGGGGGCCATGAGTGAACAACCTCCGCAGCCCCCACCTCCCCCACCGCCGGCCCCCGGCCCCGCCGGCGGCCAACCCGTCCCCGGCGTCCCGCGTCCCGGTGAGCTCCTCGACCGGTTCCTGGCCCGCCTGATCGATTACATCGGTCTCGCCGTCATCTACGGGATCCTGTACGCCATCCTGGCCGGCATCTTCCTGACCGGGCTCACCTACTCCACCGGTGAGTGGCTCCTCTTCTACCTGTTCTTCTCCGTGATCACTGTGGTGATCTCGCTCGGGTACTTCGCCTTCTTCGAGTCCAGCCGGGGCGCGACCATCGGCAAGCAGCTGATGAAGCTCAAGGTGGTCGGCCCCGACGGCGCCAGCAACCCGACGATGGAGCAGTCCATCCGCCGCAACATCTACTTGGCCCTCGGGCTCGCATCGATCGTGCCGATCGTCGGACCGATCCTTGGCGGCCTCGGACAGCTGGTCGCCGTGATCATGATCGCGGTCGGCATCAACGGCGACCCCGTGGCTCGTCAGGCCTGGCACGACAAGTTCGCCGGCGGCACCCGAGTCCTCAAGATCGGCTAGCGCACCAAGCAACACCGTCAGGGCGGCGACACCCACCAGCACGATCACGACGCGCAAAGCGACTGGTGGGAGTCGCCGCCCGACGCTTGCCCCGAGCAGGCCGCCGACGACCGACCCCAGGCCGATCAGGCCGACGATCGCCCAGTCGACGTCGGCCACCAGCGCGAACAGCACGCCGGCGACCCCGTTGACGAAGGCGGCCAGCACGTTCTTGGCCGCGTTGGAGCGCTGCAGGGTCTCCGCGACCCCGATGCCCAGGATGGCCATCAGCAGCACGCCCTGAGCGGCCCCGAAGTAGCCGCCGTACACCCCGGCCAGCAGCACCGCCGGCCACACCCACCAGGCGCCGTGGTGGTCGAGCGTGGTGCCCCGGCGTTCCGCCCGTCGGGCCACCCAGGCCGAGAGCCGGGGCTGGAAGATCACGAGCAGCACGCCGATCAGGATCAGCGCCGGCACGATCGCCTCGAACGCGCCCTCGGGCAGGGTCAGGAGCAGTACGCCGCCGGTGAAGGCCCCGATCACCGACGCGCTCGCCAGCCGCAGCACCCGGGATCGCTGCCCGGCCAGCTCCCGGCGGTAGCCCCAGGCGCCCGCGACGGATCCGGGGACCAGGCCCAGGTTGTTGGAGACGTTCGCGGTCACCGGGGGCACCCCGAACGCGAGCAGCGTGGGGAAGGTGATCAGGGTCCCGGACCCGACGACGGTGTTGATCGTGCCCGCCGCCATCCCGGCGGCCAGGATCGCGACGATCTCCCAGGCCGACACCCGCTACTGCTACTGGGCCGGCGGTGGTGCGGGCGGCTCGGGCGGAGCGTCCTGCTCCGGGGCCGCCGGCTTCGATCCGGACCGGCCTCCCATCTCGGCCTTCGCCGCTTCGGCGATCGCGGCCTGTACCGCCTCCTGGGCGCTGGAGTCTCCGGAGCTTTTCGGGGTCTGCGGCTCGGTCGGACCCATGTCCACGCGCGTGCGAGGCCCGGTGCTCTTCTGCGGGATCCCGGCGATCTCGTGGATGGACGAGCCCAGGCCTTCGAGCGCCTTGGTGATCTCGGACGGGATCACCCACACCTTGTTGGCGTCGCCCTGGGCGATCTGCGGCATCATCTGGAGGTACTGGTAGGCGAGCAGCGACTGGTCCGGCTGGCCGTCGTGGATCGCCTGGAAGACGGTCTGGATCGCCTGGCCCTCACCCTGGGCCCGCAGGATCTGCGACTCGCGGTCGGCCTGGGCGCGCAGGATCAGGGCCTCCCGGTCGCCTTCGGCATTGAGGATCGCCGACTGCTTGTTGCCCTCCGCGGTGAGGATGGCCGACTGGCGCTGGCCCTCGGCGGTCAGGATCAGGGCGCGCTTGTCCCGGTCGGCGCGCATCTGCTTCTCCATCGCGTCCTTGATCGACGGCGGCGGGTCGATGCCCTTGATCTCGACCCGGTTGACCCGGATGCCCCACTTGCCGGTCGCCTCGTCGAGGACGCCGCGCAGACCGGTGTTGATCTCGTCGCGGCTGGTCAGGGTCTGCTCCAGGTCCATGCCGCCGACGATGTTGCGCAGCGTGGTCATCGTGAGCTGCTCGACTGCCTGGATGTAGTTGGCGATCTCATAGGTCGCCGTGACCGGGTCGGTCACCTGGAAGTAGATGACCGTGTCGATCGACACCACCAGGTTGTCCTCGGTGATGACCGGCTGCGGCGGGAAGCTGACGACCTGCTCGCGCAGGTCGATGAGATAGCGCACCTTGTCGATGAACGGGATCACGATGTTGAGGCCGGCGGGCAGGGTCTGCTTGTACTTCCCGAAGCGCTCGACGATCCCTGCTCGCGCCTGCGGGACGATCCGCACGGTCTTCGCGAGCAGCGTGATCACGAACAGGAACAGCAGGCCGAGCAGGATCAGCACGATCATGTGCGTCTCTCTCTTCTACGCGTCGAGGCTGGGGATGGGGTGGACGTAGGCCGTGGCGCCCTTGATCTGCAGCACCTCGACGGTCTCGCCGGCGGTAATGGTGACGTTCTCGTCGTACGGCGCCGCCGACCAGATCTCGCCGCCGAGCTTGATCCGGCCGACCTGGAGCCCGGTGATCTCCTCGGTCACGACACCGCGCTGACCGACGAGCTTGCCGTGGCCCTGGACGAGGTCGGGGCCACCGTGTAGACGCTTCGCCAGAGCGGGGCGGACCAGGCCGAGCATCGCGACGGACACACCGGCTGCCACGAGCATCTGCAGAGCGATGGGCGCACCGGCGACCGCCAGCACCATCCCGGCCACCGCACCGACCGCGACCATGATCAGGATCAGGTCCAGGCTGAGCATCTCGGCAACGCCCAGGAGCACCGCAGCGCCGGCCCAGGCCGCCCAGATGTTGTCGCTCAGCCAGTCCATGCTCGAAGCCTAGACGACCGGCGCCTAGCGTCGTCGCGTGCCGGCGGCGGGCGGCCCAGCGGCCGTCCTCGTGCTGAAGAGCGAGCGGCATCCCGAACGTCGAGGACAGCGACTCCGGGGTGAGCACCTCGTCGAGGACGCCCTGGGTGACCACCCGGCCGTCCCGCATCAGCAGGGCGTGCGTGAATCCCGGGGGAATCTCCTCCACGTGGTGCGAGACCAGCACCGTGGCGGGCGAGTCGGGGTCGGCGGCGAGCACCGACAGCGTGGACACCAGGTCCTCACGACCGCCCAGGTCCAGACCGGCCGCCGGCTCGTCGAGCAGCAGGAGCTCGGGGTCGACCATCAGCGACCGGGCGATCTGGACCCGTTTGCGCTCCCCCTCGCTCAGGGTGCCGAAGGTGCGGTCGGCGAGGTGCTTCACGCCGACCTCGATGAGCAGCGCCAGCGCGCGTTCGTGGTCCAGGTCGTCGTAGTTCTCACGCCACCGGCCGAGGACGCCGTACGACGCCGACACGACCACGTCATGGACCCGCTCATGACGCGGGATGCGCTCCGCGAGCGCCGCGCTGGTCAGCCCGATCCGGGGCCGCAGGTCGAAGACGTCGACGGCACCGAGGGTCTCGTCGAGGATCACGGCGACCCCCGAGGTCGGGTGCAGCTGAGCCGCCGCTACCTGGAGCAGCGTGGTCTTGCCGGCCCCGTTGGGACCGAGGATCACCCAACGATCGTCTTCCTCGACCACCCAGCTGATCTGGTCGAGCAGGATCGCCTCGCCACGCCGCACGGAGACCTGATCGAACTCCAGGACAGCGGACATGGCGCCACCATACTGACCGCTCATGACGCCCGGATGCGTATCGTCCACTGGCGTGAGCAGCACCTTGCCCGTGGCCGCCAGGCTGGCCTGGTGGGGCACCGCTTGGTTGCGCGGACAGGTGTCCCCGGACGACCTCCTGGACGCGGTCCTGGACGGTGACGTGTCGCATCTGGTGGACGGCCAGTCGCTGCTCACCACGCTGGTCGCGTTGCGTTCGGACGGGGCGACCGGGTTCGGTGCTGCGTTCCCTCGGGAGGGAATGCCGGCCGGTCTCGGGGGCCCGAGTGACTTCAACTCGGCCGCCATCGAGGCCGGGGAGGCGGTCGTAGCCCCCGGCGCCGAGACCGGGCTGGTCCCCCGCAGGGTAGGCCCGACGGTCGAGTGGACGGCGTACCCGGCGGCGCGGCGGCAGGTCCCGGACATCGGCGAGGCCGACCGCGACCTCCGGGCGACGCTGCTGACCTCGGCTGCCGCGCTGGCCGACCTCGACGTGGCGCGATGGCGTCCCGAGGTCGCCGACGAGCTGCTCAACCTGCGACGCCTCAGCGTCCCCACGGCCCCGCCCGGGGTACCGGCGCGCTGCGCCGAGCTGGCCGCCCGGGGACTGCAGGCCATCGGCATCGCCGACCTCGCGCTGGAGGACGATGGTGGCGCCCTCAGCGCGACCGCGGCCGAGCAGCGACGGTCCGCGATCGCACCACTCGACCTGGCCGGTCGCCGGGCGCTGGTCGCGGCCTGCTCGCCCGAGGCGTGGCCGGACTAGTGGTGTGTCTCGGAAGTTGTTGAACGGTTGGCGTGCTCAGGGTGCGTGCAGCGCAAGGCGCCGGCGCGATGCCATACCCGGACTGTCTCGCGAGCGTCGGCAACGCCGTGGGGTGCGTGCCATGTGTGCGCGAAGCGCACAAGAACTTCTGAGACGCGCCACTAGGCCGTCGCCCAGACTCCGAGCTCGTTGCCGCTCGGGTCGGTGAAGTGGAACCGCCGCCCGCCCGGGAACTCGTAGGGCCCGTTCGAGACCGTGCCGCCGGCCGCCTTCACCGCGTCGACAGACGCGTCGAGGTCGTCGGAGTAGAGCATCACGAGCGGTCCGCCCGGGCCGGGCTCGCCCTGACCGGTCGCGTTGATGCCGCCGGCCTCGCCGTCACCGTCGGGCGCCTTGATGCCGGCGTACTCCGCGCCGTAGTCGTTGAACTCCCAGCCGAACGCGGCTCCGTAGAACGCCGTTGCAGCCGCCAGATCACGGGCGTTGATCTCGATGTAGTCGATGGTGTGATGGATATTTGCCATGGACACGAGCATGGACCCGGCCACCGACAGTCGTCCGGACGGATAGCCTCGGGATGCGATGAACGCGCCCAACCAGCCCAAGCCTGAGACCCTGCTGATCACGCTGACCGGGAAGGACCGGCCCGGGGTCACCTCGTCGATCTTCGCCACGCTGGCGGCCGCCGGCGTCGAGGTCATCGACATCGAGCAGATCCTGCTGCGGCGCCGGCTGATCCTCGGCGTGCTGGTCACCGTCCCGCGGGACTGGAAGAAGCTCGAGGCGGCGATTCACGAGACCGCGGCGGCGCTGGACATGTCGGTCGACGTGGACCGAGGGTCGGGCGACAACAGGTCGCGGCGCGAGGGCCGGTCGCATGTGACGATCATCGGCAGCCCTCTCAAGGCCTCGGCAATGGGCGCGATGGCCGGCCGGGTCGCCGACTGTGGCGGCAACATCGACCGGATCGAGCGGATGGCGCGCTACCCGGTCACCGCCATCGACCTCCATGTCTCCGGCGCCGACCCCGATGTGCTGCGCGGCTTGCTCGCCGCCGAGGCCGCGATCCAGGGTGTCGACGTCGCCGTCCAACCCGCCACGCTGATGCGCCGCGGGATGCGCCTGATCGTCCTCGACGTCGACTCGACGCTGATCCAGGGCGAGGTCATCGAGATGCTCGCGGCACACGCGGGCCACGAGCCCGAGGTGGCCGCCGTCACCGAGCAGGCCATGCGCGGCGAGATCGACTTCGAGCAGGCGCTGCGGTCCCGGGTCCGGCTGCTCAAGGGACTCGATGCGTCCGTGCTCGACACCGTGTACGACGACATCGTGATCACCCCGGGCGCGCGCACGATGGTGCGCACCCTGCGCCGGCTCGGCTACCGGTTCGCGATCGTCTCCGGCGGCTTCACGCAGATCACCGACAGGCTCGCTGAGGATCTCGGCATCCACTACTCGCGCGCCAACGAGCTCGAGATCGTCGACGGCAAGCTCACCGGCGAGATCGTCGGCGAAGTGGTGGACCGGGCCGGCAAGGCGCACGCCCTGCGCGAGTTCGCGGAGAAGGTCGGGGTGCCGGACGAGGCCGTGATCGCGATCGGCGACGGAGCCAACGACCTCGACATGCTCAACGCCGCCGGGCTCGGCATCGCCTACAACGCAAGGCCGATCGTCCAGCGCGCCGCCGACACCTCCGTGAACGTCCCCTACCTCGACGCGATCATGTACCTGCTCGGCATCTCCCGTGAGGAGATCGAGGCCGCGGACGCCGAGGCGGGCTTCGTCACGCCCGCCCCGCCGGTCTGAGGGCGGGGCGGAATCCCTGGCCAGCCAGGGGTTCATGCGCTTCCTGGCCATTGCAACCCCCAAGAAGCGCCTGAAGAAGCCGGGAACCTGACCACTCAGCTGACTCACGCGGCTGGGAACAGCACGGCGCGGATCTTGGCGGCAAGCCGTCCCGGCGACGCCAAGTCGTCCCAGGTCACCCGGATGCACCGCCACCCGGTGAGTCGGCACACGAGCTCCTCTCGCTGCTTCTCGCGAATCACCACATCGCTCGGTCGCTCACCCTCGCGAAGCAGTTTCTCGTACTTGATCCTGCCGTCGAACTCGAGAAAGACCTTGAGCTCAGGCCAAGCGAAGTCGACGCGCGCGACGACGCGACCGTCGGCGTCCATGAATCTCGACTTGCGGCTCCGGCATCGGCAATCCTTGTTGGTAGCAGCACCAATACGTCCGCGTCTCGCCGACCGACTCGATTCGTTCATCGGCAAGGCGGAGAACGATCTCGGCCGGAAAGCGTGTCCGGCCACCAGTTCATGTCGACGTACTGGATGTTGAGCTCGTCCAATGTCGTCAGCCCGTTCTGAAGCATGTGGTTGGCCACGCAGAGGCTCGCCTCGGTGTTGCCCAGCGTGGTCGTTTCGAGCGTGATCCGCGCCGGAGTCATTACCGGGACGCCGTTCACAACCTGAAAGTCCCCGGGCCGGACCGCACCACAATGCTGATTCACACCCGCCTCCCTGCGGCCAGCCAGCCCATCGGTCCGCGTGACGTGCACGTCATCGAGATCGAAGCCCCAGGTCGGCGCGTCGTACTCCGGGAGCCCGGACGTGTGCGACAGGACAACTGGGCGCCCGTGCCTGGCGCAGCACCGCACGACCGCGGAGTCCGAAGCGGCCGTCGTCATCGAGTTGCGTCCCACACTGCGGCAGGCGTAAAGGCACCTCGGCGGACCCGCACTAGTTCTCGACGACTGACCATGCGGGCAATCGCTCGATCATTCAGCCCTTGACCGACCAGGTCACGACGCAGGATCACAGGCCCGTTGCGCGGATCCGTCGGCCGCTCGCTGGGGTTTGGAGCGCAGCATGCGGCGAGATTGGCCGAATTCAGCGATGCGCGACACCTCGAGTTGTGGCGCCTTGTGGACAGCCGCCTGGATCCAGTGCAGTGCAGGCGATTGCGACCACTGAAACTGATCGCCCGTCCGAGGTTCCAGGCCTTTCCTGTCGGTTCACTGGCGTTGCAACCCCCAGGAGGTGTGGCGATCCCTGGCCAGCCAGGGATTCATCCGGTCAGCTACGCGCGGCCGACGTGGAAGCCGGTGAGCCGGGCCGACTCCAGCTCGGCCCAGGACCCGTCGAGCTCGAAGACCGCGACCGCGCTGGTGGGGAAGCCGCCGGCCATCCGCTCGCCGGCCTCGGCATCCCCCTCACCGTCGTCCAGCAGCTGGGCCAGCATCTCCATGGTCGGGTTGTGGCCGACGATCACGGCGCAGCGGCTGTCCTCGTCCAGGGCGCGTAGTACGTCGAGAGCTGTGTCGGGGCCGGCTGTGTAGAGGCCGCGATCGAGGTCGGCCTCGACGGACCAGTCGGCGCCGGCCGCCAGCGCTTCCCAGGTCTGCGCGGCCCGGGGTGCGGCCGAGACCAGCGCCTGGTCGGGGGCCACACCCACTCCTGCCAGCCACGCGCCGGCGGCGGTCGCATCCGCGCGCCCTCGGCCGGTCAGCTCGCGCTCGAAGTCGTTCGCCCCGGTCTGCTCGGCCTTGGCATGACGGATCACGACGAGGACGTGGTGCTGGTCGGGCATACGTGCAGCCTAGGCTGGCCCGCATGTCCCGTGGACCCCTCATGATCATCGGTGGCGCCGAGGACAAGCTTCGCAAGCGCACGATCCTGCAGGAGTTCGTGCGCGCGGCCGGTGGCCTGGACGCGCGGATCGCGGTGATCCCGACCGCGTCGTCGATCGGCACCGAGGTCACCAAGGTGTACGACGCGGTGTTCCGCCGCGAGGGCGCCGTGGAGGTGGCTGCCGTACGCCCCGAGAGCCGCGACGACGCGCACGACCCGCGGCTGGTGGCGGCGCTGGAGGACGCCACGGGCATCTTCATGACCGGCGGCAACCAGCTCAAGCTCTCGGCCATCGTGTGCGGCACCCCCTTGGGCGACGCGATCGTGGCCGCAAACAGGCGCGGTGTCGTGGTCGGCGGCACCTCGGCCGGGGCGAGCATCCAGTCCAGCCACATGGTGGCCTTCGGTGGCCCCGGTGCAACGGCCAAGCAGCGGATGACCCAGATGGCGGCTGGCCTCGGGCTGATCGACTCGGTCGTGGTCGACCAGCACTTCGACCAGCGCAACCGCTACGGTCGCTTGCTGATGATCGTTGCTCAGTCACCTCAGCTGCTCGGGATCGGTGTGGACGAGGACACCGCCGCGGTCGTCGAGCGCGATTCCGACGAGCACGACGTACTCCGGGTGATCGGCCGGGGGTCGGTGACCGTCATGGACCCGTCCCGGATCGTCACCAACGCCCACGAGGCCAAGCGGTCAGCACCGATCCTGGCCAGCGGGGTGGTGCTGCACGCCCTGCCCACCGGCAGCGCGTTCGACCTCACCACGCGTTCGTTGATCCCCCAGCCGGACGCGGTGGATGCCGAAGACCTGGCCGAGATCGCCGAGGCGTCGCGTGATCTCCGCGGGATGGCCCGCGACATCGCCGCCGCCGACGCCTCGCCCGGCGCCCTGCGCCGGCGGCTCGCCCGCAGCAAACGACGGACGGAGTGACGCCATGAGTCAGCGCCCCACCCCCGACCTCACGATCACCGAGACCCGCGTCTACCGGGGCGCGAACATCTGGTCCTACGACAAGGCGATCCATCTCGTCGTCGACCTCGGCTCCCTCGAGGAGTTCCCCACCAACACGATTCCGGGATTCACGGACTCGCTGCTCGACATGCTCCCCGGGCTGCGCGAGCACTCCTGCTCCCGCGGCAAGCGCGGCGGGTTCGTCGAGCGGCTCAACGAGGGCACCTGGCTCGGCCACGTCGCCGAGCACAGCGCGCTCGCCCTCCAGCAGGTGGTCGGCCACGACATCCGGCGCGGCAAGACCCGCGGCGTGAAGGGGCACAAGGGCCTCTACAACGTGATCTTCGGGTACGCCGACGAGCAGGTCGGGCTGGCCGCGGCCCGGCTCGCCGTACGCCTGGTCAACCACCTCGTCGAGGCCGACCCGGAGTTCGACTGGGACGCGGAGCTCGAGGCGTTCATCCTGCGCGCGGAGCGTACGGCGTTCGGCCCCTCCACCCAGGCGATCCTCGACGAGGCGGTGTCCCGCGACATCCCGTGGATCCGGCTCAACCAGTACTCCCTGGTCCAGCTCGGCCAGGGCGTCCACGCCAAGCGGATCCGGGCCACGATGACCTCGGCCACCTCGGCGATCGCCGTCGACATCGCCTCGGACAAGGACCTCACGACCCGGCTGCTCTCCGCGGCCGGCCTGCCGGTGCCGAAGCAGGACACGGTGCGCAGCGAGGACGCCGCGGTCCGGGCCGCCGAGCGGATCGGCTTCCCCTGCGTGCTCAAGCCGCTCGACGGCAACCACGGGCGCGGGGTCTGCATCAACCTCGTCAGCGAGGAAGAGGTGCGCGCCGCGTTCCCGATCGCCCAGGAACAGTCCCGGCGCGGCGTCATCGTGGTCGAGTCCTTCATCACCGGCAAGGACTACCGGTGCCTGATCATCGACGGCCGGGTGGCCGCGATCGCCGAGCGGGTCCCCGCCTCCGTCACCGGCGACGGCACCTCGACCATCGAGCAGCTGGTCGATCTCGCCAACGCCGATCCGCGCCGCGGCGTGGGCCACGAGAAGGTGCTGACCCGGATCAAGGTCGACGACGCCGCCATCGAGCGGGTGCGCGACCAGGGGTTCGAGATGAGCGACGTCCCGCCTGAGGACACCGTCGTCCGGCTCGCGCTCACCGGCAACATGTCCACCGGCGGGATCTCGATCGACCGCACCTTCGAAGCGCACCCCGAGAACATCGAGATCGCCGAAGAGGCCGCGCGGATGGTCGGCCTCGACATCGCCGGCATCGACTTCATCTGCCCCGACATCACCGAGCCGGTGCGCGAGACCGGCGGCGCGATCTGCGAGGTCAACGCGGCGCCGGGCTTCCGGATGCACACCCATCCGACGATCGGCGAGCCGCAGTTCATCGCCAAGCCGGTCGTCGACATGCTCTTCCCGCCAGGCGCGACCTCCCGGATCCCGATCGTGGCGGTCACCGGCACCAACGGGAAGACCACCACATCCCGGATGATCAGCCACATCTTCAAGGGCATGGGCCGCAAGGTCGGCATGACCTCGACCGACGGCGTCGTCATCGACGAGCGGCTGCTGATCCGCTCGGATGCGTCCGGACCCCGCTCGGCGCGGATGGTGCTGCAGAACCCCCGAGTGGACTTCGCGGTGTTCGAGGTGGCGCGGGGCGGGATCCTGCGCGAGGGCCTCGGCTACGAGCGCAACGACGTGGCCGTCGTACTCAACGTCCAGCCCGACCACCTCGGTCTCCGCGGCATCGACACGGTCGAGCAGCTGGCCGACGTGAAGGCGGTGCTCGTCGAGGCGGTGCCCCGCAACGGTCACGCCGTACTCAACGCCGACGACCCGCTGGTGCGCGAGATGCGTCGGCGCTGCTCCGGCCAGATCGTGTGGTTCTCGATGGACGAGCCCGGCACCGAGACCCGCGACATGATCGATGCCCACTGCCGACGCGGCGGCAAGGCGCTGGTGCTCAACCCCTCGGAGCGCGGCGAGATGATCGTGGTGAAGCACGGCCCCCGTGAGATGCAGCTGGCCTGGACCCACCTGCTGCCCGCGACGTTCAGCGGCCGGGCCCGGATGAACGTGCAGAACGCCCTCGGCGCCGCAGCGGCCGCGTTCGCCGCCGGGGCGCCGCTGCACGACATCCGCCAGGGACTGCGCACCTTCGCGACGAACTACTACCTCTCCCCCGGCCGGCTCAACGAGGTCGAGGTCAACGGGATCAACGTCATCGTCGACTACTGCCACAACGCACCGGGCATGCGGATGCTGGGCGACTTCGTCGACCGGACCGGCGAGTCGCTCGAGACGTCCCACGAGCTGGCCCGCCCCTCGCGGATCGGCGTCATCGCCACCGCTGGCGACCGGCGCGACGAGGACATGCGCGAGCTCGGCGAGGTCGCCGCCCAGCACTTCGACGTCGTCATCGTCCGTGAGGACGAGGCGCTGCGAGGACGCGAGCGGGGCGAGGTGGCCGGCTTCGTCGTGGAGGGAGTACGCCGCGCGATGGACGCCGGTGCCCGCTGCAAGCAGGTCGAGATGGTGCTGGAGGAGATCGAGGCGGTCCGGCACGCGATGGCTCGGGCAAACGCCGGCGATCTGATGGTGCTGTGCGTCGACAAGCACGCCGCGGTGATGGCCGAGCTGGAGCAGTGGTCCTCGCAGGCCCAGGCGGGCTCGGGGGTCTCCTCGGACGCCCCGGTCGCCGACCCGGACTACGTGGCGCCCGCCGAAGCCTGATCGGGAACCCCGCGGGCGTCGGCGGTGTAACTGGGGCAGACACGGAACGGAGTGCCGATCAACGGGTCCGACACCGACGCGACGATCGTCGCCCGCGTGCGCGCGGGCGACCGGGACGCGTACGCCGAACTCGTCCGGCGGCACGCACCCGTGGCGCTCCGAACCGCGGCCCTGCTCGGCGCCGGCTCGGATGCGGAGGACGTCGTACAGGAGGCATTCGTGAAGGGGTACGCGCGGCTCGACACGTTCCGCGAGGGTGCCCCGTTCCGTCCATGGCTGCTGCGGATCGTCCGCAACGAGACCCACAACCTGCACCGTGGCGACGGACGCAGGCGGGTCCGCGAACGACTCACCTGGGAACGGACCGAGCGGCTGCTGCGTGAGGTGGAGCCGCTCGAGTCGGCCCTGTCGTCAGAGCGTCGCGAAATGCTGATCGGCATGCTCAGGCGGCTGGCGGAGCGGGACCGCCAGGTAGTGGTGTGCCGTTACCTGCTCGACCTGGACGAGGCCGAGTCGGCGGCGGTCCTCGGCTGGCCGCGCGGCACCGTGAAGTCGCGTTCGAGCCGTGCCATCGGCCGGCTCCGAACCATGATGGAGGAGGAGCTGCATGCCTGAGCACGACGATCTCCTCCACGATCTCCAGGAGCTGGGCCGCTCGGTTCCCACTCCCGGCGCCGTCGGCATGGACGAGGCAGTGCTGGCCCGACTGGCCGATCCCACTCCCGTGCCAGCGATCAGGCCACGCACGCTGCTGCGGGTGGCTGCCGTCGCGCTGACCACCCTGCTCGCCCTCCTGCTCGTGCCGCCTGTCAGAGCGGCGATCTCCGACTGGTTCGGCTTCGGCTCGGTGATGGTGCGCGAGGGTGACGGCACCGGCGAGCTGCCCACCGGGACGCCCCGTCCGTCCGGTCCCAGCACGTCGCTCCGGGATGCGGCTGCCCAGGTGACGTTCGGCGTCGTGGAGCTGCCGGCCCTGGGGACACCGCAAGGTGCCTGGGTGTCCCCGGACGAGCGGGTGCTCACGGTTCTGTGGGACGACCGGATCCGCCTGGACCAGTCGAGCAGCCTGACCTACACGTTTGCCAAGACCGCCGAGACGTTCGAGCTGGTGTCGGTCGACGGTCGGGACGCCCTGTGGTTCGGGGACTCCCACGAGGTGGCGGTGGTCGACGAGGACGGGGCCGAGGTCCGCGAGAGCCGACGCCGGGTCGGCAGCACTCTGGTCTGGACGGTCGACGACACCACGCTGCGGCTCGAGGGCGAGTTCTCCCTGACCCAGGCCGTCGCCCTGGCCGAGTCGGCCCGCCGCTTCGAGTAGCAGGGAACCCTCGCGGCGCCGGCGGTGTATCCCCGGTGACGGAAGAGGAGGAACGCCATGATCCGACGGATGACGCTCGGCACGTTCGCGCTGGCCCTGACCCTGCTGGTCCTGGTCGGCCAACCGGCCACCGCCAAGGGCCCGAACCAGGTGGAGGTCCACGACCTGAAGACCGGCACCACCACGCTGCTCACCGAGGACCGCACCGAGACCTGGGCCCTGATGCAGCTGGTGGAGTGGCCCGAGGGCACCAGCGAACCTCGCGGCATCGGCTACCGGGAGGCTCGAGCTCGTCGCGACGCTGTCATGGCAGTACCCCGACGACATCGACATCCCCAAGTCACCCGTCTGGATGGACCGGGTGTACTCCGATGCACAACGGCATCACGTGGGTCCAGCGAACCGACCAGCATGTCCGAGCCCGCGGTCACCACCTGGGGTCGGATCCGAGCACCCATGGCTCTCGAGGCGGTGCTCGCCGGTCTCGACCGGCCGGCCAAGGTCCCGACGGTCAGTCAGGACAAGGCCGCGACCGTCGCCGCGCCGCCGCCTCCTCGTGCGACCACCGACGGGTGGGACGGCGCATCCTTCGGCTGGGGCGCCGGAAGCGCCGGAATCCTCGCGGTGGGCCTGCTCGGCGCGTGGAAGTGGCGTCAGCGCTCGGTGACCGCGTCGCGGAACTCACGGGTGAGCATGCCGGCGGCTTCGTAGTCCAGGTCCGGGACCACCAGGGTGATCTGAGCCGACGTGGTGGCGTTGGCCCACGCACAGGTCAGCCCGTCGACGCCGTACTCCGGCGGCAGCGTGCCGCAGGCCAGCGCGCCGCCGACCTCGTCGGCGTCCAGCGCCTGGCGGTCGGTGATCCCGGCGTCCGCCAGCGCGACGTCGACGACGACCTCGGGCTTGGTGGCGAGCTGTGCGCCCGCCGCGCTCTCCGGGTCGATGTTGAAGCCGAGGAAGGCCATCGTCGCGCCATCGGCGCGCTCGTACTCGGCGAACAGCGGCGTGGTCCCCGGCTCGGCATCCTCCTCGGCGCGGATGAGGTACGCCTCCGCGTTGTCCTGTGCGGCGTCGGTGGTGACCCGGGTCCACTCCCCCGCGCTGTCGGGCGTGACCAGCGTCGGAAAGTCGACAGCGGCGGAGGTCGACGCGTCGTCATCGGGACCTTCGGTGTCGGCCCCGTCGGACCCGCCGCACGCCGCGAGCAGGGGAAACAGCAGCGCGAGCAGGGCACAGCCCAGCGTGCGATCCCCATGTCTCACCCCAGGCATTGTGCAGCACCGCGGTCGCCGGGTCACTGCCTGTCAGCGGTCGCGCACCAGCCGGATGCCAGCGCGGTCGACGCTCCGGTCGGTGTTGCCGAGGACCACCACGCCGCGTCCCCGGTCGACGTCGACCCCCACGAAGCTCCGGAAGCCCGCGGTACCGCCGTTGTGCCAGAGCAAGGCCCCGTCTGGACCGGAGAGCTTGATCCAGGCCATCGCCTGCTCGACGCGGCCGCCGCCGACCAACGGCTGGTGCGTGAGCCGGATCGCCTCGCCGAGCGCACCCTCGGGTGGCTCGAGATTGGCGCGGACGAACGCCGCCAGGTCGGTGACCGATGACCACAGCCCCCCGGCACCGGCCAGCGCATCGAAGGTCCAGATGTGTCGTCGTACCCTGCCGCGCCGGGTGTGCCCGGGTACGCGTGCGTCGGGATGGCAACGGGTCGCGGGCATGCCGAGTGGGGTGGCGATCCGGTCACGCACCGCTTCGTCGTACGACGTCCCCAAGTGGCGGGTGAGTGCGGTGCCGAGCAGGCCGAAGCCGAGGTTGGAGTAGCGCGGCCGCTTCGTCGGGCGCGGCGAGAGGCCGCCGATCGCGGCGATCAGCGTCGGCTCGTCATAGCCGGCGTACGGGTTGTGGCGGCGCTGGTCGAAGGTCCGCCGCCACATGCCGGGCGGCAGCCGAGGAAGGCCGCTCGTGTGCGTCACCAAGGCGCCCAGCGTCACCTCCGAGACCGGGCGTTCATCGAGATCGGGCAGCAGCGAGCCCAGCGGCCTGTCCAGGCTGAGCCGACCTTCGACCACCTCCAGCGCGAGCAGCAGCGCTGTGAACACCTTGCTCACCGAGCCGATCTGGTAGACCCCGTCGGGCTCGGCGCCAGAGGCCTCCACCCCGTCGGGGGTGACCAGGCCGGCGGCCGGAGCCACCCGGGTCACCGGGCGGCCCGCACCTTGCCGGCCAGATCGTCCGGCGAGTCCGGCGTCCCGCCCGAGGCCGCGATCCAGTCGTAGACCTCCTGGCGCTCGGCATGGCACATCAACCCCACGACGTCCCCGGGCAACGCCTGTCCGACCAGGGCGGACAGGCAGGCGACCTCGGTGGGGTATGCCGGGATGCCGGTCACCCCGACCCGTTCCGCGCCGGCGCGCAGCAGTGCGTCGAGCTCCTCGATGGTCCGACCGCGCAGGTAGCGCTCCTTGTGGCCGATCGCGATCACGTCGGTGTCCCGGGCGGCGATCTCGGCGAGCTTCTCGATCAGGTCGTCCTGCCGGTCGCCCACGACGCCCAGCCCCAGGAGCAGCCGCGCATCCGGCCGGCGGACGCCGTTCATGATCTCGATCAGGGCCTCCAGGCCCGCCTCGTTGTGCGCGAGGTCGATCACCACCGTGACCTCGCCGATGCTGAAGAAGTTCATCCGGCCCGGGTTGTGCTCGGCGTCCGGGCGGAACGAGCGCAGCCCCGCCACCACCACGTCGCGCAGGAATCCCGATGGCCAGCGCCGCCGATGCGGCGGCCAGGGTGTTCTCGACGTTGAACCGGGACAGCCCCGCGAGCGTCATGGGTACGTCGACGAGCTCGATCAGCGGCTCGGGGTCGCGGCCCGGGCGGAGCACCGTCAGCCATCCGTCGATCACGGTCGTGGCCCGGCCGCCGTCACCGAGCGTCTCGCGGATGGCCGGGGAGTCGGGCTCGCGGCCGAATACCCACGGCTGCGCCTTGATCACCGCCCGCATGGCGTAGACCCGCGGGTCGTCGGCGTTGAGCACCGCCCAGCCGTCCTTGCGGGTGATGCGTGGCACTACCGCCTTGACCTCGGCCAGCTGGTCCACGGTGTCGATGCCCTGCAACCCGAGATGGTCGGCCGACACGTTCGTGACCACGGAGACGTCGTTGCGGGTCAGCCCGATCCCCTTGAGCAGGATCCCGCCGCGGGCGGTCTCGGTGACCGCCAGCTCCACTCCCGGGTGCTCGAGCACCCGGCCGGCGCCGCTCGGGCCCGAGTAGTCACCCGCCTCGACCAGCTCGCCGTCGACGTAGATCCCGTCGGTGTTCGACCAGCCCACCAGACGCCCGTCGGTGCGGCCCAGGTGCGCGATCATCCGGGACGTCGTGGTCTTGCCGTTCGTCCCGGTCACCGCGACCACCGGCACCCGCGGCTTGATCGTGTGCGGCGCGGCGCCCGGTTCGGCGCTGGCCACCCGCTCGGCCGCCCGGCCCACGGCGTCATCGAGCCCGCCGAACGGCATCGAGTCGAGCACGTCGGCCACGGCCCGGCCCAGCTCCTGGGCCCGCTCGCGGTTCCGCCACGGGTAGGCCACCACCAGCTGCTGCGGGTCGCTGGTCGGTCGTACCCGGACCGCCAGCCGCGACGTACCCGACTCCTTCGCGACCGCCCGCACCAGGCGCTCCACCGCCCGCATCGCGAAGCGGGTCCGGAAACCCGACTCCGGCGCACCCGGGCGCGAGGTCGCCAGTCCGATCCGGGCGGCCAGCCGGGAGACGGTCTCCTCCGATGCGGTGGCCAGCGCGCCGATGTCGAGCGTCAGCTTGATCGCGGCACGCGGGAAATAGAGGTTGGGGCCCTCCAGGACCCTGAGCTCGACCAGCGAGGAGGACAGCTCAGGCGCCCATCGCGTGGAAGCCGCCGTCGACGTGCACGATCTCGCCGGTGGTCGCCGGGAAGAAGTCCGACAGCAGGGCGCAGACCGCCTTGGCGGTGGGCTCGTAGTCGACGTTGTCCCAGCCGAGCGGCGACCGGTCGCTCCACATCGACTCCAGCTCCCCGAACCCGGGGATCGCCTTCGCGGCCAGGGTCTTCAGCGGGCCGGCCGAGACCAGGTTGACCCGGATGCCGTCCGGTCCGAGGTCGCGGGCCAGGTAGCGCGAGCAGGACTCCAGGCCGGCCTTCGCCACGCCCATCCAGTCGTACGCCGGCCAGGCCACCGTCGCGTCGAAGGTGAGCCCCACGACCGAACCGCCCTCGCTCATCAGCGGTCGGCACGCCTGGGCCAGCGACATCAGGGAGTACGCCGACACCTGGACCGCCTGCGCGACGTCGGGCCACGGGCCGGTCAGGAACTTGCCGCCCAGCAGCGTCTCGGGGTTGCCGTAGGCGATGGAGTGCACCACCCCGTCCAGCCCGTCGACGTGCTCCCGCACCTGGTCGGCGAGACCGGCCAGGTGGTCGTCGTCGGTGACGTCGAGCTCGAGCACCGGCGGCTCCACCGGCAGCCGCTTGGCGATCCGCTTGGTGATGCCGAGCGCCCGCCCGAAGTTGGAGATCAGCACGGTGGCGCCCTGTTCCTGGGCCACCTTCGCCGCCGCGAACCCGATCGAGCTGTCCATGGTCACGCCCGCGACCAGGATCCGCTTGCCCTCCAGAATGCCGGTCATCTCAGTGCCCCATTCCCAGTCCGCCGTCGACCGGGATCACGGCCCCGGTCACGTATGCCGCTCCGTCGCCCGCCAGCCAGGTCACGGCCGCCGCCACCTCTGCGGGGGCGGCGTACCGCTGCAGCGGCACCTGTCCCTTGATCGCCGCCTGCTGCTCGTCGGTGAGCACCGCGGTCATGTCGGTCTCCACGAAGCCGGGCGCCACGACGTTCGCCGTGATCGAGCGCGACCCCAGCTCCCTGGCCAGGGAGCGGGCCATGCCCACCAGGCCGGCCTTCGACGCCGCGTAGTTGACCTGCCCGGGCGAGCCGAGCAGTCCCACGACGGAGGAGATGAAGATGATCCGGCCCCGGCGCAGCCGCAGCATGCCCTTCGCGGCCCGCTTGGCCAGCCGGAAGGACCCGGTGAGGTTGGTGTCGATCACCGACGCCCAGTCGTCCTCCGACATCCGCAGCACCAGGGTGTCCTTGGTGATGCCGGCGTTGGCGACCAGCACCTCCACCGGACCGTGCGCCTCCTCGGCCGCCTTGAACGCCGCCTCGACCGCGTCCGGGTCGGTGATGTCGCAGCGCAGGTCGAGCGCGCCGTCGGGCGCGCCACCGTTGCGGGTGGTCACCGCCACCTTGTCGCCCTCGGCGAGGAAGGCCTCGGCGATGGCCCTCCCGATGCCTCGGTTGCCTCCGGTGACCAGGACGGATCGTGGCTGTGTCTCTCCGGTTGGCTCACGGTCAGCGACGCTAGCGCTTACCGCTGGGTAGACCGAAACGGAGCACGGTCAGTCATCTTCGAGGCGGAAGCCCACCTTCATGCCCACCTGGAAGTGCTCTACGCCGCCGTCCTTCACCTGCCCCCGCACCTGGGTGACCTCGAACCAGTCGAGGTGGCGGAGCGTGCGAGCGGCGCGCTCGATGCCGTTGCGGACGGCCGCGTCGATGCCGTCGGGAGAGGTCCCGACGATCTCGGTGACGCGGTAGGTGCGGTTGGACATGGGGCCTCCAAATGGCGGGTGATCTGCTGCGATCGTAGCGACGTACAGTGGAGGCATGGCCAAGGACCAGGCACGGTCCGAAGCGCCCGTGCGGATCACCACGGCGGCGGCCAGCCGCGACGACGACATCCGCATGCGTCAGCGCCGCTACATCATCTCCATGGGCATCCGGACCGTCTGCTTCGTCGCCGCCGTGATCGTCGGCCACGGCGTGATCATGTGGCTGCTGATCGTCGCGGCGCTGCTGCTGCCGTACGTCGCGGTGGTGATGGCCAATGCCGCCTCGAACAAGTCCGACGACTTCGCGCTGCGTGACGTCGGCCGGCCCGAGCTGCCACCCGCTCAGCGGCCCCAGCTCTGATGGATCCTGATCTCTGCTCGGCGAAGGGATGTCAGGCGGCCGCGGTCTGGCAGGTCCGCTGGAACAACCCCAAGCTGCACACGCCCGACCGTCGCAAGGTCTGGCTGGCCTGCGACGAGCACCGCCAGTCGCTCTCCGACTTCCTCGCGGCACGAAGCTTCCTCAAGGACGTGGTGCCGCACGAAGAGGCGGAGTCAGCCACCGATCGCTGACATCGGCCGATCCGGCTGGAGGAACGTCGGGTCGTCGATCCCGTGGCCGGCCGCCTTGCCGCGCATCGCGACCCGCCACCGCTCGGCAAGCACCTCGTCGCTCGCTCCGGTCCGCAGTGCCGTGCGCAGGTCGGACTCCTGCGCGGGCGAACAGGCAGTTGCGGACCTGCCCGTCGGCGGTCAGCCGGACCCGGTCGCAGTCGCCGCAGAACGGGCGGGTGACCGACGCGATCACGCCCACGGTCGCGGGACCGCCGTCGACCATGAACTTCTCGGCCGGTGCGCTCCCCCGCGGCTCCTCGGCGGGGCTGAGCACGAACTCACGCTCCAGGTGCTCGAAGATCTCGTCGGCGGTGATCATGCCCTCGCGGCTCCACCCGTGCTGGGCGTCCAGCGGCATCTGCTCGATGAACCGCAGCTCGTAGCCGCGGTCCAGGCACCACCGCAGCAGCTCGGCGGCCTGGTCGTCGTTGACGCCGCGCAGCAGCACCGCGTTGACCTTCACCGGCCCGAGCCCCGCCGCGTCGGCCGCGGCCAGCCCCTCGACCACGTCGTCGAGCCGGTCGCGGCGGGTGATCTCGTGGAACGTCTCCTGGCGGATCGAGTCGAGGCTGACGTTGATCCGGTCCAACCCGGCCGCGGCCAGCGGGCCGGCGATCTTCGCCAGGCCCAGCGCGTTGGTGGTCATCGAGATCTCGACGTCGGGGTCGATGGCGTGGGTCTTCGCGACGATGTCGACGATCCCGCGGCGTACCAGCGGCTCACCGCCGGTGAACCGGACCTCGCGGATGCCGAGCTGCTCGACGCCGACTCGGATCAGCCGGACCACTTCGTCGTCGGTGAGGACCTCCTCGCCGGGCAGCCAGTCGAGGCCTTCGGCGGGCATGCAGTAGGAGCAGCGCAGGTTGCAGCGGTCGGTGAGCGAGACCCGCAGGTCCGTCGCCACCCGTCCGTAGCGGTCCTCGAGCCCGGTCGTCGCCATCGCTGGCCTCCATGCGCCCCAGTGTAGGCAGCACGGCTAGCGTGGACCGGTGAGGTCGTTCCGCTTCCTGCTCAGCAGGCGCTGGGTGCTCTTCGCCCTCGCCATCGTGGTGGTCGGGGTGGCCACCTGGTGGCTGGGCAACTGGCAGTTCGACCGGCTCGACGACCGCAAGGAACGCAACGCCGTGGTCCGCGCCAACGAGGACAAGCCGCCCGCGCCGGTGGCGGACGTGTTGGCGCCCGGGCGAGGGAGTCGCAGAGGACGAGGAGTGGCGCCAGGTCACCGCCACCGGCACCTACGCGACGGACGAGACGATCATCGTGCGCTATCGCAGCAACGACGGCGCCTCGGGCGTCGACGTGGTGGTTCCGCTGGTGACCGGCGACGGTACGGCGCTGCTGGTCGATCGCGGCTTCCTGCGGACCGACAACAAGCCGATCGACGGGTCCGAGGTTCCCCAGCCGCCTACCGGCGAGGTGACCGTGACCGGCTGGGTGCGCGCCGACGGCACGGGCGACAGCACGGCGGTGAACGACCAGTCGACCCGGGCGGTCTCCAGCGAGAAGATCGGTGCGGCCCTGGGTCGCGAGGTCTACGGCGGGTTCGTGGAGCTCCGGTCCGAGGACCCGGAGCCGGCCGAGTCGCTGGTGCCGGTCGAGCTGCCCGAGCTCGACAACGGCCCGCACTTCTTCTACGGGCTGCAGTGGTGGTTCTTCGGCGTCCTCGCGCTCTTCGGGTTCGGCTACCTGGCGTACGACGAGTGGCGCAACGGTCCACGCGGCCCCCGCAAGGCTCAGAGCGCCCGCAGCATGCCGCCGTCGACGGGCAACATCGATCCGGAGACGAACGACGCCGCCGGAGAGAGCACGAAGGCCGCGGCCCGGCCGAACTCCTCGGGCTCGCCGTAGCGGCGCAGCGGGATCGTCGCGATCGCCGCCGCCCGGGCCGCCTCGGCGTCCCCGGTTGCGGCGTCGAGCTCGGCCACCCGCTCGGTGGCGACCCGACCGGGCAGCAGGCCGTTGACGCGCACGCCACGCGGACCGAGCTCGTCGGCGAGGGTCTTCGCCACCATCGCGAGGCCGGGTCGCAGGCCGTTGGAGATGGCCATGTCCGCCAGCGGAGCGTGGACGCTCGACGACAGCACCAGCGCCAGCGAACCGCCGTCGTCCAGCTCGGCACCCACCTCGCGGGCCAGCCTGACGGCGCCCAGGAACACCGTGCCGAAGGCGGCGGACCACTGCTCGTCGGTGATGCCGGTGACCGGCCCCTTCGGCGGGCCGCCGACGGAGATCAAGGCCCCGTCGAGGCGGCCCCAGCGCTCCCGCGCGGCGGCGATCAGCCGCGCCGGGGTGTCGGCGTCGGTGTTGTCGGCAATGACCCCGACGGCAGCGTCGCCCAGCGCCGCGACGGCTCCATCGAGCGTGTCCGCGGTGCGCCCCGAGAGCACCACGCGGGCGCCGTCCGCGACCAGGCATTCGGCCGTGGCCCGGCCGAGACCGCGTGCTCCCCCAGTGACGATGTAGACGCGTTCGTTCAGTCCGAGGTCCATACCCCGACCCTAGGCAACCGGCGCGTCCTGCAGGAACTGGGTGCGATAGAGGTCGGTGTAGAGACCACCCCGGGCCAGGAGCTCGTTGTGGGTGCCGGACTCCACGATCCGCCCCTCGTCGAGGACCAGGATCTGGTCGGCGTTGCGCACCGTGGACAGGCGGTGCGCGATCACCAGCGACGTGCGTCCTTCCAGTGCGGCGTCGAGGGCCTGCTGCACCGCGGACTCGGACTCGCTGTCCAGGTGCGCGGTCGCCTCGTCGAGGACCACGATCGACGGCGCCTTGAGCAGCAGCCGGGCGATGGCCAGGCGCTGCCGCTCCCCACCGGAGAGGCGGTAGCCGCGGTCGCCGACGACGGTGTCGAGGCCGTCGGGCAGCCCGCGCACGAGGCGGGCCACCTGCGCCGCCTCCAGGGCCGCCCAGACCTCCACCTCGTCGGCTTCGGGCCGGGCGTAGAGCAGGTTGGTCCGGATCGTGTCGTGGAACATGTGCGCGTCCTGGGTGACGTAGCCGACCGCGTCCTCGAGGGACTGCAGCGTCACGTCGCGTACGTCGTTGTCCGCCGACCCGGACGACACCCGATCCGACGTCGTACAACCGGGCGACCAGGTGGGTCACGGTGGTCTTGCCGGCACCGGAAGGACCGACCAGGGCCACCATCTGCCCGGGCTCGGCCACGAAGCTGACGTCGGTCAGCACCTCGGTGTTGTCCCGCGACTCGGTGCGGGCGACGCTCTCGAGCGAGCCCAGGGAGATCTCGTCGGCACGCGGATAGGTGAACGACACGTGCTCGAACTCCAGCCTCGAGGCGGAGCGCGGCAGCTCGACGGCGTCGGGCTTCTCCTGGATCGGCGAGGGCAGGTCGAGCACCTCGAAGACCCGCTCGAAGCTGACCAGCGCGGTCATCACGTCGATCCGGACGTTGGAGAGTCCCTGCAACGGCCCGAGCAGGCGCAACAGCAGGGTGGCCAGCGCGAGCAGGGTGCCGACGGTCAGGGTCTTGTCGATCGCCAGGTGTCCGCCGAAGCCGTAGACCAAGGCGGTCGCGAGGGCCGGCACCAGCATCATCGAGGCGCCGAAGATCCGGGTGATCAGCGAGATCCGAACGCCCAGGTCGCGCACGTTGGCGGCCCGGTCGGCGAACAGGTCGTCCTCCTCGCCCCGGCGACCGAACAGCTTGAGCAGCATGGCGCCGCCGACGTTGAAGCGCTCGGTCATCACGTTGCCGAGGTCGGCGTTGCCGTCCATCTGCCGTCGGGTGAGTCCGGCCAGTCGGTAGCTGACCCAGCGAGAGACGAGGTAGAGGAGCGGGAACATGCCCAGGCAGAGCAGGGTGATCTGCCAGCTGAGCGCGAACATGGCGACGCCCACGACCAGCACGGCGATGCCGTTGGAGACGGTGCTGGACAGGGTCGAGGTGAACGCCCGCTGGGCGCCGATCACGTCGTTGTTGAGTCGAGAGACCAGCGCGCCGGTCTGGGTGCGGGTGAAGAAGGCCAGCGACTGGCGCTGGACGTGTCCGAACACCTGGGTCCGGAGGTCGAAGATCAGCCCCTCGCCGATCCGGGAGGAGAGCCAGCCACCGAGCACGGCGAGGATCGCCGTGAGGACGGAGACGCCGGCCATCGCCAGCGCCAGCATGGTCACCATCTGGCGGTCGCCGGCGAGGATGCCGTCGTCGACGATGCGCTGCACGAGCAGCGGGATCACCACGACCATCGCGGCATCGATGACGGTCAGGGCCAGGAAGACGGAGATGAGTCCCCGGTGGGGACGCGCGAAGCCGAGCACACGGCGGATCGTCTTGCGGTCGATCCGGTTGTCTACGACGCTGCGGTCGGAGCGGATGTGGCGCCAAGCGGCGCCGGCGGGATGCATGGAGGACATCAGCGGCCTCCTTTCAGGTAGCTAACGCAGCGAGCTCCCGGAAGCGTCGTACCTGGGCCTCTCGCTCGAGCCGACGCTGCTCGTCGAGCTCTCGGGAGTTCGCGCCCAGGAGGAGCGCCTTCGTCTCGCGGACCGCGCCCGGAAGAGCGGCGGTGAGGGCGGCCACCAGGTCGGCGACCGTGCCGTCGAGCTCCGCGGCGGGTACGGCGGCCAACGCGAGCCCGATGTCCACGGCCTCGGCGGCTCCGACCATCCGTGCCGTCGCGCAGATCTCTAGTGCCCTGGCGTAGCCAACGCTCTCCACGAGCGGTTTTGTTCCCGTCAGGTCCGGAACCAGCCCCAGCGCCGACTCCTTCATGCAGAACTGGGCATCGTCAGCGACCACCCGGATGTCGCACGAGAGGGCGAGCTGGAAGCCCGCGCCGATCGCGTAGCCCTGCACCGCGGCGATCGAGACGAACCGCGGGTCGCGCAGCCAGGTGAAGCCGCGTTGGAAGTCGTCGATCGTCGCGCTGGCCGTCGCGTCGTCCATGGCCAGGAGCGCCGCCACCGTCTCCTCATCGGCCGTGGCGGGGTCGAGCATCCGCCGGTCCAGGCCGGCCGAGAAGGCAGGACCCTCTCCGCGTACGACGACCACGCGGACCTCGTCGGACAGGTCAGCGCCGATCGCGGCCAGCGCCCGCCACATGGCCGGCGTCTGGCTGTTGCGGGAGTCGGGGCGGTCGATGGTGACCGTAGCCGTCACACCCTCGACGGTCAGGCGCAGACCGACCGCGGCGAGCTCTTCGTGGAGTCATGGCAGAAGTCTAGGGACGGGCACGGACGCTCTTACGCGAGCGCCACCAGGTCGGCGTACTCGGCGTTCCACAGGTCCTCGACGCCGTCGGGGAGGATCAGCACCCGGTCCGGCTCCAAGGCATGCACGGCGCCCTCGTCGTGGGTGACCAGCACGATCGCGCCCTCGTAGCTGCGGATCGCGGCCAGCACCTCCTCGCGCGATGCCGGGTCGAGGTTGTTGGTGGGCTCGTCGAGCAGCAGCACGTTCGCGCTGGAGACCACCAGGATCGCGAGTGCCAGCCGGGTCTTCTCGCCACCGGAGAGGACGGACGCCGGCTTGTCGGCGTCGTCGCCGGAGAACAGGAACGAGCCGAGCACCGACCGGGCCTCGGTGTCCGCGAGCTGCGGCGCCGCCGCGTGCAGGTTCTGCAGCACCGTGCGCGAGGTGTCGAGGGTCTCGTGCTCCTGGGCGTAGTAGCCGATCTTGAGGCCGTGACCCGGGGTGACCGCACCGGTGTCCGCCCGGTCCACTCCGGCCAGGATCCGGAGCAGCGTGGTCTTGCCGGCGCCGTTGAGGCCGAGCACCACGACCCGCGAGCCCCGGTCGATCGCGAGATCGACGTCGGTGAAGACCTCGAGCGAGCCGTAGGACTTCGACAGCTCCGCGGCGGTGAGCGGGGTCTTGCCGCACGGGAGCCGGGGCCGGGAACTTGATCCGCGCCACGCGGTCCTGGCGGCGCTCCCCCTCGAGCCCCGCCAGCAGCTTCTCGGCGCGCTTCAGCATCGACTGGGCAGCCTGGGCCTTGGTGGCCTTCGCCCGCATCCGGTTGGCCTGGTCGGTGAGCGTCTTCGCCTTGTTCTCGGCGTTCATCCGCTCGCGCTTGCGCCGCTTCTCGTCGGTCTCCCGCTGGGTGAGGTACGCCGACCAGCCCATGTTGTAGACGTCGATCTCGGCTCGGTTGGCGTCCAGGTGCAGCACCCGGTTGACGGTCGCCTCAAGGAGCGCGGTGTCGTGGCTGATCACGACCAGGCCGCCCTGGTGGGACTTCAGGAAGTCGCGCAGCCACACGATCGAGTCGGCGTCGAGGTGGTTGGTCGGCTCGTCGAGCAGCAGGCTGTCGGCCCCGGAGAACAGGATCCGGGCCAGCTCGACCCGCCGACGCTGCCCGCCCGAGAGGGTCTTCAGCGGCTGCCCGAGCACGCGATCCTCGATGCCGAGGCTGTGCGCCATCTGCGCGGCCTCCGACTCGGCGGCGTACCCACCGCCTGCGTGCAGGTCCGCGTCGGCGCGGGTGTAGCGGCGCATCGCGCGCTCCCGCACGTTGGGCTCGTCGCTGCCCATCTCGATCTCGGCCTCGCGCAGTCGTCGTACGGCGTCATCGAGCCCGCGCGCGGACAGGATCCGCTCCCGGGCCAGCTGCTCCGGGTCGCCCGACCGCGGGTCCTGCGGCAGGTAGCCCACCGCACCGGTCGCCTGCACCGTCCCGGAGGCAGGCAGCGCCTCGCCGGCCAGGATCTTGGTCAGCGTGGTCTTGCCCGCGCCGTTGCGACCGACCAGACCCACCTTGTCGCCCGCACCTACGCGGAAGCTGACGTTCTCCATGAGCAGTCGTGCCCCGGCCCGGACCTCGAGGTGGTGGGCGGTGATCATCGTGGTGAATAGTCTATGGAGCCGGGTGCGGCCGACCGGCGTCGCCCCGGACCCACAGACAGGGACGTCGCGATGAAGTTCAATCCCAAGGCCCGCCTCGACCGCGGACGCGTCAAGGACGCCGGTCGGGGCTCAGGCAGCGGGTTCCCGGGTGGCAGCAGTCGGCGGATCCCGATTCCCGGCGGCGCGGCCGGCGGCGGCATCGGCGGCATCCTGATCGTGGTGCTGATCGTGATCGTCAACCAGCTCATCGGAGGCGACGACGGGACCGGCGGCGCCGGAGCGAGCGGCTACAACCAGTCTCGGCTGAGCGACAGCGCGGACACCGGTCGGTACGACAACTGCGAGACGGGACAGGACGCCAACGAGAGTCAGGACTGCGCCAGGGTCGCGGTGGAGAACTCGCTGACCGACTACTGGGAGAGCGAGCTGGGCGGCAAGTTCCGCCCCGAGGGGGCGCTGGTCACTTTCACCGGCGGCATCGACACGCAATGCGGCGCGGCAAGCTCGGACGTAGGCCCGTTCTACTGCCCCGCCGACGAGTCCATCTACCTGGACACCGACTTCTTCGCAGAGGTGCTCGAGCGGCAGCTCGGCGGCCCGAAGGGCGGCTTCGTGGAGTTCTACGTGCTGGCCCACGAGTACGGTCACCACATCTCCAACCTGCTCGGCTTCTTCGGCCAGGTGCGTACCCAGCAGGGCCCGCAGTCCGACGCCGTACGACTCGAGCTGCAGGCGGACTGCTATGCGGGCATGTGGGCCAACCACGCCACGGGCACCGAGGACGCGCAGGGCGAGGTGCTGATCACGGACCTGACCGAAGAGGACATCGACCTGGCCCTGGCGGCCGCGGAGGCCGTGGGCGACGACCGGATCCAGGAGAAGACCCAGGGGCAGGTCACCGAAGAGACCTGGACGCACGGATCCGCGGAGATGCGGAAGAAGTGGTTCGCGACCGGCTACCAGACCGGCGACCTGCAGGCCTGCGACACGTTCGCGGTGCCACAGGTGTGAGTCATGAAGTCAAACTTGTGCCGCCTTCTCGACATCGATATTCCCATCGTGCTGGCACCTTTCGGCCCCTGGGACCAGGTCGACCTGGCCGCTGCCGTGTGCTCGGCCGGCGCCCTCGGCAGCCTTGGGACGGCCATCCGTTCCCCCGAGGAGCTGCGCGGGCAGTGGCGCCGGCTACAGGAGCTGACCGATCGACCGTTCGCCGTCAACCACACCGGTCGTCCGTTCAACCCGGACGCGTTCGAGGCGACGCTGGAGCTGACACCGGCAGCGATCTCGTTTCACATGGGTATTCCCGGGGAGCGGATCCGCCAAGCCCACGACCACGGCATCACCTGGATCCAGACGGTGGGCGACGAAGCCACGACGACGGCCGCTCTCGAGGCAGGTGCGGACATCCTGATCGCCCAGGGCGGGGAGGCGGGCGGCAATGCCGGCTGGGTCGGCACCCTGGCGTTGGTACCAACGGTGGTCGACCTGGCAGGTGATGTGCCTGTCGTCGCTGCCGGCGGGATTGCCGACGGCCGGGGAATAGCGGCCGCGTTCGCACTTGGCGCACAGGGAGTGAGCATGGGCACCCGGTTCCTGGCCACGCCGGAGATGTCGGTCGCTGAAGTCTGGAAGCAGCGGATCGTGGACGCAGCCACGCTCGACGCGGTCAAGGTGGCGCACGCCGGAAGGGTGATGCCACCCTTCACGTTGCCTCAGCTCGGACCGGCGTTCGCGCCGCGTTCCCTGAGGACGCCACTTACCGACGCTCTGGAGACGGCGCCCGAGGCCGTCGACCCGGAGATCGAGGGCACCCGACTGGTCGAGGCCCTTCGCAAGGGTGGTGGCCACGACATGCTGCCGTTCACGGGACAGTCCGCAGGTCTGGTCCA
Source organism: uncultured Actinomycetota bacterium (assembly GCA_963798055.1). GTDB lineage: Bacteria > Actinomycetota > Actinomycetes > Propionibacteriales > Nocardioidaceae > Nocardioides. Next base: position 50,932 of record CAWCRX010000002.1, read on the forward strand.
CGACATCGCGCCGGCCGCCGAGCTCATCCACCGGATGATGCGCGAGGCGGAGGCCGCGGCGGAGCGCGCCATGGCCGGCGTCCGCCTCGACTGAGCGCTCATCGGCCGAGGAGCGCCTCGATCTGCGGGAACTGCCGCTGCAGCGCGCGCAGGTGCGGCGCGACGGAGGGGTGGCGGTACTTGCCGGCCAGCGCCCCCTCCCCACCGGCGACCCGCGCCAGCGCCCACTCCGCGCGGTTGAGCGCCGTATAAACCGCGGTCACCCGCGCCCCGAGGAGTACGTCGTCGGGCGAGGCGATCCCATCCGGCAGCCCCATCAGGTAGGCGTCGAGAAGCGGCTCGAAGGACTCCCGAGAGGCCAGCGAGTAGTAGCCGACGTCGGCGCCCACCGGGCCGGTGCCGAGCGTGCCCCAGTCGATGGCCAGCACGTCGTCACCGTCGCGCCCCGGAAGGTTGGTCGCCGTCGGGTCGCCGTGCTGCGGAACCTGCGGCAGCGCATCCACCAGGTCGAGCATGGTCCCCCGTCGCTCCCAGAGGTGGTCGGCGACGTCGGCGACCGTGGTCCGGGCCAGGGTCGGCCATCCCCCACGTCGCTCGACCCGTGCCATCCGGTCCCGGAGCTGGTGTCGCGACAGGAACTTCGGTCGATGCAGGTCGCCGCCCGCGAACCTGCCCAGCGCCATCGCGACGAACAGTCCGGTGAGCGCCGCGTCCTCGATCCACTCCCGGGTGATCGTGATGCCGTGCGCGTCCTCGTCGACAGCCGCCGCCACCGCCCGCAGCCCCGGCGTCGCCGCCACCAGCCCGGAGGTCAGCACGTCGGCCTCCCGTCGCCAGTACGACGCGTGGCCGGGGTCGTTGAGCTCGGCCGGGTCCTCCGCGGTCGGCAGGGCCAACCGCTTGATCACGACCGGCCGTCCCCCCTGGGCGGCCCGCCAGATGCCGACGGTGGACGCGCCGGTGCCGCCAGGAAGCGGATGCCAGCCCGGCTCGGGCTCCCACATGGCGTCGACGCTAGTTGATCAGCCGCCGAAATCAGCGGAGGTCGAGGTTGCAGCCGGGATGGCGGCAGATCCGTGCGCGCCAGCGCACGCGCTGCGCGGCAGATGAGGATGGTCGGAGGTGGTGTCGGTAGCACGGTTGTGCCGCCGAAGACTCATCAGCAGTGCCCGGCACTGGAACCCTGATCCCGACGAGGGTTGCTCCGGGTCGTCGGTGCGAGGGTGTAGAAGGGTCGGGCATCCGACGTCATCGGACCGGCCAGAAGCAGGACAGCGGAGGACCGAGCCGGTGACAGGAGTCGAACCGGCGACAGGTCGGTGAACCGCCCCCAGCTGATCCGCCCGTCGGCGGACTCGACCACCCGCTCATCGACATGGTCTCGCTCATGGTTGAGTGGGAATCGCGCTTCAGGCGTTCGTGACGTCGACCTGCACCGATGAGGCATCAGCGATCGCACCATCCATCGTGGCCCGCCGCGGCTCCGGCACCGGCAACCAGGGCCCGACCACCCGAAGCCCAGCCAGCCGAGGGTCGGTCAGCACGGCCTCGACCGCGGGGCGGTCGCCACCGGTCACCACCGGCATGGTTCCCGACAGGATCCGTGCGGCGTGCTCGGCGGCCGCCTCGTAGGCCTGTCTGGCCTGGTTGTCCCGCCGCCGGGCGAACCGCTGCTGGGACTGCCCACCCGCCTTGGTCCGACCCTGAACGTGTCGCTGCCCGACCTTGGACTCCGCCACCTGGTCCCCCGACAGCCGTGCCATCGCGAACCCGCCCTTGCGCACCAGCAGCACCCCCCAACGAGCAGGCAGCTCCAGACTGTCGGCGAACGCCCGGGGGTCGGCCGGGCCGTGATAGCCGATGTCCAGAGGCAGCAACGCGGCGAACGACGAGCCGTCCTCGGCGCGGCCGGTCAGCGCCCCGCCCTCGACCGTGTACGCCGTGTCGCCGTGCCTGGCCGTGAAGTTCTCGATCCATCGGTCCCACCGGGAGCGGGGAACGGCGATGCTGGGCACGTGGCTGACGGTAGCGGGGAACCGAACCAGACGCCGCGGCGTGTTACTGGCATGGAGCACGAGGTCGCCGCGGTCTACGCGGCGTCGTCCCGTCGGCTGATCGGTCTGCTCACGGTGATGGGCGGGTCGGCGGCCGATGCCGAGGAGATTACCCAGGACGCATTCGTGAAGCTGCTCGAGAAGTGGCCACGGGTGCGGGACTACGACGACGTCGAGGGCTGGCTGCGCACCGTCGCGGTGCGGATGCTGATCTCGAGGTATCGGCGTCGCCGGGTCGCGTCGGGAGGGCTGTTGAAGCTGTCCGCCGGCGCCCGCACCACGGTGACCTCAGACTCGGCCGACAGCCGGGTCGACCTGGCCGCGGCGTTGGCCACCCTTCCGGTGACCTATCGCGCGGCCGTGCTCCTCCACCACGTCCACGACCTGCCGGTCGACGAGGTGGCCACGATCCTGCGGGTGCCGGTGGGGACGGTGAAGTCCCGGCTCTCGCGAGCGCGGACCGCCCTCGCCCCGCTGGTGGCCGAGGACATCGAGCCGGAACGGAGCACGCCATGAACGACCACGACCCCTCCCTCGAGGACCTCGTCGACCGGGCCACGCCCGACTCGGCGCCGCCCTTCGGCGACGTACTCGCCCGCCGCGGCCGGCGTCGTACCCACCGTCGCGCCGCGGCGGGCGGCGTCGCGGCGGTGGCCGTGGTGGCGGCCGTTGCCGCCGGCTCCACCATGCTCGGAGGCGGCGCAGACACCGATCCCGAGCCTGCCCCCGCGCCCACCGC
>CAWCRX010000003.1:0-43145 GCA_963798055.1 uncultured Actinomycetota bacterium
GCGCCGGCCGAGCGGAGCCGGGCTCGCACCCGGCGGTCGCCGGCGACGAAGTCGATCCGGTCGCCGGCCCGGGCCGCGAGCGCGGCGAGCAGCAGCGCCGCGTCCATGGCCGAGTCGAGGCGCGGGACGTCCTCGACCCGGCCAGCCGAGGTGCGGGAGGTGTCCAGCACCAGCACCACCCGGCGGTCGCGCTCGGGCTGCCAGGTGCGCACCACGACGTTGCTCATGCGCGCGGTGGCCCGCCAGTCGATCGAGCGGACGTCGTCGCCGCGGACGTACTCGCGCAGGGAGTCGAACTCGGTGCCCTGACCCCGAACCCGGATCGCGGCCCGCCCGTCGAGCTCCCGCAGCCGGGCCAGCCGGGACGGCAGGTGCTTGCGGGACTCGAACGGCGGCAGCGACCGCACCGAGCCGGGCACGTCGAGCGTGCGCTGCTTGGCGGCCAGCCCGAGGGGGCCGCGCGAGCGCACGGTCAGGCCCACGGCCCTGAGGTCCCCGCGCCGATAGGGCTGCAGCGGCGTCCGCAGCGGAGCGCGGTCGCCGGGGCTGAGTCGCACGCGATGGCGGTTGTCGGTGGCTCCAGCCGAGGGCTGCCAGGCGTCCCGAACCAGCGCGCGCACGCGGCGGCCGGAGACGTTGCTCGCGACGACCAGCGTGTCGGTCGGGTAGCCCAACCGCACCGAGCCGACCGGGCGCCGGTCGAAGGACAGCGCGGCCACCGGAGGAGCGAGCAACCAGTCGGCCAGGGTGAGCAGCACGACCAGCAGCAGCCACAGCCACATCGTGCTCATCACGGGTCGCAGCACCACCGGGACCAGGCCCAGGACGAGGAGCAGCGGCACCCGGCCGGAGATCGCCATCAGCCGGCCATCACCGCGGCACCGGGACCGAACCGAGGGCAGAGGAGAGCACCTGCGACACGTCGACCCCCTCGAGCTCGGCCTCGGGGCGCAGCCCGAGCCGGTGCACGAGGGTCGCGTGCGCCAGCGACTTCACGTCGTCGGGGGTCACGAAGTCGCGACCCTGCAGCCAGGCCCAGGCCCGGGCCGAGCGCAGCAGCGCGGTCGAACCACGCGGGCTGACCCCGAGTGAGAGCGAAGGCGACTCGCGGGTCGCGCGGGCGACGTCGACGATGTAGCCGGCGACCTCGGGGGAGACCTGCACGGTCTTCACCGCGGCCTGGCCGGCGGCGATGTCGTCGCCGGACGCCACCGCGGTGACCCCGGCACCGGCCACGTCGCGCGGGTCGAACCCGGCGGCGTGCCGGGTGAGGATCTCCAGCTCGTCGGGCCGCTCGGGGATCGGCAGCACCACCTTGAGCAGGAACCGGTCCAGCTGCGCCTCGGGCAGCGGGTAGGTGCCTTCGTACTCGACCGGGTTCTGCGTGGCCGCGACCAGGAACGGCCGCGGCAGCTGGTGGGTGACCCCGTCGACCGAGACCTGGCCCTCCTCCATCGCCTCGAGCAGCGCCGACTGGGTCTTGGGAGGCGTCCGGTTGATCTCGTCGGCAAGCAGCAGGTTGGTGAAGACCGGCCCCTCGCGGAAGCTGAGCTCGCCCTGCCGGCTGTCGATCACCATCGAGCCGGTGATGTCGCCGGGCATCAGGTCCGGCGTGAACTGCACCCGCCGGGTGCTCACCGACAGCGACGCCGACAGGGTGCGCACGAGGAGCGTCTTCGCCGTACCGGGCACGCCCTCCATCAGCACGTGCCCGCCGCACAGCAGCGCGACGAGCAGCCCGGACACCGCGGCGTCCTGGCCGACCACGGCCTTGGCCACCTCGTGGCGTACGGCGACCAGTCGCTCGCGCGCGTCGTGGGGTGTCTCGGTCATTGGCTGCGTACCTCTCTGTCGAGCCCGGCCAGGTCACTGGCCAGGCGGATCAGGTCGTGGTCGTGCGCGGGGTGCGGTGCCTCGGAGCCGACGAGCGCGGCCACCTCCGCCTCGGGGCGGCCCGTGTGCCGGGCGACGTCGCGGATCAGCTCGGCCTCGGAGTGTCCGGCGCCCAACCGTAGTCGTACGGCGGCCCGGCGCCGCGCGGCCGAGCGCAGCGCCGATGCGGCATGGCCGCGGTCGCCGGCCCGGCGGTAGAGCCGGCCGCGGCTGCGCGTGGTCTCGATCGCCTTGACCACCACCGGGAGCGGCTCGGTGGCCAGCCGGCCGAGCCGTCGGGCCCGCCAGATCACGAGGAACCCAGCGGCGATGAGCACCAGCCACACGCCCGGCTCGAGGAAGCGGGGGAGCAGGGGCCCGAGGCCGACCTCGTCGGCCCCGGCCAGGTCCTCGAACGTGGGGACGTACCAGACCAGGTCGTCCTTCTGGCCGAGCAGCCGGAGCGCCACGGCGGCGTTGTCGGCGCGCAGCACCTGGTCGTTGGTCAGCGCCTCGCCGGCGCCGAACATCACGATGCCGCTGCGCTCGGCCAGCACGGCGGCGCCGCTGTCGACGAAGCAGCCGTCGCCCGGGTAGGCGATCGCCTGGTCGACCTCGATGTCGAGGCCGTCGAACAGCGGATCGTCGCAGTTGGCGTCCCGGCCCTGGCCGAGGCCGTGGGTCTCGGGGTACTCGTTCAGCCCGAGCTCGCTGGTCACGAACGAGCTCGGCTCGATGAAGATCAGCCGGGCGCCCTGGGCCTCGCGTGAGCAGCCGGTCGTAGGTGCTCTTGCCGAGCTGCTCGGTCGAGGTGACCACCACCGTCGTGTCCGCGGTGATGTCCTGGTCATCGAAGGCGGCCGCGGAGCGAGTCACGTGTACGTCGACGCCTTCGTCCTCCAGCACCCGGGCCACCGCCTGCGCGCCGTCGGGGCCGGGGTTGTTGGGGTCGAAGCGGGCATCGTTCTCCTGGCCACCGTCGGTCGACCAGATCACCACCACCACGGCGAGCACCAGCGCGCCGACGATGAGCAGCGTGGTGCGGTGTCGGCGCCACCAGCTGTCGCTGGCGCTCATCGGCGTACGGCCAGGTCGTCGTCGAGGGCGAGCACGTCGAGCGCCTGCTCCCGGGTCGCCGGCCGGTCGCCGTAGAGCACCGAGTCGAAGCGCGACGCGGCCGCGTTGACCCGATCGCCTCGCTCGGGGTACTCCATCGCGAGGACGCCGGCCACCTCGTGCGCGGTGGCGCCGGGGGTCTCGTCGAGCCGGCCGCGCTCGACCTGCCGCGCCGCCAGGGCCCGGAACGCGTCCACGAGGGCGGACTCGTGCCGCCCCTCGGCCAGCGCGGCCTCCGCCCGGGCCCGGAGGGCCGATGCGCTGATCACCTCGTCGGTGAGCACCGCCTGCCCCTCGCGGGGAGCCCGGGCGCTGGCCCGGGCCCGGCCGGCCAGCCAGACCAGGGTGCCGATCAGCAGCACCGCGATCACCATCGCCGCGAACGTCTGCAGCGGCGGCAGGTCCACCGCGGCATTGACCCCTTTGTCGATCGTGCGGCGCAGCCAGGTCAGCAGCCGCTGGATCAGGTTGCCCTCGTAGTAGTCGGGGTTGAGCAGCTCCCGGCGGAGCGCCGAGCGGGCGTCGTCGGGACTCGGGACCAGCGGCGGGTCGGGAAGGATCATGAGGTCGTGAGCCCGGCCTGCGTCATCAGCTCTACGTCGTAGGCCTCCTTGCGCATCCGCTGGTCGATGTACTGCAGCGAGCTCACCGCCGAGCTGAACGGGGCGATGAACGCGGCGGAGATGACCGAGCTGAGCGCCTGGAGCACCACCAGCCCCAGCAGCGCGTAGTCAGGGTCGATCGAGAGGGTGACGATCTGGCCGATGATGTTGATCGGGAGGGCGAGCATCGACCCGCCGATCTGGGCGATCAGGTAGGTCAGCAGCCCGATCCCGAAGATGCGCCAGAACTGCTTGCGGGAGAGCCGGAACCCGCGGCCGAGGGCGCCGAACACCCCGATCGGCTCGAGCATCAGCGCGGGCACGGGCAGGTAGTAGACCCGGATCCAGAACCAGAACAGGGTGGCCAGGAACGCGAAGCTCCAGCCGACGGTGAACAGAGCGGCGGGCAGCGTGTCGACGAGCGTGAAGGCGAGGATGATGCCGACGACGTACGCCGCGATCAGGGCGATGCTCATGGCCCAGAGCAGCATGGAGAGCCCGACGAGCCGCCAGCGCTTGCCGCGAGTGGCGGCCCAGGCCTGCTCCAGGCTGAGCCTCCGGCCGACCGCCGCCGCGGCGGTGACGTGCACGATCATCCCGGTGACGAACAGCAGGCCGAACACCTGCAGGACTGCGCCGAGGCCCAGCGCGCTGAAGGCTCCGAGCTGGCCGGCGAGGTCCTCGGTCGTGGCGTCCTCGCCGGTCGCGTCGAAGGTGGCGCCGATCGTCCAGGTCAGGATCGCGGTGATGACCACCGGGATCATCATGGTGATGGCGGCGACCAGCACCGCCGACCCGACGGTGGCCTTGGGGTTGAACCGGATGATCCGGAACGCGCCGTCGTACATCTCGCCGAGCGTGAGCGGGCGCAGCGGGATCGCGCCGGGCTTGTGGGCGGCGCCCAGCATGCCCGGAGCGGGCCGCCACCCGGGGGGCGGCGGCGGTGCCACGCCCCATCGCGACGGGGGCGGTGAACCCGGGGGAGCGGCTGACGGAGCCGGTGGCGGAGCGCCAGGCGGCGGGTAGTCCGTCATGCCTGCATCCTGTCACGGGGGCGGGCAGCCAAAACCGCCCTCCGGACAGGCTGCCGTCAGCTCTTGGAAAGGTGGCTCGGGAGGACGCACGCAGCGTCCAGACCGAGCACTCGGTTGAGCCGCCCGAAGCCGATCCACGAACCCAGGCACATCGACAGCTCGACGATCTCGCGGTCGCTGTACGACGCCTTCATCCGGCCCCAGAACTCGTCGTCGAGGCCGTGGTGGTCGAGGCAGTACCGCTCGGCGTACTCCGCCGCGAGCCGGGTGCGGTCGTCGAAGGCGTCGGTGGTGCGCCACTCCGTGACGGCCTGGTCGAAGGTGTCCTCGACCTTCTCGCCGCCGCGCTCGGTGCGCCAGTCCTGGCAGAACAGGCAGCCGTTGATCTGGGCGACGCGCAGGCGGGCCGCCTCGAACTCGCGCAGGCCGAGCGTGCTGTCGGAGTAGACGCTGGTCGCGAACGTTGCCGCGGCCGGGCCGATCCCGGCCACCATCTCCCCCCACACGTAGACGATCGGGTCCTTGCCCTCGGGTACGTCGATGATCACGTCGGGTTCCTCTCGGTGGTGCCGTGTCGTGAGTTGGAGGTCGTTATGTGTTTGGCGTGTTCAGGGTGTGTGCATGGCAAGGCGGCGGAGCGCAGGCATGCTGGGCGCACGTCTAGCGACGCCAACGCAGCCAGGTGCGTGCAATGGGCGCGCGAAGCGCGCAACGATCTCCGACTCACGGCACGAGTCGTCCGGTGGCGGGGGAGACGGGCACCTGCAGCCCGTCGTACAGCCCGGGCTCGGCGGTGCGCAGCCACGGGATGGCGTTGACGAGGCGGTTGGCGGCGGTCGCGTTGCCTCCGGCGGCCCGGTTGCCGCCCTCGTCGGTGGCCTCGACGGCTACCTCGATCCGGGGGCGGCCCTCGATGATCACGCGGTGCGCGCCGTCGCCGCCGTCGGGCGGCATCGGCCAGTCGGGCGCGCAGTCGCCGGCGATCCGGGTGACGTGCTCGACGACGATGCGCGGCTCGCCGGCCACGATGCCCTGCACCTCGAACCGCAGTGCGCCCTGGGAGCCGGCCGCGAAGTCGCCGAGGGCGTTGGTGACGTCGGCCTCGAGCGGGCGCCGGTCGACGGTCTCGCGGAGCTCGTCGAGCTCGACGCCGAGCGCTCGGGCGATCATCCGAACCTGCCCGCCCCACACCATGCTGGGGATGCCGGGCGCGACCATCGGCGGCTCGTAGTCCATCGGCTCGCCCATGCCGACGATCATCCGCACCGAATCCTCGGCGTCGTAGGTCGAGTAGTCGAAGATCTCCTGGCAGCGCACCTGGTCGATGGTGCCCGCGAAGCCGCTCACCAGCACCGGCAGCAGGTCGTTGCCCCAGCCGGGGTCGATCCCGCTCACGAACAGCGCGGCGCCGCCCTCGCGGCACGCGTCCTCCACCGGGCGTCGTACGTCGTCCGGCGCGCTGCGGTGGTCGTACAGCGCGTAGACCGCAGGGGTCACCACGACGGCTCCGCCGCGCAGCGCCTCGGCGATGTCCTTCACGCCTCGTCCGGGCGCAGCTCGCCGGAGGCCATGTACGCGACCGCGCCGGCCCCGTCGAGCGCGGCCAGGGCCGTGGCGGCGTCCAGAGTGGCCGCGATCCCGAGGGTGCGGCCGAGGTCGGCGAGCTCTCCGGCGTCGCGGCCGTCCTTCGCAGCGGAGGACACGATCACCCCGGCGAGCTCCAGGTCCGGGTGCGCCACCACCGACCGGATCGCAGCCCGGCCCATGTTGCCGGTGCCCCACACGACCACCCGCATGGGCGCGTCCTCTCCGGCGTGCCCGGAAAAGTAGAACGTGTTCTCGTTTTCCACACCCCGAGGGTATGTCAGAGCGCCATTTCGCGATAGTCCGCCTCGTACGGCACCCCTTGAGGGTCGTGAAGGGGTGCCTGGCGAGGCGGACTATCCCGGCGGGGCCAGTTCGATTTGGCGCTGCCGCCGGGTCTCTGTCAAGATATCCAGGTTGCTCCGGCTGGGTTGCCGGGGTGCGGCACATCTTGACTACTGAATCGCGTCTCCCGGCGTTCCTGTTCCAAGGGCGCCAAGAGTGATCGGTGGCCTGCGTGCGGTCGCACCGATCCAGGAGACCCGATCAGCTCGACGAACCGTCGGGCGCCACACAACACAGATGCAGGAACCCGAGAGATCGGTGCGTGATCACGCGCGAGAAGTCATCGCGACACGCCCGACCGCGGGGGTCGGCGGATCGAGTGCGGCGGAGCAGCAGGGCGGGACCGACTCAAGCCCGAGGACGTCACCGGAACAGAGCAGCGGAAGAAGAAGGACGAGAGAGACCTATGGCGGGACAGAAGATCCGCATCAGGCTCAAGGCCTATGACCACGAGGTGATCGACACCTCGGCGCGCAAGATCGTGGACACGGTCACCCGCACGGGTGCCAAGGTCGCCGGCCCGGTGCCGCTGCCGACCGAGAAGAACGTGTACTGCGTCATCCGCTCGCCCCACAAGTACAAGGACTCGCGCGAGCACTTCGAGATGCGCACGCACAAGCGACTCATCGACATCATCGACCCCACGCCCAAGACCGTCGACTCGCTCATGCGCCTCGACCTGCCGGCGGGCGTCGACATCGAGATCAAGCTCTGAGGTCGACTGACATGACTGGAACCTTTGAACGCAACGTGAAGGGTCTGCTGGGCACCAAGCTCGGCATGACCCAGCTGTGGGACGAGAACAACCGAATCGTGCCGGTGACCGTCATCGCGGCCGCCACCAACGTGGTCACCCAGGTCCGCCAGCCCGAGACCGACGGCTACAACGCCATCCAGGTCGGGTTCGGCGAGATCGACGGCCGCAAGGTCACCAAGCCGCAGGCCGGCCACTTCGAGAAGGCCGGCACCACCCCGCGCAAGCACGTGGTCGAGATCCGCACCGCCGACGCGTCCGAGTACACCGTCGGCCAGGAGCTCGGTGTCGACACCTTCCAGCCCGGCCAGGTCATCGACGTGACCGGCACGAGCAAGGGCAAGGGCTTCGCCGGTGTGATGAAGCGGCACGGATTCCACGGCGTGGGCGCGTCCCACGGTGCGCACCGCAACCACCGCAAGCCGGGCTCGATCGGCGCCTGCGCGACCCCCGGTCGCGTGTTCAAGGGCGTCCGGATGGCCGGCCGGATGGGCAGCGACACCGTCACCACCCAGAACCTCACCGTGCACGCGGTCGACGCCGAGAAGGGCCTGATCCTGGTCAAGGGCGCCGTGCCCGGGCCCAAGGGCGGCCTGATCGTGCTCCGCACCGCTGCGAAGAGCCAGGAGGCCTGATCCAGATGGCTACCAAGACCGTGAAGGTCGCGCTGCCCGCCGACATCTTCGACGTCCAGGTCAACATCCCGTTGATCCACCAGGTCGTCGTCGCTCAGCAGGCGGCCGCGCGTCAGGGCACGCACTCCACCAAGACCCGCGGAGAGGTTCGCGGCGGTGGCCGCAAGCCCTACAAGCAGAAGGGCACCGGCCGGGCTCGCCAGGGCTCGATCCGGTCCCCGCAGTTCGCGGGCGGCGGCGTCGTACACGGCCCGCAGCCGCGCAACTACGACCAGCGCACCCCGAAGAAGATGAAGGCCGCCGCGCTGCGCGGTGCCCTCTCCGACCGGGCCCGCAACGACCGGATCCACGTGGTCGACGGACTGGTTCAGGGCGACAAGCCCTCCACCAAGGCCGCACTCGCGACGCTGGCGGGGATCTCCGACCGCGGTCGGTTCCTCGTGGTGCTCGAGCGCACCGACGCCACCACCTGGCTCTCGCTGCGCAACGCGGCCGAGGTGCACATCGTGGCCGTCGACCAGCTCAACACCTACGACGTGCTCGCCTCCGAGGACCTGGTCTTCACCAAGGGTGCCTACGACGAGTTCGTCGGCAGCCACGGCGGCGAGGTGTCGGCCAAGGCCGAGACCAAGACCGAGTCCAAGGCCGAGACCGAGACCAAGAAGGCTGAGCCCAAGAAGGCTGCTGAGCCCAAGGCGAAGGCTGAGCCCAAGGCGAAGGCTGAGCCCAAGGCCGAGACCGCCGACGAGGCGCCGGCGCTGCCGAAGGGTGCCAAGGCACCGCTGAAGAGCGCCCGGGCCCCGAAGGGCTACGAGGTCATGGCCGACCAGGCCGCGGGCACCTACCGCGAGCCCGAGGACGAGGGCTACGACGTCACGGCCGCCAGCTTCTGGTTCAAGTCCGTCGAGGACGCCGAGGCCGCCGGCTTCACCAAGGAGGGCGACAAGTGAGCACCCTGCACAAGGACGACCGCGACATCCTGATCGCGCCGGTCGTGTCCGAGAAGAGCTACGGCCTCCTCGACGCCAACAAGTACACCTTCCTGGTCCGCCCGGACGCCAACAAGACCGAGATCAAGATCGCGGTCGAGCGGGTGTTCAACGTCAAGGTGACCTCGGTCAACACGCTGAACCGCAAGGGCAAGACCCGTCGTACCCGCAGCGGCATTGGCAAGCGCAAGGACACCAAGCGCGCCATCGTCAGCCTGGCCGAGGGTCACCGCATCGACATCTTCGGAGGTCCGGTCTCCTGACCGGGCCTGAGTTGAGGAACTGAGACATGGCAATCCGCAAGTACAAGCCGACTACCCCGGGCCGTCGAGGCTCGTCGGTCGCCGACTTCGTCGAGATCACCCGGACCACGCCGGAGAAGTCGCTGACGCGCCCGCTGCCCAAGAAGGGCGGCCGCAACAACCAGGGTCGGATCACCACCCGGCACCAGGGTGGCGGCCACAAGCGGGCCTACCGGATCATCGACTTCCGTCGCTACGACAAGGACGGCGTGCCGGCCAAGGTCGCGCACATCGAGTACGACCCGAACCGCACGGCTCGGATCGCGCTCCTGCACTTCGCCGACGGCGAGAAGCGCTACATCATCGCGCCGAAGGACCTCGTGCAGGGCATGACGCTCGAGTCGGGCGTCGGTTCCGACATCAAGGTCGGCAACAACCTGCCGCTGCGCAACATCCCGGTCGGTACGACCATCCACTGCGTGGAGCTGCGTCCCGGCGGCGGGGCCAAGATCGCCCGCTCCGCCGGCAACAGCGCCCAGCTGGTCGCCCGCGAGGGTTCCCGCGCCACGCTGCGGATGCCCTCGGGCGAGATGCGGTTCGTCGACGTTCGCTGCCGCGCGACGGTGGGCGAGGTCGGCAACGCCGAGCAGTCCAACATCAACTGGGGCAAGGCCGGCCGGATGCGGTGGAAGGGCAAGCGCCCGACCGTCCGCGGTGTCGTCATGAACCCCGTCGACCACCCGCACGGTGGTGGCGAGGGCAAGACCTCCGGTGGTCGCCACCCGGTGTCGCCGTGGGGCAAGCCCGAGGGCCGCACGCGCAAGCGCAAGGCCAGCGACAGCCAGATCATCCGTCGCCGCAAGTCCGGCAAGGGTAGGAAGTAACTGATATGCCTCGCAGTCTGAAGAAGGGCCCCTTCGTCGACGACCACCTGCAGAAGAAGGTGGACGCGGAGAACGCGAAGGGCAGCCACAACGTCATCAAGACGTGGTCGCGCCGCTCGATGATCGTGCCCGACATGATCGGCCACACGATCGCCGTACACGACGGTCGCAAGCACGTCCCGGTCTTCGTGACCGACGCGATGGTCGGCCACAAGCTCGGTGAGTTCGCGCCCACGCGCACCTACCGCGGCCACGTGAAGGACGACCGGAAGGGGCGTCGTCGCTGATGTCCACCACTGAGCGCAGGCGCACGAGCGCCCGCCGCGAGTCCCTGCTCGGCGACCAGCCGGGAGCCTTCGCGAGCGCCCGCTACCAGCGGATCACGCCGATGAAGGCCCGCCGGGTCGTCGACATGGTTCGCGGAATGCCCACCGACGAGGCGCTGGCGATCCTCCAGTTCGCACCGCAGGCCGCCTCCGAGACCGTCTACAAGGTCCTGGAGAGCGCGATCGCCAACGCCGAGACCACCGAGGGCCTCGACACCAACGACCTGGTCATCTCGGTGGCCCAGGTCGACGAGGGCCCGACGATGAAGCGCTGGCGCCCCCGGGCCCAGGGCCGGGCCACCCGCATCCTCAAGCGCACCAGCCACATCACCCTGGTGGTTCAGCCCGCCGACGTGGCCGCTGCGAAGAAGAAGAACGGAAGGAACGCCTGATGGGCCAGAAGATCAACCCGAACGGCTTCCGCCTCGGTATCTCCACGGACCACAAGTCCCGTTGGTACGCCGACAAGCTGTACAAGTCGTACGTCGGCGAGGACGTCGCCATCCGCAAGCTGCTCTCCAAGGGCATGGAGCGGGCCGGCATCTCCAAGGTCGAGATCGAGCGCACCCGCGACCGGGTCCGCGTGGACATCCACACGGCCCGTCCCGGCATCGTGATCGGCCGCCGCGGCGCGGAGGCCGACCGGATCCGTGGTGAGCTCGAGAAGCTCACCGGCAAGCAGGTCCAGCTGAACATCCTCGAGGTGAAGAACCCCGAGGTCGACGCTCAGCTGGTCGCCCAGGGCGTGGCCGAGCAGCTGTCCGGCCGCGTGCAGTTCCGCCGGGCGATGCGCAAGGCCATGCAGACCTCGATGCGCTCCGGTGCCAAGGGCATCCGGATCCAGTGCTCCGGCCGCCTCAACGGCGCCGAGATGTCGCGCACCGAGTTCTACCGCGAGGGCCGGGTCCCGCTGCACACGCTGCGCGCGGACATCGACTACGGCTTCTACGAGGCCCGCACGACCTTCGGCCGGATCGGCGTGAAGGTCTGGATCTACAAGGGCGAGGTCGCCGGCACCCGTGCCGAGCGCCAGGCCCAGGCCGCTGCCCGCGCCGGTGTTCCCGGCCGCGGCGGCAGCCGTCCCAACCGTGGTGGCGAGCGTCCGAGCCGCGGCACCCGAGGCGACCGTCCGGCCCGTTCGGACCGCGAGGCTCCGGCCGCCGCGCCGGCCGCCGCGCCCGCCGAGGCAGCCGCTGCTCCCGTCGCTCCCGCCACCGAGCCCGGAACGGAGGGCTGAGGCATGTTGATGCCCCGACGCGTCAAGCACCGCAAGCAGCACCACCCCAGGCGGCGTGGCATGGCCAAGGGCGGTACCCGTCTCGCCTTCGGTGAGTTCGGGATCCAGGCGGTCGAAGGTCACTACGTGACCAACCGGCAGATCGAGTCCGCTCGTATCGCCATGACCCGGCACATCAAGCGAGGCGGCAAGGTGTGGATCAACATCTACCCCGACCGCCCGCTGACCAAGAAGCCGGCCGAGACCCGGATGGGTTCCGGTAAGGGTTCGCCCGAGTGGTGGATCGCCAACGTCAAGCCCGGCCGCGTCATGTTCGAACTCTCCGGTGTCGACGAGGTCACTGCCCGCGAGGCCATGCGCCGCGCGATGCACAAGCTTCCGATGAAGTGCCGGTTCATCTCGCGAGAGGCGGGTGAATTCTGATGGCTCAGGGTGTCAAGGCGCACGAGCTCGACGACCTCAACGACATCGACCTCGCGTCGAAGCTGCGCGAGGCCAAGGAGGAGCTCTTCAACCTCCGCTTCCAGGCGGCCACCGGCCAGCTGGAGAGCCACGGCCGGCTCCACACGGTCAAGAAGGACATCGCCCGGATCTACACCGTGGTGCGTGAGCGCGAGCTCGGCATCCGGACCGCGCCGGGCTCCAGCACGGAAGAGGACGCATGAGCGAGCAAGAGACCGCCATCGAGCGGAACGCGCGCAAGACCCGCGAGGGCCTGGTCGTGAGCGACAAGATGGACAAGACCGTCGTCGTGACCGTCGAGGACCGCGTCAAGCACGCGCTCTACGGCAAGGTCATGCGTCGGACCGCTCGCCTCAAGGCTCACGACGAGCAGAACGCGTGCGGCATCGGTGACCGGGTGCTCCTGATGGAGACCCGTCCGCTGTCGGCCACCAAGCGTTGGCGCGTCGTCGAGATCCTCGAGAAGGCCAAGTAACCAGTTCGGCCAGGCTCCCGGTCCCCACGAAATCCGGCAGAGCGCGCGAGAACCAGCACGACAACTAGGAGAAACCAATGATCCAGCAGGAGTCGCGACTCAAGGTCGCCGACAACACGGGTGCGAAGCAGATCCTCTGCATCCGCGTGCTCGGCGGCTCGGGTCGGCGCTACGCCGGCATCGGCGACGTCATCGTCGCCACCGTCAAGGACGCGATCCCGGGCGGCGGCGTCAAGAAGGGCGAGGTCGTCAAGGCCGTCATCGTCCGCACCGTCAAGGAGCGCCGTCGCGCCGACGGGTCCTACATCCGCTTCGACGAGAACGCCGCGGTGATCCTCAAGTCCGACGGCGAGCCGCGCGGCACGCGCATCTTCGGCCCCGTGGGTCGCGAGCTGCGCGAGAAGAAGTTCATGAAGATCATCTCGCTCGCACCGGAGGTGCTCTGACATGGCTAAGGCTTCCGTGAACATCAAGAAGGGCGACACCGTCAAGGTGATCGCCGGCAAGGACAAGGGCGCCGAGGGCAAGGTCATCAAGGTGCTCCGCGAGGAGTCCCGCGTGATCGTCGAGGGCGTCAACCGGATCAAGAAGCACACGAAGGTCGTCAACCAGGGCGGCCGGTCCGGCACCACCGGCGGCATCATCACCACCGAGGCGCCGATCCACGTGTCCAACGTGATGCTCGTCGAGGGTGACGGCGTGACCCGGATCGGCTTCCGCCGCGACGAGGTCACCAAGCGCCGCCCCGACGGCTCGACGTACCAGGCGACGCGAAGCGTCCGCATCTCACGCAAGACCGGCAAGGAAATCTGATGAGCGAGACCACCACTCCCGAGGCACCCGAGGTGTCGGCGAAGGTGACGCCCCGGCTGAAGACGCGCTACCGCGAGGAGATCCTCCCGGCGCTGCAGTCGGAGTTCGACATCAAGAACGTCATGCAGGTGCCCGGCCTGACCAAGATCGTGGTCAACATGGGCGTCGGCGAGGCGGCCCGCGACTCGAAGCTGATCGAGGGCGCGATCCGCGACCTGACCGTGATCACCGGCCAGAAGCCGGCGGTGACCAAGGCGCGCAAGTCGATCGCCCAGTTCAAGCTCCGCGAGGGCATGCCGATCGGCACCCACGTGACCCTGCGCGGCGACCGGATGTGGGAGTTCCTCGACCGACTGCTGTCGCTCGCGCTGCCCCGCATCCGCGACTTCCGCGGCCTGTCGCCGAAGCAGTTCGACGGCAACGGCAACTACACGTTCGGGCTGACCGAGCAGGTCATGTTCCACGAGATCGACCAGGACAAGGTCGACCGCCAGCGGGGCATGGACATCACGGTCGTCACCACGGCGACGAACGACGACGAGGGGCGCGCGCTGCTCAAGCAGCTCGGGTTCCCGTTCCAGGAAGGCAACTGACATGGCGAAGACCGCTCTGAGGGTCAAGGCAGCCCGCAAGCCGAAGTTCAAGGTGCGCGGCTACACCCGCTGCCAGCGCTGCGGCCGGCCGAAGGCCGTCTACCGCAAGTTCGGCCTGTGCCGGATCTGCCTGCGGGAGATGGCGCACCGCGGCGAGCTGCCCGGCGTGACCAAGTCCTCCTGGTGACCAACCACAACTGATCGCTGAAGGTCGCGTCGCCAGCGAGCGGCGCGAAACCACAGAAGAGAGAGAACCCAAGCAAATGACGATGACCGACCCGATCGCAGACATGCTGACTCGTCTGCGCAACGCCAACCAGGCGTACCACGACGCGGTGACCATGCCCTACAGCAAGCTGAAGCAGGGCGTCGCCGAGATCCTCAAGCAGGAGGGGTACATCACCTCCTTCGACGTGGCGGACGCCGAGGAGACCGTGGGCAAGACGCTCACGATCACCCTCAAGTACGGCCGCAACCGCGAGCGCTCGATCGCCGGCGTACGCCGGATCAGCAAGCCCGGCCTGCGCGTCTACGCCAAGCACACCGGCCTGCCCAAGGTGCTCGGCGGCCTCGGCGTCGCGATCATCTCGACGAGCCAGGGCCTGCTCACCGACCGTCAGGCGAACCAGAAGGGCGTGGGCGGAGAAGTCCTCGCCTACGTCTGGTGACCCGGGGACCACGAAGGAGATAAGAGAATGTCGCGCATTGGCAAGCTCCCCATTCCGGTCCCGTCCGGCGTGGACGTCCAGATCCAGGGCGACACGGCGAGCACCGTGACCGTGAAGGGCCCCAAGGGCACCCTGAGCCACACCGTCGCCGAGCCGATCACGGTCGAGCAGAACGACGGCGTCCTCGACGTCAACCGTCCCGACGACGAGCGCCAGAGCAAGGCGCTGCACGGGCTCACCCGCACCCTGATCAACAACATGGTCGTGGGCGTCACCGAGGGCTACGAGAAGAAGCTCGAGATCGTCGGCGTCGGCTACCGCGTCCTGTCCAAGGGCCCGACCCAGCTGGAGTTCCAGCTCGGGTACTCGCACCCGATCATCTTCGACGCTCCCGAGGGCATCACGTTCTCGGTCGAGGGTCCGACGAAGCTCGGCGTCGCGGGCATCGACAAGCAGCTGGTCGGTGAGGTCGCGGCCAACATCCGCAAGCTGCGCAAGCCCGAGCCCTACAAGGGCAAGGGCGTCCGTTACGCCGGCGAGCACATCCGCCGCAAGGTCGGAAAGGCCGGTAAGTAACCATGGCGATCTCACTGAAGGTCAACAAGCACACCGCAGCGCGGCAGAAGTCGCGGCTGCGTCGACAGATCCGGGTCCGCAAGAAGATCTCCGGCACCGCCGAGCGTCCGCGCCTGGTGGTGACCCGTTCGTCGAAGCACATCAGCGCCCAGGTCGTC
Organism: uncultured Actinomycetota bacterium; assembly: GCA_963798055.1. GTDB lineage: Bacteria > Actinomycetota > Actinomycetes > Propionibacteriales > Nocardioidaceae > Nocardioides. Next base: position 15,366 of record CAWCRX010000003.1, read on the forward strand.
GACGACCTGGTCGGCAAGACGCTGGTGGCTGCCTCCACGATGGAGGGCGACCTGCGCGGTTTCGCGGGCGACAAGACGGCCAAGGCCAAGAAGGTCGGCGAGCTCGTGGCCGAGCGCGCCAAGGCTGCCGGTATCGAGGGCGTGGTCTTCGACCGCGCCGGCAACAAGTACCACGGTCGCATCGCGGCCCTGGCCGACGGCGCCCGCGAGGGTGGCCTGACGCTGTGATGACCGCCGCACAGTTCACAGACTGCACAACGAGTAGGGAGTACATCTCATGAGCGGAGCCCAGCGCGGACAACGGTCCGGGGGCGAGCGCCGTGGCGGACGCGACGGTGGTCGCGGCCAGGGTCCTGACAAGAACGCCTATCTCGAGCGCGTCGTTGCGATCAACCGTGTCGCCAAGGTCGTGAAGGGTGGTCGTCGCTTCAGCTTCACCGCCCTCGTGGTCGTGGGCGACGGCGACGGCATGGTCGGCGTCGGCTACGGCAAGGCCAAGGAGGTGCCCGCGGCGATCGCCAAGGGTGTCGAGGAGGCGAAGAAGAACTTCTTCCGCGTCCCCCGCATCCAGGGCACCATCCCGCACCCCGTCCAGGGTGAGAAGGCCGCCGGTGTCGTGCTGCTGCGTCCGGCCGCGCCCGGTACCGGTGTGATCGCCGGTGGTCCGGTGCGCGCCGTGCTGGAGTGCGCCGGCATCCACGACGTACTCAGCAAGTCGCTGGGCTCGTCCAACCAGATCAACATCGTCCACGCGACGGTCGAGGCGCTGCGGATGCTCGAGCAGCCCGAGACGGTGGCCGCTCGCCGCGGCCTGCCGGTCGAGCAGGTCGCTCCGGCGGCGCTGCTCCGGGCCCAGAAAGAGGGCGTCGACGCGGCCGCTGCGGCTGGGGTGAGCTCGTAATGGCACGCCTGAAGGTCCAGCAGAAGAAGTCCACGATCGGCTGCAAGGCCAACCAGCGCGAGACGCTGCGGACCCTCGGTCTGAAGCGGATCGGCGACGTGGTCGTCAAGGAGGACCGCCCGGAGATCCGCGGCATGGTCCAGACCGTCCGTCACCTGGTGACGGTCGAAGAAGTGGATTGAGGTTCCTGACATGACGTTGAAACTGCATCACCTGCGCCCGGCTCCCGGTGCCAAGACCGCCAAGACCCGTGTGGGTCGCGGTGAGGGCTCCAAGGGCAAGACGGCCGGCCGCGGTACCAAGGGCACCAAGGCCCGCAACCAGGTTCCGGCCCACTTCGAGGGTGGCCAGATGCCGATCCACATGCGGCTCCCCAAGCTGAAGGGCTTCAAGAACCCCTTCAAGGTGGAGTTCCAGGTCGTCAACCTCGACCGGATCGGTGAGCTGTTCCCCGAGGGCGGCGAGGTCACGATCGACGAGCTCGTCTCCCGCGGCGCTGTCCGCAAGGGTCAGCCCGTCAAGGTCCTCGGCCAGGGCGACATCTCGGTCAAGGTCGCAGTCACCGCCAACGCGTTCTCGAACTCCGCCAAGGAGAAGATCGAGGCCGCTGGCGGCACCACCACGGTTGCCTGACACGTCGATGCCGATGGGGCGCGGAGCCTGTCTCCTCCGCCCCATCGGTGCATCGGCTGCCTGTTAGGCTTCCACGGGCCCGCGGTGGTACGCGTCGGCCCGCCATCAGCTGGAGAAAGAGGATCTCGTGCTCAGCGCGTTCGTGAACGCCTTCCGGACCCCGGACCTGCGGCGCAAGCTGCTTTTCGTCCTGCTGATCGTCGTGGTCTTCCGGGCCGGCTCCCAGATCCCAGCGCCCGGCGTCGACTACGCCGCCGTGCAGGACTGCCTGGACAACGAGGCCAACAACCAGGGCGTCTACAACCTGATCAACCTGTTCTCCGGCGGCGCGCTGCTCCAGCTGACCGTTTTCGCGCTCGGGATCATGCCCTACATCACCGCCAGCATCATTCTGCAGCTGCTCGTCGTGGTCATCCCGCGGCTCGAAGCGCTGAAGAAGGAAGGCCAGGCGGGGCAGACCAAGATCACGCAGTACACGCGCTACCTCACCCTCGGCCTCGCCGTCCTCCAGGCCACCGGCATCGTGGCCCTGGCCCGCTCGGGCAACCTGCTGCAGAACTGCCCCGACCCGCTGCTGCACAGCCAGGGCACCAGCACCTTCCTGGTCATGGTGGTCACCATGACCGCGGGCACCGCCGTCATCATGTGGCTCGGCGAGCTCATCACCGAGCGCGGCGTCGGCAACGGCATGTCGATCCTGATCTTCGTCCAGGTGGTCGCAACCTTCCCGAGCGCCCTGTGGGCGGTCGGCAAGTCGCAGGGCTGGTGGGTCTTCTCGATCGTGATCGCGATCGGACTGGTCATCGTCGCGGCCGTCATCTTCATCGAACAGGCCCAGCGCCGGATCCCGGTGCAGTACGCCCGCCGGATGGTGGGCCGCAAGATGTTCGGCGGCAGCTCGACGTACATCCCGCTGAAGGTCAACCAGGCGGGCATCATCCCGGTCATCTTCGCCTCGTCGCTGCTCTATCTGCCGGCGATGGCGGTGCAGTTCAACCAGAACAGCGAATCGCAGTGGATCACCTGGATCTCGAAGTACTTCGTGAACGGTGACCACCCGCTCTACATGGCGACCTACTTCCTGCTGATCATCTTCTTCACCTACTTCTACGTGTCGATCACCTTCAACCCGCAAGAGGTGTCCGACAACATGAAGAAGTACGGCGGCTTCATCCCCGGAATCCGGGCGGGAAAGCCGACCCAGGACTACCTGTCCTACGTCCTCTCCCGCATCACGCTGCCGGGCGCGCTCTATCTCGGTCTGATCTCGCTGATTCCGCTGATCGCATGGTGTCTCATCGACGCGAACCAGAACTTCCCGTTCGGCGGAACTTCCATCCTGATCATGGTCGGTGTCGCACTCGACACGGTGAAGCAGATCGAGAGCCAGCTCCAGCAGCGCAATTACGAAGGATTCCTCCGTTAAATGCGCCTCATCCTGATGGGCCCGCCCGGGGCCGGCAAAGGCACCCAGGCAAAGTACGTCGCAGAGCACTTCGGCATTCCGGCGATCTCCACCGGCGACATCTTCCGCGCGAACGTCTCGCAAGGCACCGAGCTCGGTGTCGAGGCCAAGCGCTACATGGACGCGGGCGAGTACGTCCCCGACGAGCTCACCAACCTCATGGTCCGCAACCGGATCGACGAGCCGGATGCCGACCCCGGCTTCCTGCTGGACGGCTACCCCCGCACCCTCGCCCAGGTCGAGGAGCTGGACGGCATGATCGCCCACACCGGCCACCGCCTCGACGCGGTCGTGGTGCTGACGGTCAACGCCGAGGAGCTCGTGCAGCGGTTGCTGCAGCGTGCCCAGACCGACGGCCGCGCTGACGACACCGAAGAGGTCATCCGGCGCCGCCAGGAGATCTACCAGGAGGAGACCCAGCCGCTGATCGCGGTCTACCAGCAGCGCGGGCTCGTCTCAAGAGATCGACGGCATGGGCGAGGTCGACGAGGTCACCAAGCGGATCTTCGAGGCCCTGGACGTCGTACCCCAGTCCTGATGGGACTTCGGGACCGCGGCATCCAGATCAAGTCGCCGGACCAGATCGCCGCGATGCGTCGCGCCGGCATGGTGGTCGGCGAGACGCTCGAGCTGCTCCGCGCCTCGGTGAAGGCCGGCATCACCACCGGCGACCTGGACGAGATCGCCGAGGAGCACATCCGTTCCCGCGGCGGCGTTCCGTCGTTCCTCGGCTACCACGGCTTCCCCGGCACCATCTGCACGTCGGTCAACAACGAGGTGGTGCACGGGATCCCGGGTGAGCGGGTGCTGGCCGACGGCGACCTGATCTCCATCGACTGCGGCGCGATCATCGACGGCTGGCACGGCGACGCCGCGATCACGGTGGCCATCGGCGACGTACCGGCCGAGGTCACCGAGCTGATGCGGGTCACCGAGGAGGCGCTGTGGCTGGGGATCGCCGCTGCCCGGCTCGGCGGCCGGGTCTCCGACATCTCGCACGCCGTCGAGACCCATGTCCGGGCGGCCGGCGACTACGGCATCCTCGAGGACTACACCGGTCACGGGATCGGGTCCGAGATGCACCAGCCGCCCAACGTGCCCAACTACGGGCGCCCGGGCCGCGGGACCGAAGCTGGTCCGCGGGCTCGCCCTGGCGGTGGAGCCGATGATCACCCTCGGAACGAAGGACACCGTGCTGCTCGAGGACGACTGGACGGTGATCACGGCCGACGGCTCGCTGGCGGCGCACTTCGAGCACACCTTCACGCTCACCCCCGACGGCGCCTGGGTGCTCACCGCACTCGACGGCGGCGAGGCGAAGCTGGCCGAGCTGGGTGTGCCGTTCGGTGGCCGCTGACCACGGCGACGGCGTCGCCGCTGGGGTGGCGGCTGCGCGCCGATGTCCCCCGGCTCGCATCCAGTCCGTTCGCTCGTTCCTCACGAACGGACGGCCAGTCCCATCCACGCTCACCGGGGGACATCGGCGCTCCGCCGCCACGAGGGCGACGACGCCGTCGCCGTGGACAGGGATTCGGCCTCGGAACGAGGCGCGTGAAAGACTGATGCCGCAGGAGGGGAGTATTCCTTCGCCGCGATCTCGTCAGCACGTCGGTCCTGAGTTCAGCTCGGGGATCGTCCGGGGCCGCGGGTCGTCCAGCCGGACGACGGAAGAGACCTCAGGCGCCGCCCGACGCACCCTCACTGCAGGAGAAATAGTGGAAGTCTCGACCCTCGAATGGGGTATCACGCTCGGCGTCACCCTCGCCGTGCTGATCTTCGACGTCATCGTCATCGCCCGCGACCCGCACGAGCCCTCGATGAAGGAGTGCGCGATCGCGCTGTGCTTCTACATCGGTGCCGCCATCGGCTTCGGCGTCTGGGTGCTGCTCTACCACGGGCACGACTACGGCATCGAGTTCTACGCGGGCTGGCTGACGGAGTACAGCCTCTCGATGGACAACCTGTTCGTCTTCATCGTGCTGCTCGCCGCGCTGAAGGTGCCGCGGCACCTCCAGCAGGAAGCGCTGATGGTGGGGATCATCCTGGCGCTGATCTTCCGAGGCCTCTTCATCGCTGCCGGCTACCAGCTGATCAACAACTTCTCGTGGGTCTTCTACGTGTTCGGCGCGTTCCTCGTCTACACGGCCTACAGCCTGGTCAAGAGCTACCGCACGCACGAGGACGAGCACCCCGAGGACAACGCGGTGGTGAAGTTCGCCCAGAGCCACATGAACGTCGGTGAGGAGTTCCACGGGCTGAAGCTCTGGTACCGTCCAGAACGGCGCCAGGCTGGTCTCGCCGATGCTGATCGTGATCATCGCGCTCGGCACGACCGACGTGCTCTTCGCGCTCGACTCGATCCCGGCGATCTTCGGCATCACCCAGGAGCCCTACCTGGTGTTCACCGCCAACGTGTTCGCGCTGATGGGGCTGCGGCAGCTGTACTTCCTGCTGGGCGGGCTGCTCGAGCGGCTGGTCTACCTGTCCCTGGGGCTTTCCTTCATCCTGGCCTTCATCGGCGTCAAGCTCGTGCTGCACGCTCTGCACGAGAACGAGCTCGGCTTCATCAACGGCGGCGAGCACGTGAAGGTGCCGGAGATCTCGTCGCTGCTGAGCCTGGGCGTGATCCTGGTGACCCTGGTGGTCACCGCGGTCGCCAGCCTGGCGAAGGACCGTGCCGACCAGCGGGCGGAGTCGCCCAAGCCCTGAGGCGCGGCTCGGGCGGGAGGCCCGCTCTTCTATTAGGGTTGCCGCCGACATGAACAGCCGCTCGCGACTCTGGGTGCAATGGGGCTCCGCGTCCCAGGAGTTCGACCAGGACCGGGTCGTGCTCGGCCGAGATGCCGACTGCGACATCGTGGTCAACGACTCCCGGGCGTCCCGCCACCACCTGGTCTTCTTCCGCGACGGTGACGTGTGGGTGGTGTCCGACGCCAGCTCCAACGGCTCGTTCGTGCACGGACAGCGGATCCAGCAGTTCGCCATCCCTCCGGTGGCGACGGTGCTCAACCTGGGTGACCCACAGGGTGAGCCGGTGACCATGTGGACGGTCCCTGCGGTCGCCCCCGTGCCCGCCCCGCCTGCTCCCGCCCCGGCCGCCGCCGCTCCCGAGGCCCAGCAGGTGCTGCCGCCCGGTCAGCTGGCCCACGGCTACACGGTCCTGCCCGCCGACCGCAACCGCAACGGATCGCTCACGATCGGCCGCGAGCTCGGCAACGAAGTGGTGCTGACCGATCCGCTGGTGTCCCGCTACCACGCCCGGCTGGATCTGGCGCCGGTGCCGGTGCTGCACGACCTGGGCAGCTTCAACGGCACGTTCGTCAACGGTCAGCGGCTCTAGGGCTCGGTGCAGCTCGAGCCGGGCTACGAGGTGATCTTCGGTAACCAGACGTTCCGGTGGGACGGCTCGGAGCTGGTCGCCTCGGCCACCAAGACCGAGTTCACGCTGTACGCCGACGGGCTGACCACGATGGTCGGCGGGGGCAAGATCCTGCTCGACAACGCCTCCCTCCAGCTGGAGCCGTCCAGCCTGACCGCGGTGATCGGGCCCTCGGGCTCCGGCAAGTCCACGCTCGTCGGCGCACTCACCGGCCTGCGCCCGGCCACCCACGGCCGGGTGATCTGGCAGGGCCACGACCTCTACGCCCGCTACGACCAGCTCCGGTACCAGATCGGCCTGGTGCCCCAGCAGGACATCCAGCACCCGCAGCTGAAGGTCAAGCAGGCGCTGGGGTACGCCGCCGAGCTCCGGCTGCCGCCGGACACCACCGCACCGGAGCGGTTCGCGCGGGTGCAGACGGTTGCCCGACAGCTGCAGCTGGAGGAGCGCCTCGACAACCGGATCGGCACCCAGCTCTCCGGTGGCCAGCGCAAGCGGGTCTCGATCGCCACCGAGCTGCTCACCGCTCCACCGTTGCTGTTCCTCGACGAGCCCACCTCCGGCCTCGACCCGGGCCTGGACCTCGAGGTGATGCGCCAGCTCCGGTCGCTGGCCGACGAGGGCCGCGTGGTCATGGTGGTCACCCACTCGGTGCTGGCCCTGGACGTCTGCGACAACGTGCTCGTGATGGCGCCCGGAGGTCGGATCGCCTACTTCGGGCCGCCCGCCGGCGTACTCGCCCACTTCGGGAGCCGCAACTACCCCGAGGTCTTCGACGCGCTCGACGAGCCGGACCTCTGGCACCGGATCCCGGTGCCCCAGCGCAGCGTCGACACCTCGCAGCTCGCAGCGGTGGCATCAGCGGTGCCGGCACCACCACGTCAGTCGTTCACCAAGCAGCTGACCACGCTGGTCCGTCGGACGACGGCTGTCGTCATGGCCGACCGGCTATTGCTGACCCTGCTCCTGGTGCTGCCCTTGGTGCTGGGTGGCCTCAGCCGGCTGGTGCCGGGAAACTTCGGGCTCTCGTTGGACGAGGCATCCCGTCGGGTGAAGACCCCTAGCGGCGACTTCGTGACGGCGTACAGCCCAGAGGAGGTGCGCCAGCGGCTCATCGTGCTGATCGTGGCCGCCTGCTTGATGGGTGTGGCGCTGACGATCCGCGAGCTGGTGGGGGAGAGGTCGATCTTCCGTCGTGAGTACGCCGTCGGCCTGTCGCCCAACATCTACTTCCTCAGCAAGCTCGTGGTGCTCGGTACGGCCGCATTCCTGCAGGGCGTGCTCGTCACCGTGATCGCGACCGTGGGGCTCCCCCCGCCGGATGGGCGCGCCGGGACGCTGCGGATAGCGCTGGTGATCGGGGCGCTGTCGTTCACGATGGCCGTCGTGGGCCTGTGCGTGTCGGCCCTCGTGACGAGCAACGAGCAGACGATGCCCGCACTGGTCGGGATGATCATGATCCAGCTCGTGCTGTCGGGGTCGCTGTTCGCGGTCGCCGCACGGCCGGTGCTGGAGCAGGTCTCCTGGCTGGTCCCCTCTCGTTGGGCCTATGCCGCCATGGCCTCGACGATGGGCCTGACGCGCGCCAGGCAGAGTGACGAGGTGGAGGACTGGATCGCCGTGGCCGGCGCCGGTCACTACGTGATGGACGTGCTGATGCTCGCGGCCCTGTGCATGGGCGCCGTTGGTCTTGGGCTGTGGCTGGTGCGGCGCAGCGCCACGTCGGAATGACCCAGCGCCGTCGCGCGTTGACTGGCTGATGCCTTCCTCCCTCGCCCTCTCCGTCCTCGACCTCGTGCCCGTACGCAGCGACCAGGCGACCGGCGATGCACTGCGCGCCACGCTGGGCCTGGCTCGGGTCGCCGACGAGCTCGGCTATCGCCGCTACTGGCTGGCCGAGCACCACAACATGCCCGCGGTCGCGGCCACCAACCCGCCGGTGCTGATCGGCATGGTGGCCGGCGCGACCGAGCGGATCCGCGTCGGATCGGGCGGAGTGATGCTGCCCAACCATGCGCCGCTGGTGGTCGCCGAGCAGTTCGCGCTGCTGGAGGCGGCGTACCCGGGACGGATCGACCTGGGCATCGGCCGGGCCCCGGGCACCGACCCGGTCACCAGCTGGGCGCTGCGGCACGGTGCGGGCGGCGTCACCGACGAGGCGGTCGCCCGGTTCCCCGAGTACGTCGAGAACGTGCTCGCCATGATGGAGCCGGACGGCGTGGGCCTCGACCTGCGCGGCCGGACGCATGTGCTCAAGGCGACGCCCGGCGCCCGCTCGGTGCCGACGATCTGGCTGCTCGGGTCCTCGGACTACTCCGCGCGGCTGGCCGCGGAGAAGGGGCTGCCGTATGTCTTCGCCCACCACTTCTCCGGCCGCGGCACCGCCGAGGCGCTCGAGCTCTATCGCAGCGAGTTCCGGCCCTCGCCCGAGCTGGACGGCGCCGCGGACCTTCCTGACCGTCAACGCCGCCGTCGCTCCCACCCGGGAGGAGGCGGAGCGGCTGGCCCGGCCGCAGCTGCTCCAGATGGTGGCGCTGCGGACCGGAGCCACGCTCACCCCGCAGCCGCTGGTCGAGGAGGCGGAGAAGGTGGAGCTCCCCGACGCCCAGCAGGACCTGCTCGAAGCGATGCGCGAGCGGTGGGTGATCGGCGACCCGGACGAGGCCCGCACCGCGCTGCACGCCCTGGCGACGACGTACGACGTCGATGAGGTGATGGTCAACCCCGTCGGCGGCGCCTACACCGGCACCGAACCGGGGGTTTCGCCTGCCCGGGAGCAGACCTTGCGCCTGCTCACGCTCAATTAGGGATTCCCGGCCGGGTCGGACTAGACTGCTTCTTCGGCCCAACGTGGGTCTGTTTCGTGGTGCCTCGCGGCTGCCCGGACCACCTCTGACCAACTCGATCGAGCAGGTCAGGCGTGCGCCCGGGGAAATGAGGCTCACAGAACGGCTGCACGAGGTCCACCGGCTCACTCACAGGGAGCCGGAGGTTCGCGGGCCGAACGGTAGACAACGACGCGACCAGATTGTGAGGACATGGCGAAGAAAGAAGGCGTGATCGAGATGGAGGGCTCCGTAGTGGAGGCCCTCCCGAACGCGATGTTCCGAGTGGAACTGAGCAACGGTCACAAGGTTCTCGCCCACATCAGCGGCAAGATGCGCCAGCACTACATCCGGATCCTCCCCGAGGACCGGGTCGTGGTGGAGCTCTCGCCGTACGACCTGTCCCGCGGTCGCATCGTCTACCGGTACAAGTAGTACTGATGGTGAGCTCGCAAGCTCGCTAACTAGCCGAACCGAGCAAGAAAGGGCTGACATGAAGGTCAACCCGAGCGTCAAGCCGATCTGTGACAAGTGCAAGGTGATTCGTCGCCACGGCCGCGTCATGGTGATCTGCGACAACCCGCGTCACAAGCAGCGCCAGGGCTGAGGGTTTCGAGGCTCGCAAGCTCGCACCTCAACCACCGAATTGCACAACTGCATAACCCACAACGTGATCGCTTAGCCCCAGCCGGGGCGAATCACCTCCGGAGCAGACGGCCGGAGCCGGACTCAGATGAGACCGGGCGCGACACGAACGAAACCGCTGCAGATTGAAGGGAACACGCCAGACATGGCACGCCTCGTTGGAGTCGACCTCCCGCGCGACAAGCGCATCGAGATCGCTCTCACTTACATCTACGGCATCGGCCGTACCCGCGCCCAGCAGCTCCTCGCGAGCACCGGCGTCGACCCGAACCTCCGGGTCCACGAGCTGGGCGACGAACAGCTGGTCAGTCTCCGCGACGCTATCGACGCGCAGGAGTTCAAGATCGAGGGTGACCTCCGCCGTGAGGTCCAGGCGGACATCCGCCGCAAGATCGAGATCGGCAGCTACCAGGGTCGCCGCCACCGCCAGGGCCTTCCGGTCCGCGGGCAGCGCACCAAGACCAACGCTCGTACCCGCAAGGGCCCGAAGCGCACGGTTGCCGGCAAGAAGAAGGCCAAGTGATCCGCGCGATCACCGGCCCCTCGACCACACAGACCAGCTGACTCAGGAGTAACGAATGCCTCCCAAGGCTCGCACGGGCGCCAAGAAGGTCCGTCGCAAGGAGAAGAAGAACGTCGCTCAGGGCGAAGCCCACATCAAGAGCACGTTCAACAACACCATCGTCACCATCACCGACCCCACCGGCGGGGTGATCTCGTGGGCGTCCGCCGGCACCGTCGGCTTCAAGGGCTCCCGCAAGTCCACGCCGTACGCCGCGCAGATGGCCGCCGAGGCCGCCGGGCGCCGGGCGATGGAGCACGGCATGAAGAAGATCGACGTCTTCGTCAAGGGTCCGGGTTCGGGCCGCGAGACGGCGATCCGGTCCCTCGGTGCGATCGGCCTCGAGGTCGGCACCATCCAGGACGTCACGCCCACCCCCCACAACGGATGCCGCCCGCCCAAGCGCCGGCGCGTCTGACGACGACTACACAGAGAAAGAGAGCGAACTAGTTATGGCCCGCTACACCGGCCCCATGACCAAGAAGTCGCGCCGTCTCGGTGTCGACCTCGTCGGCGGCGACTCGGCGTTCGAGAAGCGTCCTTACCCTCCCGGCCAGCACGGCCGCGGTCGGATCAAGGAGAGCGAGTACCTCCTCCAGCTGCGCGAGAAGCAGAAGGCCCGCTTCACGTACGGCGTGATGGAGAAGCAGTTCCACAACTACTACACCGAGGCGTCGCGTCGGCAGGGCAAGACGGGTGACAACCTGCTGCAGCTGCTCGAGTGCCGCCTCGACAACGTGGTCTACCGGGCCGGGTTCGCCCGGACCCGCCGCCACTCCCGTCAGCTCGTCGCGCACGGTCACTTCAAGGTCAACGGCAAGAAGGTCGACATCCCGTCCTTCCAGGTGACCGCCCACGACGTGATCGACGTTCGCGAGAAGTCGTTGGAGATGACCCCGTTCATCGTGGCTCGTGAGACCCACGGCGAGCGCGTCGTCCCCGCGTGGCTCGAGGCCATCCCCTCGCGGATGCGCATCCTGGTCCACCAGGTCCCGGTCCGGGCGCAGATCGACATCCCGGTCCAGGAGCAGCTCATCGTCGAGTACTACTCCAAGAAGTAATCGCTTCCGCCACCCTGCAACAACATTCGAACCCCTCAAATAGTGGTCGGGTTCGGAAAGGAATGAATCAGTGCTTATCGCACAGCGTCCCACTCTGTCGGAAGAGACCGTCGACGAGTTCCGTTCGCGGTTCGTCATCGAACCGCTGGAGCCCGGCTTCGGCTACACGCTCGGCAACTCGCTCCGTCGTACCCTCCTGTCGTCGATCCCCGGTGCCTCGGTCACGAGCATCAAGGTCGACAGCGTCCTCCACGAGTTCTCGACCATCGAGGGCGTCAAGGAAGACGTCACCGAGATCATCCTCAACCTCAAGGGTCTCGTCGTCTCCTCGGAGCACGACGAGCCGGTCACCATGTACCTCCGTAAGTCCGGTGCCGGTGCCGTGACCGCCGCCGACATCGCGCCTCCGGCCGGTGTCGAGGTGCACAACCCCGACCTGCAGATCGCCACCCTGTCCGACAAGGGCAAGCTGGAGATGGAGCTGGTCGTGGAGCGTGGCCGTGGCTACGTGTCGGCCGTCCAGAACAAGGGCGCCGACAACGAGATCGGCCGGATGCCGGTCGACTCGATCTACAGCCCGGTCCTCAAGGTCACCTACAAGGTCGAGGCCACCCGTGTCGAGCAGCGCACCGACTTCGACAAGCTGGTCATCGACGTCGAGACCAAGCCGTCGATCCTGCCGCGCGACGCGATCGCCTCGGCCGGCAAGACCCTGGTCGAGCTGTTCGGGCTGGCCCGCGAGCTGAACGTCGAGGCCGAGGGCATCGACATCGGCCCGTCGCCCGTCGACGAGCAGCTGGCTGCCGACCTCGCCCTCCCGGTCGAGGACCTGCAGCTGACCGTGCGTTCCTACAACTGCCTCAAGCGCGAGGGCATCCACACCGTGGGTGAGCTCATCAGCCGCTCGGAGCAGGACCTGCTCGACATCCGCAACTTCGGTGCGAAGTCGATCGACGAGGTCAAGGCCAAGCTGGTCGAGATGGGTCTGTCCCTCAAGGACAGCGCGCCCGGCTTCGACCCGCACGCTGCCCTGGCGGCGTACGGCGATGACGACGACGATGCCTTCGTCGAGGACGAGCAGTACTAATCCCGAGCACCAACTACCTCGGTACCTGACACGGCCGAGGAGAATCGAGAGAAGCAATGCCCACCCCCAAGAAGGGTCCCCGCCTCGGCGGCAGCCCGGCCCACCAGCGGCTGATCCTGTCGAACCTGGCGACCGCGCTGTTCGAGCACGGCCGGATCACCACGACCGAGGCCAAGGCGCGCACCCTGCGTCCGTACGCCGAGAAGCTGATCACCAAGGCGAAGAAGGGCGACCTGCACAACCGTCGCGAGGTCCTCAAGACCATCCGCGACAAGGGCGTCGTGCACCACCTCTTCACCGAGATCGGGCCGACGTTCGCGGAGCGCCCCGGCGGCTACACCCGGATCACCAAGATCGCCCCCCGCAAGGGCGACAACGCCCCGATGGCCGTGATCGAGCTGGTGACCGAGGAGTACAAGCCGTCGGCCCCCAAGGCGAAGAAGAAGGTCGAGAAGCAGGCCCCGGCTCCGGCTGCGACCGAGGAGGCGGAGGTCGAGGAGACCGTCGCCGAGGACGTCGTGGTCGAGGACGCGGTCGAGGAGACCCCGACCGAGCTCGCCGAGGAGGCGTCGCCGGAGGAGTCGGTCGTCGCCGAGGAGCAGCCCACCGAGGACGAGTCGCCGGCCGAGGAGCCCGAGGCCGCCGCTGAGGAGACCGAGGGCGAGGACGAGGCCGAGAAGGCCTGATCCACCAGCCGACGAAGGCCCGTCACCCGACCAGGGTGGCGGGCCTTCGCGCTTGGCTCACTTCCGCCGCTTCAGCTCGCGCGCGAACAGCTCGAGGTGCTGGCACTTTCCGCAGCGCCAGGCCTCGACGATCCAGCGCTCCTTGCGGAACTTCTTGGCAGTGCCGAAGACTCCGCGCTCGAGGGCGCCTGGGATCCAGCGCGCGTAGCCCGCATCGCTGGAGTCGTCCAAGAAGCCGGGTTCGAGCGACTCTGCGCCGCAGGCACTACAGGTCGGGTAGTGCTGGGGCGCTTCGGTCACGACGCTGACGCTACTGGGGAACCGGTGGCGAATCGTGAGCCTGAGCGGGCGTCCGTAGACTCGGGGCCATGAGCACCGACCTCGGTACGCCCGCGATCCTCAGCCCCCAGGAGGCCGAGCGAGCCGTCCTGCTGGCGGCGCCTCGTGGCTACTGCGCGGGCGTCGACCGGGCCGTGGTGACCGTGGAGAAGGCGCTCGAGCTGTACGGCGCCCCGGTCTACGTGCGCAAGCAGATCGTGCACAACAAGCACGTGGTGTCCGACCTCGAGTCCAGGGGAGCCATCTTCGTCGAGGAGCTCGACGAGGTGCCGACCGGCAAGACCGTGGTCTTCTCCGCGCACGGCGTCTCCCCGGAGGTGCACCGGCAGGCAGAGGAGCGCGAGCTCAAGACGATCGACGCGACCTGCCCGCTCGTCACCAAGGTGCACCACGAGGCCAAGCGGTTCGCCAGCGACGACTACGACATCCTGCTGATCGGGCACGAGGGCCACGAAGAGGTCGAGGGCACCGCGGGCGAGGCGCCCGAACACATCCAGCTCGTTCAGGGCCCCGACGACGTGGCCAACATCGTCGTGCGCGATCCGTCCCGGGTCGCCTGGCTCTCCCAGACGACGCTGTCGGTCGACGAGACGCTCGAGACCGTGGCTGCGATCCGGGAGCGCTTCCCAGAGCTGCTCGACCCGCCCAGCGACGACATCTGCTACGCCACCCAGAACCGGCAGCTCGCGGTCAAGGAGATCGCTGTCGATGCCGACCTGGTGATCGTGGTCGGCTCGGGCAACTCCTCCAACTCGGTGCGCCTGGTCGAGGTCGCCCTGGAGGCCGGTGCCAAGTCGGCGTACCGCGTCGACGACGCCTCCGAGATCGACGAGGCCTGGCTCGACGGTGTCGACAACGTCAGCGTCACGTCGGGCGCGAGCGTCCCGGAGGAGCTGGTCGACGGCGTGCTGGCGTTCCTGGCCGAGCGCGGCTACCCCGACGCCCGTGCGGTGCACAGTGCCGAGGAGTCCCTGATCTTCTCTCTGCCGAAGGAGCTGCGCCGCGACCTCAAGGCCGCCGGCCGGCACTGACCAGCACGATGGCGAAATTCATCGCGCTCCACCCGGAGAACCCGCAGCCCAGGCTGCTCGAGCAGGTTGCGGCGGCGCTGCGCGACGACGCGCTGATCGCCTACCCGACCGATTCCGGCTACGCGCTCGGCTCGCGGGTCGGCAACCGCGACGGCCGCGACCGGATCCTGAAGATCCGTGGGCTCGACGAGCGGCACCACTTCACGCTGGTCTGCAAGGACTTCTCCCAGCTGGGCCAGCTGGTGCACGTCGACAACTCGGCGTTCCGGGCGATCAAGGCCTCGACCCCCGGCCCCTACACGTTCGTCCTACCGGCGATGCCCGAGGTGCCGCGCCGGCTGCTGCATCCCAAGAAGCGCACGGTGGGCGTGCGGATCCCCGACCACGTGGTGGTGCAGGCGCTCCTCGAGGTGCTCGGCGAACCGCTGCTCAGCAGTTCGCTGATCCTCCCGGGCGAGACGGAGCCCCGCACCCTGGGCTGGGAGATCAAGGAGGACCTCGACCACGAGGTCGACCTGGTGATCGAGGCCGGCGATACCCCCGCGGAGCCGACGACGGTCGTGGACTGGTCGTCCGGCGAGCCCGAAGTGCTCAGGCGTGGAGCCGGGGATCCCGATCGTTTTTTGTGAGGACCTGGGCTCGGATCAGCAGAGCGGCGAGGCAGAGCAGGTAGCCGCCGACCAGGGCCTCGCTGTGATGGGACAGCCCGGAGACCACGGCCTGCACCGCGCCGTCGTCCCGATCGGCGATGGTG
This sequence comes from uncultured Actinomycetota bacterium, assembly GCA_963798055.1. Taxonomy (GTDB): domain Bacteria; phylum Actinomycetota; class Actinomycetes; order Propionibacteriales; family Nocardioidaceae; genus Nocardioides. The sequence continues at coordinate 30,734 of CAWCRX010000003.1, forward strand.
GCGGGCTCGACGAACGCGAGGAACGTGAATACCCCGACCATCAGCAACGGCGGGAGCACCCCGGCAGTGAAGAAGTCGTCGGGTCGGACGACCAGCGCGAGCAGGATGCAGAGCAGCACGAAGGCCACGTCGAACAGCAGGCCCACCTCGTCGGTCAGCACCAGGTCGGCCAGCACCGCGGTGAGCGCGATGGCCGTCCCGAGCGCGACGACCTGACGGCCGGGCTCCCGGCCTTGCTCCCACACGGTCCGCCCGTGGCTCACACAGCCACCGTAGGATCCGTGCCCTGGTCGTCGATGCTGCCGCGCCGGTCTACCGCGCGCAGGGTCACCGGGCGGGGGGCCGGCAACTCGTCGTCGGTGACCGAGAGCTCGCTGAACCGCCGGGCGCTGACCAGCACCCGTGACTCCAGCGACCCCATCGCCTGGTTGTAGTGGCCCACGGCGCTGTTGAGTGATCGGCCGACCCGATCGAGGTGGGAGCTGAGCGTGGCCAGCCGGGTGTGCAGGTCGCGGCCGAGCAGGTGGATGTCGCGCGCCTGCTCGGCGAGCGCCTCGTGACTCCACCCGTGCGCGACCGTGCGCAGCAGTGCGATCAGCGTGGTCGGGCTGGCCAGTACGACGCGGCGACCGGCGGCGTGCTCGAGCAGGCCCGGGTCGGTCTCGAGGGCCGCCGCCAGGAAAGGTTCGGCAGGCACGAACAGCACCACGAACTCGGGGGTCTCGGGCAGAGCTCGCCAGTAGGCCTTGGAGGAGAGCGCATCGACATGGGTGCGCACCTGCCGCGCGTGCCGGACCAAGTGCGCGTCGCGCGCCGCCGGCTCCTCGGCCGAGGTGGCATCGAGGTAGGCGTCCAGCGGCACCTTGGCGTCGACGACGATGCGGCGGCCACCCACCAGGTTGACCACCAGGTCGGGCCGCAGTGCCCCGCCGTCCAGCCGCACCTGCTCCGCGAAGTCGCAGCGGTCCACGAGACCCGCGAGCTCCACGGTGCGGCGCAGGTGCAGCTCGCCCCACCGGCCGCGGATGTGCGGCTTGCGCAGCGCCGTGGACAGCGTGTGGGTCTCGCGCTGCAGCGCCGACACGTGCTCGTGGAACTCGCCCTGCCACGCGGCCCGCTGCCGGTCGAGGTGGTGCATCTGGTCGCTGAGCCGGTCGAGGCCCTGCATCACCTCGGCCTGGTCGACCAGCCCGCCGGCGTACGACGGCCGCGAGCGCGCCCAGAGCACGCCGACCACGCCGCCGAGCGCGAGCCCGACGACGAGGCTGAGCAGCACCGTGATCGTGTCCATGGCTCCAGGGTGGAGCAGGCCACCGACAGTGCGGTGGTTTCGAGGCTCGTCGCTGGCGCTCCTCGCACCTCAACCAGCGCTAGTTGATGTCGACGATCACGGGGGCGTGGTCAGAAGCGCCCTGGCCGGCGCGCTCGTCGCGGTCGATGAACGCGCCGGTCACCCGCTCGGCGAGAGCGGGGGAGCCGAGGACGAAGTCGATGCGCATGCCGCGGTTGCGCTCGAAGCGCTGCCGGTAGTAGTCCCAGTACGTGTAGACCTCGGGTCCGGGAGCGTGCGGACGGACCACGTCGAACCAGCCGTCGTCGATGAACGCCTGGAACGCCGCTCGCTCCGGCGGGGTCACGTGCGTGTCCTTCGCGAACGCGGCCATGTCGAACACGTCCTCGTCCTGAGGGGCGATGTTCCAGTCGCCGACCAGCGCGGCCGGCACGTCGCGCCACGCCTGCGCCGCCTCCCGCAGCCGGGCCAGCCAGTCGAGCTTGTAGACGTAGTGCGGATCGTCGACCTTGCGACCGTTGGGCACGTAGAGGGACCAGACCCGTACTCCGGCGCAGGTGGCGCCGATCGCCCGGCTCTCCGCGGCCACCGGATCTCCCCACTCGGGCATCTCGGGAAAGCCGACCTCGACGTCCTCGATCCCGACCCGGCTCAGGATCGCCACACCGTTCCACTGGTTGGTGCCGGCGTAGGCGAGGTCGTAGCCGAGTGACTGCAGCCCCATCAGCGGGAGCTGGTCCTCCCGCGCCTTGGTCTCCTGCAGGGCGAGTACGTCGATCTCATGCCGCTGCAGCAGCGCCTCGACCCGGTCGATCCGCGAGCGCAGAGAGTTGACGTTCCACGTGGCCAGTCGCACATCGCCAGCCTAGGCTGCCCCGATGAGCCGTGTGTGGCCGGGAAGCGGCCCGGCCGCCGTCCTGGCCGCCGTCATCGGCGCGGCGATAGTGGGGGCGATCGTCGGGGAGTTCCCGGACCTGCACGTCTATCGGTACGCCGGAGATTCGGTCCTCGACCAGCACGCGGTCTACGAGTCCGACGACCCGGTGACCGGTTACCCGTTCACCTACCCTCCGTTCGCCGCGGTGCTGATGGTGCCGCTGGCCGTGCTGCCGGGATGGGTCGCTGCGGGGCTGGTGACCGCGGCCTCGGTCGGTTGCCTCGCGGCCGCGGTCGTCGTCGTACGACGCGCGCTCGGCCGGCCGGCTCCGTGGTGGCTCATCGTGCTGGTGTCGGGAGCGGCGCTGGCCCTGGAGCCGGTGTGGCAGAACCTGTCGTTCGGGCAGGTCAACCTGATCCTGATGCTCGCGGTGCTGGTCGACCTGGTCCACCCCGACCGGCGCTTTGCAGGGGTCCTCGTCGGCATCGCCGCCGGGATCAAGCTGACGCCTCTCGTGTTCGTGGTGCTGCTGGTCCTGATCGGTCGGAGGGAGGCCGCCCGGCGCGCGATCCTGGTGTTCGTCGGGACCGTCGCAGTCGGGTTTGCCGCGATGCCGGGGTCGGCGCCGACGTACTGGACCGATGGGCTGTTCGAGCCCGGACGCGTCGGCCCGCCGGCGCTGGCGCACAACCAGTCGCTGACCGGGACCCTGACCCGGTTGTTCGACCAGACGCCGGGGCCGCTGCTGTGGCTCGCGGTGGCCGGACCGCTATCGCTCGCGGCGGTCCTGACGGGCGCGGCGGTGTGGCGTCGAGGCGACCGGGTGCTCGGCACCTGCCTCGGCGCGGTCGCGATGCTGCTCGCGTCGCCGGTGTCGTGGTCGCACCACTGGGTCTGGGCCGTGCCCGTGGCGCTGGCGCTGTGGGAGAGGCAGCGCCTGGCAGCGGCGGTCTGGACCCTGGTCTTCGTCGCTCGGCCGATCATCTGGCCGCCCTGGGGGGAGGGCCGCGAGTACGACTGGGGCCCGCTCGACCACCTGCTCGGCAACGCCTACGTCATCGCGGCGCTGGTCCTCGTCGGCTGGTGCGCGGTGAACCGAGAGCGCGCCCGCTCCGTGTCAATGGTCGGGAGGTGCGGATGACCGAGGATCCGGCCGTGGCCATGAAGGAGTTGCACGACGACCATGCGTCGGCGCTCTGGGGCTTCTGCCTGCACCTCACCGGCAACGACCGGGGCCGGGCCGAGGACGTCGCCCAGGAGACCATGCTGCGGGCCTGGCGCAACGCTTCGGTGCTGACCGAGACGCGCGGGTCGGTCCGGTCCTGGCTGTTCACGGTGGCCCGCAACATCGTCATCGACGAGTGGCGCACCCGCCGGAGCACCCGCGAGTTCCCGACCGCCGAGCCCCCGGAGACCGACCCCACCGCCGACGGGACCGACGAGCTGCTGTTGTCCTGGGTGGTCGCCGACGCGCTGAGCACCCTCTCCGTCGAGCACCGCACGGTCCTGGTCGAGTGCTACTACCGGGGCCGGTCGGTGGCCGAGGCCGCCCGTCGCCTGGAGATCCCCGAGGGCACCGTGAAGTCCCGCACCCACTACGCGCTGCGGGCCCTGCGCCTCGCGCTGGAGGAGATGGGAGTCGTGCGCATGAGCGCGTGCGAGTTCGCGCATCTCGACGGCGCCTACGTCCTCGGCTCGCTCGGGGCGGCGGAGCGCACGGCGTACGAGCGCCACCTGCCCGGCTGCAAGGACTGCTCCCGCTCCGTGCGCGAGCTCGCCGGCCTGCCGGGGCTGCTGGGCCGGGTGCCGTCGGAGGTCCTGGAGCTGTCGGGGGAGCCGGAGCCGCCACCTGCGACGCTGCTGCCGGCCGTGGTCTCGGAGGTACGCCGCTCCCGGCGCCGGCGGGCGCTGGTGACGACGCTGGTGAGCGCGGCCGCCGCGGTGGCCCTGGTCCTCGGCGTGATCGCCGTGACCGTCGCGGTGATCGACGATGACGACAAGCCGGCAGCGGCGCCGACCGCGCCGATCAGCACCGAGCCTCCCGAGCAGATGGAAAGCCTGGGGCAGGGCTGGGTGTCCGGCTGGGTCTCGCTGACCGAGCAGACCTGGGGCACGCGGATCGACCTGACCTGCACCTACGAGAGCCAGGGGTACGACGGCTGGGTCTGGTACGCGCTGCTGGTCCGCGCGGACGACGGCCGGGTCGAGCAGGTCGGCACCTGGCGGGCCGAGCCGGGCCGGGAGATGCACGTGACGATGGCGGCTTCGGTGCCGCCGGAGGACATCGTCTCGGTCGTGGTCAAGACCGCTAGCGGTCAGCCGGTACTGCGTCTGGACCGTACGCCGTAAGCAGCCGGTCCCGGACGCTGTCCATCCGCCATACCGGGGCATCCGGTCGGGGGTGCAGGCCGGGCTGCCAGTTCCAGTTGTCGATGCGCTGGATCACGTCCGGGTCCTGCGCGATCACGGTGATCGGTACGTCGTGGCCCGGGTCGTCGCCGCTGACGAACGAGTGCGGCTGGTGGTCGCCGGCCACGATCACCACCCGGTCGGGATCGGGATACCTGGTGAGGAACTGGAGCAGGATCCGCCAGGTGTACTCGACCGACTCCCCATACAGGTGCTGCGCGGTCGACGGGTCCTCGTCGCCGTCCACCGATACTTCTCCCCGCTCGGGCATCCCGTCGAAGACCGACCCGTCGCCGACCTCGGCCCACGGCACCGGCTCGGGCAGCGGTGCCCACGGGTGGTGGCTGGAGACCAGGTCGACCTCGGCGAAGACCGGCGGACGGTTCGTGGCGGCGAGCTCGGTGCGCTGGAGGTACTCCAACGTGTACTGGTCCGGCATCGAGGCGTACCCGAACTCCGGGCCGGCGTACCCCACGTTGCGAGAGTCGTAGAGCTGGTCGAAGCCGTAGAACGCCGCCCCCTCGGGCCAGTCGCGGGTGTTCGCCGGCACCGAGAACACGGTGCGCCAGCCCGCAAGCCCGAACGCGTCGGTGAGCGTCAGTCGATCGCTCTCGAGGAGCTGGCCGTACCGCTGCTCGCTGTCCGCCCAGACCCCCGACTGCAGGGTCGCGTGGGCCAGCCAGCTCCCGGCTCCGAAGGTGGGCGAGGTCAGGAACGCGCTCCTGGTGCGGTAGCCGGCCGCGGCCAGCTCGTCGTCGCCCTCCCGCAGCACCTCGGCGATCCCCGGCGCGAACGACGATCCCTCCAGGGCCACCCGGCCGTAGCTCTCGAACCAGACGAGCAGCACGTCCTTGTCGCGCAGCCCGGTGAGCAGCTCGTCTGCCGGGGTGTCCGCGAACGCGTCGTCCTCGATCTCCTCCTCGAACACGTCGATGTCCTGGTAGTCGTCGCGCACCTGCTCGACCGTGTCGACCACGAGCCCGGCGGAGCCGGACGCGGCCAGCTGCCCCGCCGGGCCGCCGAACACGGCGAACACCGCCCAGGCGGTACCGAGGGCGGCGATCGCCTGGACGGAGGGGCGCGGGTGGTCCGCTGCGGTGCGACTGACCCGGAGTGCGGCCCAGACCAGCCCGGCTGCCAGCCCGACCGTGAGCGCCACCGCACCGATGACCAGCACGACCGCCAGGATGCCGCCCTCGGTGTCGCGGACGACCTCGTAGCCCTTGGGCAGCAACGACCAGTCGCCCAGCACGTGGAACGACCGGTCCAGGTAGAGGTCGAAGCCGAGGCCGAGCGCGCGCAGCACGGCGAGCATCGCCGCCAGCAGCCCGAGCACGATCGGCGAGCACCCGACGCGGCCGCGCGGGCAGTACGACGGCGAGCCCGACCAGCGCCAGACCCTCGAGCGGGATCCGGGCGAAGTCGCCGGGCTGCCAGGCCGTCGACCACGCGCGGCGGGGCGAGGGCGATCCAGAGGCCGGCCACGGCGGCGACGGTGAGCGGCCAGGCGGGGGTGGGCGTCTCCCGATGCCGCCACTGCCACCCGATGTCCCGGCCGAACGACTCCAGCAGCAGCAACAGCGCGACGGCCAGCGCGACGCGGGACACGGAGTCCGGCAGCAGCCGGGAGGCGGCGACCGTCAGCACGATCCCCTGAATCGCGGCGACCACCTTGGCCCAGTAGCGCGGCGGAGTCGGCCGGCGCAGCCACGGCAGGGCCCGGCCGGCGGCGACGTACGCGTAGCGCATCGCGCCGATCGCGAGCACCCACCAGCCGAGCGTCGGTGCGACGTGAACGCTGAGGACCGCGATCAGGAACGCGTCGACCTCCATGTCGAACCGCGCGCCGAACAGTGTGGCGGTGCCGGTCCGCCTGGCGACGTACCCGTCGACCGCGTCCAGGACCAGCGCCACCGTGCTGATCGCGACGATGGCGGCCACCTGGGGGTCGCCGAGGAGGCCGTGGAGGGTGAGCGCCGCGACGCCGCAGGCGAGCACGGCGCGCAGGGCGGTGACCCGGTCCGCCGGACCAAGGTGAACCCGACCCATCGCGCCTCCGTGTCCTAGGTTGTACCACCCGCTGCTACGGCAATGGCATGGTGGGAGTTCAACCGTGCGCGAGAGGAGCCGGCTTGGTCGAGGAGGCGCTCGCGTACTGGCTCGCCGAGCCGGGCAGGGGAGAGATCCGTGCGGTCCCCCTGCCCGAGCCGCGCGAGGGCGAGGTGCGGGTGCGCACGCTGCGCTCCGGCATCAGCCGTGGGACCGAGTCGCTGGTGTTCGCCGGCCGGGTCCCGGCAGGTGAGTTCGAGACCATGCGGGCGCCCTTCCAGGAGGGCGACTTCCCCGGGCCGGTGAAGTACGGCTACCTCAGCGTGGGCCGCGTCGAGCACGGGCCGGCGGAGCTGCGCGGTCGCACCGTCTTCTGCCTCTACCCCCACCAGACGGCGTACGTCGTCCCGGCCAGCGCCGTCGTCCCGCTGCCCGACGGCGTACCCGTCGAGCGGGCGGTGCTCGCGGGCACCGTCGAGACCGCCGTGAACGCGCTCTGGGACGCCGCTCCGCTGGTCGGTGACCGGGTCGCGGTCGTCGGCGCCGGCATGGTGGGCTGCTGCGTGGCCCGACTGCTGACCCGCATCCCCGGCGTCCAGGTCACGCTCGTCGACACCGATCCCGCGCGGGCGGGCGTCGCGGAGGCGCTGGGCGTGGGTTTCGCCGCCCCGGACGCCGCCTCCGACGGCTGCGACCTCGTGGTGCACGCGAGCGCGACCGAGGCCGGGCTCCGGCGCTCGCTCGAGCTGCTCGGTCCGGAGGGCACGGTCCTGGACCTCTCCTGGTACGGCGACGCCTCGGTCTCGCTGCCGCTCGGCGGTGCGTTCCACTCGTCGCGGCTCTCCATCCGGGCCAGCCAGGTCGGGTCGGTCGCGCCGGCGCGGCGCAGCTCCCGGACGCATCGCGACCGGTTGGCGCTGGCCCTGGAGCTGCTCCGGGACCCGGCGTTCGATGCGCTGCTCACCGGGTGCGCGCCGTTCGCGGAGCTGCCGCAGGTGATGGCCGCGATCGCCTCCGGATCACTCCCCGGGCTGTGCCATTCGATCGACTACGGCACCCTGGTCGATGAGGAGGCGTGATGTACCGGGTGACCGTTCGAGACCACATCATGATCGCGCACAGCCTGCGCGGCGAGGTGTTCGGACCGGCGCAGGGTCTGCACGGGGCGACGTACGTCGTGGACGCGACGTTCGCCGGCCCGGACCTCGACGGCGACGGGATCCTCGTCGACATCGGCCGGGCCGCCGAGGAGCTGCACGGCGTGCTCGGGGCGCTCAACTACCGCAACCTCGATGACGACCCGGCGCTGTCCGGCCAGAACAGCTCGACCGAGGTGCTCGCGCGCCTGGTCGCCGATCGGCTCGCCGAGCGTGTCCAGGGCGGTCACCTCGGACCCGGAGCCAGCGGGCTCACCGGGCTCGAGGTCACCCTGCGCGAGTCCCACATCGCCTGGGCGAGCTACGAGCGTCCGCTGTGACCGTCCACTTCCTGGTCCCCGAGGGCGTCGACGATCATCGACGGCCGAGCGGCGGCAACGTCTACGACCGTCGGCTCTCGTTCGAGCTGGCGAGGCTCGGCTGGACGGTGCGCGAGCACGGCGTCACCGGACGCTCGCTCGCCGGGACTCTCGCTGCGCTGCCGGACGGGGTCGTCGCGGTGGTCGACGGTCTGGTGGCCTCCGCTGCGGCGATGCAGGCCGAGGCCGGCCGGCTGCGGCTCGTCGTACTCCTGCACATGCCGGTCGGCGGTGCGCCGAGCGGGCCGTGCTCGCGGCCGCGGATGCGGTGGTGGCCACCAGCCGGTGGACGCGGGCGTGGGTCCTCCGGCATCACGAGCTCCCGGCAGACCGGGTGCGAGTGGCCGTCCCCGGCATGGACCGCGGACCCCGGGTCGTCGGATCGACCAGCGGCGGGAGCCTGCTGTGCGTAGGCCCGGTGACGGCCGACAAGGGGTACGACGTCCTGCTCGACGCGCTGCACGAGGTGCGCGACCTGGACTGGCACTGCCGCTGCGTCGGCGCGCTCGACCTCGAACCCGAGTTCGTCAGTGACCTCACCGCGGTCGCCGAACGCCACGGGATCGCCGACCGGTTGTCGTTCACCGGCCCGGTGTCGTTCGAGCGCCTCGATCTGCTGCGGTCGACCACCGACCTGGTCGTGTCGTCCTCCCGTCGGGAGTCGTTCGGCATGGCCGTCGCCGAAGGGCTGGCTCGCGGGATCCCGGTGGTCGCGACGGAGATCGGCGGACATCCGGAGGCCGTGGGTGTCGCCGACGACGGGTCCCGCCCCGGGTTGCTGGTCCCTCCGGACGACGCCGCTGCGCTGGCGGCGGCGCTGCGTCGATGGCTGACCGAGCCCGAGCTGCGGGATCAGTGGCGCGGGGCGGCGGCCAACCGCCGACGCGGCCTCACGGCCTGGGCCGACACCGCGCGCACCGTCGGGGACGTCCTGATGCAGGTGGGTCGGGTGAACCGGACGGCGCCGGGGCCCGTATCCCCCAGCAGCAGACACCGGTCCGGCGCGTAAGGGAGGGACGGGACCATCACCAGCACCACGTTCTGGGCCTGGGCCCGCCCGCTGACCGGCGTGGCGATCATCGTCGCCCTCGCACTCCAGCTCGGAGCGGATCCGTTCGTGGACGGACTGCGCCACCTGGACGCGGGCGCACTCGCGCTCGCCCTCGGGATCACCGCGCTCACCACGGCCTGCTGCGCCCGGCGCTGGAGCCTGCTGGCCGAGGGCCTCGACGTCGCGGTGCCGTTCGGTACGGCGTACCGGGCCTGCTATCGGGCGCAGCTCCTGAACGCCACCCTCCCCGGAGGAATCCTCGGGGACGTGCACCGCGGTGTCCGGCACGGCCGAGACTCCGGTGCGCTGGGCCGGGGGCTGAGGTCGGTCGTCTGGGACCGGGTCTCGGGCCAGGTGGTGCAGGCGGGGCTGGTCGTGATCGCCCTGCCGTTCCTGCCGGACCCGCTGCGGGGCTGGGGGCTCGGCGTGCTGGCCGTGGTCGTGGCCGTCGCATTCCTCGCCCGCGGGTGGCTGCGCGAGCAGGTCCGGAGCCTCGGTGGCGCTCCCGGAGTGTGGCCGCAGGTGGTGCTGCTCTCCGCGGTCGCGGCCGTCGGTCACGTGGTCGTCTTCGTCGTTGCCGCGCGGACGGCGGGCGTCGACCTGGCGACGTACGAGCTGGTCCCGCTCGGCCTGGCCGTGCTGCTGGCCTCGGCGATCCCGCTGAGCTTCGCCGGCTGGGGACCGCGCGAGGGTGCCGCTGCCTGGGTCTTCGCGGCCGCCGGCCTCGGGGTGGCGGCCGGGGTCGAGGTCGCGGTCGTCTACGGCGTGATGTCGCTCGTCGCGACCCTGCCCGGCCTGCTCGCGCTGCGCCCCGCTCGAGCAACGAGGGGAGGTCCGGCATTGGGCGAGCGTCCCTACATCCTCCTGAGCTGCAGCATGTCGCTGGACGGCTACCTCGACAGCGCCAACGAGGGTCGCCTGCTGCTGTCGAACGAGGCCGACTTCGACCGGGTCGACGAGGTGCGCTCGCAGTGCGACGCGATCCTGGTGGGGGCGGCGACCGTGCGCAACGACAACCCGGCGCTGCTGGTGCGATCCGAGGAGCGGCGGAAACGGCGGGTGGACGAGGGCCGCCCGGAGAACCCGGCCAAGGTGACGCTCACGTCCGGAGGTGACCTGAGCCCGCGGGCCAGGTTCTTCACGACCGGCGACGGCTGAGCGGTTCGTCTACGCCCCGACCCCGACGGCCGAGAGGCTCGAGCCCCGCCTGGGAGCGGTCGCCACCGTCGTCGATCGGCGGCGACCGCGTGCGGATGTGCGAGGTCGCCGAGGACCTGGGCTCCCGCGGCGTCCGTCGCCTGATGGTCGAGGGCGGCGGCACCGTGCACACGCAGTTCCTCACCGAGGGGCTGGCCGACGAGCTGCACCTGGTCGTGGCGCCGTTCTTCGTCGGCGACTCGCGGGCCCGTCGGTTCGTGAGCGACGGCAGGTTCCCGTGGGGCGCGGACCGCCGGGCCACGCTGGTCGAGGCCCGGCCGATCGGCGACGTGGTGCTGATGCGCTACGCGCTGTCGGACCGGTTCAAGGACTGACCGGCGTGAGCGAGAGCTGGGACGCCGAGGCCGCGACCTTCGACGACGCCCCAGATCACGGGCTGCGCGACCCATCCATCCGGGCTGCGTGGCGCCAGCTGTTGCTCACCCACCTGCCGCATGCGCCTGCCCGGGTCGCCGACCTCGGTTTCGCAACCGGAACTCTCAGCGTGCTGCTGGCCGACGAGGGATACACCGTCGATGGCGTCGACTTCTCCGCGGCCATGGTCGAGCGGGCGCGCATCAAGGCTGCTGACCGCGAGAACGTCTCGTTCGTCCTGGGAGACGCTGCCCACCCGCCGCTGGCCGCGGGCGAGTACGACGTCGTGCTCTGCCGGCACGTCCTGTGGGCGCTGCCCGATCCCTCCGCCGTCCTGGCTCGCTGGGTCAAGCTGCTGACACCCGGCTGGCCGACGAGGGATACACCGTCGATGGCGTTGACTTCTCCGCGGCCATGGTCGAGCGGGCGCGCATCAAGGCTGCTGACCGCGAGAACGTGTCGTTCGTCCTGGGAGACGCTGCCCACCCGTCGCTGGCCGCGGGCGAGTACGACGTCGTGCTCTGCCGGCACGTCCTGTGGACGCTGCCCGATCCCGCCGCCGTCCTGGCTCGCTGGGTCAAGCTGCTGACACCCACCGGCCGGCTGCTTCCGGCCGGCTGCTGCTCATCGAGGGCCAATGGCACACCGGAGTCGGGCTCGCCTCGGAGCAGACACTCGAACTTGTCAGTGGCACCGGCCTTGATGCGGGGCTCTACCCCCTGGACGATCCGACTCTTTGGGGTGGGGATCACGCGGACGAGCGCTACCTGGTGCTGGGTCGCGTCAGTACGTCGCTGCGGGAGTAGTGGCCGGCCACGTCGAAGTACCGCTTCGCGGCCAGCGCGTCAGCAAGGTCGCAGTCGGCAGTGACGGTGCCCTCCTCGTCGTACAACGGGCCAGCGATGACGTCACCGGTCGGCCCGATGATGCAGGCGCCGCCGCGGCCGAACACCTCGACCCCCTCGGGGAGCGGCAGCGGGAAGTCGTCGGGGAACGACGAGGCGGGGATGTACTGCGGCACGCTCACGACGAAGACGCCACCCTCGATCGCGATGTGTCGCATCGAGGCGAGCCAGCCGTCGCTGTCGTCGGCGGTCGGGGCGAGCCAGATCTGAGGGCCACCTTCGTAGACCCGATAACGCGCCAGCGGCATCCGGTTCTCCCAGCAGAGCAGCCCGCCCACGCGCGGACCGCCGGGCAGCTCCACCACGTCGAGGTCGTCGCCGGAGCCCTGACCGTGGAAGACCCGCTCGTGCATGGTCGGCATCAGCTTGCGGTGGCGGTGTACGACGCCGGCTGGGCCGACGATCAGCAGCGTGTTGTAGAGCGTGCCGGGGCGGTCGTCCTCGCGCTCGTTGACGCCGATCGCGGCGTGCACGTCCAGCTCGGCGCACGCGTCCACGAGCTGCTGCACGAGCGGGCCACGAACGTCCACGCTGGAGCTCCACATCCGCTCCCAGAGCTCGTTGCACCCCTTCGCCCAGGTCGTTGCGGCGGCCGCCCAGCGTGGCCGAGGGGTAGAGGGAGACGAACGTCTCCGGGAACACCGCCAGGGTGGCGCCGTCGGCGGCCGCCTTGTGCAGCAGCTCGACCGCCTTGTCCATCGTCGCCTCGGCGTTCAGGACGACCGGGGTCGCCTGCACCGCG
>CAWCRX010000004.1:0-126202 GCA_963798055.1 uncultured Actinomycetota bacterium
TCGGCACCGCGAGCGGGCTCTACACGCTCGACACGGTCGACCACTTCGTCAACCAGTACGGAATCCTCGTGGTCGCGGTCGTCAGCATGCTGGTCGTGGCCTGGGGGGTGCGCGCGCTACGCATCCTCGCCGCACACCACGACGTCTACGGCTCCCTGAAGCTCGGACGGACCTGGATCGCGCTGGTCTCGGTGATCACGCCTGCGGCGCTCAGCTGGGTGCTGGTGGACTCGTTCCTGAACGAGCTCGACGCCCCCTACGAGGACTATCCGGGCTGGCTGCTCAACACCTTCGGCTGGGGCAGCGCCGTGGCGGTGCTGGTCTTCGGTGTCCTGGCCTCGCTGGTGAAGTGGCGACCAGACACCTCGCTCGAAGCGCCACCAGACGTCACCGAGGGGGCGAACCGATGAGTGCAGACGCCGTGATCATGATGCTAGTGGCGATGGCCATCCTGTGGGGCGGCCTCGTTGTCGCCCTCATCCGCCTGAGGCGACACCAGCCCCCGACTCTCGACGAGATCCGGCGGGATCTCTAAGAGCCGCCTCAAAAGATGATCTCGCCGGCCTTGCGGCGGGTGCGGAGAAGCTGGAGCGCCTCATCGAGGATCACCTGCGCCTCGGCGTCGGAGCGGCGCTCCTTCACGTAGGCCAGGTGGGTCTTGTAGGGCTCGATCTTGGGGGCCGGCGGCGGGTTCTCGGAGTCGAGCGACGCCGGCAGACCGCACTTGGGGCAGTCCCAGGAGTCGGGCGCGGTCGCCTCGACCGAAAACGTCACCACCGAGCGGTGCTCGTGAGAGCAGAAGTACGTCACAGCCTGCCGAGGAGCGGCCTCGCCGCGCTCGGCCTCGCCCATCGGTCCGGCACCGACACGGCTGCCACGAATCGCGTTTCCACCACCGGCCATGCTGTCGACTCCTCAGTCTCAGTAGGCCAGCAGAAGGCCCAGGGCGATCACACACGCAAACCAGATGACGCCGATCCCGATGGTAAAACGATCGAGGTTCCGTTCGGCGACGGATGAACCGCCAAGCGAACTGGAGACGCCACCGCCGAACATGTCCGAGAGTCCGCCGCCGCGTCCCTTGTGCAGGAGCACCAGCAGGATCATGATCGCGCTGGTCGCGATGAGCAGGATGGTGAAGATGAGTTCCACGGTCGGGAATCCTACGTCAGGTCATTCCGAATCAACGACGGGGCCGACACTCGGTCACAACATGGGCATGTCGTAGAACCTGCAGATGCCGCCGAACTCGTCCGCGTCGAGGCTGGCGCCGCCGACGAGACACCCGTCAACGTCCTCCTTGGCCATGATCCCGGCGACGTTCGCGGCCTTGACCGAGCCGCCGTACAGGATCCGAACAGCGGCCGCTGTCGACTTGTCGTGGGTCTCTGCGATGCGCGAACGGATCGCCGCGCAGACCTCCTGCGCGTCATCAGGGGTGGCCACTTCGCCGGTACCGATCGCCCAGACCGGCTCGTAGGCCACCACCAGGCCCGCGACCTGCTTCGCGCTGAACCCGGCGAGCGAACCGTCCACCTGGGCCAGCGTGTAGGGCACCTGCTCCCCCGCCTGTCGTACGTCGAGCCCCTCGCCCACGCACACGATCGGCGTCATCCCGGCGCCCAGCGCCGCGTGCGCCTTGGCGTTGACGACGTCGTCGGTCTCGGCGTGATACTCACGCCGCTCCGAGTGACCCACGACCACGTAGGAGCAGCCGAGCTTGGCCAGCATCGCCGCGGAGATCTCGCCCGTATAAGCACCGGACTCCTTCGTGGAGACGTCCTGGGCGCCGTACTTGATCGACAGCCGGTCGCCGTCGACGAGCGTCTGCACGGACCGCAGGTCGGTGAACGGCGGCACCACGCAGACGTCTACCTTCGCGAAGTCGTGCCGCTTGTCGGTGAGCGTCCAGGCGAGCTTCTGCACCAGGACTACTGCTTCCTGGTGGTTGAGGTTCATCTTCCAGTTGCCCGCCATCAGCGGGATCCGGGTCGGTGCGGCCATCAGTCCTCCAGAACCGTGATGCCGGGCAGTTCCTTGCCCTCGAGGTACTCCAGGCTGGCGCCGCCGCCCGTGGAGATGTGTCCGAATGCCGCCTCGTCGAAGCCGAGCGCACGCACCGCGGCGGCGGAGTCGCCGCCACCGACCACGGTGAGTCCGTCGATCCTGGTGAGCGCCTCTGCCACCGCGCGGGTGCCGCCGGCGAACGCGTCGGTCTCGAAGACGCCCATCGGGCCGTTCCAGAACACCGTGCGAGCGTCCGCGAGCGCCGCTGAGAACGCGGCCGCGGAGTCCGGGCCGATGTCGAGGCCGAGGCTGTCCGCTGGGATCTCCGCGGCCGGTACTACGACCGGCAGCGGCTCGCGGCCATCGGACGGAAACTCCTTGTCGACCACGATGTCGGTCGGCAGCACGATCGCGACGCCCGACTCCTCGGCACGCTGCAGGTAGCCGCGCACGGTGTCGAGCTGGTCCTCCTCGAGCAGGCTCTTCCCGACCTCGAGACCCTGGGCCTTGAGGAACGTGAAGACCATGCCGCCGCCGATCAGCAGCTTGTCGGCCTTGCCGAGCAGGTTGTCGATGACCCCGAGCTTGTCGGAGACCTTCGAGCCGCCCAGCACCACGGCGTAGGGACGCTCCGGGGAATCGGTCAGCCGCCGCAGCACGTCGATCTCCGCCCGCACCAGCCCGCCCATCGCGTGCGGCAGCCGCTGCGCGACGTCGTACACACTCGCCTGCTTGCGATGCACCACCCCGAACCCGTCGGAGACGAAGGCGTCCGCGAGCGCGGCCAGCTGGTCGGCGAACGCGCCACGCTCGGCATCGTCCTTGCTCGTCTCGCCCGGGTTGAACCGCACGTTCTCGAGCAGCGCCACCTGCCCGTCCTCGAGCTTCATGACCGTCGCCTGGGCGGAATCACCCACGGTGTCGGTGGCGAACGCGACCTCGGCGCCGAGCAGCTCGCTCAGCCGGGTCCCGACCGGTCCGAGCGAGTACGCCGGATCCGGCGCCCCCTCCGGCCGACCGAGGTGAGCGGCCACCACGACCCGGGCACCGGCAGCGGTCAGCTCCTGGATGGTCGGGAGACTCGCTCGGATCCGGCCGTCGTCCGTGATCTCGGTGCCGTCGAGCGGCACGTTCAGGTCGGACCGGACCAGGACTCGCTTGCCCTGTACGTCGCCGAGGCCGGCGTAGTCTCCCACGCCGGTCAGAGGCTCTCGCCGACGTAGGTGATCAGGTCCGCGAGGCGGTTGGAGTAGCCCCACTCGTTGTCGTACCAGCCGACGACCTTCACCTGGTTGCCGATCACCTTGGTGAGCGGCGCGTCGAAGATGCAGGACGCCGGGTCGGTGACGATGTCGCTGGAGACGATGAGGTCCTCGGAGTAGCGCAGGTAGCGCCCGTCAGCGGCCTTCTTGACCGCCGCATTGACCTCCTCGACCGAGGTCTCGCGGCCGGCCTCGATCGTCAGGTCGGTCGCCGATCCGGTGGGAATCGGGACCCGGAGCGCGTAGCCGTCGAGCTTGCCCTTCAGCTCCGGCAGCACCAGGCCGATCGCCTTCGCTGCGCCGGTCGACGTGGGCACCACGTTGATCGCGGCGGCCCGGGCTCGACGGAGGTCCTTGTGGATGTTGTCCTGCAGGTTCTGGTCGGCCGTGTAGGCGTGCACCGTGGTCATCAGACCCTTGACGATCGTGAACTCGTCGTGGAGCGCCTTGGCCATCGGCGCGAGGCAGTTGGTCGTGCAGGAGGCGTTGGAGATCACCGTGTGCGCCTCGGGGTCGTAGGTCTCGTGGTTGACGCCCATCACGACGGTGACGTCCTCGTTGGACGCAGGCGCCGAGATGATGACCTTCTTCGCACCGCCGGAGTCGACATGCGCGCGAGCGAGGGTGGCGTCGGTGAAGAATCCGGTGGACTCGACGACCACGTCGGCACCGATGTCGGCCCACTTCAGGGCGGCGGGGTCGCGCTCGGCGAACGCCTTGATCTCCTGGTCACCGACCCTGATGGCGTTCTCGGTGGAGCTCACGTCGGCGTCCAGCCGGCCCAGGATCGAGTCGAACTTCAGCAGGTGGGCGAGGACGGCGTTGTCGGTCAGGTCGTTGACGCCGACGATCTCGATGTCGGCCCCCGACGCGCGCACCGCGCGGAAGAAGTTCCTGCCGATCCGGCCGAACCCGTTGATGCCTACACGAACGGTCACTGGAATTGCTCCTGCTAGTCGAGTTGCTGGGCACTCCGACCCTATCGGGCGGGTCTCGGCCGATCATCCGAGCGTCCGGGGTACGTGCCGGTAACCGCCAGACCGCTCTGATCAGGCCTCGTCGGCGAGCATCTCCGGGGTCAGCGACGACTCGGTGTCGGGGATCCCGAGCTCTTCGGCGCGCTTGTCGGCCATCGCCAGCAGCCGCCGGATCCGGCCGGCGATCGCGTCCTTGGTGAGCACCGGCTCGTGCAGCTGACCGAGCTCCTCCAGTGAGGCCTGCTTGTGCTCCAGGCGGAGCGCGCCCGCCATCCGGAGGTGGTCGGGGACCTCGTCACCGAGGATCTCCATCGCCCGGTCGACGCGGGCGCCGGCAGCGACCGCAGCCCGGGCGGACCGGCGCAGGTTGGCGTCGTCGAAGTTCGCCAGCCGGTTGGCGGTGGCTCGCACCTCGCGGCGCATCCGGCGCTCCTCCCAGGCCATCAACGTCTCGTGAGCCCCGAGCCGGGTGAGCAGCTGGCCGATTGCGTCGCCGTCCCGGATCACGACCCGGTCGACGCCGCGCACCTCGCGAGCCTTGCCCTGGATGCCGAGCCGCCGCGCGACCCCGACCAGCGCGAGGGCGGCCTCGGGACCCGGGCAGGTCACCTCGAGCGACGACGAGCGGCCGGGCTCGGTCAGCGAGCCATGTGCGAGGAAGGCGCCGCGCCAGGCGGCCACCGCGTCGCAGCCGCCGCCGGACACCACCGCGGGCGGGAGGCCCCGCACCGGGCGGCCGCGCTGGTCGACCAGGCCCGTCTGACGGGCCAGCGCCTCGCCGTCGCGAACGACGCGCACGATGTAGCGGCTGCCCTTGCGGATGCCGTTGCCCTGCACCATCACGACGTCGGACTCGTGGCCGTAGACCTCGGAGATGTCGCGGCGCAGCCGGCGAGCGGAGGCACCGGTGTCGAGCTCGGCCTCGATGACGATCTTGCCGCTCACCAGGTGGAGACCCCCGGCGAAGCGCAACATGGATGCGACCTCGGCCTTGCGACAGCACGTCTTGGTGATCTGGGTGTTGGCAAGTTCCGCCTTCACTTGCGCCGTCATCGCCATGTGGCCGATCTTCCCACGCGAGTCAATCACCCTCGGCCACGATCTTGGCGTACGCCGCCGCCAGCTTGTGCGGGTCGTGCCGAGCGGTGCCGTCACCCATCGCGACGTCGTCGACGACCAGTTGGAATCCCGACGCGTCGACGACCTCCTGGAGCTCGGCGAGCTCCCCGGCAGGGGCGCCACTGTCGACGAGTACGGCGTACACGCCGAGGTCGGGCGCGTGCTCCGTCAGCACGGCGAGATGGTCGGCCGGTCCGAAGCCCCCGGTCTCTCCGGCCTGCTCCTCGAGGTTGAGTACGACGATCATCCGGGCCTCGGTGTCGACCAGGGCCTGACGCAGCGCCGGGACCATCAGGTGCGGGAGCACCGAGCTGAACCACGACCCCGGACCCAGCACCACCCAGTCGGCATCGCGGATGGCCGCGATGGCGTCGGGGCTCACCGGTGGATCGGCGGGGACCAGGCTGATCGAGGTGATCACGCCGTCGGTGGTGGCGACCTCGACCTGGCCGCGGACGGTCGTCAGCTCGTCGGGATCGTCGCCCACGCCGCGGACCTGCGCGGTGATGTCCATCGGGGTAAGCGCCATCGGCAGTACGCGTCCCTTGGCGCCGAGCAGCCGGCCCACCCAGTCGAGCGCGTCGACGTGGTCGCCGAGCAGCTCCCAGAGCCCGACGATCAGCAGGTTGCCGACCACGTGGTCGCGCATCTCCCCGTCACCCTGGAACCGGTGCTGCAGCAACCGGGCCCAGGTGTCGCCCCACTTGTCGTCGCCGCACAGCGCGGCCAGGGCCATCCGCAGGTCGCCGGGCGGGAGGACGCCGAACTCACCGCGCAGCCGTCCGGACGACCCGCCGTTGTCGGCCACGGTGACGATCGCGGTGAGCTCGTCGACGGTCAGGTCGTCGACGAGCAGCCGCAGCGCCGAGAGCGACGCGTGCAGGCCGTGCCCCCCGCCGAGCGCCACCACCGCCTGGGCCCGGTCGGCCCGCTTGAGTCGTGGAAGCTTCATTCGCGTCCCAGGTCCCGATGGCTGACCTTGGCGTCGTACCCGACCTCGCGCAGCCGGCGGGCGATCTCCTCGCTCATCGCGACGCTGCGGTGCTTGCCGCCGGTGCAGCCGATCGCCACCCGCATGAACCGCTTGCCCTCGCGCAGGTAACCCTCGCCGACCTCGGCGAGCATCGGCACGTAGGCGTCGAGGAACTCCGCGGCACCGTCCTGCTTCATGACGAAGTCGGCCACCGGCTGGTCGCTGCCGGTCGAGGCGCGGAGCTCGGGCACCCAGTAGGGGTTGGGCAGGAAGCGCATGTCGGCCAGGAAGTCGGCGTCGACGGGGATGCCGTACTTGAACCCGAAGCTCACCACCGTGACCTTGAGGCTGGTCGTCTGCGGCGACCCGAACGACTCGGCGATCCGTTCGGTCAGCTGGTGCACGTTGAGGGCGCTGGTGTCGATCACCAGGTCGGCGTCGCTGCGCAGATCGGCCAGGACCCCGCGCTCACGGGTGAGCCCGTCCAGCAGCCGGCCGCTGCCCTGGAGCGGGTGCGGACGGCGGGCCGCCTCCTGCCGGCGGACCAGGACCTCGTCGGTGGCGTCCAGGAACACCAGGGTGGTACGGCGCCCGGTCGCGCCCTGGGCCAGCTGCGCGTGCAGGGTGTGGAAGAACGAGCCGGAGCGTACGTCGACGACGACCGCCATCTTCTGCTCGCGGCCGAGGTTCTGGTCGACGAGCCGGACGGCGTCGGGCAGCAGGCTGGGCGGGAGGTTGTCGACGACGTAGAAACCGAGGTCCTCGAGCTCCTTGGCCGCGGTGCTGCGCCCCGCGCCCGTCATCCCGGTGACCACGACCAGGTCCCCCTGGGGTCGGTCGTCTCTTTCAGCCGTCATCCGAGATCTCGCCGGTCGCCGTGTTCACGGAGACAGTCTTGCTGGTTGTGGGCATCGCCGTGACCGCTTCCTTGATCGCGGCTGCCGTGCGCGGCCCGATCCCGGGCACCAGCGCGATGTCGTCGACGGAGGCGGCCCGCAGCTTCTTGAGCGAACCGAAGTACTTGAGCAGGGTCTTGCGGCGCACCTCGCCGAGCCCGGGAACCTCGTCGAGCAGGCTCTCGACCATCGACTTGGACCGCCGCGACCGGTGGTGGGTGATCGCGAACCGGTGCGCCTCGTCGCGGACCCGCTGCAGGAGATAGAGGCCCTCGGACGACCGCGCCAGGATCACCGGATCCTCTTCGTCGGGCAGCCACACCTCCTCGAGCCGCTTGGCCAGGCCGCAGACCGGGATGTCGTCGATGCCCAGCTCGTCGAGCGCCCGCTTGGCCGCGGCCACCTGCGGTGGACCGCCGTCGACGACGACCAGCCCGGGCGCGTAGGCGAACTTGCGCGCCCGGCCGGTCTCGGGGTCGACCAGCATCGGCCCGTCCTCGGTCACCCGGGTCTCCGACGTGGCCTGCTCGTCGAGCAGCCGCCGGAACCGGCGGGTTATCACCTCGTGCATCGAGGCGACGTCGTTCTGTCCCTCGACGCCGCGGATCACGAAACGCCGGTATTCGCTCTTGCGGGACAGGCCGTCCTCGAAGACCACCATCGAGGCCACCACCTCGGTGCCCTGGAGGTTGGAGACGTCGTAGCACTCGATCCGTAGCGGCACCTCGTCGAGGCCGAGCGCCTGCTGGATCTCCTCGAGCGCCCGGTTGCGGGTCGTCAGGTCGCTGGCCCGCTTGGTCTTGTGGAGCGCGAGCGCCTGGGCGGCGTTGCGGGCGACGGTCTCCTGCAGGGACTTCTTGTCGCCGCGCTGCGGCACCCGGATCTGCACCCGGCTGGAGCGCGAGTCGCTGAGCAGCTCCTCGAACGTGGCCGCCTCCGGCGGCATCTCCGGGACCAGGATCTCGCGCGGGATGGAGTCAGCCTCACCGGCGTAGAGCTGGAGCAGGAAGTCCTCCACCAGCTCCGCGGTGCCCGCGTCCGTCACCCGGTCGGCCACCCACCCGCGCTGGCCGCGGATCCGGCCGCCGCGCACGTAGAAGACCTGGATCGCGACCTCCAGGGGGTCCTCGGCGAGCGCGATCACGTCGGCGTCGGCACCGTCGCCGAGCACCACCGCCTGCTTCTCCAACGCCTTCTCCATAGCGGCGAGGTCGTCGCGCAGGCGGGCGGCCCGCTCGTAGTCCTGCGCCTCGGACGCGGCGTACATCTGCGTCTCGATCCGCTTGATGAACGGCTTGGTGCGGCCGGCCATGAACTCGCAGAAGTCGTCGACGATCGCCCGGTGCTCCTCGGCGGTCACGTTGCCCACGCAGGGCGCGACGCACTTGCCGATGTAGCCGAGCAGGCAGGGGCGGCCGATCTGGCCCGACCGCTTGAACACCCCGTTGCTGCAGGACCGCATCGGGAAGACCCGCAGCAGGATGTCGACGGTTTCGCGGATCGCCCAGGCATGGCTGTAGGGGCCGAAGTAGCGGGTGCCGCGCTTCTTGGCGCCGCGCCCGACCATCACCCGCGGGAACTCGTCGCCCAGCGTGACCGCCAGCCAGGGGTAGGACTTGTCGTCGCGATACTTGACGTTGTAGCGCGGGTCGAACTCCTTGATCCAGGAGTACTCCAGCTGGAGCGCCTCGACCTCGGTCTTGACCACCGTCCACTCGACGCTGGCGCCGGACGAGACCATGGCGGCGGTGCGCTGGTGCAGGTTGCCGATGTCCTGGAAGTACGACGACAGCCGGGAGCGGAGGTTCTTGGCCTTGCCGACGTAGATGACCCGGCCCTTGGCGTCGCGGAACCGGTAGACGCCCGGCTGGGTCGGGATCGACCCGGGCGAGGGACGGTACGACGCGGGCACGCCTCAACCCTACGGGCGGGTGCGGACAGCTCAGGCGGACAGGATCTTGTCGCCGTCGACCGTGATCTCGACCTTCGCGAGCGGGGAAGGAGCCGGACCGCCCTCCACCGAGCCGTCCGTGATCGAGAACTTGCTGCCGTGGCAGGTGCAGTTGATGGTCTCCTCGACGCCCGCGACGACGCAGTTCTGGTGCGTGCAGACGGCGGTGAACGCCTTGAAGTCACCCTCCGTCGGCTGGGTGATGACGATCTTCTCCTCCTGGAGGATCAGCCCGCCGCCCACCGGGACCTCGGAGGTGGCCGCCAGCTCGGTGCCGGCGTCCGTGGTCGGCGCCTCGTCCGTGGCGCTGCCGTCGTCGTCGGAGCTGCAGCCCGCGAGGGCCACGGCAGTGCCCAGGGCACCCAGGCCCTGGAAAGCGATCCGGCGGGTGATGCCGAAGGTCTGCTCGGTCAAGACTCACTCCTGGATTGGTTCGATGTGGGTGGTGACTGGCTAGGCAAGGTTGATGGAGCCGCCGTCGACGACGAGGTCCTTCGCGGCGAGAGCCGATGGTGCCGGGCCGCCGACCACCGAGCCGTCCTCGATCGAGAACATGCTGCCGTGGCACGGGCAGTTGATGGTGTCGCTGACCGAATTGACCGTGCACCCCATGTGGGTGCAGGTCGAGGAGAATCCCTTGAACTCGCCCTTCGTCGGCTGGGTGATCACCACCGCCTGCTTGGCCAGGATCAGCCCACCGCCGACCGGCACTTCGCTGGTGCTGGCGATGCCGCCACCGCCGTCGTTGGGCGGTTCCTCCGGCTCTTCGGTCTCTTGGGTCTCCGGAGCCGTGGTCTCCGGCTCCTGGGGAGGGTCCGACGCACTGGGGCTCTGCGTGCTCGCTGTCCGAGGCGGGCTCGGGCTCGTCCTCTCCGCAGGCCGCGAGGACCGGAAGAGCCACCCCGAGCGAGGCGGCGCTGGTCAGAGCACCGCGACGACTGATTCCGGTCCGTTCCATGTGACCCCTCCATCCGAGCAGCGGGTAGTTGAAATCGACACTAGACATCAACCCTGAGACACAGGTGAGAACGGGGACCGCGCCCCAATGGTTCAAGCAGAGCGGTTCAGGCCGACTTCTTCTTCGGCGGCCGACTTCTTGGCCGGCGCCTTCTTGGCGGCGGGTCGCTTCCGCGCCGCCGCCTTCTTGGCGGGCACCGCCGCGGCGCGGCCCTCGAGCAGCTTGGCGAGGTACTGCCCGGTGTAGCTCGCCGGGTCGGCGGCCACGTCCTCCGGGGTGCCCTCGGCGATCACCAGGCCTCCGCGGGAGCCGCCCTCGGGACCCATGTCGATCAGCCAGTCGGCGGTCTTGATCACGTCCAGGTTGTGCTCGATCACCAGCACCGTGTTGCCCTGGTCGACCAGCCGGCCGAGCACCAGCAGCAGCTTGCGGATGTCCTCGAAGTGCAGGCCGGTGGTCGGCTCGTCGAGCACGTAGACGGTGCGACCGGTGGACCGCTTCTGCAGCTCCGTGGAGAGCTTCACCCGCTGCGCCTCGCCGCCGGACAGCGTGGTGGCCGGCTGCCCGAGGCGGACGTAGCCGAGGCCCACCTCGACCAGCGTCTTCATGTGCCGGGCGATCGCAGGGACCGCCGCGAAGAAGTCGAGCGCCTCCTCGATCGGCATGTCGAGGACCTCGGCGATGGTCTTGCCCTTGTAGTGGACCTCGAGCGTCTCGCGGTTGTAGCGCGCCCCGTGGCAGACCTCGCACGGGACATAGACGTCGGGCAGGAAGTTCATCTCGATCTTGATGGTCCCGTCGCCCGAGCACGCCTCGCAGCGACCGCCCTTGACGTTGAACGAGAACCGGCCCTGCAGGTAGCCGCGCATCTTCGCCTCGGGAGTCGAGGAGAACAGCTTGCGGATGTGGTCGAAGACGCCGGTGTAGGTCGCCGGGTTGGACCGCGGCGTCCGGCCGATCGGCGACTGGTCGACGTGGATCACCTTGTCGACCTGGTCGGTGCCGGTGATCCGCTGGTGTCGCCCGGGCACCGTCCGGGACCGGTAGATCTCCTTGGCCAGGGAGGTGTAGAGGATGTCGTTGACGAGCGTGGACTTGCCCGAACCGGACACCCCGGTCACGGCCACGAACAGGCCGAGCGGGAACGTGACGTCGATGTCGCGCAGGTTGTGCTCGCGGGCGCCCTTGACGGTGAGCTCGCGACCGGGCGTCCGCGGGCGGCGTACGGCGGGGACCGGGATCTCGCGCCGACCCGAGAGGTACTGACCCGTCATCGAGTCGGGGTGCTCGAGCAGGCCCTGCACCGCGCCGCTGTGGACGACCTGGCCGCCGTGCTCCCCCGCCCCGGGGCCGATGTCGACGACCCAGTCGGCGTGCCGGATGGTGTCCTCGTCGTGCTCGACGACGATCAGCGTGTTGCCCAGGTCCTTGAGCCGGACCAGGGTCTCGATCAGCCGGTGGTTGTCGCGCTGGTGCAGCCCGATCGACGGCTCGTCGAGGACGTAGAGCACGCCCACCAGCCCGGCACCGATCTGGGTGGCCAGCCGGATCCGCTGCGCCTCACCGCCGGACAGCGAGCCGGACGGCCGATTGAGAGACAGGTAGTCGAGGCCGACGTCGAGCAGGAAGTTGAGCCGCTCCTGGATCTCCTTGAGCACCCGCTCGGCGATCTGTCGCTCGCGGGCGCTCAGGTCGATGCTGCGCAGGAACTCGGCGGTCTCGTTGATCGGCAGCGCGCACACCTCGGCGATGTTGCGCCCGCCGAGGGTGACCGCCATCGAGACCGGCTTGAGCCGGCTGCCGGCGCACCCGGGGCACGGGACCTCGCGCATGAAGCCCTCGAACCGCTCCCGGCTGGTGTCGGACTCGGCCTCGCGATGCCGGCGCTCGATGTAGGGCCGGACCCCCTCGAACTGGGCGTAGTAGGCCCGCTGCCGGCCGTAGCGGTTCTTGGTGACGACGTGGACCTTCGTCGGGTGACCCTCGAGCAGCGACTTCTGTGCCTTGGGGGTCAGGTCTTCCCACGGGGTGTTGAGGTCGAAGCCGAGCTCCTCGCCCAGCGCCGCCATCAGCTTGAGGAAGTAGTCGGCGACGTGGGCCTGGCTCCACGGCTGGATCGCGCCCTCACCCAGCGTCGCCGTGGCGTCGGGCACCACCAGCTCGGGGTCGACCTCCATCCGGGTGCCGAGGCCGTGGCAGTCGGGGCAGGCGCCGAACGGCGAGTTGAACGAGAACGACCGCGGCTCCAGCTCGTCGGTGTCGATGGGGTGCTCGTTGGGGCAGGCCATCCGCTCGCTGAACCGCTGCTCGCGGCCGGGGTCCTTCTCCGGCAGGTCGACGAAGTCGATCAGCACCAGCCCGCTCGCGAGGTTGAGCGCGGTCTCGACCGAGTCGGTCAGCCGGCGCTTGGACGACGCGGCCACCTTGAGCCGGTCGATGACCACCTCGATGGTGTGCTTCTTCTGCTTGTCGAGCTTGGGCGGGTCGTCGAGCGTGTGGGTCTCTCCGTTGACCCGCACCCGGCCGAAGCCCTGGGTCTGCAGCTGTTTGAAGAGCTCGATGTATTCGCCCTTGCGGCCGCGGATCACCGGCGCCAGGACCTGGAACCGCTGGCCCTCCTCGAAGGACAGGATCTTGTCGACGATCTGCTGCGGGGTCTGCCGCTCGATCGGTGAGCCACAGGCCGGGCAGTGCGGCCGGCCGGCCCGCGCGTAGAGCAACCGGAGGTAGTCGTAGACCTCGGTGATGGTGCCGACGGTGGATCGCGGGTTCTTGGACGTGGACTTCTGGTCGATCGACACCGCCGGCGAGAGGCCTTCGATGAAGTCGACGTCGGGCTTGTCCATCTGGCCGAGGAACTGCCGGGCGTAGGCCGACAGCGACTCGACGTAGCGCCGCTGACCCTCCGCGAAGATCGTGTCGAACGCCAGCGACGACTTGCCCGAACCGGACAGTCCCGTGAAGACGATGAGGGAGTCGCGTGGGAGGTCGAGGGAGATGTCCTTGAGGTTGTGCTCCCGGGCTCCCCGGATGACCAGCTGATCCGCCACTACCGTTCCTCGAGCTAGAGCATCATTGTTCGAACAAGTGTTCGCTATCGTACCGGTCGGCACAACCCGCCGCGCCGACTCGAGCAACACTCTCACGCGGCCACCGACAGCCCGCCTGTAAGGATGTGGACATGGTCGACCAGACGCATCTCGAGGAGCTCACCGCGGCCACCCGCCGGCTGGTCCGCACGGTGGACGCGATGGAGGATCCGGCGTACGCCGAGCCCTCGCTGCTTCCGGACTGGTCCCGCGGCAACGTGGTCGCCCACCTGGCCCTGAACGCCGAGGGCCTGGCCGCCGCCCTGCGCGGGCTGACCGAGGGCCGGTCGGTGCCGATGTACGCATCCTTGGAGGCCCGGGCCGCCGACGTCGCCACCCTCGGGTCGGCCGAGCCGGAGGCGATCCGCAGCCGGCTCCTGGGCGCGGTGACCGACTTCTCCCACGCGGTGAAGGCCGTTCCCGAAGAGGCCCAGGATGTCGAGCTCGAGCGAGTTCCAGGCGTGCCCGCTTTCCAGGCCGGAGAGGTGCCCTTGATGCGGCACCGCGAGGTGGAGATCCACCACGCCGACCTCGGCCTCGCCTACACGCACGCCGACTGGCCGCCGGCGTTCGCCGTCCGACTGATCGACTCGATGGCCCTGCGAGAACTCGAAGACCCGTTCACCGTGCACGCCACCGATCAGGACCGCACGTGGCATTTGGGCGAGGGCGGACCCACCATTACCGGCACCGCCGCCGACCTGGGCTGGTGGCTCACCGGCCGCGGCGACGGCGCCGGACTCTCTTCCGACAACGGGGCATTGCCCAGAATCGAGGCATGGTGACCTACACCGGCAACGTGACACCGGGCGGCGCGCCCGACGTGCGTGAGCTCACCCACCTGACCGTGACCAAGGTGGCGGTGGACAAGGAGATGTCCAACAACGCCTACCTGCTCCGCTGCCGGCACACCGGCGAGCAGGTCCTCATCGATGCGGCCGCGGAGACCGAAGTACTGCTGCCGCTGATCGGGGACGCCGGGCTCACCACGGTCGTCACCACGCACCAGCACTGGGACCACCACCGCGCCCTCGCCGACGTCGTCGCCGCCACCAGCGCCGCCGTCGAGGCGGGCGAGCCCGATGCCGACGCGATCACCGAGCAGACCGGCGTCGAGGTCACCCGCCGGCTCGGCCAGGGAGACACGGTCAAAGTGGGTGACTGCCTCCTCGAGGTGATCGCGGTGGCCGGCCACACCCCCGGCTCGGTCGCCCTGTTGTACGACGACCCGGACGGCACCCCGCACCTGTGGACCGGCGACTAGCTGTTCCCCGGCGGCGTCGGCAACACGTTCGGCGACGACGCCGCGTTCGCCCAGCTCATCGACGACGTCGAGACCAAGATCTTCCAGCGACTCCCCGACGACACCTGGTTCTACCCGGGCCACGGCAACGACTCGACGCTCGGCGTCGAGCGGCCGCACCTCGGCGAGTGGAGGGCACGCGGCTGGTAAGGGGGATCTCCCCCGACGACCCCGACCCGTATGTCAGGATCGTGGCCGTCATGCAGCCCCTTCCTCTCGTACTCGGCCCGCATCCCGCCCGCGCGATCCTGGTCCTGGGCGTGCTGCTCGTCGCGCTCGCGGCCCTGCTCGTGAGCCCACCGGCACAGGCGCAGCAGCCGGACCCCTCGCACGACTACTACCTGATCCCCCAGGACTGCGCCGGGCCGGCGCGGACGGCGCCCCAGGTACCGAAGGGTTGCCGGCTGAACCGGGAGGACTGGGTGCCCGGCCGGGCGACCGTCGTCCTCTGGGGCGACTCCCACGCCTGGCAGAACATCCCGGCACTGAAGAAGGCGGCCAGGGCCGAGGGCGTGAACCTCACCGCGTTCGTGATGGGCAAGTGCCCGCCGTCGAAGATCCGGATCCAGAACCGCTACCCCGGCCAGTGCGAGCGGTCCAACGCCCTGGCCCTGGAGTACGTGCGCGAGACCTCGCGACGGCACCCCGTTCAGGTGATCCTCGGCTCGCACTGGGCCGGCTGGCTCGAGAAGGTCGCCGAGTTCGAGGAGACCGGCGTCCCGCCGGAGGGGTGGGACGAGTTCGACATGCGGATGCTCGCCCTGTTTCGCGACCGCACGCCGAAGCTCTTCCCGGCGCTGCTCCGGACCCGAGGCCCGCCTCGCCGTGATCGGCCAGACGGCGACCTGCGAGAAGAGCACGCACGGAGCGCCGCTGTGGTGCTCCCTGCCCCGCTCCGAGGCGATCCTGAACGAGACCCAGACCCGCAACGCGCTGGCGAGGGTGAGTCACAACGCACCCCAGATCGACCTCAACCAGCTGTTCTGCGGACCGGCCAAGTGCCGCGGCCAGGTCGACGACGACTACGTGTTCTGGGACTGGGGCCACCTCAGCAAGTCCGTGAACTACCGGATGGCGAAATACTTCAAGCCGCTGCTGCGCGACCTCCGGGACTGACAGATGCCCCTCGACTGGGCCGTCCCGGACTTCCCGCATCAGCCTCAGGACGAGCCGGAGCTGCTCGCGGTTGACGACGCGTTCCTCACCCGGATGAGCAGGGGACCGCTCCGGACCGCACAGCCGCCGAACCGCTGGATCCGCGGAGCCGTCTACACCGCGCAGGGCGAACTGCTGCCGGTCTCGCAGAAGGTCGGCGGGCTGGGCGGCAACCAGCTCGCGCAGGCAGACCCTGCTCGGGTCCGGGCCAAGGCCTGGCGCCGACCGGCTCGAGGGCACCTGGCTGTACGGCGGGCACTGGATCGGGCACTTCGGACACTTCTTCCAGGAGACAGTCACCACCCTGTGGCCCGAGGACCAGCAGGTCGACGGGCTGGTGTTCCATGCGTACGCGACCGGCCTCAGCATCAAGCCCTGGCAGGCCGAGCTGATCGCGCTGACCGGGTACGGCGACCTGCCGATCCAGGTGGTCGACCGGCAGCCGTACTGGGTGGACCGACTGGTCCTGCCCAGCCGCTCGCTGGTGATCAACGGGTGGGCACACGCCGGGTGCGACCGCCGTTTGGGACCGGATGGTCGCTGCTGCCGGCGGCCCGGACCCCGACGGTCCGCCGCTCGTCTACTTCTCGCGTACGACGTTCAACGCGGCCGTGCGGGCGGAGGGCAAGCCGACCCGCAGCACCGCGGACCGGGATCGCGCCCTCGACGAGGTGTTCGCCGCGGCGGGGTACGCCGTCGTCGCGCCCGAGAGCCTGCCGGTCCTCGACCAGATCCGGCTCGTCGCGGGAGCCCAGGTTCTCGCCGGCTGCGCGGGCACCGCGCTCCATCTCTCTGCATTCGCGCCCGGCGGGACCGGGATCATCGAGATCGGCGACACCCGCTCCCCCGACGTCCAGGTGCCGGAGCAGCAGGTGATCGACCACCTGCGCGACCACCCGTCGGTGTTCCTCCCGGCGCACCTGGAGCCGGCCGAGATCGCGACCGCGCTGGCCGAGCTCGACGCTAGGACTCGACGCTAGGAGTAGCTGACCTTCACCGTGTCGGTGAGTGGCAGCGACTGGCAGCCGAGCCGGATGCCGTCGTCGAGGTCGTCCTGGTCGAGGACGTCGTTGTTGAGCATCCGCACCTCGCCCTGCAGCAACCGGATCGCGCAGGCGGAGCACTCGCCCTCGCGGCAGGAGTACGGCGCCTTCACGCCCTTGCTCTCGAGGAAGTCGAGCAGCTTGGTGCGGGGGTCCCAGTCGTCGAACGTGTAGTCCTGGCCGTCGAGCTCCACCTCGACCTTCACCGGTCCGCGGGACGCGGCGGCGGCGTCGGCTGCTGCGTCCTCCTCGTCCGTCTCCGCGGAGCTGATCTCCTTCTCGGCGACCTCGATGTCGTGCAGGTCGCCGAACGGGTTGCCGCCGAGCGAGACGAACTTCTCCTGGTGCCGGCGGGGCCGCGGGAACTCCAGCTCCTTGAGCGCGTCGACGGTCATCTTCATGAACGGCGCGGGGCCGCACACGAACGCGTCCCACTCCAGCCGGTCGGCGGCGAACGCCTTCATCTGCTCCTGGTTCGGCAGGCCCTGCACGCTCTCGAGCCAGTGCACGACCTGCAGCCGCTCGGGGTACTGCGCCGAGAGCTCGCTCAGCTCGCGGCCGAAGATCACCGACTGCTCGTCGCGGTTGGCGTAGAACAGCACGATCCGACCGGAGCCCTCCGCCAGCGCGGTCCGGGTGATCGACATGATCGGGGTGACCCCGCTGCCGCCGGCGAAGAGCAGCAGATCGGCGTCGAGCGATGCCGGGGTGAAGATGCCGCTGGGAGGCAGCACCCGCATCGTGTCACCGGGCTGGAGGTTGTCGACGACCCAGTTCGAGGCGTAGCCGTCGGCGGTGCGCTTGACCGTCACGGTCAGCGGGCCGCCGTCGTGCGGGCTGCTGGACAGGGAGTAGCAGCGCGCCGCCACCCCGGTCTGGTCGCTCGGGATCGCGAGCGTGAGGAACTGACCGGGCTTGTAGACGAACGTCTCCTCCTGCCCCTCGGGCACCTCGAAGGAGATGGACCGGGCGTCACCGGTCTCCTCGACGATGTCGAGGATCTTCAGCTCGTAACTCTCGGTCTCCATGGCGGCGGTCAGTATCCGTCCTCGGCGCCGATCGGGATGACTCCCGTCTCGCGCCGCGGCCTCGATGCTCGCGGCCAGCCGCGAGCAGCCCTTGTACAGCGGCCGGCCATCGGGCGTTCCGGTCATCCGGGTGAACTCCGGGCAGGCCCGCACCGCCTCGTCGCTCCACTGGATGGAGAGGTGGTGCTCGCTGTTCTTCTTCACCGCGACCTTGGCCAGGCAGTCGAGGCAGGCCACCTCGGTCAGCCGGGCGGAGGTGTAGAGCCGCTGGTCCTCCAGCGTCTCCTCGCTGGTCGGGACGAAGGAAGCCACGTCAGACTTCCGCAGTCTCGGACTTCTCCGCCTGCTCGGCGGCAGCGTCCTCCTCGGCCTTGCGGGCGAGGTTCGCCGCCACCTCTTCGTGCCAGTACTCGTTGGCCTTGGTGGTGTCGACCTCGAACTCGAACCGGTCGACCATCTCGGGCTGGACGTCGGCCTTGTCGACGTAGAACTGCTCGTACCAGCGCCGCAGCTGGTAGACCGGCCCGTCCTCCTCGCACAGCAGCGGGTTCTGGACCGGCACCTTGTTCTTCCAGATGTGCACGTCCTGCAGGAAGCCCTCGCCGAACATCTTGGCGTACTGCTTGCCGATGTAGGCGACGGTCTTCTCGTCGAGGCCTTCGGGCTTCTTGACGGTGATGCCGTACTGCAGCGTGAACGAGTCCGGCCCCGTCGGGATGTGGCAGTTGATCAGGATGACCTCGGTCTCGAAGCCCTTGTAGTCGACCCAGAGCCAGTTGATCATGTACGACGGCCCGTAGTAGGTGGCCTCGGACTTCAGGAACAGCTCCGGCGCGCCGTAGCCGCCGCTCACGTCGGGCCGGCCCTTCGACTCCATGAACTGGGTCGCCCGGTGGCCCTCGAAGATGTTCTGGAAGCTGGTCGGGAACGAGAGGTGCACGTAGTAGAAGTGCGCCATGTCGGCGACGTTGTCGATGAGCTCGCGGCAGTTCGAGCCCTCGATCGGCACCACCTCCCACACCCAGTCGGTGTAGGCATCGGTGCCGACTCCCGGCAGCTCGGGCGGCAGGATCTCCAGGTCGGGCTCGGAGCCCTCCGGGTCGTGCCACACCAGAAGCTGGTCGTTGCGGACGATGGTGGGGTACTTCTGGGTGCGAGCCCGCAGCGGCACCCGGCGCGCGTACGGGATCGCCTTGCACTTGCCGTCGCCGCCCCAGCGCCAGTCGTGGAAGGGGCAGGCCACCTCGTCACCCTTGACCGAGCCCTGAGTCAGGTCGCCGCCCATGTGCCGGCAGTAGCCGTCGAGAACGTTCAGCTCACCCTTGCTGTCCTGCCAGACCACAAGCTTGCTGCCGAAACCGGGGATGGCGTGCGGCTTGCCGTCCCGGAAGCTGTCCGCCAGGCCCAGGCAGTGCCACCCGCGCGCGAACCGCGTGGGCGCCGTGCCCTGGTCCAGTGCCCGGGTATTTCCTGGGGTGTCGCTCATGACATACCTCTCGTCGGCCGTGTCTGCCTAGGTGTCGAGGCTAGCCGAAAACGAGAACACGTTCTAGTCTGGCGCCATGCACATCGCCCTCGATCCCGAGCATCTCGCGCTGCGCGCGGAGCTGCTGGAGTACTTCGACCAGCTCGTCACTCCCGAGCGTAAGGCCGGGCTGGCGTCCGCGACAGGCGAGTTCGGCGAGGCCGGCGTCTACAAGGAGGTCATCCGCCAGATCGGCACCGACGGATGGCTCGGCATCGGCTGGCCGAAGGAGTACGGCGGTCAGGCCCGCTCCATGGTCGAGCAGCTGATCTTCACCGATGCGGCGGCCGTGGCGGGCGTACCGATCCCCTACCTGACCCTCAACACGGTCGGCCCCACGATCATGCGGTTCGGCACCGACGAGCAGAAGGAGTTCTTCCTCCCGAAGATCCTCGCCGGCGACCTGCACTTCTCGATCGGCTACTCCGAGCCCGGCTCCGGCACCGACCTGGCGTCGCTGAAGACCCGCGCCGTCCGCGAGGGCGACGAGTGGGTGATCAACGGCCAGAAGATGTGGACCTCGCTCATCCAGTACGCCGACTGGATCTGGCTGGCCTGCCGCACCGACCCCGACCTGCCGCGACACAAGGGGCTGTCGATGATCATGGTCCCGGCCCAGGCCGACGGCGTCTCGTACACACCCGTGCACACGGTCGCCGGCGTCGGCACCAGCGCGACGTACTACGAGGACGTGCGGGTCCCGGCCGACAACCTGGTCGGCGAGCTCAACGGCGGCTGGGCGCTGATGACCAACCAGCTCAACCACGAGCGGGTCTCGCTCACCTCCGCCGCACCCACCATCCACTCGCTGAAGCTCGTGCGCGAGTGGGCCCAGCAGACCAAGGCGCCGGACGGGCAGCGGGTGATCGACACCGAGTGGGTGCAGATCGCGCTGGGCCGGGCCCACGCCCGGGTCGAGGCGCTCTCGCTGCTCAACTGGAAGCTGGCCGCCGACGCCGACGCCGGGGTGGCGCTCTCCCCCGCCGAGGCCTCCGCCATCAAGATCTACGGGTCCGAGCTCAACACCGAGGTCTACCGGAGCCTGATGGAGATCGTCGGCCCCAACGCCGGCCTCACCGGCGACTCGGACGGCGCGGTGCTCGCCGGCCGCCTCGAGCGGTTCCACCGCTCGTCGCTGGTGATGACGTTCGGCGGCGGCACCAACGAGATCCAGCGCGACATCATCGGCTACGTCGGACTCGGCCTCCCGGCCGCGAAGCGATAAACCCAGAGGGCATGGACTACTGACATGGACTTCACGTTCACCCCCGAGCAGGACGAGGCCGCCGAGCTGGCGGCCACGATCCTCAAGGACAAGACCACCACCGCCCGGATGACCGAGGTCGAGAACGCCGGCGACCGGTTCGACCGCGACCTGTGGCGCGAGCTCGGCAGTGCCGGGCTGATCTCGCTGGCGCTGCCCGAGCAGCACGGCGGTGCGGGACTCGGCCTGACCGAGCTGTGCCGGGTGCTGGTCGAGGTGGGCCGGACCGTGGCCCCGGTGCCGCTCGCCGTGCACGGACCGGCCGCGGTGCTCCTCTCCGAGGTCGCCGGCGACGAGGTGGCCGAGCAGTGGCTGCCGGGTGCCGCGAGCGGTGAGCACGTGCTCACCGCGGCGGTGGCCGAGGACCGGACCCACCTGCCCGCACGTCCCACCGTGACGGCAACGCCGTCCGGTGAGGGCTGGCAGCTGTCCGGCTCCAAGAGCATCGTCCGCGCCGGGACCAGCGCGCAGCTGTTCCTGGTCACCGCGTCCACCGACGAAGGCGTCGGCGTGTTCCTCGTCGAGCCCGGCGAGCCCGGCGTGGAGGTGGTGCCGCAGCGGACCAGCGACGGCGACGCCGTCGCCCGCCTCGACCTCGCCGGCGCGCCGGCGCAGCTGATCGGCGCACCCGACGGGAGCGCCGCCCGCCGCCTCGGCGAGCTGCTCACCGTCTGTGCGGCGGCGGAGCAGCTGGGCGTGACCGAGGGAGCCCTGGCCCTGACCGCGGCGTACGCCAAGACGCGGGAGCAGTTCGGCCGCCCGATCGGCACCTTCCAGGCGGTGTCGCAGCGGTTGGCCGACGGGTTCATCGACGTGCTCGGCCAGCGGCTCACCCTCTGGGCCGCCGTCTGGACGGCTGGCCGCAGGGCCTGCCCGCCGAGGTCGAGGTGGCCACCGCGAAGCTGTGGGCCGCCGACGCCGGGCACAAGCTGGCGCACACCACGGTCCACGTCCACGGCGGCGTGGGCATCGACATGGACGGCGAGGCGCACCGCTACTTCACCAGCGCCAAGCGCTTCGAGTTCTCCTTCGGGGGCGCCACCGAGCAGGCCCTGACGATCGGACGCGCGCTCGCCGCCGAACCCGCGTGACCGAGACCGTTCGCGACCAGCTCCTCGCCCGGGCCGGCGACAGCCGGCCGGGGCTGCTGTTCGAGGATCTCTCGTGGACCTGGGACGAGGTGGTGCGCGAGTCGGTCGTGCGGGCCGCCGCGCTCGGCGAGCTCCTCGCTCCGGGCCGGCCGCCGCACGTCGGCGTGCTGCTCGAGAACACCCCTGAGTTCTCCTTCCTGCTCGGCGCCGCCGCCCTGGGTGGGCAGGTGCTGGTCGGGTCTCAATCCCACCCGCCGGGGCGCAGCGCTCGCCGCGGACATCGAGCGTTCGGACACCCAGCTGGTGCTCACCGACGCGACGTACGCCGACCTGCTCGGCGATACCGACGTGCCGGTGGTGCGCCTCGACTCGCCCGAGTGGGCGGCCCTGCTCGAGCGCCACGCGGAAGCCGCCGTCCCCGACGTCGAGGTGGGACCCGACACGCTGATGATGCTGATCTTCACGTCCGGCACCTCGGGCGACCCGAAGGCGGTCAACATCACCCAGGCCAAGGTCGCCGTGCCCGGCAGCTTCCTGTCCGAGCGCTTCGGGCTGGAGCCGGGTCAGGTCGCGTACGTCTCGATGCCGATGTTCCACTCCAACGCGATCATGGCCGGCTGGGGGCCGGCGCTGGCCTCCGGCGCCACGGTCGCGCTGGCCCGGCGGTTCAGCGCTTCCGGCTTCCTCGACGACGTACGCCGGCACGGGGCGACGTACGCCAACTACGTCGGCAAGCCGCTGGCCTACATCCTGGCCACGCCGGAAACCGCCGACGACGCCGACAACCCGTTGCGGATCGTGTTCGGCAACGAGGCCAACGAGCGGGACATCACCGAGTTCGGGCGCCGCTTCGGCTGCGTGGTCGTCGACTCCTACTCCTCCACCGAGAACGCCGTCATCGTGCAGCGGGTGCCGGAGATGCCGCCCGGCAGCCTCGGCCGGCCGCTGGAGGGGGTCAAGGTGCTCGACCCGGAGACGATGGCGGAGACGCCCGATGCGGAGTTCGGGCCGGATGGGCGGCTGCTCAACGCCGACGCGGCGACCGGCGAGTTGGTGAACACCCAGGGCGCCGGCGCGTTCGCCGGCTACTACAACGACCCCGACGCCGAGGCCGAGCGGATGCGCGGCGGCATGTACTGGTCCGGTGACCTCGCCTATCGGGACGCCGACGGCTTCGTCTACTTCGCAGGGCGCACCTCCGACTGGCTGCGCGTGGACGGCGAGAACCTCGCGGCCGCACCCATCGAGCGGATCCTGCTGCGGCACCCGCACGTCTCCGAGGCCGCGGTGTACGCCGTCCCCGACGAGCGCGTCGGTGACCAGGTGATGGCGGCTCTGGTGACCACCGCGCCGCTCGCGCCGGAGGGGTTCGAGGCTTTCCTCGCCGACCAGCCCGACCTCTCGCCCAAGGCCTGGCCGCGCTACGTCCGGTTCGCCGACGCGCTGCCGCGGACCGCCACCAACAAGGTGCTCAAGCGGGAGCTCTCGGCCGACGGCGCGATCCCCGGCGACGGCGTGCTCTGGGAGCGCGAGCCCCGCGGGCCGGTCGTTCAGCGTCGGGGCAGGAGCTTCTGGACGCCGTTCGTGAGCTTGACGACGTAGAACCCGGAGTTGGTGTCGGTGAACCAGACCGAGTTCCGCTTCACGTCCCATGCCGGCTGCGACATCGCGTAGGAGCCGTTGCCGAACGCCGGTCAGCTTCTTCGACTTGGTGACCGGCTTGTTGAAGTAGGCGACCTCGCGCGGGTGCCGCACGTCGCTGATGTCGAAGAGCCGCAGGCCGGAGAGGATCATCGAGCATCCGGCGATCTTCGGGTCCTTGCGGGTCGGCAGGCCGCAGTAGTGGGCGGCGTACCCCTGGGCCGGGAACCAGGCGCCGGGGTCGGCGAGCTGGTTCTTGGACGAATGCACGTCGGGTTGGTGCACCTCGAGCCGGATGTCGGAGACGATCCGGGGGTGCCGCGGGTCGTCGACGTTGATGATCCGAGCGGCCCCGACCGGCGACTCCTGGATGTTGCTGAGACCGCGCGCCGAGAACAGGTCCACGAACTCATCGACCTCGAGGACGTATCGGTGCCCGTTGCGGGTGAACGGCTCGGCGACCTGTGGGATGGACGCGTTGCGCCACCGGAGGTCGGAGAGGACCTTCACCTTGGGGTTCGGCCTCCGCTCCTGGATGTCGCTGACGTCGAGGATCCGCAGTCCCGGCCCCGGTGATGCCGGCTCGGACCGGGCTCACCGATGTTGGCGGCGTACAGCGTCTTGTCGTCGTTCGACAGCCGCATCCCGTGGTACTGCACGTTGACCTGGTGGAACAGGGTCTCGGGGTTGCGCGGGTCGGAGATGTCGATCGCAGCGAAACCCGCTGCCGTGCCCGAGGCGTAGAACGTCTTGCCGTCCCGGCTCAGGCCACTCTCGTGCCCGAACAAGCTGGAGAGCGTGGTCGACAGCCGACGTGGGTGTCGGCAGTCGGTCTTCACGTCGTAGATCTCGAGGACGCGCAGGCAGGGTGACCGCGGTACCCATCTCGGCGATCAGCAGCCCGCGCTTCTGGTGGACCAGCAGCGACTCGTGCGGACTGAGCATCGGTGGGGCTGAGCAGCGTGTCGGTCATCCGGGGTCGGCGCGGATTGTTCATGTTCAGGACCACGACACCGAGCGGGTCGCCGGTGAGCAGGTTGTTGACCACGTCCCGGCCGAGCAGCAGCGTCGAGTCGTAGTAGGCGCAGGTGTTGCCCTTGCTGTCGGTGTAGCGCAGCGTCTTGAACCCGCCGGAGGTTCCCTGGTGCGCCACCTGCCGGGCGTTGCAGGTGTAGCCGCGGTCGGCGCGCCCGGACTTGTAGTCCGCCAGCGGTACCCGCCCCTGGATCGAGGTCTCAGGCCGGGATCCCGGGCCGCAGTCGGCGCTCGGCACCGCGGCAGGCGGCATCGCCCCCGTGCCGAGGTCGGCGGCCGCGAAGCCGATCCCGGAGACCGACACGACCGCGAGTGCGACGACCAGCCGGCGGGCGGCAGGGAGTCGTGGACCCCGAGACACGACCATGCTGCGTGACTTTAGTGCTACCGGGAGTATCGGTCAGCCCGCGATCTCACCGAGGCGCTTGACCGACTGCTCGAACTCGGAGACCAGGTCGGCCATCACCTCGGCGACCGGGCGGACGTCGTTCATCCGGCCGACGATCTGCCCGATCGGCATCGAGATCACATCGGGGTCGCCGGAGGCGTTGATCCGGTTGTGCGCCTCGCTGACCAGGATGTTCTGCAGCGGCATCGGCAGCGGCGCGGGTGCGTCCTCCTCCGCCCAGGCCTCCGTCCACTTCGTCTTGAGCAGCCGGGCCGGCTTGCCGGTGTAGATCCGGGTGCGGACGGTGTCGCTGGACGTGGCCCGGGTGAACGCCTTGGTCCAGCCGGCGTTCGACTGGAGCTGCTGGTACTCCTCGGTCCCGAGCCAGATCGAACCGGTCCACACGCCCTGGGAGCCCATCGCCAGCGAGGCCGCGACCTGCCGACCCGAACCGATGCCGCCCGCGCCGAGCACGGGTACGTCGGGTCCGACGGCATCCACGATCTCGGGGGTCAGCACCATGCTGGTGACCTCGCCGGTGTGCCCGCCGGCCTCGAAGCCCTGGGCCACGATGATGTCCACGCCGTTCTCGACGTGGCTCAGCGCGTGCTTGGCCGCACCCGCCAGGGCAGCGACCTTGATGCCGTGCTCGTGGCAGGTGTCGATCACGTCCTTGGGCGGCGACCCGAGCGCGTTGGCGATCAGCACCGGCCGGTGGTTGAGCGCGACGTCGAGGTGCGAGCGGGCCACGGAGTGCAGCCAGCCCAGCACGGCGTCCCGGCCCTCGCCCTGAGGCAGCGGGGGTACGCCGAGCTTCTGGAGGGTCCGCTCGACGAACGAGACGTGCTCCTCGGGGATCATCGCCTGCAGGTCGATCTGGGTGCCCTCGGTGGGGATCTTCATCGGCATCACGATGTCGACGCCGTAGGGCTTGCCGTCGGTGTTGTCGTCGAGCCAGGACAGCGCTGCCTCGAGCTCGTCGGTCTCGTTGAACCGGACGCAGCCGAGGACCCCGAGCCCACCCGCGCGGGAGACCGCGGCGGCCACGTGCTCGGACGGGGTGAACGCGAAGATCGGGTACTCGATCCCGAACTCGTCGCAGAGCGAGGTGCGCATCAGGCCGGCGCCTCCGCCCCGGTCTCGGTGGCGTTCCCGGCAAGCGCCATCTCCTTGGCGGCCGGGTACTGCGCCTTGCCGGTGGCGTTGCGCGGGATCTCCGGCACCAGCGTCAGCGCCCGCGGCAGCTTGTAGCCGGACAGGTGGGCGCGCAGGAACTCGCGCAGCTCCTCGAGCTCGACCGTCTGGCCCTCGCGGGGCTGGACCACGGCGGCGACGGCCTGGCCGTACTTCTCGTCGGGGATGCCCGACCACGAGGCAGTCGTAGACGGCCGGGATGACCCTTGATCTGCATCTCGACCTCTTCGGGGTAGACCTTCTCCCCGCCGGTGTTGACGCAGTTGGACCCACGGCCGAGCAGCGTCACCTTGCTGTCGCCCTCGATCCGCGCGAAGTCGCCCGGCACGGAGTACCGCTGGCCGTCGATCACGAGGAACGTCTTGGCCGACTTCTCCGGGTCCTTGTAGTAGCCGACCGGAACCGACCCGCCGCGGCCCAGGCGGCCGATCTTGCCGATGTCGGTGGCCACGTCGAGCACGTTGTTGTCGTCGTCGATCACGACGCTGCTGGGGCCGAGGCCGACCACCGGCCCGTCGGGGCTGATGTGCTGCCGGTCCTGCATGCCCATGCCCTGGAAGCCGGTCTCGGAGGCGCCGATCGAGTCGGTGAAGATGCTGTCGGGGAACGCCGCCATCCAGCGCTCCTTGACCGGCGGGCTGAAGATCGCGGCGCTGCTGGAGATGGCGAACAGGCTGGAGCCGTCGTACGGCGTGCCGGTCGCGGCCTGGCGCTCGAACTCCTCGATCAGCGGGCGGGCCATCGCGTCACCGGTCATGAAGATCAGCTGGACCTTGTTGGCCTCGATGATCTGCCAGGTGCGCACCGGGTCGAACTTCGGCTCGAGGATCGTGAGGTGCCCCGCGAACAGGTGCATCAGCAGCCCGGCCTGGGCGCCACCGTGCATCAGCGGGCTCAGCGGGAAGGTCACCATCCGCGGCTCGTTGGCCTGCTTGGACTGGTCGAACTCGTCGAGCGGCTCGCCCGTGTAGAAGTCGATGCCGCCGCCGAGCACCCGCCAGAAGTCCTCGTGGCGCCACATCACGCCCTTCGGGAAGCCGGTGGTGCCGCCGGTGTAGATGATGTGCAGGTCGTCCTGGCTGCGCTCGGCGAAGTCGCGCTCGGCGCTCTGGCTGCCCAGCGCCTCGGCCCACAGCACGCCGCCGTACGACGACACGTCGGACTGGTCGTCGGGCTCGATCGCGTCCGGCATCACCACGACGGTCTGCAGCTTGTCGTGCTGGGGGAAGGTCGCCGCCACCAGCGGCGCGTAGGGGCGCTCGTGGATCAGGGCCACCACGTCGGCGTTGTCGAAGAGGTAGTTGAGCTCGCCCTCGACGTACCGGTAGTTGACGTTGATGTTGACCGCGCGGATCTTCACCACGGCCAGCACGGCCACGACGTGCTCGATGCTGTTCTTGGCGTAGATGCCCACGTGGTCGCCGGGACCGACGCCCCGGGAGGTCAGAAAATGTGCGAGCCGGTTGGCGTCCGCCTCGAGCTCCGCATACGTCACGGTGCGGTCACCCACCCGCACTGCAGCGTTGTCCGGGGCCGCGTCGACGGCGTGTTCAAAGAGGTCGGCGATGTTCAAGGCCACACCCCCGAGACTAGAACACGTTCTCGTTTTTCGCTAGCGTCGGGTCCATGAGCAGCGACGAAGCCACCTCCCCGCACTGCCTCGTGGAGCAGGTCGGCCACACCCTGGTCGTCACCATGAACCGCCCCGAGGCGCGCAACGCACTCTCCGGCGAGATGCTCGCGATCATGAGCGACGCCTGGGACCGGGTGAACTCCGACGACTCGATCCGGGTGTGCATCCTCACCGGGGCGGGCGGCTACTTCTGCGCCGGCGCCGACCTCAAGTCGATGTCCAAGCGGCCGCCGTCGGAGAGCTTCGAGTCCGGCGAGTACGACCCCTCGGTGATCAAGGGGCTGCTCAAGGGCTTCCGGCTGACCAAGCCGCTGATCGCGGCAGTCGAGGGTCCGGCCATCGCCGGCGGCACCGAGATCCTCCAGGGCACCGACATCCGGGTGGCCGGCGAGTCGGCGAAGTTCGGCATCTCGGAGGCTCGCTGGAGCCTCTACCCGATGGGTGGGTCCGCGGTCCGGCTGGTGCGGCAGATCCCCTACACGGTGGCGGCGGACCTGCTGCTGACCGGTCGGCACATCCTCGCGCCGGAGGCGAAGGAGCTCGGGCTGATCGGCCACGTCGTACCCGACGGCCAGGCGCTGGCCAAGGCGCACGAGCTGGCCGAGCTGATCTCCGCCAACGGCCCGCTCGCCGTCCAGGCGATCCTGAAGACGATGCGCGACTCCGAGGGCAAGCACGAGGACGACTGCTGGCAGGACGACGCCCGGGTCGGCGCCGCGGTGTTCGCTTCCAACGACGCGAAGGAAGGGCCGCGGGCGTTCTCCGAGAAGCGGGCGCCTCAGTTCACCGGGAGCTAGAGCAGCCTCGCGAGCAGCCCTCGTCGAAGCACCAGGCCGACGTGGACGGCCAGCGCCGCGAAGAACGCGACAGTGCCCGGCGATGTGCAGCGGCAGCACCGAGTCGTCACTCGACAGGACGAGCCACAGCCCGCTCAGCGCGGGATGACGTACTGCGTGGCGATCAGGGTCACCTCGGTGGCGTGGGCGACCTTGCGATCAACCGGCGCTGAGCCGCGCGTCCCACGGCGGGAGGGGTGTGGCGATCCGCCAGGCGGTGCGCGCGATGGCGAGGGCGAGGATCGCCAGCCCGAGCAGGACGTGCAGGTCGACGAGATCCCAGGAGCCGTCGAAACGGCGTAGTCGTCCTCGTCCTTGAGCGCGTCTTCCTGTCGGTCGACCGCCTCCTCGCAGCGCTCCTCGGCGGCGTCGTTCTCGGAGTCGCACGCCTTCTCCTGCGCGTTCAACTCGGTCGTCGGCTCGGTCGACGGCGGCATCGGCATCCATCCGCGTAGCCGATGGTGAACTGCGCTGCCATCAGCGCCAGCGTCCCCCAGTGGAATGCCTTGGTGACCAGGCCGTAGCCGTGGTCGCCGTTGCGCAGGGGCATGGCGGGAAGGTACCCACCGGGGGGCGCGGGCTAGCGACCTACTTGCTGCCCCAGACCCGCTCCTGCATCGCGGTGTCGCCGGCGGACTGGAACTTCACCACCTTGCCGTCGCGGAACGTGATGACGTCGGCAGCGTCCGAGCTCTCGCCACCAGCGGTGACGTTGGTCAGCACGACCACGCGCTCGTCGTCGCCGAAGAAGTGCTGCGGGGTACTGGTGAATCCCTTCTCGGCGAGCTTCATCCAGAGGCCGACCACCTCGTCCTTGCCTCGATACGTGCCGCTCAGCGTGCTGTTACC
Source organism: uncultured Actinomycetota bacterium (assembly GCA_963798055.1). GTDB lineage: Bacteria > Actinomycetota > Actinomycetes > Propionibacteriales > Nocardioidaceae > Nocardioides. Next base: position 29,218 of record CAWCRX010000004.1, read on the forward strand.
CGGGACCACCCATTCGACGTCGTCTGCCATATCTGCCGAAGCTGCCTCCACGTCGGATGCCGCGAACGCTGCGTACGCCTTCTTGGTTCGTTCGATGTTCTCTTCTTGTCCCATGGTGCTGTTCTCCCTTACGGCCCAACGGGCCTCCCGGCCATCGTGCGCCCGCAATCCAGGCGTGTCTGTAGCCGGTACGGACCGGGGGGTATTCAGGGAGTCGAAGACTGAGCAGCGAGTCGCTCGGCACCGACCATGAGCATCCATGGCTCGACGATCGTGGTGACGACTCGTCGTCCTCGTTCCCAGGGGTCGTCGGCGAGCCGGCGTCGTACGTCATCCTCGCTGTCGGCCTCCACGATCAGCAGCACCCGGATCCGGTCCTGCTCGGTGCCCGCAAGCGGGCCGGCGAAGACCGCGAAGCCCTCGTCCGAGAGCCCGTTCATGAAGGCGGCGTGCTCAGCCACGCCGGGCTGCTCGAAGGCGCCCTTGCCGTCGGTCCAGTCGGGACCGGCCTCGCGGGTGATGGCGTAGAGGCTCATCGGGTGGCCCGGATCGTCCAGGTCGACGACCCGAAGACGACACCATCGTCGGTGTCGTGCGCGGAGATCGTGGCCCGTAGATCTCCCAGGGCGCGCTCGCGACCCGCATCGTCGAGACCGTCCAGCATCCAGCCGAGCACCCCGAGAATGAACCGCTCTGCATGGTCCGGGTCGCTGCCGAACCACATGCCCTCGCTCGACGGCTCGAGCTGGATGTCGCTGAAGCCCGCGTCGCCGAGGACGGCCCTGACCCTGTCCGGATCGGAGAGTGCGAACGGTCCCGGAGCCGAAGGAGGAGGCCCGGGAAGATCGCGTCCGGCGGCCATCGCAGAGGACAGCTCGCGGATCCACTCACTGGCATCGAGTCCCTGCCACGCGAGGAGCCGTAGCCGCCCACCCGGCCGCAGCGCGCCGGCGATGTTCGAGAACGCGGCGACCGGGTCGCCGAAGAACATGGCGCCGGTACGGCTGATGGCGACGTCGAAGTCCTCGGCCGTGAACGGATACGTCTGTGCGTCCGCCCGCCGAAAGGCCAGGTTGCCCACGCCCTCTTGGGAAGCGACCTCGCGGGCTCGCTCAATCATCCGCGCGGAGAGGTCGACTCCGAGAGCCCAGCCGGAACTTGCCGCCCGGGCCGCGTCCCGGGTGGTCTGCCCGGTCCCGCACCCGACATCGAGTACTCGGTCCGCGGAATCAATGGATGCGGAATCCATGAAGGCCGCGTGGTAGCCGGCGATGGATCGGTCGAAGTAGTCGGCATGCGCCGCCCAGAACGCGCCCTCGTCACCGTCCCAGGCCTTCGCCTGCTCGATGTTCGTCGGGTCAACAGTGGATGTCACCACTTCACCCATGAGCCACCTCCGCTATAGTCCAGATAGGACCAATATAGTCCTAGGAGGACTAAATGCCAAGGGGCAGCAGCAAACTGACCACCACGTCGTTCGCGATGCTCGGCATGCTCGCGATCCGTCCATGGTCGACCTATGAGCTCGCCAAGCACGTCGATCGCAGCCTGCGCCCGCTCTGGCCGCGAGCACGCAGCAACCTCTTCAACGAGCCGAAGAAGCTCGCCGCCCACGGCCTGGCCGTCGCTACCGAGGAGACCGTGGGGCGCCGCCCGCGCACCGTCTACGCGATCACCCCGGCCGGCCGAAAGGCGCTCGAAGACTGGCTCGGCACGCCCGGAGAGGGCCCGGTGCTCGAGTTCGAGCAGCTGCTCAAGGTGTTCTTCGCCGACCAAGGCACCAAGGCGGACGCCCTGAAGGCGGTGGCGAGCATCAAGGACTGGGCCCGCGAACGCGATGCCCTGAACGCCGCCGTCGCCCGCAGCTATCTCGACGGCACCGGTCGCCTTCCCGGAGCGCGCCGCCGTACTCGGTGTCGTCGGACGGTTCCACGCCGACTTCGCCGACATGGTGAACGCCTGGGCCGACTGGGCCGCCACCACCATCGACGGCTGGCCGGACGACCCGAGCGCCGCGGCGCCCGACCGGGAGTTCTCGGGCGGGTCGCTAGACGGGGGTGATCGGCAGCGATCGGCGCGGTTCGAACGCGAAGCCGGCGCCGGTGCTCATCCGGGTCACCTGCACCTCTTCCGGCTCGGCTGCCGGGTCCAGGTTGGTGATGGACCGTACGACGTCCGAGTCGTCGGCCAAGGAGAGCCAGCCTCCGTCCGTCGCTCCGCCGGCCTCGACGTAAGCGCGCGGGTTGCGGGTCGGGTGCAGGGCGAGCACGTGCTCGTTGCCCTCTGCAGTGCGAGGAATGTCCAGGGCCGCGCGCAGCCGGTCCGCGGCCAGTCCCGCGATGCCGATCAGCTGCTTGCGGGCGATCCGATCGACCTCCTCGGCCGCGACCTTCTGACGCAGGCCGTACCGGAAGCCGAGGTCGAGCAGGTGCATCTGCAGGCAGATCTCGTCGGCCATCCGTACCAGCGCCGAGTGCGAGAAGCTCGCGAAGTCGACGTCGGACATCAGCGGACCCGCGTAGTCGGCGGCTCCATCGTCGGCCGGGTCGATCGGGTCCAGCTCCACACTGGCGGCGACCGAGCGGCGTACCTCACGACAGCCTTCGGAGTCCGACACCGGCGGGTGGGCCTCGTCGATGACCACAGTCCACGCGCAGTGCGGTTCGCGGTTGGCGGGCGTGCGCGGCGGCCGGTGGATCGGCCGGATCTGTGCCTTGGGGTTCGTTGCGACGGCGGTGGCGTCGAACGTCGGGTCCTCGATGTCGTGGCACATCGAGACCACGTAGTCCTCGCCCATCGGCTCGACGTCCATCAACGCGCCGCAGTGGTCCAGGTGGAACTCGCCGTGCCAGCGGTCCTGCACGGAGTACCGGAAGTCCATGAACTGCGGCGGCGCCCCGATGTCGAGCTGGAGCCCCTTGAAGATCGTGATGACGTCGGTGCCTTCGTAACGCAGGGCGCGCTGCATCCGCGGTGTGTAGATCGGCGACGCCGCCATCCACTCGTCGATGGCCACCTCGGCCATACCCTGGCGGCCCAGGGCGCCGATGCGTCCAGGCCATCCCGGACCGGTCGATCAGGTGCCCGATCAACAGCAGCTCGGGGACGAGCGTGGCGAGCTCGCCCCTCGAGAGGCCGGCGTAGTTGCTAGCCAACCGCTCGCTCGCCCGTCCAGTACTGCGCGCGAAGCGCCTTCTTGTCGGGCTTGCCGAGCCCGGTGAGCGGTAGCGCGTCCGTCGCGATGATCTCCTTCGGCACCTGCACCGAGCCCTTGCGGTCCTTCACCATCTGCTGGATCTCGGCCACCACGTCGTCGGTGAGCTCGTGTCCGTCGCGGAGTACGACGATCGCGGTCACCGCTTCACCGAACTTCTCGTTCGGGGTACCGATCACGCCGACCTGGGCGATCGCGGGATGCTCGGCGACGACGTCCTCGACCTCGCGCGGGAACACGTTGAATCCGCCGGTGACGATCATGTCCTTGGTCCGGTCGACGATGAACCAGAAGCCGTCCTCGTCCTCGCGGGCGATGTCGCCGGTGCGCATCCACCCGTCGCGGAAAGTCTCCGCCGTCTCGTCGGGGAGGTTCCAGTAGCCGCCGGCCAGCAGGCTCCCGGCCACGCAGATCTCGCCCGGCTCCCCCACCGGCACCGGCTGCCCGTCCTCACCGAGCAGCGCCGTCCGGATGAACGCCGACGGCCGCCCGCACGACGCCAGCCGCGCGTCGTCGTGGTCGCCCTTGGGCAGGTAGGTGATCACCATGGGGGCCTCGGACTGCCCGTAGTACTGGGCGAAGATCGGCCCGAACCGGTCGATCGCCTCCTTCAGCCGCACCGGGTTGATCGCCGAGGCGCCGTAGTAGACGGTCTCCAGCGAGCTGAGGTCGCGGGTGTGGGAGTCCGGGTGGTCCATCAGCGCGTAGAGCATCGACGGCACCAGCATCGTTGCGGTGATCTTCTGCTCCTCGATCGTCCGCAGCACCTCGGCGGGGTCGAACTTCGAGAGCACGTAGAGACAGCCACCCTTGAGGACGGTCGGCACGAAGAATGCGGCGCCGGCGTGCGACAGCGGCGTACACATCAGGAACCGCGGGTTCTCCGGCCACTCCCACTCGGCGAGCTGGATCTGGGTCATCGTGGACATCGCGCCCGAGGTGCCGATCACGCCCTTGGGCTTGCCGGTCGTGCCGCCGGTGTAGGTGATCGAGACGATGTGATCGGGCGGCAGCACCTTCGCGGTCAGCGGCTGCGGCGCGAAGCCTTCGGCGGCCGCGACCAGGTCCTTGCCGACCTCCGCCAGCTGCTCGGGAACCGGTCCGATCGTCAGCACCTGGGTCAGCCCGGGGCACTTCTCGAGCAGGGCCAAGGCCCGATCGACGAAGTACGGGTCGATCACCAGCGTGGTGATGCCGGCGTCGTTGATCACGTAGGCGTGGTCGTCCGCCGACCCGAGCGGGTGCAGCGACGTACGCCGGAAACCCTGGGTCTGCCCGGCCCCCAGGATGAACAGCACCTCGGGCCGGTTCAGCGCCAGCAGCGCCGCGGAGGTGCCGGTCCCGGCGCCGAGTGCTTCGAACGCCTGGACGTACTGGCTGATCCGCTCCGCCACCTCTCCCCCGGTGAGCGTCACGTCGCCGAGGTACATCACCGGCTTGTCCCGGTGCCGCTTGAGCGCGGCCACCATCAGGTTGCCGTTGTGTGTCCCGGTGCGCATGGGGTCGCCTGAAAAGTCAGATGCAGTTGCCACTCGGCCAGACTAGAACGTGTTCTAGGTTGGGGCAACGGGCCATGGTCTTTCGCCGCGTCTGAGCCTTGCCATAGTGTGAAAACTTCATGTGACCTTTCGGGAGTGAACATGGTGCCGATGAACTCGTGGACGCGGCGAGAGGTACTCCGCGTCGCAGCAGCAGCAGGACTCGGGGCAACAGTTGTTGGCTGTGCCAATGAGCCCGAGAGTCCGGCAGAGCGTGGTGCCGGAGGTGGGCCGAGTCCCACCTTCAACGAACCGGCTACCAAGCTCTCAGGCACGCTGACCCTTCTGGTGTGGAGCCACTTCGTGCCCAGCCACGACGAGTGGTTCGACGCGTTCGCCACCGACTGGGGCAAGGAGGTCGGCGTCGACGTACGAGTCGATCACGTCGACGTGACGAACGTGCCCACCCAGATCGCCTCGGAGCTGCAGGCCGGTCAGGGTCACGACCTGATGCAGTACATCGCCACGCTCTCCCAGAACGAGCCGAGCGTCCTCGACCTGCGCGACATCAACGAGGAGGCCGAGAGCCGCTACGGCGAGCAGCTGAAGATCTGCAAGGACTCCAGCTACAACCCGCACACCGACAAGTTCTACGCGTTCTCTCCCGGCTGGGTGCCCGACCCCGGCAACTTCCGGCGCAGCCTGTGGGAGCCGGTCGGCCTGCCCAACGGCCCAACCACCTGGGAGGAGCTGCTGACCGGCGGCAAGGAGATCATGAGCTCGCAGAACGTCCAGCTCGGCCTCGGGATGTCGCAGGAGATCGACTCCAACATGGCCGGGCACGCGCTGATGTGGTCCTACGGCGCCTCGATCCAGGACGCCAACGAGCGGGTGGTCCTCAACTCCCCGGAGACCGTTGCCGCCGTCGAGTTCATGACGGACCTCTACAAGGGCGCGATGACCGACGAGGTGTTCGCGTGGAACGCGGCCAGCAACAACGAGGGCCTGATCGCCGGGAAGCTGAGCTACATCCTCAACTCCATCTCGGCGTACCGCTCGCTGCAAGAGGTCAACCCGGAGGTCGCCGACGACACCTTCTTCGTGCCGGCGCTGGAAGGTCCCTCGACGGCCCTCGCGGCGCAGCACGTCATGTACAACTACATCATTCCGCAGAACGCCCAGAACCCGGACGCGGCGAAGGAGTTCCTGCTCCACCTCTCCGACAACTTCGCGCTGGCGACGTACGAGTCCCAGCTCTACGACTTCCCGTCCTGGCCCTCCCTCGCGCCGGACCTCGGGGACTGGCTGGCCGAGGACCCGTTCGGCGTCCAGCCCCTCCGACAAGCTCGCGTTCCTCGGCGACGTCGAGACCGCGGCCGAGTGGAGCACGAGCATCGGTCACCCGGGGCCGTCCAGCCCGGCGATCGGCGAGATCCTCGGCACCTACGTGATCCCGAACATGTTCGCTCGAGCGGTGCGCGGAGACGCCTCACCCGCCGACGCCGTCCGGCAGGCGCATGGGGACTGCGAGGCGATCTTCAACAACTGGCGGCAGCGCGGACTGATCGGCGGCTGAGGACGACCCGTGTCCGTCTCCGTCGAGGTCCGCGGTCTGCGGAAGATGTACGACGGTGGCCACGTCCATGCTGTCGACGGCGTGGACCTCGCCACCACCGAGGGTGAGTACCTCGTCCTGATCGGGCCTTCGGGATGCGGCAAGACCACCCTGCTGCGCACGATCGCGGGCCTCGAGCAGCCCACCGAGGGCGAGGTCGTCATCGACGGCGCGGTCGTCAATGGTCTGCCGCCCCGCGCCCGGCGAGTGGCGATGGTCTTCCAGAGCTACGCGCTCTACCCGCACAAGACGGTCCTGGGCAACATCGTCTTCCCGCTCAAGGCCGAGGGACTGGATCGTGCCGCCCGGGAGAAACAGGCGAAATGGGCCGCGGAGCTGCTCGGTCTCGGCGACCTCCTGGATCGCAAGCCGCGCCAGCTGTCCGGCGGTGAGCGGCAGCGCGTCGCTCTGGCCCGGGCGATGGTGCGCGAGCCGCAGGTGTTCCTGCTCGACGAGCCGCTGTCGAACCTCGACGCGAAGCTCCGGGCGAGTGCACGCGACGAGCTCAAGAGGTTCCAGCGCCGCGTCGGCACCACGACCATCTATGTGACCCACGACCAGGCGGAGGCGATGGGCCTCGGCGACCGCATCGTGGTGATGGAGTTCGGAAAGGTCCGGCAGGTCGGTCACCCGGTCGAGGTCTACGACGATCCCGCCGACACCTTCGTGGCCCGGTTCATCGGCTCGCCCCCGATGAACCTGATCCCGCGGGGCGACACGCTGGTCGGCTTCCGTCCCGAGCACCTGTTGCCGCAGCATCACGTGACCGGGGAGAAAGCGGCCATGCGGTTCGCCGTCGACCGGGTCGAGTACCTCTCGGGAGACCGGCACGTCTACGGCACGGTCACCGGGCTGGGCGAGGAGACCCGGGTCATTGCCCGCCTGCCCGCCACCCTTTCCGACGACGTTCCCGAAGGGAGCCACGAGTTCGCCGTGCCGGTGGACCGGCTGCGGTTCTTCGACGCGGAGTCCGGGCTGCGCACCGAGCCGGTCCCGGTGGCGGCCGGCGATGGCTGAGTCCACGGCCCGCGAACGGCTCAGCGACCGTGAGGGGGCGCTGGGCTGGTTCTTCCTGGCGCCGACCGTGGTGTACGTCGTCGCGCTGGTGGCCGTGCCTTTCGGGCTGGCGATCGCCTTCGCATTCAGCGACGTGACGTCCGGCGACCCGTCGTACGACTGGGCGGGACTGGAGAACTTCCGGCGGGTCCTCGACGACCGGGTGTTCTGGCGGTCGCTGGGCAACACGCTGATCTTCACCACGGTGTCGATGTTCTTCATCGTGATCTTCGGCAAGATCCTGGCGAACATCCTGGTCGCGGACTTCCGCGGCAAGTGGCTGGTCAGGTTCCTCGTGCTGCTGCCGTGGACGACGCCGGTCGCGCTGTCCAGCGTGAGCTGGCTGTGGCTGCTGCACTCGATCTACAGCCCGATCGACTGGGTGCTCCGGGAACTGGGGTTCATCGACACGAACCTCTACTGGCTGGGCCGCCCGAACCTGGCCATGGTGTCGGTGATCGCGGTTCACGTGTGGCGGCTGGTTCCGCTGGCAGCGGTCATCATGATGGTCGGCCTGCTGTCGATCCCGACCGACCTCAACGAGGCGGCCAAGATCGACGGGGCGGGCTACTGGCGGCGGATGTTCGAGGTGACCATCCCGCTGACGTCCCCGTTGATCGCGGTCGCGGGACTCTTCGGTGCCATCTTCACGTTCACCGACATGGCCGTGGTCTACATCCTGACGCGCGGCGGACCGACGAACTCGACCCAGGTGCTCGCGAGCTGGTCGTACCTGCGGGGCATCGGTGGTGGCGACGTCGGGCAGGGGGCCGTCATCGCGCTCTTCCTGTTCCCGCTGCTCCTCGCCGCCGCGGTCCTGATCCTCCGGTCCGTACGCCGGATGGAGACGCTGTGACCGACGTTGCCCTCGACCCCGCCCGCGCGGAACGACTGCGGCGGCACTACGCGCGGCGGCATGTGGGCGCCCGGGTCGGGCTGTACCTCGCGGCGATCCTGGTCGGGTTCATCAGCGCCGGGCCATTCGTCTGGAGCACGATCACCGCGACCAAGCTGAACGCCGACCTCTACAACCCGGAGAACAACCCCTTCGTCTACAACGAGCCGCCCACCCTGGACCACGTCTCGTACCTGTTCACCGAGACCACGTTCCCGACGTTCGCGTGGAACACGCTCTGGGTGGGCCTCCTCGTCGTGTTCATCACGCTGGCGCTCGGACTTCCCGCGGCGTACTCGCTCGCCCGGCTGCAGCTGCGCGGCTCGGGGGCGCTCGGGATCGCGATCTTCTTCGTCTACCTGATCCCGCCGAGCCTCCTGTTCCTGTCGCTGACCCGGATGGTGGTGTGGCTCGGCCTGCAGGACTCCACGTGGTCGCTCGTGCTGATCTATCCGACGATCACGCTGCCGGTGTCCGTGTGGCTGCTGATCGGGTTCCTCAAGGCCTTGCCCCGCGACGTCGAGGAGCAGGCGATGATCGACGGCTACAGCCGCGCGGGCGCGTTCACGCGGGTCGTCGTACCCCTCATGTTCCCGGCGATGGTCGCGGTCACCGTGTTCGCGTTCACGCTCACCGCGAGCGAGTTCATCTATGCGCTGGCCTTCATCTCGCCCACCTCGGAGAAGGTGGTGAGCACCGGTGTGCCGACCGAGCTGATCCGCGGCGACGTGTTCCACTGGCAGTCGCTCCAGGCCTCGAACATCGTGATCGCGATGCCGATCGCGTTGATCTTCAACCTGTTCCTGGCCCGATTCATCGCCGGCTTCACGATGGGCGCGGTCAAGGGCTGAGCTTCGCGGCCTTCGCCCGGCCCCGCAGGCAGAGCAGGGCCAGAGCCAGCGATCCGACGGCGGCGCCCGACCAGACCATCCAGGCGTACTTCCAGTTGCCGAAACCCGGGTCCTCGGTGACGTACCACTTGCCGTCCGAGCCCTCGAAAGCGTGCACCTGGTCGCCGACATGGATCTCCTCGCGCACCGCCGTCGTGTGCGCGGTGCCGTCGACGACGTACGTCAGCGAGTACTCCGGCGAACAGTTGGTCGTCTTGTTGGAGCTCGTGCAGAACTGGCCGACCCCGACGCGGTCGACCGACACCGCGGTCGTTCGCCCTCCCGGGGGCGAGGTCCGCACGGCGTAGTCCTGGTACGAGTGCACGGCGTACGCACCCAGGCCGATAGCGCACAGCGCGAAGAACACCGCGCAGACGGTCAGCACGATGCGGTTGCTGCGCGCGGCCCGTTCCGGCGTCACCGGCGGTACGGGCGGTTGCTCCTCGGTCACGTCATGAGTGTCCCGGTCCCCGACGGCGTTGGACATGGCCATTACGGGTGGCGACGGCCGTTGGCGGCACTGGGGTGGCGCGGGGTACTACTGCTCGCAGGAGGCGTTCACCTGGGCGCGGAAGATGTGCCCGAAGTTCGGGTCGTTGAAGGTCTCGAAGATCTGCGGCTCACCTGGATCGGCTCGAGTTGTGCTTCATCGGTGATTCCTTCCCGGAGAGGACCTACCTGACCGTCCTTACGCACTCCAGGGCGCGACGGTTCAATCCGGCGACGGGAAGATCGACTCGGTGCTCGTGCGCCGGCGCAGCAATCGTTCGGCGTAGCGGAGCAGCAGCACCAACGAGACCAACCCAACGGCTCCGCCGACAGCGGCGGCGACACCGAGCGGCGCGTCAGCGACCCCGCCGACTGGCAATGGCGATCGCACTGCCGCCCACCACGCTGTTGATGATCGCGACGACGCTGGCGAAGCTCAGGAAATGGGTCCGCCCCTCAGCCGGCACCGCCGCGTTGGCGAACACCCCGGCGCCGTCGTCGTGCCCGGAGAGCAGGAAGAGTCGCGCCTCGTCGCCGGCGATCCGCTTGTAGTAGTTGCGGATGCGATTGATCGCCACGCCGTACCGGAAGTCCTCGGCGCTGCACTCGACCACCCGGACGAAGGTGAAGACGCCGAGCAGGTAGAGCGTGGGCAGCACCGTCAGGGTGAACACCTGGAAGGTCCGGTCGGACCGATCACCCTGTCCCAGGAAGCCCAGCGCGACCAGAGTGCTCGAGACGGAGAGGATGTACAGCGAGGCGCGCGAGGCGCTCTCGCTCGCCGTCTGCGCCCTGGCCCCCTGGAGGGTGAAGTGCTCGGTGGTCAGAGCGGTGAGGAGCTCTTGGCGATCGGGAGCGTCACCCATCTCGCCAACGTAGCAATTCAGGGCATCGTGTTGTCGACCACGGACGACGGTGACGACGACCTGGTCGTCGGTCCGGGTCAGGTACCGGACCGGCATCCCCGGCAGGTTGTGCGCGAACCAGAACACCTCCTCGGTCTCGCCGTCGCGCACGGTGTAGCGCAGGCAGTCCAGCTCACCGATCGCGGTCTCGATCCGCTCGGCCGCGATCGTCGTGACGTCGGCCGGGAACGAGGCGTGCCCCTGGAGGTCGAGCCAGGTCACCCGATCGGCCTCCGGCTCGCCGACGGGCGAACCGTCCAGTGCCTGTCGGGATCGCTCGAAGACCGCGCCGGCCTCGTCGCACTCGGTGAACCGGTTGACCCGGAGGAACGGCGGCTCCCCCGCCGCTTCGACCCGGAGCCGGATGGTCCGCCCGGCCGGGCAGCCGACCCGGATCTCGTCGGCGGTGAACGGCGTCGGCGCATGTCCGGGCTCGAGCACGTGAGGGTCCGGCGTATCTGCCATCCCCGCAGTGTCGCAGGCAGAGGTCTACGGTCCCCGCATGGTCTTCTTCCAGCTCACGTTCGACTCCACCGACCCCGCGCGCGTGGCTCGGTTCTGGGAGCAGGCGCTCGGCTGGGTCCGCACACCACCCACCGAACCCGCAGACGACCTGGTGGGAGCACTACCGCTCCCGACTGGGCGACGACACGGAGTTCGAGGACCGGCTGTTCGATCCCGAGGGCCTGCGCCCGCCGCTGTGGTTCCAGTGGGTGCCCGAGGAGAAGGCGGGCAAGAACCGGCTGCACCTCGACCTCTACCCCACCGGCCGGGACAACTCGCTGTCCATCGAGCGCCGCGTCGAAATCGTGGATGCCGAGGTGGCTCGGCTCGAGGGTCTCGGCGCGACCGTGATCAACACGGTCCGGTGGGACGAGGACGACGAGTCCGGATACTTCGTGACCCTCCAGGATCCCGAGGGCAACGAGTTCTGCGTGAGCTGAGCGCTACTCGAGGGCCCAGGGCAGCCGACGACCCAGCATCTGCTCGAGCCGCTGCACCTCGGGACGGAAGTCCTCGGCCAGCGCAGCCCGATCCTCCGCCGAGACCGAGATCTGCCACCTCGACCAGTCCTGGGCGCGCTCAGGAAGCGTGGCCATCACGCGGCGGCGGACCGGCGAGGCGTGCTTCATCCGGATCGCGAAGTCGCCCGACCGCACGTTGCGCGCCTCGGTGACATCGCTGGGCTCGAAGTCGACGTCGACTCCGATGTGCGCGAACACCCGACCGAGCGTCGCCTGCTTCGCGTCGTCCGGGGCGATGTCCTCCTCGTAGACCAGGACGAGGAAACGCTCCGCCGGATAGCGCTCGAGCCAGGCGGCGTACTGCGTGGCGTAGAGGCCGAACTCGCGGATGTCGGGATATCTCCGCGTCGCGTCCATCAGCGAGACCGAAGGCGGGTACCGGCCGGCGTTCATGTGGTGGAAGTAGGCACTGACGGCCCGGTCCACGGGATCGCGCAGACAGACGATGAGCTGCAGGTCGGGGTAGGCGTCGGCGATCCGATCGGCGCTCCCGAGGTAGTGGAAGGGCACGTCGGTCCCGATGGTCCACCAGTAGTTCGGGGTGAACTCACCGGTCGCCCGCGTCTGGCGGCGCGACCGGAACTGCGACTCGTACCACTCGAGCCCCTGCTCGTAGGAGTCGCGGTGGTTGAAGAAGTGCAGCTCCTTCTTCTTGCCCGGGCTCACCTGCGGGTGCTGCTTCACGGCCCGCGCCAGCCACGTGGTCCCGCACTTCTGCGCGCCGATGCAGAGGAACGTCGGCGCCGGCATGGGCGGAAGCCTAGCCAGCCGTTGCGACCCACGGCCGGGCATGTTTGTGTGGACGGACCCTCACTACGAAGGCGCATCATGTCTTGCACTCGGGCTGACAAGAAGTTGCCATCGAGCCTGGTCACCCTGGCTCTCCTCGCCGCCTGTCTGGCGGCCACCGAAGGGACGGCGGGTGCCGCCGATCCGGGTCCGGATGTCGGGCCCCTACCTCGGGGGCCGGAGCTCTCGGAGACCCGACGGCTCGACGACCGGCGGGCGGTGGTGATCGGCGAGCGCGCGTACTCCACCTGGACCGAGGACGGGCTGTATCCCGCGATGGGGTTCCACACCCGCGGTGAGATGGGCGGGATCTGGTCGCCACCGATCAAGCTGCTGGACGGCATCTGGTTCGGCCTCGGCGATGACTGGCTGGGCGGCGATGTCCCGGCCCGACGCTTCAGCTCGGGATGGGGCTACGCCCGCACCGACTACGCCCCGAGCGGCGGGGTGCGTGTGTCGCGGACGGACTTCGTACCGGACGGGCCGCGAGCGCACGTGGTCGGACTGACGCTGCGCAGCGACAGCGACACGACGGTCCCTCTCGCGATGGCTGCGCACTCCGAGCTGATGGCGACGTACCCGTGGGGCGAGACGGTCCCGTCCCAGTCGGCGGTGAACGCCCAGGACACCGGCAGCGTCGAGGGGTCGGCTCTGGTTTTCCGCGAGCAGACCGGCACCGAGCACCCGCTCGGGGCACACGACTGGACGGCCCTGGTGGGCAGCTCGCTGACTCCGGTGGACTCCGAGCTCGGACCCGACTTCCGTGGTCCGCAGGACCCGGCCGTGATCTGTCCCGCCTCCGGCACTCCGGACCCGCAGCCGGACCGGTGCGACGACACCGCCTACGGCGCCGGCACGGGCGGCAGCCTTCGCTACAAGGTCGAGGTCCCTGCCGACACCCCGGTCACGGTGTGGTTCGCGGTGGCAGGCTCGGACCAGAGCCAGGCGGACGCGCAGGAGTCGTACGACGCCGCCCTCGCGCAGCCACGTGCCCTCCTGGCGGAGAAGGTCGACTCGCGGCGCGCGATCGACCGCCGTACCCAGGTGGATCTGCCGGGCGACCGCCGGCTCGAGCGATCCATCCGGTGGAGCAAGCAGAACCTCGCCGACTCGGTGCAGGAGAGCCACGACCTCAGCCTGCGCTGGGTCGACGCCGGCAAGCAGTTCCCGGCGCCGGTCGGCAGCCTCCCGAAGGCCCGGTGGCTGGGGGCGGGCTGGCCCGACTACCCGTGGATCTTCGGCACCGACGGGGAGTACACCGCGTTCGCCTCGGTCGCGATGGGCCAGTTCGACGACATCAAGGACCACCTGCGAACGCTGCGCGACGTCAGCGAGATCGTCAACGAGGGATCCGGCAAGGTCGTGCACGAGGTCACGCCCGACGGCGCGGTGTACTTCGGCGCCAACCAGGATCCGGGCAACACCGACGAGACCTCGAAGTTCCCCAGCGCCGTGGCGCTGATCTGGCGCTGGACCGGCGACGATGCGTTCCGGGACGAGATGTACGACTTCTCGCGCCGCGGCATGGAGTACGTCGTCGAGCAGCTCGACGAGGACGGGGACGGCTGGCCGGAGGGGCTCGGCAACGTCGAGCGCCCGGGCATGGGCGAGGAGAAGCTCGACAACGCCGTGTACACGATTCGCGGCCTCCGCGACCTCGCCGACCTGGCCGAGAGCAAGGGCGACGCCGCCACCGCCACCTGGGCGTCGGACACCGCGGCCGAGCTCGAGGACGGCTTCGAGAGCGCCTGGTGGTACGGCGGCGACGCGCGGCAGTACGCCGACTCGCTGGCCAACCCGGACAACAGCCGCGTGTTCCAGCGGCACTGGATCGGCGTCACCCCGATGGACGCGATGCTGGTCCGCCCCGGCGAGCCGACGCGTCCGCTGGCCGGCAACCACCACGGCAGGACCGCCCTCGAGCAGCGCGAGCGCGCCTGTTTCACCGGCCGGTTCGGGCTCTACCACACCGGTACCGGCCCGACGTCGGCTCCGAGCGGCAACCCCGGCGCCAGCTGCGACTCGGTCGTCTCGACGGTCGCGAGCGAGCGCAGCGTCTTCTCGCTGAACACCGCCATCATGGCCGTCGCGGAGGGCAACTTCGGCCGGATGGGTGCCGGGCAGCAGCAGCACTACACGACCGGCAACGCGCGGATCCAGCTCGACCCGACGGTGTGGGAGATGCCCGGCGCGATGCCGGAGATCGCACCCGAGGGCGACTTCACGCCCAACATCGACCGTCTCTTCACCGAGCGATCGATGGTGCTCCAGGCCTGGGGTGCCTACGGCAACCTCTGGCCCGTGGTGGCGCAGCAGCTGGGAGTGTCGCCCGACCTGGGCCGCGACCACGTCAGCGTGGTCGCCCAGGTGCCGCGCGGCCAGTCCCGAGTGTCCGGCCGGCACATCCTGCTCGGCGACGACGGCGAGGTGTCGGTGACCGCCCGGCGCACCAAGGCGACGCTGCGCACCGAGGTCACCCTGGATCGAGCGGGGACGAGCCTCACCATCGGTCACGTGCTGCCCAAGGGCGCCGACGTACGCCGCGTGCGGCTCGACGGAGAGCGCGTCGACTGGCGCATCCTCGCCACTGCGCGCGGCCGCGAGCTGGTGACGGACACCAGCGCCGGAGGGCACGAACTGGTTGTCTGGCTCTCGTGACGCCCCGATGAGCTGCTGCGGATCTACGACGAGGAGGTGCGCGGCGGCTTCGCGCGCCGGCTCCCGAACGGATGGACGGGTTCCGCCGACGGACCGCTGATGCGATGTCTGACCCTGCGCGAAGGCTTCGCGATGCTGACCGAGCCCGCCGACGATCTCTCCGACGCGGATCTCCAGGCCCTCGTGGACCGGACCGTCGCGCACTACCGAGACCAGGGCACCTGGTTCGAGTGGAAGACCTTCGACCACGACCGGCCCGACCTGCTGCCGCTGCTCCTGGCCGCCGGCGCCACAGCCGAGGACCACGAGGCGCTGATCCTCGGTGAGGCCGCGCCGCTCGCGAGCGACGTTCGGGTGCCGGACGGGATCGAGATCCGCCAGGTGACGGACCGCGAGGACCTGGAGCGCATCGCCGAGATGGAGGGCCAGGTGTGGGGCGAGGACTGGTCGTGGCTGGCCGACGACCTGGCCGCGCGTCTCGCCGGCGACGACCCGATCCACGTGCTGGTCGCCGAGGCCGACGGCACCGTGGTCAGCGCGGCCTGGCTGACCCCCATGCCCGGCACCCGGGTCGCCGGCCTCTGGGGTGGCAGCACGCTGGCGGCGTACCGCGGTCGGGGCGTCTACCGCGCCCTGGTCGCCGCCCGCGCACGACGCGCCCTGGACCTGGGCTACTCGTTCCTCCAGGTCGATGCGTCGGACGACAGCAAGCCCATCCTCGAGCGGCTCGGCCTCACGGTGATCGGCGGCACCCAGCCCTACGTCATCGGGCGCTGAGGATCAGCCCAGCACCACGTCGGCGATCCGGCGTACGTCGTCGGGCGAGCCCAGGCTGAGCAGCAGCGTGGTCACGCCGGTCTCCTCCCACTGCGCGACGCGTTCCTTCACCTCGGACTCGCTGCCGATGATGTGCATGTCGTCGACGAGCTCGTCGGGGATCAGCGCGGTGGCGCGGTCCTTCTCCCCCGACAGGTAGAGCTTCTGCACCTCGTCGGCCAGGTCGGCGTAACCCATCCGCTCGAAGACCTGCTTGTGGAAGTTCTGCTCCTTGGCGCCCATGCCGCCCATGTAGAGCGAGACGTACGGCTTCATCGCCTCGATCACCCCGGCTTTTTCTTGTCGTCGAGTGATCTCCAGATGGCAGGTCGCCGCGATCTCGAAGTCGGCACGGGTACGACGGGCGCCCTCGCGCGCGAACCCCTCGTCCAGCCACGGCTGGTACATGCCCGCGCTCTTGGGCGTGTAGAAGATCGGGATCCAGCCGTCGGCGATCTCGGCCGTCTGGGCCACGTTCTTCGGCCCCTCGGCGCCCAGCCAGATCGGGATGTCGGCGCGCAGCGGGTGCACGATCGGCTTGAGCGGCTTGCCCAGCCCCACCGAGCCCTCGCCGCTGTAGGGCAGCGGGTAGTGCGGGCCGTCGTTGGTCACCGGCGCCTCGCGGGCCAGCACCTGACGGATGATGTCGACGACCTCGCGGGTGCGAGCAAGCGGCTTCGCGAACGGCTGGCCGTACCAGCCCTCCACGACCTGCGGCCCGCTGACACCCATGCCGAGCACCACGCGGCCACCGCTGAGGTGGTCGAGGGTCAGCGCGTGCATCGCGATCGAGGTCGGGCTGCGCCCGGACATCTGCACGATCGAGGTGCCGAGCCGGACCCGGGAGGTCTCCCGGCCCCACCAGGCCAGCGGCGTGAACGCGTCGGAGCCCCAGGCCTCGGCGGTGAAGATCGCGTCGAAGCCGGCGTCCTCCGCCGCCGCGACCAGCTCCGGGGTCCCGCTCGGCGGCCCTGCGCCCCAGTAACCCAGCTGCAGACCAAGTTTCATGCCGCTCACCCTTCCACGTGCTTGCCCGCAATAGTAGAACGTGTTCTAGTATCGGGTCATGAGCCGTACCCTGCAGGCACCGGTGACGGTGAGCTTCGACTACACCCGTTCGACCGGTCCCGTGGTCGGGCGCTTCCTCACCGGACTCCGCGACGGCGTCATCGTCGGCGGCCGTACGTCGGCCGGCGAGGTCGTCGTTCCGCCCCTCGAGTTCGACCCGGTCACGCACGAGGCGACCACCGACTTCGTCGAGGTCTCCTCGGTCGGCACCGTCACGTCGTGGAGCTGGGTGCCCGAGCCGGTGAAGGCCCAGCCGTTCGACCGGCCGTTCGCGTTCGCCCTGGTCACCCTGGACGGCGCCGACAAGCCCCTCCTGCATGCGCTGGACGTGGCCTCCCCGGCCGACGTCAGCACCGGCATGCGGGTCCGGGTGCGCTGGGCACCCGAGCGCACCGGACACATCACCGACATCGCGTGTTTCGAGCCGCTGGCCCCGGGAGGTCGAGACCGCGAACGAGGTCTCGCCGAGCTCAGCGAAGAGCCGATCACCGGCGTGATCACGCCGGTCTCGCTCGACTACGACTACGCCGCCTCGCCCGAGGAGTCGCTGTTCTACCGCGGCCTCAACGAGGGCCGGATCATGGGCCAGCGCTGCCCCACCTGCGAGAAGGTCTACATCCCGCCGCGCAGCGCCTGCCCGGCCGATGGCACTCCCACCGCGGAGGAGATCGAGCTCTCCCAGACCGGCACCGTGACGACGTTCTGCATCGTCAACGTGCCGTTCCTCGGGCAGAAGATCACCCCGCCTTACGTCTCGGCGTACGTGCTCCTCGACGGCGCCGACATCGCGGTCCTGCACCTGATCCTCGGCGTGCCGGCCGACGAGGTCCGGATGGGCATGCGCGTCAAGGCCGTGTGGAAGCCGAAGGACGAGTGGACGTTCTCGCTGGAGAACATCGACCACTTCGCGCCCACCGGAGACCCGGACGCGGAGTACGACACCTACAAGCAGCACCTCTGATTGACGGGAGCACTGCCGAGATGCGTGACGTCGCCGTCGTCGGGTTCGCCCAGCGACAGATGCCCGAGTTCGACGGGTCGCCGACCTGTGTCGAGCTCCTCGTGCCGCTCCTCAAGGAGTGCTACGAGCAGACCGGCTGGACCCGCAAGGACGTCGGGTTCTGGTGCTCGGGTTCGTCCGACTACCTGGCCGGCCGCTCTTTCTCGTTCGTGCAGGCGGTCGACGCGATCGGCGTCATCCCGCCGGTCAACGAGTCGCACGTCGAGATGGACCTGGCCTGGGCGATGTACGAGGCCTGGATCAAGATCCAGACCGGCGAGGTCGACACCGCGCTGATCTACGCGTTCGGCAAGAGCTCCGCCGGTGTGCTCCGCCGCACGCTGGCGCTGCAGCTCGAGCCGTACACGATGACCCCGCTCTGGCCGGACACCGTGTCCCTGGCCGGCCTGCAGGCCCGCGCGGGCATCGACGCCGGGCTGTGGGACGAGCGAGCGATGGCAGAGGTCGCCAACCGGTCCCTGACCGACGCGGAGAAGAACGAGTACTCCATCCGGAAGGGGGGCTCGTCCGTCGACGAGCTGCTCGCGCGTCCGATGTACGCCGACCCGCTGCGCAAGCACGACTGCTCCCCCGTCACCGACGGCGCCGCGGCGATCGTGCTGGCCGCCGGCGACCGCGCACTCGAGGTGCGCGACCGTCCGGCGTGGATCACCGGCCTCTCCCACCACGTGGACCCGATGGGCATGGGCACCCGCGACCTGACCCGTTCGCCCTCCACGCAGCGGTCGGGCGCAGCGCTCGACCTCGGTGGCGTCGAGGTCGCCGAGCTGCACGCGCCGTTCAGCCACCAGGAGCTGATCCTGCGCCGCGAGCTCGCCCTGGGCGACGACGTGACGATCAATCCTTCGGGCGGCGCGCTCACGAGCAACCCGATGTTCTCCGGCGGTGGCATCCGCGTGGGCGAGGCGGCCAAGCGGGTCTGGTCCGGCGAGGCCACCAAGGTGCTCGCCCACGCCACCAGCGGGCCGGCGCTCCAGCAGAACCTCGTGTGCACGTTGGAAGGTAGGAACTGATGGGCAAGCTGCCCGCCGCGATCATCGGCATCGGCCAGACGCACCACCGGGCCAAGCGCGAGGACGTCTCCATGGCCGGTCTGTGCCGGGAGGCCATCGACCGCGCGCTCCTCGACGCCAACATGACGCTCGACGACATCGACGCGATCGTCGTCGGCAAGGCCCCGGACCTCTTCGAGGGCGTGATGATGCCCGAGCTGTTCCTGGCCGAGGCGCTCGGCGCCGCCGGCAAGCCGCTGCTGCGGGTGCACACGGCCGGCTCGGTCGGCGGCTCGACCGCGATCGTCGCCTCGTCGCTGGTGCAGGCCGGCGTCCACAAGCGGGTGCTGACGGTCGCCTACGAGAAGCAGTCGGAGTCCAACGCGATGTGGGCGCTGTCGGTGCCGCTGCCGTTCAACATGCCGGTGCACGCCGGCGCCGGCGGCTACTTCGCCCCCCACGTCCGCTCCTACATCCGCCGGTCGGGCGCCCCGACCCACGTCGGCGCGATCGTGGCCGCGAAGGACCGCAACAACGCGCTCAAGAACCCCTACGCCCACCTGCACAACGAGGGCACCACGGTCGAGTCCGTCCTGGCCTCGCAGATGCTCTGGGATCCGATCCGGTACGACGAGACCTGCCCCTCGAGCGACGGCGCGTGCGCCCTCGTGATCGTCGACGAGGACACCGCCGCGTCGTCCAGCAACCCCGCCTGGATCCACGGGACCGTGATGCGGTCCGAGGCGACCACGGCCGCCGAGCGCGACCAGGTCAACCCGCAGGCCGGACGCGACGCGGCGGCGGCGCTGTGGAAGCAGGCCGGCATCACCAACCCGCTCGAGGAGATCGACGCGGCCGAGATCTACGTGCCGTTCTCCTGGTTCGAGCCGATGTGGCTGGAGAACCTCGGCTTCATGCCCGAAGGCGACGGCTGGAAGCTGACCGAGGCCGGCGAGACGGCGATGGACGGCAAGCTCCCGGTCAACTGCTCCGGCGGCGTCCTCTCCTCCAACCCGATCGGCGCCTCCGGGATGCTCCGCTTCGGCGAGGCGGCGCTCCAGGTGCGCGGCGCGGCCGGCGAGCACCAGGTCGACGGCGCCCGCCGCGCGCTCGGTCACGCCTACGGCGGCGGCTCGCAGTTCTTCTCGATGTGGGTCGTCGGCTCGGAGAAGCCGGCGAACTAGTTCGCCCGTCGCGAACACGCGTCTGCCCGAGGCGGAACCGACCTATCGTCGGGTCATGGGTGACGTCGTCGCATTCCCGGTCCAGCCATCGCCCGAACCGACCCCCGAGCCGGAGCCGCTCTGGCGCGAGGCCGTGGGCCGCGAGCTGCGGACCGAGCGGCAGGAGTCCGACCGCACGCTCGCCGACGTGGCCGATCGGGCCGGCGTATCCATCCAGTACCTCTCCGAGATCGAGCGCGGCCTCAAGGAGCCGAGCTCCGAGGTGCTCTCGGCCGTGGCCGGGGCGTTGGGGCTGGGACTGGTCGATCTCACCTCCCGCGTGGCGCGGTCCCTCGGCCGGATCTCGGGTCCGCTGGCGCTCGCGGCTTAGCCGGCCACCGCGCTTCCGGCTGTCCAGGACGGCGTCCGCCAGCCCGTAGGCGACCGCCTCGTCCGCGGTGAGGATCAGGTCGCGCTCGGTGTCGTGGCGCAACCGCTCCAGCTCCTGGCCGCTGTGGCGGGCCAGGATCGCCTCCATCTCGGCGCGCAGCCGGACGATCTCCTTGGCCTGCAGGGCCAGGTCCGGCAGCGTCCCCTGGCCGCCGCCCGACGGCTGGTGCAGCACTACCCGCGCACGGGGCAGCACCGTGCGCTGGCCCTCGGCGCCGGCAGCGAGCAGCACCGCGGCACCAGACGCGGCCTGGCCGACGCACGTCGTACCCACCTCGGAGCGGATGAACTGCATCGTGTCGTAGATCGCCAAGGTCGCCGTGACCGAGCCTCCCGGGGAGTTGAGGTAGAGGTTGATCGGCGTGTCCGGGCTCTCGGCCTCGAGGTGCAGGAGCTGGGCGATCACGACGTTGGCGACGCCGTCGTCGATCTCGGTGCCGAGGTAGATGATCCGGTCGGTGAGCAGCCGGCTGTAGATGTCGACGGCGCGTTCGCCGCGCACGGTCTTCTCGATGACGGACGGGATCGTGTACTGGCTCATCCCGCTCACCGCATCCCGAAGGTGGCCGCGCCGCGGGCGGGCGTCACATCGGATACGTCGGACAGGACCTGGTCGACGAATCCGTAGTCGACCGCCTCCTCGGCGGTGAACCAGCGGTCCCGGAGCGAGTCCTTCTCCACTCTCTCGAGCGGCTGACCCGTGTGCTCGGCGATCAGCCCGAGCATCACGTTCTTGGTGTGCTCGAGGTTCTCGGCCTGGATCTCCACGTCGATGGCGGTCCCGCCGATGCCGGCGGATCCCTGGTGCATGAGGACGCGGGCATGCGGGAGTGCGTAGCGCTTCCCCGGCGTGCCCGCCGAGAGCAGGAACTGGCCCATGCTCGCGGCCAGGCCCATCGCCAGCGTGCTGACGTCGTTCGGGATCAGGCGCATGGTGTCGTAGATCGCCAGTCCCGCGGACACCGAGCCGCCCGGCGAGTTGATGTAGAGGCTGATGTCGCGATGCGGATCCTCGGCGGAGAGGAGCAGCAGCTCGGCGCACAGTCGGTTGGCGATCGTGTCGTCGACCTCCTGCCCGAGCACGATGATCCGCTGGTGCAGGAGTCGGGACGTGAGCTGGTCGTCGAGGGAGCCGACGGGTCGTTCTTGCGCGGTCTGGGTCATGTGCCCAGCGTGTGCCGCGGACCGGGCGGTCCCAAGCGTTTCCGCCAGGGGCAGATCCGCTGGCGGCGGAGGACGCCTGGCTAGTGTCGCTGACATGCCCCTGCCGATCGAGGACTACGCCGCCATCGGCGACGGCAGCTCGGTGGCCCTCGTGGGCAGGGACGGCTCGATCGACTGGTTGTGCCTGCCCAGGTTCGACTCCCCCGCGTGCTTCGCGGCGCTGTTGGGCGACGAACGCAACGGCCGCTGGCTGATCGGGCCGGCGGGCGACCACCGGCTGGAGCGTCGGTACGTCGGCGACACAGGCGTCCTCGAGTCGAGGTACACGACCGACTCTGGAGTCGTGGAGGTCACCGACCTGATGCCGGTGAACGACCGCCGCAACGACGTCGTACGCCGGATCCGAGGCGTCTCCGGAACCGTCCGGATGACGCACGAGTGGGCGGTGCGGTTGGGCTACGGCAAGATCCGGCCCTGGGTGCACCGCGAGCAGCACGACGGCGCGGAGCTGATCGTCGCGGTGGCCGGCCCGGACAAGCTGGTGTTGCGAGGACCTCGGCTGCCGGTGGCCGAGGACGGCCTGCACGCCGACGAGTTCGACGTACAGGCCGGTGACGAGCTGACCTTCTCGACCACGTGGGTCGCCTCGCACCGACCGATCCCGAAGCTGCTCGCGTTCGATGACCGGATCCACGCGACGATCGCCGAGGAGCAGGCCTGGGCCGACGCCTGTGAGTACGACGGTCCGTGGCGCCCTCTCGTCGTGCGGAGCCTGGTCACCCTCCGCGGCCTCACCCACGCCGACACCGGCGGGATCGTCGCCGCGCCGACCACCAGCCTCCCCGAGGACTTCGGCGGCGAGCGCAACTGGGACTACCGCTTCTGCTGGCTCCGCGACGCCGCCCTCACCCTGGAGGCCTTCCTCGCCGCCGGCCGGTCCGACGAGGCGAGGCTCTGGCGGGACTGGCTGCTGCGGGCCGTCGCCGGGGATCCCGAGGACCTGCAGATCATGTACACCGTCGACGGCGGACGGTTCATCCCGGAGATGGAGCTGACCCACCTCCCCGGGTACGCCGACTCACGGCCCGTGCGGATCGGCAACGGTGCCGCCATGCAGCGGCAGGCCGACGTCCTCGGCGAGGTGCTGCAGGCCCTCGACCTGGCCCGGGAGGCAGGGCTCGAGGAGTCCCACGACAGCTGGGCCCTCCAGCGCACCCTGGTCAACGAGCTCGCCCACCACTGGTCCAAGCCCGACCACGGCCTGTGGGAGATCCGCGGTCCGCAGCGACACTTCACGCACAGCCGGGTGATGGTCTGGGTGGCGTTCGACCGCGCGGTGCGCGCCGTGGAGCGACACGGGCTCGAGGGGCCGGTGGACGAGTGGCGAGCGCTCCGGGACCGGGTGCGCGAGGAGGTGCTCAGTCGTGGCTTCGACGACGGTCGCGGCACGTTCACCCAGCACTACGACACCACCGAGGTCGATGCAGCGCTGCTCACGATCCCTCAGGTCGGGTTCCTGCCGGGCGACGACCCGCGGGTCCTCGGCACGATCGAGGCCGTGGAAGCCGACCTGATGCGCGACGGGCTGTTGCTCCGCTACCGGACGGAGACCGGCATCGACGGCGTCCCCGGCGACGAGCACCCGTTCCTGGCCTGCTCGTTCTGGCTGGTGTCGGCGTACGCCCTCGCGGGCCGCACCGACGACGCGAGGCGGCTGATGGAGCGCCTGCTGGCGCTCACCAACGACGTCGGCCTGCTCAGCGAGGAGTACGACGTCGCCGGCGCGCGGATGGCGGGCAACTTCCCACAGGCGTTCTCGCACCTGGCCCTGGTCGGCGCCGCGATGACCTTGCACCTAGGCTCGCCCGCATGATCGAGCTCCGGACGCCCGCGCAGATCGAGCAGATGCGCCCCGCCGGCGAGTTCGTCGCGTCGGTGATCACCGCCCTCGCGGACGCCGCCGACGTGGGCGTGAACCTGCTCGACCTGGACGCGCTCGCGCACCGGATGATCAAGGATCGCGGCGCCGAATCCTGCTACATCGACTACCACCCGTCGTTCGGGGCCTCGCCGTTCGGCAAGGTGCTCTGCACCTCGGTCAACGACGCGGTGCTGCACGGACTCCCCCACGACTACACGCTGGTCGACGGCGACCTGCTCAGCGTCGACTTCGCCGCGTCGGTCGACGGCTGGGTCGCGGACTCGGCGTACTCCCTCGTCGTGGGCACGGCGCGCGAAGAGGACCTGAAGCTGATCGAGACCACCGACCGCGCGCTCGCGGCCGGCATCGAGGCCGCCCGGCCCGGCAACCGGCTCGGCGACATCTCGCACGCCATCGGGTCGGTCGCCCGTGCCGACGGCCTGGGCATCAACCTCCGCTTCGGCGGCCACGGGGTCGGCCGGACCATGCACGGCGACCCGCACATCACCAACGACGGCGTCGCCGGGCGCGGGCTGAAGCTCAAAGCCGGGCTCGTGATCGCGATCGAACCCTGGTTCATGCACACGACCGACGACATCTACTTCGACGCCGACGGCTGGACGATCCGAAGCACCGACGGCTCCCGGGGTGCCCACATGGAGCACACCGTCGCGATCACCGACGACGGCCCGCTGGTCCTGACCGCTCGGTAACCCAGGCGACCACTAGAGAAGGCGCGCCCTTCCTAGGGGTCGCAGCGAAGTGTCCAGAGCCGGAGGCCACTGAGCTGCTCGACGAAGTCATGCAGGACGCGGAACCCCGATCCCTGGTAGAAGCCGACGTTCGATGGGTTCGCGGTCTCGAGGTAGCAGGGCAATCCGGAGCCGCGGGCATCCTTCATCACCGGCTCGAGCAGTGCCCGTCCGACGCCCCGGCCCTGAGCAGCGGGATCCACCCCGAGCACAGAGACATACCAGTGGTCGCGAGGCACATCTCCCTCGTGGAACGGGTCGAGGGTGCTCAACACGGAGGCGAAGCGCTCTGCGGCTGCAGCTCCGATCATCCCCGGCAGCCGATCGAGCCCGCCTTCAACAGCTCGAGCGGGTGTGATGATCCCCTCGCCCGGAGGCAGCCACACGGCAGCACCCAGCGGCACCCCGGACGTCGTCAGCACGGTCCCGAAGGCCAATCCGTATTCGAGTGCGAGACGAAAGTGCCCGGGTGCCCGCTCGGCCCGCTCGACGGGGGTCGGGCAACGTGTAGACCATCAGCGGGTCGTCCTGAAAGGCCCGTGCGAGGACTCCCGCAGCGGCAGGCAGGTCGGACCGCGACAACGCGCCTACGGACGGACCGGACACGACCTCAGTGTGGCAGCACCCCACCTAGGCGTATTTGACCTGAAGATCCTTGATCCCGTTGATCCAGGCGTGCCGGAGCCGGCGCGGCTCCTCCAGCTTGGAGATGTCGGGGGCGTGGTCGGCCAGGGCTTCGAAGATCAGCCGGATCTCCTGGCGCGCCAGGTTGGCGCCGATGCAGTAGTGAGCTCCGTGCCCGCCGAAGCCGACGTGCGGGTTGGGATCGCGGGTGATGTCGAACGAGAACGGGTCGTCGAAGACGTCCTCGTCGAAGTTCGCGCTGCAGTAGAACAGCGCCGCCCGCTGGCCCTTCTTGATCTCGACGCCGTTGACCTCGATGTCGTTGAGCGCGGTCCGCTGGAAGACCGACACCGGCGTCGCCCAACGCACGACCTCGTCGACCATCGTCGCCGGCCGCTCGCGCTTCCAGAGCTCCCACTGGTCGGGGTTGTCCAGGAAGGCGTCCATGCCGTGGGAGATCGCGTTGCGGGTGGTTTCGTTGCCGGCCACGGTCATCAGGATGACGAAGTAGCCGAACTCGTCGTCGGTCAGGCCGCGGTCGCCCTTGTGAGCGTTGATCAGCTTGGTGACCAGGTCGTCGCGAGGGTTCGCCTGGCGGTCCGCGGACATCATCATCGAGTAGCCGAGGATCTCCGCCGCAGCGACGTCGGGGTCGCCCTCGATCTCCGGGTCGTCGGAGGCGAGCATCTGGTTGGACCACTCGAAGAGCTTGTGCCGGTCCTCCTGCGGTACGCCGATCAGGTCGGCGATCGCCTGCAGGGGCAGCTCGGCGGCGACCTCCTCGACGAAGTTGCCGGTGCCCTTCTGCACGGCCTCCTTGACGATGCCGTGGGCGCGGTCGGTCATGATCTGCTCGAGCTCACCGATCGAGCGGGGCGTGAAGCCGCGGGAGATGATCTGCCGCGTCGTCACGTGCTCGGGGTTGTCCTGGTTGATCATGATGACGCGCTGCATCTCGATCTGCTCGCGCATCATGCCCTTCGGAGAACCGGACGATCGCGCCGTTCTCGGCGTTCGACCAGTCCTTGGCGTTCTTGGAGATCGCCGAGACGTCCTCGTGCTTGGTGACCGCGAAGTAGCCGGTGCCGGACTCGTCCGACATGCCGTCGTAGGTGCCCTTCTCCTGCTCGATCCACGTGATCGGCGCGGTCTGCCGACACTTGCGGAACTCCTCGTGCGGGATCGCCTTCTCGTTGATGAACGGGTCGGTGAAGTCGAAGCCCTCGGGAAGGACAGTGCTCGTCACGTGGGTAAGGCCTTTCTCGATCAGGAGTGCCGATTCAGCGGTAGGCGACCTGGAGGTCCTTGACGCCGTTGATCCACCCGCTCCGCAGTCGCTGAGGGCCGGCCAGCATCCGGATGTCCGGAGCCAGGTCGGCGATCGCGTTGAAGATCAGGTCGACCTCGAGGCGCGCCAGGTTGGCGCCGATGCAGTAGTGCGCGCCGTGGCCCCCGAATGCCTGGTGCGGGTTGGGGTCCCGAAGGATGTTGAACGTGAACGGGTCGTCGAAGACGTCCTCGTCGAAGTTGGCGCTGGCGTAGAGCAGGCCGACGCGCTCGCCCTTGGCGACCTGTACGCCGCCGACCTCGACGTCGTTGACCGCGGTGCGCTGGAAGACCGTGACCGGGGTCGCCCACCGGATGATCTCGTCGACGGCGGTCTGCGGACGCTCGCGCTTGAACAGCTCCCACTGGTCGGGGTTCTCCATGAAGGCGTGCATGCCCCAGGTGATCGCGTTGCGGGTGGTCTCGTTGCCGGCGACCACCAGCAGGATCACGAAGAACCCGAACTCGTCGTCGGTGAGCCCTCGGCCGTCGACGTCGGCCGAGATCAGCTTGGTGACGATGTCGTCCTTCGGGTCCTGGCGGCGCTCATCGGCCTTGGCCATGGCATAGCCGAGGATCTCGGCGAACGCCTCCATCTGCGCGCCGGCCATCTCGGGGTCGTCGTAGAACATCATCGCGTTGGACCAGTCGTACAGCTTGCGCCGGTCCTCCTGCGGGAAGCCCAGCAGGTCGCAGATCGCCTGGAGCGGCAGCTCGGCGGCGATGTCGTCGACGAAGTTGCCCTCACCGCGCTGGACCGCCTCGGTGACGATCGTCGTCGACCGCTCCAGGAGGCTCCCGTGCAGCGCGTTGATCGCCTTCGGCGTGAAGCCGCGGGACACGATCTGGCGGAGCTGGGTGTGCTCGGGCGCGTCGTGGTTGATGAGCAGGAAGTTGGACTGCTCGACCTCCTCGCGCGTCATGTCGGGGCCGAACCGGATGATCACGCCGTTGGCGTTGGTGGAGAAGTCCGTCTGGTTCTTGGAGACCGCGGCAACCTCGGCGTGCCTGCTCAGCGCCCAGTAGCCCTTGGTGTCCGGGAACCCCGCCCGCGCGGCCTCGTCCTGCTGCACGAAGCTGATCGGGGCGGTACGTCGCATCGCCAGCAGCTGCTCGTGCGGGAGCCCGGACAGCATGATGTCCGGGTCGGTGGGGTCGAACCCAGCGGGAAGTTCGGTGATCGTCACGCGTTGTCGCCCTCTCGGTGGCCCAGATCGAACCTGGAACGTGTTCTAGGTCGAGACTACATACTCTCGGAATCTTGGGAAAGGGTTTCGTGTTGGTGTTTTCGTGATTTCCGCTGCGTGACCCAGGTCTCGCTTGTGGCGGACGAGAACGTGTTCTAGTTTTGCTCCATGGGCACCCCCGTGATCGTCGATGCCGTCCGCACCCCACTCGGCAAGCGGAAGGGCTGGCTCGCGGGCGTCCACCCCGCCGTACTCCTCGGTTTCGCGCAGCGCCAGGTGCTCGAGCGGGCCGGCGTGGACCCCGAGCTGGTCGAGCAGGTCGTCGGCGGCTGTCGTCACCCAGGCGGGCGAGCAGTCCAACGGCATGGTCCGCCGAGCCTGGCTGCACGCGGGCCTCCCCCAGCACACCGGCGGCACCGTGGTCGACGCGCAGTGCGGCTCCGGCCAGCAGAGCGCCCACCTGGTCAACGACATGATCGCGGCCGGCACCATCGACGTCGGAATCGCCTGCGGCGTCGAGGCGATGTCCCGGATCCCGCTCGGCGGCAACGTTCCTCCGGGTCTGGGCGACCCGCGTCCGGACGACTGGGACATCGACATGCCCAACCAGTTCGAAGGGGCCGACCGGATCGCCCGCAACCGCGGGCTGACCCGGGAGGACCTCGAGGCGCTTCGGCCTCGCGTCCCAGCAGAAGGCGCGGGTGGCCGTCGACGAGGGTCGGTTCAAGCGCGAGATCGCCCCGATCCAGGCGCCGGTGCTCGGCGAGGACGGCGCGCCGACCGGCGAGACCCGGCTGGTCGACAGCGACCAGGGTCTGCGCGACACCACCCTCGAGGGACTGGCCGGACTCAAGACGGTGCTGGAGGGCGGCCTGCACACGGCCGGGACCTCCTCACAGATCTCCGACGGAGCCTCCGCCGTGCTGATCATGGACGAGGACAAGGCGCGGGCGCTCGGGCTCACCCCGCGGGCCCGGATCGTCACCCACTGCCTCGTCGGGTCCGACCCGTACTACCACCTCGACGGCCCGGTCGACGCGACCCGGCGGATCCTCGAGCGGACCGGCATGGCGATCTCCGACTTCGACCTGTTCGAGGTCAACGAGGCATTCGCGTCGGTGGTCCTGTCCTGGGCCGGCGTGCACAACGTCGACCTGGACAAGGTCAACGTCAACGGCGGCGCGATCGCGCTCGGCCACCCCGTCGGGTCCACCGGCACCCGCCTGATCACCACCGCCCTGCACGAACTCGAGCGCCGCGACGCCAGCGTCGCGCTGATCTCGATGTGCGCCGGCGGCGCGATGGCGACCGGGACGGTCCTCGAGCGGATCTGAGCCCTACGCGCCGTAGACGGGCTCCGGGTCCGGCGCCTCGGCGAGCAGGTCCCGCAGGGCGGGGCCGACCGCGGCCGCGTTCCAGCGGGCTCCCGCGTCACGGGACGGCCCGTGCGCCCAGCCGTTCTCGACGGTGATCTTGCTGCCGTCGATCTCGATCAGCCGGCCGGTCACGTCGCCGGCCTCCTCCGAGGCGAGCCAGGCGACGATCGGCGAGTTGTCCTCGGGAACCGCCATCGCCGAGGTGTCGAACGCGCCCTCGGTCATCCGGGTCTTGGCGACCGGCGCGATCGCGTTGACGGTGACGCCGTACCGACCCATCTCCTGGGCCGCGACCAGTGTGAGGCCGGCGATCCCGGCCTTCGCTGCGGAGTACGTCGCCTGGCCCACCGAGCCCTGGAGCCCCGCGCCGGACGACGTGTTGATCACCCGCGCCGCGCGCTGGCGACCCTCCTTGGCCTCGGCCCGCCAGTAGGCGCCGGCGTGCCGGAGCGGCGCGAAGTGGCCCTTCAGGTGCACCCGGATCACCGCGTCCCACTCCTCCTCGGAGGTGTTGACGAGCATCCGGTCGCGGACGAAGCCGGCGTTGTTGACCAGGATGTCGAGCCCGCCGAAGGTGTCGATGGCCTGCTGGACCATCGCGGCGGCCGCCTCGAAGTCGGCGACGTCGGCGCCGTTGGTGACCGCCTCGCCGCCGTTGGAGCGGATCAGCTCGACCACCTCGTCGGCGGGCGACTCCCCCGTGCCTTCGCCGGCGAGCGAGACGCCGTAGTCGTTGACCACGACCTTCGCGCCGTGCGCGGCCAGCTCGAGGGCGTGGGCGCGGCCGATCCCGCGGCCCGCGCCGGTGACGATCGCGACGCGACCCTCCAACAGTCCAGACACTGGTTCTCCTTCGGAGGCTTCAGTCGATGTGCAGGAAGACGGGCGGCTCGCCGCCGCCGTCGCAGGTCACTCGGGCCCCGGAGACGTACGACGCCAGGTCGCTGGCCAGGAACACCGCGACGTTCCCGACCTCCTCGGGCGTCGCCATCCGGCCGAGCGGGATGGTGCGTTCGATCGCGGCGACCTTGGCTGCGTCGCCGTAGTGGTCGTCGGTGTTCTCGGTGCGGCACAGGCCCACGTCGATGGCGTTGACCCTGACCTTCGGTCCCCACTCCATCGCCAGCGACCGGGTCAGGGAGTCCAGCCCGGCCTTGGCGGCGCCGTACGCCGCGATCGTGGGGGCGGGTCGGTGCGCGGAGATCGACGAGATGTTGACGATGGCGCCGCCGCCGTCCTGCTGCTGCATCACCGCGTTGGCGGCCTGGGCCACGTTCAGCGGGCTGAGCAGGTTGAGCGCCACGATCTTGTCGTGGAACCGGGGCGACGCCGTGGCGGCGTCGGCACTCGGCGCTCCCCCGGCGTTGTTGACCAGCACGTCCAGCCGCCCGTGGGTCGCCACCACCTCGGCAACGAGCGCCTGCACCGCCTCGGGGTCCCGCACGTCGCAGACGTGGTGGGTGGTCCCGTCCAGCGGGGTGGCCTCCGAGCGGGCGCAGGTCGCGACGACCGCGCCGGCCTCCAGGAAGGTGCGGGTGATCCCGAGACCGATGCCCTTCGTGCCGCCGGTGACCAGCACCACGCGGCCGGACAGGTCGATCGGGAGGGCCATGGCTGCTACCATACCAAGCAATTGCTTGGTTGGTACGACGGGAGCCTCATGTCAGTCAGCTCGACCCTCAGGGACGACCACGTCCGGGTGATCACGATGGACGCTCCGCCGGTCAACGCGCTGACCGTGCAGGGCTGGTTCGACGTCGCGGCGGCGCTCGACGAGGCCAGCGCCGACGTCGACACCCACGTCGTGGTGCTGCGCGCGGAAGGTCGCGGCTTCAACGCGGGCGTCGACATCAAGGAGATGCAGAACACCACCGGGTTCGACGCCCTGATCGGTGCCAACAAGGGCTGTTACGCCGCGTTCAAGGCGGTCTACGAGTGCAGCGTGCCGGTGATCGCGGCCGTCAACGGGTTCTGCCTCGGCGGCGGCGTCGGGCTGGTCGGCAACGCCGACGTGGTGGTGGCCAGCGACGACGCCTACTTCGGGGTGCCGGAGGTCAAGCAGGGCGCGCTCGGCGCCGCCACGCACATGGCTCGACTGGTCCCCCAGCACCTGATGCGCACCCTCTACTTCACCGCCCGCACGATCAAGGCCGTCGACCTGGTCCAGCACGGCTCGGTCTACGAGGTGGTCCCGCGCGACCAGCTCGACGACGCCGCCCTGGCGCTGGCCGCCGACATCGCCGACAAGGACACCCGGGTGATCCGGGCGGCCAAGGAGGCGCTCAACGGCATCGACCCGATCGACGTCAACAAGAGCTACCGCTTCGAGCAGGGGTTCACGATGGAGCTCAACCTGTCCGGCGTCAGCGACGAGCTGCGCGATGACTTCGTTGATAAGCAGAGCGCGGGCACGGACAAGGCGGCCAAGGCATGAGCAAGGGGCCGCGCGACAAGACCATGACCATCGACGAGGTCGTCGGTGAGCTCAAGGACGGGATGACCGTCGGGATCGGCGGCTGGGGGCCGCGGCGCAAGCCGATGGCTCTGGTCCGGGCCATCCTGCGCTCCGATCTCAAGGACCTGACCCTGGTCAGCTGGGGCGGTGCCGACGTCGGGCTGCTCGTTCGGGCCGGCAAGGTCCGCAAGCTGGTCTACGCGTTCGTCAGCCTCGACTCGATCCCGCTCGAGCCCAACTTCCAGCGG
The DNA here is from genome assembly GCA_963798055.1 of uncultured Actinomycetota bacterium. Taxonomy (GTDB): domain Bacteria; phylum Actinomycetota; class Actinomycetes; order Propionibacteriales; family Nocardioidaceae; genus Nocardioides. The sequence continues at coordinate 60,795 of CAWCRX010000004.1, forward strand.
GCCCGTCAGCGCGGCACCATCCCGGAGGTCGTCGAGCTCGACGAGGGGATGTTCCAGACCGGTCTGCGCGCCGCCGCCCAGCGGCTGCCGTTCCTGCCGATGCGGGCCGGGCTCGGGTCGGACGTCCTCGTCAACAACCCCTGGCTGCGCACCGTCGCGAGCCCCTACGACGACGGCGAGGAGCTGGTCGCCGTACCGGCCCTGAACCTCGACGTCGCCCTCGTGCACCTGAACCGCGCCGACCGGCACGGCAACGCGACGTACCTCGGACCCGACCCCTACTTCGACGACCTGTTCGCGATGGCTGCCGACCGGACCTACGTGACCTGCGAGCAGATCGTGGACACCGCGGGGCTCACCGTCGACACCCCGGTGCAACGGCTGCTGCTGAGCCGGATGATGGTCAGCGGCGTGGTCGAGACACCCAACGGGGCGCACTTCACCACGTGCACCCCCGACTACGAGCGCGACGAGAAGTTCCAGAAGGCCTACGCCGCGGCCGCCTCCGGCACCGACGACGAGTGGGCCGCGTTCGAGGAGCGGTTCCTGTCCGGTGACGAGGCGGCGTACCAAGCCGCGGTGTCGGCGTTCGGGGAGGAGCAGGCATGAGTGACGTCACCCGCGCCGAGGTCTGCGCCGCAGCCGTCGCCGACGCGTTCAAGGACGACGGCGAGATCTTCGCCAGCCCGATGGGCCTGATGCCGATGCTCGGAGTCCGGCTGGCCAAGCTCACCAGCAACCCCGACCTGGTCATCTCCGACGGCGAGTCGCTGTTCCTGGCCGGCGTGCCCCCGCTGTTCGCCAAGGCGGACGTGGTGGAGGGCTGGATCCCGTTCCGCAAGGTCTTCGACGTCGTCGCCTACGGCAAGCGGCACGTGATGATGGGCGCCACCCAGGTCGACCGCGAGGGCAACCAGAACATCTCCGCGATCGGTGACTTCGCGCAGCCCAAGCGACAGCTGCTCGGGTCGCGGGGCGCACCTGGCAACACGGTCAACAACCGCACGTCGTACTGGGTCCCTCGGCACTCCCCTCGCGTGTTCGTCGAGAACGTCGACATCGTCTCCGGGGTCGGCCCCCGTCGTGCCCGCGAGGCCGGACCCGCAGCCGAGCGGTTCAACGACATCCACCGGATCGTCACGAACCTCGCGGTCCTCGACGTCGGCGGACCGGACGACACCGTCCGGCTGCTCAGCGTGCACCCCGGCGTGACGGTCGAGGAGGTCCAGGCCGAAACCGGATTCGACCTGGCCGCGCCGGCCGACGTACCCGAGACTCGGCTGCCCTCCATGGAGGAGCTGATCATCATCCGCGAGGTCCTGGACCCCAAGGGGCTGCGCTCGAAGGAAGTGCCAGAGTGATCGACCAACTGATCCGGACCCCGTTCACCGAGCTGACCGGCGTACGCCACCCCGTCGTCCAGACCGGCATGGGCTGGGTGTCCGGTCCACGGCTCGTGACCGGCACGGCCAACGCCGGCGGCCTGGGCATCCTGGCCAGCGCGACGATGACCTTCGAGGAGCTCGAGAAGGCGATCATCGAGGTCAAGGAGCGCACCGACCAGCCGTTCGGGGTCAACCTGCGCGCCGACGCCGGCGACGCGAAGGACCGCTGCGACCTGCTGATCAAGCACGGCGTGAAGGTGGCCTCGTTCGCGCTGGCGCCCAAGCAGGAGCTGATCGCCCACCTGAAGGACCACGGCATCGTGGTGATGCCGTCGATCGGCGCTGCCCGGCACGCCGAGAAGGTGGCCGCCTGGGGCGCCGACGCGGTGATGATCCAGGGCGGCGAGGGCGGTGGGCACACCGGTCCAGTACCGACCACGCTGCTGCTCCCCACGGTCCTCGACGCCGTCGACATCCCGGTCGTCGCGGCGGGCGGCTTCTTCGACGGCCGCGGCCTCGCCGCGGCGCTGTCGTACGGCGCCGCGGGCGTCGGCATGGGCACCCGCTTCCTGCTGACCCAGGACAGCGCGGTCCCCGACGCGGTCAAGCAGCGCTACCTGGACACCGACCTCACCGGAACCATCGTCACGACCAAGGTCGACGGGATGCCGCACCGGATGCTCCGCACCGATCTCGTCGACGAGCTGGAAGGCTCCAGCCGGCTGCGCCGGATGGCTCCGACGATGCGTCGGACGCTCGAGTTCCGGCGCACGAGCGGGATGTCCTGGTGGGCGCTGGCCAAGGACGGCCGCGAGATGAAGAAGCAGCAGGGCCGCACGCTGGGCCAGATGGCGCTCGCCGCGAACACGCCGATGATGCTCCGGGCCGGTCTCGTCGAGGGCGACACCGACGCCGGCGTACTGGCCAGCGGCCAGGTCGTGGGCGTGATCGACGACCTGCCCACGTGCGAGGCGCTGATCGACCGGATCGTCACCCAGGCCGCCGAGGAACTGCGCCGGGCATCGTCGTACGTCGTCTGACGCCCTCATAGGGTGAACCCATGGCGTCGGTCAGAGAAGTTCAGGTCACCTTCGACTGCGCGGAACCAGTGCGCGTCGCTCAGTTCTGGGCCGAGGTGCTGGGGTACGAAGCAACGGTGCCACCGCCGGAGGAGCCGGGCTCATGGGCCGTATGCGCTGATCCCACTGGCAAGGGCCCGCGCATGTACTTCCAGCGCGTTCCCGAGGGCAAGGTCGTCAAGAACCGGGTGCATCTCGACGTCCGGGTCGGCACCGGCCTCGTAGGTGAAGAGCGCCTGGCCGCGCTCGAGGCCGAATGCGCCCGACTGATCCCGCTCGGCGCGACCCGCTTTGAACTTCTGCTGGCCGACGGCGAGAACGAGTCGTGCCTCGTCATGCAGGACGTCGAGGGCAACGAGTTCTGCCTCGACTGACTCGCTCACGGAACCGGTTCTCCGTAGTCGACTCGACGGACAGCACCCGGTAGGGCCTCCCACACGGCCTGGGCGGCGCCTTCTGCACATCCCACCGTGAACGCGACGTCCTCATCGACATCGCACGCCAGGCACCAGGCTCGGTCCTCGGGCCACACGAGGTGCGGCTCGGCGTGCTCGCCCTGACGCCGCCACGCCTGGGCGGGTGCATCTCGGAGTGCCGCGACAGGGCCGGAGAAGAGCAGCATCGTCCGGTTGGGAATCGGCACCCGCGGGGCCTCGGGGGCGGGGTCACCGCCCGCCCAGCCCTCCCAGATCGCGGCGTACGCAAGGTCGGGGCGAGCGGTGTGCTCGGCGAGCGTCGTGAGTGCCCGGCGTACCCCCGGCGCCTCGCCGTCCTGATCCGCGCTGGGCGTTGCCAGATCGAAGCGGATCCTCAGGTACACGTCGAAGTCAGGCGGACCGTAGCGGACGAGGTGCTGCCAGCCGACGTCGCGTCGGAGCAACCACTGGCCCGCGTCCGCGCTCGCCGCTGGCCGAACCTCCGACATGTCCCCAGTCTGATGCCCCAGCGGCGCGGTGGGAGGATCGACGCATGGAAGGTGCCACCGAACCCCGCCGTGCGCGGCACCTGATGGATCCCAACGCACCGCGGAAGCCGACCAGTCCGGAGGACCTGGCCCGCCTGGCCCGGGTGCAGCGGTGGGTGCTCTCGGTGCTGGCCGTCACCACCATCGGCCACCTCGCCCTGGGCCTGGTCCTGGCGGCGCTGCTCATCACCGAGGACAACCAGGGCGCCCAGCTCGGGCTCTGCGTGATCGCGTCGGCGACCGGTGTGATCGCGGTGGCCGCGGGCTTCGCGATCCACCAGAAGAACCCGCTCACCCCGTGGCTGCTGCTCGGCCTCGCCCCGGGGCTCGTCGGGCTGATCCTCGCGTTCGGCTAGAGCCGCTCGATCACGGTCACGTTGGCCTGGCCGCCGCCCTCGCACATCGTCTGCAGGCCGTAGCGGCCACCGGTGCGCTCGAGCTCGTTGAGCAACGTGGTCATCAGCCGGGTCCCGGTCGCGCCGATCGGATGACCGAGTGCGATCCCGCCGCCGTTGACGTTGACCTTCTCGTGCGGGGCGCCGGTCTCCTTCATCCAGGCCAGCACCACCGAGGCGAACGCCTCGTTGCACTCGAACAGGTCGATGTCGTGGATCGACAGCCCGGTCTTCTCGAGCGCGTGCTGGGTCGCCCGGATCGGTCCGGTCAGCATCCAGACCGGGTCGTCGCCGCGCACCGACAGGTGATGGACACGGGCCCGGGCCTTCAGCCCATGCGTGCGTACGGCGTCCTCGGAGGCGACCAACATCGCCGACGAGGCATCGCAGATCTGGCTGGAGACCGCGGCGGTGATCCGACCACCGGGAGCCAGCGGCTCGAGCCCGGCCATCTTCTCCAGCGAGGTCTCGCGCGGGCACTGGTCGACGGCGAAGGTGCTGCCGTCGGGCAGCGTCACCGGCTCGATCTCGTTGTCGAAGCGACCCTCGGCGATCGCGGTCCGGGCGCGGTCGTGCGAAGCGAGCGCGAACTCCTCCATCTCCGCGCGCGAGATGTCCCACTTCTCGGCGATCATCTCGGCGCTGCGGAACTGGCTGACTTCCTGGTCGCCGTACCGCTTCAGCCAGCCCGGCGACTCCGCGAACGGGGTCGAGAAGCCGTACTGCTGGCCGACCAGCATCGCCGCCGCGATCGGGATCGCGCTCATGTTCTGTACGCCGCCGGCGACGACAAGATCCTGGGTGCCGGACATCACGCCCTGCGCGGCGAAGTGCACGGCCTGCTGGGAGGAGCCGCACTGCCGGTCGATCGTCACGCCGGGCACGTGGTCGGGCAGGCCCGCGACCAGCCACGCGGACCGAGCGATGTCGCCGGCCTGCGAGCCGATCGTGTCGCAGCAGCCGAGGATGACGTCGTCGACCGCGGCCGGGTCGACGCCGGTACGACGCATCAGCGCGTCCAGCGTGTGCGCGGCGAGATCGGCCGAGTGCACCTCGGCGAGCGCGCCGCCGCGCTTCCCCACAGGCGTGCGGACGGCGTCGATGATGTAGGCCTCAGGCATTGGCAATCCCATCCAGAAGTATGTGCAGGTACTGATCGGCGATGTCGTCGGGTCCGAGACTCTTGCCCGGGCGGTACCACCGCACCGCGACCCAGATCGTGTCCCGGATGAACCGGTAGGTGAGCTCGATGTTGAGGTCGCGGCGCAGCACGCCGGTCTCGACCCCCTCGGTCAGCAGCGTCATCCACACAGCGCGCGACTGGGCGTTCCGCTCGGCCAGATAGCCGAACCGCTCGAACCCGCCCAGGTAGTCGGCCTCGTTCTGGAAGATCGCCACCTCGTGGGGGTGCTGGTCGATCGCCTCGAACGAGACGCGGACCGCGCGCTCGAGCTTGGTCCGCGCGTCCTCGTCGCCGGCCAGGATCTCGTCGTACTTGCCGAAGAGCTCTTCCTGGAACGTCGACAGCACCTCGTCGACCATCGACTCCTTGGAGTCGAAGTGGTGGTAGAGGCTGCCGGACAGGATCCCGGACGCCTCGGCGATGTCGCGGACGGTGGTGTTCTTGAACCCCTTGGTCGCGAACAGCTCCGCGGCGATCCGGAGCAGCTCGGCGCGGCGGGTGGGGGTCGAGACCTCAGGCATGTTGGGAGCTCACTGAGAGGACCTCACCGGTGAGGTACGACGAGTAGTCGCTGGCCAGGAACACCATCACGTTGGCGACCTCCCAGGGCTCGGCGGCCCGGCCGAAGGCCTCCCGCTGCTTGAGCTCGTGCAGGAGCTCGTCGGACGTCACCTTGGCCAGGAACGGGTGCATGGCGAGGCTGGGGCTGACCGCGTTGACCCGGATCCCGTGCGGCGCCAGGTCGAGCGCGGAGCAGCGGGTCAGCGCCATCACGCCGGCCTTCGCGGCGGCGTAGTGGGCCTGGCCCTCCTGTGCGCGCCAGCCGATCACCGAGGCGTTGTTGACGATCACGCCCTTCTTGCCGGCGTCGACGAAGCGCTGGCCCGCTGCTCGGACGCAGCGGAAGGTGCCCGGTCAGGGTGATGTCGAGGACCTTGGACCACTGGTCGTCGGTCATCTCCAGCACGCTCGCGGTGCCGCCGAGGCCGGCGTTGTTGATCATGATGTCGACGCCGCCGAACTCGTCCGCCGCGTCGAGCAGCGCCGCGACCTGGGCCTCGTCGGTGACGTCGCAGACGAGCTGCCGCACCCGTTCGGCGCCGAACTCCTCACCCAGTCGCTGCCTCTGCCTCGGCCAGCCGGCGCTCGTGGGTGTCGCTGAACACCACGGCCTTCGCGCCCTCCTCGAGCGCGCGGCGTACGACGGCGGCGCCGATGCCGGCTCCCGCGGCGGCGGTCACGACGACCACCTTCCCGGCGAGCAGGTCGTGACCCGGGACGTAGTCGGGGGTCGGCTGCTCCGGTCGCAAGGCGGTCATCCGCGTGCCTCTCTGGGAAGGCCGAGCACTCGCTCGGCCAGGATGTTCTTCTGGACCTCGTCGCTGCCGCCGTAGATCGTGTCCGAGCGGGAGAACAGGAACAGTCGCTGCCACTCGTCGAGGTCGTACGGAGTGTCCACTCGCCCGCGCGAGCAACCCGGCGGAGCCGGCGACATCCATCGCCACCTCGCCCAGCTTTCGGTGCCAGTTGGCCCAGACGAGCTTGAAGATCGAGCCGGCTCCCCCGCCGGCGGCCGAGTCGTCGCCCAGGCCGACCGCGGAGAGCCCGCGCATCGCCTGCGCACGGATCACCTCGAGCTCGACCTTCAGCTGGACCAGCCGGTCGCGGAGCAGCGGGTCGTCGATCGCGCCGTTCTCCTTGGCGTACTCGACCAGGTCCGCGAGCTCGCGTGAGTAGTCGACGGTCTGCGCCAGCGTCGAGACGCCGCGCTCGAAGCCGAGCAGCCCCATCGCGACCGCCCAGCCCTGACCGGGCTCGCCCACGACCAGGTCGGCATCGGTGCGAGCGCCGGTGAAGAAGACCTCGTTGAACTCCGAGCCGCCGGTGAGCTGCTCGATCGGCCGGACATCCACGCCGTCCTGGTCCAGGGGCACGAGCAGGAACGAGAGTCCCTTGTGCCGCTCGGAGCCGGGCTCGGAGCGGGCGATCACGAACACCCACTGCGAGAGATGGGCGTTGGACGTCCACACCTTCTGGCCGTCGATCACCCACTCGCCGTCCTCGATCCGAGCCTTGGTCTGCACGTTGGCGAGGTCGGAGCCGGCGTTCGGCTCGGAGTAGCCCTGCGCCCAGAGCTCCTCGACGGCGACGATCTTCGGCAGGAAGCGGGCCTTCTGCTCCTCGGTGCCGAACGCGATCAGGGTGGGGCCGAGCAGCTCCTCGCCCAGGTGGTTGACCCGGGTGGGCGCATCGGCGCGCGCGTACTCCTCGTGGAAGATCACCTGCTGCCACAGGCTCAGCCCGCGGCCGCCGTACTCCTCCGGCCAGCCGACGCAGGTCCAGCCGTGCTCGGCCAGCAGCCGGTTCCACTCGAGCCGGTCCTCGAACCGCTCGTGGTCGCGGCCAGCGCCGCCCAGACCGCGCAGCTCCGCCCAGCGGCCGGTCAGGTGCTGCTCCAGCCAGCCACGGATCTCGGCGCGAAAGGCCTCGTCCTCGGCCGAGTAGCTCAGGTCCACAGGTGATACCCTACCAAGCAAATGCTTGGTTCGGACACTCTCCCTGCCCTGCTCCGGGAAGCCGCGGAGCGTTTCGGCGACCACGCGGCGTACGTCGAGCAGGGTCACGCCCTGTCCTACGCCGACCTGCTGCGCCGCGTCGAGGCCACCGCTGCGGGCTTCGCCGAGGACGGGGTGGGTCCCGGCGACCGGGTCGTGCTGTGGGGACCCAACAGCATCGACTGGGCCGTCGCAGCCCTCGCCGTCACGTACGCCGGCGGCATCCTGGTCCCGGCCAACTCCCGCTACACCGGTCACGAGGTCGCCGACATCGTCGCGCGCACCGACGCGAAGTTGGTCGTCGTCCACGACCAGTTCCTCGGCCGCAACCAGATCGACGAGCTGGCCCAGGCAGGGGTGACCGACAACGTGGTCACCCTGGGGCAGGCGACCGCTCACGACGCCCGGCCCGGCGACCCGATCTCGGAGCCCTCTCCCGACGACGTGGCCGACATCCTCTTCACCTCGGGCACCACGGGCCGCTCGAAGGGCGCGATGTCGGCGCATCGGCAGACGATCGGGGTCGCCCGGGCGTGGGCCGAGCTCGGCGGCGTTCGCCAGGACGACCGCTACCTCGTGGTCAACCCGTTCTTCCACTCCTTCGGCTACAAGATCGGCATCGTCGTCGGCCTGCTGACCGGCGCGACGCTCTACCCGGTCGCGACGTTCGACCTCGACGAGACGATGGCACTGATCGAGTCGGAGCGCATCACGCTGTTCCCCGGGGCGCCGACGCTCTACCAGTCGCTGCTGAACGCACCGAACCGCGGCGACTTCGACCTCTCTTCGCTCCGGCTGGCTGTCACCGGCGCCGCCGTCGTACCGGTGGTGCTCATCGAGCGGATGCGCGCCCCCGCTCCCGAGGGGCTCGGCATCGACCACGTGGTCACCGCGTTCGGCATGACCGAGGCGGTCGTCGCCACCATGTGTCGCGAGGACGACTCCGCCGAGACCGTCGCGACTACCTGCGGTCGCGCGATCCCCGGCATGGAGGCCCGGATCGCCGACAACGGGGAGCTCCTGCTCCGCGGCGACTTCGTGATGCTCGGCTACCTCGACGACCCGGAGGCCACTCGCGAAGCCATCGACGACGACGGCTGGCTGCACACCGGCGACGTCGGCACCCTCGACGAGGCCGGCAACCTGGCCATCACCGACCGGCTCAAGGACATGTACATCTCCGGCGGCTTCAACGTCTACCCCGCCGAGGTCGAGCAGGCGCTGGCCCGGCTCGAGGGCGTGGCCGACGTTGCCGTGGTCGGCGTACCCGACGAGCGGATGGGCGAGATCGGCAAGGCGTACGTCGTCCGCGCTGAGGGCGCGACGCTTGACCGAGGACGACGTACAGAGCCTTCGCCAAGGAGCGGCTGGCCAACTTCAAGGTCCCGCGGCTGGTCGAGTTCGCCGATGCCCTCCCGCGCAACCTGTCCGGCAAGGTGCTCAAGACCGAGTTGAGGAAGTAGATGGACCTGACCCTGTCCGAGTCCGAGCTGGCCTTCCAGGCCGAGGCCCGGGAGTGGCTCGCGGCCAACGTGCCGGCCGAGTCGCTGCCGTCCATGGACACGCCCGAGGGGTGGGCAGCCCACCAGGAGTGGGAGGCCCGGCTGTCGGCGGCTCGCTGGTCGGTGGTGTCCTGGCCCGAGAAGTACCACGGACGCGACGCCTCGCTGGTCGAGTGGGTGATCTTCGAGGAGGAGTACTACCGGGCCGGAGCGCCGGGCCGGGTCTCCCAGAACGGCATCTTCCTGCTGGCGCCGATCATCTTCGACCACGGCACCCCCGAGCAGCAGGACCGGTTCCTGCCCGACGATGGCCACCGGCGAGAAGGTCTGGGCGCAGTGCTGGTCCGAGCCCGAAGCCGGCTCCGACCTGGCCTCCCTCAAGTCCACCGCCCGGCGCGACGACGAGCGCGGCGGCTGGGTCCTGAACGGCCAGAAGACGTGGTGCTCGCGCGCTGCGCTCGCGCACTGGGGGTTCGGGCTGTTCCGCTCCGACCCCGAGGCGGAGCGGCACCAGGGGCTGACCTACTTCCTGTTCCCGCTCGACGCCGAGGGGATCACCGTCCGCCCGATCGCCCAGCTCGACGGCGAGGCGGGCTTCGCCGAGGTGTTCTTCGAGGACGCGTTCGTGCCGGACGCCGACGTGCTGGGTGCGCCCGGCGACGGCTGGCGGGTGGCGATGAGCACCGCGGGCAACGAGCGCGGCCTGTCGCTGCGCTCCCCCGGACGTTTCTGCGCCGCCGCCGACCGGCTGGTCGACCTCTACCGCGAGACGCGGCGGCGCCTCCGACGGCGTCGTCGACGCCTGGATCAAGGCGCAGGCCTACCGGCTCTACACGTGGGGCACGGTGACCCGCCTGTCCGACGGCGGCGACATGGGGGCGGCCGGCTCGGTCAACAAGGTGTTCTGGTCCGAGCTCGACATCGCGCTGCACGAGACGGCGCTCGACCTGCGCGGCGCCGAGGCGGAGCTCGAGTCGCGGTGGCTGGACGGCTACCTGTTCTCGCTCTCAGGGCCGATCTACGCCGGGACCAACGAGATCCAGCGCAACATCGTGGCCGAGCGCATCCTCGGGCTCCCCCGCGAGCCGAAGGGGGTGCAGAAGTGAGGTTCGAGCTCACCGACGACCAGCGCGACTTCGCGGCGTCCCTCGACGCCCTGCTCGCCGCGTCCGACACTCCCGCCGTGGCCCGGGCCTGGGCCGACGGCGACGCCGCACCGGGCCTGGCGCTGTGGAAGCGGCTCGCCGACCAGGGCCTGACGATGCTGGCCACCGAGGCCGGCCCCGTCGAGCTCTGCGTTGCCTTCGAGGCGCTCGGGCGGCACGCCGTACCCGGCCCGTGGGTCGAGTCGGCGGCGTACCTGCCCATCGCGCTGGGTCACGAGATCGAGGGCGTCGCGACCGTCGCCGTCCCGCCGCACGTGCCGTACGCCCTGGATGCCGACGTCGCCGACCACGTGTACGTCGTCACCGACGACGGGATCTGTCCCGGCTCGGCCGGCGAAGTCCACGAGTCGGTGGATCGAAGCCGACGGTTGTTCGCGGTGGTTTCGAGGCTCGCTGCGCTCGCACCTCAACCAGCGGGAGACGCGTTCGATCTCGCGGTGCTCGCGACCTCGGCTCAGCTGCTGGGTGCCGGCGAGCGGCTGCTGGCCGACTCGGTCACCTACGTGAAGCAGCGCCGCCAGTTCGGCCGGGAGATCGGCTCCTACCAGGCGATCAAGCACAAGCTCGCCGACGTCCGGATCGCACTCGACTTCGCCCGGCCCCTCGTCTACGGCGCCGCCCTCGGCGAGATCAGCGCCTCGGCCGCGAAGGTCGCCTGCTCCGATGCCGCCTACCTCGCCTCGCGCACCGGTCTCCAGGTGCACGGCGCGATCGGGTACACCCAGGAGTTCGACCTGAGCATCTGGATCACCAAGGTGCGCGCGCTGGTGACTGCCTGGGGCACCCCGGCGTACCACCGCGCGAAGGTCCTCGAGGGACTGGTCGGCTGATGGAGTTCGCGTTCTCCGAGGAGCAGCAGGAGCTGGCCGCGACCGTGCGGTCGCTGCTGGCCAAGCGCGCCGACGCCCGGGTGGCCGAGTACGACGAGGCGCTCTGGGCGACGCTGTGCGAGCAGATCGGGGCCGCGGCACTGGCCATCCCCGAGGAGTACGACGGCGCCGGGTTCACCCTGTTCGAGTCGCTCATCGTCCTCGAGGAGCTCGGCCGGTCGCTGGCTCCCTCGCCGTTGCTGTCATCACTCGTCACCGCCGAGGCACTCCTCGCGGGTGCCGACGAGGAGGCCAAGCGCCGGCTGCTCCCCCGAATCGCCGCCGGCGAGGTCGCCGCGTTCGTCGCGGGCGACGGCCCGGTGCTGGACGGAGACCTCGCCACGGTGCTGATCGCGGCGACCGACGACGGGCTGGTCGAGGTCGACCCCGAAACCGCCACCCGGACCTGGGCCGAGTCGATGGACCAGACGATCCGGCTGGCCCACGTCGACCTGAGCAATGCGACCACCACCCCGATCGGCGACGCCGCGGCGGCCGTGGCCCGAGCCGAGCTGGTCGGCACCGTCGGTGTCACCGCGCTGCAGGCCGGCCTGGCCGCCCGGGCGCTGGACATGACCGTCTCCTACAGCAAGGAGCGGGTGCAGTTCGGCCGCCCGATCGGGTCCTTCCAGGCGCTCAAGCACCGGATGGCCGACATGCTGGTGCTGCTCGAGATGAGCCGCTCGGCGTCCTGGGCGGCGTCGTACGCCGTGTCCCGGTCCACCGAGAACGCCGCCGAGCTCGCCCACATCGCGAAGTCCTACTGCGGCGACGCACTCGCCCGGATCGCCGGCGAGACCGTCCAGCTGCACGGCGGGATCGCGATCACCTGGGAGCACGACGCGCACCTGGTGTTCAAGCGGGCGCACGCGCTCGGGCAGCTCTTCGGCGCTGCCCACGAGCACCGCCGGCTGATCCAGCTGTGACGCACTCCTAGGCTGTGTCCATGCCGAGGAGCCTCCCGATCGTGGCCGTGCTCGTGCTGCTGCTCTCCGGCTGCGGTGAGGGGGAGCCCGAGGTCGTCGATGTCGGCACCCGGATCACCACCGCCGCCGATGCGCTCGAGTGCGTGCCGGGCGCCAAGGTGGAGGCCAGGTCGGTGTCCACCGACAGCCGGCGCGGCAGCGCGGACGCCCTGGGCGCCGTGCAGGCATGGGCGAAGCGGATGCGTCGCTCCGCCGACATCCCGCTCGACGGCTACGAGGTCGGCATCGAGGAGGTCGGCACCGTGCTGTTCACCCACGAGACCGACGGGCTCACCGAGATCGCCGTGATCGCCGCCCGCACCGACGACAAGGCCGGCGACGTCGGCTGGATCGCGGAGTCCTGGGCTCGCTGCCGATGAATCCAGGGCTCATCTCGGTCTGTCCCGACATGACTGCTGTCTCACCCACCTGTGGTTCGGTAACGACAAGGCCGTCGAGGCGGCGAACTTCTACGCGGAACACATCCCGAACTCGACCGTCAAGAACGTGCTCACGCCCGCTCCGCGCCGGACAACCCGGTCGGCGAGATCGTGGAGTTCACCGTCGCCGGACACGACGTCGTCGAACTCAACGCCGGACCGGAGTTCCAGCTCAACGAGGCGTTCTCCTTCTGTCTCCGCGTCGACGGGCAGGAGGAGGTCGACCACTACTGGGAGATCCTCACCGCCGACGGCGGCCAAGCCGGATGCCTTGCGGTCTGGTGCAGGGACAAGTACGGCGTCTCGTGGCAGGTCGTCCCCCGCGAGCTCGAGGAGCTGTGCGGCGACTACACCACCGAGGCCAACCAGCGTGCCTCGCTCGGCAATGTTGAAGATGACCAAGATCGACGTCGCCGAGCTCCAGGCTGCTTACGACGGAGCCTGACTACTTCGTCGCGCGCGGCCGCGGTGTGTGCTCGTGGGCCGGGTCCGCGGCGAAGATCCGCTCGTAGATGTCGTAGATGAGGCCGCCCTTGGCGGTGTTGTAGTCCATCACGTCGGTGAAGCCCTGCTTCGCGAGCGTCCGCTTCAGGTCGGCGTACGCCGCGCGGTCGTCCTCGTGCTCGCGCAGCCAGTCGCGGAACGCGGCGGTACGACGCGGCTCGACGGCGCCCGGGGACCAGACGTGGACGTTCGACGTCGGGTCGGCCCCACGGAACATCCGGTGCTCCTCCCACTCGGGCTCACGCCCGCGCAGCACGAAGCCGGCCGCCTCCATGGCAGGGACGTACGCCGCCTCGTCGGCCGAGTCGGCGACGGTGAGATCTACGTCAATCAGCGGCTTCGCCCAGAGGCCGGGCACCGACGTCGACCCGACGTGCTCGATCGCGAGCACGAGGTCGCCGAGGACGGCCCGGATCCGGGCCTCGATGCGCCGGAACTCGGCGGGCCATTGCGCGATCGGGCGGCACGACCTCGACCGGCTCCGGCCCCACCGGGATCACCCGGGCGCTGGCGATCTCCTCGGCGGTGGGCGGCTGGTACCGCCGCCACAACGGGTGCGTGGAGCTCATGCCCTCAGGGTGGCCCGGATCGACGGCGCGGCAAGCTCGATCACCTCGTCCACGGTGGCCGAGGCCATCGGCTCGACCTTGACGACGTACCGGAGCACGGCGATGCCGATCAGCTGCGAGGCCACCAGCTCGGTCTTCATCGCGGACGTCTGCACGCCCGCGAGTCCGCATCACCGGGCTCAGCACCACCCGGCTGATCACCCGGTAGAACCTCCGCCCTGCGCGCGCGTTGCCGGTCGACCCCTTGACCATCCGCATCATCGTCCGGCGGGTTCGCGGACTCTCGCAGAGCAGCAGGAACCGGCGGACCAGCGTGATCGCGAGGTCCTCGGCGGGTTCCAGGCTGCGCACTCCGCCGAGCCTGCCAGAAGAGCTCAGCGCTCGGTCGTGCGGTACTGGCCCTGGTAGAAGAGCAGCGGGCCCTCGGCGTCGCTGGCCTGCAGGTCGAGCACCCGGCCGATGACGACGAAGTGGTCGCCGGCCTCGTGGACGGCGTGGATGCTGCAGTCGACGTACCCGAGGGTGTCGTCGAACAGCGGCGATCCGGTGGCCTCCGAGGGGTGCCAGGGGACGCCGTCGAACTTGTCGACGCCGCGGCTGGCCATCTTGTTGGAGAGGTCGGCCTGGTCGTGGCGGAGGAAGTTGACGCTGAACCGGCCGGCGCGCTGGATCAGCGGCCAGGCGCGGGAGGTCTTCGCGGGGATGAACAGCACCAGCGGCGGGTCGAGCGAGACGCTCGAGAACGACTGGCAGGTCATGCCGACCGGGGCACCGTTGCTGAGCGCGGTCACCACGGTGACCCCCGACGCGAACCGGCCGAGCACCTCGCGGAACCGCCGGGCCGCCTCGACCGCCTCCGGGTCGTCGGCGGGTACGGCGCTGCCCTCGCCCGGGCGCCACTCGACGTCGAAGTCGATGTCGCCCAGCCACGAGCTGATCAGCTCGGGGTGCGGCCAGGTCTCGCGGGCGTCCTGGCTCATCCCTTCAGGGATCGGGGCCTCCGGACGACATGGCGTCCACGCTAGTCATCAGGAACCGCCGGCGAAGTCGTGACCCCAGTACGAGACGGCGGTGGACTCGCGGGCGACCCAGCGGCCGTCGTCGACCTGGAGGCCGTCGGTCCCGAACTCGATGTCGAAGCCGCCGGGCGAGCGCACGTAGAACGAGATCATCTCGTCGTTCATGTGCCGACCGAGGGTGGCGGACAGCTTGACCTGGTGCTTGCGCACCCGCTCGAGCGCCCGGCCCACGTGGTCGAGCTCGTCGACCTCGAGCATGATGTGCACGCACTTCGACGGGTTGGGCATCGGCAGGAACGCGAGCGAGTGGTGCCGCGGGTTGACCCCGAGGAACCGCAGCCACACCTTCGAGCCGGGCTCCTTGCCGACGAACTCCCCCGGCATGCTCATGGAGTCGCGCAGCCGGAAGCCGAGCACGTCGGTGTAGAAGCGCAGCGCCTCCACGTCGTCGAGCACCGGCAGCACGATGTGGCCCATGCCCTGGTCGCCGGTCACGAAGGTGGCGGCGTACGGCGTGACCACGGGGCGGGACTCGTAGGTGATGCCGTGGAAGAGCTCGAAGACGTTGTCCCACGGGTCGGAGAACCGGACCAGCTCCTGCACCCGGCGCTCGTCGAGCTCCTCCTTGGTGCCCTCCTCGAACGCCACCCCGGCCTTCTGCAGGTGCTCCCTGGCCTCCTGCAGCGCGGCGTGGTCGGCGAGCTCCCAGCCGGTGGCGGCGAGCTGGTCGACGTCGGACGGGAACACGACGAGACGGGCGGAGACCTGGTCGATCCGCCAGTACTGGTTGTCCGGGTTGGGCCCGCGGCCCTCGGCCAGGCCGAGCACCTTGCCGGCGAACGTCTTCCACTGCTCCAGGTCGGTCGAGGCGACCCGGACGTAGCCCATGCTCTTGATGTCGATGGTCATGACTTGCTCCGTTCGACCTTCTCAACATGGCGGGCCAGGAACGCGGTGGTGATCTCGGCGAACTCCTCGGCCGCCTCGATCTGCGCCCAGTGCCCGCAGTTCGGGAACACATGCAGCTGCGCCTTCGGGAATCAGCTTGAGCGCGACCATGGCGCCGTCGAGCGGGTTGACCCGGTCCTCACGGCCCCAGGTGAGCAGGGTGTGCTTCCGGAGCTGGTGCGCCTCGCGCCACAGCATCCCGTCCTCGGCGGTCTCCGGGTTCCAGAACGACATGCCCATCGAGGTCATCGCCTCCTGGGCACCGGGGGCGGTGGCGTCGGCGAACCGCTCCTCGACCAGCTCGTCGGTCACCAGGTCCTGGTTGACGACCATCGTGGAGATGAACGCGCGCAGCGCCTCGCGGCTCGGGTTGGCGCTGAACTCCATCAGCCGCTTGACGCCCTCGGTCGGGTCGGCGTGGAACAGGTTGAGCGACAGGCCGCCCGGACCCATCAGCACCAGCCGGCCGACCCGGTCGGGGTGGCTGAGAGCGAGCCGCATCGCGGTGCCGCCGCCGAGGCTGTTGCCGAGCAGGTGCACCCGATCGATGCCGAGCTCGTCGAGGAGCTGGACGACGTACTCGGCGGAGTGCCGGTAGTAGTTGCCGACGACCGGCGGCTTGTCGGAGCCGCCGAAGCCCGGCTGGTCGACGAGCAGGGTCCGGAACGTCGCGGCGAACGTGGGCAGCGCGGAGCCGAAGTTCGACCAGGCCGAGGCGCCGGGTCCGCCGCCGTGCAGCATCACCAGCGGCAGCCCGCCGCCGACCGAGGTCGGCTGGCCGGCCTCGTAGTAGTTCAGCGTCAGGTCGCCGGCCTTCGCCGAGTGCTGGACCGACTCCTTGGTGAGCGACATGGGCTCAGTACATCCCCGGGTCGATCTTGTGCCCGAACTCGTGCGCGCCGTACATCTGCAGCGCCCGCTCGGGGTCGTTGGCGGCGTGCACGCGACCGGCGTGCGCGTCCCGCCAGGCCCGCTGGAGGTAGGTGCCCTCGGCCAGCGCCCGGCCACCGGAGGCCTCGAACAGGGCGTCGATGGCGTCGATCGCCCGCTGGGTGCCGAGCACCTGATCCCGGCGCACCTTCAGCCGCAGCCCGAGCGGGATCTGCTCGCCCTTGGCGACCAGCGCCTGCTCGTCGCGGATGTTGTTCATCGTGAGCGCCCAGGCGGCGTCGATGTCGCTCGAGGCGCGCGCGATCCGGACGGCGGCGAACGGGTCGAGCGAGGCCTTCTCGCCGAGGTACGCCGCACGAACCCGCTTCTGCTGCATGTCGACGTGCTCGTTGTAGGCGCCGTAGGCCATGCCGATGATCGGCGTGCTGATCGTGGTGGTGAAGATCGAGTGGAACGGGAGCTTGTAGAGGTCGGAGGTGTTGACCGCCTGACCCGGCCCCTTGCACTGGCCGGTCTCCCCCATCGAGAGCGTGAACTCCTCGGCGATGAAGGTCTCCTCCACGACGATGTCGTTGGAGCCGGTGCCGCGCAGGCCGACGACGTTCCAGACGTCGAGGATCTCGTACTTCTCGCGAGGCACCATGAAGGTGCGGAAGTCGATGACCTGGTTGTCCTCGTTGAAGACCAGCCCGCCGAGCAGGACCCACGAGCAGTGGTCGCAGCCGGAGCTGAAGCTCCACTTGCCCGAGAGCAGGAACCCGCCGTCGGTCACCTTGGCCTTGCCGGTCGGCGCGTACGACGAGCTCAGCCGAGTGCCGGTGTCGTCGCCCCAGACCGCCTGCTGCGCCTCGTCGGCGAACAGCGCGACCTGCCAGGGGTGCACGCCGACGACGCTGGAGACCCAGCCCGTCGAGCCGCACGCTGAGGCGATCTCGCGCACCGCGGTGTAGAAGTCGATCGGGTCCGCCTCGAGCCCGTCGAACCGCTGAGGCTGGAGCAGCCGGAAGAAGCCGGTCTCCTCGAGCTCTTTGATCGACGCCTCGGGGACCACCCTCAGCCGCTCGGCGTCATCGGCCCGCTCACGGAAGGTGGGAAGCAGGTCACGGACGCCGTCGAGGACGGCCTGTGCGGCGGTGTTCGACATAGGGAGCTCCTGTCTGGGTGGGACAGGAGCAATACTAGAACACGTTCTCGTTTTCGACCAGCAGGCTCGTCTACGCCTCGGCGGCCGCGGCGCTGCGCCGCCGCCTCGACCTTCGCGACGTACGCCGGCCAGTCGTAGTCGTCCTCGGGCATGTTGGTCGCGTCCGGACGCATCCCGACGCTCGTCGTCGATGAGCTCGCGGACGATGTCGATGTGGCCCGCGTGCTGGGCAGTCTCGACGGCCATGTGCACCAGGATCTGGTGCAGCGTGACCTCGTTGCGCTCCTCCGGCCACCACGGGACCTGCCCACGGTGTCGATGTCCCCCGCCGCGATCGGTCTCCTGCGCGTGCGTGCCACACCCGCTGGTAGAGGCCCAACGATGTCCTCGCGGGACTCGTCGGCGGTCGCCCACAGGTCGTCGTTGTGATCCATGGCGTCCAGGTCCTCGGGGTACGTCGGCTCGGGGAACGGCCGGCCGAAGGTGGCGCCGAAGTAGCCGGCCTCGACGTACGCCAGGTGCTTGATCACGCCGAGCACGTTGGTGCCGGTAGGGGTGAGGGGTCTTCGGGCGTCGTACTCGCTCAGCCCGTCGAGCTTCCACAGCACCGCGTCATGGAGCTTCTGCAGGTAGTCGACCAGCGTCTCGATCGGCGTTGAGAGCCATGTTCCTGAGACTGTCATAAGACCTCTCCCGAACGGCACCCGTTTCTTTACCCGGCGACTTACAGTCGAGCTTGGGGAGATCGAGCGTCAGGAGAATCGGATGCGGCGGCTTGGTGTGGTCCTCGCGACTGCATTCGCGGTGACCGGTCTGGGGCAGCTGCCCGCCCTGGCCGACGACACCGTGACCGTGCACGGCATCTACTTCCCCGACCAGCGTGCGGCCCAGCTGACGCTCGTCGGCTGCGAGTCGCTCTATGCACGCAGCACCGAGTTCCTGCAGCCGTACATCTCCCGGAACACGCGGCTCGGCACCCGGAGCCTGAAGTACGACCTGGCCGGCGGCAACGCCATCGGCACGCTCTCGTACGTCGACTCGATGGCCGACACCACCGTGGCCGGGCTGCAGTACGACTCGGACCCGGGAGCCCAGGGGGTCGCGTACGCCGGGTTCCAGCGGAAGGACGCCGACGGCTACGAGCTGTGGATCGGCCGCGCGTCGTTGGTGTCGGCAGGCGGCTGGCAGCCGGTGGACGCCACCTCGCTCACCTACACGTGGGCGGAGTTCGACATGCAGACCAGCCAGCCCACGGGCGAGACCGCCACGGCGCCGGCGACGGTGGCGGACTTCGCGGAGGCCAATGGCGGCGACGGCGCCGGTTTCTACATGGTCGGCTTCGGATGCGACGGCTCGCCGTTCCGCATGGACGGATGGCGGGTGGGCGAGCCCGGCAGCACCACGACCTATGACCTGGAAGGGCTTCACCACCCACCTGACGATGAGCGGCAGTGCGCACGCGATCGACGCCGGCGAGTCGGTCACGCTCAACGGCTCGGTCCGGGACGGGGCCGACCGACGGCTGGTGCGCGGCACGATGATCCTGGAGGCCAAGCCCGTCGGAGCCGCGAGCTTCCTGCCGGTGCAGGTGGTCGACGCCGCGGCGACCGACCCGAGCGTCACCGTGTCGCCCACGAAGTCGACGATCTACCGCTGGCGGTTCGCCGACCGGCCGCTCGCCACCGGCAGCGTGTCCGAGCAGTTCCGGGTCGACGTGGAGCGGCCGCGGGTCGAGCCCGAGCAGCCGCAGGCGACGCAGACGGCCCCGACCGAGCCCACGCCCACGACTCCTACGGCGCCGACCGAGGAGTCGACAACCCCGCCGGCCACCGAGGCGACCGTCGAGCCCACACCCACTTCGTGACCGAGCACGATCTCCGCGTCGGCGGACCCGACGACGCCGCGCTCGTTGGCCGGATGCTCTACGACTTCAACCTGGAGTTCGACCAGACCGAGCCGGCCGCCGAGCAGATGGCCGAGCTCGCCGGTCCGCAGCTGGCCAGCGGCGAGGTCGCCGTACTCTTCGGGCCGGGTGACCCGCCCGACGGCTTCGCCCAGCTGAGGTTCCGGCTCTCGCTGTACGACGCCGGCCCGGACGCCTGCCTCGAGGAGCTCTGGGTCCGCCCGCACGCCCGCGGGACCGGCCTCGGCCAGGCGCTGCTGGAGGGCGCGATGGACCTGGCCCGGAAGCACGGCGCCACCCGGATCGACCTCAACACCTCCGTCACCGACGAGGCCGCCCGAGCGCTGTACGTGAAGTGCGGCTTCACCAACGAGGAGTTCGGTCCCGGCGGGCCGTCGATGCTGTACTACGAGCGCGATCTCTAGCCATCCGATGGTCTGTCAGCTGTTGGCCGCTTCCTTCTCCGCCTCGGCCTTCAGCATCAGCGCGATGTCGATGAGCTGGTCCTCCTGGCCGCCGATCAGCTTGCGGTTGCCCGCCTCGAGCAGGATCTTCGCGCCGCTGACGCCGTAGCGCTCGGCCGCGTTGCCGGCGTGCTTGAGGAACGAGCTGTAGACGCCGGCGTACCCCATCATCAGGGTCATCCGGTCCAGCTGGCACTCCTCGGGCATGGCCGGCTTGATGACCTCCTCGGAGGCGTCGACGATCTGCAGGAAGTCGACGCCCGTGGTCCAGCCGAGCTTGTCGCAGACCCCGATGAACGCCTCCAGCGGCGTGTTGCCGGCACCGGCGCCGAAGCGCCGCACCGAGCCGTCGATCTGGGTGGCACCCGCGCGGGCGGCGATCACGGTGTTGGAGACGCCGAGGCCGAGGTTCTCGTGGCCGTGGAAGCCCACGTCGGCCTGCCCGCCGATCTCGGCGACCAGCGCGGCCACCCGATCGCCGGTCTGCTCCATGATCAGCGCGCCGGCCGAGTCGACGACGTAGACGCACTGGCAGCCCGCGTCGACCATGATCCGGGCCTGCTTGGCCAGCACCTCGGGCGGCTGGGTGTGGCTCATCATCAGGAAGCCGACGGTCTCCAGGCCGAGCTCGCGGGCCAGCCCGAAGTGCTGGATGGAGACGTCCGCCTCGGTGCAGTGCGTCGCGATCCGGCAGATCTGGCCGCCGTTGTCCTGGGCGGCCCGGATGTCGTCCTTGGTGCCGACGCCGGGCAGCATCAGGAAGGCGATCTTGGCCCGCTTCGCGGTCTCCGCCGCGATCTTGATCAGCTCCTGCTCCGGGGTCTTGGAGAAGCCGTAGTTGAACGACGACCCGCCGAGCCCGTCGCCGTGCGTCACCTCGATCACCGGGATGCCGGAGGAGTCCAGCGCCTCGACGATGTCGTGGACCTCCTGGGCGGTGAACTGGTGCCGCTTGTGGTGCGACCCGTCGCGCAGGCAGGTGTCGGTGAGCCTCAGGTCCAGCTCGCCCCAGGGCTCGTTGCCGTGCGTGCCGGACCAGGTCCGCTGCAGGGTGTCGATGTCGCTCACTGCATGCTCCTAGCAATGTTCTCGCCGACCTGCGTGGCCGCGGCGGTCATGATGTCCAGGTTTCCGGAGTACGGCGGCAGGTAGTCGCCCGCTCCCTCGACCTCGACGAAGATCGCGACCCGGGTCTGGCCCTGGGTGGCCGCGGACGGCTCGTCGATCTGGGGCTCCTGGAGCAGCCGGTAGCCGGGCACGTACTCCTGCACCGCCTTCTCCATCCGCACGATCGACTGCACCACGGCGTCGGTGTCGGCGTCCGGCGAGATCGCGCAGAAGATCGTGTCGCGCATGATCATCGGCGGCTCGGCCGGATTGAGGATGATGATCGCCTTGCCCCGCTCCGCGCCACCGATCGTCTCCACGCCCGTCGCGGTGGTCCGGGTGAACTCGTCGATGTTGGCCCGGGTGCCCGGGCCGGCGGAGACCGAGGACACCGAGGCCACGATCTCGGCGTACGACACCGGGGTGACCTGGGAGACGGCGGCGACCATCGGGATGGTGGCCTGGCCGCCGCAGGTGATCATGTTGACGTTCATGGCGCCGATGTGTTCCTGGCCGTTGACCGGCGGGATCACGGCGGGACCGACAGACGCGGGGGTCAGGTCGATCGCGCGGATCCCCGCCTCTTCGTAGCGCGGCGCGTACTCGCGGTGCACGTAGGCCGAGGTGGCCTCGAAGATCAGGTCGGGCAGCTCGTCCTGCTTCAGCAGCCAGTCGACTCCCTCGTGCGTGGACTCCAGCCCCTTGTCGGCGGCCAGCTTCAGCCCCTCGCTCGTCGGGTCGACTCCGATCATCCAGCGTGGCTCGATCACGTCACTGCGCAGCAGCTTGAACATGAGGTCGGTGCCGATGTTGCCCGGCCCCACGATGGCGGCGGTCTTCTTGGTCACGTCTACTCCTGAAATTCCACGGTCAGTGTGTCGAAGCCGCTGATCGACGCCTCCACCTTGTCACCGGGGGCGAACGGCACGAACGGGCCCAGGGCCCCGGACAGAATCACTTGGCCGGCCCGCAGAGGGTCGCCGAATCGCATCGCCTGGACCGCCAGCCACCGGAGCGCCTCCAGGGGGTCGCCCAGGCAGGCGGCTCCCGGTGCCGCTGGACCGCTCCTCGCCGTTGATGGTCAGGGACATCGTGACGTCGCGCGGCTCGAGCTCCTCGAGCGTGCGGCCCTCCCGCCCGACGACGTAGAGGCCACTCGAGGCGTTGTCGGCCACCGTGTCGGTGAAGCCGATGTTCCAGTCGGCGATCCGCGAGTCGACGATCTCCAGCGCCGGCAGCGCGACCTGTACGGCGTCGCGCACGCCCTCGAGCGTGATCTCGGGCTGGTCGATGTCGCGGGCGAGGACGAACGCCACCTCCGCCTCCACCCGGGGCTGCAACAGGGTGCGCATCGAGATCGGGTGGTGGGCGCTCACGTCCATGTCGGCGAACAGGTAGCCGAAGTCCGGCTGGTCGACGCCCAGCTGCTGCTGCACGGCCTCCGACGTGGCCCCGATCTTGCGACCCACGACGGTGCCGCCGGCAGCGATCCGGCCCCGGATCAGCCCCTGCTGCACGGCGTACGCCGCGTCCAGATCGTCGGTACCGATGAGGTCGCGCACCGGGGCGCAGGGCTCCAGCGTCTCCTGCGCACGGGTCAGGCGCTCGACGGCCGACGAGACGGCGTCCTCTGAGGTCACGGGACGATACTAGAACCTGTTACAGTTTCGCGCCATGAGCACCCCTCTTCCCAGCGAGGTGGACGTGGTCGTCGTGGGCGCCGGTGGCGCCGGCATGACGGCCGCGTTGGCGGCGCAGAAGCGCGGCCTCGACACCATCCTGGTGGAGAAGAGCAGCCACTTCGGCGGGTCCACCGCGCGCAGCGGCGGTGGCGTCTGGATCCCGGGCAACTACGCCCTCAAGGAGGCCGGCGAGGACGACGACCTGGCCAACGCCAAGCTGTACCTCGACTCGATCGTCGGCGACGTCGTACCCAAGGTGCGGCGCGACACCTACGTCGACCGCGGCGCCGAGGTCCTGGACTTCCTCAAGGCGAACACCCCGGTGCGCTTCAAGTGGGTCCCGCAGTACTCGGACTACCACCCCGAGGCGGCCGGCGGCCGGGCCCGCGGGCGCACCGTGGAGCCGGTTCCGCTCAATGCCCGCTTCCTCGGCGAAGAGCTCGACCGACTGCACCCGCCGTACACCAAGGCGCCGGCGAACATGATCGTCACCCAGGCGATGTACCGGAAGATCAGCCTGGGCCTGCGCACGCTGGGCGGACCGATCACGATGATCGGCGTCTTCCTGCGCCGGCTCCTGAGCATGGTGCTCGGCCGCAAGATGTTCGCAATGGGCAACGCCATCGCGATCGGTCTCCGCAAGGGGCTGGTCGACGCCGAGGTGCCGGTCCACTACGACCACGGACTGGTCGACCTGCTCCTCGAGAACGACCGAGTGGTCGGCGTGGTCCTCGAGCACGACGGCTCGCGACGTGAGGTGCGCGCCCGCCGCGGCGTGATCCTCGGCAGCGGCGGCTTCGAGAGCAACAGCGAGCTGCGCAGCAAGTACCTCCCCCAGCCCACGTCGGAGGAGTGGACCACCGGCTCCGCCTTCAACACCGGTGCCGGGCTCGAGGCCGGCATCGCCGTCGGCGCGGCCACGGACCTGCTCGACGACGCCTGGTGGGGCCCGACGATTCCATTGCCGAACGGCCCGTGGTTCTGCCTGGCCGAGCGCAACCTGCCCGGCTCGATCATGGTCAACCAGGCGGGCCGTCGCTACATGAACGAGGCGCTCCCCTACGTCGAGGCCGTCCAGGAGATGTACAAGGGCGAGCAGACCGGCGTCGGGCATGTCCCGAGCTGGATGATCATCGACCAGCGCTACCGGAACAGGTACCTGTTCGCCGGCCTCGGACCGCGCCAGCCGTTCCCGGGACGCTGGTACAAGCACGGCGTCATCAAGAAGTCGTCGACGCTGAGCGGCCTGGCCGCCGAGATCGACGTCCCGGCCGAGGAGCTGGAGGCGACGGTCGAACGGTTCAACGAGTTCGCGGCCGCCGGCGTCGACCAGGACTTCCACCGCGGCGAGTCGGCGTACGACAAGTACTACTCCGACCCCAGGGTGTTGCCGAACCCCTCGCTGCACGTGATCGACAAGGCGCCGTTCTACGCGGTCAAGATCGTCGCAGGGGACCTCGGCACCAAGGGTGGCCTCGTCACCGACGAGCGCGCCCGGGTGCTCCGCTCGGACGGGTCGGTGGTTCCCGGCCTCTACGCCGCCGGCAACGCGTCGGCCGCCGTCATGGGATACACGTACGCCGGCCCGGGTGCCACGATCGGACCGGCCCTCGTGTTCGGCTACCTGGCCGCCGAGGACATCGCCAAGGAGACCGCCTGATGCCCATCGACCCGCAGGCCGCGATCGGCGCGCACGTCGGCACTGTCGAGTTCGGCTGGGACCTCGAGCGACGTGCTGCTCTACCACTTGGGCATCGGCGCCGGGTCCCGTCCGGGCGACAACCTGAACACCGAGGCGCTGCGCTACACCCTCGACGGGCCTGCGCTCCAGGTGCTCCCGTCCTTCGGGGTGGTGGCGCCGACGTTCCATGCGACCGACCCGCCGCCCCTCGACCTCCCCGGGTGCGACATCAACCTGGCCCAGGTCGTGCACGGCTCGCAGTCGATCTCGGTGGCCGGGCCGCTGCCGACCTCCGGCTCCGCCACCCTGTCGACCACGCTCACCGACATCTGGGACAAGGGCAAGGCCTGCGTGATCTGGCAGGAGGGCGTGGCCACCGCGCCGTCCGGCGAGGAGCTGTGGCGGGTCCGGTCCTCGATCTTCGTCAAGGGCGAGGGCGGCTGGGGCGGCGACCGGGGCTCGTCCCAGGCCGTCGAGCTTCCCGACCGCGACCCCGACACCGACACGTCGTACGCCGTGACCCCGCAGCAAGCGCTGCTCTACCGGCTCTGCGGCGACCGCAACCCGCTGCACGCGGACCCGGACTTCGCCAAGGCGGCCGGCTTCCCGGCCCCGATCCTGCACGGTCTGTGCTCCTACGGCATCGTGCTCCGCGAGCTCACGGATGGCCTGCTGGGCGGGGACGCGACCGCGGTGCGCGGGTTCTCGGTGAAGTTCGCCGGCGTCGTGTTCCCCGGCGAGACGATCCGGGTGCGCGGCTGGCGTGAGGACGGCCGGATCGTGGCCTCCGCCAGCATCGCCGGCGACGGCGAGCGCGACGGAGCCCCGGTGCTAAGCGACTGCGTCGTCGACCTTGCCTGAACCGAAACGGCGCCGGATCCAGGCGAACGGGAAGTAGCAGAACGGCAGGCCCAGGCCGAGCAGGATCAGCGGGAGCGCGAGCGAACGGCTGTAGAGCTCCCCGTCCCGCTCGGTGGCGGTGATCGTCTTGCCGACCTCCTGGTCACCGGAGGCATGGATCGGTCCGATGTGCTCGACGCCGTCCTTGGTCCACCGGGCGGTGCAGTACTGCGCCGAGGTCCGGTACCTGATGTCGAACTCGCAGGTGATCACCTCGGCCTCGACCTTCTCGCCGAACTGACGTTGGTAGAGGAGCCATCCTCCGGACCCGACGAGGACGATCGGGATCAGCAGGATCACCACCACGATGAGGTTGACGAAGAGCGACATCGCCTTCGATTCCTTGGGCGGTGGCTGGTCCGTCATGTCAGCAGGGTGGCACCGAGAGCGGGCCGTGATCAGTACGGACTAGACCACCCGGGACGGAGCCCGCCAGCGGCGCTTCACCTGCCACCACACGCAGATGCAGGACGCGCCGAAGCCGGCGACCAGCATCGCGGTGACCACGCCGTAGTAGGCCATTGCCTCGACACCCCACGGCGTCACCAGTGCGGCGATGCCCATGCCGAGCAGCCCGCTCATGCCGAACGCCACCACCAGCGCCCACCGCCCGACGAGCGGCCCGGGCCGAGGCGGCTGCTCGGGGAGCGCCCGGAGGTAACGCAGAGCGACCACTACGACCACGGTCAGCCCGATCACGCTGCACACATGCTGCGCCCAGTCGTAGACCGGCGTACCCAGGAACGACTCCCGCAGTGGGGCGACGTGCTCGGTGCCCCAGCCGTCGTCGTGGGTGAAGGCGTCCCACACCACGTGCGTGGCGGCGCCGACCAACACGCCCGGGACACACAGCAGCCAGGTGCGCTTGGTCACCGCGACCTGCTCGAGCAGCCGGTTGCGCCATCGGTCCGGCGCGAGATCGACCAGCGGCCGGCGGTAGACGAAATACCACAACAGCACCGCGACCATCCCGAGCGCGAGGTCGATCGTGACGACCCCGAGAAACGAGTGAGAGAAGGACCGGGCCTCCGTGTACCCGACCATCTGCGGAAAGTCGGGCATCATCGAGCCGGCGACCAGGGCGGTCATCGGCAGACCAGTCCCCCGCAAGGGGAGCACCGCCGCCGGGTGCGCGAGGGTGAACGGCATCAGTGTGGCTTTCGGGCCAGCACGTAGAACCGGTCGGTCGTCTCGCCGCGGGCGACGTTGGCGCTGCGGTGGTACCACTCCACGTCGACCAGGCCGGCTTGCTCGGCCACCGCCTGCACATGGGCCCGATCGTGGAAGACGAAGGTGACGTCGATCTCGACGTCGAACCAGCTGTCCGGATCACTGGTGCCGGTGCCCGAGTGCAGGGCGACCACCAGCCATCCCCCGGGTCGCATTGGACGCGTCAGCGCGGCGACCCCCTCCGCGAGCTCGCTCGGCGCGAGATGGATCAGCGAGTACCAGGCCACGACGGCTCCCCAGCCATCGTCGTCGGGCGGTCGCATCAGGGACCGCAGATCGCCGACCTCGTAGTCCCCTCCCGGGAACCGCCGCCGCGCCTCCTCCACCATCGCCGGGGTGAGGTCCTGGCCGGTTGCCCGTGCGCCGGCAGCGGCCAGGAAGGCCGTGACGTGTCCGGGACCGCATCCGACCTCGACGACCGGGTGCTCTCCGGCGAGCTCGACGACCCGTCGCAGCAGCCACCTTTCGAAAGGCAGATGGTCGAGCTCGTCCGCCAGGTTGTCGGCGTACGCCGTGGCGACGGCGGCGTACGACGCCCGGACCCGCTCGTCCCGCACCGCGCCGTCCTCCACTGGCACCACTACTGGAGCGGCGGCCGGATCGGTGGCGTCCTGGTCCCCGAGGAGCTGCACCCAACGCCGGTCACGGTCACCCGCTCGGCGCTCGAGCTCGCGCACCAGCGGCTCGGGACGCGCCGCCAAGCGGGCCAGCACGGCCTCGACCTCCTGCCGGTCCGCGAAGGCATGCAGCCGCTCGGTGCGGCTCTTCAGCTCCCCCGGCGCCTGCGGCCCGCGCAGCAGCAGCACGGTGATGAGGGCGCGCTCGTCCTCGGCGAGGTCCAGCACCTCGACCAGGGTCTGGTGGTACTTCAGCGTCCGCCTGCCGGTGTCCGACCACACGATGCGGAGCAAGCCGCGGTCCTTGAGCAGGCGCGCCACCCGCTCGACCTCCTGCTCGTCGTAGGCGGTGACCGGCTCCCGGCTGCTGGTCTGGTTGCAGGCGGTGCGCAGCGAGTTGAGGCTCAGCGGATAGCTCGCCGGGACCGTGACCTGCTTCTCCATCAGGCTGCCCAGGATGCGTTGCTCTGCGGCGTCGAGGACCGGGACGTCGGGCATGCGCAGACCCTATCCACGCCATACTCACGCCCATGCCGCTCCTCGACTCCTGGGCCATTGGCAAGCACACCGCCGACTCGCTGGACGGGGTGACTCTGACCTTCCCGACGTATCGCAAGGGCGAGGGTCCGGGGGTGATCGTGATCCACGAGATCCCCGGGCTCACCCCGGACGTCATCGCCTTCGGCGAGGAGGTCGTCGCCGCGGGCTTCACTGTCGTGATGCCGCACCTCTTCGGCACGCCGGAGCGCGGTGACAACCCACTCGCCGTCGCGTCCACGATGCGCCACGTCTGCGTCCGGCGCGAGTTCACCAAGCTCGCGACCCGCGAGACGTCGCCGATCGCCGGCTGGCTGCGCAGTCTGGCCCGCGAGCTGCACGCCGACCTCGGTGGCCCCGGTGTCGGCGCCCTCGGCATGTGCTTCACCGGCGGCTTCGCGCTGGCGATGATGGTCGACGAGTCGGTGGCCGCGCCGGTGCTGTGCCAGCCGTCGACGCCGTTCGCCGTCGGCAAGGCCCGGGCAGCCGACCTCAACCTCTCGCCCGCCGACCTCGACACCGTCAAGCAGCGGGCCGCCGGCGGGTGTCAGGTGCTGGGCCTGCAGTACGACAAGGACCTGGCGACGGGCACCCGCTTCCAGACGCTCACCCGCGAGATCGGCGACGCGTTCATCAAGGTGGAGTTCCCGGGCCGCAAGCACTCCACGGTCACCGCGCACCGCCAGCAGGAGGGCGTCGACCGGGTGCTGGCATTCTTCACCGAGAAGCTGGCGGATTGCCGAGGCAGGCAGGATGTTCTGGTTGTGCCGGAACAGGTTGTCCGGGTCGTAGCGACGCTTGATCTCCGCGAGCCGGTTGTAATTGCCCCGGTAGTTGTCGCGGATCCGTCCCTGGTCGTCGTCGGCCATGAAGTTGATGTAGCCACCCGACTCCGAATGCGGCGCCGTGGCCTCGTAGTAGTCCCGGACCCAGGCAATGTTCTGCTCGTCGTCCTTCTCATCGGGCCACATGCCGGCAATCACCGTCGCGAAGTTGGCGTCGCGATAGGCAAACGCGGTCGAGTCGGCCGCCACCCGGTGGCAGGCGCCATCGATCGGGTAGATGTGCATCGTCGAGGTCAGCTCCGGCACTTGCGAGCCGTGCTCGAGATGGGCTTCTATCGCATCGTCGGTCAGCTCCTTGACGAAGTTCGCCTTCCAATAGTGCCGCAGACCCGACGGGTACAGCGCGTCGAACGCGCTGTTGAGGGCCGGATACGGCATCGGACCGACCGCTTCCGCGACCACGGGTGCAAGGTCGTGAAATGGCTTGAGCATCTGCTCGCCCTTGTCGAGGTCGCCGGACCAGCAGGTGACCATCAGCGCGAACCGCTCACCGTGCCGGTCCTCTGGGATGAACGGAAGTGGCGGAGCGATCTGGTAGGCCGGGAAGCCGCCGAACTCCTCGGGTGCCTCCGCAATGAACTCTCGGAAGAGGCGGAACAGATCGCCCGCCTTGTCGAGCTCGAAGAACATCGGCCCTCCGTAAACCTCTTTCACCTGGCTGAGCTGGAACTCGAAGGACGTCACGACGCCGAAGTTGCCGCCGCCTCCACGGATCGCCCAGTAGAGGTCGGCGTCCTCCTTGTCGCTGGCCACGTGGAAGCTGCCGTCACCGGTGACCACGTCCGCTGAGATCAGGTTGTCGAGAGCGAGCCCGTGACCCCTGGCGAGGTACCCGATGCCGCCACCCAGGGTGAGTCCACCGACGCCCGTGGTCGAGATGATGCCTCCGGTAGTGGCCAGCCCGAACGCGTACGCCGCGGAGTTGAGGTCCCCCCAGGTCGCTCCGCCGGACACGCGCGCGGTTCGAGTTAGCGGATCGACGCGCACGCCACGCATGGCGGACATGTCGATGACCACGCCGTCGTCACAGGTGCCGAAGCCAGGGACGCTGTGTCCGCCACCACGCACAGCCACGGTCAGCCCGTTCTCCGCAGCGAAACGAACTGCCGTCATCACGTCTCCGGTGTTGGCCGGCTGCACGATGACGGCCGGCCGTCTGTCGACCATGCCGTTCCGGACCTGGCGGGCCACGTCGTACCCATCGTCGTCAGCTGTCGTCACGGTTCCCCGAATGCCCTCGCGCAGGGCGGTCAATGCGTTGTCCACGGCTCTTCTCCTCCTGGGTGGCTCCGTCCTCAGACGGGGAGCCCCTGGGCGCTGGCCTCGTTGAGCACGAAGAACTCGTTGCTGCTGATCGCGCCCGTCGCGCCGTCGACGAGGTTTCGTACCGTGGAAACCGAGTCGGACGTGAACACGCAGACGCCCTGGGTGCCGTCCGCGCTAGGAGCGACGATGGGCAGTTCGGTTCCCTGCGGCAGGTCCAGTTGCCCGCCCCAGAAGGCGTCCGGGTCGGAGATGGAGTGAATCGCGATGACGTACATGTCGTTTCCCTTCGTCTGGCCCCGGCGAACTGCCGGTGACCTGGTGCGTCAACTGCACCGCTGCTGGAGGTCGGGATCAACGACAGGATCTGCAGTGCCATCCACTGCTGAATCTGAAGTTGACGCCCTGGCGGGTCATGTCGCTCATAGACTCCGCACATGCCGGGATACGGCCAGTTCTGCCCCATCGCCCAAGCGGCCGAGGTGCTCACCGAGCGCTGGACGCCCCTGGTGATCCGTGAGTTGGCGCTCGTCGGCAGCCACCGCTTCAACGACATCCAGCGCGGGGTCCCGTTGATGTCCTCGTCGCTGCTCACCAAGCGTCTTCGCGATCTCGAGCGTGCTGGGATCGTGGAACGCCGTCCGCGGCCGGACGGCGCCGGCAGCGAGTACCACCTGACACCCGCCGGTGAGGAGCTGGGACCGGTGCTTGCTCAGATGGGCATCTGGAGCGAGCGGTGGCTGCGACGGCCGATCTTCGAGGCGACGCCCGACACCGGGATCCTCATGTGGTGGATGCGCGGCACGGTCAGGTCCGAGCAGCTGCCCGCCGGGCGCACCGTGATTCACTTCCGCTTCAACGGAGCCCCTGCGAAGCTTCGCTACTTCTGGCTGGTGTTCCCCGAGGCGGATCTGTGCCTGAGCGACCCGGGGTTCGGTGTCGACGTCACCGTTCGCAGCGATCCGACCACGGTGACCGCCGTATGGATGGGAGACCTCGACCTGGCCGCCGCGGTCAGGAGTCGGGCCATCGAGCTCGAAGGCCCTCGGCACCTGGTGCGCTCGTTCCCGAAGTGGTTCGGGCTACATCCGCTGTCCGCCGGTGTTGACCGTCCCGCCGGCCGGCCCAGGGTTACCGCATAGGCGCTTGTCTAGGCCGAGAGGATCAGCCCGCTGGTGGGTACGCCGGTCCCGGCGGTGACCAGCACGTGCGGGACGTCCGGCACCTGGTTGACCGAGGTGCCACGGAGCTGGCGGACCGCCTCGGCGATGCCGTTCATGCCGTGGATGTAGGCCTCGCCCAGCTGGCCGCCGTGGGTGTTGAGGGGCAGGCGGCCGCCGATCTCGATCGCGCCGTCGGCGATGAAGCCCGGCGCCTCGCCGCGCCCGCAGAAGCCGAGCTCCTCCAGCTGCATGAGCACGTACGGCGTGAAGTGGTCGTAGAGGATCGCCATCGGCATGTCGTCGGGAGCGAGCCCGGACTGACGCCACAGCTCGCGGCCGACCACCCCCATCTCGGGGATGCCGATGTCGTCGCGGTAGTAGGACGTCATCACGAACTGGTCGCTGCCACTGCCCTGCGCGGCCGCCGTCACGTACGCCGGCTTCTTGGGCAGGTCGCGGGCCCGCTCTGCCGACACCACGACCAGCGCCACCGCCCCGTCGCTCTCCTGGCAGCAGTCGAGCAGGTGCAACGGGTCGACGATCATCCGCGAAGCCTGGTGGTCCTCGATGGTGATCGGCTTCTCGTAGAAGAACGCGTTGGGGTTCCTCGCCGCGTGCCGTCGGTCGGCGACCGCGACCCGGCCGAAGTCCTCCGAGGTGGCGCCGTACTCATGCATGTAGCGGCGCGCCTGCATGGCGACGGTGGCCGCGGGAGTGCCGAGGCCCATCGGGTAGGTCCACGCGTTGTCGAGGCCGTTGGTGTTGACCTGAGTGGCAGCGGCCAGGCTGAACTGGCCGAACCGGCTCTCGGAGCGCTCGTTGAAGCCGCGGTAGCAGACCACGACGTCCGCGACGCCGGTGGAGACCGCCATCGCAGCCTGCTGCACGGTGGCGCACGCCGCGCCACCGCCGTAGTTGATCCGGCTGAAGAACCGCAGCTCGGGGATGCCCAGCTCGCGGGCCACCGCGATCTCCGACGAGGTGTCCATCGTGAACGTGGTCAGCCCGTCCACGTCCGAGACGGTCAGCCCACAGTCGGTGAGCGCGTGGCGGACCGCCTCGACCGAGAGCTGGAGCTCGGAGCGGCCGGACTCCTTGGAGAACTCGGTGGCACCGATGCCGGCGATGGCTGCCGTGCCGGAGAGCGTCACACCGCCACCTTCACGGTCCCGGTGACGTGGTCGCCCAGTGACACGCGACCGACGATCTCGATGGTCGCGATGCCGTCGGACACGTCGGCGACGGTCCCGCTGAACGTCAGCGTGTCGTAGGGATGCGCGGGGGCGCCCAGCCGGATCGCGATGCCTTTGAGCTCCACGTCGTGACCGGCCCAGTCGGCGACGTACTTCTCGACCAGGCCGTTGGTGGTCAGGATGTTCATGAAGATGTCCTTGGACCCGGCGGCCTGGGCCACGTCGCGGTCGTGGTGGACGTCCTGCCAGTCGCGAGTAGCGATCGCGGTGCTCACGATCGTCGTCGGCGTCATCGGCAGGCTCCACTCCGGGATCGCCTGACCGGCTTCGAGGGTCTTCATGCCCGCCTCCAGATCGGCAGCGTCAGGTCGTCGTCGACCGTGCGGAAGTCCACGCGCAGCCGCATCCCGATCACTCTCTTCCTGCAGGCCGTCGGTCAAGGTCGACCACCTCGCCGACCATCCGAACTCCTTCGTCGACGTCGATCAGCGCGATCACGATCGGCAGTTCCTTGCCGGGCACCGGCGGGTGCCGGTGCACGACGTACGAGAAGACGGTTCCGGTGCCCGCGGCCACGTCGTAACCGCGGTCATAGGCATCACAGGACTGGCAGGCAGGCCCGGGCGGGAACCGCTTCGCCCCGCAGGCGTTGCACTTCGGGATCCGCAACTCCCCGGCCTTGGTGCCGTCCCAGAAGAACTGCGAGTCGCGGTTGACCATGGGTCGTACGACGTGGGCCGTCACGAGGTGCCCTCCCTCGGGATGAACTTGAGCACCCGGAACAGCATGGTCGCGACGTGCTCGTCGCCGACGTACCACTCGTTACGGGAGGTCACGAAGTAGCCCAGGCCCATCGCGGTGTTCTTGGGTCCGGCGACCGAGTCGAGCGAGCTGGTCACCCGGAGCTGCTCGCCGACGCGCACGTAGCGCTCGTACGTCTGCTCGCAGTTGGTGCCGAGTACGGCGGTGTAGCCCTCCTCGGTGAGGAACTCCGTCATCCGGCTCAAGCGGATCCTCGGGCGGCCGGCGCCGGCCGAGGCCCGGCATCGTCCACACCTGCGCCATCGACGGGCGGCGCCTCGCCGTCCTCGAACCGCTTGTTGCGGTAGCCCATCGCGTCCATCCAGGTGCCGATCGTGGCCTGGTTGACGGGGTACGGCGCGATCGACTCCGAGGCCACGCCCAGCGCCTTGATGCGTTCGGCCTCGGCCATGATCCGCTCGTGGCGCTCGTCGGTCTCCGTCATCGCGGCACCCGCGGCAGGCCCAGCCCGAACATCGCGATCAGCTCGCGCTGCACCTCCTGCACGCCGCCACCGAAGGTGAGGACGAGGTTGCGCTTCGCCTGCGCGTCCAGGTAGCTCATCAGCCGGCCGGTCTCCGCGTCCGCTGGGTCGCCGTACCGGTGCACGATCGCGACCAGGTCGGCGGACAGGTGCTGAGCCTGGTCGGCCGCGAACAC
The DNA here is from genome assembly GCA_963798055.1 of uncultured Actinomycetota bacterium. Classification (GTDB taxonomy): domain Bacteria; phylum Actinomycetota; class Actinomycetes; order Propionibacteriales; family Nocardioidaceae; genus Nocardioides. The sequence continues at coordinate 94,419 of CAWCRX010000004.1, forward strand.
CTTCGACGACGAGGCGTCGCCCACCGAGATCTCACCCACCGCGGCGGCCCGGGCCACCTCCCAGTTGAGCAGCTCGTTGACCCGGAAGGTCGCGGTCACCCGTCCGAGCACGTCCTGCACGTCGGGCCGGTCGACCACGCCCGCCTTGGTCGCCCACTCGGCGACCCGGTCGCGCAGTCCCTCCAGCCGACCCGCGGGCCCGAGCATCACGCGCTCGTGGTTGAGCTGCGTGGTGATCAGCTTCCAGCCCTGGTTCTCCTCGCCCACCAGCATCTCGGCCGGCACCCGCACGTCGTTGTAGTACGTCGCGTTGACGTGGTGCGAGCCGTCGGCCGTGATGATCGGCGTCCAGGAGTAGCCGGGATCGGCGGTGTCCACGATCAGGATCGAGATGCCCTTGTGCTTGGGCGCGTCCGGGTCGGTGCGGACCGCGAGCCAGATGTAGTCGGCCTGATGCCCGCCGGTGGTCCAGAGCTTCTGCCCGTTGACGACGTAGTGGTCACCGTCCCGCCGGGCGGTGGTGCGGAGCGAGGCCAGGTCGGTGCCGGCGTCGGGCTCGGAGTAGCCGATCGCGAAGTGCACGTCGCCCTCGAGGATCCGCTTCAGGAACAGGTCCTTCTGGTGCTCGGTGCCGTACCTGATCAGGGTCGGCCCCACGGTCTGCAGGGTCACGGCGGGCAGGTGTACGTCGGCGCGCTGAGCCTCGTTGGCGAAGATCGTCTGCTCGATCTCGCCGAGGCCGTGGCCGCCGTACTCCTTCGGCCAGCCGATGCCCATCCAGCCGTCCTGGCCCATCTGCCGGATCAGCGCCTGGTACGTCGGCCCGTGCCGGTCACGCGAGCCCTCGGGGCCGGGATCTCCGTGCTCGGTCTGGCCGGCGAGCCCGGTGAAGTAGTCGCGGAGCTCGGTCTTGAGAGATCGCTGCTCGGCGGTGAGCTCGAGGTTCTTGGCGGTCGGGTCCTCGATGTGCACCTCGCCCGGCAGCGTGCCGAGCGCGTGCGCGATGTCGGTGACCCAGGAGGAGTACCGCGGCAGCGGGTAGGTGACGTCGAGCCCCATCCCGCCGTGCAGGTGGTGGCAGGTGCGCAGCGCCTTCGGCGTCTCCTGGCAGACCCAATAGGCCGCCACGGCCAGGTCGTCGGTGACGTCGAGTCCCTCGCGGACCCGCCACGCGGCGTTCGCGGCTGCCAGGTCGACGGTGCGGGAGGCGATGTAGACGTCGGCGATCTGCATCGCCACCGCCTGGAACTCCGCCAGGGACCGGCCGAACTGGGTCCGGCCCTTGATGTAGTCGGCGGTCAGGTCGCGGGCGCCGGCGAGCAGGCCCGCTGCGGTCAGGGCCAGGCCGGCCACCGCGTGCCGGGTGAGCGTCTCGGCAGCGCCGTCGCCGAGCGGCTCGGCCGGTGCGCCATCGAGGACGACCGTGTGCTGGGTCCGCCCGCACGAGGACGGGGAGGCCAGCAGCTGGACGCCGGGACCCTGCGGGTCGACCAGGACGACGACGTCGTCGTCGCCGGACCGCGCGGTCACCAACAGCCGGGCCGCCTGGTCTGCACGGGTCACCCCGATCTTGCGCCCGGTCACCGTGCCGTTGGAGTACGTCGTCCCGGGGACCCCGGTGAGGCCGACCCCGACTTCGCGTAGACGCGGGCGTCAGCAGAGTCTCGCCGGTGGCCACGCCGGGCAGCCAGGCGCGGCGCTGCTCCTCGGTGCCGGTCGCCGCGAGCACCAGCGCGCCGCAGCACAGCGTCTCCCAGACGGGCAGGTCCACCGCGCGGGCGCCGGTCTCGCGGAGCAGCACCCCGACCTCGTCGAGGCCGAGCCCCTCGCCGCCGTACTCCTCGGGCACGGCGAGCGCCAGCAGGCCAGCGGAGGCCAGCGCCGCCCAGTCGTCCGTGCCCTCACCGGTGCGGTTCAGCACCTCGGTGACGACGGACCGGACCGCCTCGATCGACTCAGAATCCACGATCAGAACTGTAACCTGTTCTAGTGTGGGTCGCATGTGGTCGCCACGTGATCTGATTCGCAGCCAGGTGTACATGCCCTGGGCCCAGATCCCGCCGGGTCGGATGGTCGAGCTTCCCGGTCGTGGCGGGGCGACGTACGTCACCGACACGCCCGGGCCGAGCCCCGACTCCCCCACGCTGGTGCTGCTGCACGCCCTGGGCTGTACCGGCCTGCTGACCTGGTATCCGGCGATCGAACCCCTCTCGCGGCGCTACCGGGTCGTGACGCTGGACTTGCGCTGGCACGGCCAGGGCATCCAGAGCGACGAGTTCTCGCTCTACGACTGTGCCGACGACGTGGCCGCGCTGATCGACGTGCTCGAGCTCGAGGACGTGATCGTCTGCGGCTACTCCCTCGGCTCGATCGTCGCGCAGCGGGTCTGGCGGCAGCACCGCGAGAAGATCCAGGGACTGGTGCTCTGCGCCACCACCGACCGGTTCCAGCTCACCCCGAGCGAGCGGATCTTCTTCGCCGGCATGGGCGTCGCGATGTTCGGCGCCCGCGGCATCTCCCGCTCCCGCACCGCGCTCACGACGGCCCGCGCCGCCGCCAAGGCGCTCGACATGGAGCCGTCCGACATCCACGAGTGGGCGCTGCGGGAGTTCCGCTCCACCAGCCCCTGGGCGATCGGCCAGGCACTCGCCGCCCTCGGCAAGCACCACTCCCGACCTTGGATCACCAAGATCGACGTCCCGACAGCGGTCGTGGTCGGCACCAAGGACCACGTGATCCAGCCGTCCCGGCAGTTCTCGCTCGCGAAGGCGATCCCCGGCGCCACCGTGCACGACGTCGAGGCGGGTCACGCGATGTGCGTGCTGGAGGCGGAGAAGTTCGTCCCGGTCGTGGTCGAGGCGATCAACACCGTCAACGCGCGGCGCCGCGACTTCGCGCGGGAGCGCTCCACCGAGGACGCGTCCTAGGAAGCAGCCTCCTCGACCGCCTTCTTGAGCCGGGCGAGCTCCTCGGGGAAGTGCCGGACGAGGGCGTCCGGGTCGGGCATCGACTCGCGGCAGGCGATCGCGCCGACGTGCACCTGACCGTCGTTGGACATCACGGTGAGGTTGAGGCCGGCGCCGTGGAAGACCGGGCCGAGCGGGTACAGCGCCTCGATGCGCCAGAAGTAGAGCGGCACCGGCGGACGGGGGACGTTGGAGATCACCAGGTGTGCACGACGGGGTCGCGCGAGACCGGCAGAGCGAGGACGTGTCCTAGCCTGACCGGGTGGCGTCGATCCTTCCGCCTGGGTAGCGCCCACGGCCGTGGTCACCGGTGAGTGACGATCGGCGCGCGGTCGCGGATCTGTACGGCGCGGTGCTCAACGGCGATCTGGGGCCGCTCGTGATCGGCTCCGACGTGGTGGTGATGGAGCACGCGCTCCTGCGTGGTCGGCCCGATCACCCGGTGCGAGATCGGCGACGCGGTGCTGATCGGCCCGCACACCCACCTGAACGGCACCACGGTCGAGGACGAGGTGTTCGTGGCCACCGGTGTCTCGATGTTCCCGGGCTCGGTCGCGGGGACCGGTGCGGAGCTGCGGATCAACAGCGTGCTGCACGTGAACTCGCGGCTCGCCGCCGGGCACGGTGCTGCCGATCGGCTGGATCGCCGCCGGGGACCCCGCCGAGCTGTTCTCGCCGGACCGTCACGACGAGCTGTGGGCGGCCAGGAACCGCTGGACTTCCCCGGCACGGTGTACGGCGTTCCGCGCGGCACCTCGATGCGCGAGATCATGCGCCGGCAGAGCGAGGCGTTCGGCCCTAGGAGTTCTCGACCGCCTTCTTGAGCCGCGCGAGCTCCTCGGGGAAGTGCCGGACGAGCGCGTCGGGGTCCGGCATCGACTCGCGGCAGGCGATCGCGCCGACGTGCACCTGCCCGTCGTTGGACATCACGGTGAGGTTGAGGCCGGCGCCGTGGAAGACCGGGCCGAGCGGGTACAGCGCCTCGATCTTCGCGCCCATGAAGTAGAGCGGCACCGGCGGACCGGGGACGTTGGAGATCACCAGGTTGTGCACGACCGGGTGCTTCTCGGCCAGCCGCAGGCCGGCGTAGGCGCGCACCGCCAGACCGAACGTGCGCGGCGCCGCGAACTCCGCCCAGTCCTGCAGCGAGTCGGCGCTGATCGCGTTGTGGTGGTCCTTGGCGTTGCGGTTGGCCTCCGCCATCTCCATCAGGCGCTGCAGCGGGTCCTCGACGTCGGTACCGAGCTTGGTGAACAGCGCGGAGACCTTGTTGGCGCCGCTCGAGCGCTTCGAGCTCTCGCGCACACTCACCGGGACCGTCGCCAGCAGCGAGGAGTCCGGCAGCTCGCCGCGCTCGTCGAGGTAGGCCCGCAGCGCGCCACCGGAGATGGCGAGCACGACGTCGTTGACGGTGGTTCCGGTGGCCTTCTTGATCGCCCGGATGTCCTCGAGGCTGATGTCCGCGAGCCCGATGCTGCGGTGGCCGGTGATGGTGCCGTTGAACGACGTCCGCGGCGCGGAGAACGGCGCGGCCATCGCCGTACCCTCGCGGGCCCGGCCGATCGTCTTGGTCACCAGCTTCGTCGACGGCGCGAGCAGGCGAGCCACGTCGACCGGCCGGGAGGCGGTGCTGAGCGCGGCCCGGGCCAACAGCTCGCCGGGCCCGGCGTCTCGGCCGTGACCCTCGTCGTCGCCCAGGGCCAGCGGCTCTGCGTCGGGCTCGAGCGCGCACAGGTGCGAGATCAGGTTGGATCCGGAAACCCCGTCGACGGTCGCGTGGTGCATCTTCGAGAAGCAGACGATCTTGCCGTCGTCGTACCCCTCGATGATCCACATCTCCCACAGCGGTCGGGACCGGTCGAGCGGGAGCGCCGCGAGGTGGGCGCACAGGGAGACCAGCTCCTTGTAGCCACCGGGCTGCGGGAGCGCGAGCCGGTGCACGTGCCGCTCGATGTCGAACTGCTTGTCCCGGACCCAGATCGGGTGGTCGAGGCCGAGCGGCACCCGGCGCAGCTTGCGCGTGAACGACGGGACGTCCTTGACCCGCCGGTCGATCTCGGCCTGCATCACCTCGAAGGTGTACGGCGTGGGCATGGTGCTCGGGTCGAGCACGATCAGGCCACACACGTGCATCAGCTGGGCGGGCGTCTCGAGGTACAGGAAGCTGGCGTCCAGGCCGGAGAGTCGGTCCATGGGCTCATCGTAGGGCGAGCCCCTGGAACCGGTTCTATTCGGCCACCGTAGGCTTTGCGGCATGGGATTCCGCCGTCGCCAGGTGATCACGGCCGCCCTGACCGCCAACGCGATCCGGCCGTTGCCGACCTATGAGCTGGGACCCCTGGCGTTCTTCTCGGGCTGGCTGACCAACGAGCTCGCACCTCACCTGCTGGCGCTCACCGCCGTCGACGCGGTGACGCACTCCTCGAGTCGGCGCCGCGACCCCGCCGGACTGGTCCTGGCCGGCGCCAGTGCGGCCGGACTGGCCTTCCTGATCAGGCAGGCCCGGAAGGTCCAGGAGCAGGCCGAGGAGAGCCTCGCCGAGGGTCTCGGTGTCGACTACCTCGACCAGCTCGACACCAAGCCGACCCCCGCAGACCTCGCGACACCGTGGCGTCGGTTGGTCAACCCGTTCCAAATGCGCGAACCGCGGGTGCGGGTGATCAAGGACGTCTCGTTCAACCCCGACTACGGCAAGCGCGGGATGCTCGACATCTACCTGCCCGCCGACACCCCGCCCGAGGGCGCACCGGTGCTGCTGCAGATCCACGGCGGCGCCTGGACGATCGGCACCAAGGACCAGCAGGGCATCCCGCTCATGCAGCACCTGGCCGCCAAGGGCTGGATCTGCGTCGCCCCCAACTACCGGCTCTCGCCGCGGATCTGGTGGCCGGAACACATCATCGACGTCAAGAAGGCGATCGCCTGGATCCGCGAGAACATCGCGGAGTACGGCGGCGACCCCGACTACATCGCGATCACGGGCGGCTCGGCCGGCGGCCACCTGAGCGCCCTCGCGGCGGTCACCGCCAACGACCGTGACTGGCAGCCGGGGTTCGAGGACGTCGACACCTCGGTCCAAGCCGCGATCCCGCACTACGGCGTCTACGACTTCGCCGGCGCCACCGGCACCCGCCGGTCCGTGCAGCTCCGGGACCGGTTCCTGGCGCCCCGCGTGATCCGGAAGCGATTCACCAAGAACCCGGAGGTGTTCGAGAAGGCCTCACCGCTGCTGCGGATCACCCCCGACGCTCCGGACTTCTTCGTGCTGCACGGAAAGTACGACACTCTGGTGGAGGTCAACCAGGCCCGCGAGTTCGTCGCCAAGCTGCGCGAGGTCTCCAAGCGGACCGTGGTCTACGCCGAGCTGCCGGGCACCCAGCACGCGTTCGACGTGTTCCCCTCGATCCGGTCCGCGCACGTGGTGCGCGCGATCGACCGCTACCTGCACTGGCACTGGAACGGCTATCGCCGGGAGCGCGCTGCCTCGTAGCTAGCGCACTAGCGAGGAAGCCCGAGGATCCGCTCGCCGGCCACGTTCCGCAGGATCTGGGTGGTGCCGCCCGCGATGGACAGGCACCGGGTGTTCAGCATTTCCCAGACCGCCGCCTGCGCGTCGGCGTCCGGCGTCAGCACCCGGTCGCCGTAGAGGTCGACGACGAGCTCGGCGCTGTCCTGGCGGTTGCGGACGCCGAGCAGCTTGGCCACGCTCGACTCGGCACCCGGACCCTGGCCGCTGAGCGAGCGGAGGGTGGACCGGACCCCGAGCAGCGAACAGACCGTGGCCAGCGCGACCGCGTGACCGACGGCGACCTGCTGGGAGGCGGAGAGACCTCCCGTCGCCGCGAGCGCGACCGCGCGCTCGGTGCTCTTGTCGAGCTTGCTGGTCGCCATCGCGACCCGCTCGTTGGCGAGCGTGGTCCGGGCCAGCTTCCAGCCGTCGCCCAGCTCGGCCACCAGGCAGTCGTCGGCCACGAAGACCTCGTCAAGGAAGACCTCGTTGAACAGCGCCTCGCCGGTGATCTCCCGCAGCGGGCGCACCTCGATGCCGGCGCTCTTCATGTCGACCAGGAAGTAGCTGATCCCCTTGTGCTGGGGCGCCTCGGGGTCGGTGCGGGCCAGGCAGATGCCCCAGTCGGCCTTCTGGGCCACGGAGGTCCACACCTTCTGGCCGGTGAGCTTCCAGCCGCCGTCGACCCGCTCGGCGCGGGTCCGCAGCGACGCGAGGTCGGAGCCGGAGCCGGGCTCGGAGAACAGCTGGCACCAGATCAGCTCGCCGAGGAGCGACGGCCGGATGAACCGCTCGCGCTGCTCGTCGGTGCCGTGCTCGAGGATCGTGGGGAGGGCCCAGCCGGCGATAACGATGTCCGGCCGGGTCACCTCGGCGCGGGCCAGCTCCTGGTCGATCACGATCTGGGTCACCGGGTCCGCGCCCAGTCCGTACGGCGCCGGCCAGTGCGGGGTGAGGTACCCCGCGTCGACCAGTGCGGTGCGCCGGTCGCCCGAGGCCGCGATGTCGGTCGCGGTCTTCCGGATCTCGTCCCGGATCGGCTCGTCCCGGCCCTCGAGGTCGACCTCGACCCGTCGACGTACGCCGGAGACGGCCCGGCCGAGCAGACGCTCGGCCGGGGCGTCGCCGTCCCCGAGCATGGCCCGCAGCGCCAGCGCCCGGCGCAGGTAGAGGTGAGCGTCGTGCTCGTAGGTGAACCCGATCCCGCCAAGGACCTGGATGCACGTCTTCGCCACCTCGACCGCGCCGTCGAAAACGGTGCTGGCGGCCACGTCGGCCGCGTACGCCCACTGCTCGGGGTCACCGGAGGCGGCCGCGGCGACGTCCCACGCGGCGGCGGTGACCGCCTCGGCGGTCTCCAGCATCTCGGCGCACAGGTGCTTGACCGCCTGGAAGCTGCCGATCGGCTTGCCGAACTGCTCGCGCACCTTGGCGTACTCGACCGCCGTCTCAGGCACCAGCGGGCCACACCGGACGCCTCCGCGGCGGCGTACGTCACGGCCGTACGGCGGACCGGCTCGGCGGTCAGGCCGGGCACCGGCACGTCGCGTCCCGCCAGGTCGACCTGCGCGCCAGCCGAACCTGCGGGACAGGTCGAGGGTCTGGGTCGGAGTCACGGTGGCGGCGTCGACCGGGACCAGGAACCAGCCGTCCTCGGGGTCGCTCACGAGCAGATGGGTGGCGGAAGGCGCGTCCCAGACCACCGCGTGGTCGGGGTCGAGCGCGAGGCCGACCACGGCGCCGTTGGGCAGGCTCGTCGGCTCCCGAGGAGTGCCGCGGCCACCACGGGTCCGAGCAGCGGGCCGGGGACCAGCTCGTGGGCGCACGCCTCCAGCGCGACCGCCTGGTCGAGCGGGCTCCCCGCCGTCCTCGGAGGATCGTGGCGACGCCCATCTCACCGGCCGCCTTCCACGCCTCGTCGAAGCGCGCTCCGACGTCGCCGTCCGCGTTGCGGACCAGCTCGGCACTGCCCAGCCCGGCCGCCCACTTGCGCAGGCTGGCCGCGAGCTCGACGTGCTCGTCGGAGATCCCGATGGACATGCTCACTCTTCTCGCTGACCGGAAAACTAGAACGTGTTCCAATCTTACTAGACTGGGCGGGTGAACGCTGCCCCGATCAACGACATGCCTGCCAACTTGCTGGCCTACGCCCGGGCAGCCAAGGGCTTCATGCCCGACGACGAGGGGCTGCTGCTCCATCGCTACGCCCGGGAGCGGTTGCCGCACGGGCCGGTGCTCGAGGTCGGTACCTACTGCGGGAAGTCGGCGGTCTACCTGGGCGCCGCGGCCCGCGACGTGGGCGGCACCGTGGTGACGGTCGACCACCACCGCGGCTCGGAGGAGAACCAAGCCGGGTGGGAGCACCACGACCCGAGCCTGGTCGACCCCGAGCTGGGTCTGATGGACACCCTCCCCGTTTTCCGGGCCACCATGGCGCACACCGGGCTGGAGCCGTACGTCGTCGCCATCGTCGGGAAGAGCACCGCCGTCGCGGCGCTGTGGCGAACGCCGCTCAGCCTGCTCTTCATCGACGGAGGGCACGCCGAGGAGCATGCTCAGAACGACTACACCGGCTGGGCGAAATGGCTGATGCCCGGCGGGCTGCTGGTGATCCACGACGTGTTCCCGGACCCCGCGGACGGGGGCCAACCGCCGTACCACGTCTTCCTGCGCGCGCTCGAGTCCGGCTCCTTCGAGGAGGTCGAGGCGCTCGGCTCGATGCGGGTGCTTACGACGAACCGTCGGAGAGCCGGGAGACTCCCTCAGCTAACACTCTTAGTGGCACCTTCATCAGCCACGCAATCACACTCCAGCGCCAGCTCGCGGAAGTGCGGGGCCAGCGAGGTGCCGCGCATGATGCCCGACCCGGGCGAGCTGTGGCCCTGGGTCTCCCCCAGCGCGTCGACGGCGAGGATCACCGCGGCGGCTGTGTAGGTCGTGTGCTCGACCGGCCAGTTGACGTCGTCGCCGTAGACCCAGCCGGTCCAGTAGCGGCCGTCGTCGGTGCGCAGGTGCTGCATGTCGGAGAGCAGCCGGACCGCCCGCCGGTGGTCACCGATGATGTCCAGCGCCATCGCCAGCTCGCAGGTCTCGGCACCGGTCACCCACGGGTTGGTGTCGACGCAGTGGATGCCCAGACCGGGCACCACGAAGTCGTCCCAGCGACTCTCCAGCAGCTCGAACGCCGCCCGATCGCGCACCGCGCCACCGAGCACCGGGTAGTACCAGTCCATGGAGTACGTCGCCTTGTCGGCGAACAGGTCACGGTGCTCGCGCAGCGCGTGGCCCAGCCGTCCCCCAGCGAGCTCCCACTCGAGCTGCGGGTCGTCGAGCAGGTCGGCGAGCGCGACTCCTGCTCGCAGCGACTGGTAGATGCTCGAGCAGCCGGCCAGCAGCGAGAACGACTCGGTCGGCGTCCAGTTGATCCCGCCGAACTCGCTCTGCTGCGAGACCACCCAGTCGAGACCGGCCCGCACGGACGGCCAGTAGCGCCGGACAAAGCCGATGTCGCTGCGGACCAGCCAGTGGTGCCAGAGGCCGACCGCGAAGTACGCCGACATGTTGACCTCGCCGCGCGGGTCGTCGACGACCCCGCCGACGATCTTCATCGGCCAGGAGCCGTCGGCCCGCTGCATCGTCGGGATCCAGGCGATGGCCCGCTCGGCGGCCTCGACCTGACCCCCGACCAGCAGCGCCATCGCGGCCTCGACGTGGTTCCAGATGTCGACGTGCTCGCCCACGGTCCACGGGATGGCGCCGGACGGCTCCTGCATGCCCGCGATCGACGCGGCGCTCTCCGCCACCTGGGCAGCGGTCAGCACGCCATCGACGTACGGGATCCTGGCGAGGTCTACCGGGTGCAGCTCAGTCATCTTTGCTTTCTTGGGTGGTCCCGGGCTTGCGCAGGTAGATGACCATGCTCTTGCCGATCAAGGGGTCGAGCACCTTGCCCGCGAGCTGCAGGGCGCGCGGCTGCTTCATGATTTCCCAGACCAGCAGGCGGTGGTAGGCCTTCGCCAGCGGGTGGTTGTCGTTGGTGACCCCGACCGCGCACTTGATCCACCAGTACGGCGAGTGCAGGCCGTGGGCGTAGTCCTTGCCCTGGAACTCCAGACCGGCCTTGGTGAGCTTGTCGATCAGCTCCTTGTCGGTGTAGATCCGGATGTGGCCGCCCTCGACGTTGTGGTAGTCGTCGGAGAGCTTCCAGTTGATGATCTCGGGCAGCCAGCGCGGCACCGAGACAGCCATGGTGCCGCCCGGGCGGAGCACCCGCACCAGCTCGCGGATCGCCATGATGTCAGCGGGGATGTGCTCGAGGATCTCGGCGGCCACGACCCGGTCGAACTCACCGTCCGCGAACGGCAGCTCCAGCGCGTCGCCCTCCTTGATGTCGGCCGCGGCGCCCTCGGGGACCTCACCGGCCTCCTTCATCGCACCGAACAGCTCGAGCACTCCGGCCAGCTCGTCGGCGTCCTGGTCGAACGCGATCACGTCGCCGCCGCGGCGATACATCTCGAACGCGTGTCGGCCGGCACCGCAGCCCATGTCCAATACCCGGTCGCCGGGGCGCAGCCCGAGCCGGTCGAAATCAACGGTCAGCATGCTCGCTCCGGTACTCCTCGATCACTTCTTCGTACGCACGCGCGACCTTCGCGGCCACCGCGCGCCAACTGAACAGTTCTTGGACCCGTTGCCTGCCCGCGGCGCCCATCCGGGCCCGGCGCTCGGGGTCGTCGAGCATCCGCTCCAGCGCCAGCTTCAGCTCGCCGACGTCACCGGGCGTGACCAGGTCGGCGCACAGGCCGTCCGGGCCCACCACCTCGGGGATCGCACCCGCGCGGGAGACGACCAGCGGGGTGGCACAGGCCATCAGCTCCGCAGTGGGCAGCGAGAAGCCTTCGTAGAGGGACGGCACACAGGCCACCTCGGCCGACCCCATCAGGTCGACCAGGTCGACCTCGCTCAGGCCGTGCGCGAACTGGACACTGTCACCGATCGCCAGCTTGTCGATCAGCCGCTCCGTGCGGCCGCCGGCCTGGGGCTTGGTGACCAGGATCAGCTCGACCTCGCGCTCGGTGCGCAGCTTGGCGAACGCCTCCAGCAGGGTCGAGATGCCTTTCATCGGAGCGTCCGCACTCGCCATCGCCATGATCCGGCCCGGGACGCGCGGCTTGGTCGGCGGCACGAAGCCGTCGTCGACGCCGAGCAGGATCACCTGCATCTTGGCCGGGTCGACCCCGAAGTCCTTGGTGATGTCGCGCTTGGAGGCCTCCGACGGCGTCATGATCAGTCGCGCGCGGCGAGCCACCCGGCCCTGCATCCGCAGGAAGCCGTACCACCGGCGCAGCGTGACCTTGCGCCACGGGTTGCGGGTCTGGCTCAGGTCGATCCGCCGGTCGAACGTGATCGGGTGATGCAGCGTGGTGATCAGCGGCAGCCCGTAGCCCTCGATGTCGAGCATGCCGGTGCCGAGCACCTGGTTGTCGTGGGCGATGTCGAACTCGCCCGCGCGCTCCTTCAGGATGCGAGAAACGCGCTTGGAGAACGTCTTCGGCTCGGGGAAGCCGGCCACGCACATGGTGGCGAACTCCTCCACGTCGATCAGGTCGCGGAACTCCCGGAGCTTCGGCACCCGGAACGGGTCCGGCTCGCGGTAGAGATCCAGGCTCGGCACCTTGGTCAGGCGTACGCCGGCGTCCAGATCGGGGTAGGGCTGACCCGAGAAGACCTCTACTTCGTGGCCCAGATTGGTGAGCTCACGGCTGAGGTGACGGATGTAGATGCCCTGGCCACCGCAATGAGGCTTGCTGCGGTAAGACAGCATCGCGATCTTCACGGGCGACCCTTCTTGCTACTCGTCGGCTATCCGGACACTTCCCGGATGCGCTGACACGCCGGGCCGGACGAAGTGGAACGTGTTCCTATTATGGCCCACTGGTTGATAGCCTACCGACGCAGTCGAAAAACTTGGGAGTGCTTGTGAGCAGCGCCAATTCGCTAGCGGTCGAGGACCTGGGGTCCGCGGCCCAGCGCGATCGTCGCAAGAGGATCCTCGACGCGACGTACCAACTGGCGCGCGACGGGGGCTTCGACGCCGTCCAGATGCGGGCCGTCGCCGACCGTGCTGATGTGGCTCTCGGCACGCTCTACCGCTACTTCCCGTCCAAGATCCACCTGCTGGTGTCGGCCCTCGGGCGGACCTTCGAGCAGGCCGAGGCCTCCATGAAGGGCCGTCCGGTCGCGGGCGACACCCCCGCCGAGCGGGTGATCAGCGTGCTCAAGAAGACCACCCGTGGCCTCCAGGGCGACCCGCACCTCACCGAGGCGCTCACCCGCGCGTTCATGTTCGCGGACGCATCGGTGGCCTCCGAGATCCACGACGTCGGGATGCTGATGACCAGCATGCTCACCCACGCCATGGACCCCGAGCGCGTCGACGGGATCGTCACCGACGACGACGTCGCCATCGCCAGGGTGATCGGCGACGTCTGGCTGTCCGCGCTGGTCGCCTGGGTCACCGGCCGCTCCACTGCCGCCGACACCGCGCAGCACATGGAGACCGCCGTCCGGCTGCTCCTGCGCGACTAGGAGTACTAGCCGCCGAAGGCGTGGGTCGAGGTGACCCCGCCGTCGATCGCGATCTCGGCACCGTTGACGTACGACGACTCGTCGGACGCCAGATAGACGTACAGCGGCGCGATGTCCTCGGGGTAGCCCACGCGCCGTAGCGGGATCTTGCTGGCGCCGTACTCCATCGCCGCGTCGCCGCCGTGCACACGGGTCATCGGGGTGTCGATCATGCCGGGGTGCACGGAGTTGACCCGGATCTGCTTGCGGCCGAGCTCGTGGGCCGCGCACTTGGTCATCCCGCGGATCGCCCACTTGGTGGCGGCGTACGCCGTGCAGCTGGACATACCCGCGAGCCCCTCGACGGAGGAGGCGTTGATGATCGAGCCGCCGCCGTTCGCCTTCATGGTCGGCACCACCGCCTGCATGCCGAGGAAACAGCCGAGCTGGTTGACCCGAAACAGCAGCTCGACATCCTCGAGCGGGGTCTTGCCGATCTCGCCGAAGCGCAGGATGCCCGCGTTGTTGGCGAGCACGTTGACCGGACCCCACCGCTGGTTGGTGTCCTCGACCAGCGAGGCCCAGGAGGCCTCGTCGCTCACGTCGTGGTGGACGAAGTGGGCATTCGACCCGAGCTCGTCGGCCAGTGCCTGGCCCTCTTCCTTGGCCACGTCGGCGATCGCGACCTTCGCGCCCTCGGCGACGAACGAACGGACGATGCCCGCGCCCTGCCCCTGCGCGCCGCCGGTGACGATCGCGACCTTGTTGTCCAACCTGCCCATTGCTGATCCTTCTAGATAGAGAGCTGCATGATCGAGTCGGCCGCGAAGCCACGGCCCGGGTCGCGGCCGTCGAAGTAGCCGCCGAGCTGCTTGTCGAGATCGTCCAGCGTCCAGGTCGTGCCGGACTTGTCGAACCGCTGCTCGACGACCGGCGCCGCCACCAGGGCGACCATCCCGCCGTAGACGACGAAGACCTGTCCGGTGATCGACTCGGCCGCCGGGGAGGCCAGGTAGGCCACGAGCGGCGCGACGTGCTCGGGCGAGTAGGGGTCGACCTCGAGACCGGACTCGTCATCGCCGAAGACCTGCGCGGTCATCGCGGTCCGGGCCCGCGGGCAGATCGCGTTGGCACGTACGCCGATCTTCCCGAGGCCACGGGCCGTCGAGAGCGTGAGTGCCGCGATCCCGGCCTTGGCCGCCGCGTAGTTGGCCTGACCCGGCGAACCGCCCAGGAACGCCTCGGACGCCGTGTTGATCACGCGGCCGTAGACGGGGGTCTCGGTCTCCTTCGACTTGCCCCGCCAGTACGCCGCGGCGTTGCGCGAGAGCAGGAAGTGGCCGCGCAGGTGCACCCGGATCACGTCGTCCCACTCCTCGTCGGAGAGGTTGAAGAGCATCCGGTCCCGGGTCATCCCCGCGTTGTTGACGACGATGTCGAGCGATCCGAGCTCGACGGCGGCGGCGACCATCGCGTCGGCGGTGGCCCGCTCCCCCACGTCACCCTCCACGACGGCCACCCGGCCGCCGCGCGAGGTGATCTCGTCGGCTGCCTCGTCGGCTGCGCCCGGGAGGTCGTTGAGCACGACGCGGCACCGGCGTCGGCCAGCGCCACGGCTTCGGCGCGCCCGAGACCGGCTCCGGCCCCGGTCACGATCGCGACGCGCCCGTCGAGGGAAAGGTCGTTCACGAATCACCCTCGATGGAGATGGCGGCTCTCGGGCAGGACGCGACCGCCCGTCGTACGTCGGCGATGTTCTCGTCCGTCGTCTCCTCGGTCTTCAGCTGGAGATAGTCGTCGTCGTCCAGCTCGAAAACGTCGGGGGCGATCGCCTCGCAGAGCGCATTGGACTCGCACAGGTCGAAGTCGACCTTGATCTTCATCTCTCTCACACCATCTTTCTGTGATCCCAGCTGGCCACTTTGTCCGGATGCACGATCACGGCGACCCGCTTCTGGGCCTGCTTCTCCACGGCCTCACGGCCGATGTCCCCGAGCGCCTCGAAGGACTCGGCGTTCACCATCGCGGTCGCGACCTCGGAGCCGATCGAGTAGATCGCGTCGTAGTCGCGAATGATCTCCGCGCGCCCGGTGATCGAGACGCCTCGCAGCTCGAAGTAGTCGGTGCCGTCCTCGACCAGCGCGCTCACCCGCGGATCGCGCTCGAGGTTCACGATCTTCTGACTCCGGGCGTAGGTCCAGAACGCGATCCGCCCGTCGCGGACGATGTAGAACAGCGTGCTGAGGTGGGGTACGCCGTCCGGGCCGACGCTCGCGACCTGCACCTTGATGTTCTCGGCCAGCAGGTCCTGGACCTCCTGCTCGGTCAGCTTGACCGCGTCGCGCCCGCTCGCCATCTCAGGCGTCCGACGAATGGCCGGGGAACACCTTGGCGGAGGGGTCGATCGCGACGGTGGCGTTGTTGACCGCGGTCGCGGCCTCGCCGAAGCCGACGGCGATCAGCCGCACCTTGCCGGGGTACTCCGTGATGTCGCCGGCGGCGAAGACCCGCGGCAGGCTGGTCTGCATCGACGGGCCGACCACCACGTGGCGCTTCTCGACCTCGATGCCCCACTCCTGCAGCGGCCCGAGGTCGGCGATGAACCCCAGCGCGGCCACCACCGCCTGCGCAGGCCGGATGCTCTTCTCGTCGCCGACCGTGATCTCGACCGACTCGAGCTGGTCGTCGCCGTTCAGCGCGGTCACCTGCGCCTTGGTGATGATCTCGACCGAGGAGTCCTTCACCTGCTGGACGGTGCGCTCGTGCGCGCGGAACGCGTCGCGGCGGTGCACCAGTGCCACGCTCTTCGCGATCGGCTCGAGGTGCATCGCCCAGTCGAACGCGCTGTCGCCGCCGCCGACGATCACGACGTCCTTGCCGGCGTACGGCGCGAAGCTGGGCACGAAGAACTCCATCCCGCGTCCCAGCCAGCCCTCGCCGGCCGGGAGCGGCCGTGGGCTGAACTTGCCGATGCCCGCGGTGATCAGCACGGCTCCGGCTCGGACGGAGCTCCCGTCGTCGAGCCCCACGGTGACCCCGTCGTCATCGCACGCGAGCGTCGACGCGGTCCGGTCGAGCACGTAGGTCGGGTCGCCGGTGGCCGCCTGCTCCACCAGCCCGTCGACGAGGTCGCGGCCCTTGACGGAGGGGAACCCGGCGACGTCGAAGATCTGCTTCTCGGGGTACATCGCGGTGATCTGGCCACCCAGCTCCGGCAGCGAGTCGACGACCACCACCCGGTGTCCGCGGAAGCCGGCGTAGTAGGCCGCGAAGAGGCCCGTGGGGCCGGCGCCGATGATCAGGAGGTCGCACTCGTGGGAAAGAGGGGTCACGCCCGCGATCCTTCCCAACTAGAGGTCCACGCTCAACCGAATCGCCGCAGCGGAGCGGCAACGAAACTGGAACGTGTTCTAGTCTACTCGGTCTGCAGGTCCTCGACCAGCCACCCGTCGTCGGTGTTCACCATCGTGAGCAGCGCCCGGTAGGCCGTGCGCGACGTCTTCGGGTCCTTGCCCTCGTTGCGGACGACGTACTGATCGAGGAACACCAAGGCTTGCAACTCGGTGTCATTGGCCCGGACGACGCCCTGGGCGGTCACGCGGACATCGACGGTGGTCTTACTGGCGATGAACTCGTCGCGGACATCGTCGGTGGTCTCTGTGTACTCCTCCGCGAACGTCGGGGTCAGCAGCTCGAGGGCGGCTTCCACCTCGGCGTCGTAGTCGCTGAAGGTCCGGGCCACCAGCGTCTGGACGGCCTTGGAGGCGGCCTCGACGCCCTCCTGGACGACAAGCTCGGTCGGCAGCACCGGACGGCCCTCGGGGACCGCGATGGCGCCCTCGGCGACCGGGGCCTGCTTGGGCGGATCGTCCTCCGACATCTCGCGGATCACCGCCCACGCGGCCTCCGCGATCAGGATCACCGCGAGCACGGCTGCGACCCGCAGCAGGATCTTGGTGAGCCTGGGGCTGCTGAAGACCGAGGCTCCGGCGTCGTCCTCGGGTCCTTCGACCGGCCAGGAGTCGTCGGGCGGCGGCTCGTGTGGAACGTCGGGCTCGACCTCGGCTTCGGGAGCCTCCACCGACTCCTCGGTCGGTTCCGGGCGTTCGCCCGCGATCCGCCGTGGACGCGGGGTGGCGGCACGGGAGCTCTTCTTGGGAGTGCGCGGCGGCGTGGGAGGCGTCATCGATGTCTCCTCAGGCCACGAACTGCAGGTCGCGGGTCAGCCACTGGCCGTCCTCGAGGGTCAGGTCCAGCTGCAGCCGGTAGGACCGGGGCACCGCCTTCTGCTTCGTGGTCGTGTTGGACACGCTCCCGCTGCTGGCGACGATCACGGTGGCGGAGTCGTCGTCGACGGCAACCACGCCGGCCCAGACCACCTCTCCGGTCTGCACCGACTTGGCCCGCTTCGCCACCTTCTCCAGACCCTCCGTGGACTGCTGGTACTGGGTCCGGAATGCGCCCGTCGCCAACGACAGCACGGCCTCGGCCGAGGCGTCGACGTCCTGGTAGTCGAGGTTGAGGAACGCGTTGGCCATCTTCGTCGCCGCGTCGATCACCGCAGCCGTCCGCTCCTGCTCGGCGTCGTCGGCCAGCGGTAGCGCCTGGATCTGTGCGTCCCCGACCTTCTCGCCCGCCTTGGAGGTCGAGCTCACCGGTGGATCCTCGTTCTCCTTGTTGATGTTCCACCAACCACCCGTGATCGCGAGGGCGCCGCACAGGATCACCACCACCCAGAGGGTGATGTTGAGGCCGACCCGGGAGTCTTCGCTGGAGGGAGGCTCCGGGGTCACCGGCTCGCCACCGGCCCGACCAGCATCCACTTCCACGCGTCGTCTCCCAGCACAGACAGGTTGGCCGGCTGCTCGAACTCGACCGGGTTGCCGTTGGCGTCGACGAGGCCAGGAACCCGCCCGGTGGCCGGATCGTAGGAGCCACTGTAGACACGCGGGGGCGAGGCGTTCGGCCCGGTCCCAGGAGGCGCCGCCTTCGACCCGCGCGCCTCGAAGGGGGCCGGGGAGAGGCACTCGGCCGGGTAGTAGGGCGCGTCGGTGGTGTCGTACGGCGAGCGCCACTCGCTCGGCGGCCGGAAACCTTTGGTGCACGGCGGCACGCTGTAGTCGAACTGCAGGTTGATGTGCCCCCAGCCATCGCGGGTACTGCCCGTCGGGCCACCGGCGATGATCGCCGGGTAGATGACCAGGAGCTGCTCCAGGCCGGGGAGGTAGCTGGACACGACCTGGTCGACGGAGACGAGGTCGCTGAGCAACGTCGGCAGGGTCGGCTCGAGATCCTTCAGCAGGGCGTGCAGCTCGTTCGCCGTACCGGGTGTGCCTTCGAGGACCTGACGGAGCTCGGCGTCACTGTTCCGCAGGGACTGCGTGAGCGTCGACAGGTCGTTGGCGAAGCTGCGGATGTTCTCCCGCTCCCCGCTCTGCGTGCGCAGCACCTTCAAGCCGCTCCGGAGCAGCTGGATCGTCTCGTCCGTGTGTGCGGAGGCTTCGGTGACGAACGCGGTCCCGTTGTCGAGCAGCGTCTGCAGCTCCTCGCCGGTGTCCCCGAACATGTCGCCCAGCTCGCGCACCACGACCTCGAGGCTCTCGCGGTCGACGGAGCCGACGAAGTCGTACATGTCGACCAGCAGGTCGCCCTCGTCCGTCGGCAGCGAGGACTCGTCGCCCTCGAAGACGGTGCCGTCCGTGGCGTACGGCGGGTCCTCGTCCGAAGGCTGGAAGTCGAGGTACTGCTCACCGACCGCCGAGAGGTTGTGCACCGAGATCGACGAGTCCGTGGGCACCTCCGCGTCGTGCTCGAGGGTGATCTTGACCTCGATCCCGTCCTCGGTCGGATCGACGTCCGAGACCTTGCCGATCTTCACCCCGCGATAGGTGACCTCGCTCCCCACGAACAGGCCACCGGACCCGGGCAGGTGCGCGGTCACCGTGATGTTGCGGCCGGTCACCCGGTCGACGAGACCGAGGTAGGTCGCGGTGACGTAGGTGATGCCCACTGCGCTCAGAATGACGAACGCGATCAGTCGGAGCCGGAGGTTGCGACTCATGCCACACCTCCCAGCAGCTGGCCCATGCTCGGATCGTCGGAGTACGTCGCGGGGCCGGCCAGTCCTCGGGAGAGCCCGTTCATCCCGGCGGTGAACCCGTCGAGCGTGTCGCCGAGCAGACCACCGAGCAGATCACCCAGGTCGGGCACGGCGTTGACGATCTGGCAGACGATGTTGTCGCGGTTGATCTTCTGCTTGCACTGCTTCTTCAGGTCCTTGAGCAGGTTGACCGAGTCCAGCACCTTGCGGCAGGCGGCGCTGGTGATGCTTCCGCTGCGCAGGCAGCGGCCGACCTGGTCGAGTACCTCGCCCGGATCGGGCAGCTGGATGTCGGGCAGCCCCACACCCTTGTAGAGGTTGGCGAAGTCGATCTCGACGCGCGCGATCGTGTCGGCGTAGTCGCCCTGGACGATCGAGTTGGCGGCCTTCGGGAACGGGAAGCTCACCAGCAGGTTGACGCCTGGCGCCAGCTTCTGGCCGGCGCCCTCCAGTCCGTTCAGGATCGGAGCCAGGTCGTCCAGCATGGAGAGGATGTCCTCCTTGCTCGCGTTGATCACGCGAGTGCCGACCTCCCCCAGCCGGTCGAGCGACGCGAGCATGCCGATCAGCTCGTCATGCTGGTCGGAGAGGACCTCGACGGCAGGCCCGACCGCGTCCAGCGCCTCGCCGATGGTGTCCTTCTCCTCATTGAGCGTCGACGCGAGGTTGTTGAGGGACTCCAGCGCGTGGATGATGTCGGTCTTCTGCTCGTCCAGGGTGCTGACGACACCCTCGAGGGAGCCGAGCATCGCGCGGAGCCGGTCCTCCCGGCCGGACATCACCAGGTTGGCCTCACGGGTGATCGTGCCGAGCTGGGCGACCCCGCCGCCGCTGAGCAGGAACGACAGCGCACCCAGGACCTCTTCGACCTCGGGGTTGCGACCGGTGTCGGCCAGCGAGATCGTGTCGCCGTCACCGAGCCGCTCGTCGGACGACTCCTCGGTCGTGGGCGGCACGAGGGCGACGTACTTCTCCCCCAGCAGCGAGACCTGGCGGATCTCGGCGATCGCGTTGTCCGGCAGCACGACGTTCTTCTTGACCAGCATCGTCACTCGGGCGTGCCAGCCGACCCGGTCGACCTCCGTGACCTCGCCGACGACGACGTCGTCGACCATCACCGGCGAGCGGGGTACGACGTTGAGCACGTCTTCGAACTCGGCGGTGATCTCGAAGGCCTCGTCCTCGTCGACCGCGTGGCCGGGCAGCGGCAGGTCGTAGGCGCCGTCGAAGCCGCACCCGGCCAGCAGCAGCGCGCCGGCGACGGTCGCGGCGACCCCGCGGACCCAGCGCCTCATGACACACCTCCGAGGAGCTTGGTCATCGACGGGTCGTCCTCGGAGAGGTACTCGACCTGCGGCGTCGTCGGCATCCTCAGACCCTTCTTGGTGTCCGAAGGGATGTAGCTCTTGTACTCCGGCGGGAAGAACGGCAGCTTCGTGGTCAGCGGCCGGATCAGCTGGGCGAACAGGTCGCAGGCGGTGTCCTTGAGTGCCCTCGGCATCGACGGGATCTGCTGGACGATGCCGCAGACCAGCGCGTCGGCGGTCCAGAGGTTGCCGCCGATGCCGATCCGCGAGTTCTGGCTGCCGCTGTAGGGGTCGAAGCTCATCTTCAGGTTCGACATCGCCAGCGGGGCGACCCGGAGCGCCGTGTCCAGGTTGTCCTTCTCGGAGTTGATCGTCGCCATCACGGTCGTCAGGCTGCGGACGTCCTTGACCAGTGCGTCCCGGTTGTTCCGGACGAAGCCCTCGACGCTGCCGACCGCGTCCGCCACCGCGGCGACCGCCGCCTGGAGCTCGTTGCTCTCGGCCGCCAGCGTCTCCGAGACAGCGGACAGGTCTCGCATGAACGCGCGGACCAGCTTGTCGTTGTCGGCCAGCTTCGTCGTGAACTCGGCGAGGCTGGTGACCGTCTCGAACAGCGGCCCGGCGCCTTCGCCGAAGGTCTCCACCGCGGCCGAGAGCTTGCGCAGCATGTCGTTGCCCGCGGCGCCCTGGCCCTCGAACGCGTTGCGGGCCGTCCTCAGGAAGTGGTCGAGAGTGCCGTCGGCATTGACGCCGTTGGGCCCGAGGGCCCGGGTCAGCGTTTGCAGTCCGCTGTAGATGCGGTCCAGCTCGACGGGGACGCCGGTGTCGGGCAACGCGATCTCCGCGTCGTCCTTCAGCTTCTCGCCGCCCTCGTAGACCGGCGTGAGCTGCACGAACCGGTCCGCCACCAGCGTCGGCGTGACGATCACCGCCTGGGCGTCCGCAGGCACGTCGTACTTGGCGTCGTACTCCATCTCGACGCGGACGGAGTTGCCTTCCGGGATCACTGCGGTGACCGTGCCGACCTTGACGCCGAGGATCCGCACCTCGGTGCCCTCGTAGACGCTGACGGCGCGCGGGAAGTGGGCGGTCACGGATCGCGTGTCCGACGGCGTGACGACGACGGTGAGGATCGCGGTCAGCCCCAGGAGCACGACGACGAGAAGCACGACGCGGCGCTCCAGCCCCTTCAGGAAGTCGATCATGTCGCCATCACCCCGGATTCCCGACAGAGAACTCCGGCACACCGGGGCGCAGCTCGACCGGAAGAGTGGCGAGGTTGATCGCCATCGCGTCGAACCAGGGGCCGGTGCCGATGATGTTGGTCAGGATCTCCACGTAGGGACCGAGCTGGTGCAGCGTGGCCTTGAGCTGGTCCTTCCGCTCCACCAGGACGTCGAGGAGGTCGTCGACCTCCGCCAGCGCGGGGCCGATCTGTGCCTGGTTGTCGGTGGCCACACCCTTGAGCTCGATGGCCAGCGACCTGGCGTTGACGAGAAGGGTGTGCACCGCCTGCTTGCGCTTCTGCAGCTCCTTGAAGACGAGATCGCCGTCGCGCAGCAGGCTGACGATGTCGTCGCTGCGCTCCTCGAGCACCCCGGTCACCTCGGACGAGCTGTCGAGCAGCGTCTGGATCTGCTCGTCGCGGGAGGCGACGGACTCCGACAGCCGGGCGATGCCGTCGAAGGCGGCCTCGATCTCGGGGGCTGACTCGTCCAGCGTGCCCGCCACCACGTCCAGTGCCTCGGAGAGCTGATGGGTGTCGATGTCCTCGGTGGTCGTGGTCAGGTCTCCCAGGACCTCCACGATGTCGTAGGCCGACTCGGTGCGCTCCACCGGAATGGTCGCGTCCTCCGCGAACTGTCCTTCTCCGGCCGGCGTCAGCTCGAGGTACTTCTCCCCCAGCAGGTTGTAGACCTCGATCGACGCCTGGCTGTCCTTGCCGAAGTCGACGTCTCCGTCGACCTCGAACTTCACCAGGACCTTGGCGTCCTCCAGGGTGACGTCGGTGACCCGGCCGACCCGGATCCCGCCCACCTGGACCAGGTTGCCCTTGTGGATGCCGCTCGCGTCGCTGAACTCCGCGTAGTACGTCGTCCCGCGGAAGCCCGGGAACTTCGACAGGTTGAAGGTGGCCGCCGAGACCAGCGCGAGCACCACGAGGGTGATCGCGCCGAGGCGGATGATCCGGGCGTCGTCGCTGCGGGCGGCCATCAGCGCTGACACCTTTCCGCGTTGGACTTGATGTTGAACGTCTCGATGTAGTTCTGGATCGTCTTGATGATCGGGATCTTGCCGACCAGCGGCAGCCGGATCCGGGCCGAGATGCCGCAGATGTAGTACTGGTACCAGGCGCCGTACGTGCCGGTGCGGGTCTGGTCCGCCATCACCTCGGGCATCCGGTTCAGCAGGTCGACGAGTTCAGCCCGCTGGCCTGGCTTGTTGAGCAGCCTGGCGAGGTCGCGGAGCGCCACGATGTCCTTCTTCAGCAGCGGTCGGCCGCGCTTGATCAGGTCGGCGACGGTCTCGGTCAGTGCCGAGATGTTGCCCAGCGACGAACCGATGGTCTCGCGGTCGGCGGCGAGCTGCTGCATCCAGTCCTTGAGCTCCACCACGAGCGAGCTGAGCTGCTCGTGCCGTTGGTTGACGGTGTCGAGAGTCTCACTGAGGTTGGTGACCACCTCGCCGATCAGCTCGTCCCGGTCGGCGAGCGTAGAGGTGAGCGAGGCGGTGTGCTCGAGCAGCCCGCGGACCGTGCCGCCCTCACCCTGCAGCACCTGCACGAGGTTCATGCTCAGCTCGTTGACCTGGTCGGGAGCCAGCGCCTGGAACAGCGGCTTGAAGCCGTTGAACAGCACGGTCAGATCGAGGGATGGGCTGGTCTGCGCCACCGGGATGGTGTCGCCCTCGTCGAGCGTCTCGGCGCCGTCGGCGTCGCCCTCGCCCAGGGCCAGGTAGCGGTCGCCGATCAGGTTGAGGAACCGGATCTCGGCAGTGGACGCGGTGGTCAGCTTGACGCCGGTGTCGACCTGGAAGGTGATCTTGGCCATCGTCCGGTCGTAGTGCTCGACCGACGACACCTCGCCGACGTTGACGCCCGCGACCCGGACGTCGTCGCCCTCCTGGAGGTTGCTGGCGTTGGCGAAGATCGCGTTGTACTCGCGGGAGCCGCCCAGCCCGATGTTGCCCATGATCACCGCGAGCAGGCCGGTGACCAGGATCGAGACCAGGGTGAAGATGCCGAGCTTGATGCCGGCGCTGATCGTCACCGCGTTGCGGCGGCGCAGCAGGGTCGTGTCCACGGAGCGCTGGCTCATCCCCGGACCTCGCCTTCGCGGACCACGGGACCGTAGAGCAGCGACCCGAGTGAGCCGTAGTCCGTCGCCGCCTTGCCGGAGTCCGAGGAGAGCATCGCGTTGACGATCTGCTTCTCGGTGTCGGTGCCGGCGTACCCGCTCGTGAGGTTCAGCCAGTCGGGCGGGAACACCCCGAAGTTCGGGACCGGGCTACGCGGCAGGTTCTCGTCCAGGTCACTGCCCTGGTCGAACGAGTAGTGCTTCCCGGGCACCGTGAACTTCGGCAGCCCGGCACACCACGGGCCGTGGCCGACCTCGCCGTAGACCGGCTTGTCCCGCTCGTCGAACACCCGCCACTGGGGGTTGAAGAACTCGATGTACTGCTTGACCCAGTCGCCCTCGAACGTCCTGGAGAGGATCGGGGCGTAGTTCGCCGCTCCCTTGAGCAGGCAGGGGAACTCGGGCGAGTAGTCCGCGAGCAAGGAGAGCACCGGCTCGGTGACCTGGCCGACGCGCACGAGGTTCTGCTCGTTGTCGCGGAGGATCCGGGTCGAGGTGTCGGCGAGCCCGCCGAGGTCCGAGAAGAAGACGTCGAGCTCCTGGCGCTTCTCCACGATCGTCTTGCTGGTGACCGTGACGTTGTCGAGTACGTCGAGCAGGTCGGGGGCCGCGACGTCGTACGCGTCCGCCACCTCCGCCAGCTCCACGAGGTCCTCGCGCAGGGTCGGCAGCTCGTCGTCGATGGCGTCGAGGTACTGGCCGAGGTCGTCCGCCGTCTCACCGAGCTGCTCGCCACGCCCCTCGAGTGCGGTGGCCAGGGCGTTGAGGGTCGCGTTCAGGTCGGCGGGCTGGACGGCACGCAGCAGCGGGAACAGGTCGGACAGGACCTTGCTCAGCTCGACGTTCGTCTCGACCCGGTCCGCCGGGATGACCGCACCATCCTCCAACGGCTCCCCCGAGGGCGTCTCGGGACGCACCAGCGACACGAACTTCTGCCCGAACAGGGTGGTCGGGAGG
Source organism: uncultured Actinomycetota bacterium (assembly GCA_963798055.1). Classification (GTDB taxonomy): domain Bacteria; phylum Actinomycetota; class Actinomycetes; order Propionibacteriales; family Nocardioidaceae; genus Nocardioides. The sequence goes on from CAWCRX010000004.1 coordinate 119,180, forward strand.
ATCTCGACGGAGACGTTCGACGGGATCTTCTCCGCGGCCGAGGGGTCGAGGGCGATCTTGATCTCGGCCTGCTCACCGTCCTGGTTGACCTCGCGGACCTGGCCGACGAGCGCGCCGTTGACCCGCACGTCGCCGAACTTCGCCAGCTGGAGGCCGGCCCGGTCGGCCTTGACGGTCACCATCGTGACCCGGGCGAAGTCCTTGTTGTAGATGGCGATGGAGAGCCACACGAGCACCGCGATCGCCACGATCGACGCGATCGCCGGCGATCAGCAGCCGGTTGTGCTCACGAGCGTTGTCGTGGTGGATGTTGACCAACATCAGCCCGTGATCCTGACTGTGGTCGTGGATCCCCAGATCGCGAAGCTGAGGAAGAAGTCGGCCACCACGATCGTGACGATGCTGGTCCGGATCGCCCGGCCCACTGCGCGGCCCACGCCGGCCGGGCCACCCGAGGCGGTGTACCCGTAGTAGCAGTGGATCAGGATGACCGCTACCGCCAGGAAGAGCAGCTTGAAGAACGACCAGAGCATGTCGATCGGTGGCAGGAACTGCAGGAAGTAATGGTCGTAGGTGCCTGGTGACTGTCCGTAGATATAGGTGACGATCAGCCGCGGGGAGAGGTACGACGCCGACAGGGCCACGATGTAGAGCGGGATCACCGCGATGAACGCCGCGATCATGCGAGTGGTGACGAGGTACGGCAGGGACGGGACCCCCATCACCTCGAGCGCGTCGATCTCCTCGGAGATCCGCATCGCGCCGAGCCTGGCGGTGTAGCCGCAGCCCACCGTTGCGGCCAGGGCGATCGCCGATACCAGCGGCGCCACCTCACGCGTGTTGAAGTACGCCGAGATGAAGGCGCTGAACTTCGCGACGCCGATCTGGCTCAGGGACGCGTAGCCCTGGATGCCGACCTCGGTACCGGCGAAGAACGACATGAACGCGATCACGCCGACCGAGCCCGCGATCAGGCTGAGGCCGCCGGCGCCGAAGGTGATCTCCCCGAGCGTCGTCATGATCTCGCGCGGGTAGCGCTTGATGGTCGAGGGGATCGCGTACAGCGCCTTGCCGAAGAACAGCAGCTGGTCGCCGTACCGCTCGACCGAACGGCGCTGCGACTGCACCGCGTTGTTGGCGATCTCCGTGACGGTGGCCATCAGAGCCCCACCGGAGGAACGACCTGGAAGTAGATCGCGGTGATCACGGCGTTCAGGAAGAACAGCAGCATGAACGCGATGATCACGGACTCATTGACCGCGCGACCGACGCCGCTGGGTCCGCCACCGGCGTTGAGGCCCTTGTAGGAGCCCACGATCGCGGCCAGCCAGCCGAAGATGGCCGCCTTGACCATCGCGATGTAGAGGTCCGGCAGCGAGGCCAGGGCCGTGAAGTTGGCGAGGAACGCGCCGGCGGAGCCGCCCTGCACGATCACGGTGAAGAAGTAGCCGCCGCCGATGCCGGCAGCGATCACGATGCCGTTGATCATGATGGCCACGAACATGGTGGCGACCACGCGCGGTGCGACGAGTCGCTCGATCGGATCGACCCCCAGCACCTCCATGGCATCGATCTCTTCGCGGATCTTGCGGGCGCCAAGGTCGGCACAGATCGCCGAGCCGGCGGCGCCGGCGATGATCATGGCGGCAGCGATGGGCGCCGCTTCTCGCACCGTGGCGAGCACCGCGGTGGCTCCGGCGAACGACTCAGCACCGAGCTGTCCGGTCAGGTTGGCGACCTGGAGCGAGATGACCGCGCCGAACGGGATCGAGACCAGGATCGTGGGCATCAGCGTGACGCTGGTGATGAACCACGCCTGCTCGATGAACTCACGCGTCTGGAACCGCGTGGTGAAGATCTTCTTGGTGACCTCGACGACCATCGCCGTTATCTCACCGGGACCCCGAAGGACCGACACGGCGCTGAACCCCATCGGTCACCTCCCAAACCCAGTGCGACGGTTGCCACACAATAGAACGTGTTCTTGTTTTCGTCCACGAGACGTGTCTTAGGGCGTGTCCCGATCCACTCCCCGGATGGATCAACGCGCGGAGCCCCCCGGAGTGACGCCTGCCACTCCCTAGGATTGCCCGATGCGGGCGGGAGTGGACGATGAGTGACGCCGAGCCGGCGTGGCAGGACTTCACCCACGATCCGCGGAACCCCGGAACCGCCCACCTGCGGGCCGCGGACCGCGACCGGGACCTGGTGCGCTCCATGCTCACGGCCGCGTACGCCGACGGCCGCATCGACCGGGACGAGGACTCATGAGCCGGATCGGGGCGCTGCGGGGGCATCCGTCGGCGGTGCTGCTGTTCGCCCAGCTCGTGGTGGTGCTCGCCTATCCGTTCTTCGACAGCAGCGTGGCCGGCCGGGCGGTGGTCGGTGTGGTGCAGATGGCGGTCGTGCTGATCGCGGTCTGGGCGGTCCGGCGTACGCCGGCACTGAGCTGGGTCGCCGTCACCTTCGGCGGCCCGGCGATGGTGTTCACGATCCTGGAGGCCCTCGACCCCGACGTCGACTGGATCGTGGTGCTCTCGGCGGCGTTCCACGTGCCGTTCTACTTCTTCGTCTCCTACGCGATGGTGCGGTACCTGTTCCACGACGAGAAGGTCACTCGCGACGAGCTCTACGCCACCGGAGCCGCGTTCACGGTGGTCGCCTGGGCCTTCGCCTACATCTACGCCGCCGCGCAGGTGGCCTGGCCCGGGTCGTTCAGCGGCATCGAGGGCAGCGACCAGTCCTGGTTCGAGCTCCTGTACCTATCCTTCACCACCCTGACCAGCCTGGGGCTCTCCGACATCGTGCCGGTGCAGGACCACGCCCGTTCACTGGTGATGGTGGAGATGGTCGTCGGCGTCTTCTATGTCGCCCTCGTCGTCGCCCGCCTGGTCGGGCTGGGCGCGAGCCGGCGTATGCGCGGGCCCGAGGAGTCCCTCCAGTCGTCGCCGTCGTTGTCGAGCAGGCCCGCGCGCTTCGCATCGGCGACGATCGACCGCACGTTGGTGATCCCGCCGCAGTCGGCGTCGATCTGGGCGTTCCGCTCCTTCGCGAACTGCTCGCCCAGCTCCGCCCGCACCTGCTCGCCGACCTCCTCCCTCGCGGGGTTGAGGATGGTCAGCTCCTCCTCGGTGAGGTGGTGGTTGACCTTCTCGGCCAGCTTCTCGACGGCATCGTCGAACGCCTGGGTGTCGGTGCCCTTCAGTTCCAGTACGGCGAGCAGCGCCTCGTGCCCCTCGGCATGCTCCTCCTCCCCGTGCTCCTCTTCGTCCTCGTCGATCGCGTCCTTGCGACGCAGCTTCGGGTAGACGTACTTCTCCTCCGCCTCGGCGTGGGCGACGTGCAGCGTCGAGAAGGCGCGTCGTACCTCATCTCGGTCGGCGGAGCTGTCACGCAGGTCGCGCAGCAGCGACTCGAACAGCCGGTGGTCGGCGAGGATCAGCTCGATGACGTCGCCGGACACAGGTCGGCCGAGGTCGATAGGGGTGCTCATGGTCGTAGGTAGCCAGGTGCGGGTGGGCGCATGCGAGCGATGCGCCTCCGTCGGTGGGACGCCTGCTAGGCCGTAGCCCCCGCCTCGAGCTCCGCTCGGTTGATCACCGCGCGAGTGCGGCGGCGGTAGCGCCAGATCTGGAGGAGGCCAAGCGCCCAGAGGACGTACTGGGCGCTCATCGCCCACTGGAACGCCTCGGGTGTGTACGCCGTGCTCGCGCCCGGGGTGCGCCAGTCGAGGATCAGCCCCACCGAGATCACGAGCACGAGCGAGGCGCTGAAGCCGGCCTGGTTGATGATGCCGCTGGCGCTCGCCAGGCGCTCCGCGGGGTTGGAGGTGCGGCCGAGGTCGAAGCCGATCATGGAGGCCGGCCCGCCGACCCCGGTCACCACGACGAGCACCACCAACAGCCACAGCGGCGCGGGGCCGGGCCAGCAGAGAACTGCCGTCCACACCAGCACGATGGACCAGACGATGGTGAGGACGGTGGTCGAGCGGTGCCACGGGTGTCGTCCGACCAGCCAGCCGAGCACCGGGCCGCTGAGCATCACGGCCACGATCATCAGCGTCAGCAGGAGTCCCGCAGTGTGCGACGAGCGACCTTCGCCACGGACCAGGAAGGGATAGCCCCACAGCAAGGAGAGCGTCGTCGCGCTGAACTGGGTGGTGAAATGCATCCAGAAGCCGAGCCGGGTGCCCGGATGCGACCAGGAGGCCGCGAGGCTCGCCCGGACCGCACGGACGGACATCCGGGGACCGCGGAGGTGGCGCGTGTCGGGTGAGTCGTCGACCACCACCGTGAGCACGGCGGCCATGACGATGCCCAGCCCGGCCGCCGTCAGGTACGCCGGCGTCCACCCCCAGTGCCCCAGCGCCCAGGTCATCGGCACCGCGGCGCCCACGGCGCCGAGCTGGCCCAGGGTTCCGGTCAGCTGGGTGACGATCGGGATCCGGCGCGTGGGGAACCACCGGCTCACCAGCCGCAGCACGCAGATGAACGTGAGGGCGTCGCCGACGCCGATGAACACCCGCGCGAGGACCGCGAGCGGGTAGGTCTCCGCCAGCGCGAACCCGGCCTGAGCCACGGCCAGCGTCAGGGTGCCGGTGAGCATCACGCTGCGCGACCCGAACCGGTCGACGAGCAGTCCCACGGGGATCTGCATGGCGGCATAGACGAGCAGCTGCAGCATCGTGAACGTCGCCAGCTGGGAGGCGGTGATGTCGAAGCGCTCGCCGGCCGCGAGTCCGGCCACCGCGAGCGACGGACCGGTGGAACACCGCGAGCATGTAGACGAGCAGCCCGACCGCCCAGACCGTCCACAGCCGCGAGGCGGTCGGAGGGGATGCGCTCACCCCAGCACGCTAGTGCCGCACTAGACGGTCAGCGGACTCCGGCCTCCATCATCTGCCGGAGCTCCTTCTTGAGGTCGCTGATCTCGTCGCGGAGCCGGGCCGCGAGCTCGAACTGCAGCTCGGCGGCGGCGCCCTTCATCTGGTCGGTCAGCTGCTGGATCAGCTCGGCCAGCTCGGCGCTCGGCAGCCCGGCCAGGTCGGCGGCGTGGACGCCGATGGTGTCGTTCTTGATCTTCGACAGCCCCGGGACCGGCGCCTTCTTGGACTTCGGATCCAGGTGCTGCCAGGTCTGCAGCAGCTCCTGGGTGTTCTCGTCCTCGCGGGCGAGCATCTCGGTGATGTCGGCGATCTTCTTGCGCAGCGGGGTCGGGTCGATGCCGTGGGCGGTGTTGTAGGCGACCTGCTTGGCGCGGCGGCGGTTGGTCTCGTCGATCGCGGACTCCATCGAGGGCGTGATCCGGTCGGCGTACATGTGCACCTGGCCGGACACGTTGCGGGCCGCGCGGCCGATCGTCTGGATCAGCGACTTGTCGGAGCGCAGGAAGCCCTCCTTGTCGGCGTCCAGGATCGAGACCAGCGAGACCTCGGGGAGGTCGAGGCCCTCGCGCAGCAGGTTGATGCCGACCAGCACGTCGTAGTCGCCCAGCCGCAGGTCGCGCAGCAGCTCGATCCGCTTCAGGGTGTCGACCTCGGAGTGCAGGTAGCGGGTCCGCACGCCGGCGTCGAGGAGGTAGTCGGTGAGGTCCTCGGACATCTTCTTGGTCAGCGTGGTGACCAGGACCCGCTCGCTCTTGTCGGTGCGCAGCCGGATCTCGTGGATCAGGTCGTCGATCTGGCCCTTCGTCGGCTTCACCACGACCTCGGGGTCGATCAGCCCGGTCGGCCGGATGATCTGCTCGACGACGTCGCCGCCGACCTTGTCGAGCTCGTAGTTGCCCGGTGTCGCCGACAGGTAGATCGTCTGGCCGATCCGGTCGAGGAACTCCTCCCACCGCAGCGGCCGGTTGTCCATCGCGCTGGGCAGCCGGAAGCCGTGGTCGACGAGGTTGCGCTTGCGCGACATGTCGCCTTCGTACATCCCGCCGATCTGCGGCACGGTGACGTGGGACTCGTCGACGACCAGCAGGAAGTCCTCGGGGAAGTAGTCGAGCAGGCAGTTGGGCGCCGAGCCGCGGCTGCGCCCGTCGATGTGCATCGAGTAGTTCTCGATCCCGGCACACGAGCCGACCTGGCGCATCATCTCCACGTCGTACGTCGTGCGCATCCGCAGCCGCTGGGCCTCGAGCAGCTTGCCCTGCCGCTCGAACGTCGCGAGCTGGTCATCGAGCTCGGCCTCGATCCCCTTGATCGCCCGCTCCATGCGGTCGTGGCCGGCGACGTAGTGGCTGGCCGGGAAGATGTAGAGCTCCTGGTCCTCGGTGAGCACCTCGCCGGTGACGGGGTGCAGGGTCATCAACCGCTCGATCTCGTCGCCGAAGAACTCGATCCGGACCGCGAGCTCCTCGTAGACCGGGAACACTTCCAGGGTGTCACCGCGGACCCGGAAGGTGCCGCGCGTGAACGTCATGTCGTTGCGGGTGTACTGGATCTCGACCAGCCGGCGCAGGATCGCGTCCCGGTCGTGCTCCTGGCCCACCTTGAGCCGGACCATCCGGTCGACGTACTCCTGCGGGGTGCCCAGGCCGTAGATGCACGACACGCTGGACACCACGATCACGTCGCGCCGGGTGAGCAGCGAGTTGGTGGTCGAGTGCCGCAGCCGCTCGACCTCCTCGTTGATCGAGGAGTCCTTCTCGATGTAGGTGTCGGTCTGCGGGAGGTAGGCCTCGGGCTGGTAGTAGTCGTAGTAGGAGACGAAGTACTCCACCGCGTTGTTGGGGCAGAGCTCCCGCATCTCGTTGGCGAACTGCGCGGCCAGGGTCTTGTTGGGCTGCATCACCAGGATCGGCCGCTGCACCTGCTCGGCGACCCACGCCACCGACGCGGTCTTGCCGGTGCCGGTCGCGCCGAGGAGCACGATGTCCTGCTCGCCGCCCTGGAGCCGCTTGGTGATCTCGGCGATGGCCGTGGGCTGGTCGCCCGAGGGCACGTAGTCGGAGATCACCTCGAACGGGGCGACACGACGCTCGAGGTCGGTGACGGGACGCATGACGACGAGCGTACGACGGGGCGCCGAC
>CAWCRX010000005.1:0-133036 GCA_963798055.1 uncultured Actinomycetota bacterium
CCGGCATCGTCGGCAACAGCCTCGTCTACCACCTGGCCCGGCTGGGCTGGCGTGACATCGTGCAGATCGACAAGGGGCCGCTGCCGAACCCCGGTGGGTCGACGGGCCACGCCTCCAACTTCATCTTCCCGGTGGACCACTCCCGGGAGATCACCGACCTGACCCTCGACTCCGTGGCGCAGTACAAGGAGATGGGTGTCCACCTCGAGCCCGGCGGCTTCGAGGTCGCGCGCACCGAGGAGCGGATGGAGGAGCTGCGTCGCCGGATGTCCAGCGCCAAGGCATGGGGCATCGAGGCCGAGCTCGTGACGCCCGAGCAGGTCAAGGAGAAGGTCCCGTTCATCGAGACCGACCAGATCATCGGCGCGTTCTGGACGCCGTCGGTCGGCGTCGTGGACTCGCTGCGGGCCGGCACGATCATGCGCGAGCGAGCGATGGAGCTCGGCGCGCTGACCGTCGTACCCAACGTCGAGGTCGAGGGGATGGACGTCGAGGAGGGGCGGATCGCACGCGTCCGGACGTCCGGCGGCGACATCGAGACCGAGACCGTGGTGATCGCGTGCGGCGTGTGGAGCCCCCGGATCGCAAAGATGGCCGGCGCGCACATCCCGCTGACGCCCGCCGTGCACCAGATGATCTCCGTCGGCCCCTGCCCACAGCTCGCCGGGCTCGAGGGCGAGATCACCATCCCGATCGTGCGCGACATGGACACGTTCTGTTACGAGCGGCAGCACGGCGCCGACATGGAGGTCGGGTCCTACGCGCACCGGCCGATCCTGATGGACGCCGACGAGATCCCGTCGATCGAGGCCTCGAAGCTGTCGCCCACCGAGCTGCCGTTCACCGAGGACGACTTCGACCCGCAGCTGGAGCAGGCCTTCGAGCTGATGCCGGACCTGCTCGGCGCGGAGGGTGCCGAGATCCGGTACGCCATCAACGGCCTGCTGTCGCTGACGCCCGACGGGTGGCCGGTCCTCGGTGAGACGCCCGAGGTGCGGGGGCTCTGGTCGGCGGCGGCGGTGTGGATCAAGGAGGGTCCGGGCGTCGGCCGAGCGGTCGCGGAGTGGATGACCCACGGGCACAGCGAGATCGACATCTCGCACTCCGACATCGCGCGCTTCTACGAGCACCACCGCGAGACCGAGCACATCCGGGCGCGCACCTCGGAGGCGTTCAACAAGACCTACGGGATCGTGCACCCAGGGGAGCAGTACGAGTCCGACCGGCCGCGACGGACCGCCCCGATGCACGCCTCGCAGCAGGAGCTGGGTGCGGTGTTCTTCGAGGCCGCGGGCTGGGAGCGGCCGTTCTGGTACGAGTCCAACGCCGGCCTGCTCGAGGAGTACGGCGACCGGGTGATGCCGCGCGAGCACGAGTGGGACTCGCGCTGGTGGTCGCCGATCATCAACGCCGAGCACCTGCGGATGCGGGACGCCGCCGGGATTGTCGACTTGTCGGCGTTCGCCATCTTCGACGTGCAGGGCCCGGGAGCACTCGACGTCGCCCAGCGCTCCTGCGTCGCCCAGTGCGACGTCGCCACTGGCAAGGTCATCTACACCCCGATGCTCGACGCGAAGGGCGGCTTCGTCTCCGACCTCACAGTGATGCGGCTCGGGGATGACCACTTCCGCGTGGTCACCGGCGGGGCGCACGGGATGGTCGACATGAAGCGCTTCGTCGACTTGGCCCGAGACAACGGCGCGGCCGAGGTCACCGACCTCACCTCGGCGTACACGACGATCGGGGTGTGGGGTCCGAAGGCCCGCGACATCCTGTCGTCGCTGACCAGCGATGACCTCAGCCACGAGGCCTTCGGGTTCGGCACCTGCCGCGAGATCGAGGTCGACTCCCTGACCGTGCTCGCCTCCCGCATTTCGTACGTCGGCGAGCTCGGCTGGGAGCTCTACGTGCCGATCGAGCAGGGTGCCCAGCTGTGGTCGGTGCTGCTGGACGCCGGCCGCGAGCACGGCGCCGTACCGGTCGGCATCGGCGTCTACGGCACCACCGGCCGGATCGAGAAGGGCTACCGGGCGTTCGGGTTCGAGCTCGACGCCGAGCGCACCATCGTCGAGGCCGGCATGCAGCGGCCCAAGGTGAAGGCCGCCGACTTCATCGGTCGCGAGGCCTACCTCAAGCAGCGCGAGGAGGAGCCGGCGACGGTGCTGTGCACGCTGACCGTCGACGACCACACCTCGGCGAGCGGCATGAAGCGCTACATGCTCGGCGGCGAGCCGATCCTGACCCGCGAAGGTGGGACGCTCACCGACGCGCACGGCCACCACCCGTACGTCACCTCCGCCGGCTCCGCGCCGTCGCTGGGCAAGCACGTGCTGCTCGCCTACCTGCCGCCGGACCAGGCGACGATCGGCAACCAGCTCGCGGTCTCCTACATGGAGGAGCTGTACCCGGTCACGGTCGCCTCGGCCGACGCGACGTCGCTGTTCGACCCCGACAACGAGCGGATCCGGGCATGAGAATTTCCCCACGACGTTCTTCGTCTCCCCCGCTTCGCTCCTCCGCCGAACAACGCCGCGGGGGCCCCAAGTGAGCGATGTGCTCGTCTGCGTGAAGCGGGTGCCCGACGTCTCGGGCGAGGTGGCGCTGACCGCCGACGGCCAGGCTCTCGATACGGGCCAGCTCGGGTTCACGATCAGCGACCACGAGGCGTGCGCGGTCGAGCTCGCCGTCCGCATCGCGACCGACACGGGTGGCACCGCCACGGTGGCGACCATCGGTACCGCGGAGGCGGTAGAGCAGCTGCGCAACGCGCTCGCGATCGGGTGTACGGCGGCGGTGCACGTGGTCGCCGATCCGAGCACGCTCGGTCCGCAGGATGTCGCCCGCGAGCTGGCCGTCATCGCCGCTGACCATGACCTGGTGCTGCTCGGCAACGACGCCGCCGACAGCGGCGACTTCCAGGTCGGCATCCGGCTCGCCTACGCACTCGGTCGCCCGGTGGTCAACGGGGTCTCGACCGTCGAGGTCGAGGACGGTGTGATCGTTGCCCGCGGCGAGGGCCCCGATGGGCACGAGACGTTCCGGCTGCCGGCGCCGGCCGTGGTCACGATCCTCGAGGGCGGCGTCGAGCCGCGCTACCCGAGCGTGCCCGGCCGGATGAAGGCCAAGAAGGTGGCGATCGACGAGCGCGAGCTGTCTGGTGAGCCGTCCGGAGCCGGCCGGGTGGCCTTCACGCTGCCGCCGCCGGTCAGCAGCGACGTGCAGATCCTCGGCGAAGGTGCCGCCGCGGCAACCGCCGTCGTCGACCTCTTCGAGCGGATCGGAGTGCTGGCCAAGTGATCATCGTCTACGTCGAGACCGACGCCTCGGGCGCGACCGAGATGTCGCGCGAGGCGATCACGTTCGCGCGCCAGCTCTCTGCCGCGGGTGGCGGGGTGCCGATCGACACGCTCGTGGTGGGCGACCTGCCCGAGGGGCTGACCGCCCAACTGGGTGAGTACGGCGTCCGTACGGTGCACCACGCCGTGGGTGACGCGTTCGCGGCGTACTCCGGTGCCGCGTGGGCCGCCGCCCTGCAGACTGCCCGCGAGACGGCCGGCTCGGTCGTGGTCACCGCGTCCGGAACACCCCGCGGCATGGAGATCCTGGCGCACCTGGCGGCCCGGCTCGACGTACCGATGGCGGCCAACGTGATCGCGTTCGGCGGCCTGTCGCCGTTCGTCGTCACCCGTCAGGTCGTGGGCGGATCGGTGCGCGAGGAGATGCAGCTGGCCCAGCGGCCGGCGGTGTTCACGGTCGCGGGGCACGCCGTCGAGGCGAGCCCGGCCGACCAGCCAACGTCCGCCGAGGTGGTCGAGTTCAAGCCCGAGGTCGCCGAGTCCGACCTCGTGGCGCGGGTGGTGTCGCGCGAGGCGCCGCCCCCGGACTTGTCCGGTCAGCTGAAGTCGGCCCGGGTGGTGGTCGGTGCCGGTCGCGGTGCCGGCGGCCCGAGCGGCTTCGACGACGTACTCCAACTGGCGGAGCTGCTCGACGGCACCCTCGGTGTGTCCCGGGTCGTCACCGGCGCCGGCTGGCGGCCGCACCACGAGCAGATCGGGCAGACCGGTAGCCGGATCTCACCGGAGCTGTACGTCGCCTGCGGCATCTCCGGCGCGATCCAGCACTGGGCCGGCTGCGCGAGCGCGAAGACGATCCTGGCGATCAACACCGACGCCGAGGCGCCGATGGTGACCAAGGCGCACTACGCCGTGATCGGGGACATGCACGAGATCGTCCCGGCGATCAACGAGGAGCTGCGCCGCCGCCGCGCGTAGCACCCCACAGCCCCACGCCGATCCCGACGACCGCGCCGCCGAGCCCGACCAGCCGTTGGCGCGTGGTCATCTGGTCGTGCACGGCGAGCCCGCCGAGCAGATCGGCAGCGTCGGCGCCTCCGGAGGCGAGGAACCAGCCGCGCGTGTCCTTGCCGCGCAGCGCCGCACTCAACAGCAGGCCGCCGACGAGCGCGTCGCGGTAGCCCATCGACCGGAGCAGCAGCGCGGTCGTCGGCACGGGCGGCTCGGTGTCGCCCCAGAAGCGGTTGGCGCGCTCGGGGGAGACCAGGAACGAGACCCCGGAGGCGAACCGGATGCCACCCGCGACCAGCGCAGCGCGGTCGATGGGCATGCCCGGACCCTAGACGACTGATCCCAAGGTCTCGCACGCTACGCGACACTCAACATCCGCGCTGGCGGCGTTGCCGACGCTCGAAAGACGCCCAGTCTGCCTTCGCATCGGCGCCTTGCCAGCGCGGCGCTGAGCGCCGCTCGCTTGCACGATCCCTTGGAATCACCCGTCTAGCGGCGGTCGTGGACGGTGACCCGCACCTGAGTCGGCTTGGCGACGGCGCGGCCGACGAACTCGCCCGGGAAGCAACCCGCGCCGACGCCGACCTTGGCCAGCCCACGCAGGTCGCCCTTGGCGTAGCTCGCGGCGTGCCGCGTGGGGGCGGGGTACATCATCTGGCGCGGGTCGCGGACGTGGTCGAGTCCCACCGCGTGTCCGAGCTCGTGGATGAGCGTCGCGCCCCGACTGGGGCGGCGACCCGGGCCGAAGCCCCGACGGAAGCGGAACGTCTTGTCGATCACCACACCGGCCTCGAAGATCTTCCAGATCTTGGTGCCGTAGAAGCCGGCAGCGACCGGTGTGGTCGCGAGCACCGGGCCGCGCAGCGACGGCACCTTCTTGGGCGTGCTGTAGGCGAGCGTGATGTTCGCGTTCTTGGTGATCACCCCGGAGCCCTTCTTGAGCGGAATCACCTTGGTCTTGCCCAGGTAGCGGAACGTGAACCCGGTGGCGGCCGTCACCATGCGGAACGCCTTCTTGATCTCGCCCAGCCCTCCGCGGGGGAGGCCCTTCGGGTTGACCCGGTAGGTGATCACCCCGGGCTGCGGCCCGCACGGCGACCAGTGCTGACCGCGCACCCCGCCGCCGGTGATCGGCCGCCAGGCCTTGCCGCCGCGGGGCCGGTAGTTGCGGGTCACCGTCAGCCCGCCCTTGCGGCTCGAGGCCGCCGCGTCGTGCGTGGTCGTCGCCGGCGCGAGCACCCGGATCTTGCGGTGCCGCGCCACCCAGCGGGTGTCGACCTTGATCCGGAACTTCCCGGTGGCCCCGGAGGTGTCGCTGCCGAGCGGGAACCAGCCGCCGGGGATCTTGCGTTGGACGAGCACCAGCCTCGGGTCGCCGCTGACCTTGCCGGTCACCCGGTAGCCGCGGCCGGCCCGGACCTTCGCACCCGACCAGCGGACCCGCAGCTCGGTGACCTCCGCGGCGACGCCGGCCGTGACCGACGCGCTGCCGCTGCTGGCGGCGTACGACGACGCCGGCACCGTGGGCGCCGAGAGCACCAGGACCAGCGCCAGCATCGAGACAATCCCGCGAGAAATCACGCGGTCAGGATCCTCGCTGACGCCGGTCCTGTCGAGACCCGTCGCGGACGAAGTACTCTGCGCCCGTGGACGAGCGGCCGTTGACCTTCTCCCTCGACGAGGGCTCCCGGACGCTCCGCGTCAGTGGTGAGGTCCACGAGCTGTCCGGGCCGGCGTTCCGTGAGGCCCTCCATGAGCACTCCGAGGGCTACACCAAGGACCTGGTCGTCGACCTCGACGACGTGGACTTCCTGCCGAGCCTGGGAGTGGGCGTCCTCGCGGTCGCGCTGCGGACTGCCGGGGAGCGCGGATGCCGGATCGAGCTGGTCGCGGCCAAGGGCACGATCGCCCAGCAGGTCCTGAGCATCTGCGGGCTGCCGCACCGGTTCGACTGACTACGGACGGACCCTGGCGACCAGGATGGCGACGTCGTCGTTCGGACCCTGAGGCAGCATCGTCTTCGCCAGCAGCTCGGGCACGTCGGCGACAGTGGCATCCAGACCGGCCACCACGCGCCGCAGCTTCTCGATGCACTTCTCGAGGTCCTCACCGCGCCGCTCGACCAAGCCGTCGGTGTAGAGCACAACGCCATCATGCGGCAGCAGGTCGACCCGGTGAATCAGGTCGAACGGAACCCCCATTCCGAGGGGCGGATGTGCCTCCGCGGACATGAGGGTGGACGCGCCGTCGGCGCGGGTCACCAACGCAGGCACGTGCCCGGCGTTGACGTAGTGGAGAGACCGGTCGGCCGGGTCGAAAACGGCATAGACACCGGTCACCACCTGCTCCGGGAAGAACTCCCGTACCAACTCATCCAGCGACGTCATCAGCTCGTCCGGACAAAGACCGAGCCGTGCGTACGCGCGGATGGCGGTGCGAAGCTGTGCCATCACCGCCGCCGCCCGGACGCCCCTGCCCATCACGTCTCCCACCACCAGCGCGGTGCGTCCGCCCCGCAGCGAGATCACGTCGTACCAGTCGCCTCCGACCTGGGTGCCATGGGCGCCGGCACGGTAGTAGCTCGCCACGTCCAGGTGCTCCAGGTCGAACGCGTTCTCCGGGAGCAGGCTGGCCTGGAGCTCCTCGGCGGTCTCGTGCTCGCGAGCGGCGGGGTCAGGCACGGTCCACTTCCGTCCTGCTAGCGGCGCGCAGGGCGGCCAGTGCTGCACCGGCCGCTCCTCGACCGTGTGGTGAGTGTAGGACGCTGGGGCTGCCTGCGGCTTCGAATGGCGCGGATGGGGTACCTCCGCGCACGGACGTAGCGGGCGACGGGAGGACCGAGCATGGGGGAACGAGGTAGTTTCCGGCCATGACCGGCGTTCCGACGATCGTTGTCATCGACGACGCCGTCGAGGTGCGGACGTTGGTGCGCTCGACGCTGAAGCTATCGAAGCGCTTCGAACTGGTGGGCGAGGGCGCGTCGGGGCGGGACGCCGTGGAGCTCGCAAAGACGTGGCAACCCGACCTGATGCTGCTCGACATCTCGATGCCGGACATGGACGGCCTGGAGGCGCTGCCGGCGGTCCGCACCGCCTCGCCCGGAACCCGGGTCGTCATGTACAGCGGGCTCTCGGACGAGGGGCTGCCGGAACGGTGCCGGGCCCTGGGCGCGGTGGGGTTCCTGGAGAAGACGGCCTCACCGGAGCGCCTGGTGGACCAGCTGCTCGAGGTGCTGGATCCCGCCGAGGACGAGCAGAAGCACGCGTGGGCCGAGTCCGGCGAGATGCTCCGGCAGCTCGTCGAGGCCGTCCAGGACTACGCGATCTTCATGCTCGACCCGGAAGGACGGGTGGCGAGCTGGAACCCCGGTGCCGAACGCAGCAAGCAGTGGAAGGCCGAGGAGATCATCGGCCAGCATTTCCGGGTGTTCTATCCGCCGGAGAAGCAGGCCGTTCGACACCCCGAGCGCGAGCTCGAGATCGCGCTGCGTGAGGGCCGCTACGAGGAGGAGGGCTGGCGGGTCCGCAAGGACGGGTCGCGCTTCTGGGCTCACGTCACGATCACTGCGGTGCGTGGCCCCGGCGGACGCCTCGTCGGGTTCGGCAAGGTCACCCGTGACAACACGGCGCTGCGCGAGGCCCAGGCCCGGCTCGAGGAGGCCAACGCCCTGTTGCTCAAAGCCGCCGAGGACCAGGCACATTTCCTGGCGATGACCACACACGAGCTGCGGTCGCCGGTCGGTGTGCTCGGCAACACGGCGAAGCTCCTGCGCGAGCACTGGGACCGGCTGGGGGACGACGAGCGAAAGGAGCTGCTCGAAGGTATGTCCGGCAGCGCGGGACGGCTCGGTCGACTGCTCGCGGATCTGCTCACGGCCTCGCGCATCCAGAGCACGGCGCTCGACCTCGACGTCCGTGCGGTCGATCTGGCCGAGCAGCTCCAGCGGATCCTGCACAGCTCGACCCGGACCGCTGACGACGGTGAGGTCCGGTTGGCCGACGTACCTCCCGCCCGCGTCCTGGCAGATCCGGACCGCTTGGCGCAGATTGTGGAGAACCTGGTCGGGAACGCCCTCCGCTACGGGGAGGCGCCTGTCGATATCAGCGTGGAACGGGAAGGCCGGACCACGACGATCGTGGTCCGCGACGCCGGGCCGGGGATCTCGGACGAAATGCGGCCGAAGCTGTTCCAGCGCTTCGCCACCGGAAGCAAGGGCGGGACGGGTCTCGGGCTCTACATCGTCCGCGAGCTCGCTCGGGCCCAGGGTGGCGACGCCTCGTACCGGCCCGACGACCACGCGTTCGTGGTGTCGCTGCCGACCGCGGATGACGGGTAGTCGGTGGAGATCGAAACAACCGCACCTGTGCGGGTGCTGCTCGTCGATGACGCGCCGGAAGCGCGCCGCTTGGTGCGCACCGCACTCAGGTTCCGCGGCGGGTTCGACATCGTCGGGGAGGCCAGCACCGGCGTAGCCGCCATCACGCTCGTGGACGAGCTGGAACCCGACGTGGTGGTGCTGGATCTCGGCCTGCCCGACATCGCGGGGCGAGACGTGCTCACGCGGGTACGCGAGAGCCAGCCGCACATCAAGGTGGTGATCTTCTCCGGCGCCGAGCCCGAGGACCGTGCCTGGTGGGATCAACACGCAGAGGGCTACGTCCTCAAGGACACGGACATCGACTATCTGGTGGGGCTCCTGGAGTCCGTGGCCAGGCCCGCTCCGGAACCCGAAGCGGTTCTCGATCTGCCCCAGGACCTGGGGAGCGTGCGCAGCGCTCGCCGCTTCGTCAGGGAGGTCCTCACTCAGTGGGATCTGGCGCCCTTGATCGACGACGCGCTGCTCGTGGTGAGCGAGCTCGCCGCGAACGCGATCACCCACGCCGGATCCGAGTACCGGGTCCGGCTGACGGCCACGCCGCGGTCGGTGCGCATCGAGGTGCGCGACGGCGGCGAGGGGACCCCGGAGCCCCAGCCACAGAGCATGACCAACGAGCACGGCCGCGGACTGTTGATGGTGGCCGCGATCGCCGCTTCGTGGGGGATCGAGCGATCGGATGGTCGGCGCAAGCTGGTGTGGGCCGAGCTCGCACTCGGCTAGTGCTAGCCGTCGTACGGCAGCCGCACGAGCTCGAGCACGTGCTGCGCGACGGATCCCGAAGACGCGCGCAAGTGGAGGGAGGCGCCGTCGAGACCATGTACCTCGTGCAGCACCTGCACGCCGGCGCTTCCCAGGTGGGTGACGCCGTTGAGGTCGACCGTGAGCTCGGCGGTGCCACCCCGGCTGAACCGGCGCAGCGCGGCCCGGAAGGTGTCGGCCGTCGTCAGGTCGACGGGTCCGCGGACCGTCATCGTGGTGCCGTCGACGACGGTGCTGAACCGCATCGGTTGGGCTTCGTCCGGGTCGGCGTCGACCGCTCGGGGGCTTCCGGTCAGCAGCTGGGCCGACCGGGTCAGCCGTTTGCGGAACCGCACCGTCGTGCCCCCGCCCGAGCGGTCGACCGTGAGCTGGTCGACCAGGCCGCTGACCATCCCCAGCCCGCGGCCCCGGTCGGGATCGGCGGGCCGGTCGCTCCACGTTCCCCGGTCGCGGACCGAGCAGACCAGGACGCCTCCAGGTTCGAGCGCGGCGTCGAGCTCGATCGCGCGTGGAGGGTGCGCGTCGGCGGAGTAGGCGTGCTCGAGGGCATTGGTGATGAGCTCACCGACTGCGTGCAGCACCGCGAACTCGTCGAGCACGGCGACCTGCAGGGAGGCCAGCCACTCGTCCAGCTCCTCCCGAACCTCGCGAGCCGACACGGGACTGGGTTGGATGGTCGACCGGAACGGCGGGAACGCAGGCGTTCGATGAGCGGCGAGCAGGGTGATGTCGTCGGCGAATCCGGCGGTCCGGGTCAGGGCCTCCAGCGTGCGTTCACAGACGCGGGTCGAGCGCCGCGTCGTCGGGCCGTCGCGGTCGGCCGCGGCCCGCACCGCAGCCTGGGCGATCTCCAGCGTGCTGGCCGACGGCGGGATCCCGGGTCGGTCGGTGAGGCCGTCCGTGAACAGCAGAATCACGTCGTCGGTCCCCAAGGTCTCCCGGCTGGTCGAGTAGTCAGACTCGGTGGTCAGGGGGCCGGCGCCGCTCGGCTCGAAGAACCGGGCCGAGCCGTCCGATGCGACGACCAGCGGCGCCGGATGTCCGGCCGTGCAGTACTCGACCTCGCCCTCCGCCGGGTCGACGACCGCCACACACACGGTCGCAGCGTGCGACTCGGGGCGCAGCCGGGCGTAGCGGTCCAGCGAGCGAAGGGCATCGGAGATCGAGTCGTCGCTGAGCAGGCGCTCGTGCAGTACGGCGCGCAGCTGACCCATGACTGCGGAGGCGGTGATGCCCTGGCCGACGGTGTCGCCGACCACGAGTGCGACCGTCCCGTCCGGGCGCACGATTGCGTCGAACCAGTCGCCACCCGCGCGTGCGTCGTCCGCCGCGAGCAGGTAGATCGCCGAGATGTCGAGTGCCGGGGCCACCGGGAGGTCCGCCGGCAACAGGGCGTCCTGGAGGTCGGTCATCAGGTCGAGCGTCGCCGAGTAGCGGGTCTGCGCCGCCTCGCGCTGTGGCGCCAGGGCCGCGACGTCCGCGCCGCGGCCGATGCACCCGGCGATCCGGCCGTTCTCGTCCCGCCACGGTGCGATCGTGAGATCGGCGTGGATCCACTCGCCCGGGCGGCCCGCGTGCACCTGCCAACCGTTGAGATGGTGAATCTCACCGGTTCGGAAGACCTCGCCGAACAGGTCGATGACCGGCTCTCCGAGGGTGCTGGCCAGGACGTCCGCCATCGTCTCGCCGACCGGGTCTCGATCGCCGATGAGAGCTCGCAGGCTCGCGTTGCAGGCCAGGATGCGGAGCTCGGAGCCGCGCGTGACGAGCTGCAGATCGGGACTCTGCTCGAACCCGATGGACTCGGCCTGCTCGCGGCCCGGGTCTGTCACAACTGTCTCCCCCGGTTGGGTCTCGCGTGTTGCCGCTGCGCGTGTGCCTCAGCGGTACCCCGCCCCGTGGCGCTCATTCTCGCGGGGTGGCCAGGGCGGTCTGCTCGGCGCGACCGCGCAGCGTCGTACTCCCCGACTGCTGCCAGTGCGCCGCCTCCTCGCCGGTGGCCGCCTCGACCGACGACCAAGTGGCGAGCAGGCGCCCGTCGACGTCCTTCGCGAGCTCGGTGAGCCGGGCCGCGGTGTTCACGGCGTCGCCGACGACCGTGTACTCGAAGCGGCGGTGGTGGCCGACGTTCCCGGCCACGACCTCGCCGGTAACGACGCCGATGCCGGCGCCGATCTCGGGCACCTCGACCGCCAGCCGTTCGGCCATCGCCCGGGCCGCGGCCAGGGCCGCGCCCGGATGGTCGTCGAGAGCGACGGGGGCGCCGAAGATCGCCAGGACGGCGTCACCGATGAACTTGTTGACGATGCCGTGCTGCCGGTCGACCTCGTCGACGACGACGCCGAAGAACCTGTTCAGCATCGCCACGACGTCGGCCGGCGGGTTCTCGGTGGCGTACGTCGTCGACCCGACCAGGTCCACGAACAGCACGGTCACCTGCAGTGACTCGCCGCCCAGCTCGACCTCGCCGAGCTCGGCGGCCGCCTCTGCGACCTCCCGGCCCACGTGCCGGCCGAACAGGTCGCGGATGTGCTCGCGCTCGCGCAGCCCGGCGACCATCTGGTTGAAACCGGACTGGAGCTGGCCCAGCTCGGTGCCGTCGTAGACGACCATCTCGAGGTCCAGGTCGCCGCGCTCCACCTCGAGCAGGGCGTCGCGCACCGACACGACGGGGGCCACGACGGATCGCGCGTTGAGCACTGTGACGAACAGGCCGGTGGTGAGCACGACCCCGCTCACCACGAGGCAGATCACCGCCAGCTGGGTCCGCGAGAGCTCGTTGTCCGGATCCAGGGGGAGCAGTGCGACCAGTGCGGCGACCAGCAGGCCGACGACCGGAGCGCCGGTGCCCACGAACCAGAAGATCACCATCCGGTCGCCCACCCCGACGCCTCGTGGCCGCTGGGTCAGTGGCTCACCCGCGAGCGCCCGGGCCGCGATCGGTCGGAAGGTGAACTCGGTGAGGAGGTAGGCGATCCCACAGCCGACGATGCCGGTGATCCCGACCGTCAGGCCGGTGCTGAGCGCGCTACGAGGTTGGAGGATCAGCGTCAGCACCGTGAACAGCACGGTCGCTACCAGCCACATCCCGCCTTGCAGGAGGGTGAGGCGGACCGGCACGCGGAGGGCGGTACGACGCTCGGCGGCGTCCGGTTCCCGGTCCTCCCTGGCCCAGCGCAGCGCCCGCAGGCTCGTCGCCGTCCCGACCGTGGCGCCCACGAGCACGGCGGTCCCCACGTAGACCGGGACCGCGATGGCCAGAGCGACCAGCAACCTCCCGCTGGGCGCCTCGACCGGCACCACGAAGATGGAGATGATCACCACCGCGATCGAGCTGATCACGTTCGTGGAGATCAGCAGCGCGGTGAGCAGCAGCTGCACCCGGATCCGCAGCGAGCGCGCTGACTGGTCGGAAGGGCCCAGGAGACGCGACCCGAACGGGTGACGCCGGCCGCCGATCCGTCGGCTCGCGGTCATTCCGGATACGCTAGTGCCGCCGGTCAATGCCGGGGCCCGCAATCCGGTCAATCTGCCGTCGTACCCGGGGGCGACGCCGCATACTGATCCAGAGCCTGGCTAGAACGGGCCGCAATACACACATGGCACCAGAGGAGAACGTGTGAGCCTGGCGACTGCGCCGCGCCCGCAGACGGTGCGCGATCCGGCCGTCGAGGTCGAGCAGCCGCAGCCACCCCGCACCAACTACCGGCCCGACATCGACGGGATCCGCGGCACGGCCGCGATCATGGTCATGGGCTACCACGCCGGTGTGCCCGGCTTCGACGGCTCCTTCATCGGTCTAGACCTGTTCTTCGTGGTTTCCGGGTTCGTGATCGCCGGCTTGTTGCTCGGCGAGTACGAGCGCACCAGCCGGATCCGGTGGAGCGCCTTCTACGCCCGTCGAGCCCGACGCCTGATCCCGGCCAAGGCGACGATGCTCATCGGCGTCCTGATCCTCAGCTACTTCGTGATGGCGACACCCGGCCTCCAGCAGGACACGGCGCGTTCGGCCGCGGCGGCCGCGGCGTTCGTGTCCAACTTCTTCTTCTGGCAAATCGCGGACGTCAACTACTTCGCCAACGAGCCCGGCACCGGCGTGCTGCTGCACACCTGGTCGCTGTCCGTGGAGGAGCAGTTCTACCTCGCCCTGCCGCTCGGGGTGCTGTTGGCCTATGGTCTAGCCCGGCTGTTGAAGGTCCACGTCGGCCGCACCCTGATGTTCATTGCGCTCGGGCTCGGGATCGCCTCGCTGTGGGGGGCGATGACCCTTGCCGACTCCTCGCCCGAGGCGGCGTACTACACGCCGATGACCCGGGCCTTCGAGTTCCTGATCGGCGTGGTCCTGGCGTTGGTCGTGGCCAGGGTCGACGCGCCGGTCTGGGTGCGCCAGGTCATGGGCGTCGTCGGCGGCGGCATCTGTGTCGCCCTGCTGCTCAACCCGATGCCCACCGACGGCTACCCCCGGGCGTGGGCGCTGCTGCCCTGCGCCGCCGCGTTGCTGATCATCTGGGCCGGCACCGGCAGCAAGACCCTGATCAGCCACTTCCTGTCGTTCAGGCTCTTCGTCGGGCTCGGCCTCGTGTCCTACGGCTGGTACCTCTGGCACTGGCCGCTGCTGGTCATGGGCGAGTCGGTCAACCTGATCACCCCGCCACTGTGGGTCCGCATCGCGCTGGTGATGGCGGCGCTCGGGGTCGCGATCCTGAGCTACACGTTCATCGAGGGCATCTTCTACCGCCGCTCCGGCCACCGGACCGCCCCCAGGACGTACGGCGGCACGCGCGTGGTGCTCACCGGCGTGACCACGATGTCGATCGTCGTGACGCTCGCCGGCGGCGCGTTCCTGATCGCCAAGGACGAGGCGAAGTCCCCGGAGTGGGAGGCGGTGTCGGAGCAGCTCACCGACGTACCCCAGATGCCCGAGGAGTGCCTGGCCGAGTCCGACGAGGTGATCCCGACCCAGCCGGTTGCCTGCGAGATCGTGCCGTTCGAGGGAGACCGGCCGACGGTGGTGCTCTGGGGCGATTCGCACGCGTGGATGTACATCCCCGCGCTGGAGGCCGCGATCGGCAAGAAGGACATCAACCTGGTCGCGTTCGTGATGGGTGCCTGTCCGCCGTTCCTGCCCGGCCAGGCAGCGACGACCGGTTGCGCCGGCAGCAACCGGCTGGCGATGGACTTCATCGGTGAGCTCCGCCGGCTCGACCAGCCGTTCCGGATCGTTCTCTCGGCGAGCTGGGACCTCTACCTCGAGGGCAGCGAGAAGCTGCTCGCGAGCAAGGACGTGGCCGGCGGGGCCAACACCACCTACATCGCAAAGATGGCGGACATCTTCAACGAGAGGGGCGCCAGGCTCTTCGAGCGGCTCGGCGAGCGGGAGATGCCCATCGACGTGGTCGCACCGACCGCTTCGCTGCAGCGCCCCGCCCCCTTGTGCAAGGCCCAGCGGCTCCCGCTGTCCTGCGACCGGGAGCGGGCCCACGCGATCCTGAACGAAGAGGCCACGCGTAACTGGCTGGACGACCAGATGGACGGGTTGGCCGGAGACCCGCCACCGCGGCTCATCGATCCCAACGAAGAAATGTGCAGCCCCGAGACGTGCTACGCGGCGAACGACGGGTTCGTGAACTTCTTCGACACCAACCACCTGAGCGCCACCCGGTCCAGGGCGCTCAAGGGGTACTTCGCCGAGTCCATCCGGGCGATTAGCTAGACCGCCCTAGACCACTCCGACACGCCGGGCAACCGAGTTCGGGCACTCCTCTGCGGGGACCCCGGTCCGGATGAGAGCCTTTCCGCACCATGATCTCCATTCGACGACTCCTCGGTGTCCTCCTCGCGGCCTTCCTCATCGCGACGATGCTGTCGCTGCCTTCGGGCGCCCACGCGTCAGGGATGAACACGACTCCCCGCCGCCAAGGCCGACCCCCAGCAGGACTTCCCGACGATGCCGCGCAGGTGCGTCGGCCGAGAGGTGATCCCGCCGAAGCCGGGGAAGTGCAACCTCAACGGCTTCGAGAAGGGTCGCCCGACGATCGTGTTGTGGGGTGACTCGCACGCCTGGCAGATGATCCCTGCGTTGCGCAAGGCGGCCAGTGGCCGCAACGTCAACCTGGTCGCGTTCCTGATGGGCAGCTGCCCGGCCATGGACCCGGCGCTGACCCGGGAGCAGCGACAGGACGGTGCCCCCGCCTGCCTGGTGTCCAACGATCGCGCGCTGAAGTACGTCAAGAACCTGAAGGCGCAGAAGAAGCGGGTACACGTGCTGCTCGGCACGTACTGGCAGCGCTACCTGCACGCGATCCGGGTCGGCGACTCCACGTCGTACCACGGAGAGATGGCGGCGTACTGGAAGTCCGCGGGCCCGCGGCTCTTCCGCACCCTCGGCAAGCTCCGGGTGAGCGTGGACGTCAACGGCCAGATGCCGACCGTGCCCGCCAAGGCGAAGGACTGCTACCTCAGGGAGCGCTTCGCCTACTCCTGCGACCTGGCCCGGAAGCGGGCGCTGCGCGACGAAGCGGCCACGAAGAGCTGGGTGAAGCGCCACATGCGGGCACTGTCCGGCCACCCCCGCTATGTCGACGCCAACCGGATGTGCACGCAGGCCACCTGTTTCGCCACGCCGAGGGACATCTACACGTTCTGGGACGACCAGCACATCAGCGCGACGATGTCGCGCGAGCTGAGCTTCGTGCTCGACAAAACCGTGACGCGGGCCGGCGGCAAGGGAAAGCCGAACGGTGGCGGCCCCATCCTCGAGGACGGGGACGGGGACGGGGACGACGGTGGCGGGTGCTTCCTCATCTTCTGCCGCTGAGCCGCGATTCATGTTCAGTGCCGGAGAGATCACCGAGGCGTACGCCGCGATGCACGCCCGCGTGCAGGAGTACGCCGCCAGCGGCGAGTGGGACGCGTTCGCCGAGCACTTCACCGAGGACGCCGAGTACGTCGAGCACGCGTTCGGCACGTTCCGCGGGCGCGACCAGATCCGGGAGTGGTCGGTGGCGACCATGACGTCGTACCCAGGCAGCGAGATGACGGGGTTCCCGCTGGCCTGGCAGGTGGTGGACGAGTCGAGCGCGCGGCTGATCTGCGAGGTGCGCAACCTGATGCCCGACCCGGGCGACGGCTCGCGGCTCGAGGAGTCCAACCTGACGATCATGACCTACGCGGGTGACGGCCTGTTCTCCCGCGAGGAGGACGTCTACAACCCGTTGCGGTTCCTGAAGATGGCGGTGCGGTGGGGCCGGATCGCCGAGCAGCACGGGCGCCTCAGCGACGAGGGGCGGGGCGCGTCTCCCTATCCCCGGCCTGCTACGCGCCGCGCTGGACGCACGCTGGCGGCGTTGCCGTCACTCGAAAGACGAATCAAGTCTGCCTTCGCTCCGGCGCCTTGCCATCGCACGCCCATCGCGACGCTCGCGACGGCCCTGGATAGGAGACGCGCCCCAACTCAGGGCGATCCCGGGTTTGCGGGTTGCGTCGGTCTGGGAGGCTCTGCCCATGAAGGGGGCCGCGAGACGACTCGCACTCGAGGTGGTCGGCTGGACGCTGGTCGTCGCCGGCATCGCCGCGCTCGTCCTCCCCGGCCCGGGGCTCCTCATGCTGTTCGGGGGGCTCGCGGTGCTCTCGCAGCAGTACGAGTGGGCCGAGCGCCGGCTCGCGCCGATCAAGTACCGCGCGCTCAAGGGCGCGGCGGAGAGCGTCGAGACCTGGCCGCGGATCGTGATGTCCATGGCTGGGATCCTCCTGCTCATCGCTGCCGGGGTGCTCTGGGCCATGGATCCCGAGGTCCCCGAGTGGTGGCCGGTCCACGAGCGCTGGTGGCTGCCGGGCGGGCTGGCCACCGCGATCACCCAGATCGCCTCGGCCGTGATCGCGTTCGCGCTGATCATCTACAGCTACCGCCGCTTCCACGGGAACCCTGAGGCCGTCGCCGAACTCGAGGAAGAGATCGAGGAGGCGGACGAAGAGGCGCACTGGCGGCGCGACGACTGATGAACCGCAGGGCCGTCGACGTGACGATCACCGGTCGGGTGCAGGGGGTCTTCTTCCGCGCGCGGACCCAGGAGCAGGCGGCTCGGCTCGGGGTCGCGGGCTGGGTGGCGAACGAACCGGACGGAACCGTAGCCGGCCACTTCGAGGGCGCTCCCGCCGACGTCGACACACTGGTCGAGTGGTGTCGCAGCGGGCCGGAGCGGGCCCGGGTCGACGACGTACGGGTCACCGAGGCCACGCCCGATGGAGCGCCTGGGTTCGACGTTCGTGGCTGAGATCCCGTCGCCCGTACGTCGGTGACTCGTCCTAGAGTCGCCCCCAGATGACCCTCCATCTCCATCGCGCACCGCGCACCGACCAGCTGGCCGACGCCCTCGGCGAGCTGCTCTCCTCGCCTCTCGAGGACCCGTTCGCCGAGGAGGTCGTGGTGGTGCCCGCGAAGGGTGTCGAGCGCTGGCTCACCCAGCGGCTCAGCCACCGCGTCGGCGTCGGCGCCCGTGGCGGCGATGGGGTGTGTGCCGGGGTGCGATTCCTCTACCCGCGCTCGCTGGTGTCGCTGCTGCTCGACCGCGACCGGGACGATTTGTGGGAGCCCGACCAGCTCGTCTGGCCGCTGCTCGCCACCATCGACGACCACCTCGGCGAGCCGTGGTGCACGACCCTTGCCGCGCATCTCGGCCATGGCCAGGAAGGTGACGACGGCGACCTGCGACGCAATCGTCGTTACTCCGTGGCCCGGCGACTGGCGGCTCTGTTCGCGTCGTACGCCGTCCAGCGGCCCGGGCTGGTGACCGACTGGCGCGAGGGCCGCGACACCGACGGCGCCGGCAACGCACTCGATGACGACCTGCTCTGGCAGGCCGAGCTGTGGCGTCGGCTGCTCGATCGGGTAGAGGCGGACCCGCCCGACGTCCGGCACGCCCGGGTGCTGGAGCGGCTCGCGGCGGGCGGGGACGAACTCACTCTCCCGGACCGGCTGTCGCTGTTCGGGCACACCCGGCTGCCGGTTACCGAGATCGAGCTGCTCCGGGCGCTCGGCGAGCACCGGGACGTCCACCTCTGGTTGCCACAGCCATCGCCCTCTTTGTGGGACGCGCTCGCCGACCTCGACGGCGTGGTTCCGCGCGGCGACGACCGCTCGGCCGAGCGGGTCGGTCACCCGTTGCTGGCGTCGCTGGGTCGCGACACCCGGGAGCTGCGACGGCTGCTCGCCGCGGTCGCCACATCCGAGACCGCTCCCGGCGTCGTCGCGCCCGACACCCTGCTGGGTTGGCTGCAGCACGACCTGCGCACCAACCACGCGCCCAGTGCCGGCGAACGTTCCGGCCGGCTGCTCCGCGCCGGCGACCACAGCCTGCAGGTGCATGCCTGCCACAGCGCGGCCCGGCAGGTCGACGTGCTGCGGGAGGTGCTCGTCGGGCTCCTCGACGACGACCCGACCCTCGAGCCCCGCGACATTCTCGTGATGTGTCCCGACATCGAGACCTTCGCACCGCTGATCTCTGCCGGGTTCGGCCTCGCCGACGTGGTCGACGACGCCGAGGGCGGGGGGCATCCGGCGCATCGGCTGCGAGTCCGGCTCGCCGACCGTGCCCTGTCCAGCACCAACCCGCTGCTCGCTGTCGCGGCCACCCTGGTCGAGCTCGCCGGCGGCCGGGCGACCGCGTCCGAGGTGCTCGACCTGGCGACCCAGGACCCTTGCCGGCTCCGGTTCGGGTTCACCGACGATGACCTCACCCGGGTCACCCGATGGGTGGCCCAGGCCGGCATTCGCTGGGGGATCGACGGACCTTCCCGCGAGCCGTTCGCGATGGCCGGCTTCGACCACAACACCTGGCGGTCGGGTCTCGACCGGATCCTGCTGGGCGTCGCGATGAGCGGCGACGACCACCGCCACCTCGGGCGCGGCCTGCCGGTCGACGATGTGGCCAGCTCCGACATCGACCTGGTCGGTCGGCTTGCCGAGTACGTCGATCGGCTAGGCGGCTGCCTGGCCGCGATGGCCGATGCGCGCACCGCACGCGAGTGGATGGCCGCGCTCAGCGCTGGCGTGCGGTCGCTGACCGACGTCCCGGCGGACGACTCCTGGCAGCTGCCGCAGCTCGAGCGGGAGCTCTCCCGGGCCGGCGCCACGACGGGGGCCGATCCCGGCGTACCCCTCCGGCTCGCCGACGTCCGGGCACTGCTCCGGTCCCGGCTCGGCGGCCGACCGACCCGCGCCAACTTCCGTACCGGCACCCTCACCGTGTGCACGATGGTGCCGATGCGCTCGGTGCCGCACCGGGTGGTCTGTTTGGTGGGCCTCGACGACGGGGTCTTCCCACGCACCACATCGGTCGACGGCGACGACGTGTTGGCCCGTCGGCCGCTCACCGGCGAGCGGGACGCGCGCAGCGAGGACCGCCAGCTGCTCCTCGACGCAGTGCTCGCCGCGATCGAGACCGTCGTGATCACCTACACCGGCGCCAACGAGCACACCGGGGCGGAGCGGCCGCCCGCCGTTCCGCTCGGCGAGATCCTCGACGCCACCGACCGCACGACCGCCGCCGTGATCCGCGAGCGAGTGCTGGTCCGGCACCCGCTCCAGCCCTACGACGTCCGCAACCTCGAGCCGGGCCGCCTGGTGGGCGACCGCCCGTTCAGCTTCGATCGGGCAGCCCTCGCCGGAGCCGTTGCCGCGGGTGGTCAGCGGATCCCGCCGCCCGCGCTGCTCGACGGTGCCCTCGCTCCCCGCGCCGCGGCGGACGTCTCCCTGGCGGATTTGAAGGCGTTCCTCACCCACCCGGTGCGTTCCTTCCTGCGCGGACGGCTCGATGTGAGCACGCCGTTCGAGCCCGATGAGCTGAGCGATGCGATCCCGGTCGGGCTCGACGCGCTGGAGGTGTGGCAGGTCGGCGACCGGCTGCTTCGCGAGGTGCTCGCCGGCCAGGACCCCACGGACGTGATGACTGCCGAGCTGCTGCGCGGGACGCTGCCTCCGGGCGACCTCGGTCGTCGGGCGCTCAGCGGAGTGGCCGAGGAATGCCAGAAGCTGTTCACCCGCACCGCGGAGCTGCGCACCGGCGAGCCCCGCTCGATCGACGTCGACGTCGACCTCGGCGATGGCCGCCGGCTCACCGGCACGGTCGCGCGCGTGCACGGCACGAAGGTGGTCAGCCTCGGCTACTCCCGGCTCAAGCCACGGCAGCGGCTGCTGGCCTGGCTCGATCTGCTGGCGCTGACCGCCTCCCTCCCCGACGAGAACTGGACGTCACACGCCGTGGGCCGCGAGCGCGCCGGCCCGAGGCGGGCGCTGGGCGGCCCGCTCGACCATCGCGCGATCGACTGGCTGCGCGACCTGGTGGCGCTGCGCGACGAGGGCCTGACCCGGCCGCTCCCGGTGCCGCTGGCCACCTCAGCCGCGTGGGCGGAGGCGCACGCCCGCGAGTTGCTGGGAGACGACCGCGACCCGATCGGCGTGGCCCGGCGGGCCT
Source organism: uncultured Actinomycetota bacterium (assembly GCA_963798055.1). Taxonomy (GTDB): domain Bacteria; phylum Actinomycetota; class Actinomycetes; order Propionibacteriales; family Nocardioidaceae; genus Nocardioides. The sequence continues at coordinate 20,913 of CAWCRX010000005.1, forward strand.
GGGAGACCGATCCCCACAACGACTACGGCATCAAGGGCGAGGACGCCGACGCCTACCACCAGCGGATCTACGGCGACGCCGCACCCGTCGAGCGGCTGCTCGACCTCGGCCTGGCGACGTACGCCTGGCGGGTGTGGGAGCCCTTGCTCACCGGTGCGGAGAGGGTGGGCCCCCTCTGATGGCCGCTGTGATGGATGCGTTCGACGTCTGCGGCCCGCTGCCCCAGGGCACCACCTTGCTCGAGGCCAGCGCCGGCACCGGCAAGACCTGGACGATCGGCGCGCTCGTCACCCGCTACGTCGCGGAGGGCGAGGCGCTGCTGGAGCAGATGCTCGTGGTCACGTTCGGGCGGGCGGCGAGCCAGGAGCTGCGCGAGCGGGTGCGCACCCAGCTGGTGGAGGCCGAGCGGGCACTCGGCGACGACCCGGCACTCGCCGGCGAGGTCCGCGACTCCGACCTGATCCGGCTGCTTCTCGACTGCGACGCCGACGAGCGCCGGGCCCGACACCAGCGGGTGCTCGAGGCGTTGGCGGGGTTCGACGCGGCGACGATCGCGACCACCCACCAGTTCTGCTCGATGGTGCTCGGCTCGCTCGGCGTCGCCGGCGACACCGACTCGCAGGCCCGGCTGGTCGAGGATCTCGACGACCTGATCGGTGAGGTGGTCGACGACCTCTACCTCCGGGCCTTCGCCTACGACGGTGCCGACCCGGTCTTCGACCACCAGGAGGCGATGGCGATCGCCCGCGCTGCCGTCGGGGATCCCCAGGCCGCACTCGAGCCCGCGGCCGAGGACCGCGCGACCCCCGCGGGCCGCCGGGTGGCGTTCGCGCATGCGGTGCGCGAAGAGATGGACCGGCGCAAGCGCCGGCTCGGCATCCTGTCCTACGACGACCTGCTCAGCCAGCTCGCCAAGGCACTGCTAGATGAGGACGCTCCGGCTCGGGCCCGGATGCGGCAGCGCTGGCAGATCGTGCTGGTCGACGAGTTCCAGGACACCGACCCGGTGCAGTGGGACGTGCTCGACCGGGCGTTCACCGGTCACGCGACGATGGTGCTGATCGGAGATCCGAAGCAGGCGATCTACGCCTTCCGGGGCGGCGACGTCACGACGTACCTTCGCGCGGCGGCGACCGCAACCACTCGCCAGACGCTCGCGGTCAACTGGCGCAGTGACGCCGGGCTGTTGGCCCAGTCGCAGCAGCTGCTGGCCGGCGCCGCGCTGGGCGACGAGCGGATCGTCGTCCACGACGTCGAGGCGCACCACCAGGAGCGACGGTTGGTCGGCGCACCAAAGGACGCCTCGCTGAGGGTCCGGGTGATTCGTCGCGAGCAGTTCGGCAGGCGCGGCGGCTCGACGCTGACCGTGGGCCAGATCCGCCCCCACATCTCCATGGACCTGGCCCTCGACATCCGGGCACTACTGGCCTCGGGTGCCACCTTCGAGGGCCGGCCGATCGCGCCGGCCGATGTCGCGGTCATCTGCTATCGCCACGCCGACCTGGCCGCTGCCCGCGGCGCCCTGGCCGAAGTGGGGGTGCCAGCCGTGATCGCCGGTGGCGGCAGCGTGTTCGCCACCGCGGCGGCGGTGGAGTGGCTGTCGTTGCTCGAGGCTCTCGAGCAACCGCATCGCAGCGCCCGGGTCCGGGCGGCGGCGCTGACCTGCTTCTTCGGGCACACCGCCGCCGAGCTCGACGGCCGCGGCGACGACCTCACGGACGAGGTCGCAGACCGGTTGCGCTCGTGGATCGAGGTGTTCGGCACCCGCGGGATCGCGGCCGTCCTCGAGGCCGCCACGGCCGGCGGCCTGCCGGGGCGGGTCCTGGCCGAGGTGGGCGGGGAGCGCCGGCTCACCGACCTGCGCCACATCGGCGAGGCGCTGCACGAGGTGGCCCAGCGCGACCACCTGGGCGTGGTCTCCCTGCTGAGCTGGCTGCGCGAGCAGGTGACCGAGGGCCGGGCGGGCCGCGGCGTCGAGCGCACCCGACGGCTCGACTCCGACGCGGAGGCAGTGCAGCTGGTCACCATCCACGCCAGCAAGGGGCTGGAGTACCCCGTGGTCTACCTCCCGGCGGTCGCCGACCGATTCGTCCCCAAGCCCACCCGGCCGCTGTTCCACGACGACGACGGCCGGCGCTGCGTCAACGTCGGCGGCGGCGGCGCCGACTGGGCCGACCACTGCCGACGCTGGGCGGACGAGGAGGCCGGCGAGTGGCTGCGCCTGCTGTACGTCGCGATCACCCGGGCGAAGTCCCAGGTCGTGTGCTGGTGGGCACCGACGAAGAACGCCGTCGCCTCGCCGCTGCACCGGCTGTTGATGCGCGCCCCGGAGGACAGCGTCGTTCCCGAGTCCCCGCCGGTCCCGGCCGACGATGACGTCGTCGAGCTGTTCGCCCGCTGGCGCGATCGAGGCGGCCCCTCCCCCGAGCCGGCGATTCACGCTCCGGTCGGCGACGACCCACCGGTCGGGCCGGTGCCGCCGCTCGACGTTCGCGTGTTCGGCCGCGAGGTCGACGTCACCTGGCGACGGACGTCGTACTCCGCGCTCAGCCACGCCGCCGAGGCAGCCCCGATCGCCGGCGTCGCCTCCGAGCCCGAGGTGCGGAGCAAGGACGACGAGTCGCTCGACTCCTCCGTCGCTCCAGCAGTCGCCGCGCCGGACGGGTCGCTGCCGTCGCCGATGGCCGGACTGCCGGTCGGAGCGACCTTCGGCTCCCTCGTCCACGCCGTGCTGGAGCACACCGATCCGGACGCTCCCGACCTGCGCGAGGAGATCCTCCGCCACCTCGACGAGCAACTGGGCTGGTGGCCGGTCGAGCTCGATCGCGACGAGCTGGCCGACGCTCTGGTCGCGGTCTGCGACTCGCCACTCGGGCCCTTGGCGGACGCCACCACGCTGCGGGCGATCCCGCTGCGCGACCGGCTCCGCGAGCTCGACTTCGAGCTGCCGTTGTCCGGAGGAGACCTCACTCGGTCCGGGGACTGCGCGACCCTGGCCGACCTCGCGCCGCTGCTGCGCGATCACCTGCCGGAGGGCGACCCGGTCCGTGGTTACGCCGACGCCCTCGACCAGCCGGCGCTGGGCGGGCAGAGCCTGCGCGGCTACCTCACCGGCTCGGTCGACGTGGTGCTCCGGCTGCCCGGGCCGCGCTACCTGATCGTCGACTACAAGACCAACTGGCTCGGCCCTCGCGACGTACCGCTCACCGCGCACGCCTACCGCCCCGAGGCGCTGGCCGGCGCGATGCAGCACTCCGACTACCCACTCCAGGCGCTGCTGTACGCCGCCGTACTCCACCGCTTCCTGCGCTGGCGGCAGCCGGGCTACCGGCCCGAGGAGCACCTCGGTGGCGTGCTCTACCTCTACCTGCGCGGCATGTGCGGACCCGACACCCCGCTGGTCGATGGTGAGCCGTGCGGGGTGTTCTCCTGGCGGCCGCCGGTGGCGCTGGTCGAGGCGCTCTCGGACCTGCTCGACGGGGTGGTGACCACCGGATGACCGAGCTCTTCGAACCTGTCGGCGCCTACGACGCCCGCCTGACCGGCGTCGCTGGCCTGCTCGGGGAGTTCAACCTGGCTGGGCTCATCGAGGCAGCCGACATCCACGTCGCCCGGCGGGTCGGCGACCTCGGCGGCGAGGACGACGAGCGGGTGCTGCTCGCGGTCGCGCTCGCCGTCCGTGCGGTCCGGCACGGCTCGGTCTGCGTCGACCTCGCAACGGTGACCACGCTGGCCCCCGAGCTCGGGTGGCCGGACCCGAGCGGCTGGACGTCGGCCGTCCAGGACTCGCCGCTCGTGGCGGCCGGGGTGATCCGCGTGGAGCACGACCTGCTCTACCTCGACCGCTACCACCGGCTCGAGGCCCAGGTCTGCGCCGAGCTGGTGGCCCGCGACGCGCAGCCACCGCCGACCCTGGACGAGGCCGCATTGGCCTCCGCGCTGGAGCGGGTTCGCGGCGAGCACTTCAGCCCCGAGCAGGAGACCGCGTCGGTCGGGGCGGTACGCCGCTGGACCACGGTGCTCACCGGCGGCCCGGGCACCGGCAAGACGACGGCCGTGGCCCGGCTCCTGGTGCTGCTGGCCGACCAGGCGGCGGCCCAGGACCGGCGGCTCGCGATCGCGCTCGCCGCACCCACCGGCAAGGCCGCCACCCGGCTGCAGGAGGCGGTGCTCGCCGAGCTCGACGGCCTGTCCGACGACGACCGCGCGCTGGTTGGCCGGCCGGACGCGATGACCCTGCACCGACTGCTCGGCTGGCGGCCCGACAACACCACCCGCTTCGTGCACGACCGCGGCAACCGGCTCAAGTACGACGTCGTGGTCGTCGACGAGTGCTCGATGGTCGAGCTGACGATGATGGGCCGGCTGCTCGACGCGGTCCGGCCGCAGTCCCGGTTGGTGCTGGTGGGCGACCCGCGCCAGCTGACGTCGGTCGGGGCGGGGGCGGTGCTCTCGGACCTGGTCGCCGGCTACGAGGGTCCCGACTCGCCGGTGGTGGCGCTCACCGAGAACTTCCGTTCCACCGAGCACATCAAGTCGCTCGCCGAAGCGCTCCGGGTGGGTGACGCCGACGCGGTGCTGGCGGCGCTGAGATCGGGGTCCGACGAGGTCGAGTTCGTGGAGACCGACGATGCGTCCGCGGCGCTGCGCGCCGATGCGCTGGGCTCCGCCCTGGCCGTGCGCCGAGCCGCCGAGCTCGGCGACCACGCCGCGGCGGTGGCGGCGCTCGACGATCATCGGCTGCTCTGTGCGCACCGCGAGGGACCGCACGGCGTACGCCACTGGAACCGGCAGGTGGAGCAGTGGCTGGCCGACGAGCTGGAGCTGCCGTTCCAGCCCGAGTGGTACGTCGGCCGGCCGCTGCTGGTGACCAACAACGACTACACGCTGCAGATCTACAACGGCGAGACGGGCGCCGTGGTGCGCGAGTCCGACGGGCGGTTGCGGGCCTGGATCTCCGGCTCCGACGGACTGCGCGACTACGCGCCCGGCCGGCTGGATGCGGTCGAGACCATGCACGCGATGACGATCCACAAGAGCCAGGGCAGCCAGGCCCGCCGGGTCACCGTGCTGCTGCCCGACGCCGACTCTCGGCTGCTCACGCGCGAGCTGTTCTACACCGCGGTGACCCGCGCCCAGGAACGGCTCCGGGTGGTCGGCTCGGAGGAGGCGGTGCGGGCCGCGGTCGCGACCCGCGCCCAGCGCGCGACCGGCCTCCGTCAGCGGTTGGCCGCGGCCAGGGGCTGAACGCCGGAAACGTCCCGGCAATCACGCCGGGTTAGGGTCGAGCAATGCCCTTCCTGCTGCGCGTGGAGCTGCCCGACGTCCCCGGTTCGCTGGGTCGCCTGGCCACGGCGATCGGTGAGGCGGGGGGTGACATCGAGGCGATCGAGATCGTCGAGAAGCGCGATGACGGAACCGCCCTCGACGACGTACTGCTCAACACGGAGTCGATGCCCGACTCCATCGTCTCGGCCTGCAATGCGCTCGACGGGGTCGAGGTGGTGTGGATCAGCCGGTACGCCGCCGGCGGCAACCTGGTCCTCGACCTGGAGGCGGTCGAAGAGATCACTGCCAAGCCGCAGGAGGCCGTCGAACGGCTGGTCGACATGCTCCCGGACGTGTTCCGGGTCGACTGGGGCGCGCAGGTGCACCGGGCGAAGGGCGTGGTCCACGGCACCACCGCGGCACCGACCGACCTGGAGTTCGTCGAGATCGAGGGTCCGACCCGGATCGAGCTGCCCGACGACGACGTCACCCTCGTGGTGGCCGCCCGGCTCGACGGCAACGAGATCATCGTGGTCGGCCGCCGCGGAGGCCCGGACTTCCTCGACTCCGAGCTGGCTCGCCTGGGTCACCTGATCGGCCTGGCCGTCTCGATCTCGCAAACCTGACGGGTCAGCCCACCGGCAGGGTGAGCTGGGCCACCACGTCGACCAGATCGGCGTCGTCGGACGACGTCTCCCAGCCGAGCGGGGTACCCCGCCCGCAGGCGGTCATCCGGCCGGCTCCGTCAACGCAGCCGAGGTTGTCGACCCACACCCCGCGGACTTCCACCGCCCGGAGCCCGTTGCCGTCCACCAGCCGGAGGGGGGTCACCAGCCCGAGCGCCCGGCCCGGCGCCGACCCCGCGCTGGGCTCCATCACCCCGGTGGCGAGATAGGTGACGGTGACCTCGGTCGCCTCGGCCGCCAGCCGGATCTCGACCTCCTCACCGGGGGCCGGCGGGTCGACGGCCTGCCGCTGAGCGGTCCCGATTTTCACCCGCAGCTTCTCGATCACGGGGGCGAACGTGCCCGTGGCGCCGCGGTGCTTGGGGTTCTCCAGCGCCAGGGTGTCGGTGGGCGTGGTGAAGGTGAGGTGCTCCACCACCCGGATCGAGTCGGTCCCCACGATGGTCGAGACGGTTCGTTGATGGGCGGTGCTGGCGTCGGATTGGGCAGTGTCCGCCGGGTGCTGTGCGCCGTCTGACCGACCGGGATCTGGCGTCGGTGCACGCCACAGCTGCCAGCCGAGCGCGGCGGTCATGACCAGGACGACCACCAGCGCGTAGAGGCGCCGCATCCAACCCGGATGGGGCGCTCGATGACGGGCAGGCGGTTCCGTGACCGAGACCGGCTCGCCCTCCCGGAGCGCCACCCGCGTGCCTTCCGTCCGGTCCGCTCGCCCCACGTGGGCGGACAACCGACCAGGGTCGGAGCACCGCTTCCGATGGTACTCTGACCGCTCCTTCATGGGGCTGTCAGAACCGAGGCAAAGGTCATGGCCCCACTTCCCACTTCCGGAACCCGAGTGGCGGCTCTAGCCGCTCTGTTCTTCGCCACGCTGGCGGTGCCACTGGTCGGCTCAGCCGGAGGCGCCGATGCGTCTCCCGCCAAGTCTCCGAGCGACGTCTATCTGGTCCAGGGCGTGCCCGGCGGACCGGTCGACGTCAGCATCGACGGCGAGTCCGTCGCGACCGGGCTCGAACCCACCGAGGTCTTCGGGCCAATAGCTCTCGAGCTCGGCCGCCACCTGGTGACATTCGAGGGCGCCGACTGGAGCGTTGAGTCACCCGTCAACGTCCGAAACCTCAGCGAGGACGTAGTCGTCCACCTCCCGGCCGACGCCGCCGCCGACCCGACGGTGACCGTCTTCGCAAACGACACGGCGCCGGTGCGGGAGGGGCACGGCCGGCTCACCGTCGCCCACACCGCCGTCGTACCGCCCGCCGACGTACGCGCCGCCGGCGAAGTGCTGTTCGCCAACATCGCGAATGGCGAGTTCGTCACGGCCGAGGTGCCGGCGGACACCTATGAGGTCGACGTGGTGCCGACCGGTGCCGACACCCCGCTGCTCGGCCCGCTCGATCTCGAGGTGACGGCGGGGGCGCTGACCCGGGTCTTCGCGATCGGGCAGCCCGAAGGTGGCGGTATGCAGGCCGTTGTCCAGGTGCTCCCGCTGTCCGAGAGCTCGGCCCAACCGCCCTCGTCGGTCGGCGCCGGGGAGGCCGGGCTGGTGGCTCCCCAGGAGAAGAGCAGGACGGAGGTCTGGCTGCTGCCACTCCTCGTACTCGTTCTTGGCGCAGCGCTTCTCCTCACCCTCGTCAGGAGACGCCACGTCCGGTGGTGACCGGCGACGCCAGTGGGCGAGGGCGTCGGCCGTGCTGGTCACGGTCGGCGCCGCCGCCCTCGGCGGCTGCGCCGGCGGGTCGGCCGACCCGACTGCAGCGTCCGACGATGCCGTCGCGAACGCGGCCCCCTCGGGGTGGGTGCCCGGCCGGGTCCGACGCAGCCCGGCGACCGGGCACCGCGGCTTGCCCGCGCCCTCCCAGGTGACGCCCGCACGACCCATCGCGTTGGTCCTGCCCGACGGCACCCGGATGCCGGTAGTGCCGGTGAGCACCCGCGCGGACCAGGCCCTCGAGCTGCCGCCGGATGTCGGGACGGCCGGCTGGTGGGACGGGGGCCCGAGGCTGGGCGACCCCTACGGCGCGCTCGTGGTCGCCGCCCACGTCGACTCGTTTGCCGAGGGCGTCGGACCGTTCGCGCAACTGCTGACCTTCCGCTCGGGCCAGCGGGTGCAGCTGATGTCACGCACGCTGTCCGCCGACTTCGAGGTGGACGTCGTCCGCTTCGTCCCGCGCTCGTCGCTGCCGAGCGATCCCGACGCGTTCGCGCGGGACGGGCCGCTCCGGCTGGTGCTGATCACCTGCGGCGGGCCTTACGACGCGGACGCCGGGGGCTACCGGGACAACGTCGTGGTGGTCGCGGAGCTGACGGCTACAACCGCTAGCTGACCCGCTCGAGCAGGAAGACCGGGATCTCTCGGTCGGTCCTCTCCTGGTACTCCGCGTACGGCGCGTACTCCGCGACCGCCCGCTTCCACCAGATCTCGCGCTCCTCGCCCTCGGCGATCCGAGCGCGGTACAGGTGCGGCTCGGGGCCGTCCTGCAGCTCGACCTCGGGGTGCGCGACGAAGTTGTGGTACCAGACCGGGTGCTGCGGCGACCCGCCGTACGACGCCACCGCGGCGTACACACCGTCGTGCTCGACCCGCATCACCGGGTTCTTGCGCAGCTTGCCGGACTTCGCGCCCTTCGAGGTGATCACGACGATCGGCCACTCGGGACGGCCGCGCAGGATGTTGGCCTCCCGGCCGCCGGTGGCCTCGTACTTCGCCACCTGCTCGCGTACCCATTCCTGCTTGCTCGGTTCGTACTCGCCTTCCAGGGTCATACCAACTGGAACCCACTCGCCACGAGGAGCATTCCCCCGCGGCACTAGTCTCGGCGCCATGAGCGCACTGCCCGGGGTGTCCGAGACGTTCGACCCCGACGCCTGGGACGCCGTCCCCGGCTTCGACGATCTGACCGACCTGACCTACCACCGCGCGAAGGCGCACGGCACGGTGCGGATCGCCTTCGACCGGCCCGACGTGCTCAACGCGTTCCGACCGCACACCGTCGACGAGCTGCTCCGCGTCCTCGAGCACGCGCGGATGTCGTCCGACGTGGGTTGCGTGCTGCTCACCGGCAACGGGCCAAGCGAGAAGAGCGGCAAGTGGGCGTTCTGCACCGGCGGGGACCAGCGGATCCGCGGCCGCACGGGCTATCAGTACGCCGAGGGCGAGACCGCCGACACCGTGGACAAGGCCAAGCTGGGACGGTTGCACATCCTGGAGTGCCAGCGGGTGATCCGGTTCATGCCGAAGATCGTGATCTGCGTGGTGCCCGGCTGGACCGCGGGCGGCGGGCACAGCCTGCACGTCGTGTGCGACCTGACCCTGGCCAGCGCCGAGGAGGCGCGGTTCAAGCAGACCGACGCGGACGTGGGGTCGTTCGATGGCGGGTTCGGGTCGGCGTACCTCGCTCGTCAGGTGGGTCAGAAGTTCGCCCGCGAGATCTTCTTCCTCGGCCAGGAGTACTCCGCCGAGGACGGCATGCGGATGGGCACCGTCAACCGCGCGGTGCCGCACGCCGAGCTCGAGGCGACTGCGCTGGAGTGGGGCCGGATCATCAACGGCAAGTCCCCGACGGCACAGCGGATGCTGAAGTACTCCTTCAACCTGATCGACGACGGCCTGGTCGGGCAGCAGCTGTTCGCGGGCGAGACGACCCGGCTGGCGTACATGACCGACGAGGCGCAGGAGGGCCGCGACCAGTTCCTGGAGAAGCGCGAGCCGGACTGGTCCGAGTTCCCCTGGTACTACTAGCGGCCCAGCCGTGTCGCGAGTCGTCGTCCTCACCGGGGCCGGAATCTCCGCCGAGAGCGGGATCCCGACATTCCGCGACGCCGACGGCCTGTGGGAGGGGCACCGGGTCGAGGAGGTGGCCACGCCAGAGGGCTTCGACCACCAGCCCGAGCTGGTGCACAGGTTCTACGACGCCCGTCGGGCCGCGCTGCAGGCCGTCGAGCCCAACGCCGCCCACCGTGCGCTCGCGGACCTCGAGCGCCGGCTCGGCGACGACCTGCTCGTGGTCACCCAGAACATCGACGACCTGCACGAGCGGGCCGGCTCCACCCGGGTGCTGCACATGCACGGCGAGCTGCTCTCCGCATGGTGCCGCGCCTGCGACCTGCGGACCCGTTGGGAAACCGAGCTGATCGACCTCCCGCCGTGTCCGGCCTGCGGGGTCGTCGGCGAGCTGCGCCCCGACGTGGTGTGGTTCGGCGAGATCCCGTACGAGATGGACCGGATCCAGGACGCCCTCGCCGAGGCCGACCTGTTCGTCTCGGTCGGTACGTCGGGCGCCGTCTACCCTGCGGCCGGCTTCGTGCAGTTCGCCGGTCGCTGCGGTGCGCGCACGCTCGAGCTCAACCTGGTGCCGAGCATCGGCACGGCGATGTTCGACGAGGCCCGCCACGGCGCGGCCGGCGTACTCGTGCCCGAGTGGGTCGCCGAGCTCTAGGTCCGGAGCTCCGGCAGCTCGGCCAGCAGCGCCTCGCGCTCCTCGTCGAAGTGCGGGTTGGCCCGCGGAGCGTGGAGGAGGTCGATGGCCTGACGGCCGGCAGCCGTCGCGGAGGCCTGGTCGCCCAGTCGACTGAGAGCTCGCGCGAGATAGGCCATCGCGACGCCGCGGAGCTGGAAGTTGGGGCGGGACTCCTTGAGGGCCGCCAGAGCTCGATCCCTCGCCTCTTCGCGCCGGTCCTCGATCAGTGCGATGTCGGCGAGGTTCAGGTGGGCGATCGCTCGCACCTGCCATCCGCGCGGGTCGGTCTCGAGGTTCAGGGCGCGCTCGATGTACTCGACGGCCTTTCCGCGGTCGCCGGAGTAGTAGTAGACGAAGCCCAGATTGCCGAGCACGCCGGCCAGCTCGTGGTTCACCTCTGGATGCCGCTCGGCGAGGGCGACGGTCTCGTGCCACAGGGCGATGGACCTGTCCCAGTGGCCGAGGTTGCCCTCGTGCATCGCCTCGGTGAAGAGCACGAACTCGTGGAGCCGGGCATCCCCGGCTGTCGCGGCGATCGCCTTCATCTCCCGGAACGTGTCTGGGTCGACGCCTGAGTCCTGCTGCTGCCGCTCGAGAATGCTCGCACCCGCGGCGAGGGCCATCACGCTGTCCCGGTCGACCGGAGCGATGCGCAGGGCGCGCCTCGCCAGTGCGGTCACCGAGCTGCGGGCACCACGCGAGGCGGCGGTGACCGCCAGCATGTGCCAGGCCTCGCGCAGGTTGGCAGCTCCGACCTGCAGGCCATGGGCCAGTGCGGCTTCGAGCGACAGCAAAGTGTCGTCGGGGACGTCGTCGTGCGGCGTGAGCACGCCGTACCGCTCCGCGCCATACGCCGCCGCCCAGCTCGCGAGCGCGTCCATCGCCTCACGGCTCAGCGCCTCCTCGCGGTCCAACTGGCGTCGGGCCGCTGCGCGGATGGTCCACAGGAGGCGGTAGTCGGAGCCGTCGAGGTCCACGAGGCTTGCCTTGGTGAGGATTTTGATGGCCTCCGGGTCGGCGTGCGACACCGCTGCCAGCACCGCTCTGGCCATCTCCGGGCTGAACCGGCCGGGAAAGACGGAGAGCACCAAGAGAGAGGTACGCACCTCCGAAGGAAGGCGATCCAGGCTCCACCGCAGCACGGCGTCCAGGCTCCGCTGTCGGGTCTCGCCCCCGCGTCGCTCCAGTGTTTCGGAGCCGGCGGTGACCGCGTCGAGGATCTCTCGCAGCGGTGCCGCGCGGACCTGGGTGGCGGCGAGCTCGATGGCCAGGGGCAGACCGTCCAGGGCTTGGCACAGCTGGAAGACCAGGTCGAGGTCAGGGGTCGCGTCGGCGGTGTCGGCCGCGCGATCGAGGAACAGCTGGGTCGCGGCGCCTTCGGGCGGCATGGGCGGGAGGGTCCAGGCGCGTTCTCCTCCGAGGTGCAGCGCTTCCCTGCTGGTGCACAGCATGGTCAGCTCCGGACACGCATCCAGCAAGGGCTCGACCAGCTCGACCACGCCGTCGAGGAGGTGTTCGCAGTTGTCGAGCACCAGGGCGCAACGGCCTCGATGGTGGAGGACCTCGGCGACCTGGTCGACGTTCGCCGAGCTCAGTCCGATAGAGGCGCCTGCGGCGGCGACGATCTGGTCCGAGGACTCCAACGCGGCCAGCTCTGCCAGCCACACGCCTCCAGGGAGTGACGCGCTTTCCCGCAGCGCGAACTCGCTAATGAGCCGGGTCTTGCCCGTGCCGCCCGGGCCGACCACGGTGACCAGGCCTGGAGTGCTGACCAGCTCGCGGAGCCTCTCCAGCTCCTCGACCCTTCCCACGAAGCTCGTCCGTGGTTCCCGCACATTGGTACGTCGTGCCGGTGTCGCCCTGGGGGGCGTGTCATCGCCCGCGACCCGCCAGATCCGGGTCGGCTCGGGCAGGTCCTTGAGGCTGTAGGTGCCGATCTCGATCGGGTCGAAGTCGTCGAGCTCGTCGACAACGGCGTCGGTCACCAGGACCTGGCCCGCGTTCGCCGTGCCGGCGACCCGGGCGGCGACATGGACGGCGACCGCGAGGTAGTTCCCGTCCACCGGGACGGCGTCGCCGGTGTGCGCGCCGGAGCGAAGCCGCAGCCGGAGCCCCTCGCCGTCGGAGCTCTCGAGCTCCTGCTGCAGAGCGGTCAGCGCCGCCACCGCGGAGCGCGCTTCGGAGAACGCGAGGAAGGCACCGTCGCCCTCGGTCGTCACCACCACCCCGCCGGTCCGCTCGGCGTGCTCGACGACACGACCGTGCAGCTCGCGCTGGGCCGCGACATACGCCTCACCGTGCTCGTGGAAGGTGCGCGTGCTGCCGACGACGTCGACGAACGCGAACGTCACCCGCCCCGAGGGAAGGGAGGGGGCGTTCGCCATATGCGAAGGCTAGGCCCTGAGCCGGTCGCGGATGATCCGCTCGAGCCGTGGGATCTCGTCGGCGAGTCCCATCTTCGGGGCGAACCCGCGGACGACGTCGACGAACATGTCGCCGCTCTCGATGACCCTGGGGTCCATGTGGCCCATGACCTCGAGCACGACTACGCCGTACAGCTGCGTCCAGCCCTGCATGTAGACCCAGACGAGGCCGCGGTGCTCGGGCGGGATCTTCTCGACCTTGGCCGGGATCATCGGGTCCTCGATCGCGACGCGCACCGATTCGGGCAGCTCGCCCAGCTCCGGGATCGGGAAGTGGTTCTGCTGCCACACCTCGAACATCAGGTCCGTGAAGAGATGACCCGAGCAGTACAGGGTGTGCAGCTCGCGGCGCACGCTCTCGACGTCGGCGATCGGGTTGGCGAAGACGAGCTGGAACTCGTGAGGGCTGGCCAGCGCCCAGAGCCGGAACTCCGTGCAGGCCAGCACCAGCCGGCCGGCCGGGTCGTCGGCGGGGAGCGCCTCGATCGCCGCGGCGAAGCCCTCGGTCGCCGCCTTGTCGATCTCGAAAGCCACGAGGTCGACGAGCTCCTGCACGTTCGCCACGTAGCGATAGAGGGCCGGCGCGGTGACGCCCATCTTCGCGGCGACCGCGCGCAGCGACAGCTCGGCGCCCTCGGCCAGCAGGTCGCGGGACGCGCGGACGATCTCGACGTACGTCGCCTCGCGCTGCCGCTCCCGCCGGGTCGGGGCGGCATCCTCCGCGTGGTCCTGGGTGTGTGTCGTCACACTCTCACCGTCCGCTCCGAGACCTTGACACTCCAGTTTACGGTGTTTACGGTTTACACCGTTCACCGGAACTATAGCCGTTCACCGAGGAGTCGTCATGCTGGAGCGCTGGGGTGGGTTCGTGGCCCGGAGGGCGCTCGCCGTCCTGCTGGCGGGGATGGCGCTGACCGTCGCGGCAGCCGTCTACGGATTCGGCGTCTTCGACTCGCTGTCCTCCGGTGGCTTCGACGACCCGGACTCCGAGGCGACCATCGAGCGCGAGGCCGAGGAGGACGCCTTCGGCAACCGCTCGGTCGACATCGACGCGATCTACTCCTCCGACGAGCTCACCGCCGACTCCCCGGAGTTCCGGTCCGCCGTGGAGGCGGTCGTGGCGCAGCTCCCGGACGATGCCGTCTCCGCGGTGGTGCCCTATTACGACGCGCCGCCGGAGCAGGGCCTGGTCAGCGAGGACGGCCACTCCGTGCAGGTCCTGATCTCCCTCCAGGGCGACAACCAGGACGCCGTCATGGACAACTACGACAAGGTCGAGCCGGGCCTGCACGCCGAGGGACTGCAGACCGACCTCGCCGGGCCGATGGCTGTCTACAACGACGTCAACGAGATCACCTCCGAGGATCTGGAGCGGGCCGAGCTGATCTCCATGCCCGTGGTGATCCTGCTGGCGTTCTTGATCTTCGGCAGCCTGGTCGCGGCCTCGATGCCGGCGATGGTCGGTCTGATCTCCATGATCGGTGCCTTGGCGCTGGTCCGCGTGATCACCCAGTTCACCGAGGTCTCGGTCTTCTCCGTCAACGTGATCTCGCTGTTGGGGATCGGCCTTGCGATCGACTACGCGCTCTTCGTGATCAGTCGGTTCCGTGAAGAGATGGCGGCCTTGCCCGATGACGATCCGGAGGCGGCGGCCACCGCGATCCAACGGACCATGGTCACTGCTGGCCGCACCGTCCTGTTCTCCGGGCTCACCGTGGCCGCAGCCCTGTCCAGCCTGCTGATCTTCCCGCAGGCGTTCCTGCGCAGCATGGGTTACGGCGGCGTCGCCGCGGTCGTGATCGCGATGGTGGCCGCGCTCACCGTGCTGCCGGCCGTGCTCCGCCTGCTCGGCCGCAAGGTCGACGGCGGCCGGCTGCCATGGCGCCGGCACCGTCCGGTGGTCGTGGACGACGTGCATGGCTGGTGGTCCCGGCTGGCCCACGCCGTGATGCGCCGCCCGATCGTGGTGATCGTCGCGGTCGTGGCCGTCCTGCTGGCCATCGCCTCGCCCTTCCTGGGCGTGAAGTGGGGGAGCGTCGACCACCGGGTGCTGCCCGACGACGCTCCGGCTCACATCGCGGCCGACAAGCTCGCCACCGACTTCGGCACCGAGCAGTCCTCGGCCAACCTGCTGCTGCGCGGCACCTCCCAGGCCGACGTCACGGCGTACCAGGCCGAGATCGAGGCGGTCGACGGGATCGTCGCCGTCCATCCCGTCGCCACCGAGGGCGACACCACGTTGCTGCGGGCCGTCTGGAACGACAACAGCCAGACCGAGCGCTCGCAGGACATCGTCCGTGACCTGCGCGACGTCGATCCCGACAGCGGTACGGCGCTGGTGGGCGGGCTGGCCGCGGACACGGTGGACCTCATCGACTCGGTCGGCGCCCACCTCCCGTGGATGGGTCTGATCGTGGTCCTGGTGATGCTGGTGCTGTTGTTCGTGGCATTCGGCTCGCTCGTGCTGCCGATCAAGGCAGTGATCATGAACATGTTCTCGATCACCGCGTCGTTCGGGGTGATCACCTGGATCTTCAGCGACGGGCACCTGTCCGACCTGCTCGGGTTCACACCCCAGGGCTACCTCGACGCGACCAACCCGATCCTGATGCTCGCGATCCTCTTCGGCCTCTCGATGGACTACGAGGTGTTCCTGCTCTCCCGGGTTCGCGAGGAGTGGGACCGGACGCACGACAACGACCTCGCCGTGGCGACCGGCGTTCAGAAGACGGGCCGGATCATCACCAGTGCCGCGGTCCTGCTCGCCGTGGTCATCGGCGCGTTCAGCATGAGCGGCATCGTGTTCATGAAGATGCTGGGCATCGGGATGCTGGTGGCGCTGCTGATCGACGCGACCGTCGTCCGTGCCCTGCTGGTGCCGGCCACCATGAAGCTGCTGGGTCGTTGGAACTGGTGGGCGCCCGGCCCGATGCGCCGCTGGTGGGAGCGCTACGGCTTCCGCGAGCACGGTGACGCGCCGGAGAAGGACCGGACCCTGGACGCTTCGTCGGTCTAGACGGGCACAGCGGGTCGGTGTGTGATTCGATCTCCACCGACTGTCTGATGGGGGACGAGATGACCAAGCGTGCAAGGGCCGGGCTCAGCGCCGGCGTCTTGATCCTGGCCGGGCTTGTGGGCGGCTGTAGCGACGACGAGGGCGACGGTGGCGACGACCAGAGTGCCTCGGACTTCGCCGACCAGAGCTACGACGAGATCAAGGCCGCAGCCATCGAGGCGATGGGCGAGCTGGAGTCGGTGCACGTGATGGCCGAGATCACCTCCGGCGGCGAGGGCGCTGCCCTGGACCTGTCGATGGATGCCGACGGGAACTGCACCGGCACCGTCACTTACGGCGCGGTGTCCGCGGAGGTGCTCCAGGCCGACGGCGGCGCGTGGTTCAAGCCGAACGCGGAGCTGCTCTCCCAGCAGTTCGGAGCGCAGGCACCGGCCGCCATCAAGTTCGTGGCCGACTCGTGGGTGGCCGACACCAACGGCGAGGTGACTCCGAGCAACTGCGACCTCGAGGCCTTCATCGAGCAGGTCACCTCCGACGAGGAGGCCGAGACCAACACCGAGGTCGGCGACGTCGAGGACTTCGAGGGCGACGATGTCGTTCCGCTGTCCTTCACCAACGATGAGGGCGACGGCA
Organism: uncultured Actinomycetota bacterium; assembly: GCA_963798055.1. Classification (GTDB taxonomy): domain Bacteria; phylum Actinomycetota; class Actinomycetes; order Propionibacteriales; family Nocardioidaceae; genus Nocardioides. Next base: position 37,396 of record CAWCRX010000005.1, read on the forward strand.
CCGTCAAGATCCTGGCCGAGGGCGAGCACTACATCGCATCGTTCGCGGTCGAGGGCGAGAACCCCGGCACCGTGACGTTCTCGGGGTTCAACGATGAGGTCGCGACCGAGGCGCCGGCCGATGACGAGATCGTCGACCTCGCCGATTTCAAGCCCAAAGATGCCGCGTAGGCCAGATCGTGCCTAAGGCAGTCCTCGCGATCCTCTTCGCGCTGCTCCCGGTGCTGGCCGCGTGTGGCGACGGGGAGGATGCGAAGACGCCCGAGGGCGAGGAGGCCTACGCGCAGTACCACTCGGCGCCGCGGATCATGGCCGACGGGTTCGACGCGATGCTCGCACTCGATTCCCTGCACCTGACCGCCGAGGTCACCGACGAGACCGGCACCACGTCGATGGACCTGTCACTGCGCAGCGACGGTGACTGCCAGGGCCGGCTGCAGATCCCCGGCTGGACCGAGCCGGCCGACTTCGTGGTGGCCGACGGTCGCGACTACGTCCGGGGCACGGCGGAGTTCTGGGCGGCCTCCGGCGAGAGCGATGCCGCGGAGCGGTACGCCGACCGCTGGGTGACGACCGGTGACCTGGCGTCGTACTGCGACTTCGCGAGCCGGCTGGCGCCGTTCACCCGACCGATCGACGAGGAGCTGACCAGCAAGGACGGGGTCGGCGAGATCGACGGCACCGACGTGGTCAAGGTGTCGTCGCCCCACCCGACCGGTCGGCTGCGGGCGTGGGTCGCGGTGGCCGAGCCGCACCACGTGCTGCGCCTGACGCTGAGCGGCGGGCGGGACACCGGCGAGCTGGGGCTGTCGGCCTTCGATGAGGCAGTGGAGGTCGAGGCGCCGCCCGCCTCCGAGGTGGTCGAGTTCACGGGGTGAGTCGCCGGTGGCCGCCGATAGACTCGCGGCCATGAAGCGCGCGATCTACGACGAGGACCACGAAGCGTTCCGCGATTCGGTCCGGACCTGGCTCGAGCGCTCGGTCGTCCCGAACACCGAGAAGTACATCGCCGAGAAGGCGCTTCCGCGCGAGTTCTGGCTCGAGGCCGGCGCCCAGGGGTTTCTGGGACTGGAGGTACCGGAGGAGTACGGCGGCGCCGGGGCCGAGGACTACCGCTTCAACGCCGTCCTGATGGAAGAGCTGGCCAAGGTCAACGCCGCGCTGCCGACCTGTGTCGGCATCCACGCCGACATCACGGCGCCGTACGTCACCGAGCTCGGCACCGACGAGCAGAAGAAGCGCTGGCTGCCCGGGATCGCCTCGGGCGAGATCCTGCTGGCGATCGGCATGACCGAGCCGTCCGGCGGGTCGGACCTGGCCGCGCTCAAGACGACCGCCGTCCGTGACGGGGACGAGTGGGTGATCAACGGCTCGAAGACGTTCATCACCAATGGCTACTCGTGCGACCTCACCGTCGTGGCCGCCCGCACCGCGCCCGAGCTCGGTCCGAAGGGCATCACGCTGTTCGGAGTGGAGTCCACCAAGGAGGGGTTCCAGCGCGGGCGCAAGCTCGACAAGGTCGGCATGGAGGAGTCCGATACCTCGGAGCTCTTCTTCGAGAACGTTCGGGTCACCGACGCCGAGATCATCGGCGAGCTCAACAAGGGCTTCGTCCACATGATGCAGAAGCTTCCGCAGGAGCGGCTCGGCTGTTCAGTGTCCAACCTCGCGCATGCCAAGCAGATCCTGCACGAGACGCTCCAGTACGCGAAGGACCGGCAGGCGTTCGGGGTCTCGATCGGCTCGCTGCAGTACAACAAGTTCCTGCTGGCCGAGATGTTCACCCAGATCGAGGTCTGTGAGGCGTTCGTCGACCGCTGCGTGGAGGCGCACGCGGCCGGTGAGCTGACCGCGATCGACGCCGCGAAGGCCAAGTGGTGGTCGTCCAACACGCAGAGCGACGTACTCGACGGCTGCGTGCAGCTGCACGGTGGCTACGGCTTCATGAACGAGTACCGCGTGGCCCGCGCCTGGCGCGACGCCCGCGTCACGAAGATCTGGGCCGGCTCCAACGAGATCATGAAGGAGCTCATCGGCCGCGACTTGGGCCTGTGAGCGACCCCGGTACGGACCTCGAGCTCGGCCCCCACGAGGACGAGCCGCACGAGCGCGGCTTCAACGACCGGCTCAACTGGCTCCGGGCCGGCGTCCTCGGCGCGAATGACGGCATCGTCTCGACGGCCGGCATCGTGCTCGGCGTCGCCGGCGCCACCACCGACCGCGACGTCATCCTGGTCGCCGGCATCGCCGGTCTGGTGGCGGGGGCGATCAGCATGGCCGCCGGGGAGTACGTCTCGGTGAGCACCCAGCGCGACTCCGAGCTCGCCCTGCTCGACAAGGAGCGCCGCGAGCTGCGCGAGGATCCCGAGGACGAGCTCGCCGAGCTGGCCGGGCTGTACGTCGACAAGGGCCTCGACGAGGACCTGGCCCTGCGGGTCGCCACGCAGCTCACCGCCCACGACGCACTGGGCGCGCACGCCGAGGCGGAGCTGGGCATCGACCCGGACGATCTCACCAAGCCGTGGAACGCCGCGTTCGCCTCGATGATCGCCTTCACCGTCGGAGCGTTGCTCCCGCTGCTCACGATCACGCTGGTCGCCGAGTCGGCACGGGTCTGGGTCACGATCGGCTCGGTGGCCGTCGCGCTCGCGCTCACCGGCTACACCAGCGCTCGGCTCGGTTTCGGCCCTGCCGGTCGCGCGGTGGTCCGCAACGTGGCCGGTGGTCTGTTCGCGATGCTGATCACGTACGCCGTGGGGACGCTCATCGGCCCGCACGTCTGATGGCGAGCAAGAAGGAGCCCGGGCAGCGGATGTTCGTGGCCGCCGTGCCCTCGTCCGAAGCGATCGCGCACCTGGACGAGTTCCTGGCCCCGCGGCGCGAGGCGGCCGAGTTCCGCTGGACTCTCCCGGAGCAGTACCACCTCACGCTGGCGTTCCTGCCGAGCGTGCCGGAGCGGAAGGTCGAGGACCTGGTCGAGCGGTTGGGGCGAGCGGCCACCCGTCGTACCGCCTTCGAGACGCGGGTCGCGGGCGGCGGCGCGTTCCCGAACGCGGCCCGCTCGAAGGTGCTCTGGGCCGGCCTCGACCTCACCGACGACGCCCGGACCGAGCTGGACCGCGCGGCCACCGGCGCGCGAGCGGCCGCGACGCGGGCCGGGCTGGAGACCGACGGCAAGCGCTTCCGCCCCCACCTCACCGTCGCCTGGATCGGTCGCCCCACCGACACCACCAACTGGGTGCGGCTGCTCGACGCCTACGCCGGGCCGGCGTTCGTGATCGATCGGATCGCGCTGGTGGCGTCGTTCCTCGGCGAGGGACCCCGCAACCGACCTCGTCACGAGGTGCTCGAAGAGTTGCCTTTGTCACCGCCCAGAGGGTGAGCCCACTCGTTCTACCGGGGTCCCGTGGCCTAGGTTGCCACGCGTGAGGATCGCAGTAGCAAGGGAGACCCGTGAGGGTGAGACCCGGGTGGCGCTGGTTCCGGAGCTGATCGGGAAGCTGACCGGGCTCGGAGCCGAGGTCCTGGTCGAGCCCGACGCCGGCCGAGGCGCCCAGATCTCCGACGAGGAGTTCACCGAGGCGGGAGCGACGATCGACGCCGGCGCACTCGGCGAGGCCGACGTCGTGGTGTCCGTGCGGCCGCTGGCGCCCGACGCCGTACGACGCCTGCGCCGGGGGACGGCCACGTTCTCGTTCCTGCCGGTCGGGCAGGAGCACGACCTGGTGGCCACGTTGCGCGATGCGCATGTCACCAGCTTCTCGATGGAGCTGGTGCCCCGGATCTCCCGCGCACAGTCGATGGACGCGCTCTCGTCGCAGGCGCTGGTGTCCGGCTACCGGTGCGCGATCGTCGCCGCCGGCATGCTCCGGCGGTTCTTCCCGCTGAACATGACCGCGGCCGGCACGGTGCAGCCCGCCGAGGTGGTCGTGCTCGGTGCCGGCGTCGCCGGCCTCCAGGCGATCGCCACCGCCAAGCGGCTCGGCGCCATCGTCCGCGCGTACGACGTCCGCGCGGCCGCCGCCGAGGAGATCCGGTCCATGGGCGCGAAGGCGATCGAGCTCGAGCTGGAGACGCTCGAGGGCTCCGGCGGCTACGCCCGGGAGATGACCGAGGACCGCGCGGCCCGGCAGATGGAGCTGCTGACGCCGTACATCGCCGCCGCGGACGCGCTGATCACCACCGCCGCGGTCCCAGGTCGGCAGGCGCCGCTACTGGTCACCCGCGAGATGGTCGAGCAGATGAAGCCCGGCTCGGTCGTCGTCGACCTGGCCGCCGAGAGCGGCGGCAACGTCGAAGGCTCGGACGCCGGCGAGGTGGTCCGGATCGGCAACGCGCAGGTGTGGGGCGGCCTCAACGTCCCTGCGCAGATGCCCGGGCCCGCGTCCAAGCTCTACGCGCAGAACATCGTCAACATCGTCACGCTGATGACGGTCAAGCCGGAGGAGGAGGGTGGCACGGCCACCTTCACACCCGACTTCGACGACGAGATCGTCGTCGGCGCGTGCGTCACGCATGGCGGCGAGATCCGGCACGAGCCGACCCGCGAGGCGATCGAGGGGCCGGCGCCAGAGTCCACCGATCAGCCCACCGACCAGGAGGAGGACCAGTGAGCAACGACATCATCTGGCTCACGTTCTTCGTGCTCAGCGTCTTCGTCGGCATCGAGGTGATCTCGAAGGTGTCCTCGACCCTGCACACGCCGCTGATGTCGGGCGCGAACGCGATCCACGGGATCATCCTGCTCGGCGCGATCCTGGTCGCCGGCGAGGCCGACGGCGGCATCGCGCTCACCGTGGCCCTGGTCGCCGTGGTGCTCGCCGCGGTCAATATGGTCGGCGGCTTCATGGTCACCGACCGGATGCTGCAGATGTTCGTGCAGAAGAAGAAAAAGCCTGCCCCTGACACCTCGGGCAAGGAGGCGAGCAGCTGATGCCAACCTGGGCACAGTTCGTCTTCCTGCTCTGCGCGGTCTGCTTCATCCTCGCGCTGAAGGGCCTCTCCGGCCCCAAGACCGCCCGCGGCGGCAACCTGATCGGCGCCGCCGGCGCCGTGGTGGCCTGCGCGCTCCCGTTCTTCTACGTCGACGACCTCGACAACGTCGTACTGATCCTGGTCGCGATCGCGGTCGGTACGGCAGGCGGTGCGATCGGCGCGCAGAAGGTCCAGATGACCCAGATGCCGCAGATGGTCGCGCTGTTCAACGGTGTGGGCGGCGGGGCCGCCGCGCTGGTGGCGCTGCTCGAGCTCGAGCACTTCGTCGACACCGACATCAAGGCGATCTACCTGATCGCCACCGCGTTCACGATCCTGGTCGGCGCGGTCTCCTTCGCCGGCTCGATCATCACGTTCGGCAAGCTGCAGGAGATCCTGACCTCGCGGCCGGTGATCTTCCCCGGCCTGCCGGTCGCCTTCGGCGGGCTCCTGGTCGCCGCACTCGGGCTGTCCGGAGTGACCGTCGCCGAGCCGGTGATGTGGGCCGGCATCGTGCTGGGCCTGATCGGTCTCGTGATCGGCGTGCTGCTGGTGCTGCCGGTCGGCGGCGCCGACGTACCGATCGTGATCTCGCTGCTGAACGCGTTCACGGGTCTCACCGTCGCCGCGGGCGGCTACGTCCTGCAGAACACCGTGCTGCTGGTGGCCGGCACCCTGGTGGGCGCCAGCGGTACCTTCCTCACCCTGCTGATGGCCCGGGCCATGGGTCGCTCGGTCGCCAACATCCTCTTCGGTGCGCTGAAGGGCGGCTCGACGCTCGGCGGTGGCGAGGTCTCGGATCGCCCGGTCCGCTCGGCGACTCCCGAGGACGCCGCGATCCTGCTCAACTACGCCGACCGCGTGATCATCGTGCCCGGCTACGGGCTGGCGGTCGCCCAGGCGCAGCACGCGCTGCGCGAGCTGGTCGACGTACTCAACGAGCGCGGCGGTCAGGTCGACTACGCCATCCACCCGGTCGCCGGCCGGATGCCCGGCCACATGAACGTGCTGCTCGCCGAGGCGCAGGTGCCCTACGAGCAGCTGCACGAGATGGACGACATCAACGGTGACTTCAAGGACACCGACGTGGTGCTCATCGTGGGTGCGAACGACGTCGTCAACCCGGCGGCCAAGACCACGCCGGGTGCGCCGATCTACGGCATGCCGATCCTGAACGCCGACGAGGCCAGGCAGATCATCTTCATGAAGCGGTCGATGCGCCCCGGTTTCGCCGGCATCGAGAACGAGCTGCTGTTCGACGAGAAGACGTCGCTGCTCTTCGGCGACGCGAAAGACTCGATGAGCAAGCTGCTCAACGCGGTCAAGGCGCTCTGACCTGGCGTAACGATCGCTCTCGGGGGGTCGTTGATGGGGCATGCTGCGTCGGTTCCGCCTGCTCATCGCCGTCCCACTGACCGCCGTCCTGATGGTCGGGCCGGCGCCGTCCCACGCGGACCCGATCGTGCTGCCGGACGCCTTGGCGCCGATCGACTCCGACCACCTGCTGAGCTGCACCCAGCTGGTCCCGCATGCGATCTCCGTGACGAGCGAGCCGGTGCGTCTGGACCTGCGGATCCTGCTCGACCGGGTCGCCAAGGCTGAGGCGAGGCGGGCCGTGACCGCGATGCGCAAGGCGTACGGTCCGCTCGGCATCCGGGTGGCGCCGACGTACGAGAAGGTGAGCTTCAAGGGCCGCGACGCCGAGAAGCTCACTGAGCAGGCCAAGCGCCTCTACAAGGGCAAGCGTCCGCGCGGCGTCGACATCGTCTACACGATGACGAGCAAGGACATCACGGCCGCGGGACCGCTGGGCGACGACGTTGCTGGCCTGGCGGACTGCATCGGCGGGGTGCGGTACGCCAAGCACGCGTTCGCCGTCGGCGAGACCTTTGACTCGAGCGTGGACACCGGCAAGTGCCTGGCCCATGAGGTCGGCCACCTGCTCGGCGGCCACCACCACTACACGAGCATCGAGGGGCTGTTGGGTCCCGAGGCGAACGTGCTCGACCTGATGGGTCCGTCGCTGAGCCTGATCAGCCTGCGGTTCTCGACGCTGAACTCACTGATGGTGAAGGGGCACGCGCAGCTGTACGCCGACTAGCGAATCAGTCGCCGACGATGCCGTAGAGCCGGTCGCCTGCGTCGCCCAGGCCGGGCACGATGTAGCCCTTGTCGTTGAGCTTCTCGTCCATCGCGGCGGTGACGACCGTGACCGGGACGTTGAGCCCCTCCAGGTCGCGCTCGAGCCGTTCGCAGCCCTCGGGCGCCGCGAGGAGGCAGACGGCGGTGATGTCGTCGGCGCCGCGGTCGGTGAGGAACTTGATCGCAGCAGCGAGGGTGCCGCCGGTGGCCAGCATCGGGTCGAGCACGTAGCACTGGCGGCCGGAGAGATCGTCCGGCAGCCGCTCGGCGTACGTCGACGCTTCCAGCGTCTCCTCGTTGCGGACCATGCCGAGGAACCCGACCTCCGCGGTCGGCAGCAGTCTCATCATCCCGTCGAGCATGCCGAGCCCGGCCCGCAGGATGGGTACGACGAGCGGCTTGGGCCTGGCCAGCTTGACCCCGGTCGTGGGCGCCACCGGGGTGACGATCTCGCGCGGCGCCACTCGTACGTCGCGGGTGGCCTCGTAGGCCAGCAGGGTGACCAGCTCGTCGGCCAGGCTGCGGAACGTGGGGGAGTCCGTGCGCTCGTCCCGCAGCACCGTGAGCTTGTGGGCGACGAGCGGGTGGTCGACGACGTGGGTGCGCATATGCGCGACCCTATCGCCGCCGTACGGCGTGTCGCGCTCCGGCGAATGAGCTTGGCCGCCGGATGCCCTCCGTGTCACTCTGGCGGTATGGCCGATCAGTCGGATGGGGTCGACTTCGCCCTGGCCGCCTACCGCGAGGAAGGCGTCTGGCAGGTGCAGGAGCTCGCCCACGACGTGCTCACGGGTGTCGAGACGCTCTCGCACGCGCTGCGGCGGTTCCCCGGCGACCACGGCGCCGTCGGGATGGTGGCCATCGACGAGGACTTCTTCCTGCTCGCTCGGGTCGCCGGAGCTCAGACCCGGGTGCTGCTCTCCGACGTGACGGCCGCCGAGGAGTGGGAGCTCGCCGGTTCCGCGATCGAGTTCCTCGGGCTGCCGCCCTGGGAGGACGACGACGAGCAGGTGCCCGCCGGTGACCTCGACCTGCTCGGCGACCTGGGCATGAACGCGATGGACATGGGCGTGCTGCTCGACGACCTGGACCTCTACCCCGACGAGGCGCTGTCCGAGGTGGCCCGTCGGCTCGGGTTCGGCAGCCAGTTCGACGATGCCGTCGGACTGACCTCCGCCTGACCTTGGCCGGCAACGACTGGCGCGAGCCGATGCTGGCCGCCCTCGACGAGGCACGGGCCGCCGTACTCACCGACGACGTACCGATCGGCGCAGTGGTCGTGGACGCCGCGGGATCCGTGGTGGCGAGCGGGCGGAACGTCCGCGAGGCACTGGCCGACCCGACAGGCCATGCCGAGATCGTCGCGTTGCGGGCGGCCGCTGAGGGGCGAGGGGAGTGGCGGCTCACCGGGTGCACCCTCGTGGTCACGCTGGAGCCGTGCACGATGTGCGCCGGAGCCGCCGTGCTGGCCCGCGTCGACCGGATCGTCTTCGGTGCCTACGACGAGAAGGCCGGCGCCGTCGGCAGCCTCTGGGACGTCGTCCGCGACCGGCGGCTCAACCACCGGCCCGAGGTGGTTGCGGGCGTGCTGGCGGCGGAGTCGACTGCGCTGCTGGACGAGTTCTTCCGCTCGCATCGTTGACGGTGGTTGAGGTGCGAGCGCAGCGAGCCTCGAAATCACTGAACCTCGGGTTCGACGAACCCATGTCGCGGGTTCGTTGTGGTTGCGACCGAAAGGCTGGCTAGCGGGCGAGGTGGTCGGGTGGTTGCGCGCCGTCGCCGGCTTGCGGTGGTTGAGCGGATTTCCGCTCAACCACGCGGGAAACGTCCACAGGCGACGCTTCGACGAGGTCTCTCCACAGGTGTTGTGGGGCGACTTTGAATGTCGGCGGTCAGTGCGAAAATTGACCCATGACCAACACCGCGACCACCACCGATCGGGCACACCCGGTCGAGGTCGCGGCTGCCCAGATCGACGACATCCTCAAAGCCGTCCGAGACGTGCCGCTGTGGTCGATGAGCCCGGCCGAGACCCGCACGACCATGGTCCGGCTGACCCGGTTGCACGCTTCGCTGGCAGAGCTCGAGGCCCGGGTCGCAGCACACGGCCAGACGATCGAGGTCGAAGCCGAGAGTGGTGCGAGCTCGACGCCGAACTGGTGGGCGCACGAGACCAAGCAGACCCGTGCCGGTGCCCACCGCAAGACCAAGCTCGCCGCCGCATTGGCCTCCGAGGCACACGCACCGGTCCGCGTCGCGCTGGCCGACGGCGACCTGTTGGTCGACCAGGTCGGAGGTGATCATCGCCGCCATCGGCGCGCTCCCCGATGACATCGCTCCTGAGATCGTGGCCGATGCGCAGGCCCGGTTGATCGGGTACGCCGCCGAGCACGACGCACGGGCGCTACGGATTATCGGCCGCAGGATCCTGGACGTGGTCGCACCCGAGATCGGGGAGGCCCACGAGGCGAAGCTGTTGGAGCGGGAAGAGCGCGACGCCGCCGCGTCGGCCCGCCTGTGGGGGCGTCGTGACGGGCACGGGAAGGTGCGGTTCGGCGGCGAGCTGCCCGAACTGCACTGGGACATGCTGCACACAGCGGTGCTGGCCCTTGCCGCGCCCAAGCACCGCGCCGCGGTCGACGGTCACGTGCCCAACCATGCGCGGCCCACCGACCACAAGCTCGGACTCGCGTTCACCGAGCTCATCGAACACCTGGACCCCGACCGTCTCCCGAGTGCCGGCGGCGTGAACGCCACCGTGGTCGTCACCATGACCCTGGACACCCTGATGGGTGGACTCAAGGCCGCGCAGCTCGACACCGGGCACCCGCATCAGCCCCGGCGAGGCCCGCCGGTTGGCCTGTGGGGCCGGGATCATCCCCGCGGTGCTGGGCGGCAAGTCCGAAGTCCTCGACCTGGGCAGGAAGCGTCGCTTTCACACCAAGGCTCAACGGATCGCCCTCGCGATCGAGCAGGGCGGTTGCACCGTGGAGGGCTGTGACTGGCCACCGGGCATGTGCCACGCCCACCACAACCAACCCTGGGCGCACAGTGGCGATACCAGCGTGAAGAACGGCCGTCTGCTGTGCCCGAGGCATCACGCCAGGGCTCACGACCCGGCGTACACGATGACCGAGCTCCCCACAGGCAAGGTCCGATTCCACCGACGGACGTGAGTCGTCCCTCAGTCGGTCGAGTTCTCGACGTGCAGGGTCAGCTTCTTGAGCAGCCGGTTGAGCGTGACCAACTCCTTGCGGGTGATCGCGGCGGCCAGTTCCTCCTCGGCGACACCTTGGCCGGCCATCGCGCGGCGCCAGATCGCCGAACCGTCTCGGGTCACCTCGATGTCTACCCGCCGGCGGTCGTCCGGTGCCGGGGTGCGTTTGATGAACCCGCGCTTCTCCAGCCCGTCGAGCCGGCCGGTCATGCCAGCACCGGAAACGCCGAGATCGCGGCCGAGGTCGCCGGGGGAGGCGCGGCCGGGAGTGTCGCGGATCATCAGCTTGTGCAGGGTGTCGTACTCGAAGTCCTGGAGCCCTGCATCGGAGAGCGCCGCCTGCTTGGCCCGCCTCAGATAGCGGTCGAGCTGGACGAGGCGCACCGTCAACGCCTCCACCTCGTCGTCGAAGCTGACATCGATCCAGTGGTCGCGCCACCGTTCGACGTGCAGGTCGGCCTTGTCCTTCGGCACCCGCCCAGCCTATCCAATAATTACTTCGTTGACGAATAGTTCGCTAGCGAAGTAATATCCTGACCATGGAGACGAAGGGCGACCACGTACTGCGGCATCCGGCGTACCGGGCGCTGTTCGTCGGGCAGACGGTCAACAGCCTCGGCAACGGCATAGCTCCGATCGCCCTGGCATTCGCCGTGCTCGACCTGGGCGGCAGCGCCACCGACCTGGGCATCATCGTGGGCCTGTACGCACTCGCCGACGTCGCGGCGGTGCTGTTCGGGGGCGTTCTCGGCGACCGGGTGTCCCGCCGGCTGATGATGCAGGGCTCGGCGGTCGGCGCCGCGATCGCGCAGGGCGTAGCCGCGACCTCGCTGATCGGCGGCTGGTCGAGTTTGCCGCTGCTGGCGGGGCTCGGCATGGTGATCGGCGCCCTTGGCGCCCTCGGCAGCCCGAGCTCCTCCGCGATCACCCGGCAGACCGTGCCGGAGTCGCTGCTCCAGCAGGCGATCAGCTGGCGACGCCTCGGGCAGAACGTCGCGCAGATCCTGGGCGCGGGTCTTGCCGGGCTGATGGTGGTCCTCGTCGGCAGTGGCTGGGCGCTCGCGCTGGACGCCGCGACGTTCGCCATCGCCGCGGTCGCGTTCGCCCGGATCCGGGTCCCGGCGTTGCCCGCCCCGGAGAGCGCCGGGCTGTTCGCCGACGTCGGGGCCGGCTTCCGCGAGGTGATGCGGCACACCTGGCTCTGGATGCTGATCCTGCAGGCGCTGCTCTACCACCTGTTCTACGGCGGCGCGGCGGGCGTGCTGGGTCCGATCGTGGTCGGTGACGAGTTCGGGCGCGCCGCCTGGGGCACGGCGCTGTCGGTGTTGATGGTCGGTTTCGTGGTCGGGGGACTGGTCACCCTTCGCTGGCGGCCACGGCGCCCCCTGTTCGTCGGCACCTGGCTGCTGGCGCTGACGGCCGCGTTCCCCGCCGCGATGGCCTGGTCCGACTCACTCACCGTGGTGCTGATCGGCGCCTTCCTGCACGGTTTCGGGCTGGAGATCTTCAGCGTCGGATGGGACCTGTCGATCCAGCAGAACGTCGCCCAGGACAAGCTCGCCCGGGTCTACTCCTTCGACATGATCGGGTCGTTCATCGCCCGGCCCGTCGGCCTGGCCCTGACCGGTCCGGTGGCGACGATCGTGGGTCTGCAGGCCTGGTTGGGCGTGATCGCGGCGGTCATCCTGGGCAGTGTGGCGGTGGCGCTCACCGCCCCCGACGTACGCCGTCTCGAGCGGCGCGCGGAGCCGGAACCGATGAATCCGCCGGTCGAGGCCGGTCTCACCTCACATGGAGCCAATTGACTTCGGTCCCGCCACCGCGACCATGCGCCGCCTGGTGCTGGGGACCCGCGACGACCAGTTGACCGCTACGACCCCGTGTCCGGACTACACCGTGGGCGACCTGGTGCAGCACATCGGCGGCCTGACCGTGGCGTTCACGTACGCCGCCCACCAGCAACCGATGCCGGGCGGGCCGGCCGGGGGCAGCGGCGACGCGTCGCAGCTCGAGACCGGTTGGCGGTTGCTGATCGCCCGCGACCTCGAGGTGCTGGCGGAGTCGTGGAGCAACCCGGCCGCATACGTTGGGTTGACGATGGCCGGCCCGGTCGAGATGCCCGGCAGCGAGGCGGCCAAGGTGGCCTTGAACGAGGTGGTCGTGCACGGCTGGGACCTGGCCGTGGCGACCGGGCAGCGCTACGCCGCGGACCCCACCTCGGTGCAGACCCTCATCGACTTCGCATTGCCGTTCTCCACCCCCGAGACCGCGGACCAACGGGGCGACGCCTTCGGCATCGTCGTCGAGGTGCCGGACGATGCGCCGGCCCTGGACCGGCTGCTCGGCTACATGGGCCGACGCGCCGATTGGCGCGCGTCTCACGCGGTGTCGTAGGACTCCGCGGCCTCGCTCTGGGGTGCCACACAGAACTCGTTGCCGTGCGGGTCGGCGAGCGTCACCCAGTGGAAGTCAGCCTCACCGCGGCGGCCGACGAGGGTCGCGCCTGCGGCGACCAGCCGGTCGACCTCGGCGTCGAGGTCCACCGCCGTGAAGTCGATGTGCAGCCGGTTCTTGTCCTTGGTCGGGTCGGGCACCTTCTGGAACGCCATCAGCAGCGGCAGGCTCCCACCGGCGACCACGACGAAAAAGCCGCCGTGGTTCTGCACGATCGAGGCGCCGGTCTGCTCGGCCCACCAGTTCGCGAGCGGCTCCGGGTCGAGGGTGTCGGTGGTGATCATGCCTGGCGTCAGAGTCATGCCGGCAAGCCTAGGTAAGCCTGCCGACACTACGGTTCCCTCGTGATCACCATCGGGGAGCCGCCGGGTCCGGTGCTGGCCTTGCTCGACCTCGGCGCCACGGTGTCTCGGCTCGTCGTGGACGGCCGCAACGTCGTGCTGGGCTACGACACCCCCGCCGAGTACCTCGCCTCCACGTCGTACGTCGGCGGCATGATCGGCCGCTACGCCAACCGGATCGCGGGCGGCCGGTTCGAGCTCGACGGCCGGGAGGTCCGGGTGGCTGCGCACGATCGTGGCAACCACCTGCACGGCGGCCCCGAGGGCTTCGACCGCCGGATCTGGGAGGTGGTCGAGCACGGCCCGCGTCACGCCGTCCTCCGGATCGTCAGCCCGGACGGCGACCAGGGATTCCCGGGTGAGCTGACCGCTACGGCGCGCTTCGAAGTGCTGGCGGACCGGGTCGCGATCGACCTGACCGCGATCACCGATGCCCCGACCGTGGTCAACCTGACCAGCCACGCCTACTTCGACCTGGGCGGCGACCACGAGCTGTCGATCCCGGCGCAGGCGTACACGCCCGTGGACCCGACCGGAGTCCCGGTCGGGGGTCACGCGCCGGTGGCCGGGACGCCGTACGACTTCCGGGCCGCGCGACCGATCGGCGAGGTGCCCATCGACCACAACTTCGTCCTCGACGGCACCGGCATGCGGACCGCCGCCGTGCTCGAGTCGCCCAAGACCGGCCTCCGGCTGGAGGTCCGCAGCGACCAACCGGGGCTGCAGGTCTACACGGGCGGAGAGCTCGGCGGCGTCGCCCTGGAGCCGCAGCGCTTCCCCGACTCGCCCAACCATCCGGACTTCCCGTCGGCCATGCTCCGCCCCGGTGAGACCTACCGGTCCTGCATCGAGTGGGTGTTTGGAAGACTTCCGGTATGACCGACCTGGAGCAGCGCACTCTCGGGCGGACCGGCAGGTCCGTCTCCGTGATCGGCCTCGGCACCTGGCAGCTCGGTGCCGACTGGGGAGATGTCACCGAAGCCGCGGCCCGCGAGGTGCTCGAGGCGTCCGCCGAGGAGGGAGTCACCTTCTTCGACACCGCGGATGTCTACGGCGACGGCCGCAGCGAGCAGATCCTGGGCCGCTTCCTCGCCGACCATGCGGAGGCCGACTTCACCGTGGCCACCAAGATGGGTCGGCGGATGGAGCAGCTCCCGGAGAACTACCGGCCCGGTCACTTCCGCGCCTGGATCGACCGGTCCCGCCGCAACCTCGGCAGCGAGCAGCTGCACCTGGTCCAGCTGCACTGCCCGCCCTCGGCGGTCATCAATGCCGATTCGACGTACGACGCCCTGGACGCGCTGGTCGACGAGGGCTCGATCGCGGCGTACGGCGTCAGCGTCGAGACCGTGGACCAGGCGCTGAGCGCGATCGCCCGGCCGCACGTCGCCACCGTGCAGATCATCCTGAACGCGTTCCGACTCAAGCCGCTCGAGCAGGTGCTGCCCGCCGCCAAGAAGGCCAAGGTCGGCATCATCGCCCGGGTGCCGCTGGCGTCCGGCCTGCTGTCCGGCAAGTACGACGCCACCACGACGTTCGCCCCCGATGACCACCGCAGCTACAACCGCGACGGCAGCGCGTTCGACGTGGGCGAGACCTTCTCGGGCGTCAACTACGAGACCGGCGTGGCCGCGGCCAATGAGTTCGCCGCGTTGGTCCGCGAGCACCTGGGCGACGACGTCACGACCGCGCAGGCGGCGCTTGCCTGGGTTGCTCAGCAGAAGGGGGTTACCACCGTGATCCCCGGCGCCCGCAACGCCGAGCAGGCCCGGGCCAACGCGGCCGCCGGCCGGCTCGAGGAACTGCCCAAGAAGGTCCTCAAGGGCGTCACCCAGATCTACGACGAACGCCTCCGCGAGGCCGTGCACGACCGCTGGTAGCGATTTCACCGGGCCTGTCCCGCTCCGGTAACCTTCCCGGCGGTGGCGTGTCCGAGCGGCCTAAGGAGAACGCCTCGAAAGCGTTTGTCGGTGCAAGCCGACCGAGGGTTCAAATCCCTCCGCCACCGCCAGCCAACTCCCCGGTCGCGCCCCCTGGTGCGCGGCCGGGGCTACTTTTACCCGCATGACCGTGCGCGTGGACAAGACCGGCCCCATCACCACCGTTGTCATCGACCGGCCGGAGGCCCGCAACGCGGTCGACGGCCCGACCGCCGCGGCGCTGGCCGAGGCGTTCCGGGAGTTCGACGCCGACGACGCCCAGAGCGTCGCGGTGCTGTACGGCGACGGCGGGACGTTCTGCGCGGGCGCCGACCTGAAGGCGATCGGCACCGAGCGCGGCAACCAGGTCAACGCCGACGGTGACGGGCCGATGGGACCGAGTCGGATGCGACTGAGCAAGCCGGTGATCGCCGCGGTGGAGGGGCACGCCGTTGCCGGAGGACTGGAGCTGGCGATCTGGTGCGACCTCCGGGTGGTGGCCTCGGACGCGATCCTGGGCGTCTACTGCCGACGCTGGGGCGTTCCGCTGATCGACGGCGGCACGGTGCGACTGCCGCGGTTGATCGGGGAGGGGCGGGCGCTCGACCTGATCCTCACCGGGCGTGGGGTCTCCGCCGACGAAGCCCTCCGGATCGGGCTCGCGGACCGCGTCGTCGAGCCCGGCACCACCCGGGCGCGCGCCGAGGAGCTGGCCGAGCAGCTGGCCGAGCTGCCTCAGGCCTGCCTGCGCAACGACCGGCTCTCGGTGCTCGATCAGCACGGGCTGGACGAAGAGGAGGCGATCAAGCTCGAGCTGGAGCACGGGATGCGCTCGCTGCAGGCCGATGCGCTCGAGGGCGCGGCCCGGTTCGCCGGCGGCGCCGGGCGCCACGGCGACAACGCGACCTAGGCTGCCTAGCGCCGGCAGACCGCCATCAGGGTGCCCGGCTCCTCGCCGGTGAACACCGCCCACCCGCGGTCGAACGACACCCGCTTCACCTGGCCCTCCAAGTGGATCAGCGCGCTGTTCGGGATCACGTCGGAGCCGAACCCCGTCTCCGAGCACTCGAACCGGTCCATCAGCCGGGCGACCCGAGAGTCGGACACCTCGTTGCTGGGTGCGGCGCTCTGGTCTGCGCGGTCTGTCAGCGACGCGCCCAGGCCGAGCGCGAGGGCCAGCGAAAGCCCGATCAGCGCCGACTTGGTGAGGCTCAGGCCCAGCAATACCCCGGGGGGAGGGTGGTGTCGCATGACTCCCCCTTCCAGAGTGTTGATGAGACGTTCCCTCAACGATCACGGGGGTTTCGGGTCACGGGAGCGCCGTCCGAAAGTGACCCGCAACACCGGTCGGGCAGGATGACGTCATGACCTGGTTCACCACGCCCGCCGACGCCGGCGCCCGTCTCCAGGAGGCCGGCTATCTCGCCGACCCGACGACGGCCACGACGGCGTACCTCGCGGGCGCGCTCGAGAAGCCGCTGCTCGTCGAGGGCCCGGCCGGGGTCGGCAAGACCGAGCTGGCCAAGGCCGTGTCCCGGGCGACGGGGGCGGACCTGGTCCGGCTCCAGTGCTACGAGGGTCTGGACGAGGCGCGAGCGCTCTACGAGTGGAACTACAAGAAGCAGCTGCTGCGGATCCAGGCTGTGCACCCTGTCTCCGACCAGACTCCCCCTTCTTGGTCCGAGACGCACGACGACATCTTCACCGACGAGTTCCTGCTCACCCGGCCGCTGCTCACCGCCATCCGCCGGGACCAGCCGACCGTGCTGCTCATCGACGAGGTCGACAAGACCGACGTCGAGGTCGAGGGGCTGCTGCTCGAGGTGCTGTCCGACTTCCAGGTGACCATCCCGGAGCTCGGCACGGTCGCCGCGACCCGACGTCCGTACGTCGTCCTCACCTCCAACGCCACCCGCGAGCTGTCCGAGGCGGTCAAGCGCCGCTGCCTCTACCTCCACCTCGACTATCCCGACGCCGAGCGCGAGCGGGAGATCGTCGCGTCCCAGGTCGACGGGCTCGACGACCGGGTCACCGAACAGCTGGTCGCCACCGTCGGCCGGCTGCGCGAGCTGGAGCTCAAGAAGCCACCGTCGATCGCGGAGTCCGTCGACTGGGCGCGCACCCTGATCGCCCTGGAGATCCGCGACCTGGACGAGAAGGCGATCTCCGACACCCTCGGCGTGATCCTCAAGCACGACTCCGATCACCAGCGCGCGGTCAAGGAGCTGCGCCTCCGATGAGGAGCGGCCTGGTCGACCGGCACATCGCCTTCCTCGAGGCGCTGCGGGGGGCCGGCCTGCCGGTCTCCCTCGCGGAGGACCTGGACGCGATCGCCGCCCTGCGGACCCTCGACTGGTCCGAGCGCGACACCATCCGCGACGGGTACGCCGCCACCCTGGTCAAGCGGCAGTCGCAGCGGCCGACGTTCGAGGCGCTGTTCGACATCTACTTCCCGCGGATGGTCGGGGACGGCGTCAGCGCGAGCACCGGGGACGACGAGCCCGACCAGTCCGGCGTCCGCGACAACGCCCAGGCGCTGCAGGACTTCCGGGCCGAGCTGCTCGAGGCCCTCACCTCCGACGACCAGCAGGCGCTGGCCCGGATGGCCGCGGAGATGGTGGCCCGGTTCGGCGCGATGCCCGGCCGGGGGCCCGGGCTCTCGTCGTGGTCGGCCTACACGGCGCTGCAACGGGTGGCGCCGTCCGAGCTGGTCGACCAGATCGTCCGAGGGCTGCTCGCCGAAGGTCGCAACGACGACGAGGCGCAGCGGGTCGCCGGTCGTCGGCTCGGTGGGTTCACCCGGATGGTCGAGGACGACGCCCGCCGACGGATCGCGGAGGAGAAGGGACCCGACCATGTCGCCAACGTCGCGATCCGCCCCACGATCGACCGCCTCGACTTCACCGCGGCCCGGAAGGCCGACCTGGAGGAGATGCGCCGCGAGATCTACCCGCTCGCGCGGCGACTCGCGACCCGGCTGACGAAGGAGCACCACGCGAAGCGACGGGGTCCGCTGGACTTCCGTCGTACCGTCCGTGCCTCGATGTCCACCGGCGGCGTCCCGATGACCACGCACCACCGCCCCAAGCGGCCGCACCGCACCGAGCTCGTGGTGCTCTGCGACGTGAGCGGCTCGGTCGCCAACTTCGCGCAGTTCACGCTGCTGCTCGTCTTCGCGCTGCGCGACCAGTTCCAGAAGGTGCGCGCGTTCACGTTCATCGACCACGTCCACGAGGTCACCCACCACTTCAAGCCGGGCGCCGACGTGGTCGACGTGATGACCGAGCTGGCCGCGAGCACCGCGCACGCCGCGCTGTGGGGCCGCACCAACTACGGCCGCGCGTTCACCAAGTTCGCCGAGGAGTACGCCGACGCGCTCGGCCCGAAGACCTCGCTGCTCGTGCTCGGCGACGCGCGCTCCAACTACAGCGACCTCGCCGAGGGCACACTCAAGGAGCTGGCCGGCGCGGCCCGGCACTCCTATTGGCTCAACCCGGAGCACACGCGGCACTGGGGGACCGGCGACTCAGCGGCGCCGACGTACGGTGCGATCGTGCCGATGGTCGAGTGCCGCAACCTGACTCAACTAGGAGACTTCGTCCACGACCTTGCTGGTTGAGGGTGGGGGTGCTGTGAACGCCGAGCTGGTCCCGATGCGCTTCGAGAGCTTCACCGGGCAGCACTTCGGCCTGATCGCGTTCTTCGTCGTGGTCTTCGTGGCCCTGGTCGTGCACGGCAGCCGGCGGGGAGACGACCAGCGCTTCCGGCACGGGTTCGCGATAGCGATCCTCTGCTTCACGGTCCCGTTCCAGACGCTCCAGCTGCTCCCGTCCGACTTCAATCTGGGCACCTCGCTGCCGCTCCAGTACTGCGACATCACCTGGATGGTCGCGGTCGTCGCGCTGTGGACGCGGGCCTGGTGGGCGATGGCGCTGACGTTCTTCTGGGGGCTGACGCTCACGATCCAGGGAGTGGTCACGCCGTCGCTGGGCCAGGAGTTCCCGGACCCGCGCTACTTCATGTACTGGGGCATGCACTTCCTGAGCATCTGGGCGGCCGGCTGGCTGGTGGGCTCGGGCTACCGGCCCGGATGGCGGGACTTCCGGCTGGCCGTGCTGGTGACCGGAGCCTGGGCGGTCACGGTGATGGTGTTCAACGGGCTCACCGGCACCAACTACGGCTACCTCAACCGCAAACCGGCCGGAGCCTCCATCCTCGACCTGCTCCCGGAGTGGCCGGTCTACGTCGTGATCGAGGTCCTGCTCGTGCTCGCCGCCTGGGCGCTGATCACCTGGGCGTTCACCCGGCCAGGTAGCCGAGCTCCTGGATCCGACCGATCTCGGCGCGTAGCTCGGGGTGCGTAGCGCTGTCGGCGGCCCGGCCGCCGGCGATGTAGACGCTGGCGTCCCGGTCGCGGTCGGCGTCGAACACCACGGTGATCCGGTTGGTGGAGCCCGCGTTCATCAGCGAGCCGAGCAGCGCCACCGGATCGGCGCGGTCCTCCAGCGACAGCACCCGCGTGGCCTCCGGGATCCGCGGCACGTGGGCCGACGGTGCCCCGGCCGTGATCACCTGGTCGACCACGAACGAGGACGAGTCGATGGACGCGGCCACCTCCGCCGCGGTGATGCCGCCCTGGGCGGCGCCGACGAGCATCACCCGGGCCCCGGCATCGCCGTCGACCGCGCGCTCGATGGCCTGGACGACCTGGTCGGCGTACGCCGTGTGGTCGCCGCCGACGAGGCGCAACCGGCCCGAGCCGACGCCGTTGGGGCCTGGCAGGTAGGCGATGTAGCGCCCGGTGCCGACGCGCTGCACTGAGACTCCGTGCGGGGTGCTGCTCAGCGTGGTCATCAGCTCGGCGACGCTGCCGGGCTTGACGCCCTCCCGGGCCGGCGCGGCCGGCGTGGCCGCCTCGGCCTCGTCCAGCAACCCACCGGCGACATCGCGCAGCGCGGCGTCGAAGGCCGCGGCCAGCGGCTCGACCCCGACCGCGCGCAGTCCACCGCGCCCGGCGGCCCGGCCGCGGTCCTCGGCGAGTACGCCGAGGGTCAGCAGCGCCCGCATCTGCAGGCCGTCGAGCAGCCCGCCACCGCCGGTGGCGACGTGCTCCATCAGCTCCGGATTGCTGTCGGCCAGCTCGTTGAGATAGGCCGCGACACCGTCCCGGTCGAGGGCATCGGTCTCGATCAGTCCGGCGGACACGATCGCGCCGCCGAGGGCCACCTCCGGCGCGAGGTAGCCGATCGCGCGGCCGGCGATCGAGCCGAGCGTCTTGTAGGCGGCGCTCTGCAGCTCGTCGATCCACCGGTAGGTGAGCACCGTGGCGCGCAGCACCAGCGCGTCGGCGTCGAGCTCGATGGAGCGGCTGAGCAGACCGTGCTTGCCGGTGGTGGCCGCCTGGATGTCGTCCTCGGCCCGGTCGAAGGTCTGCTTCGACAGCTCGGCGGACTCGGCGAAGGCCGGGTCGGCGATGATCTCCGCGCCGAGCGTCGACCGGCGCCGCATCTCCTCCCCGGCGTCGTCGAACCGATCGGCCAGCCGGGTCATCCGCTCGTAGCGGTCGGCCAGGTTCTCCGCCTCCACGGGCGTCGTCGGGGCGCTGCGCTCCTCGGTCGCAGCCGCGGTGACGATGTCGTCGCTGTCCTTGGTAGTCATCGAGTCACCTCCGCCAGCACCGGGGCCAGATCGGCGGCGAGATCCTCCGGCTCGACGCGTCGTACGTCGACCCGGGCGGCGCCGTCGACCCGGTGCGGGGTCAGCGCCCGCCAGCCGTCGGCGACGAGCACCCACGACACCACGCCGACCACGGAGGTCTCCGGACCGGAGACGTCGGCGGCCAGGACGCGGAGCCGACCCCGGGCCTCGGAGCCGAGTGCGGCCAGCAACCGGCCGGCCTCGACCTCGGTCAGCGGGGCGCCCTCGGCGTCGAGCACCTCGCCGGCGTGCCGCGAGGTCAGCACGCTGACGAGCTCGGCCCGCGAGCTGCGAAGTGCCTCGGCCGCCGCGTCGGCCAGCTCGTAGGGAAGGTCGACCCGCGCGGGCACCGCCGACTCGTGCCGGGCGAGGTCCTCGGGGATCATCGCGACCCGGCCGAGCTCGCTCGGCCACGACGGGGTGCGGAACCAGGCCAGCTCGAAGACGATGCCGTCGACGGTGGACAGGCTCGCGACCGCCTCGCCCGCCTGCCGGTGCCAGGCCTTCGCCTGCACCTCGTCGGCGACCACGTCGATGTCGAGCGCGAGGTGGGGGGTGGCAAGCAGCCCGACCGCGCCGAGCAGGCCCTCGTCGACCTGGCCGTCGGCCAACAGGCCCCGGCGCTGGAGCGAGGCGTGCGGGTCGTGCAGGGATCCGAGCACATCGCGGTAGCCCTGGTCCTCCACGGTCCCGCGGCTCTGCCCGAGCCGGTCCTCCAAGGCGGCGGCCTCGGCCGGCTCGGCGAGGTCGAACGGAAGCGGCGCGCCACCGGCGGCCTCGGCCACGAGCCGCAGCTCGGGAAGGGTGAGAGCCGCCCGTCGTGGCAGCGCGTCGAGTACGCCGTCGGGTGCCGGCGGCGGGGTGCTCAGGTCGATGGTGGGCAACGTGGCTCCTGTCAGAGTCCGGGCAGAGACACGGCCAGCCAGTCTTTGTGGCCGGTGCGGGGCGGGGTGAACGCGGCGAGGGTCTGGTCGTCGGCATCGGCCACGCGTCGTACGTCGGGCTCGGCGTCGTTGGCGGCATCGATCCGGGCGACCCGGGTGCGCGCGTCGGCCACCAGCGTCGTCGCCCGGCGCTCGATGTCGACGATCGCGTCCTTGACCGTGTCGACCTCCTGGAGGTGCCGGTCGAGGGAGTCGGCTGCGGTGTCGTGCTGGGCGGCCGCGGCGCGCAGGTGGGTGGCCCGCTCCCGGACCCGCTCGCGCATCGAGTCGGCGGCCCGGCCGGTCCAGCCGATGGCTTCGGTCTGAGCGACCAGCAGGTCGGCGAGGCCGCGCAGGTCGACGGCCTGTTCCCGCAGCTGGTCGGCCCGCTTGCGCATGACGTCCGCGTCGCCGTACATCGTCACTTCCTTGTGGCAGCCTGAGTCCGGTGGTGTCGTCGCTCGCCTACCCATGTGGGGGTGGCCCGAAACACCCGTAACGCACCTGATGTGCCGCGCGTTGTGCAGAGCGAAGGAGTGAGATGGTGCGGATTCAGGTGTGGCGGGCCCTCGTAGGCGCGCTCGTGGCAGCGCTCGGCCTCACCGGCATCGGCGCCCTCGGCTCCCCGGCAGGCGCCGATGAGACGGGCCAGCCGCCCGAAGGTGCCCGCCGGGTCGTCTTCGTGGGCAACAACTGGGATGGCACCGCCGACGTTCTCGCGCCGCGGACGTTCAAGCGGCTGGCGAGCATCAACGTGATCCCCGACCACGACGCCCGGTTGGCCGAGATCGCGACCAACCCCTACAGGCTGGCGTACTTCCTGGCGATCAGGACGTTGATCGGCGAGGGCCACGACCAGTTCGTCGACGACATGTACTCCTCCAACGACGGCCGGCTGGTGGTGATCTCGCGACCCTCGTTCGCCGACGTCGTCGGGATCAGCCTCAAGACCGGCAAGATCAAGTGGCGCTTCCCCGTCGCCGGCGTCCGCTCCGACCACATGGCGGTGTCGCCGGACGGCCGCAGGGTTGCTGTCAGCGCTTCCACCGGCAACGTCGTCCACGTGCTGCGGATGCGCGACGGCAAGCAGGTCGGCAAGTTCGCTTCCGGCGGCTCACCACACGAGAACACCTACATCGACGGCGGTCGCCGGATCCTGCACGCCAGCATCGGCACGGTCTACAGCCCGCTCGACGAGCCCGGCATTCCCGACCCGCTGGAAGAGGAGCGGGTGCTGCAGATCGTCAACGCAAAGACGCTCAAGATCGAGCGCCGCTACAACCTCCAGAAGGCGCTCAACGAACGCGGTCTGAAGAACCTCAGCATCTCCGTCCGGCCGATGACGCTGTCCCCGGACGAGAAGAAGATCTACTTCCAGCTGTCCTTCTTCCACGGGTTCGTCGAGATGGACCGGGCGTCCGGGAAGATCACCCGCGTCGTCCGCCTGCCCAACCTGATCCCGAACCTGCCGCGGGTGGCCTACCTGCTCGACTCCGCGCACCACGGGATCGCGATGAACCCCGAAGGCACCAGGATCTGTGTCGCCGGCACCATGTCGGACTACGCCACCCTCGTGAGCACCCGGACCTGGAAGCGCAGCCCGCTGCTGAAGGGCGGCAAGAAGCCCTACTGGGTGACCCCGAGCTGGGACGGCAAGCACTGCTACATCTCGTGGAGCGGCACCGACACCGTCGCGAAGATCTCCTACCGCACCGCCAAGATCGTCAAGACGACCAACGTCGGCGACCACCCGCAGCGGGTGCGCAACGGGTTCATCAGAACCAGCTACCTGCGGTCCCTCGGCTTCACCGAGGCGTCCAAGCCGCCGCGCACCGACGGCCCGACCGCCTGGGAGCGCTGAGCTGCTTCAGAGCACCTTCGCCAGCCGATGCAGGCCCTCCTCGATGTCGGCGCGCGGTCCGGCGAAGCTGAACCGGATGAACCGCCGGCCGGCCTCGGTGTCGAAGTCGATCCCGCTCGCGATCGCGACCCCGGTGCGGGCCAGCAGGTCGAGGGCGAACGCCATCGAGTCGTCGGTGAGATGACCGATGTCGGCGTACACGTAGAACGCGCCATCGGCCGGGGCCAGCCGGGTGATGCCGAGGCGAGGCAGCTCCTCGAGCAGCAACCTTCGGTTCTCGGCGTACCTGCGGACGTGGCCGTCGAGCTCGGCGTACGTCGCCTCGGTGAACGCCTGCAGGCAGGCGCGCTGGGCGAGCACTGGCGGGCAGATCGTGAAGTTGCCGGTGAGCACGTCGGCGGCGCGGCGGAGCCGGTCGGGCACCAGCATCCAGCCGATCCGCCAGCCGGTCATCGAGAAGTACTTCGAGAAGCTGGCGAACACCACCGCCTCGCGGCTGGTCTCCCACGCGCTGCGCGCCAGCGGCGCGTGGCCGTCGATCGGCGCGTACTCGATGCCGTGGTAGATCTCGTCGGAGATCAGCTGGACGGCGTTCTCCTCGCACCAGGCAGCCAGGGCCGCGAGCTCGTCCGGCAGCAGCATCGTGCCGGTCGGGTTGGCGGGTGAGGCGACCACCAGGCCCCTGATCGGCTCCGCTCGGTGGAGCTGGTCGACCTGCTCGACGGTGGGCTGGAACCTGGTCTCGGCGCCGGTCGGGATCTCCACGACCTGACAACCCAGCGCGGCCAGCACGTTGCGGTAGCAGGGGTAGCCGGGCCGGGCGATCGCCACCCGGTCGCCCGCCTCGAACGCCGCCAGGAACGCCAGGAGGAAGCCGCCGCTGGAACCCGTCGTCACGACGACCTCGTCGGCGTCCACCTCGATGCCGTAGGTGCGCCGATGGTGCCCGGCGATGGCCTCCCGCAGCTCGAGGATGCCCGCGGCCGGCGTGTAGCCGAGCGCCTCTCCGGAGTTCAGCAACCGGATCGCCTCGGTGTTGACCGGCTCTGGCGCGCCCGTGCTCGGCTGCCCGGCGAGCAGGTTGACCAGGTCGCCGTGCGTCCGCTGCCGCTCCGCCGATGCCGCAAGCAGATCCATCACGTGGAACGGCGGCACGTTGGCGCGGGTTGCCACCTGCCAGCGGTCGGCTGTCGTCACGGGGGGATCGTACGGGTCAGCCCGCCGCGTGCCGCCCCGCCCGACGACCGAAGAACGAGCCCTCGCCGAGCTGGGTGCCGGAGCAGTAGCCCGCGCCGTCCTGGGCGAGGTTGGAGGCGCAGGCGCCGGCGGCGTACAGGCCGGGGATGACGGAGCCGTCGGGCCGTTGAGCCTCGCCGTCGACGCTGACCCGGATCCCACCGAGGGTGAAGCCGGCGTACAGCGCCTTGCCGAGGGTCAGGTCGAAGACCGCCCACGGTCCCTCGTCCTGGACCGCGAGCCAGTCGGTGCTCTTGTGGAAGTCGGGATCCTCGCCGTTGGCGGCGTGCTCGTTGTAGCGGTCGATCGACTCCTGCAGGGTCGCGGCGTCGCACCCGAGCGACTCCGCGATCTCCGCGACGGTCTCGAAGCCGTCCAGCAGCGGGACGAGCGGCATCTTGGGGTACTCCACGTGCGCGCTGTCCACGATCAGGTACGCCGTGGCGCCCGGCTGGTGCATCACGGCGTGCGAGGTGCGCGCGTGATAGCTGTCCTCGGCGACGAAGCGCTTGCCCTCGGAGTTCACGATCAGCCCGGTCACCAGGATCGACGGTGGATAGAACGGCGCGGTGATGAACGGCTCGTCCATGTGCTTGAGCTCGGCACCGATCGACGCGCCGAGCCGGATGCCCAGGCCGTCGTCGTACGTCGAGCCCAGGGTGAACAGCTTCTCGCCGAGCGCGGGTGTGTGCTCGCTGACCATGTCCGGGTTCATCACGAAGCCGCCGGCCGCGACCACGACGGACGAGGCCCGCACCATCCCGGTCTCGTCGAACGAGCGCCAGGCCACCCCGACCACCGCGCCGGAGTCATCGGCGATCAGGTTGGTCGCGCCGGTCTCGTACCGGGTCTCGATCCCGTTCTCCTCGTCGACCCGGGCGCGGAGCAGGTCCATCACGATCTTGGCGCCCTCGGTGTCACCGGGCACCGGCACCTTGTGGCCGCGGGGCGCGGGCACCGCCTGGTCGCGGTAGGGCCACACCTTCTCGTTGCCGGTGAACATCAGCCCCTCGGTGCCGGGCTGGATCACCGCCTTGCCGGGGAAGTAGGAGCGCTCGAACTCGAAGCCCAGCGACTCGAGCCAGTCGAAGTGCTCGACCGAGCCGTCGCAGTAGGCGCGGATCTTGTCGTGCTCGGGCTCCTTGGACGTCGCGACGAGGTACTTGTACATCTCCTCGGTCGAGTCGTCGTGCCCGGTCGCCTGCTGCACGGCGGTGCCGCCGCCGAGGTAGAAGTGTCCGCCCGACATGCTCGACGTCCCGCCGTGCACCGCGGCCCTTTCGAGCAGCAGCACCCGGGCACCCGCCCGGGCCGCCTCGAGCGCGGCGCAGCCGCCGGCGATGCCGAAGCCCACCACCACGACGTCGTACGACGGCGCGTCGGCGGGCAGGTCGGACGCGGGCAGCACCTCGGGGAGTGCCGTCCCCTTGCTCTCGGCCATGCGGCAAATCTAGAACAAGTTTCAGTTTCGTGCGATTCTTGTCCGCGTGATCTTGATCGATGTGGACGGTCGCGAGCACGAGCTGGGCGGGCGGGACGGCTACGCCGACGCCGCCGACCTGGCCGCCGCGACCGGCTGGGAGCTGAAGCCGGCCGGGTTGTGCCGGGGCGAGGTGTGCGTCCCGCTGCTCGGCCGTGAGGTCGCCGCCGCGGGCGACGAGTCGCGGATCGACCTGGCCGCATGGGCCGCCGCGCTCGGCCTGCTCATCGCTCGCGACGAGGATGCCGAAGTCTTCGCGGTCACTCCCGGCGCCGAGACCCGGGCTCGCGAGACCGCCGACGGCGTGGCGCCGCCCCTCACGCTCAACGACGTCGACGGCAATCCGGTCGCGTTCGAGGAGTTCTCCGGGCACAAGCGCGTCCTGGTCACCTGGGCCTCGTGGTGCGGCTGCCGGCACGAGCTCGGCGGCTGGCAGCGGCTGCAGGACGAGCTCGCCGACTCCGGCCTGAAGCTGTTCTCGGTCGCCCTGGACGACGATCCCGAGGACGCCCGGCCGTGGATCGACGCGGCGGCGCCGTCGTACCCGGTCGCGGTCGACCCGGCGCACGTGACCGCCGACCGCTACGGCATCACCAACGTACCGAGCGTGGTCTGGGTCGACGAGCAGGACCGGATCGTGAAGCCGCCGACGATCGCGCCCGGGGACGACCAGTTCCGGGAGTTCACCTTGATCGACAGCGAGCGACACCACGACGCGCTCCGCGCCTGGGTCCGCGAGGGGACGCTGCCCGAGAGTGCAGAGGTGGCGCCGCACGTGCGCTCCGATGCCGAGCAGCAGGCGCTGGCCGAACGACGGGTCGCCGCGCACCTCCAGCGGACCGGCCGGACCGAGGCGGCCCGAGCGCATCTCGCCGCGGCCCAGGAGCTCGCGCCCTGGGACTGGACCGTACGACGCGGCGGCATCGCGATGACCGGCGGTGACCCGTTCCTCGGCGACGAGTTCCTGTCCTTCTGGCAGGAGTGGGACTCCCAGGGGCGCCCGGGCTACACGCCCACGACGTAAAACACCGACGTCGGGGCCGACCAGCCGCACCGATAGACTGCGTATCCGTCGCCCCCGACCGCCGAGGCCATCATGACCTTCGACGTCCACCAGCTGGATCAATTCCTGCTGCTGGGCTCGGCCGTCACCCTCCTCGCGATCCTCGCCGTCCGGGTCTCGTCCCGGGCCGGGCTGCCCAGCCTCTTGATCTATCTCCTGATGGGGGTGGCGCTGGGTGAGTCGGGCTTCGGCATCCCGTTCGAGGACGCCGAGCTCGCGCACGCACTCGGCTTTGCGGCCCTGGTCCTGATCCTGGCCGAAGGTGGTGTGACGACCCACTGGAACGACATCCGCGGGTCGATGCGGCTCGGCGTGGCCCTGGCCACCATCGGCGTCGCGATCTCGGTGACCGTGGTCGCACTCGCATCCCACTACGTGCTCGGCCTCTCCTGGGAGATCTCGGTACTGCTCGGCGCCTGCACCTCCGCGACCGACGCGGCAGCGGTGTTCTCGGTGCTGCGCGTGGTGCCGCTGCCCAAGCGACTGACCGGGACCCTGGAGGCGGAGTCCGGCCTCAACGACGCCCCGACCGTCGTGCTGGTGACCCTGATCTCGACCGGCGCGGTCGCCGACGACGGTCCGCTGATCGTCGCGGGGATCATCGTCTTCGAGCTGGTCGCCGGCGTCCTGATCGGCCTTGCCGTCGGGTTCGGCGGCGCCTGGCTGATGCGTCGGGCGGCACTACCGTCGTCCGGCCTCTACCCGATCGCGGTGCTGTGCCTGACGCTGCTCGCCTACGGCGGTGGCGCGGCCGTGCACGCGTCCGGGTTCGCGGCGGTGTACGTCGCCGCGCTGGTGCTCGGCAACTCCGAGCTGCCGCACCGCGCCGCGACCCGCTCCTTCGCCGAGGGGGTCGCCTGGCTGGCCCAGATCGGCCTGTTCGTGATGCTCGGGCTGCTGCTGTCGCCCGGGCGGATCACCCTGGAGACGGTCGGGCTGGCGATCGCCGCGGGCCTGGTGCTCACCCTCGTGGCCCGGCCGCTGTCGGTGCTGGCGAGCACCCTCGTGCAGCGGATGCCTCCGCGCGAGCTGGCCTTCCTGTCCTGGGCCGGGCTGCGCGGCGCGGTCCCGATCGTGTTCACCACGATCCCGCTCGCGGAGGGGGTCGAGGACGCCGAGCGACTGTTCGACCTGGTCTTCGTGATGGTCGTGATCTACACCCTGCTGACCGGGCCGACCCTGCCGCTCGTGGCCCGGCTGCTGAAGGTCGCCCGGCGCTCGGAGCCGCGCGACCTCGATCTCGAAGCGGCGCCGCTCGAACGGATCGCGGCCGACCTGCTGCAGATCACGATCAGCCCGGTCTCCAAGCTGCACGGTGTCGAGGTGGGTGAGCTGCGTCTGCCTCGTGGCGTCTCGGTGTCGATGGTGATCCGGGACGGGGAGACGATGGTGCCGGAGCGTCGTACCGTCCTGCGCCACGGCGACGACCTCCTCGTGGTCACGCCGCGCAAGCAGCGCGAGCGCACCGAGCAGCGGCTGCGCGAGGTCAGCGCCCGGGGCCGGTTGGCCCAGTGGCTGGAGGACTAGCTAGCTGAGGTCCTCGACCGGCGGGCTGCAGATCGTCGCTTCCTCCTTGGCCGCTGCGAACTCGCGACCCTCGCCCACCCCCAGGAACTCCTCGCCGACGACGACGTTGATGCCTGGCAGTGACGCGTCGCGTTGGACGATCTCGGCGTCCTTGCCCAGGAAGCTCTTCACCAGCTTGACCGCCGGGCTGTTCACGTCCTCGGCCCAGATCTCGACGTTGGTGATGTCGGTGCCCCTGGCGTTGCCCAGCTCGCCCTCGTCCAGGCCGGCCGCCACCAGGTCGGTCATCGTGCGGTCCGCGAGGCCCTCGCTGGTGCCGGCGTTGAGCACGCTGACCGTGACCTGGTCGGGGTAGACCTTCTCGCCCGCGGTCGACCACCGTCGAGGTGCAGGTCGCCGCCTCCTCGCGCTCCGGGAACGGCTCGCTCACCGCGGACCACGCCCAGGCGACGCCGGCGAGCAGGAGTACGACGAGGCCGAGCAGGGTGATCGCCGAGCGGATATGCGCCTGCGCGATGTTCATGGCGCCTCCAGGACGTGCACCCGCGCGTGCAGGACGTTGCGCTGCTGCAGGGCGGCGCGCAGCGCGCGATGCAGGCCGTCCTCGAGGTAGTACTCGCCCTCCCACCACACGACGTGGGCGAACAGGTCCCCGAAGAAGGTCGAGTCCTCGTCGAGCAGCGCCGCGAGCTGCAGCGTGTCCTTGGTCGTCACCAGCTCGTCGAGCCGGACCTGGCGCGGCGGAACCGCCGCCCAGGCGCGCGAGCTCAGGCCGTGGTCGGGGTACGGCCGACCGTCGCCCACGCGCTTGAAGATCACCTCGCGACTATAGACAACCGGCCGGGGCCTCACGGCCCTTTAGAGTGCGGCCATGAGCGAGGCAGCTTCGGGCGCGGAAGACCCCATCGTCACTGCGGTCCGGAGCGGCTACGAGTTCGAGGGACCAGCGCTGGAGCTGGGCGGGCTGATGATCGACGCCACCCGGCTCTCCGACGTACACATCAAGATCCCGCTCGCGATGCTCAACCGGCACGGCCTGGTCGCCGGTGCGACCGGTACCGGCAAGACCAAGACCCTGCAGCTCATGGCGGAGCAGCTCAGCGCCCAGGGCGTTCCCGTCTTCGCCGCCGACATCAAGGGTGACCTCTCCGGCCTGGCCACCCCTGGCGAGGCCAACGAGAAGATCACCGAACGAACCGCGTCGGTCGGCCAGGACTGGAAGGCGACCGCCTTCCCGGTGGAGTACTACGCGCTCGGCGGGCAGGGCACCGGCATCCCGCTGCGGGTGACCATGTCGGCGTTCGGGCCGACGCTGCTCAGCAAGGTCCTCGGCCTCAACGACACCCAGGAGTCGAGTCTCGGCCTGGTCTTCCACTACGCCGACAAGGCCGGGCTGCCGCTGCTCGACCTCGCCGACCTGCGCGCGGTCGTCGGCCACCTCACCAGCGACGAGGGGAAGCCGGACCTCAAGGAGCTCGGGGGTCTGTCCTCGGCCACCGCGGGGGTGATCCTGCGCGAGCTCATCACGTTCCAGGACCAGGGCGCGGACGCGTTCTTCGGCGAGCCCGAGTTCGAGTCCGCCGAGCTGCTGCAGGTGGCCGCCGACGGGCGCGGCCTGATCTCGCTCGTCGAGCTCCCCAACCTGCAGGACCGACCGGCGGTGTTCTCGACGTTCCTGATGTGGCTGCTCGCGGACCTGTTCCACGACCTGCCCGAGGTCGGCGACGTCGACAAGCCCAAGCTGGTGTTCTTCTTCGACGAGGCGCACCTGCTCTTCGCCGATGCCTCGAAGGCCTTCCTCGACCAGATCGCCCAGACCGTGCGACTGATCCGGTCCAAGGGAGTCGGCGTCTTCTTCGTCACCCAGAGCCCCACGGACGTCCCGGACGACGTGCTCGCGCAGCTGGGTTCGCGGGTCCAGCACCAGCTCCGGGCCCACACGCCCAACGACGCCAAGGCCCTCAAGGCCACCGTCAACACCTACCCCGAGAGTGCGTATCCCGACCTCGGCGAGGTGATCACCAGCCTCGGCATCGGCGAGGCCGTGGTGACGGTCATGAACGAGCGCGGCGCCCCTACACCGGTGGCGTGGACCAGGCTCCGCGCCCCCGAGTCGCTGATGGCGCCCAGCGACCCCGCGTCCATGGCGGCCACCGTCGCGGCGAGTCCGCGGTTCGCGAAGTACGCCGAGCCGATCGATCGGGAGTCCGCCAGGGAGAAGCTGGCCGCCCGCCTCGAGGCAGGTGCGGAGAAGGCGGAGAAGGAGGCGCCGAAGACCGCGCCGAAGTCCAAGCCGGCGCCGCGGCGTACCGAGAAGGACGACGGCGGCGTGATCAGCGATGTGGTGAAGTCCGGTGCGTTCAAGGACTTCATGCGCACCGCGGCGCGCGAGATCGCCCGCGGGATGTTCAAGACCGGGCGCCGCTGCGTAGCGTCACGCCGTCCAGCGCACCGAGTCGTCGACGAAGTCGGCCAGCGCATGAACGCCGCGCAGGTCGTCGCGGGTCGACATCAGCCGGCCGAGCAGGTGGGCGTGCCGGAGCCGGAGCGCGTCGCGCTGCCGGCGGCGGCGGTCGAGGTCGTCGTCGGGCGCCGGCGGGGTGTCATGCGTGAGATCGTCCATGGCATCCAGCCTGCGCCGCGAAGTTCTCCGGGAGATTGACAGGAGGTTAAGGGTTCGTCACGCGGTCACAGCGCGAGCTCGGTCCAGGCCATCTGGACCACCTCGCGACCGCGATCGCGGGTGACCAGCTGACCGCGACCGGGCTGGGAGATGGACGGCCGCACGTTGCCGAGCAGCGGACCCTCGTCGCGACTGCCGGAGAGCAGCAGGCCGGGCATCGCCAGGTCACGCAGCGACTGGATCACCGGCTCGTAGAGCGCGCGGGACGCGCCACCGGAACGACGGGCGATGACCACGTGCAGGCCGACGTCGCGGGCCTGGGCCAGCAGCGGCTGGAGCAGCGCGACCGGCGAGCTCTGCTGGGTGGCGACCAGGTCGTAGTCGTCGACGACGACGAACACCTCGGCGCCGGTCCACCAGGACCGGCTGCGCAGCTGCTCCGGGCTGACATCGGGCCCCGGGATCCGGCTCTCCAGGTAGCTGGCCAGGTCCTTGAGCGCCGGCTGGGCCTGGGCCGCCGAGGTGAGGTAGTTGAGCAGGTAGTCCTCGGGCACCTCGCCGAGCAGCGACCTGCGGTAGTCGAC
This sequence comes from uncultured Actinomycetota bacterium, assembly GCA_963798055.1. Taxonomy (GTDB): domain Bacteria; phylum Actinomycetota; class Actinomycetes; order Propionibacteriales; family Nocardioidaceae; genus Nocardioides. Next base: position 69,436 of record CAWCRX010000005.1, read on the forward strand.
GACGACGATCTGCGCTTCCTTGGCGGTGCGGGTGCGCATCACCTCGTGGATGTAGGTCCGTAGCACGGCGCTCTTACCGGACTGGCCGTCGCCGAAGATCAGCAGGTGCGGCTCACCGTCGGGGTCGAGCCCGACCGGTGCCAGCTCCTTCTCGTTGATGCCCAGCAGCAGCCGGCCGGCGTCGGTGTCTCCGGCCATCTCGCGGATCCGGTCGAGGTCGATCCGGTCCGGCAGCAGCCGCAGCTTCGGCCCGGCCGGCCCGGTCCAGGCCGCGGAGACCTGCTTGATCAGGTGCTCGACGCCGTCGCCGAGCGTGTCGGCCGAGGGCTCGCCGTCGATCCGGGGCAGCGCGCCGAGGAAGTGCAGCTTGCCCTGCACGAGTCCGCGGCCGGGTCGCCCGGCAGGCACCAGCGCCGCGACCTTGCGGTCGACCTCGGAGTCCATCGGGTCGCCGAGCCGTAGTTCGAGCCGGGTGCCGAACAGGTCGCGCATCGAGGCCCGGAAGTCGGCCCACCGCGAGGCACCGGTGACGACGTGCAGCCCGAACGTGAGGCCGCGCGAGGCCAGCTGCTGGATCTCCATCTCGAGCTCGTCGAAGTCGGAGCGGAGCGTGTTCCAGCCGTCGACGACGAGGAAGACGTCGCCGTACCCGTCGTCCGCCCGGCCCTGGGCCCGGCGGCTCCGGTAGGTCTCGATGGAGTCGATGCCGTTGCTGCGGAAGTAGGCCTCACGGCGGTCGACGATGCCGGCCACCTCGGCGAAGATCCGCCGGACGACCTCGGGCTCGGACCGGGTACCGACGCCGGAGACGTGCGGGAGCTCGGCGAGCGGCGAGAACGTGCCGCCCCCGAAGTCGAGCACGAAGAACTGCGACTCCAGCGGGGTCGTCGTCAGCGACATGCTCGTGACGATGGTCCGCAGCATCGTGCTCTTGCCGCTGCGCGGACCCCCGACCACGGCGACGTGTCCGGACGCCCCGCTCAGGTTGATGGTGAGCGTGTCCCGGCGCTGCTCGCGCGGGCGGTCGACCGTGCCGAGCGGGACCACCAGGCCGCCCAGCGCGCGCCAGCCCGGGGACACCAGGCCGAGCGACGGGTCGTCGGTGAGGTCGCCCATCAGCCGCTCGAGGGTGTCGGGTACGTCGAGCGGCGGCAGCCACACCTGGTGGGCCGCCGGGCCGTGGCCCTCCATCCGGTCGACGGCGACGTCCAGCAGCGTCTCCTGGGACTCCGCCGGCTCGGGCAGCTGCTCGGGCTCCGGCTCGAGGTCGGGCACCGCCAGCGCCTGCACCTCCGAGATCGTGAACGGCAGGATCCCGTGCACATGGCCGCCGTCGTCGCGATGGACCCGGACCCGGCCGGACGGCGGCCCGGAGACGTACGCCGCCTTGAACCGCGTCATCGAGGTCGGGTCGGGCTTGAGGTAGCCGAGGCCGGGGACGGCCGGCAGCTCGTAGGCGTCCGGGACGCCGAGCACGGCGCGGGACTCCTGGGCGCTGAACGTGCGCAGCCCGATCCGGTAGGAGAGGTGCGACTCCAGGCCGCGCAGCCGGCCCTCCTCGAGACGCTGGGACGCGAGCAGCAGGTGCAGGCCGAGCGAGCGGCCGAGCCGGCCGATGGCGACGAACAGGTCGATGAACTCGGGCTTCGCGGAGAGCATCTCGGAGAACTCGTCGACGACGATGAACAGCGAGGGCATCGGCGCCAGGTCCTCGCCGGCGACCCGGGCCTTCTCGTAGTCGCGGATCGAGGCGAAGTTGCCCGCCTCGCGGAGCAGCTCCTGGCGGCGCACCATCTCGCCGGACAGGGCGTCCTGCATCCGGTCGACGAGGGTGAGCTCCTGGGCCAGGTTGGTGATCACCGCCGACACGTGCGGCATCTCGGACATGCCCGCGAACGTCGCACCGCCCTTGAAGTCGACGAGCACCATGTTGAGCTGCTCGGGGGAGTGGGTCATCGCGAGCCCGAGGACCAGGGTGCGGAGGAACTCCGACTTGCCCGAACCGGTCGCGCCGATGACCAGGCCGTGCGGCCCCATGCCCTGCTGGGCGGACTCCTTGATGTCGAGGTGGATGAGCGAGCCGCCCTCGCCGAGGCCGATCGGCACCCGGAGCCGGTCGCGGGCCGGACGGGGGCGCCAGGCGGCGCCCGGCTCGAAGCGGCGTACATCTCCCAGCCCGAGCAGGTCCATGAAGTCGGTCGGCCCGGTGATCTCGCCGCTGGCCTGCTCCGCCTGACCCGCGGACGCGGTGTGCAGCGGGGTCAGCCGGCGGGCGAACGCCTCCGCCGTCGCCAGGTCGCACTGGTCGCCCTTGGCGCGGATCGACTGCTCCCGCACCCGCAGCGCCAGCATCGGGACCCGGCCATGCTCGTCGGCCTTCCCGTCCTCGAGCAGCAGCCGCAGCCGGCTGGAGTCCTCGAGCTCGCCCCAGCGGGAGGGCAGGTCGATCAGGGTCACGCCGTGCAGGCCGTCGGGGGGTACGACGTGGTTGCCGGGCGGCAGCTCGGCGCCATCGGTGACCAGCAGGATGTGCGGGGTCGCCGGGCGCTCGTCGGCGCCGAACCGGGGTCGATCGCTCAGGTCGGGTGGCAGCAGCGCCTCGAGGTCGGCCAGCGAGGTGGTCACCATCCGCATCGGCCCGACGGCGTCGCTCTGCTGGTGGCTCTGGACGTGCGGCAGCCACTTCACCCAGTCCCAGTGCGCCAGCGTCTCGTCGGTCGCGAGGACTGCCAACACGACGCTCTCGGGCGACTGGAACGCGACGGCCGAGCAGATCATCGACCGGGCCAGCGCCCGGGCTCGCTCCTCGTCGCCGCACACCTCGACGCGGTCGAAGGCGCGCAGGTCGATGGAGGCGGGCAGGTCGGGTTGCAGCCGGTGGACGACGAGCAGTCGATGCAGTGCCGAGGCCGCGGCCGGGTCGACGTCGTCGATCGGGGCGCTCTCGGGCGGCACCAGCTCCAGCGCGAGGGGCTGGGCGCACAGCCCGTAGCGCACCTGGAGGAAGTGCGGGTCCGCCGGGCCGTGCTCCCACACCCGGCTGCGGTCCTCCGCCAGCGCCGGCAGCGCCTGCGGTGAGGGGTGGTGCCAGGTCAGCGCGCGACGCTGCTGGTCGGCGGCCTCGCGGGCGATCCGGCGGACCGTGGAGAGGTAGCGGAGGTACTCGGTGCGCGACCCGGTGACCTGCTGCTGACGCTGCTTACGCTGTCGGTCGATCTGCACGAAGATGAATCCGAGCGTCGCGAACAGGAACATCCCGGCCGCGATGAAGCGGGTGCTCGAGCTGATCCCCGACCCGCCACCGGTGCTGCCAAGGGTCGCGACCAGCACGATCGAGCCGAGGCTGCCGAGCATCGGGATGGCGTTCATCGCCACGCCCGCGGCGCCCTCGTTGGGCTGGATCTGCGGCGGCGGCTGGAGCACCAGCTGGCCGCTCGGCATCTCCGGCTCGTCGACCCGCCCACCACGCAACGTGGTGCTCACCTGGCTGGTGCTCACTAGTGCTCAGACCTCACCGTCGACCGAAGTGCTCCCGAAACCGCGCTTCACGGTTCCCCGACTATATGCACGGTCTACCCAACCCAGCGACCGTCTACTCTCGGAGTGCGAGCCAACTCTCGGGAGGCGACGTGACGGCTTCGACGGCGGGTGCGATCGGCACCGCCGACATCCTGGCGCTCAGCGTGCACGGTCCTACGGGCGTGCTCGACCTCGTGGTGCCGACCGCGGCCACGGCCGCTGATGTCGCCACCGAGTACGCCCGGCAGTCCGGCCTGGGGGCCGTCCCGGCGCTGTTCTCCCGGACCGGCCGGCCACTCGCCACGGACGTCACGCTCGCCGACGCGGGAGTCACCTCCGGTGCGGTTCTGGTGGCGGTCACGGACGCCGGTCCTGCGGTGCCGGGCCGCGCGCCGCGGCGCACGCGGATCAGCGCCGGCACCGAGGGGCCAGCGCCGAGCCCCGGCCCGCTGTCTGCCATGTGGTTCTGCACCGCAGCCGCGACGGCGCTGCTCGCGGGCTGGTTCGCCGCCCACCAGCAGTCGTCGGACCGGCACACCGTGACGGTCGGGCTGCTGGTCGCCGCGGCGGTGCTCGGGTGCCTGCCGATCGGCCGGTTCGCTGCACACCGGGTGCTCGCCGCCCCGGCCTTCGCCGGCGCCGCGGCCTTCGCGATCGCCTGGGATCCCGCACCCGAGAAGCTGCCGACCATCCTCGGCATCGCGGGGCTCGCGGCGGCCGTCGCGGCCGCCGTCGGGCGAGCCCTCGACGAGTACTCCGAGGAGGCTCTGCGGGTCTGGATGGTGGTGGGTACGTCGGTCTTCCTCGTCACCGGCGCCGCGGCCATCGTCGACGTACGCCCGCAGGTGGTGTGGGCGGTACTGCTGCTCGTAGCGATGCTGGCCGCGCGTTTCGTGCCGATGGTGACGGTGGAGGTGCCCGACCAGTTCCTGATCGACCTCGAGCGCCTGGCGGTGACGGCCTGGTCGGCGCGCGAGCGGCCGAAGGGTCGTCGCGGCCGGACCGTCGTACCCCGCCGGGCGGTGGCGATGGTCGCCGCCAGCGGCACCCGGATGGTCACCGCCGCGTCCTTCGCGGTGCTGGCGGTGGTCGCGCTCACCGCGCCGCTGCTGCTCGCCGACGCGACCTTCTCGATGGATCGGATCGGTGCCTGGTGCCTGGTCGGCTTCGCGGGCGCCGCGCTGCTGCTGGCCGCGCGCAGCTACCGGCACGCGGCGGCCAGGGCGCTGCTGCGAACGGCCGGACTGGTCTGCTGGGCCGCGCTGATGGTGGTGGTGTTCGACGCCGCGGGTCGGCAGACGGAGGGTCTGATCGCGGGCGGTGCGGTGCTGCTCGGATTCCTGGTTCTCCTGGTCGCCGTCGCACTCGGCCGGGGCTGGCGGTCGGCCTGGTGGGCCCGACAGGCGGAGATCGCGGAAGCGGTTTGTGGTGCGTTCGCGGTCGGTGCCGTGGTGGTCGCCGTGGGGCTGTTCCGGCACCTGTGGGAATTGACGAGCTGATGTTTAGGGCCTAGGGCCCCGGGTAACACCCTGCTCGTACGGCACCACCGCAGGACCCCATCCATCAGCGCGGCGACATGCCGCCGGAAATCAAGGAGTGGCACATGTCGAACGCCCCTGAGTTCGGACAAGGCGAAGGCACACTTTCGAAGGCTGCCGGGCTCGTCACCGACGCCCGCGCGGACTTCAACAAGATCGCGGACAAGCTGAGCGGACAGATCGCCGGCGTCCAGGGCAAGTGGGGAGGCCAGGGCGCGTCCGCGTTCTTCATCCTCCACCAAGCCTGGAACGAGAAGCAGAAGGTCATCGTCGACGCCCTCGACGAGTTCTCGGCCTCGCTGCACAGCACCGAGCGGGACAACGTGAGCACTGACGAAGCGCAGCACGGCAACTTCAACAAGCTCCACGGCCGACTCGGCTGACCGAGACCACTGACCTTTAGGAGAGACCAATGAACCTCGACGGAATCCGCGTCCAGCACGCCGCGCTCAACCAGGCAGCGCAGGACATGTACTCGACCGTGAAGGACATCGACGACCGGATGAACCGGCTCGAAGGCGAGCTCGCCCCGCTGAAGAGCGACTGGGCCGGTGGCCAGCAGGACGCCTACACCCGGGCGAAGGCCAAGTGGGACTGGGCCATCCAGGAGATGCGCGACCTGCTCGACGAGAGCCACAAGACCGTCTACCAGTCGAACGAGGAGTACCAGGCCGCCGACAGGCGCGGCGCCGCACAGTTCGACATCTGAGCTGCGCGATCTCGATCGACGCGATCGCACGAGGGGCCGGCACCTGGTGCCGGTCCCTCCGGCATTTCCCCGCGGGTAGCATGCAAAGCGCTTGCCATGGCAGTCGAGTAACACGCATCTCGGGAGATCAACGATGAGTCAGGCATCTGTCGGTACGTCCGGTCTGGTGCGGGTGACGGTGACCTCGGGGACCCGTCGCGTCGACCTCGTGCTGCCCGGAGCGGTGCCGGTCGCCGAGCTCGTCCCCGAGCTCGCCCGCAGCGTCGGACTCCTCGACGCCGCCACGGTCTACGGCGGCTACCGCATCGTGACCGCAGAGGGCCGCGCACTCGCCAACGACTCGGGCCTGACCCTGCAGGGCGTGGAGGACGGCGGCGTCATCTCCGTGACCGCCGGCATCGACGACGAGTCGCCGCGCGTCTATGACGACGTGGTCGAGGCGATGACCGACGTCGTCGAGCACGACCTGAAGCCGTGGCAACCCGCCTCCTCGCGTCGTACCGCCCTGGGCGCGGCGGGCCTGTTGATGACGCTCGGCGCGATCGCGCTCTACATCCAGTCCGGCTCCACGCTGGCCGCCACGGCTGCGGCCACGATCGCCGCCGCACTAGTGGTCGGGGCGATCGTGCTCTCGCACGCCCAGCACGAGCCCGACGCCGCGGTCGCGGTCGCCTGGATCGGGACGGCGTACGCCGCGGTTGCCGGGCTGATGTTCGCCAGCGACCAGGGCGACTTCTTCGGCTACCCGGTGGCGAGCGCCGGCGGAGGGGCCTTGGCAGCCGGCCTGGTCTGCCTGATCGGCCTGGGTGAGGGCCGCACGCTGGTGCTACCGCCGATCGTCGTCGGCGCCGTCTTCCTTGCCGTCGGCCTGCTGCTCACCGGTGCCGACTTCGACCAGGACGTCGTGCTCACGGTCGCGCTGGCGCTGGTGGTGATGGCCGGCAGCGTGTTCCCGTGGCTCGCCCTCGGCGTCACGGGGACGTCCGTCGACCAGCTCTACTCCCCGGCCGACATCACCGCCGACCCCGACGAGATCCAGGCGCGACGCGTCGCCTCGGATGCCCGGGTCGCCCACGAGATCCTGGTCGCCATCTCGGCGACGGTCGGGCTGATGCTCGTGCTGATCGCACCGCTGGCCGTCCGGCTCGGCATCTACGGCACCGTGCTGGCCGTCGTCTGCTCGTTCATCGTGATGCTGCGCACCCGGCAGTACCGCACCGGCGCCGAGGTGATGGTCGGGCTCGGTTCCGGCATCCTCGGGCTGGCCTCGGTGGCCGTGTCGCTGCTGGCGTTCCACGAGAGCTGGCGGCCCACGACCGCCGTCGTCCTCGCCGCCACCGGAGCCGTGCTGCTCGCGGTGACGCTCCTGCCCTCGACCCCCTCGGTCCGGCGCGGCCGTCTCGGCGACGTCGCCGAGACCATCTCCCTGCTGTCGATCCTGCCGCTGCTGGTGATGGCCACAGGCGTGTTCGGCGCCAGCAGCGGGCTGACGAACTGAGTCTCTGTGGCGACCAAGAAGGACCTCGTCGAGGCCTATTCGTTCAGCCGTCGCCGGCTGGTGACCGCGTTCGTCTCCGGGGCGCCGGGCGGTCGCGAAGTGGAGCCGGCGCGTCCCGGACGCACCATCGTCGGGGGCGTGGCGCTGGCCGTGCTGCTGATGGCGGGGGCCGCGATCGCCGGTGTCTTCGACCCGAAGACCAGCATCGACTGGGACGAGCCGGCCTTCATCATCGCCAAGGACAAGGGCTCGATCTACGTGATCATCGAGCCGCGGCCCGGGGACACCGAGCCGACACTGCGGCCGATCACCAACGTCACCTCAGCGCAGCTGATCCTGGGCGCTGACGTCGAGCCTGAGTACGTGCCGCTCGACGAGATCAACAAGAACGAGACCGGGCCGACCATCGGCATCCTGGACGCGCCGGCGACGGTGCCCGAGGAGTCGCGGCTGATCCAGAGCGACTGGACCTCCTGCACGGGCACCGGGCTGGGCATCAAGACCGATGTCACGACCGACCCCGACGTCACCCTGACCCCCGGCTCCGGCTTCGTCGTCAAGCGCAAGGACGAGTACTTCCTGATCGCCGAGGAGCCCGCCACGGCGACCCGCCCGGCTCGCGCCTACCGCTACGCGATGCCCCTCAACGACAACCTCAACAGCGATCTCGAGGTCGCGCTGAGCGACGATGCGGTGGAGGTGCCGGAGCAGTGGCTCCTGCTGTTCGACTCCGGCGGGTCGCTCGACGGCTAACGGTCTGAACCTCGACGGCGCAGGTGGCCGGCCGGAGTTCGCGGGCGCCGAGAGCCTGCCGGGCAACGTGCGGATCGGCGACTACTTCTACGACGTCAACAACCGGCCGCGCGTGATCACCGCGGAGGGGGCGGCGACCTTCAGCGAGTTCGCGTTCCGGGTGCTGCGCAACACCGAGTTCGACGGCCGCCTGCCCAAGGAGCGGTCGATCGGCTCCGACGCCCAGCTTCCCCCGGCTCCGCCGCCCTATGAGGCGGCGGGTGCGCACTTCCCGACGTCGACGCTGAGCGCGGCGGAGGGCGAGCTGTGCGCGCAGCTCCACGCGTCGCGGGACGCCCAGCCCGGCGTCGTACTGGCGCAGGCTCCGCTCGACGAGGCCTCGCCGGAGGACGTCACCGACCCCGTCGCCAAGGAGGCCTCGGTCGACTCCGGCCACGGCGCCTACGTGATGTCCGGTGGGTGGGGCGAGAGCGCCGACAGTGCCGAGCCCTTCCTCATCGACGAGCGCGGCCGCGGCTATCCGCTGGTGGGCCCCGACACCGCCGGCAAGCTCGGCTACGAGGACGACGACTGGGTGCTGGTGCCCGACACGTGGGTCGACCTGTTCGGCCCGGGCGTCGAGCTGTCCGAGGACGCGGCCCTGTGCCCGCCGACCAGTGAAAAGGGCGAGCAGTCGTGCCAGTAGCGAGGCGCTGGGCGCTGCTGCTCGCGGGGACGCTGACGCTCGCCGGACTCGCGCGTGCCGGTCGGGCCGCGGCGTACGCCGTCGAGGGCGACGTGCAACGCCATCGACGACGACACCACCGATGCCACCCACGTCCAGATGCCCAGCGCGCCGTTGACGGAGCTGCGGATCGAGGAGGCGACCGACCTGCTCGCCAAGCGCGACATCGCCCCCGGCCAGGGCGTCGGCGTGGCGGTGATCGACTCGGGAGTCGCGGACGACGATGGGCGGATCCCGACCGTGGGTGGTTTCCGCGCCGCGCCGTTCTCGAAGACGGACCGCGACACCTACTACCACGGCACCGCGGTGGCCGGCCTGATCGCGGGGCAGGAGCGCCCCAACGGCGAGCCGGTCGGGATCGCGCCGGGGGCATCGGTGTTCGACGTGCGGGTCTACGACGCTCCCGAGGACTCCGACGACGGGGAGCTGGGTGGGCTGACCGCCGAAGGGGTGATCGCCGGCCTCGAATGGGTGGCCGCGCACGTCTCCGACGGACCGGACAAGATCCGGATCGCCACCGTGGCCTTGGCGTTGCAGCCGAGCAAGGAGCTCGAGGCGGTGATCAACCGGCTCGCAGCCCTCGGCGTGGTCGTGGTCGCGGCATCCGGCAACCGGCCGACCGACGAGAGCGACCCGGTGCTGGGAGACTTCGCCGGCGAGCCGCTGCCGGGCGAGGACGCCGCGCGGGTCGTCTACCCGGCCGGCTACCTTCCGGTCGTCGCCGCGACGTCGTCGGTGCCGCGCGGCGTGGACGCCCGGGACTTCGTCGTACAGAACTCCGCCACCGACATCGCGGCCCCCACCGTCAACGGCGTCTCCTATTCGATGAACGGCGTCAGCTGCTTGCTGCCACCGGAGGCGGCGACGTCGTGGGCCGCGGCGGAGATCAGCGGGGTGCTCGCCCTGCTGATGTCGGCCTACCGCGAGCACCCATCGCGCATCCTGGCCCGGCTCTATCGGACCGCCACCGGCGCCGGCGACCTGACGACCCGACTCACCGGCCACGGTGTGGCCCAGCCGGTCGAGGCGCTGCAGCGCCCGCTGACTTTCGAGGAGAGCGGCTTCCCCGAGACCAGCGAGACCAACGACACCGTCCAGAAGGCGCGCGCCCCGCGTCCCGAGGCGGACGTGCTCGCCGACACCCGCCGCGACGCGGTCTGGTGGGGGCTGGCCGGCGGCGGGGCGCTGGTGATCGCGATGCTGCTGCGTCCGGTGCTCGCGCGGCGGCGTGGCGAACGCTGAGGATCAGGCCGTCGCGGGCGACCCGGCCAGACCGAGGACTCGGTCGGCGAACGCCTTCTCGGCGTCGACCTCGTAGCAGGTGTTGACGCTGGAGTCGCCGAGCGTGGCGTCCGTGTACCGCTGGACGTCCTCGACCGAGGCGCTCTCCCAGAGGCAGGTCACGGCGGACCCGTCGACGCGAGGGTAGAACTGCAAGACCCGGGTGCCGTCGGGGGCGTCGACGCCGTCGATCATGGCTTGACCGCGCGGGAAGGCGGTCTCGCGGTTCTGGATGTCGTGCTGCACGATGACGTACATGACTCCTCCTGGGGTACGCGGCTGCTGATTGCTGCCGACGTCGGCGACGCTAGGAGTGGAGGGCCACGCGCCACATCGCGCGAACCCACCAAGCCTGCTGGCAGGTCGTGGTCAATCCTGACCACGGGTCAGACGAGGCGGTGCTCGAACGCGTAGGCACTCGCCGCGGTGCGTGAGCCGATCCCGAGCTTCGCGAAGATGTTCTGCAGATGCCGGGCGACGGTGTGCTCGCTGATCACCAACGAGGCCGCGATCTCCTTGTTGCTCGCGCCCCGAGCCAGGTGCCGGAGCACCTCGAGCTCGCGTGCGGACAGGCCGTGTGCATCGCGGGGTGCGTCGCGCAGGGCGTCGACCGCCGCGACGTCGAGGACGGCGCCGAGGTCCGTGAAGACGGCGCGAGCCGCCTCCCACTCCATCGCCGCCGACTCCTCGTCGCCGAGGGCGTGCAGTGCTCGGGCGACCAGAACCCGCGCCCGGGCCTCGTCGTACGGCACCCCCAGGCCCTGCCAGGCATGGCCGGCCCGGCGGGCCGCGGTCAGCGCTCCCTGGTGGTCGGCCGCCGCCAGCTGGACCTCCGCCTCCGCCTGGGCCGTCAAGGCACCGAGGAGGTCGCTGCGCTGACGGTCCGCGATGTCGCGCAACTGCCGGCCGGCGGCGGCCGCAGCATCGGCGTCCCCGACGGCGAGCATGACCGAGGTGTACGCGGGCAGCAGGCCGGCGCGCGCGAGCTCGCGAGGATGTTCGGCTACGGCTCGGCGCAGCATCGCGGCCGCGGCGTCGGCGTTCCCCGCGGCAAGCCGCACCAGAGCCAGACCGGGCTGCGGGTCGAACCCAGCACGGTTGGCCTCCCGGAACAGCTGCTCGGCCTCCGTGAGCTGCCCCTGGAGCCGGTGGATCTCGCCCTGCCGATAGAGCGCCTGACCGCGCGCAATCTGGTTGAGTACACCCTCGCTGAACCGCTCCCGCGCCTCGCGCGCCTCGTCGAGGGCGCCCGCCCAGTCGCCGGCGTACTGCAGGACCTCCGCCCGATGGACACGACAGAGCCCGTTGTGCGCCACCATCTGCGGCAGCCGTTCGCACCACGAGGTCAGCGCGTCGGTCCACTCACGGGCCGGCTGCAGCTCGTAGACGTCGCCACAGAACGCGATCGTGTTGCAGTAGACGATGCCGAGTACGACGGGGGAGAGGGCGACCGACTCCACGACGACGAGCAGCTCGTCGACCAGGCGTCGGCCCTCGTCTATTCGTCCGAGGTTGAACAGCGCGCGGGCCTGCTCGTCCCGAGAGAGCCAGAGAAGGTCGGCGTCGCCGAAGCGGTCGCCGAGCTCGGCGGCCCGGGTGGCCCCCGCGAGGCCGGCCTCCCAGTCACCTGAGCCCATCTGCTGCAGCCACTCGGGGATCAGCAGGTAGCCGGCCTCCGCGCAGTCGTGGTTCTCGCCGACCAGTCTCTGCGCCACCGAGAACCAACCGCCGGCCCGGGCACTGTGGCCGCGGAACATCAGACTGTGCCCGATCCAGAACGCGCAGCGCACGGCCCCGGGAGTGTCTCCTGCCGCCAGCCAGTCGTGGTGCGCTCGCTCCAGCGCCACGACGTACTCGTCGTCGCGGCCGAGAAGGTACGCCGAGCGTCCCAGCAGCTCGAGGTCCTCGGGTGCGAGCCGGCTTCGTGGTCGGCCGCCGTTAGATACTCGAAAGCCTCCAGCCAGCGGCCGTCGTGGTAGCACCGGCGACCACTCTCGACGTCCGCGACATCGGACATGCAACGAGTATCGCGGATTCGGACCTCAGCGGGGGATCGGTGCCGTGCCGGGCTCGAGTGAGAGTCGGAGCGCCCGGGTGGCGTACGAGATCGCGTGGTACCAGCCGCAGAGCAGCGTGATCTCCAACGCCCCATTCTCGCCGATCGCGGTCACGAGCTCCGACCATGCCTCGTCCGCGAGGTCATTCGTGGCGTGCAGCTGGTCGACCGCCCGGAGTACTGCCCGATCGGTCGGGTCGGGCCAGCACTCGTCGGACGCGTCGCCGTTGGCGAGCGATGCCAGCTGGCCTGAGGTGAGCTCGACCTTGTCCGCGAAGACGGCGACGTGGACGCCCCACTCGTAGTCGGCGCCGCAGAGCGCTGTGGTCCGGTCGATCACCAGCTCGCGGTGGCGCAGAGTCAGCGCCGACCGGCGGGACAGGTAGTAGTGGCCCCAGCCGGCGATGCCGCGGGCGAGGTCCGGCCGCCGGGCGAAGACCCGGAAGAGCTGGATCGGCGGGCCGAGCAGCTCCAGAGTGGCAGTGGTCTCGTCGTCGTACGGCGGCTCGAGGGGCGTGATGCGAGGGTGCTTCGAAATCCGAGGCATGCGTCAAGACGCTAGCATCGGTGCTTCGGAAAGGAAAGCGAATGCCTCGTTCCACACCGCTGCCGGGTCGGCGGGTCCGTGGGTCGGCCACCGGCCGGCCCGTCATGGCGCTGCTCGACCTGCTCGGCCGGCGCTGGACACTGCGCGTGATCTGGGAGCTCCGCGAGGACTCGGCACCGACGTTCCGCGAGCTCCAGTCCCGGTGCGACGGCGCGTCGTCCAGCGTCCTCGCCGACCGACTCCGAGAGCTGACGGAGGCCGGGCTGGTCGCGCACGACGGCGCCGGCTACGCCCTCACCCGGCAGGGCCGGGGGCTGCTCGAGCGGCTGGCGCCGCTCGATGAGTGGGCGGCGTCGTGGCGGCCGAACCTCGGGCGGAAGATCTAGTCCAACGCGGCGGTGATGGTTGGTGAAATGTGGTGGTTGCCGCGGAACACGTCGGTGGGGTCGTAGGCGGCCTTTGCTCGACGCAGGCGTTCCCAGGTGGCGCCGTCGTAGAACTCGCTCGGGTCGGTGGGCTTCATGACAAAGTTGAAGTAGTCACCGACGCGGGAGGGCGTCACTGCCGCCGCCACTTGGGCGAGCTCGTCCTGGACGATCGGGTCGGCGCCCGGCTCGGGTACGACGCCGAGGCTGAGGAAAGCGATGTTGCCGGGCAGGGTTTCGCGGGCGCCGGGACCGGGCGCGGGCCGCGACAGAGCGCCGCCGATGTGGCGGAACTCCACCAGCCCCAGCGCGGATCCCTCACCCGCCACCCGGGCGACCGTCTCGATCGCGTCGGAAGAGAGGTGGTCGAGGAGTGCGGTGGTGCTGCGGAACGGCAGCGGGTCCGGCGGGTCCATGGCTAGTTCACTGAGCCCGATCGGTGGCTGGGTCGCGAAGGTGTCCATGTCGGGACCGAGGGCCCGCAGCGGCTCGAGCAGCGTGCGGCCGTGGTCCTCCTCGCCCAGGTAGGCGCCGAGCACGACCATGAACGACTTGCCGCGCAGCTCGTCGGGCAGGAACGGAAACGGGGGGAAGTGGATGACGCTGGCCCAGGTGGTGAGCTCCTCGGGGAGGCTCGGCAGCAGCCCGGTCCAGGTCGTGAGCACATCGCGAATCCGAGAGACGGGGAAGAACAGGGCGCCGGCGTACACCTCCTTCAGTGGCACGACGGCGAACTCGATCGCGGTGACCACGCCGAAGCTGCCGCCGCCTCCGCGTAATGCCCAGAAGAGCTCGGGGTCGTTGTTCGCGTCGACGGTGCGTAGTCGGGCGTCGGCGGTGACGAGCTCGATCGCGGTCACCGAGTTGGCCATCAGGCCGTGCTGGCGGGAGAGCCAGCCGATGCCGCCACCGAGGGCGTAACCGACGATGCCGACGTCGGGTGAAGACCCGTGCAGTCCGGCCAGGCCGAGCTCGGAGAGCCGCGGAGTCACGCTCTCCCACTTGGTGGCGGCACCGACCCGGACTCGCCGGGCCTCGGCGTCGATGTGGACGCCGGTAAGGGCCGAGGTGTTCAGGATCAGGGTGTCCGCGAGCGGCCCGAGGGCGGTGGCGTTGTGCCCGGTGGCCTGAGGGGCGATCCGGAGCCCGTGCGCGCGGGAGTAGGTGACGACGGCCGCGACCTCGTCGGTGTTGTTCGGGAAGGCGATGGCGGCGGGCTGCTGGTCGTCGAGCAGGTTGAACGTCCCGCGGGCCTGGTCCCAGTCCGGGTCGCCGGGACGAACCAGGCGCCCGAGCCGGTCGGACAGGTGGTCGGGCGGGGTGGTGATGGTGGTCATGAGCGTGAATCTCCTATTTCGATGAGCATTGATGTGCCGTGAAATATAGGAGGCGCTGGCGCCCAAGTCAATTGAGCGAACAGTGGTGTGCAATAATTTTGCTCATGGTCAGGCACTACGAACAGAAGGTCCGCGCCGCGAAGCAGGAGCAGACCCGGCTACGGATCGTCGAGGCGGCCGTCGAGCTGCACGGCACTATCGGCCCCGCCGCGACCAGCCTCAGCGCGGTAGCCGAGCGCGCGGGCGTGCAACGCAACACGTTGTACCGGCACTTCCCCGACGAGCGAGCACTGATCGTCGCGTGCTCGGGTCACTACGGTGAGCAGCATCCGTTCCCGGGCGTGGAGGGGTGGTCCGACATCTCCGATCCCGTCGTACGGACCGGCCGGGGCCTGCGGTCGCTCTACGCGTACTTCGAGGAGGTGGAGCCGATGATGAGGTTGGTGCTACGCGACGCCGAGGTGAACTCGAACGTAGCCGAGGCGAGCGGCTACTGGCTCGAGCCCCTTGCCGAAGTCCGCACCGCGCTGCTGGCTGCCTGGCCCCGCGCGGCACGCCGCAAGGACCTGGCTGCCGCAGTCGACCTATCCATCAACTTCCACACCTGGCAGACGTTGGTCCGTGGCAGCAGGCTCACCAACACCGCCGCGGCCAATCTGATGGCGACCACGCTCGACTGCACTACCCGTCACAGACAACCCGGCAGGTCATGACGACCTGGCCCTGGCTCACCGCGGCGATCGAGTAGGTCACCTCGGGTCGTTGAAATGGCGGAGGATAGGGGATTCGAACCCCTGAGGGCTTGCACCCAACCCGCTTTCCAAGCGAGCGCCATAGGCCACTAGGCGAATCCTCCGCGGAGGAGGCTACCGGGAGGTGTTGGGGCGGATGAAATCGCGCGGCGCCGTCTCGTTTAGACTCGGGGCAACCCCCCGTGCGGCGGCATCTCGCCCAACTCCCCCAGGGCCGGAAGGCAGCAAGGGTAAGTGAGCTCTGTTGGGTGCACGGGGGGCCTTTTCACGTCCGGGTGCCGCGCCCTCCCGGTTGTCGGACCCGGTGGTTAGGGTTCATGCGTGGAGTCACCCCTCGCCCTCTATCGGCGCTACCGGCCGGAGACGTTCGCCGAGGTCATCGGCCAGGAGCACGTCACCGAGCCGCTACGAGCGGCGCTGGCGGGCAACCGGGTCAACCACGCCTACCTCTTCTCCGGCCCCCGCGGGTGCGGCAAGACCACCTCGGCGCGGATCCTGGCCCGGTCGCTCAACTGCGACCAGGCGCCGGTGGCCGACCCGTGCGGCGAGTGCGACAGCTGCGTCGAGCTGGCCCGCAACGGCCCGGGCTCGATCGACGTGATCGAGATCGATGCCGCCTCGCACGGCGGCGTCGATGATGCCCGCGAGCTGCGGGAGAAGGCGTTCTTCGCACCGGTCCGCAGTCGCTACAAGGTCTACATCATCGACGAGGCCCACATGGTCACCACGCAGGGCTTCAACGCCCTGCTCAAGCTGGTCGAGGAGCCGCCACCGCACCTGCGGTTCATCTTCGCGACGACCGAGCCCGACAAGGTGATCCCGACGATCCGGTCGCGGACCCATCACTACCCGTTCCGGCTGATCCCGCCGCGGCTGCTGTCGTCGTACCTCTCCGAGCTGTGCGAGAAGGAAGGCGTCTCGATCGAGCCGGCCGCGCTGCCCCTCGTGGTGCGCGCGGGCGCCGGCTCCGCCCGCGACACCCTCTCGGTGCTCGACCAGCTGCTGGGCGGGGCCGGCCCGGCCGGGGTCACCCATGAGCTCGCCAGCGGGCTGCTCGGCTATACCCCCGACTCGCTCCTGGACGAGGTCGTCGACGCGTTCGCCGCCGGGGACGGCGCGGCGGTGTTCGGGGTCGTCGACAAGGTCATCGAGACCGGGCAGGACCCGCGCCGCTTCACCGAAGACCTGCTCCGCCGGGTCCGCGACCTGGTGATCGTGTCCGCGGTGCCGGACGCGCCGGTGAGCGGGCTGATCGACGTGTCCCAGGACCAGGGCGAGCGACTGGTCGCGCAGGCGGCGCGCTTCGGCAAGGCCGAGCTGAGCCGGGCGGCCGACCTGGTGGCCACCGGCCTGACCGAGATGCGCGGCGCCACGGCTCCCCGGCTGCTGCTGGAGCTGATCTGCGCGCGGGTGCTGCTGCCCGGCGCCGACCACTCGACCCTGGGCGTGCAGGCCCGGCTCGACCGGCTCGAGAAGCGCGTTGAGATCAGCGGTACGCCGTCGGCGGAGGCGCCGACCCGGCCCGCTGCTCCTGCTCCCGCAGCCGCTCCCGCGCCTGCCGCCGCGGCGGCACCCGAGCCGGAGCCGACCCCGGCACCCGAGCCCGAGCCCGAGGCCGCCCCCGAACCCGAGCCGGCGACAGCCGCGCCGGCCGAGGCCCCGGCGGCACCCGTGGCCGGCTCCAACCTGAGCCTGGTCGACGTACGCCGGCTGTGGCCGGACATCGTCGACGCCACCAAGCAGCGCCGCCGGGTGACCTGGATCCACCTGACCCAGAACGCCCAGGTGGTCGGGGTCGACGCCACCACGCTGACCCTCGGTTTCGCCAACTCCGGGGCCAGGGAGTCGTTCGAGGCCGGCGGCAGCGTGGAGATCGTCCGGCAGGCGGCGATCGACGTGGTCGGCGCCGACTGGAAGATCGAGACGATCGTCGACCCGGGCGCCGATGCCGAGGCCTCGCCCCCGCCTGCTCCCGCGGTCTCCGAGCCGGAGCCGGAGCCGGTCGCCCCGGCCGCCGAGCCCGCCTCGAAAGTGGCCCGCGAGGCGCTGCGCGAGTCGCAGGCCGGCGAGTCCGACGCAGAGCCCCAGGCTGGCGACACCCCCGACGACCACGCCCACCCCGACGACCTCGACGCTGACGGCGACGAGGCCGGTGGCGCCGACCTGCTCCAGCGCGAGCTGGGGGCCGAGATGATCGAGGAGATCCCGAACTCATGACCCAGAACCCCTTCGGCGAGGGCGGCGGCTTCGACATGAACGCGCTGCTCCAGCAGGCCCAGCAGATGCAGGAGCAGCTCCAGGAGGCGCAGGCCCGGCTCACCGATGCCCGGGTCGACGGCACCGTCGCGGGCGGAGCCGTGTCCGTGACCGTCAGCGGGGTCGGCGAGCTGCTCGCTGTGGAGATCAAGACCGGGCAGTTCGACGGCGGCGACGCCGACGACCTGTCCGACCTCGGCGACATGATCGTCGCCGCCTACCGCGACGCGAAGGCCCAGGCCGACGCGCTCGCGACCGACGCGCTCGGCCCGATGGCCGGCGGCGGCCTGGGTCAGCTGCCGGGTGCCGAACCCGGCAGCCCCGGCCCCTTGGGGTTCTGAGGCCTCCGTGTACGAAGGTGTCGTCCAGGACCTGATCGACGAGCTCGGGCGGCTGCCCGGCGTCGGTCCCAAGGGCGCGCAGCGGATCGCGTTCTACCTGCTCCAGGCCGACCCCGCCGACGTACGCCGACTCGCCGACGTACTCGTCGAGGTGAAGGCGAAGGTGCAGTTCTGCCGCACCTGCTTCAACGTCTCCGAGGCCGAGGAGTGCCGGATCTGCAGCGACCCGCGCCGCGACGTGTCGGTGCTGTGCGTGGTGGAGGAATACAAGGACGTCGTCGCGATCGAGCGCACCCGCGAGTTCAAGGGCAAGTACCACGTGCTCGGCGGCGCGATCTCGCCGATCGACGGCATCGGCCCGGAGCAGCTGCGGATCCGCGAGCTGCTCACCCGGCTGTCCGACGACCGGGTGACGGAGGTGATCCTGGCCACCGATCCCAACCTCGAGGGCGAGGCGACTGCGACCTATCTCATTCGCCAGCTGAGGCCATTGGGGTTGCGGCTCACGCGGTTGGCGAGTGGACTACCGGTGGGAGGGGACCTCGAGTACGCCGATGAAGTCACCCTCGGACGAGCGTTCGTAGGAAGGCTGGCGGCCGAATGACCGACAACATCGTGGAACCCCGGGTCGACGACGAGACGGCGGAGTTCGCCCAACAGATCGCCGACTCGGTGGAGAGCTTCCTGCTGGCGCTGCGCGCGATCGCGCGCACCGCGACCGGGGGCCAGGCCATCTCGCTGCTGCTCCTGGAGATCAGCCAGGTGCTGCTCGCCGGCGCCCGGCTCGGTGCCCAGCGCGACTTCACCCCGCACTCCGAGTACCAGCCCGACGTCGGGCCCGAGGCCGACCTCGACGGGCTGCGGCTGCGGCTCGCCGCGCTGCTCGGCAACGTCGACACCTACAGCTTCGTGTTCGACCCCTACGTGCCCGATGTCGTCGAGAGCCAGCTCTCCGACGACCTGACCAGCATCGCGAGCGACCTGGAGAACGGCCTGCGCCACTACCGCGCGGGTGACGTCGACGGAGGCGCTGTGGTGGTGGCAGTTCTCCTACGTCTCCTCCTGGGGCAACCTCGCCGGCGCCGCGCTCAACGCGCTGCTCTCGGTGGTGTCCCACGACCGGCTCGACGTCGACAACGACTCGGAGGTCGAGCAGCTCGAGGTGGCCGAGGAGATCCTGGACAGCCCCCCGGCCTGAGCAGCCCCACTCGGTAGAATCGACACTTCGTCAACCCTCAAGCCGAAGTGCAGGAGTGAGCCCGGTGGGCATCGTGGTGCAGAAGTACGGCGGCTCGTCGGTCGCCGACGCCACCGGCATCAAGCGAGTCGCCCAACGGATCGTCAACACCCGCAAGGCGGGCCACGAGGTCGTGGTGGTGGTATCCGCAATGGGCGACACCACCGACGAGCTGCGGGACCTGGCCGAGCAGGTCACCCCGCTGCCGCCGCCGCGCGAGCTCGACATGCTGCTGACCGCCGGCGAGCGGATCTCGATGGCGCTGCTGGCGATGGCGATCGCGCAGCTCGGCCACAAGGCCCGGTCGTTCACCGGGTCGCAGGCCGGCGTGATCACCGACTCGGCGCACGGCAAGGCCAAGATCATCGACATCACGCCGGGCCGGATCGAGGACGCGCTCAGGGACGGGTCGATCGCGATCGTGGCCGGGTTCCAGGGCGTCTCGCAGGACACGAAGGACATCACCACGCTGGGCCGCGGCGCGTCCGACACCACCGCGGTGGCGCTGGCGGCGGCCCTCGGCGCCGAGGTCTGCGAGATCTACAGCGACGTCGACGGGGTCTTCACCGCCGACCCGCGGATCGTGCCGACCGCCCGCAAGCTCGACCGCCTCTCCACCGAGGAGATGCTCGAGATGGCCGCCTCGGGCGCGAAGATCCTGCACCTGCGCTGCGTCGAGTACGCGCGCCGCTACGACATGCCGATCCATGTCCGCTCCTCCTTCTCCCAGAAGGAAGGCACCTGGATCATCCCCGAGCACACAGGAGAGAACCCCATGGAGCAGGCGATCATCTCCGGCGTCGCCCACGACCGCAGCGAAGCCAAGGTCACCGTCGTCGGCGTACCCGACAAGGTGGGCGAGGCGGCGCGGATCTTCGAGGCGCTGGCGGGCAGCGAGGTCAACATCGACATGGTGGTGCAGAACATCTCCGCCGCGGCCACCGGCCTCACCGACATCTCCTTCACGCTGCCCCGGGAGGACGGCCAGTCCGCGATGGGCGCGCTGGCCCGGATCCAGGACGAGGTCGGCTACGAGAAGCTCCTGTACGACGACCAGGTCGGCAAGGTCTCGCTGATCGGTGCCGGCATGCGCTCGCACCCCGGCATCACCGCCAAGTTCTTCGCCGCGCTGGCCTCCGCCGGGGTCAACATCGAGATGATCTCCACCTCGGAGATCCGGATCTCGGTGATCGTCGACGAGGGCCAGGTCGACGACGCGGTGCGAGCGACCCACACGGCGTTCGACCTGGACACCGACGAGGTCGAGGCCGTGGTCTACGGAGGCACCGGCCGATGACTCTCCGACTCGGCGTCGTCGGCGCGACCGGTCAGGTCGGCGTCGCGATGCGACAGATCCTCGAGGAGCGGGACTTCCCGGCCGACGAGGTGCGCTTCTTCGCGTCCGCGCGCTCGGCCGGCAGCGTGCTGCCGTTCCGCGGCCGCGAGATCACCGTCGAGGACGCGAGCACCGCCGACCCGAGCGGTCTCGACATCGCGCTGTTCTCCGCCGGCGCCACCACCTCTCGCGCCCTGGTCCCCACGTTCGTCGACGCCGGCGTGATCGTCGTCGACAACTCCTCCGCGTTCCGCAAGGACCCCGATATCCCGCTGGTCGTCTCCGAGGTCAACCCCGGCGACGCCCGGCCGGTGATCGAGGCGGGCCGCGGCATCATCGCCAACCCCAACTGCACCACCATGGCCGCGATGCCGGTGCTGAAGCCGCTGCACGACGAGGCCGGGCTGATCCGGCTGATCGCGTCGACGTACCAAGCGGTGTCGGGCTCCGGCGTCGCCGGCGTCGAGGAACTGGCCTCGCAGGTCACCGCCGCGGGCGAGAAGGCCCGCGAGCTCGCCTACGACGGCGCGGCCGTCTCCTTCCCGGACCCGGTGAAGTACGAGCGCACCATCGCCTACAACGTGCTGCCGCTGGCCGGCAGCATCGTCGACGACGGTCTCGACGAGACCGACGAGGAGCAGAAGCTCCGCAACGAGTCCCGCAAGATCCTCGGCATCCCCGACCTCCGGGTCTCCGGGATCTGCGTGCGGGTCCCGGTCTTCACCGGCCACTCGCTCGCGATCAACGCCGAGTTCGAGCGCCCGCTGACGGTCGCCCGGGCGCGCGAGCTGCTGGCGTCCGCGCCGGGAGTGGAGCTCTCGGACATCCCGACCCCGCTGCAGGCCGCCGGCCAGGACCCGTCGTACGTCGGTCGGCTGCGGCAGGACGAGGGCGTCGCCGACAACCGGGGTCTCGCGCTGTTCGTCTCCGGGGACAACCTGCGCAAGGGCGCCGCGCTCAACACCATCCAGATCGCCGAGCTGGTCGCCGCCTCCCGTCTGACCAGCGACAGGAGTCAGGTCGTCGGTCTCCACGAACGCGGTGGTGACCCAGTGGGAGAGCAGGAAGCTCACCACGCCGACGAGCGGGATCACGATGACCATCTGCCAGTCGAGGATCACGTCGATCAGGAACAGCAGTGCCACGACCGCGATCAGGCCGACCGCCAGGAAGCTGGTGCTTCCGGGGTCGGGCACCCGGAGCGCCCTGAGCAGCACCTGGCCGAGCATCACCAGCAGTACCAGGATGATCACCAGGAGGAGCAGGCCGGGGCCGCCGCAGGTCGACGTACCCCGGATCGCCTCGCAGACCCTCAGTGAGCCGACCGTCAGGCCGACCATGAGCAGGCCGACGAGCAGCCCGGTCAGCGCCGAGGCCGGGTAACCGGTCAGCACCGGACCTCGGGGCACGCGGCGCGACTTGGCGCGCCGCTCGGACGCCCGCGCCGCCTCGGCCGCTGCCTCCTCGGCATCTGCGTCTTCGTCGGGCTCCGGAGGTACCTCGTCGGCGAACAGCGGGGCGCCGGTCACCAGCGTCCGGGCCACGGGAGGTTCTTCACGGGCCGAGGTGAAGTCGTCGGGCAGGGGAGCCCGGCGCGTCGAGAGCTCGGGTCCGGGCTCGGGAATCGGAGTGGGTTCGGGAATGGGAGCCGGCTCGGGCTCCGGGATCGGGTCAGGGTGCGGCGCCGGCTCGGGTGCCGGGGCAGGGTCCGGGATGGCAGCAGTCGGCTCGTCGCGGGGGTCCGGCTCGGAGTCCTCCGGCACGTCCTTCCGTCGGCGCCCGAAGAGCCTGGGTGGCTCGAGGCTCGGCTGCTTGTCCTCGTCTGACATGGACGGCAGTCTGACACGACGCGCCGGGCACGAGGATCCGCGGTCGCATTACGACCCAGGTAGGAGTCGTCCACCGCCCGAGGACGGATTACGGCGGGCGGCCGGACGCCTACCCTGAGGGCATGTCCGCGATCCAGGCGCTGGGCGCGCACATGCGCGACCGCTTCGAGGAGAAGGGGGCGCAGCACGGGCTGGCGTACCCCTGGTGGATCGCGGTCATCGGCGGCGGCGGCGGGATCCTGTGCGCCGCGACCGCGGTCGGCCAGCGCGGCCTGTTCACGCCCCCGGACCTCGCCGCGCTCGCCCTGGTCCTGGCGGCGCTCCCGCAGGTGTTGCAGTACGCCGCCAAGCGCTGGGTGCCCTGGTGGGTGGACGTCGTCTTCATGCTGACCGCCGTGGGCTGGCTCAACAGCATCCCGTTCGACGCCGCCGGGCCGGAGAACCTGGCCCCGGTGGCCGCGATGTTCATGGTCGCCTCGGTCACCGCCACCGATGGGGTGCGTGCCGGGCGTGATCGCGACGGTGGCGTCGAGCATCGTGGTGGTGGTCAGTGACCGCTTCGGCAGCCGGGACCCGGGCGTCGACGTCTACGTCATCGAGATCATCAGCGGCTTCGTCGTGGGCTACATGCTGCGCTGGCAGATGCGCGCGCTGGCGGCCGAGCGCGGCGAGCGGGAGCGCGAGCGCGAACGGGCCACCCTCGCCGAGCGGCAGCGGATCGCCCGCGAGATCCACGACCTGGTCGCGCACTCGCTCAGCGTGACCATGCTGCACGTCACCGGAGCCAAGCAGGCGCTGATCGAGGACAACGACGTCGACGACGCGGTGGCCGCACTCTCGGACGCCGAGCAGGTCGGGCGGCAGGCCATGGCCGAGATCCGCCGCACGGTCTCGGTGCTGGCCACCGAGCCGTCCGGCGCCCATCCGCTGCCCTGCGCCGAGGACATCGATGCGCTGGTCGCCCAGGTCCGGGACGCCGGGCTGCCGGTCGACTACCGCAGCCGGGGAGACCTGACCCGACTCAGCCCGGCGATCGGCCTGGGCATGTACCGGATCCTCCAGGAGTCGCTGACCAACGTCGCCAAGCACGCGCCGGGCGAGAAGGCCGAGGTGAACGTCGACGTGGGCCGGGCCCGGGCCTCGCTCGTCGTCCGCAACCGGCGACCCGGCCAGACGGTCGACCCGGACGGCTCCGGCACCTCCGGGATGGCGTCGCGGGCCGAGCAGATCGGTGGCGACTTCCGGGCCGGCCCCGATGAGTCGAACCCGCAGCAGTGGGTGGTCGACCTGGCGGTACCGGTCGACGACGCGCACTGCGTGGTCAAGAAGGTGTGGGGTTGAGCCCGATGGACGACGTCGAAGCCGTGAACGTGCTCCTGGTCGACGACCAGGAGCTGGTCCGGTCGGGGCTGCGCCGGATCCTGCGCAAGCGCAGCGGCTTCGAGATCGTCGCCGAGTGCGCCGACGGCGATGAAGTGCCGGCCGCGCTGGCCGAGCACGACATCGACGTCGTGGTGATGGACCTGCGGATGAAGCGGGTCGACGGCATCGAGGCCACCCGCCGCCTTCGAGAGGACGCGGACGCCCCGCCGGTGCTCGTGCTGACGACGTTCGACGACGACGAGCTGCTGTCCGGCGCGCTGCGTGCCGGCGCCGCCGGCTTCATCCTCAAGGACTCGCCCGCGGAGGACCTGACCCGAGCCGTCCGCACGGTGGCGCGCGGCGACTCGTGGCTCGATCCGTCCGTGACCGGGCACGTCCTCAGTGCCTACCGGCGTACGCCGCCCGACGTCGTACCCGGCGACCACGAGGCCGTGACCAGCCGCGAGCTGGAGGTGCTGCGCGCGATCGGCCGCGGCCTCTCCAACTCCGAGATCGCGGAGACGCTGCACATCTCCGAGCTCACGGTGAAGAGCCACATCGGCCGGATCTTCACCAAGCTCGGCCTCCGCGACCGCGCCGCGGCCGTCGTCTACGCGTTCGACTCCGGCCTGGTCGTGCCCGGCCAGCAGGACCAGGGCGCGCTCCTCCCTAGCCCTGGTAGCAGGCCTCCTGGAAGTCGTACCCCTCGGCGGTGGGACCGACGAAGAAGTCCTCGATGACCGTGATGCCGGTGTCCGCCGCCGGGTCGACCTCGCTGAGCAGGCTCTGCCGGAACACCGTGTCGTTCGGGTCGCCGACGAAGTTGCCGGCCTCCTCCGGGAGCATCCCCTCGTAGTCGACGGTCTCGAGCTCGCTCACGGCCTCGAGCAGACCCGCGCGGTCCTTGGAGTAGTCGCCGTCGAGCCAGGCCTCGAGCGCGGCCTTCACCGCGTAGGACCACACCCAGCCGGAGGTGTAGCCGTCGTTGGGCTGCTCGACCTCGCCGAGGGCCTCGCGCATCGCGTTGTGGCCGGGGGTGTCGGTGCCCCACGTGCCCCAGTAGCCGGAGGCCAGGTACTGCGCCTGCAGCGCCGGCAGGGCATCGGTCTGGAGCAGTGCCGGGTTCCAGGTGGGACCGAGCCCGACGAACTGACCCTGGTAGCCGCGGGCCGCCGACTCGCCGACGATCGCGGCGGCCTCGGTGGGTGAGGTGGCCAGGATGACCAGATCGGGGTTCCCGTCGACGACCGCGTCGATCGCCGTGCCCTGCTCGGGTCCGGGCGCGGTCTCGACGTTGTCGTAGTCCAGCCCGTTGGCGTCGGCCGCGAGCTGCCCGCCGGCCGCTCCGTCCCCGCCGTAGTCGCCGGGGAAGCCGACCGTCATCACGCTCTGGATCTGCTGCTGCTCGACCATGTAGTCGACGATGTTCATCTCTTCGAAGCAGTAGTTGGTGCCGGACTCGAGGATGTTCGCCTCGAACTCCCACAGCGAGGTCCACGACGCGGGTGCGGCGATGACCTCCTGATCCTTGAGCCTGGGGAGGATCGCGAACGTCGTCGGTGAGCCGAGCGTCTGGGCGAGTGCCAGCACCTCGGGCTCGATCTCGGTGTAGACCTGCTGGTGCGTCTCGGGGTTGTAGAGGTTGTCGCGGACGAACGCGCTGGCGTCGATGTCGTAGCCGCCGATCCCGCCCTCCTCGTTGACCCGCTGCCAGAAGGCCTTCTGCGAGTCGGTGATCGGGACGCCGAGCGGCGCGAACGGGCCGGCCGTGAGGTCGGAGATCTGGCCCAGGTAGATGCAGCCGTTGTCCTCGTTGACCGCCTCCGGGCAGGCGTCGCTGGTCACACCCGGCGCGTCGACGCCACCGTCGCCGTCGCCGCCACCGTCCCCGTCGTCACCGCGACAGCCGGCCGCCAGCAGCGCGAGCGCCGCCAGCAGAACCCCTGACTTGTGCACTTTCATGGCACTTCTCCTTCGGTTGTCGAGGCCGATCAGTAGCTGAACGGCCAGCCCTTCCAGTAGTTGCGGATCCGGACCCAGATGCCGAACAGGCCGCGCGGCTCGAACAGCAGGAACCCGACGATGAGCAGCCCGTAGAGGATCTGCTGCAGCTGAAAGACGTTGGGGGTCTCGGTGACCTGGACGCTGATCATCGGCACGTACTGCGGCAGCTCGCGGGTCAGCGTCGGCAGCAGCCCGATGAAGAAGGCGCCCATCATGGTGCCGCTCACCGTGCCCGCCCCGCCGATCAGCACCATCGCGATGAACTGCACCGAGAGCAGCAGGTTGAACGACGCGGGATCGAAGAACCCGATGATCGAGTAGAGCAGGGCACCGGCGCAGCCGGCGTAGAACGACGAGATGGCGAACGCAGTGGTCTTGGTGCGCGGCAGGTTGATCGCCATCATCTCGGCCGCCATGTCGCGGTCGCGGACCGCTGCGAACGCCCGGCCCACCCGGGACCGGGCCAGGTTGCGCGCGCCCAGCGCGAAGATGAGGAGCAGCGCCAGCATCAGCAGGTACAGGCTCTGCTCGCCGGTGAAGAGCGACGACTCCTCGTCGAACGAGTGTCCGAACAGCTCGGTGCTCGGCCCCTCCCGGCCGATGCCGGCGCCACCCGTCAGGCTGTCCCACTCGCGGAAGATGTGCTCGCCGATGAAGACCAGGCCGAGCGTCACGATCGCGAGGTAGAGGCCGCGGAGCCGGGTCGCCAGCGGGGCGATGAGTACGCCGGCGAGCGCGGCCGCGATGCCGGCGGCCGGCAGCCACACCAGCAGGTTGGTGATCCCGAAGCCGATCGTGCGTCCCTCGGGGTCGCCCGAGATCGCGGACGCGGTGTAGGCGCCGACCCCGAGGAAGAAGGCATGGCCCAGGGAGACCTGGCCGCACAGGCCGGTCACGATGTTGAGTCCCAGGGCGCCGATCGCGAAGCAGCAGGCGATGGCCAGGGTGTGCAGCAGCGGGTCCTGGAGGACGAACGGGAGCAGCACCGCGACGGCGACGAGCGCCGCGACCCCCAGAGTCTTGGGCCGGGTGTTGAACAGCGCCAGCTCCTGCTCGTACGAGCGGTAGAACTGGGGGCGCCCCGAGAGGCGGGTTCCGAACGGCGCTCTGCTCATACCCTGCGAACCTCCGGGGTGCCGAAGAGGCCGTAGGGCCGGGCGAGCAGCACCAGCATCATCAGCACGTACGGCGACACCTGCGCGAAGTTCGCGCCCAGCTCCGGAGCGAGGTCGCGCTGGTAGCTGCCGACCAGCGCCTCGACCACCCCGACCGAGAGGCCTCCGATCACGGCCCCGGGCAGGGAGTCCAGGCCGCCCAGGATGATCGCGGGCAGTCCCACCAGCGCGATGACCCACAGCTGTCGGTCGACGCCCACGTTCGACGCGATCAGCGTGCCGGCGACCGCGGCCATCGCGGCCGCGAACGCCCACGACAGCGCGAACACCGTCCCGACGTTCACTCCCTGGGTCAGCGCCGCCTCCTGGTCGAACGCCGCGGCGCGCATCGCGAGGCCGTAGCGGGTGTAGCGGTAGAACCACAGCAGCGCCGCCAGGATGACCGCCAGGGTCGCCATCATCACCAGGTGCCGCTCCTGCACCCGCAGGCCGGCGATCGTCATCCGGTCCAGGCCCCAGGGGTTGGAGATCGGCCGCGACCCGAGGCCGATGAAGCCGCTGGTCACGACCCGGACCGCGATGTCGATGCCGATCGTGATGATCGCGATCACGAACGCCGGTCGGCCGATCATCGGGCGGATCATCAGTCTCTCGACGACCAGGGCGATCACCGCCGTGGCCAGCGCCGCGGCGGTGAGCGAGATGAAGAACGCGAAACCGGTGAAGATCACGAAGCCGATCGCCGGTGCGACGTAGCTGGCGACCACCGCGCCGGTCAGCATCATCGCCGGCTGCGCGAAGCTGATCACGCCGGTGGACTTGTAGATGATCACGAAGCCCAGCGCGAGCAGGGCGTACGCCGAGCCGAGGCCCAGCCCGCGGATCAACGCCTCGAGGAACTCGGTCATTTGGAGCTCACGTACATCTCGTCGACCGTGCCGGCGAAGGCCTTGGCGATGGCGGACCGCTTCACCTTCATGGTGGCGGTCAGCTCGCCGTCCTCGTGGTCCAGCTCCTTGGGCAGCAGCCGGAACTCCTTGATCTGCTCGACGTTGGCGAAGCTCTCGTTGACCCGCTTGACGACGCCGCCGATCAGCTCGATCACCTCCGGCTTCTCGGTGAGGTCGCGATAGGTGCTGTAGCCGAGTCGGCGGCGCTGCGCCCACTCGCCGACGGTGTCGAGCTCGATGCCGATCAGCGCACTCAGGAAGCGCTGGCCGTCGCCGACCACGATCGCCTCGCGGACGTACGGCGACGCCTTGAGCTCGTTCTCGATCTGCGACGGCGAGATGTTCTTGCCGCCGGAGGTGATGATGATGTCCTTCATCCGGTCGGTGATCCGGACGTGCGTACCCTCGACCCAGGTCGCGACATCGCCGGTGTGCAGCCAGCCGTCCGGTTCGAGTGCGGCGGCGGTGTCCTCCGGCTTGCGCCAGTAGCCCTTGAACACCCCGGCGTGCCGGGTCAGGATCTCGCCGGTCGTCTCGTCGATCTTCAGCTCGATGCCGGGGTGCACCTCGCCGACCGTGCCGAGCCGGATCCGGCCGGGCCGGTTGGCGGTGGCCACCGCCGTGTTCTCGGTCATCCCGTAGACCTCGTGCATCGGCACCCCGATGCCCATGAAGAACCGCAGCACCTCGGGCGCGACCGGCGCCGCGCCCGAGGCGGCGTACCGCACCTTGCGCATCCCGAGCCGGTCCTTCAGCGCCCGGAAGAAGAACACCCAGCCGACGGCGTACATCAGCCGGGTGCCGATCGTGTGCACGCCGCCGGTCTCGACCAGCCGTCGCCCGATCCGGTCGCCGACCCCGAGCCAGAACGCGGCCGCCCGCCGCTTGAACCAGGTCGCCCCGGACAGCCGGATCTCCACGCCCGCGAGCAGCTTCTCCCAGATCCGGGGGACGCCGAAGAGCACGGTGGGCTGCACCTCGCGGAGGTTCTGGGGCACGGTCTCGATCGACTCGGCGAAGTTGACCTGGGTCGCCGCCGCGGCGTTGAACCAGGTCGTGAAGATCCGCTCCGCAACGTGCGAGAGCGGGAGGTAGGACAGCGTGAGGTCGGAGGCGTTCGGGGGCGGGTCGGTGAACGCGCCCTCCTCGCACAGCACCTGGATCGCGAACTCGACGTTGGCGACGGTGAGCATCGCGCCCTTCGGCGGGCCCGTGGTGCCGGACGTGTAGATCAGCGTGGCCAGGTCAGCGGGGTGCTGCGCGGCGAGCGCCTCCGCGACGGCGAGCGGGTGCTCCTCGCGGTGCTGGCGGCCGAGGTCGAGGAACTCCTCCCAGTCGAGCAGCTTCTCGTGCGTGTAGCGGCGCTGGATCCCGCGTGGCTCGAGATAGATGATCCGGCTCAGCTCCGGAAGCCGGTCGAGCACCGCCAGGGTCTTGTCGACCTGCTCCTGGTCCTCCGCGACGATCAGCCGGGCCTCGGAGTCGCCGAGCAGGTACCC
Organism: uncultured Actinomycetota bacterium; assembly: GCA_963798055.1. Lineage (GTDB taxonomy): Bacteria > Actinomycetota > Actinomycetes > Propionibacteriales > Nocardioidaceae > Nocardioides. The sequence goes on from CAWCRX010000005.1 coordinate 98,504, forward strand.
GACCTCGGCCTCCGGGTTGGTCGGGTAGATGCCGACCGACGCGGCGCGCACCGCGAGCGCGCCCATGTCCGCGATCAGCCACTCGGGCCGGTTCTCGGAGTGGATCGCGATCCGGTCCCCCTGGGTGATCCCGAGCGCGAGGAACGCGTGGCCGGCGAGCTCGATCTGGTCCCAGTACGTCGCCCAGGTCCACTCGCGCCAGATGCCGAAGTGCTTGTCGCGCAGCGCCACCGCGTCCGGCGTCGCGAGGGCGTGGTCCCGGATCCGGGTGGCGGGGCTGGTCATGCGGTGGCTTCCTGGCCGAGGTAGGCCCGCACCACGTCGGGATGCCGCTGCACCTCGTCGGGGGCGCCGGTGGTGATCGGGACCCCGAAGTCGAGCACCAGGACCCGGTCGGCGAGGTCCATCACCAGCCCCATGTCGTGCTCGACCATGATGATCGGGATGTCCAGCTCGTCGCGGATGTCGAGGATGTAGCGGGCGGTGTCCTCGGTCTCCTCGAGGTTCATGCCGGCCACCGGCTCGTCGAGCAGCAGCAGCTTCGGCTCGGTCGCGAGCGCCCGGCCGAGCTCGACCCGGCGCTGGACGCCGTACGGCAGCAGGCCGACCGGCAGCGACCGCCACTGCTCGAGCTCGAGGAAGTCGACGATGTCCTCGACGAAGCGCCGGTGCTCGACCTCCTGCTTGCGCGCGCGGCCGCGCCACAGGAACGCCGCCGCGGCGCCGTACCGGATGTGCTGGTGGCGGCCGAGCATCAGGTTGTCGAGCACGGTCAGGTGCTCGAAGAGCGCGATGTTCTGGAAGGTCCGGGCGATGCCCCGGGTGGCGATCGCGTGCGGCTTGAGCCCCAGGATGCTCTCGCCGAGGAACTCGACCCGGCCCCGCTGCGGGCGGTAGACGCCGGAGATGACGTTGAACACCGACGTCTTGCCGGCGCCGTTGGGTCCGATGATCGCGAACAGCTCGCCCGGCCGGACCTCGAAGCCGACGCCGCTGACCGCGTGGACGCCCTTGAAGGCGAGATGTACGTCGTCGACCTGGAGGACGTTCGCCGGGGTGTTCATGCCGACCACCGCTTCTTGCGCCGGTAGTGCTTGATCTCGCGGAACGACCGGCGCTGGTCCTGCCCGGGGTGCAGCCCGAGGTAGAACTCGCGCACGTCGTCGTCGGCGAGCAGCGACTTCGCCGGCTTGTCGAGCACCACCCGGCCGGTCTCCATCACGTAGCCGTGGTCGGCGATGGACAGCGCCATCGTGGCGTTCTGCTCGACCAGCAGGACCCCGGTGCCGGCCTGGTTGATCTGGACGATCAGGCTGCGGATGCTCTCGACCAGCAGGGGCGCCAGCCCGAGGGTCGGCTCGTCGAGGAGCAGGTAGCGGGGCTCGGACATCATCGCCCGCCCCATCGCCAGCATCTGCTGCTCGCCGCCCGAGAGGTAGCCGGCGGTCACCCCGCGCCGGTCGGCCAGCACGCCGAACATCTCGTAGACCCGGGCCAGGTTGTCGGCCATCGCCGCCCGCGCCGTGTGGGCGCCGACCTTGAGGTTCTCCTCCACGGTCAGCTCGACGAAGATCCTCCGGCCCTCCTGGACCTGGCGCACCCCGCGGCGCACGATCTTCTCCGGGGCGAGCCGGTCGATCCGCTCCTCGTCGAGCGCGACCCGGCCCTTGGTGATCTCGCCGTCGTGGATGTCCAGCAGCCCGGTCAACGCCCGCAGCAGCGTCGACTTGCCGGCGCCGTTGGCACCGAGCAGCGCCACGATCTTGCCGTCCGGGACCTCCAGGCTGACACCGCGCAGCGCGACCACGACGTCGTCGTAGACGACCTCGACATTGCTCGCACTCAGCATGGGCCCCGCTCCCGATTGCGGTGTGACGTGGCTCTCACAATGTCGGAGCCGAGCATCCGCGTCCAGACCGTGCCGGCGTGCTCGGCGGGCCGGTCATGAGCGCAACTAGGCTTCGCTCATGAATGCCATCCCCACCTCCGCCAGGGACGCCATCGCCGCGCTCCAGGGGCACGAGGCGTGGGCGATCATCCGGCGGTCGACCCGCGCCGGGGATCGCGACACGGTGGGTGTTCTGGGCGGAAGTCGCACCGAGGTCGCGTCGATCATGGACATCCCGCTCGAGGACGGAGTGCCGCCCGAGGGACGGATGTGCGACCGGCTGGTCGCCGTACCGTTCCGGCAGGTGGCCGAGCGCGGCTTCGAGGCGCACGACGACGGCACCCCGCTCGTGGTCGTCGAGGTGGAGTCCGAGCGAGAGTTCTCCGTCGCCGACGTCATCGAGGCGATCGACGAGGTCGCGGTGGAGTTCGTGGACCGCGGCGGTTTCGAGACCGATGACGAGGCCTACGCCAAGGTCGTCGAGGCGATCATCGAGGACGAGATCGGGCAGGGCGAGGGCGCCAACCTGGTGATCGGCCGGCACTACCGAGCGACCGTCGCCGACTGGGACCACACGAAGGCGCTCGCGGTCCTCCGCCGGTTGCTCGAGCGCGAGCGCGGCGCCTACTGGACCTACTGCTTCTTCACCGGCGACCGCTACCTGATCGGCGCCAGCCCCGAGCGGCACGTCAGCGTGCACGGCGGCGACGTCCGGATGAACCCGATCTCGGGCACCTTCCGGGTCCGCCCGCCGGCCGGCGACGATCGCCCGCTGGAGACCCGGCTGCGGGAGTTCCTGCGCGACGAGAAGGAGATCTACGAGCTCTTCATGGTCGTCGACGAGGAGCTCAAGATGATGTGCGACATCTGCAACGAGGGCGGCCAGGTGCTCGGGCCGTTCCTCAAGCCGATGACCCACCTCATCCACACGGAGTACCTGCTCGCCGGTCGCACCGCCCGCGACGTCCGCGAGGTGCTGCGGGACACGATGTACGCCGCCACGGTCACCGGCAGCCCGGTCGAGAACGCCTGCCGGCTGATCAAGAAGTACGAGGCCGAGGGCCGCGGCTACTACGGCGCCGCGTTGGCGCTGTTCGGACGCGACCCCGATGGTGAGCCGGTGATCGACAGCCCGATCGTGATCCGGACGGCGGACGTCGATCGCGACGGGCGGCTCAAGGTCACGGCCGGTGCGACGCTGGTGCGCGACTCCGATCCGGCGTACGAGGTGGCCGAGACGCACGCGAAGGCCGGCGGCATCCTCTCGGCGTTCGGCCTGGTGCCGCAGGCCCCGGCGCCGGACGTCGACCTGGCCGAGGTGGTCGCCGGCGAGGACGTGCTGATCGAGCTGAACAAGCGCAACCGGCGGCTGAGCACCTTCTGGCTCGACGACCAGGCGGGCGCGCCGCCGGATCCGCGGCTGGCCGGCAAGAGCGTGGTGATCCTCGACGGCGAGGACGACTTCGTGAACATGCTCCGGCACGTGCTCGGCCGGATGGGCATGACCAGCGAGGTGGTCCGGCACGAGGACTACGTTGCCGGCTGCCTCGACGGGTTCGACCTGGTGATCGTCGGCCCCGGCCCGGGCGACCCGCGCGAGGGCGACCTGCCGAAGATGGCCCGGTTCCGCGAGGCGATCGCCGCGCTGCTCGAGGCGAAGCGGCCGTTCCTGGCGGTCTGCCTCGGCCACCAGACCCTGTGCCACCACCTCGGCATCCCGCTCGCCTACAAGGACATCGTGTTCCAGGGCACCCAGTCGCCGGTCACGCTCGATGGCCGGACCGAGCGGGTCGGGTTCTACAACACGTTCGTGGGCCGGGTGACCGACGCGGCGAGTGAGGTGCCGGACGGGGTCAGCGTCGAGACCGACCCGGACACCGGCGACGTCAACGCGCTGACCGGTCCCCACTACCGCGGCCTGCAGTTCCACGCCGAGTCGATCCTGACCCAGCGCGGCTACGACCTGGTGCATGACCTCGTCGTCGACCTCCTGCTCGACTGATCACGACTACGTTGTGCGAGTGGGCGAGCCGGACGTAGTCGTGGTCGACCACCACGACTCCTACACCTGGAACCTCGTCCACCTCGTCGCCGCCGTCACCGGAGTGCTGCCGACGGTGGTGCAGCACGACGAGGTCAGCGCCGCCAGGGTGCTCCGGCACTCACACGTGCTGCTGTCGCCCGGCCCCGGCCACCCCGCCGACTTCGCCGACTTCGCCGTGGGCCGCCAGGTGCTGAGCGACGGGAGTCGTCCGGTGCTGGGTGTCTGCCTCGGCATGCAGGGCCTGGTGCTCGCGTACGGCGGCACCGTCGACCGGGTGCCTCCGGCGCACGGCGAGGTGGCCGAGGTCTCGCACGACGGGCGCGGGGTCTTCACCGGGCTGCCGCAGGGGTTCGCGGGGGTGCGCTACCACTCGCTCGCTGCCGTCGACGTACCCGATGTGTTGGAGGTGACCGCGACCGCCGGCTCGGTCGTGATGGGCGTCCGGCACAAGACGCTGCCGCTCGAGGGCGTGCAGTTCCACCCCGAGTCGATCCTCTCCGAGCACGGCCGGGCGCTGGTCGCGAACTGGCTCGCGGCATGACCACCCGGATGAGCGACGACCCGGCCACCTTCTTCGCCGATGTCGCCGACCGGCACCGCCGCTGCTTCTGGCTCGACGGCGGCGGCGCGCGCGAGTGGTCCGGGCGCCGGTCGATCATCGGCTGGCTGGAGGAGTCCGACGTCTCGCTGACCTACAACGCCCGGCTCGGCGTCGTGACCCGGCACTCCGTCGGGACGTCCATCCAGGTCGGCACGGACATCTTCGCGGTCCTCGAGGACGAGCTCGCGTCGGGCGCGGAGAGCGACCAGTGGTTCGGCTACTTCGGCTACGCCGCCCGGCCGGACCTGCCGGCCGCGACGGGATCGCTGATGCCCGATGCGATCTGGATGCGGGCCCGCAACGTGCGGCTCTTCGAGCATGAGGTGGTGTCGGGAAATGCCCGGATACGGCAAGAAGGTTCTCGACAGAAGCGGCCAAATCACCGCCTAGGCGGTGATTCGGGCCCGCCGCCTTGGGCGTACGCCGACGCGTTCAGCCGGGTCCAGGACCACCTGCACGCCGGCAACAGCTACGAGGTGAACCTGACCTACCGGCTCGAGCAGGCCAGCGGCCTGACGCCGGTGGAGACCTACCTGCGGCTGCGCGAGCTCAACCCCGCGCCGTACGCCGGGTTCCTGCAGCACGACCTGCCCGGCGCCCGGGGCTGGCTGCTGAGCTCCTCGCCGGAGCGGTACGCGCTGGTCACCGAGGACCGCACCCTGGAGACCAAGCCGATCAAGGGCACCACCCCGCGGGCCGACGACCCGGACGAGGACGAGCGGCAGCGGAATGAGCTCGCGACCCACCCGCGCTTCCGGGCCGAGAACCTGATGATCGTCGACCTGCTCCGCAACGACCTCTCGATGGTGTGCGAGGCGGGCACGGTGGAGGTGCCGGTGCTGATGGAGGTCGAGTCCTACACCGGCGTGCACCAGCTGGTCTCGACGGTCCGGGGCCGGCTCCGCGACGACGTCTCGACACCCGCTGCGCTGCGCGCGCTGTTCCCCGCCGGCTCGATGACCGGCGCCCCCAAGCTGCGCACCATGGAGATCATCGACGGAGGTCGAGGACGGACCGCGCGGCCCGTACGCCGGCGCGTTCGGCTGGGTCTCCGGCAACGGCTGCGCCGACCTCGGTGTGGTGATCCGCTCGCTGACCACGACCGGCAACGGCCGCTACACGCTCGGCACCGGTGGCGGGATCACCGTGCAGTCCGAGGCGAGCGAGGAGTACGCCGAGTCGCGCTGGAAGGCCGAGCGGATGCTCCGCGCGATCGACCTCAGCTGAGGTCCGCGCCCGCTGCGTGCGAGGAGAGCTGGCCGAGCGTCCAGGTCACCGCGCGCACCAACCGGTCGCGGTCGTACGGCGTCGGGTCGATCGCGTCGACGGTCTGGATCAGGTCGCCGTTCTGCACGAACCCGCTGACGTAGAGCTGGTCGCCGTCGGAGTCGACCACCACCCTCGCGTCGTCGGCGCCGCGCACCTTCGGAGTGGTGACCGTCGCGGTCTCGGAGCCGCCGAGCTCCTCGAAGATCTGGTCCAGGCCGGCGGCATAGAGCTGGTAGTTGGCGTCGACCACCGGGTCGCCCTCGGCCTTCGGCCGGAACGAGCACAAGGGCGCTGTCGGAGCGCCGTCGTTCTCGGTCAGCGCAGCGCCGAACTCGCGGCCCAAGGTCTCCGCGTTCAGCGCGTCGCACGGGTTCCACAGCGCCTCGGTGGGCGTCGGGGCGGCCGGTGGCGGGTCGTCGTCGCCACCGCAGCCGACCAGCAGCACCGGCAGCGTGAACCCGAGGACCCACACAGCCGCGCGACGATCAGGCATCCGGCGTCCCCGCACCCGGGAGCCGGAACGTGAACCGCGCGCCGCCTGAGGGCGAGGTACCGACCTCGACCTGGCCGGCGTGCCGCTCGGCCACCTGCGCCACGATCGACAGGCCCAGGCCCGAACCGGGCATGGTGCGCGACTCCTTGGCCCGCCAGAACCGCTCGAACACGTGCGCTCGGTCTTCCTCGCGGATGCCCGGTCCCTCGTCGTCCACCGTGAGCACACCGTCGGACAGGCGCACGGTGACCGTGCCGCCCGACGGGCTCCACTTGGCGGCGTTGTCGAGCAGGTTGGTGAGCGCACGCTCGATGCTGTTGGCCTCGCCGACCAGCCACCACGGCTGCGCATCGACGTCGAACGTGATCCCCGGAGCCCGGCGGCGGACCCGCGCGACGGCGTGGGCCAGCTCGTCGCTCAGGTCGACCCGTTCCACAACCGGCGTGGTCGGTGCCTCGCGGGACAGCTCGGTCAGGTCGCCGATCAGCGTGGTCAGCTCCTCGATCTGGCCGCGGATGTCGTCGAGCAGCTCGGTCCTGGCGGCGGGATCCAGGTCGGGCCCGCCGGGCTCGTCGGCCTGGGTGAGCAGGTCGACGTTGGTGCGCAACGAGGTCAGCGGCGTACGCAGCTCGTGGCCGGCGTCGGCTACCAGCCGGCGCTGTCGTGAGCGGGACGCGTCGAGGGCGACCAGCATCTCGTTGAACGCGGTCGCCAGCCGGGCGATCTCGTCGTCGCCCTCGATCGGCATCGGGGTGAGGTCCTCGGTGCGGGCGATGCCCTCGACCGCGGTCGTCAGGTTGCGCACCGGCCGGAGCCCGTTGCGAGCCACGACCCAGCCGGCGAACGCGGCGACCAGGACACCGAGGCCGCCGAAGAGCAGCGTGACGATGCCCAGACGGGACAGCAGCCGGTCGCGTTCGTCCAGCGGCTGTAGCAGCACCACCGCGCCGTCCTGCCCACCGGCCGCAGGCACGGCGACCACCCGGTACTTCTCGCCGCTCAGGCTCGCGGTGCGCACGCTCTTCGATGAGGCGCCACTGGCGACCGCGCGCTCGGGTGCGCCCAGCTGCAGGTTGGACGGCTGGTCGTCGAGGATGAATCCGGGGCCTTCGGCGGGCAGGAGCACGACCTTCACGTCGGCGGAACCCAGGGCATCGGTCGGAATGTTGGCGTTCGCGATCTGCTCCAGGAAGTCGTACTTCGCCGCCGATCGGGCGCGGTCGACCAGCTGGGTGTCGAGGGAGTCCTGGAGCTGCTTGCGGACCGTCGTGTAGGCGCCGACGGAGACCAGCGTCACCGCCAGCCCGACCGCGATCGTCGTGAGCAGGGTGACCCGGCTCGCCAGCGAGCGCCGATAGTGCCAGCCGTACCGGTCGGCGTCGACCTCGTCGGCGACCGGTTCGGTCACGACTCCTTCAGCACGTAGCCGACGCCGCGCACCGTGTGGATCAGCCGCGACTCGTCCTCGGCCTCGGTCTTGCGGCGCAGGTAGCCGACGTAGACCTCCAGCGAGTTGGCCGTCGTCGGGAAGTCGTAGCCCCAGACCTCCTCGAGGATGAACGCGCGGTCCAGGACCCGGCGCGGCCGGCGCAGGAACATCTCCAGCAGGGTGAACTCGGTGCGGGTCAGCTCGATCTGCCGGGTGTCGCGGGTGACCTCGCGGGTGGCCAGGTTCATGGTCAGGCCGCCGAACGAGAGGACCTCTTCCTCGTCGTCCGCCAGAGGCACCGCGCGACGCAGCAGTGCCCGGAGCCGGGCGAGCAGCTCCTGCAAGGCGAACGGCTTGGTGAGGTAGTCGTCGGCGCCCGCGTCCAGTCCGTCGACCCGGTCGCCGACCGCGTCGCGCGCCGTCAGCACGATGATCGGTACGTCGTTGCCGGCCGTGCGCAGCGCCCGGGTGGTCTCCAGCCCGTCGAGCCGGGGCATCATCACGTCCATCACCACGACGTCGGGGCTCACCCCGCCGATGCCGGCCAGCGCCTCGGCGCCGTCGGTGGCCAGGTGCACGTCGTACCCGTTGAACTCGAGGGAGCGCCGCAGTGACTCACGGACCGCCTTGTCGTCGTCGACGACGAGGACGCGCGGCTTGGGCAGGGTCGTTGACACGGCCCCACTCTGCCAGCCTCGGCTGAGGCCGCGCTGAGAACGCGGTTAGAGGTACTTCGCGGCGGTGGTGGCGGCGCGGGCGCCGTACCCACCGCCGAACAGGCACGCGTGCACGAGCAGCGGGAACAGCTGGTGCACGCCGGTCCGGTCCTCCCAGCCGTCGGCCAGCGGCGCCGCCTCGCAGTAGGCGTCGAGGACCCGCTGCAGGTGCGGCAGCCCGAACAGCGCGAGCATCGCCAGGTCGACCTCGCGGTGGCCGGCGTACGCCGCCGGGTCGATCACCGAGATCCGGCCGACCGCGGGCGTGCCGGCGGTGGGGTCCTGGCCCCAGAGCACGTTGCCGTTCCACAGGTCGCCGTGCAGCCGCGACGGCGGCTCCTCGGGCACCAGGTCGGAGAGCTTCGGGACCAGCGACTCCACGGTCGCGGCGTCCTCCTCGGAGATCGCGCCGCGGTCCCGGGCCAGCTTGAGGTAGGGGAGGACCCGGCGGGTGGCGTAGAACTCCGCCCAGGTCGGCGCGGTCCGGTTGGGCATCGGCAGCCGGCCGATGAACCCGTCCCGTTCGAGCCCGTACGACGCGGCGCCGGCCGAGTGGGTGGCCGCCAGCCCGCGGCCGAAGGCGGCGGCGGCGTCGACGCCGTTCTTGCCCGGCTCGACCCAGGAGATCACCAGGCACTCCTGGTCGACGCCGAGGACCTCGGGCACGTGCACCCCGCCCTCGACCTCGCCGAGCCAGCGCAGCCCGGCGGCCTCCACCTCGAAGAAGTCCTCGGGCGCGTGCGGAAGCGTCTTCATCAGCGCGGTGGTGCCGTTGCTGAGCCGCAGCTTGGTCGCGGTCGAGATGTCACCGCCTGCCAACGGGGCGGTGGCGATCACCGACGCGTCGAGCAGCTCCTCGGCCTTGCGGGCGACCAGCGGCTGCCGGGTCACCGTCCGTCGGCCCCGTCGACCCGGCGGCGCAGTGCCTCGACGATTCCCGCGCTCGTGCGCTCGACCATCGCCAGCACCTCCTCGAAGCCGCTGTCCCCACCGTAGTACGGGTCGGGCACGTCGCTCCCGGGTTCGACCGGATCGAAGTCACGGAACATCAGCACCCGGTCGCTGTTGCCGACGTCCGCGCGGTTCTGCGTGTCCATCGCGAGGAGCACGTCGTACTCCTCCAGCCAGGAGTCGGCGAACTGCTGCGCCCGGTGCCGAGTGGGGTCGTAGCCGGCGGCGGCCAGGGTGGCCGCGGCGCGGCGGTCCATGGGGTGCCCGATGTGCCAGTCGCCGGTGCCGCAGCTGGCCACCTCGACCCGGTCGCCGAGCCCGGCCTCGGCCACTCGCTCGGTGAGCACCACGTCGGCCATCGGCGACCGGCAGATGTTGCCCAGGCAGACCACGCCGATGCGGTACCGACCGTCCGTGCGCGCGGGCGGCAGGTCCGTCACTTGTCCTCCCGGGACTCCACGAACCCGTCGAGGATCCAGGAGACCACGGTGATCACGATCGCGCCGCCTACTGCCGGCCAGAAGCTCTTGACCCGGAACCCGATGTCCAGCGCGTCGGCCAGCTCGCTGGTGAGCAGCAGCATCCCGGCGTTGATCACGAGCAGGAACAGCCCGAGCGTCACGATGATGAACGGGATCGACAGGATCGTGAGCACCGGGCGCACGAACGAGTTGATCACGCTGAGGATCGCGGCCACGAGGAGCAGCGGCAGGATCTTCTCCTGGATCTCGTCCATCCCCTGCCGAGGGCCGGTGAACCGGATCCCGTCGATCAGCCACGCCGCGACGGCGAGTGCGGCAGCCGTGACCAGGACCCTGACTACGAAGCGCATGGGGTCATAGTTGCAGGGCGTGTAATGATTTCCGTCTCGGCGTCGGCCAGATGGCGGTCGAGGAACACCGAGGCGCCGTCGATGTCGCCGTCCTCGAGCAGTCGCACCAGCGCTGCGTGGGAGTCGGCCTGGTCGTGCGCGTTGCGGCGGATCCGCTCCACCTGCGCCAGCGCCAGCCGCAGCTCGGTGGCGAGGGTGTCGGCCATCGACACGAGCCGCTCGCTGCCGGTCAGACCCACCAGGGAGACGTGGAAGGCGAGGTGCCGGGCGTTGAGCTCCTGGTACGACGCGTCCCCGTGCACCGCGGTGATGTAGGCGTCCAGGGTCTCGCGAACGAGCGCTCGCTCCACCTCGCTCGCATCCGGCCAGCGGCGTACGCCGGCACCCTCGAGCACCCGCCGGGCCCGGCAGACGTCGCGCACCGAGCCGGCCTCGGGAGTCGCGATGCTCACCCCGCGGTTGGGCTCGCGCGTTGCCAGGCCCTCGGCGACCAGCATCGTCAGCGCCTCGCGGACGGTCGGCCGGGAGACGCCGAGCGACTCGGTGAGCGCGATCTCGCGCAGCGGCGTACCGCTCTCGAGCTCGCCCTCGAAGACCGCCCGGCGCAGCTCGTCGGCCACCCGCTCGACGGTGGAGTGCGGCTCCTCCAGGTGGAGGGAGCCGAACTTTGTGGCCCGCTCTGGCATGCGCCCATTGTGCCCGTACTGCTATTGTCTGATTGTCAGACAATCTTGGTATGCAAGCGCACCACGGGAGGTGAACGGATGAACCCGCAGACCCAGCTGGGATGGGGCCGCCACTACGTCACGGTCGAGCCGGCCCATTTCCGGGTCGACTACGCCATCAACCCGTTCATGGATCCCGAGATCCAGCCCGATCGGGCGCGGGCGCTGGACCAGTGGCAGGCCCTGGTCGCGACCCTGCGCGAGCTGGGGGCGCGGGTCGACGTCATCGAGCAGCGTGCGGACTCGCCGGACATGGTCTACGCGATGAACCTCGGCCTGGCCGTCGTCGGGCGCGGGTGGCCCGCAGATCGTTCTCTCGCACATGCGCTACGAGCAGCGGCGGGCCGAGACCGAGACGGCCGCGGCGTGGTTCGCCGAGCACGGCTACGCGACGTCGTACGTCGGTCGCGACGGCGTCGGCGCCCACCTCGAGGCCGGCGACGCGTTCGCGTTCGGCGGCGACCTGCTGGTCGGCTACGGGCCGCGCACCGAGGAGCTCGCGCTCAAGCACCTGACCAACGATCTGGGCGTCCGGGTCCGCGGGCTGCGGATCACGCATCCCGGGATGTACCACCTCGACCTGGCCTTCTGCCCGCTCGACGAGAGGCGGGCGCTGGTCTGCCCGGACGCGCTCGACGCGCCTTCGGCCGCGGCGCTGCTCGACCTCGTCCCCGAGCCGCTGCTGCTCACCGAGGAGGAGGCGCTGACGACGTTCTGCGCGAACTCGGTGGTCGTCGGCTCGACCGTCGTGATGCCCGGCTGCCCCGACCACGTGCGCGCTCGGTTGGAGGAGTGGGGATTCGAGGTGGTCATCGTCGACGTCTCCGAGTTCCACCTCGCCGGCGGCTCGATCCGCTGCCTCACCAACCCCGTCGACGTCACCCTCGGCCGCGACCTCACGATCCGGTCCACGCCCGAGGTGCTCCTTCCTCCGCTCCGCCGGTAGCGTCGACCCGGTGTTTCCGGTCGGCGGCGTTGGGGTCATGCTCGCGGGGACCGCTCTCTCGGCGGGCCTGTGCGTGCTGCTGGCGCTCGGCCTCCGCCGGCGGCATGAGCCGATCACCGCCTGGGCGGTGGCCGGGTTCGTGTGGTCGATCGTGGTGATCGGGTTGATCACGCTGATCCCGGCCAACGGTGCACCGGGCATCGTCCCGGCCGAGGGACGGCTCGAGACCTGCTCGTGGGACATCGGCGGTCCGGCGCCCGAGGGGTTCTGGATCTTCGACGGCACCCAACGGCTGCTCAACACGGTGGTGTTCATCCCCAGCGGCGCGCTGCTCGTGCTCGCCGCCGCGCGCCGGCGGTCGGCATGGCTGACCGTGCCGCTCGGTCTGGGCGGGCTGGCGGCGTACTCCGCGGCGATCGAGAAGACCCAGCTCGAGCTCGCCCGGATCGACCGGGCCTGCGACGTCACCGACATCATCGACAACGTCACCGGCGCTGTCGTCGGGGTCGGCATCGGGATCGTGCTGGCCGTCGTGCTCCGGCCGTGGCGCCGCTGACGACCGGCATTAGCCTGCTCGGCATGGCCCACCCTCAGCCGCGCCCCACGTCTCCGAGATCCCCGCCTACGTCCCCGGCCGGCCGCCCACCCCGCGGCCCGGCATGACGACGTACAAGCTGTCCTCGAACGAGAACCCCTATCCGCCGTTGCCCGGCGTCGTCGAGGCTGCGAACGCCGCGGTCGCGGCGATGAACCGCTATCCCGACATGGGCAGCAGCGCGCTGTACGACGCCCTGTCCGCGCGGCTCGGAGTCCCGGTCGAGAACCTCGCCGCGGCCACCGGCTCGGTCGCGCTGATCTACCAGCTGCTCAGCGCCTTCTGCGACCCCGGTGACGAGGTCGTCTACGCCTGGCGCTCCTTCGAGGCCTATCCGATCGCGGTCACGACCGCTGGCGCGACCTCCGTCCAGGTGCCGGTGACGGCGGCCGGCCGGCACGACATCCCGGCGATGCTCGCCGCGGTCACGGACCGGACGCGGGTGGTGATGGTGTGCACGCCCAACAACCCGACCGGACCCGCGGTCACCCGCACCGAGCTCGACGCCCTGCTCGCTGCGGTGCCGCTCGCACGTGGTGGTCGTCGTCGACGAGGCGTACGTGGAGTTCGTGCGGATGGAGGACAAGGTCGACGGCGCTCGACGTACTGCGTGCGCACCCCAACGTGGTGCTGTTCCGGACGTTCTCCAAGGCCTACGGGCTGGCCGGCTTCCGGGTGGGGTACGCCGTCGCAGCCCCCGAGATCGCCGGCGCCCTGCGCGCGGTCTCGCTGCCGTTCGGGGTGTCCGCCGTGGCGCAGGCGGCGGCGGTGGCCTCGCTCGCCGCGGAGCCGGCGCTCTTCGAGCGGGTCGACGCGCTCGTCGCCGAGCGGGACCGTGTGGTCGCGGGCCTCCGGGAGGTGGGCTGGGACGTGCCCGAGCCGCAGGGCAACTTCGTGTGGTTCGCGCTCGGCGAGCGCACCGCCGAGTTCGCCGCCGCGGCCGAGGAGGCCGGGATCGTGGTCCGCCCGTTCGCGGGTGAGGGAGCCCGGGTCTCGATCGGCGAGCCCGAGGCCAACGACCGGATCATTGCGGTCGCTGCGACGTTTGCCAGGTGAACCAACGGTGGGATGATGCGCCCACGCTGCCATCGACAGAGGAGATCCGATGACCCAGAGCACCCCTCCCGGCTGGTACCCCGACGGCCAGGGCGGCCAGCGGTGGTGGGACGGGAACCAGTGGACCGAGCACACCCTCCCGCCCGAGGGCTCGGATCGGCCCGCTGCCCCTGAGCAGCCCGAACAGCCGGCACAGCCCGGGCCGTCCGACGTGACCCAGGTCCGCCCGCCGACCGGGCAGGAGCAGCCGGGCGGTGACCGCCCGGCCGCCCCGGAGGCGGGAGCAGCCGCCGGCCGCGATGCCGACCCAGGTGGCCGGTCCCGGAAGCCCCGGCCAACCGCAGCAGCCGGTGCAACCCGGCTACCCCGCGGCGCCGCAACAGGGCTACGGCCAGCAGCCCGGCTACCAGCAGGGCGGCTACCCCAGCCAGCCGGGACAGCCCGCGTGGCAGGGTCAGCAGTTCGCCGGTGGTTCGGGCGGCGGTGGCATCAACGCCAAGCTGATCGGGCTGATCGCCGGCGGTGCGGTCGCCCTGATCATCCTGATCGTCATCGTGTTCATGGTGGTTGGCGGCGGCGGCCCGAAGGGCGTGGTCGAGGACTTCATCGACGCCGACTCGTGCTCCGACATCGAAGACCTGACCACCGACGAGTTCGGCGACTCGTTCGGCGAATGCAGCGACGAGCAGCTCGACGCGTTCGACGAGGACGAGGGTGACTTCGACGTGGAGGTCAAGGACGCCGAGGAAGATGGCAACAAGGCGACTGTCGAGGTCGAGACCTCCGGCGATATCGGCGGCGAGGAGTTCTCGTCCACCACTACGTTCTCGCTCGTCAAGGAAGACGGCGAGTGGTTGATCGACGGGATCTCCTGAGCAGCGTCGACCCGACCTGAGCTGGCCCCCGCCCTAGGCTTTCGGCATGGGCCACGGACATGGGCACGGCCACGCCGTCAGCCGGGCGGCCGACCGGTCCCGGCTGCGCTGGGTGCTCGCGGTCACCGGCAGCGTGCTGGTGGTCGAGCTCGTCGGTGCCTGGCTGAGCGGCTCGCTCGCGCTGCTCGCCGACGCCGGTCACATGGCCACGGACGCCGGCGCGGTGGTGCTCGCGCTCGGGGCGTCGTACGTCGCCGGCCTGCGGGGTGGGCCGCGCTCGACGTTCGGCTACCACCGGGCCGAGGTGCTCGCCGCACTGGTCAACGCGCTGGTGCTGCTCGGCGTCTGCGTCTACCTGGGCTACGCCGGGATCTCCCGGCTCGCCGACCCGTCACACGTCGACGCCCCCGAGCTGGTGCTGTTCGCGTCGATCGGCCTGGTCGCCAACGGGGTCTCGATGACGATCCTGAACCGCTCGGACACCGGCAACCTCAACATGCGCGGCGCAGCGAACGAGGTCTTCGCCGACCTTCTCGGCTCGCTGCTGGCGGTGCTCGCCGGCATCGTCATCTGGGTCTGGGACTGGCACCGCGCCGACCCGGTGGCCTCGCTGCTGATCGCAGTGCTGATCCTGCCGCGGGCGGTGGTGCTGATGCGCGAGGCCGCCGTGGTGCTGCTCGAGATCGCGCCGGCCGGGCTCGACCTCGAGGACGTACGACGGCACCTGTGCGGGGTGCCCGGCGTCGTCGACGTACACGACCTGCACGCGTGGACCATCACCAGCGGGATCCCCAGCCTCTCGGCCCACGTCACCGTCACCGACGAGGCGCTGGCCGAGCGCGGCGTCGGTCCGATCCTGGACGACCTGTGCGAGTGCGTGTCCGCGCATTTCGAGGTACGGCACGCGACGTTCCAGGTCGAGCCGCTGTCGCACGAGGCCCACGAGGACCTCGGCGAGATGCACTGAATCGGCACTTCCTCGGACACCCGATTATCGGACGTCCTCGCTGATTGGCGGAGGCCGGAGGGGCCGGGCTACCGTTGCCGCCGCTACGATTGTGGCCCCGCTCACATGGCCGCACCACCCCCGCGGTCCGTGTTCGGGAAACCGGCCACCGGACGGCGGAGATCCCGCGGTCCGGCGACACGAAGGAGTGCTCGTGACCCAACAAGACGCTGGCTTCGGGCCCGACCTCGGCGAGGTATTCGGGCCGCGCCAGGAGGACGGTGGCCCCGAGCTGATCCAGCTCCTGACCCCCGAGGGCGAACGGGTCCACCACCCGGAGTTCGACATGGAGTTCTCCGAGGAGCAGCTGCGCGGCTTCTACCGCGACATGGTGCTCACTCGCCGGATCGACACCGAGGCCACCGCGCTCCAGCGGCACGGCGAGCTCGGCATCTGGGCCCAGCTGCTCGGCCAGGAGGCCGCGCAGATCGGCGCCGGCCGGGCCCTGCGCACGCAGGACTTCGTCTTCCCGACCTACCGCGAGCACGGCGTCGCCTGGTGCCGCGGGGTCGATCCCCTGAAGCTGCTCGGGCTCTTCCGCGGCGTCGACCACGGCAACTGGGACCCCAAGGACTACAACCTCGCGCTCTACACGCTGGTGATCGGTGCGCAGACCCTGCACGCCACCGGCTACGCCATGGGCATGCAGCGCGACGGCGTCGTCGGCACCGGCGACCCGGACCGCGATGCCGCCGTCGTCGCCCACTTCGGCGACGGGGCGAGCAGCCAGGGTGACGTCAACGAGGCGTTCATCTTCGCCGCCTCCTACAACGCCCCGGTCGTGTTCTTCTGCCAGAACAACCAGTGGGCGATCTCCGAGCCGATCGAGCGCCAGACCCGGATCCCGCTCTACCAGCGCGCGCTCGGCTTCGGCTTCCCCGGCGTCCGGGTCGACGGCAACGACGTGCTGGCGACCTACAGCGTCATGCAGTCCGCGCTGCAGCGCGCCCGCGACGGCCAGGGCCCGTCGTTCGTGGAGGCCTACACCTACCGGATGGGCGCGCACACCACGACCGACGACCCGACCCGCTACCGGCTCTCCGGCGACGTCGAGAACTGGAAGCTCAAGGACCCGATCGCCCGGATCAAGGTCTACCTGCGCCGCAACGGGTACGCCGACGACGGCGTTCTTCGCCGAGGTCGAGGCCAGAGGCCGAGCGAGCTCGGCGTCACCTGCGCGAGGGCTGCAAGGCGATGCCCGATCCGCGAGCCGTTGAGCATCTTCGAGCGCGTCTACGCCGAGATCACGCCGGAGCTCGAGGAGCAGCGGGACGGACTGGCGGCCTACCTCGCGAGCTTCGAGGGGGCGCACTGATGAGCAAGATCACGCTGGCCAAGGGCCTCAACATGGGTCTGCGCAAGGCCATGGAGAACGACGACAAGGTCCTGATCATGGGCGAGGACGTCGGCAAGCTCGGCGGCGTCTTCCGGATCACCGACGGCCTGCAGAAGGACTTCGGCGAGGACCGGGTGATCGACTCGCCGCTCGCGGAGTCCGGCATCGTCGGCACCGCCATCGGCATGGCCATGCGCGGCTACCGACCCGTGGTGGAGATCCAGTTCGACGGCTTCGTCTACCCCGCCTACGACCAGATCGTCTGCCAGCTCGCGAAGATCCACTTCCGCAGCCAGGGCCGGGTCACGATGCCGATCGTGATCCGGATCCCCTACGGCGGCGGCATCGGCGCGGTCGAGCACCACAGCGAGTCGCCGGAGGCGCAGTTCGCGCACACTCCGGGCCTCAAGGTGGTCACCTGCTCCAACCCGGTCGACGGCTACTGGATGATCCAGCAGGCGATCGCGTCCGACGACCCGGTGATCTTCCTGGAGCCGAAGCGGCAGTACCACGCCGACAAGGCCGAGCTCGACGAGAGCGCCACGCCCGCCCCGCTCTTCACCTCGCGCGTTGTCCGGCGGGGCAGCGACGCGACGCTGTTGGCCTACGGCCCGATGGTGAAGACCTGCCTGTCGGCGGCCGAGGCCGCGGCCGGTGAGGGCCGCTCGCTCGAGGTGATCGACCTGCGCACCCTCTCGCCGCTGGACATGGACCCGGTCTACGAATCCGTACGCCGCACGGGTCGGGCGATCGTCGCCCACGAGGCACACGTCAACCTGGGCATGGGCGCCGAGCTGTCCGCTCGGATCACCGAGCAGTGCTTCTACTCCCTGGAGGCCCCGGTGCTGCGGGTGGGTTCGTTCGACACCCCCTACCCCGCGGCTCGGATCGAGGAGGAGTACCTCCCCGACCTCGACCGGGTGCTCGATGCCGTCGACCGCGCCTACTCGTACTGACCCTCTCCGAAGGAGTGAGCTGAACCGTGCCCGAGTACCTGCTGCCCGACGTCGGTGAGGGCCTCACCGAGGCCGAGATCGTGACCTGGAAGGTGAAGGTCGGCGACGTGGTCGCGGTCAACGACATCGTCGTGGAGATCGAGACGGCCAAGTCGCTGGTCGAGCTGCCGTCGCCGTACGCCGGCACCGTCAACGCGCTGCTCGTCAACGAGGGCGAGACCGTGCCGGTCGGCACCCCGATCATCGCGATCGGCGAGCCGGTCGCCGGTGGTGGAACGCCCGGGGAAGAGCCGGAGATCGACCTGTCCAACCCGGCCGCCAGCGGTGGCGGCGAGGGCGAGTCGCTGGTGGGTCGGACGAAGGCCGACCGCGGTCCCACCCGTCGTGCGCGCCGCAAGCCGATCACCGAGGCCGTGGGGGAGTTCACCGCCCGCGCCGACGTCCACGACACGTTCAACCAGAACGTCACGCAGCAGCACGAGAGCGTCGAGCAGATGGTCTCCGCCGTGGTCTCCGACTCCGAGCGCCAGGGCGCCGCGGTGGGCGCACCCGAGCCGCCGCAGACCGCGGTGCCGGCGACCCCCGCTGCCGAGCCCCCGTCGGCGGCGCACCCAGGTGCTGGCGAAGCCGCCGGTACGCAAGCTGGCCAAGGACCTCGGCGTCGACCTCACGACGCTCACCCCGACCGGCCCGAGCGGCAGCGTGTCACTCGCGAGGACGTCGAGGCTGCTTCGACGGGTGCGGGTTGGTCTCGATACAGCCTCGCCTAGCGGCTCGGCCTACTCGACCAGCGGTGCCGCTGAGCGCGAGTACCGGGAGCCGATCAAGGGCGTCCGCAAGATGATGGCCGGCGCGATGGTGCAGTCCGCGTTCACGGCCCCGCACGTCACCGAGTGGGTGACCGTCGACGCCACCGCGACCATGGAGTTCGTCGAGCGGCTGCGCAAGCGGCGCGAGTTCCGCGACCTGAAGGTGTCGCCGCTGCTGGTTCTGGCCCGGGCGGCGATGCTGGCGATGCGCCGGACGCCCGAGATCAACTCGTTCTGGGACGAGGCCGCGCAAGAGGTCGTCTACAAGAACTACGTCAACCTCGGGATCGCGGCGGCCACCCCGCGCGGGCTCGTCGTACCCAACATCAAGGACGCGCAGGACCACTCGCTCACCGAGTTGGCCGAGGCGCTGGGGCAGCTCACCGCGACCGCCCGCGACGGGAAGACCCAGCCCGCGGAGATGAGCGGCGGCACGTTCACGATCACCAACGTCGGCGTGTTCGGCGTCGACGCCGGTACCCCGATCATCAACCCCGGCGAGTCGGCGATCCTGTGCTTCGGGGCGGTCCGCAAGCAGCCGTGGGTAGTGGACGATCGAGATCGTCGTTCGGCAGATCACGACGCTCGCCCTGGCCTTCGACCACCGGCACATCGACGGCGAGAAGGGCTCGCGGTTCCTGTCCGACGTGGCCGGCATCGTCGAGGACCCAGCTTCTGCACTACTTTTCTGAGTTGTGGCGACGCAGGCTGGCTATCCCGGAGCCGGGTGAGCTGATCGGCCCCTACCGGGTTGGTCAGCAGCTCGGCAGCGGCGGCATGGGGATCGTGTTCGAGGCGCTGGACACGCAGCTCAACCGCCAGGTGGCGCTGAAGATCATCTCCCCGCACCTGGCGGACGACGCGAACTTCCGGGCCCGGTTCACCAGGGAGGCGCAGGCCCAGGCGTCGCTGGACTCCCCGAACGTCGTGCACGTCTACGCGCACGGCGAGGTCGACGGCCGGCTCTACATCGCCACCCAGCTGATCCCCGACGGCGACCTCGGCCAGATGATCCAGAACCGCGGCGCACCGGCGCTCGGCATCGCCGTCGACCTGATCGCCCAGATCGCGTCGGGGCTCGCGGACGCGCACGCCGCTGGGCTGGTGCACCGCGACATCAAGCCCGCCAACGTGCTGCTCCGGATCGGCGCCGACAGCGTGCGCGCCTACCTCGCCGACTTCGGCATCGCCCGCCACGTCAACGCCGGGCAGCACTCTGACCGTTGCCGGGAGCACCGTCGGCACCCCCACCTACATGGCGCCAGAGCTGCACACCGGTGGAGTCGCCCGGACCGACGACCGACGTCTACTCACTCGGTTGCCTGCTCTGGGCGGCGGTCAGCGGGCACGCGCCGTACTCCGGGACGTCGGACTACCAGATCGTCAACGCGCACCTGTCCGCCCCGATCCCGCAGCTGCCCGAGACCAGCTCGATGGCGGCCGCCGTCAACCGGGTGCTGCGGATCGCGATGGCCAAGCAGCCCGGCGAGCGCTATCGCGACGCCGGGCGCGATGCGCGACGACCTGCGGGCCGCGCTGCGGATGCCGGAGGGAGCCGCGCCGACGCCTGGCCGGGCCGACCCCGGCCCGGCCGTCGAGCGGTGGCCGCACCGGCCTGATCGTGGCGATGGTCGCGCTCATCGTGCTCGCCCTGGTCGGGCTGGGCGTGACGTACGCCGTCACCCGCGGCGGCGACGACGAGCCGAAGGCCGACCCGACGACGGAGTCCACACCGAGCGAGTCCTCGCCCGAGACTCCCGCTACCGACGACTCGCCGACCACCGAGCCGCCGGACACCGAGAGCTACACGCCGCAGGACGGCGACGAGGCGAAGGCGGTCGAGAACCTCACCGAGGGCCTGCAGCAGGACGACACGATCGATGCCGCGACGGCGGGGTGCATGGCCGAGGCGCTGGTCGACGAGCTCGGCGTGGAGCGGATGGTCGAGGCGGGCCTGCTGAACGCCGACCTCTCGGTCAACAACGACCCGATGTCCAGCGGCCTCCCCGGGGACGTGTCGACGGCGGTCTTCTCGGCCGCGTTCGACTGCGCCCTGTCCGGCGTCACGCCCTAGGCCATCATCTCCGGGCGGGTGGGGTGGATCATCGCATCCGTGCCGCCGTCGACGAAGATCACCGACCCGACGAGCAGGCTGGCGGCGTCCGACAGCAGGAAGCCGATCGTCGCGGCCACCTCCTCGGGCTGGCCGGGCCGGTTCAGGGCAGTTGGGGTAGGCGTCGGCGAAGACGCCGAGCTCCGGGTCCTCCCGGAGCCGGTCGGTCATCGGGGTGGCGATCAGCCCGGGGGCGACGGCGTTGAGCCGGATCCCGGCGCCCGCCCAGGCCTCGGTGACGCCTTCCCGGCGGGCCCACCAGGCCAGCGCGGCCTTGGTGCCCGGGTAGATGAGCACCGCCTCGTGCGGCTTGGCCGCGGCCTTGCGGGCGGCGACCTCGTCCTCCTGCCAGGCAGAGCTGGGCGACGTCGAGTGGCCACGGCGGGCTGGCAGGTGATCGAGTTCGAGGCGAGCAGTACGACGCTGGCGCCGTGCGCCGCGACCATCGCGTCGCGCAGGCCCCGGACCAGCGCGATCGAGCCGAAGAAGTTCACCGACACCAGGAGCTCGGGGTCGACGCCGGTCAGCCCGGCGACGCCGGCACACGGCACCAGCGCCGTGGACGACGTCGGTGCGCTCCAGCACCCCGCGCGACCGCGGCGTCGCGGCCCTCGGGCGTGACAGGTCGGCCACGACATCGGCGTCGCGCAGGTCGACGCCGATGACGTGGTGTCCCAGGCCACGCAGATGCTCTGCGGTGGCCGCCCCGATGCCGCTCGCGGCGCCGGAGACGACGTAGGTCGTTGCTCACGGTTTGTCGGTGATCTTGACCATCCCGGTCAGGGTGGCGATGTACGCCGCCCCGTCGGGGCCGAGATAGATCGCCGCGTAGTGGTTGTTGTAGGTGATCCCGATGCCGGTGAGCCGGCTCCAGACGGTCTCACCGGTCTCGATGTCGATCGCCGTGAAGTACCACGGGTCGAGAAGGTTGCCGGCCGGCTTCGTGTAGGCGTACAGCAGGCCGTTGCCCAGCGACGCCTTCGCCACCGAGGTGGGCGCGATCTCGTTGCTCTCCCAGGCGACGTGGCAGCCGTCGTCCTCGACCATCACCCGGGCCAGGCCGGGGGTCGTGGACTTGCCGAGCAGCGTGGTGGCGGGCTCTGGTAGCCGTAGTTGTTCTCGATGATGAACGAGTTGCCCGCGGCTACCAGGCTGTTGTCGGTGGTGCCGGCGTTGTCGCGGAGCACCGGGACCGCGCAGTGCAGGCGGTCAGTCACCCCGGTGCGGCGGTCGTAGACCAGCACCTGGGTCTTCGGGTCGGCGTTGTCGTTGATCGCCACCCACTTGTCGCCCAGGAGGGTCGGCGTGGTGCCGGAGCCCTGGGACAGGTTGCCGGGCTTCAGGCGGGTGCCGCGGTCGTAGGTCTCGCGCCAGGTGACCTCGGGCGTCCCGTCGCCGGCGGCGTCCAGCCGGTAGAGCGCGTGGGTCGAGACGACGTACATGCCGCCGGTCTCGTCGGTGGCGACGGAGTTGGTGACCGTCTCGCCCGCCGGGAGGTGCGTGGTCTTCACGGTGCCGGTCGCGCGGTCGAGGGTGCCGACGACGCCCTGCTGGGTGAAGAACCAGACCCGGCCGGCCCAGTCGGGCATCGTGGCGATCAGGCAGTCCGCCGTCGGCATGTGCGCGTCCAGGCTCCAGACGTGCTCCTTGGCCATGGTGCCGTTGGGCCGGACCTGGATCTGCCACACCGCCTTGTCGACGGTGGTGGGGTAGGCGCGGTCCTGGCCGTCGAGGAAGAAGTAGGTGCCGCCGCAGATGTCGGTGAACGGGTTGGCGCCGGTGGTGAGGTCGCGGTTGCCCGTCATCAGCTCGGAGATCGGTGCGCAGCGTCACCGGGTCGATCACCATCATCCGGAAGCCCTCGAGCCCACCGCACAGCCCGACGATCCGGCCATGGGAGTCGAACGCCATCGTGGCGCACTCGCGAAGGCCGTAGAACGCCGTCTTCACCTGGGGCTTGATCCCCAGCGGGCCGCTGACCTCGTAGGCGTCGGACGCGTAGGCGTCGTTGTGCATCGAGTTGGTGCCGTTGGGCGACAAGTACGGGTGCTGCGGGATCGGCGGGTGCGCGATCGGGTTCGGCGTCGCGGGAGCGCCGATGTAGACCGGAACGGGAACAGGGCGGACGTGCGAGAGGTCGGCGGAGGCGGGGCTCCCGGCGGCGGCCGCGGCCGCGAGCAGGAGTCCGGCGGCGCCACCGGCAAGGGTCCGGCGCAGACGGCGGGTCATGGGCAGCGAGTGTAACCGAGTGGTTACACTTGGTCGAGTGACGGCCCAGACCACTTCTGCGACGCGGCCCCGGGGCCGCGAGCAGGTGCGCGCGGCGGTGCTCACGGCGACCCGCGACCTGGTGGCCGAGCGCGGTCCGGACGGCTTCTCGGTGCGCGACATCGCCGGCCGGGCCGGGGTCAACCACGCGCTGGTGCACCGGCACTTCGGCACCAAGGCCGACGTCCTCGAGCAGGTGCTCGCGGAGGAGGGCCGCGCGGTGGTGGCCGCGGTCGCCGCGTCGGGGCTGCCGACGAGCGGTCAGGCGCCCGGCGAGGTCGTCGCGCGACTGCTCGACGTACTCGCCGCGCGGCCGACGTACTGGCGGGCCCTGGTGAACGCCGTCCTCGACGCGCCGGAGGCCGCGATCCCCGGCACCGCCTCGACGACCGAGCTGTTCTCCGGGCTGTGGCGAGGCGGCGATCCGGGCAGCGCGGACGCGACCGCGGTCGCCGGCGCCACGGTGCTGGGCTGGCTGATCTTCGGCGGGTTCATGGTCGAGGCGACCGACGCCGATGCCGACGCCGTACGACGCCGGGTCGCCGACGAGGTCGCGGCGCTGCTCGGTCAGACGTAGCGACGGGCGCGTTCGGCCGGGGTGCCCGGTCCGGTGCGGAGCAGGCCCGCGAGCTCGTGCTCGAGCACCGCGCCGACCCGACGGCAGAACTCCTCCGGCTCGTCGGCCGCGTCGGGGTGCTCCGCGACGATCCGGTCCACGATGCCGCGCTGGTGCAGGTCGATCGCGCGGACCTCCTGGGCGCGCGCCATCTCCGGCGCGTGGTCGAGGTCGCGATGGACGATCGCGCTCGCGCCCTCGGGCGGCAGCGGCGAGAGCCAGGCGTGCTGGGCGGCGACCACCCGGTCGGCGGGCAGCAGCGCGAGCGCGCCGCCGCCGTTGCCCTCGCCGAGCATCAGGCACAGCGTCGCCGCGGGCAGCGAGACCATCTCGGCGAGGCAGCGGGCGATCTCGCCGGCCATGCCGCCGTTCTCGGCGTCGGGGGAGAGCGCGGCGCCCTGGGTGTCGATCACCGTGACCAGCGGCAGCCCGAGCTCGGAGGCCAGCCGGAACCCGCGCCGGGCTTCGCTGCAGGGCGCCCGGGCCCATCGGGTGGTCCGGGGTCTGGCCGCGGCGGTCCTGGCCGAGGAACACGCACGGCGCCTGGCCGAACCGGGCCAGCGCCACGAGGAGACCGGGGTCCTGCTCGCCCTCGCCGGTGCCGCTCAGGGGTACGACGTCGGAGGCGGCGTACCTGCAGGAGTCGGCGTACGCCGGGTCGGTCCGGGCGCCGGGATCGGGTGATGGCGTCCCAGGTGTCGACGTCGGGGATCGGCTCGTCGACGGGGACCGGTGACTCGGGCCGGACGTAGCGGGGCGCGCTGAGCACGCTGAGCGCGCGGTGCAGCACCTCGCCGATGTCGTCGGTGCCGACGACCGCGTCGATGACGCCGCGTGCGGCGAGGTTCTCCGAGGTCTGCACGCCCTCCGGGAACTCCTTGCCGTAGAGGGCGGAGTAGACGCGAGGACCGAGGAAGCCCACCAGCGCCTCCGGCTCCGCCGCCGTCACCTGCCCCAGCGAGCCCCAGCTCGCCATCACGCCGCCGGTGGTGGGGTGCCGCAGGTAGACGAGGTACGGGAGCTTGGCCGCCTTGTGCGCCGCGACCGCCTGGGAGATCCGCACCATCTGCACGAACGCGGGCGTGCCCTCCTGCATCCGGGTGCCGCCGCTCACCGGCCCGGAGACCAGCGGCAGCCGCTCGATCGTGGCTCGCTCGATCGCCATGACCAGTCGGTCGGCGGCGGCCCGGCCGATCGACCCGGCCAGGAACCCGAACTCGCCCAGCATCACCGCGACCCGCCGCCCCCTGAGCAGCGCCTCCCCGGTGATCACCGACTCGTCGACGCCGCTCTTCTGCTGCGCCGCGTCGAGCTCGGCGGCGTACTCCTCGCTGATGTCGTCGGCTCGGACCGGTGGCGTGTCCCAGCTGACCCACGAGGCGTCGTCGAAGACGAGCTCGATCAGGTCCTGAGCGCTCGGGCGGGCCATGGGGGAAGGGTAGGCGCAGGCCGCCCTCGCGCTCGATACTGAACAGATGGACGAGTGTTGCGGCGGCGACGGCTACCAAGAGACATTCGGTGACGACTTCGCGCACCGGGTATCTCGTCGGTACCGACGTCGTGGCCTCAACCGGACTCAGCGGCGTCTGATCGACTTCCTCACCGAGCAGGGGATCGAGGGCGCGTCCGTGCTCGAGATCGGCGGCGGGCTTGGCGAGATCCAGGTCGAGCTGCTTCTCCGCGGCGCGGAGCGCACCACGAACCTCGAGATCTCGGAGAACTACGAGACCGCGGCCGCGGAGCTGCTCGGGGAGGTGGGCTTGACGCAGCGGGTGACCCGCCGCTTCCACGACATCGCAGCCGCGCCTGACGAGGTGGAGGACGCCGACATCGTGGTACTGCACCGTGTCGTCTGTTGCTACCCGGACTACGAGCGACTGCTGGGGGCCGCCGCCACCCATGCCCGTCGGCTGCTGGTGTTCTCCCACCCGCCCCGCAACCCGCTGAGCCTCGCGTTCATCTCGTTCGACAACCTGACCCGACGACTTCGCGGCAACGACTTCCGCAGCTTCGTTCATCCGCCGCGCGCGATGATCGAGGTGGTGCGGTCCGGTGGGATGTCACCGAAGTACCGCCACCGCGGTCTCACCTGGACCGTCGTCGGCTTCGCCCGCTGAGTACGGCGTTGTCCGGGCTGTGCACGCTGGTTGAGGAAGGCGCGCAGCGCCTGTCTCGAAACCCACTGACCCGGGGCCGATGAGAGTTCTGTGGCGGGTTCGCCTGTGGTCGCGCGCCATCGCCCGCTCACGGTCGCGGTGCGGAGAATCCGGCTCAACCTCAGCAACGGCCGACTCATCTGCCCACCCCACCACGCCCGAGCTTCGTTCGCTCATCGGATCACCCTAGTTCGATCGCGCTAAGCGGGAACGGGTCCTTCGACCATCGCTTCCAGATCGCGGAGCACCTCGGCCGGGGTGGGGCCGTGCGGAGTCGCAAACACCTCGAGCAACGAGTCGACGGAGTCCGTCACGGTGAACCGGGACGAGGCTCTGGCCCGGAGCCCGGCAGGGACCGGGCCAGCCAGGATCGCCGCGCGGAGGCCGACGGCGAGGGCCTCGGCGTTGTCCGGTTCGACCATCAGCACCGCACCGCAGTCGGTCTCGGGGAGGCCGCCGTCGTCGGAGGCCACGACCCGGCAGCCGGCGTGCTGCGCTTCGATCGAGACGATGCCGAAAGTCTCGTGCCAGTACTGGCTGGTGGACGGCATCAGGACGATGTCGTGGGCAGCCATCAGGGCGGCCATCGCTGCGGGCGTCCGTTGCGCGGGAACCACGGTCAGTCCGGGGTGCGCCTCGACCAAGGCTTGGATGATGCGGCCCTGCGGCTTGTCGGATCCGGCGGAGGTGACGGTGAACGAGAGGCTCGGGTCGTCGTCGATCAGGTCGACGTGCAGCATCTCGAGGAACGTGTAGATGCCCTTCTCGGGGCTCAGCCGGCCGGCGTAGAGGATCCTCGTCGAGGACCGATCGTGCTGCGGCCGCGGCTGGGCCGCGAAGTTGCGCTCGGCGAACGGGTACACGACCGCGATGGTCGCAACGTCGACATCGAGGAAGGCCGACCAGAGGCGGGCGGCGTAGTGACTCGTGGCGATCAGCGTCCGCTCGAGGGTCTCGTCGATCGCGCGCCGGTGATGCCGGGCGCGGATCGGGGGCGGGACGTGCAGGATCTGGAACGCCGGGCTCTTGGTCCGCACCGGCGGCGCCTCGCTGACGAACACCACCGTCCCGTCCAGCTGCGCAAGGTCGCGCAGTGAGCGCAGACCGCGGAACGGGATGTCGTCGAACTCCTCGCGGCCGTCTGCGGCGCCGAGGCCGATCGTGACGACCTGGGCGTGTACGCCGCGCCGGTTGAGCTCGCGGACCTGGCCGATCGTGTAGTTCTCGGAGCCGCCGGTACCTGACGGCAGGCGCTGGCCCGGTGACCAGACGAAGGAGATCAGAGGGAAGCCCTTGGCTTGCTGCAGCGGCCAGGGCCGAACCGACCGGCCACTTGCAGTCGTACTTGCACCATAGCCCGATGCAGGTGATCGAGCATCAATCGCGCGGCGGCGTCTGCTCGCCGAGCAGCCAGGCGTCGAAGAACGCCGAGAGCTCTTCGCCGGTGCGCTTCTCGAAGAACCGCTCTAGCTCCTCGCGGTTGGAGGAGCGGTTCTCCTGCGCCTCCGGCCAGGCGCGGACGGCCTCGAAGAAGGCCGTGTCGCCGACCCGCTGGCGCAGCTCGTGCCACATCAGGGCGCCGCTGTAGTAGACGTTGCCGCTGCCCCACTTGTCGAGGTCGTAGTCGCCGGGCGGGCCGGCGAGCTCGCGCTCGTCGTCCTCGAACTCGGCCCACTGGTCCATCTGCTCGTCGACGGAGATGCCGGCCTGCTCGGCCTCCCACATGCCCTGGAGATACGTCGCCATGCCCTCGTTCATCCAGAGGTCGCGCCAGTCGTCGGGGGTGACGGTGTCGCCGTACCACTGGTGGGCGAGCTCGTGGACGACGACCTCGGGCGACAGCGTGTAGTCGGTGTTGCCGAGGGTCACCATCGTCTGGGTCTCCATGCCGCTCGCCGAGTCGACGACGACGATGCCGAAGGTGTCGAACGGGTAGGGCCCGAGGTACTGCTCGAGCCACTCCATCGCGGCCGGAGCCGTCGACGGCCCGTCGATCGACTCCGGGCTCGCGCGCGGCGTGAAGATCCGGATCGGGATGTCGCGCGGGCCGGCTGAGCTCGGTCTGCTCGTAGTCGCCGAACGCCAGCGTCGAGAGGTACGACGCGGCCGGCTCGGCCAGGTGCCACTGGGTGATGGTGACGTCGTCCTCTGTCTCGGTCGAGACCAGGTCACCGTTCGCGATGCCCATCCACGGCGCCGGCACGGACAGGGTGAAGTCGTAGAGCGCCTTGTCGGAGGGGTGGTCGTTGACGGCGTACCAGGAGTAGGCGCCCCACGGCTCCTGCATCGTCCAGACCTGGTGGTCGTCGTCGATCGTGAAGCCGGTCTGGCTGAAGTCCGACCGCTGCACGGGTACGTCGACCGGCTCGGGCGTGCCGGAGTACTCGATCACGACCTCGTAGCGCTGGTCCTCGCGCACCGGCGCGTGCACGACCAGGTCCTTCCCGTCCCGCACGAACGCCGTGGTGGCGCCGTCGACGGTGATCTCGCTGATCTCGAGGACCTCGCTGAAGTCGAGCTGGAAGTCGTCGTCGGTCTCGGTCGAGCGGAAGGTCAGCGTCTCGGTGCCCTGGAGCGTGTCGGTGTCCGGCGCCCAGCCCAGCGCGAGGTCGTAGTGCAGGGCGTCGACGCCCGGGTCGCCGACCTCGGGGTAGAGGGAGTCCTCCTGCGGCTCGCTCACGGCGATGTCGAGGTTCTCGGCGGGCGGGTCGGGGTCGGTGGTCGGCGGGTCGACGGGTGACTCGGACGCGGTGTCGTCGTCGACCGGCACGTTCGAGCCACCGCTGCGGATCGGCTCGTCGTCGGAGCACCCGGCCAGCAGCAGCGCGCCGGCGGCCGCGGCGGCGAGGAGACGCTTCATTCGGAACCTCTCAGCAGGGGACGGACCAGCTTGCGTCCGTGGTGGATCTGGGCCTTCACCGTCCCGAGCGGCGCGCCGACCTGTTCGGCGATCTCGTCGTACGCCATGCCGTAGACGTCGCGCAGCAGCAGCGGCTCGACGTACTGCGGGTGGTCACGCTCCAGTGTCTCCATCGCCTCCAAGAGATCGAGGCGGGTGCCGGCGATGACGCTGGTGGTGCGGGGATCGGGGTTGTTGGTCTCCATCACGTCGGTGGCGACGGCCTGGTTGCGCATCCGGCGGTACGTCGTCCGCGCCGAGTTCACCGCGATCACGTGCGTCCAGGTCGTGAACCGGCCGCGGCCGCCCCAGGACCCGATCTTCGTCGCGATGTTGATCAGCGCCTCCTGGCAGGCGTCCTCCGCGTCCGGCGTGTACGGCAGCACGCCGCGGCACACGTTGAGGGTGCGCCCGCGGATCGCGCCGAGCACCTGCTCGAGCGCGTCCCGGTCGCCGTCCTGGGCGCGCCGGGCCAGCTCGTCGATGTCGTCCGGCGACAGCCCGACCGAGAACTCGCTCATGCCACCGATCCTTCCCCACGAAGGTCACGGATAATGCACGGGTGGTGTCCGCGCTTCCTGACCGTCTCGGCCGTTATGCGGTCAGACGGCGCATCGGCGCCGGAGGTTTCGCCACGGTCTGGCTGGCCTACGACGAACATCTCGACTCCCCGGT
Source organism: uncultured Actinomycetota bacterium (assembly GCA_963798055.1). Classification (GTDB taxonomy): domain Bacteria; phylum Actinomycetota; class Actinomycetes; order Propionibacteriales; family Nocardioidaceae; genus Nocardioides. The sequence goes on from CAWCRX010000005.1 coordinate 127,758, forward strand.
CGCGGTGAAGGTGCTCGCCGACAACTGGACCGAGGACCACCACATCCGCACCCGGTTCGTCGAGGAGGGCCGCTACCTGCGGCGGGTCGACTCCCCGCACGTGGTCACCGTCTACGACGCCGGCGAGCTCGCCGACGGCCGGCCCTACCTGGTGATGACGTACGCCGACCAGGGCAGCCTCGCGGAACGGCTGGAGACCGGCGGGCTGGAGGTGGCCGAGGCGGCCGAGGTGATCCGCCAGATCGGCGCCGGGCTGCAGGCACTGCACGACCGGGGCATCCTGCACCGCGACGTGAAGCCGGCCAACGTGCTGTTCCGGAGCATCGGCGACGGCACGGAGGACCGCGGCGTGCGCGCGATGCTCGGCGACCTCGGCCTGGGCAAGGCGCTCGACGTGTCCTCGCGGCTCACCATGATCGCGGGCAGCCCGTCGTTCGTCGCGCCCGAGCAGGCCCAGGGTGAGACCCCCGGGCCGGCCGCGGACCAGTACTCCCTCGCGGTCATCACCCACCTGCTGCTGAGCGGCCGGATGCCGTGGCGGCACGCCGACCTGACGGCCGCGGCCAGCCCCGGCCCGGCGCCGCGGATCTCCGGCGACGACCGGCAGTTCCCCGATGCGGTGGAGGACGTCGTCCACCGCGCGCTCGCGCCCGCCCCGGCCGACCGCTGGCCCACCGTGACGGCGTACGTCGACGCGCTGACCACGGCTCTCGGCGAGGCCTCGGCTCCCTCGGGCCGCGGCCTCCCGAGGTGGCAGGCCCTCGATCCCGAGCTCACCCACGCCGGCGGCCGGCCCTCGCCGAAGCCGCCGAGCGGCACCCTGCCGCCGCCCAAGGCGCCGAAACGCCTCCGGCGGCTTCTCGTGCGCGCCCTGGTCACGGTGCTGGCGCTCGGCGCGGGCGGCGCGGCCGGCTTCTTCCTGGAGCCGGTCGGCCGCGGCGACGACGCCACCGTGCTCGACGAGACCGGCTCCCTGGAGGTCACGGTGCCGATCGAGTGGGAGGAGGCCGTCGGCGACCAGCAGTGGACCCCGCCGATCGACGACGGATGGGCGAGTATCCCGCCCTCTCCGTGGGCACCTCGCCGCGCTGGAACGATCCGGAGGCCGACGGCGAGGGCGTCTTCCTCGGCCTGTTCGCCGGTGACCACCTGCCCGAGCGAGCTGCCGCAGCACCCCGAGTGCGAAGACTCGGCCGACCCGATCACGGAGAGCGGCGACAACCCGTCCGCAACCGTGTGGCACAGCGGCTGCCCGGGGGGCGTGACCGTGGAGCGGGTCAGCCAGGTGGCCGGGAACCGGCTGCTCTGGGTGCAGGTGCGCAGCGCCGATCGGGCGACGGCGAACCAGGTGCTCGACTCGATCGAGACCCACGGCCTCTAGCCCAGACTCAGCGCGTCGCGCCCGCCGAGACTCGGGCGAGCAGGTCGTTGAGCCCTCGCGGTCCGACTCCCGGCCGATGACGGCGATCGTGACGAAGGCGGTGTCCGAGCCGTCCAGCGACAGGAATCGCTCGATGGCGAGGCGCTTGTGCGTCGTCGTTGACGTAGGTCGCTGTGAACGTGTCGGCCCCGTCGTTCTCTAGGTGCCAAGTCGGTGACCACCGACTCGAGGGCGGTGCGCCGCTGCTCGAGCGCCTCCTCAATCGTCAGCCGCAGGCCGCTGACGATCTTGACCCGCAGCAGGTAGCTGTTCAGCGGCGCACCCGGCGGCGCCCACTTCGACTCCACGAGGTCCGTGTCGGTGCGCGCCCATCCCTTCGGGACCGGCACCGTGACCCCGAAGGACTCGGAGCCCACACGTACCGGGTGCAGGGGGAGCCCTCGCTCGAGGACCGGGTAGGGCGGATCCGGCTTGATCACCACGGGCGGGTCGGTCGGGAACGACGGCGACACCGCGACCACCGGGGCCGTGTCGATGAGCGCCGGGTCGTCGTCATTGAGCAGCACCGCGAGCCCGTAGCCGCCCGCCCCGCCGAGCACGGCGATGAGCAGCGCCCAGCCGAGTCCGCGTGCCGTCACGGCGCCCACCGTAACGGCCCGTAGGCGTGTGACACTTGCTGTGCCAGAGTGTCCCAAGTGTCACTAGCTCATCGACACTCGAGTTTCGGGAGCCATCCGAGTGAACGACGTCCTCCTCGACAAGCACCGCCAGCGTCTCGATGCGGCCGTGGCCGCCATCGCGTCCCGTGGCTACTACTCCGCGTTCGACGAGTCGCCCTCACCGCGGGTGTACGGCGAGGACGCCGCGGCCGAGGGCAAGGCGGCGTTCGAGGCGCTGCTCGACCAGCCGTTCCCGCTCGACACCCCGGGCGCCGACGGCACCGTCGCGACCGAGCGCTCGCCGTACGGCTTCGACCTCGGGGTCACCTATCCGCGGGTGACCGACCTGGACGCGCTGCTGAGCGCGGCCGCCGCGGGGATGCGAGGGTGGCGGGACGCCGGTCCGGACGGGCGCACGGGCGTCTGCCTGGAGATCCTGGACCGGCTGCACGGCCGGATCTTCGAGCTGGCCAACGCGGTGCAGCACACCAGCGGGCAGGCGTTCGTGATGGCGTTCCAGGCCGGCGGCGCGCACGCCCTCGACCGGGCGCTGGAGGCGATCGCCTATGCCTGGACCGAGATGACCCGTACGCCGGCCACCGCCGTCTGGGAGAAGCCGGGTCGCGGCGAGCCGCTGCGGATGGAGAAGACGTTCACCGTGATGCCGCGCGGAGTGGCGCTGGTCGTCGGGTGCAACACCTTCCCGACCTGGAACTCCTGGCCCGGGCTGTTCGCCTCGTTGGTCACCGGCAACCCGGTCGTCGTCAAGCCACACGCCGGCGCGGTGCTGCCGCTCGCGATCACCGTGCAGGTGTGCCAGGAGGTGCTCGCCGAGGCCGGCCACGACCCCCACCTGGTCACCCTGGCCGCCGAGGACCCCGCCGACAAGCTGGCCGCGAGCCTGGCCGTGCGGCCGGAGGTCCGGCTGATCGACTACACCGGCGGCAACGCGTTCGGCGACTGGCTGGAGGACAACGCCCGGCAGGCGGTGGTGTTCACCGAGAAGGCCGGCGTCAACACGATCGTCATCGACTCGACCGACGACTTCGCGGCGATGTGCCAGAACCTGGCGTTCTCGTTCTCGCTCTACACCGGCCAGATGTGCACCGCGCCCCAGAACGTCTACCTCCCGTCGAGCGGCATCGAGACCGACCAGGGCGCCAAGACCCCCGCCGACGTCGCGGCCGGCATCGGGGCGGCGCTCGACAAGCTGCTCGGCGACGACGCCCGGGCGGTGGAGCTCCTCGGCGGCGTCGTCAACGCCGGTGTGATCGAGCGGCTCGACGCAGCCCCCGGCAAGGGCGAGGTGCTGGTGCCGTCGCGCACGGTCACCCACCCGGCGTACCCCGACGCGACCGTGCGTACGCCGACCCTGGTCGGCCTCGGGGCGGCGGACGCCGAGGTCTACGAGGCGGAGTGCTTCGGACCGGTGGCGTTCCTGATCTCCACGTCGGGCACCGACCAGTCCGTCGAGCTGTTCCAGGACACCGTGACCCGCAAGGGCGCGATGACGGCCGCGGTCTACTCGACGTCGGAGTCGGTGGTGGCCCAGATGCGCGACGCGGCCCTCGAGGCGGGGGTGGCGCTCTCGGAGAACCTCCTGGGCGGGGTTTTCGTCAACCAGACCGCGGCTTACTCCGACTTCCACGGCACCGGGGCCAACCCGGCCGCCAACGCGTCGTACACCGACGCGGCCTTCGTGGCGCCGCGATTCCGGGTGATCCAGTCCCGCCGCCACATCTAACCGATGAGAAAAGAACTTCTCCCTGGGTCTGTCGTATTAGACCGTTCGCGTTCGTGGTGTTGGTGAAAGCACCTCGACACCACCCAGGAGTAAATCCAATGCCCGACATCAAGAGCCGCTGGCTCGCTCTCTACGTCCTCTGCCTGGGCGACCTGATGATCGTGCTCGACTCGAGCATCGTGAACGTCGCCCTCCCGTCCATCCAGACCGACCTGGGCTTCTCCCAGTCGGCGCTCGCCTGGGTGGTCAACGCGTACCTGCTCACCTTCGGCGGCTTCCTGCTGCTGTCCGGCCGCTTCGGCGACCTGCTCGGCAACAAGCGGGTCTTCCTGGGCGGCGTCGTGTCGTTCACCGTCGCCTCGATCGCCTGCGGGCTGGCCCCCTCCGCGGGGCTGCTCGTCGTCGGCCGCGCGATCCAGGGCCTCGGCGGCGCCGCGGTCTCCGCGGTCGCGCTGTCCCTGATCATGGGCCTGTTCACCGACCCCGGTGAGCGCGCGAAGGCCATGGGCGTCTTCGGCTTCGTGATGTCCGGCGGCGGCGCCGTCGGCGTCCTGCTCGGCGGCGTGCTGACCGGGCTGTTCTCCTGGAACTGGATCTTCCTGGTGAACGTGCCGATCGGTGTCGCCGTCTGGATCGCCGCTCGCCGGGTGCTGCCCGCCGACGAGGTCGTGCCGGAGCGGTCCCGCCTCGACGTGATCGGGGCCGTCATGGTCACCGCCGCGCTGATGCTCAGCGTCTACGCGATCGTCGGCGGCAACGAGGCCGGCTGGACCTCCACCCGCACTCTCGTCCTGCTCGGCGCCGGTGTCGCCCTGCTCGCCGGGTTCGTCGCCCGCGAGGCGAAGGTCGCCAACCCGCTGGTGCCACTGCGGATGTTCGCGCTGCGCAACGTCTCGATCTCGCAGATCGTCGGCGGACTCTGGGCGGCCGCGATGTTCGCCTGGTTCTTCCTGGCCGCCCTGTACCTCCAGAAGGTGCTGCACTACAGCGCCCTCGAGGTCGGCCTGGCGTTCATCCCGACCAGCGTCGTGATGGCGTACTGCTCGCTGCGAGTCTCCGACAAGCTCGTGATGAAGTTCGGCATCCGGCCGCCGTTGACCGTGGGCCTGTTGCTCGCTGCGGTGAGCCTGGGGCTGTTCTCTCAGGCACCGGTTGACGGGAACTTCGTCACCCACGTGCTGCCCTCGATGGTCCTGCTCGGCATCGGTGCCGGCATCGCGTTCAACCCGGTGCTGCTCGCGGCCATGGGCGACGTGGAGCCGCAGGAGTCCGGGCTCGCCTCGGGCCTGGTGAACACCTCGTTCATGATGGGTGGCGCGCTCGGCCTGGCCGTGCTGGTCAGCATCTCCACCGCTCGCACCGAGAGCCTGGCCGCCGACGGAGCCTCCGCAGTGGCGGCCCTCAACGGCGGGCTGCAGGCGGCCTTCGCGGTCGGTGCGGTCGCGGCCCTGCTGGCGGCGGTCGTGGGCGGAGTCTTCCTCCGGCCGAAGCCGAT
>CAWCRX010000006.1:0-97186 GCA_963798055.1 uncultured Actinomycetota bacterium
GACCATGCCGGAGCCCGAGGCGGAGCTGGCCGAGGAGCCTGCCGCGGCCTAGTGGAAAGCCGGTCGTTAGCGTTCGTCAGGTGGCAGACCTGCTGATCCGGGACGCGCGACTCGTCCGCGTGCTTGAGCGAGACGCGGCTCCCGACGACCCGGTCGACGTGCTGATGCACGGCGGCCGGGTCGTTGGCGTGGGCGCGGGCATCGAACGCCCGGCCGGCGTCGAGGAGATCGCTGCCGCTGGTACGGTGGCTGATCCCCGGGTTGTGGGACCAGCACGTGCACCTCACTCAGTGGACGCTGGCCTCCCAGCGCGTGGACGCCAGCGGTGTGACCTCGCCCGAGGAAGCCGTCGCGCTGGTGGCGGAGCGGGTCACCGCGGAGCCGGGTCGCCCGGTCATCACCTGGGGGCACCGGCCCGGCGCCTGGACCCGCGAGTGCTCGGTAGCCGAGCTCGACGAGGTCTCCGGGGTCACCCCGGTCGTGCTGATCGCCGGCGACGGGCACCACGGCTGGTTGAACAGCTCCGCCCTGGCCGCGCTCGGCCTCGGCGCCCGCGACGACGTGGTGCGCGAGAACGAGTGGTTCGCGGCCTACGAGCTCCTCAGCCACCTCGTCGGCGACGACGGCACCAGTCCTGCAGCGCACCGGGCGACGCTGGAGGCGGCCGCCGCCAAGGGCGTGGTCGGCATCGTCGACTTCGAGTTCACCGGCGGTGTCGACGACTGGGTCGAGCGCTGGACCGCGGGCTGCGACCTGCTGCGGGTTCGGGTCGCGACGTACGCCGACCGGCTCGAGGACGTGATCGATGAGCGGCTGCGGACCGGCGACAGCCTCATCACTGGCGTCGACGACCGGATCACGATGGGACCGCTGAAGATCATCAGCGACGGGTCCCTCAACACCCGCACCGCCTGGTGCTGCCAGCCGTACGCCGACGGGGCCTTGCTCGAGCAGCCGTCCGGCGCGGCCAACCTGACTGAGGCAGAGCTCACCGCATTGCTGGCCCGGGCCCACATGTCCGGCCTCGAGGTCGCCACGCACGCCATCGGGGATGCCGCCGTGACCGCCGCCCTGGACGCGTACGCCGGCACCGGCGCCCGAGGCTCGATCGAGCATGCCCAGCTGATCGACCGTGCGGACGTACGACGCCTGGCCGAGCTCGACCTGCGCGCCAGCGTGCAACCCGGGCACCTGCTCGACGACCGCGACCTGACCGAGCTGATCTGGCCGGGACGGAGCGATCGGTCGTTCGCGTTCCGCTGGATGCTCGACGAGGGAGTGCGGCTGTGCTTCGGGTCGGACGCGCCGGTGTCGCCGCTGGACCCGTGGCTGGCGATGGCCGCGGCGGTGCATCGCAGCGCCGATGCCCGCCCGGCCTGGCACCCGGAGCAGGGGCTGACTCCGCAGGAGGCGCTGGCCGCCTCGGTGGACGGGCAGCCGATGGTCGCCGTCGGCTCACCCGCCGACCTGGTGCTGCTCGACCAGGACCCGCTGGCGGCGAACGACGACCCTGCGGTGGCAGCGAAGGGGCTTCGAGAGCTGCCGGTCGGGCTAACCGTTGTCGATGGTCGGGTTGCCCATGCTGCCCTCTAGAGCCGGGGCGGGCAGCTCCAGCTTCGCGAGGATCAGGTCGGCCACGGCGCGCTGCTCGTCGGGGTAAGGGTGCATCCCCATCGCCCGGCGGTGGACGCCGCGGATGCCGGCGATCCAGGGGGGGTCGTCGGAGCAGATGTCGTGGCCCTTGCTGGCGCGGAACAGGTTGACGTACTCGGCGCCGGCGCTGAGGCCGGCGTCCCGGACCGCCACCGCCAGCCGCCGGTTGATCCGCTTGGCGTATTCGTAGTCGCCGATGGCCAGGGGCAGCCGTTCCGGGCAGGCGCCCGTGGCCGGCAGCAGCTTGGGATAGCCCACGAGCAGCACCCGGGCCTCGGGTGACCGATGGCGGATGTCCTCGACGACCCGGCTCACCCGGGGGGCGATCTTCGCGATCGTCCGCTTGAGCCGGTCCCGCTTGTCCTGCGTGTTCTGCTCCCGGCACGGTGACCCGTCGGGGTCGGTCTTCGCGGCGTCGAGGCACTCGTAGATCATCGAGTTGAAGAGCCGGAAGTCGTTCGCGCCGATGCTCACGGTCACCAGGTCGGTGTCTGCGTCGAGGGCGTCCAGCTGCGGCGGGCGCTTGTCGTCCCCGTAGTCGAACCCCTGCGTGTAGAACATGCTCACCGTGGAGGCCCCGGAACAGCTCACGTCGACGAGCTCGGTGTTCCCCAGCGCGTCGGCGACCAGCCGCGGGTAGTTGTGCCGGGATCGCATGCAGCCCTTGATCCGCTGGTTGTCCGGCTTCAGCGGTGCCGCCGTGTAGGAGTCCCCGAGGGCGACGTACCGGTCACGCGGGACCTCGACCTGGTCGCCGACGTCGGACCTGCCGTCTTTGGGCGCGGCGCGTCCCTGCTCGGGCATGCACCCCGCGAGCACGAGTCCCAGCGCCGCCACGGCGACTGCCATGGCGGGACCGCTCGACACGCGCCGCATGGGCAAACGGTACGGGAGCACGGCGGGCCTCAGAGAATTTCTGCGATCAAGTCATCTCCCCGTACACGCGCGCTCCTTCACCTGCTGTGTCGTCCCCCGCGCAGCGATGGATGTCCTCGTCGGCGCCCTCGGCGACATTCTAGGCGGCAGGTCCCTGCCATCGGCGGGTTTGCGCAAGGCCCGCTTCACTCCGAGCGCGTGCCCAGAGCCACGGTCAGGAGCAGGACGAACTCCGGGTCGTCGAGCTTGTCGCCGTACAGATCGCGCAGCTGACCCATCCGGTAGCGCACCGTCTGCGGGTGCACGAACAGCGACTCCGCGACCGCGTCGCGCCGGCCGTGGTGGAGCAGCCAGGCGCGCAGGGTGTCGGCGAGCTTGTCGGCGGAGCTCGGCCGCACGCCGGCGAGCGGCGCCAGCGCCTGGGCGCGCAGGTCGGCCAGCGCCTCCGGGTCGGCGGTGAGCACCAGCTCGGTGAGCCGGGCCTCGGTGTCCGGACCGAGCTCCAGGGCATGTGCCCGCAGCGCCCGCGCGTACGACGACGCCGCGTCCAGCCACGGACGCGGCGGGCCGGCGATGGCGTCCCGGTCCTTGATCGCACGCAGCAGCGCCGCCCGGCGCCGACCGTGGGCGTCGGGGACGAGCAGCAGCGCCGCGTCGTCGAGGTCGGGTGCCTCGGCGGCCTGCAGGGTGCGCGATGACAGCTCGCTGAGCACCGGCCGGACCTGCGACTCCGGGACGATCACCGCGGTCAGCGTGGTCGGCGCCTTCCACTCGGCGCGTTCCGCCGCCTTGAGCACGGTCTCGGGCGGGGCGCCGGTGAGCAGGTGGTGCGCGATCCGCTCCTGCATGCGCTGCCGCACCCGGCCGGTGGTGGCCAGCTCATCGGTGTGCCCGGCGACGCTGGCCGCGGACAGCTCGTCGATGTAGGCGAAGACCAGCTCCGCGAACGACACCAGCGTCTCGGCGTCCAGGCCGTTCTGCACCGCGGTCGTCGACATCTCGTGCCACGAGACCCGGGCCCCGATGCGGTACGCCGACAGCAGCGCGTCGGTGGACCGGCCGCTGCGCGCCTCGCCGCGGCCGAGCTGGTAGGCGCCCTCGACCGCCGGGGCGGCCGGCGTGCGCGGGTCGGAGCCGCGGCGCCCGGCGGCGAGCGACAGGAATCCGCCGAGCGCGAGCTGCACGGCGTTGCGGATGGTCTCGCCCATCGAACCGCTGAACGCGTCCTCGTAGCTGGGCACCTCGTCGATGATCACGGTGACCACGCGCTCGGCCACTTCGGGCAGCCGGAGCCGGATCTCGGCGACCGCCTCGTCGGGCAGCAGCAGTCCGTGCCCCGCCGTACGGCGGGCGACTGGACGCATTTTGTCTCCTACGAACAACAATTGCTGATCGATTCACGTGCCTCGGACAGGATATTAGCCGGTTCGCGCAGCAGAATGGGGGCATGAGCTCGCTTACCGTCGGCAGGACCGATCAGGGTCCCCGCCCCGGCCTCGGCTGCGCGACCGCGTCCGCCGGTTCGCCGAGGCAGCGGTGACGCCGCTGGAGCTCTCCGACGTGCTCGACGTGTTCCATCCGCTGCGCGCCGGCGCCGAGCTGCGCGGCAAGATCGTCTCGATCACGGCGGAGACGGCCGAGTCGGCGACCATCGTGATCAAGCCGGGCCGCGACTGGGCCGGCCACGTGCCCGGGCAGTACGTCCGCGTCGGTGTCGACGTCGACGGAGTGCGCCTGTGGCGCACGTACTCCCTCACGCACGGCCCGCGGCCCGATCGCTGCATCAGCCTGACCGTGAAGGCGATCCCCGACGGCGTCGTCTCCCACCACCTCGTACACCGCGCCCGCCCGGGCCAGATGCTGCAGCTCGAGCAGGCCGAGGGCGAGTTCGTGCTGCCCCAGCCGCTGCCCGAGAAGCTGCTGCTGGTCACGGCCGGCTCCGGCATCACGCCGGTGATCGGGATGCTGCGCAACCTGTTCTCCCGCGGCACGCCCGCCACCACCGACATCGTGCTGGTGCACGTGAACCCGTCGGAGTCCGCGGCGATCTTCCGCGACGAGCTGCGGCAGCTCCGCGACGCCGGCCACATCCGGCTGATCGAGCGGTACGACGACCGCGACGGCCTGCTCGAGGTCGCCCAGATCGACGAGCTGGTGCCCGACCTGACCGACCGGCTGAGCTACGCGTGCGGCCCGGCCGGACTCCTCGACGCGCTCGAGGAGCACCACGCCGAGCGCGGCCTGGCGCTGGCCACCGAGAGGTTCCGGGCCACCGTGGTCGTCGCCTCCGGCGAAGGGGGCACGCTCACGTTCGCCTCCGGCGCCGTCGTCGAGGCCGACGGCGCGACGCCGATCCTCGACGCCGCCGAGGGCGCGGGCGTGCTGATGCCCAGCGGGTGCCGGATGGGCATCTGCATGGGCTGCGTGCTGCCGCTCAAGGAGGGCGCCGTACGCGACCTCCGCAACGGCGAGATCACCGTGGCCGTCCCCGGCGAGACCGACCCGGGCGGCGTACGCATCCAGACCTGCATCAACGCCGCTGCCGGCGCCTGCACCATCAACCACTGACATCGATCCCCACAGGGAGCAGAGACCATGACCGCCATCACCAAGAAGCCCGAGAACCCCATCGCGCACCTGACGCCTGAGGACATCGAGCAGATCGGCTACGAGCTCGACGCGATCCGCCAGGACATCCTGGACTCGCGCGGCGAGGCCGACGCGGCGTACATCCGCAAGGTGATCAGCGTGCAGCGCCGGCTCGAGCTGGGCAGCCGCGCGGTGCTGCTGGCGTCGGTGTTCCCGCCGGCCTGGGTGGTCGGCACCGCCGGGCTCAGCGTCGCCAAGATCCTCGAGAACATGGAGATCGGCCACAACATCCTGCACGGCCAGTGGGACTGGATGCGGGACCCGAAGATCCACTCGACGACCTGGGAGTGGGACATGGCCACCCCGGCGGAGCAGTGGCAGCACTCGCACAACCAGATCCACCACACGTACACGAACATCGTCGGCAAGGACAACGACCTCGGCTACGGCATCATGCGCGTCGACGAGGACCAGCGCTGGCACCCGATGCACCTCGGCCAGCCGCTGTGGAACTTCATCAACGCCTGCTTCTTCGAGTACGGCATCGCGGCGTACGACCTCGAGCTCGGCGCCAACATCGCGCGCAAGAAGACCAAGGAGCCCGAGTTCCAGCGCCGGCTCAAGGGCGTGCTGACCAAGATCCGCAAGCAGGCCACCAAGGACTACGTCGTCCACCCGGCGCTGTCGATCCCGACCGGCTCCTTCCTGCCGACCCTGGTCGCGAACTTCACCGCCAACGTGGTGCGCAACCTGTGGTCGCACTCGGTGATCATGTGCGGCCACTTCCCCGAGGGCGTCGAGACGTTCGAGCGGAAGGCGATCCCGGACAACGAGACCCGCGGTGAGTGGTACGTCCGGCAGATGCTCGGCTCGGCCAACATCTCCGGCTCGAAGACCATGCACATCCTCACCGGCAACCTGAGCCACCAGATCGAGCACCACCTCTTCCCCGACCTGCCGTCCAACCGGTACGCCGAGGTGGCGCCGAAGGTCCGCGACCTGTTCGAGAAGTACGACCTCAACTACCACATCGCGCCGCTGCCGCAGCAGGTCTACTCGGCCTGGCACAAGGTCGTCCGGCTCTCCCTGCCCAACGGCTGGCTCGAGACCACGAACGCGAAGAACTTCCCGCAGCAGCTCAAGCTGCTCTACGGCATGGCCACCAAGGGCCCCAAGGTCCGCCGCGCCGCCCAGGCCCGCCTCCAGCAGCAGGCCCGCAAGGCCGCCGCTGCATAACGCTGCCGCTGGTTGAGGTGCGAGGAGCGTCAGCGACGAGCCTCGAAACCCCGCGACGGTGGGCAGCGGCGTGCTCGACGTCGTTGTCGGCCGCAACCACAACGGTCGACCCGGGCGGACCGGGAGCCGGTCGGCGAACCGCGACCAGGTAGCGCAACCAAACGCCGACCGTAACCACCTATTCCGGTCACTACGATCGCAACCACGGCGGGCGGCGAGGGTGGGCTCGAGTACCGAGAATCCCGCTCAACCACGCGGGAAACGTCCACAGGTGACCCGTCCGGACGACCCTGTCCACAGGCTCGATTCGACGCGTTCTTGAGTGTCGGCGGTGGCGGGTTGAATGGGGTCATGGCAGCAGCACCGGTACTCGAGTTCGAGGGCGACCCGCAGGTCGCCCTCCTCGACGCGGTGCGCGCCGAAAAGGCAGGCCCGGGACGCGGCCGAGGTGCGGATGCTCAAACGGATCCTGGAGTTCTGCGCCGCCCACGAAGTCCCCGAGGAGGACGCAGCGACCGTGGTCGAGCGCGGCCGGGACACCGGCCTCCCGCTCGCCGGCGCCGGAGCGCCGTGCGTCTCGGAGTTCGCGATCATCGAGCTCGCCGCCGCGCTGGGGATGACCGTCGACGCCGGCAAGCGGCTGGTCGGCCAGGTCCTCGAAGTGCGCCACCGGCTGCCGCGGATCTGGCGCCGCGTCGTCAAGGGTGAACTCGCGTGGTGGCGGGCCGGCCGGATCGCCCAACACACCATGCACCTCCCCAAGGCCGGTGCCGCGCTCGTGGACGGACGGCTAGCCGCGACCGCGCACAAGGTCGGCGTCGCCCACACCGAGAAGCTCTGCCAAGAAGCCCTCGACCACTACGACCCCATCCAGGCCGAAGAACGCCGGATCGCGGCCGCCGAGAACCGACAAGGTCGACGTCTACCTGGCAGACGCCGGCCGCGACGGCACCGTCGACATCGTCGGGACCACCGACACCGCCGACGCCATCGACTTCGAGACCGCCCTCGCCCAAGCCGCCCACCAACTCGCCGCCGACGGGTCCACCGACTCCCTGGACGTCCGCCGCTCGCAAGCGATCGGCGTGATCGCCCGCCACTACCTCGGCACCGGGCTCGGCCCATCGGTCAAACCGCGACAGGTGATGATCAACGTCCACCTCCGCGACCAGGACACCGGCCGCTGCGACACCACCCGCGCCCCCATCTCCGTGGAGCAGGTCAAGGGCTGGTGCACCCACCCCGACACCCAAGTCGATCATCAAGCCGATCAAGGACCTCAACGAGCACATCCGGGTCGACGCAATACGAGGTCCCCGACCGGCTCGACGAACAGGTCACCGAACGCGACGGCACCTGCATCCACCCCTGGTGCACCCGACCCGCCACCAGCTGCGACGACGACCACTGCATCCCCTACGACCAGGGCGGCGAGACCAGCAGCGACCAACATCGCCCCACTCTGCCGACGACATCACCGCACCAAGACCCACGGACGATGGCGCTACCGATTCCTCAGACCCGGCGCCTACCTCTGGCAATCACCCACCGGCCACTGGTTCCACCGCGACGGCCCGGCACCACCGACCTCGGACGACTCACGCCCTAGCTGAGGTGGTCGCGGCGTACGTCGTCGATCCACACCTGCCGAGAGGTCGGGCCGCCGAAGCGGAGCAGGTCGTAGGCGGTGAACGGCGGCTCCAGCGCGTCGAGCCGGTCGACAGCGGCAGCGAGCTCCTCACGAGTGCCTGTGCCAGCCTGCAGCGCGTCGACCGCGCTCTTGATCGACTCGATGGCGGCGGTCTTGGCCCGGATGTTGTCGGGGGTGACGGACCACAGGCAGACGTACTGGCCGGACAGGTAGCCGTCGCTCCACTCCTCCTCGGCCTCCGCTTGCCCCTCGACCGGCCACTGGCGGACGAACCAGTCGTGCAGCGACTCGACCGACCCGGCGGCCGCGACCGGGTCGAGGAAGTCGGGGTGCACCATCGGCGTGCCGTCGGAGAGGAGGTACGACGGCAGCGGTAGCCGACCCTCCGCCATCAAGCCGAGCACCTCGTCGCGCGAGAGTCCGGCGCCGCCGGACGTTTCGACGCACCACGAACGGACGTAGGCGTCGTCATCGGCGGTCATCGGGTGGTCGCCGTTCAGCTCGCGGTAACGCTGTTGGACCTTCTCCAGGCTCACAGGCTGCACGCTAGGCGCGACCACCGACAGAGCATTCAGAGCTGTTGGAACACCGACACGATGATGCCCTCGGGACCACGGATGTAGGCCATCCGATTGGTGCCTTCGTAGTCGCCGACGCCGCCGACCAGCCCGAAGCCCTCCTCGGCCGCGAGAGCGACAGTCGCGTGCACGTCATCGACCTCGAAGGACACGTTGCGCAGGCCCAGCACGTTGGCCATGGCGTCCGGCGGACCCGGCACGTGGTCCGGCCGGACGAACCGCGCGAGCTCCAACCGCTCGCCCTCGGGCGTCTTCAGCATCACGATCTCGCACTTGGCATCGGGAATGCCGCACACGGTGTCGATGAACTCACCCTCGACGAACCCCCTCCCCTCAACGGCAAGGCCCAGCTTCTCGAAGAACCCGGTCGCGGCGTCGAGGTCCGCGACGGTGATGCCGACGTGGTCGAAGCGTCGTACGTGTGCCATACAGATTCATCCTCCGAGTTGTTGTTGTTGATCAGGACGTAGTGGGTGCGGCGAGGTACGAGTGGACGGCGGAGATCACCACGGATCCCTCACCGACGGCCGAGGCCACCCGCTTGATGGACCCGGCGCGCACATCACCGACAGCAAACACCCCGGGCACCGACGTCGCGAATCCGTCGCGGGTGACGACGAAGCCGTTGTCGTCGAGCTCGACGCCCAGCTCGTGCAGCCAGGTCGTGCCGGGCTCCGCGCCGATCATCAGGAACAGGCCGTCGGCATCGAGCTCGACGTCCCGCTCGTGTACGCCGTCCCGCCAGGTCACTGCGCTCAGCCGGTCCGAGCCACGGACCGCGGTCAGTTCCGAGCGCGGGTGGACGGTGACGCGTTCGTGGTGGGTGAGGCGCTGCGCCAGGTAGTTCGACATCGTGTCGCGGAGGTCGTCGCGGCGGATCAGGACGTGGACCTGACCGGCGTGCTTCGCGAGGAACAGGGCAGCCTGACCGGCCGAGTTCGCGCCGCCGACCACGACGGCGTTCCGGCCGGACACCACCTTGGCCTCGAGCTCGCCGGCGGCGTAATAGACGCCGCGCCCCTCGAGGTCGGCCAGGCCGGGCACGTCCAGCCGCCGGTACCGGACGCCACTGGCCACGATCACGGCGCACGCCACGACGTCGTGCTCGTCGTCGAGCCTGACCCGGAAACCACCGGACACCTGCGAGATCCCCGTGACGGAACGCGGAGCCACGAGCCGGGTCCCGAACTTGATGGCCTGCAGCATCCCGGCCCGCGCCAGCTCCGCCCCGGAGACGCCCTGCGGAAAGCCGAGATAGTTCTCGATCCGCGACGAGCTGCCCGCCTGGCCCCCGATGGCGACGTCCTCGATCACGACGACGTCCAGCCCCTCCGAGGCCCCGTAAACAGCGGCCGCCATCCCGGCCGGCCCGGCGCCCACCACGAGCAGGTCACATTCAGAGCCGTCGGAGAGCCCCCACAGGTCGATCCCGAGCGCGGTTGCCAGGTCGCGCGTCGTCGGCTCGGTCAGCACCCGTCGATCGCCCGTCACCACAACGGTGCCCGCTCGAAGGCAGCGGAGTCGGCCTCGCCAGCTCCGCCCACGCCGACGGGTCCGACCGCAGCACCGTCCGGTACGGGACCTGGTTGCGTTCGGCGAAATCCTGCAGCCGGTGCAGGTCGCGGTCATCGTCGCCGGCGAGCACGAGGCCGCCCTCCCCGATCCTCGACAGCATCCGCCGCCGGGCGTCGAAGGCGGCGAGCAGGACATCGCTGAGCTCCCCCGAGATCTCCACCAGCCTGCGCAGCTCGGCCACCCGCACGCGCAGCACCGAGGTGCCCGCCATCGCGACCCCGGGCAGGAAGGCCCGCTGTCCCATCAACATGCCCAGCTCGCCGACGAAGTCGCCTTCCTCGATGACGAAGACCACCCGTTCGTCCCGACGGTCCACCAGGAGTACGCCGCCGGCGAGGACGAGGTACAGGTCGTAGGGGTCACCCGCGTCCCACATCACCTCGCCTGGGGCGGGATGGAGCACCTCACCGGCCGACCGCAGCAGGTCCAGGGCGTGCTCGCTGAACACCGGCCACGCCAGCGCATCGACGTCGTCCTGCCGCTGCGACGAGTAGCGGGTCTGCTCGTCGGGCGCGGGGATGCTGCTCACCCGACCCACACTCTCATCAGGCGCGCCGCCGTACGCTGCGCCCATGGCCCTCGCTGACTTCCAGCGCTACCCGCTGACGTTCGGTCCCAGCCCGGTCCACCCGCTGAAGCGCCTCAGCGAGCATCTCGGTGGCGCCCAGATCTGGGCGAAGCGCGAGGACTGCAACGCCGGGCTGGCGTACGGCGGCAACAAGACCCGCAAGCTGGAGTACCTGGTGCCCGACGCCCTCGCCCAGGGCGCCGACACCCTGGTCTCGATCGGCGGCTACCAGTCGAACCACACTCGACAGGTGGCCGCGGTCGCGGCGCATCTCGGACTCGACTGCGTCCTGGTCCAGGAGAAGTGGGTCGACTGGCCGGACGCGCTCAACGACCGGGTCGGCAACATCATGCTGAGCCGGATCATGGGCGCCGAGGTGCGGCTGGACGCGGCCGGCTTCGGCATCGGGTTCAAGGAGTCCTGGGAGCAGGCGCTCGAGGACGTGCGCCAGCGTGGCGGTACGCCGTACGCCATCCCGGCCGGTGCGTCCGACCACCCGCTCGGCGGTCTCGGGTTCGCGCACTGGGCCGACGAGGTCGCGGCGCAGGAGGCCGAGCTGGGCGTCTTCTTCGACACGATCGTGGTCTGCTCGGTCACCGGGTCCACGCACGCGGGGATGATCGCGGGCTTCGCGGGTCAGGACCGGCCGCGCCGGGTGATCGGCATCGATGCCAGCGCCAAGATCGACGAGACCCGCGACCAGGTCGGGCGGATCGCCCGGGCGACGGCCGACCTGATCGGACTCGGCCGCGACCTGCGCGACGACGAGATCACCGTCCTGGAGGGCTGGGCCGGTGACCTCTACGGCATCCCGGTCCAGTCGACGCTCGACGCGATCCGGCTCACCGGACAGCTGGAGGGCGTGATCATCGATCCCGTCTACGAAGGAAAGTCGATGGCCGGACTGATCGACCTGATCCGCAACGGCGACATCGCCAAGGACTCGACGGTGCTCTACGCGCACCTCGGCGGGCAGCCGGCGCTCAACGCCTACGCCGCCCTGTTCACCGACACCCGCCGGGTCTGAATCAAGGGTTTCCCCGCTTCTGCCGAACGCGCGCGGCCTCTTAGCGTTCCGCAGCATGAGGATGACAACGCGGCTCGCCTGTCTCGGGGTGCTCACCGGCGCCCTGCTGGTCCCGACCACCACGCCCACCGCCCAGGCGCTCGAGAGCAACGGACCCGACATCGCCGTCGGCAACGTGATCGCCCACCTGCAGGCACTCCAGGGGATCGCGGACGCCAACGGCGGCAACCGGGCGCACGGCACCCCGGGTTACAACGCGTCGGTCGACCACATCAAGGCGAAGCTCGACGCGGCCGGCTACGTCACCCAGAAGGTGGCGTTCACCTACAACGGGCGCACCGGCTACAACCTGATCGCCGACCTTCCCGGCGGCGACACCACCAACACGGTGATGGTGGGCGCGCACCTCGACAGCGTCTCCTCCGGACCCGGCATCAACGACAACGGCACCGGCTCGGCCGGCATCCTCGAGGTGGCCCTGCAGCTGGCCGCGTCTGCTGACGACCCGACGAAGCACGTCCGCTTCGCCTGGTGGGGCGCCGAGGAGCACGGGCTGATCGGCTCCACCCGGTACGTCCAGGGCCTCACCAGCACCCAGCGCTCGCAGATCGACGGCTACTACAACTTCGACATGATCGGGTCGCCCAACCCCGGCTACTTCATCTACGACGGCGACAACTCCGACGGCACCGGGTCCGGCCCCGGGCCCAGTGGGTCGGCGTACCTGGAGCAGGTGCTGGTCGACTACTTCACCGGCATCGGGGTGCCCACCCGCGGCACCGACTTCGACGGGCGCAGTGACTACGGACCCTTCATCCAGTACGGCATCCCCGCCGGCGGCACGTTCACCGGCGCCGAGGGCCGCAAGACCACGGCCCAGGTCCAGCTCTGGGGCGGGACCGCATCCGCCTTCGACCCCTGCTACCACTCCGCGTGCGACGACATGGACAACCTCAGCACCACGGCGCTCGACCGCAACTCCGATGCGATCGCGCACGCGGTGTGGACGTTCGCCCAGGTCGGCGACATCGAGCCGCCACCGCCGGTGTGCGCCGAGGTGACCCGCTCGGGCACGTTGACCTCCGGCGGGTCGACGTACCAGCCGAGCAGCACCGGCTTCGCGGTCGCAGCCGGCCAGCTCCACGGCTGCCTGGACGGTCCCAACGGCACCGACTTCGACCTGCAGCTGCAGCGTCGCAGCAGCCTGGGCAGCTGGTCGATCGTCGCCCGGTCGGAGAGCTCCGGGCCCGACGAGGAGATCAACTACTCCGCGACCGCCGGCACCTATCGCTGGCGCGTGCACGCCTACTCCGGATCAGGGTCCTGGAGCCTGGGGTACGACGTCCCGTAGTCGCGTGATGCCGTAGAACGCCGGATCTTCGGTGCCCCCAGCCGTATCCTCACGCCGTGCGCGTGTGCGTGCTGGGCGCCACCGAGGTATGGCGCGGGGACCAGCCGGTTGACCTCGGCACCCGCAAGCAGCGGGCGCTGGTCGCCGCGCTCGCGCTCGCGTCCGGCCGGCCGGTCCCGGTCGACACGATCGTCGACCTGCTCTGGGCGGACACACCGCCGGCCTCCGTGGCCAACACACTGCAGGCCTATGTCTCGGGTCTGCGTCGCGCACTCGAGCCGGACCGAGCCACGCGCGCCCCGGCCACCGTGCTGGTCACCGTGGCCCCGGGCTATGCATTGCGCGTCCCCGATGACCGCCTCGACACCCTCCGGTTCGATCACCTCGTGAGCGGCGTGCACCGCCGGCTCGGCGCGCGCGGCACCTGGTGGGAGTCCCCGGCACTGAGCGACCCGGAGGTGGGGGCGTGCCTGGCCGAACTCGACGAGGCGCTGTCGCTGTGGCGCGGGACGCCGTACGTCGACCTCGACGACGCCGCCGCGGTGACCGCGGAGCGCGCCCGGCTGGAGGAGCTGCGCAGCGTGGCGCTCGAAGACCGCGCGGTGCTCCGGCTCGCTTTGGGTGACCACGGCACCGTGGCGGGAGAGCTGGAGTCGCTGACCTCTGCGTACCCGTTGCGCGAGCGGCTGTGGGGGCTGCGCGCGGTGGCGCTGGCCCGGGCCGGACGCCAGGCGGATGCCCTTGACGCGCTGCAGGAGCTGCGCGACGTCCTCGACCGCGAGTTGGGCCTGGAACCGAGCGCCGAGCTGCGCGACCTCCTGACCGCCGTCCTGCGTCAGGATCCCGAGATCGTGAGTCGCGCCGCCCGACCGGCAGCGACGCCGCGACCGCCGGACTGGCCATTGGTAGGCCGCGACAACCAGCTCGCGGTGCTGACCGAGGCGCTGGCCTCGGCCAACGGTGGCACGCCGCGGTTCGCCGTGCTGACCGGTGATCCCGGGATCGGCAAGTCCCGGCTGTGCGGCGAGCTCGCGAGCCGGGCCGTCGCCGAAGGCGCCCGGGTCGTCGTGGGCCGGTGCTCGCAGGACGACGGCGCGCCCCCGCTGTGGCCGTGGCGGCAGGTGCTGCGCGGACTCGGGGTCGAGCTGGAGGTGCCGGACGCGGACGACGAGGGCGCCGAGTTCCGCACCTGGGAGGCGATCACGGCGCACGTCGTCCGTTCGGCGCGGGACGAGACCCTCGTCGTGATGCTCGATGACCTGCATTGGGCCGATCGGTCGAGCCTCCGAGTACTCCGGCTGCTGACCGAGACCGCCTCGACCGAGCGGCTCCTGGTCGCCGGCACCTGGCGCACCCACCCCGAGCCCACCGGCGCCCTCGCCGATGCCGCGGAGGCGCTGGCCCGCCGGCACGCCGCCCGGCTGGAGCTCACCGGCCTTTCCCCGGCCCAGGCGGCCGAGGTGGTCGAGGCGGTCACAGAAGTGGCGCCGACCGCCGAGCAGGCCGGCCAGCTGGCCGAGCGCACCGACGGCAACCCGTTCTTCCTCGTCGAGTACGCCCGTCTCGCCCAGGACCGGGGCGACCTCGGGGCGCTGTTGGCCGAGGCCAACCCGCCGACCGCCGTCTCCGACGTCCTCGCTCGCCGGATCGATCGGCTGCCGACCGGCTCCAGTGATCTGCTGTCTTGGGCCGGCGTGATCGGCCGATCCTTCGAGCTGCCGGTGCTCATCGACGCCGCCGGGATCGACGAGGACGAGGCGCTCGACCACATCGAGGCGGCGCTGGCCGCCGGCCTGGTGCGCGAGGAGGGCGTCGGCAGCTACATGTTCGGACACGCCCTGGTCCGGGACGAGCTGTACGGCGGCCTCGGGCCGACGCGGCGCTCGAGGATGCACGCCCGGGTCGCCGAAGCCCTCGACGCCACGCCGGGTCGGGAGAGCGAGACCGCGCGCCACTGGCTCGATGCCGGGCCGGCGTACGCGGGTCAGGCCTGGCGGGCGGCGCGTGCGGCCGCCGAGACCGCCCGGCGGGTGCACGCGTACGGCGAGGTCGCCGAGCTCCTCGAGGCGGCGCTCGACGCCCTGGAGCTGGACCCGACGGCCACGGCGGCGGACCGCTACGACCTGCTGATGCCGCTCGCCGACGCGCACCGTTGGCGCGCGGCCTGGGAGCCCCTGCACCTGACCGTACAGCGGGCGATCGCGGCCGCTGACGAACTGGGCGACATCGAGCGGCTGGCGTCGGCCGCCTCGTCGATGACCATAGGCGCGCTGTGGCAGTCGGCGCCGTACGGCATGACGCACGACGAGGTGATCGCCGCGCTGCGACGGTCGCTGGCCGGGCTGCCGGCCGCGGACGGCGAGATGCGCTGCCGGGTGATGCTGGCGCTGGCCAATGAGCTCTACTACACCTCCAGCTTCGAGGAGCGAGCTGCGCTGGTGGAGCAGGCGGTGGCGATGGCGGACCGGCTCGCCGTCGATGACTTGCAGATAGACGCCCGTCAGATCGGGTCGGTGTCGCTCTGGCAGCCCGACACCGCGGAGCTGCGGTACGACCTGGCCCGGGAGGCGATGGAGCGAGCCGAGGCATCGGGCAACGAGCGCGGGTACGCCGCTGCGACGGCACTCGTCACCGTCGTGCTGGGAGAGCTCGGTCGGATCGCCGAGATGTGGGACATGTTCGCGATCGCGCGGGAGCGCGCCGAGAAGCTGCAGTTCCCCTACGGCCTGCTGGTGCTCGACTCCCTGGAAGTGCCGTGGCTCGCGATGGCCGGTCGCGCCGACGAGGCCGAGGAGCGCGTCGAGCGGTTGGGTCGGCTGATCCAGGACATGTCGATGCGGCACGCCGACGACGCCTGGGCCGGCTCGATGCTGACCCTGCGCTTCTGGGAGGGCCGCACCGCTGAGGTGGTGCCGATCATGCAGATGTTCGAGGGCGGCCCGATGCCGGTGACCCCCATCCTCCTGCACTACCTGCTGAAAGGTGGTCAGGAGGAGGCGGCGCGTGAGTATGCCGTGACCCACCCGCTCGGGCTCGGGCCGACCGACTGGATGGCCATGCTCAACTGGGGCTGCGCCGCGCAGGCCGCACTCGGACTGGCCGACCGGGCGGTGGCCGCCGAGGCGTACGCCGCGCTGGCGCCGTACGCAGGCCGCACCATCTGTGCCGGGTCGGGCAACAGCCTGGGGCCGGTCGACGCCGCCCTCGCGCACGCCGCCGCCGCCGTCGGCGACGTCGAGCTGGCCGCCCGGCACGCGGACGACGCGCTGCGGCTGATGGAGGAATGGCGGATCCCGCTGGCCGCGCAGTGGTTGCGCGACCAGCGGGAGCGCTACGGGTTCTAGGCGGCCGAGCCGAACGCGGTGTTCTGGAGCCGGTCGAACCGGCGCTTGGTCAGCAGCAGCATCACCCTGTGCACCGAGCCGCCGGGCTTGGCGAACAGCTCGCGCAGCGCCGCCTCCGGCAGCCGGTGAGCCACCCACGGCACCAGCGTGAGGATCTCCTTGAAGGAGACGTCCGCATCGAAGTGCTCCTTGACGATCGCCTCCCACTCGTCCCGGGTGAGGAGCGTCTGGATCAACGCGATCGCCTCGGTCTCCTCGTGCCTGAGGTGCTCGGCGAGGCGCTCCTTGGCGGCTACCAGGCGGACGGCGAGTGCGGCCCGGGCATCCTCGTCCGGGTGCTCCGCGAGCCGCGCGAAGCCGGTCGCACACGCCTCCAAAATCGGATCGATCTCGGAGTGTTCGGCCTCCATGGCCTCGAGGGTGGCCCGGCCCTCCTCGTCGGCCCGGTCCAGCAGCGCGGGCCAGAGTCCGGCGTCCTCGCCGCTGTGGTGGTGGTGCAGCGCCGAGGAGAAGATCTCCCAGCGCCGTGCCATCGCCCGCCACGCCCGCCGGTCGTTGGCCGGCGTGCTGCCGGCCGCCGTGGCGAACGCCTCCAGGTCGCGCCGGAAGGCGTGGTGCATGACGTACATCATCGTCATGTCGATCGGGCCGGGGTGGGCCGCGGTCTGGCCGGGCAGTGAGAGCTGGTCGGGCCAGGTGGTGGTGTCAGTGGTCATGGGAACCACCGTGCCCGGACCCGCTTGGGCGGGACTTGGGCCCGACTTGGGGTCTACTCCTTGTCGCGCTGCGCGGCCCGCTCGGCGCGCAACTCGTCCTGCTTCCGGCGCCGCTTGATCTCCGCCTGGGCCAGGCCGAACGCGATCAGGATCGGGACGACGAACTTGGCGTGCTCGAGGATCCAGCGCAGCCAGCCGGGGAGGGAGACGTCGGGGAACGGGATGCTCGGGAGGTTGGGCGAGGGGAGGTCGGGCAGGTTCGGCGAGGGCAGGTCGGGCAGATTCCAGTCGGGCCAGTCGAACGAGAAGGCGAACCGGGCCAGCAGCAGCGCGACGACGATCGGTACGACGACCTTGGCGACCCCGCCAACGGTCTGAATCGCGGCGTACCGGCCGGGGTGCGCACGGACCTTGTCCTCGTAGTGGGCAGCGGGCGAACCCGGCTCGGGCTCCAGGTCGATGCCACCGAGCCCGGTCATGGCCTTCGCCTGCGGAGGCAGACCGTCCTCGTCGAGCGGGAACAGGGTGGCGCGTCGGGGTCCGCCCAAGGCGCCGTACCAGACGCCGAGAGCGCCGAGCTTCTCGTCGGCGAGGTGCAGCTTGTCCTCGGCAGCCTTCTTCTCGGCGACCAGCTCATCGTCGGCGTACCACTCGATGTGGTGGCGCAGCGAGCCGCTGGCCTGCACGCGGTGCGCGACGCCGTCGATCGTCAGGGTCCAGACCTGGACCTCCCGATCGGTCATTGGCGCCAGGCTGGCCGGCGGCCCGGAGCAATGACGAACGCGTCGCCAGGCTCGCGAACTCCCGGGTCTGGCGGCGGCGCCTGCCGCGGAGGATCACCAGCTCGCGACGGTGCTGGTCTTCGAGGGTCAGCCTCATGCCACGAGCATGGTCGGGAACACCGGGGCGCACATTGGCCCGCGGTCTACCGCCCCCCGACTTTCGTCAGGGGTAGGCGATACCGGTGGTCTTCTCGCTGATCTCCCAGAGTCGGCGCTGGGCGTCCTCGTCGCGGGACAGCCGCGTGCTGGTCACCACCTGCGGCGACCCGCCCATCTCCGCGAGTCCGCTCGGCCCGCAGTAGGTGCCACCCGGGAGGTCGGCGGTCGCCGCCATCAGGGTCGGCCAGGCTCCGGCGTTGGGGGATTGGGAGACCACCTTCACGGCCGCGTCCAGGACCGACGCGATGCCGCCGGACGCGCGGCCGTACTGGCCGTTGGCGGCGAGGTGAGTGCCCGCGAAGCCCGGATGCGCGGCCAGCGCCTTCACCGGCAGCTCCGCCTCGCGGCACCGGCGCTCGAGCTCGTAGGTGAAGAGCAGGTTGGCCAGCTTGGTCTGGCTGTAGACCGCCCACTTCGCGTAGCGGCCCTCCTTCCGGGACGGATCGCCCAGCGGGGCCTTCCGGGCCACCCGGTGCATCGGGGAGGAGACGCAGACGACCCGGGCGTCCTCGCTGGCGACCAGCTGCGGAAGCAGCAGACCGGTCAGCAGGAACGGGCCGAAGTGGTTGGTGGCCATCTGCAGCTCGAGGCCGTCGCCGGTGCGTTGGTACGACGTCCCCATCACGCCGGCGTTGTTGACCAGCACGTCGATCGGGCCGAGCGCCGCGGCGCGGCCACCCGCGTGGCGCACGGAGTCGAGGTCGGACAGGTCGACGACGATCCGGTCGAGCTCGGCGGCGGGAACTTCGCCGCGGATCTGAGCCTCGGCATCGTCGATCTTGCTCGGGGTCCGGCCGGCGAGCACCACCCGCGCCCCGCGGCGCGCGAGCTCGAGGGCGGTGTGGAACCCGAGCCCGCCGACCGTCGGGCCGGTCACCACGATGGTGCGCCCGGCCTGGTCGGGGATGTCGGCGGTCTGCCAGGTGTCGACCGCGGCCTTCGCCGGGCTCACGGAGTGGTGGCCATGTTGTCGAGGATCCGCTGGCCGAGCTCCTGGTCGCCCTCGATCACCACCCGGCCGGGCTCCGGCGCGCGCCGGCCACCGGAGAGCACGATGAACGACTCGCGGTCCATCTTCAGCCGGACGTCCGGTTCAGCTGGCGGCTCGGGCAGCGCTTGGCCGCGGCCCGCGTCGTTGACGGTGAACGCGGCGGGATCGCTGCCGTCGACCTCGAACACCGCCGTCGTGCCCGGAGGAGCGCCCGCCCGCTTGGCCAGCACGAAGCCCAAGGCCTCGAGCTGGTAGTCGGCCGTGTGCTTGGCGGGAGGGGAGTCCAGGTTGCCCGGGCGGCCGACGGCGCGGCGTACGTCCTGCTCGTGCATCCAGATGTCGAGCGGCCGGTTGCGGAGCAGGGTCTCCCAGTCCCACGGCACGCCGCCGAAGATGGGCTCGGGCTTGGCGGAGCCATCGGTGGGCGGGTCGGCCAGCAGCGCCGTGTGCCGGGTGGTGGTGACCGAGCGGATCTCGTTGATGATCTGGTCGGGGCTGGAGTCGCGCCGGTTGACGACGCCGATCTCGGTGTAGATGCCCATCAGCCCGGTCACGTGGGCCGGCTCGCCGACCTCGGCGGTCTCCTCGGGCTCGCCGGACAGGATGCTCTCGAGATGGGCGGTGTGCGAGGCCACCGCTCGCACGTCCCAGCCCGCGAGGTCGGTCGGCGTCGCCCACTCCTCGGCCGGTACCTCCTCGAGCAGGCTGATGAAGTCGTCGACCGCCCGCCACCAGACGTCGATGTAGCCGGCGAGACGCTCTTGGTCCGTCATGGCGCGCAGCCTAGTGCGCGTCAGCGGAGGGCAAGTGTGGCGGCGATCACGATCATGGTCAGCCCGATGAGTACGTCGAGCACCCGCCAGGCCCGCGCGGACGCGAGCAGGCCGTGGGCCAGCCGGGCGCCGTACCCGAGCGCGGTGAACCAGAGCAGGCTGGCCAGCGCGGCGCCCGCCCCGAACCACCAGCGGCCGTCCTCGTGCTGGTTGGCGATCGAGCCCAGCAGGAGCACGGTGTCGAGGTAGACGTGCGGGTTGAGCCAGGTCAGCGCGACCGCGGTCAGCACGGCGGCGCGGGTCGAGGTCGCTCCCGCGCGCGCGGCCTCCAGCCCCTCGGTCCGACGGGCCCGGAGCAGCGAGCTCACGCCGTACCAGAGCAGGAACGCGACGCCGAGCCAGCGCACGATGTCCAGGGCGACCGGGGCGCGCTCCACGATCGTGCCGATGCCGGCCACGCCGGCGAGGATCAGGACGAAGTCGGACACGGCGCAGATCGCGACCACGACGCCGACGTACTTCCGGGCCAGGCCCTGGCGCAGCACGTAGGCGTTCTGCGCCCCGATCGCCACGATGAGGGACCAGCCGGTGAGCAGGCCGGCAGCGGCGGAGTCGATCACGGGTCGACGCTAGGCGTCGCGGAGTGTGCAGTCCAACGAAAGATTCTGCGAAACCATTAGCGTTGCTTCATGAGGCCGCACCCCGACCAGCTCGCCGCGCTGGTGGCCATCGTCGAGCGCGGCACGTTCGATGCCGCGGCGCGGCAGCTGCACGTCACGCCGAGCGCGGTCAGCCAGCGGATCCGGGCGCTGGAGTCGATGGCCGGCCAGGTGCTGGTGCGCCGGTCCAGCCCGTGCGCGGCCACACCGGCGGGGGAGCGGCTGCTGCGGCTGGCCCGCCAGACCAGCCTGCTGTACGACGAGGCCGCCGACGCGCTGGACGCCGCCGCCCGCGGCCCGGTCGAGCTGCCCGTCGCGGTGAACGCGGACTCGCTCGACACCTGGTTCCGCGACGTCCTCGGCACCGTCGCCGAGTGGGAGGGCGTCGCGCTGCGGCTGCACGTGGAGGACCAGGCCTACTCCGCGGACCTGCTGCGCCGCGGCGACGTGCTCGGCGCGGTGACGTCCGACCCGGTCGCCGTACAGGGCTGCGCGGTGGAGCCGCTCGGCACGCTGCGCTACCGGCCGGCCGCGGCGCCGGAGTTCGCGGAGCGGTGGCGGCACGGTCGCGGCTTCGACTGGGCCCGGATGCCGACGGTGGTCTTCAACGAGAAGGACGCGCGTCCAGCACGACCTGCTGGCGGCCCGGGGCGTCGGGCTGCCGCCGGTGGTGCACCGGGTGCCGACCTCGAGCGACTTCCACGAGGCGGTCCGCCTCGGCCTCGGCTGGGCCGCGATCCCCGAGCCCCAGCTCGACCCCGACCTCGAGTCCGGGCGGCTGGTGCTGCTCTCGGCGCGCACCCACGTCGACGTACCCCTGCACTGGCAGCGCTGGCGCCTCGACTCCCCGCTCCTCGCCCGGCTCACGACAGCCGTGCGCCAGGCCGCCAGTTCGCTCCGCGTCTAGAAGGCGGCCTCGTCGAGGTCCATCAGCGCGAGGTCGGTGGCCTCGGCGATGGCGCGCTCGGCGGTGAGCCGGGGCAGGTTGGTCTGCGCGAAGAACTGCGCCGCCGCGACCTTGCCCTCGTAGAACGCCTGGTCCTTGCCCGGGTCGCCGGCGAGCTTCTCCAGCGCGACCTCGGCCTGGCGCAGCAGCAGCCACGCACAGACGACGTCGCCGAGCACCATCAGCAGGCGGGTGGTGTTGAGCCCGACCTTGTAGACGTTGCGGATGTCGCCACCCTCGGCGGACGCGTCGGCCGACATCAGGTCGTTGATCATGTGACCGACGATCGCGTTGGCGTCCTCGAGGGCGGTCGCGAGGAGCCCGCGCTCGACCTTGAGTCGGCCGTTGCCGGCCTCGGAGGCGATGAACGCCTCGATCTCCTTGGCGAGGTGGCCCAGCGCCGTGCCCTGGTCCTTGACGATCTTGCGGAAGAAGAAGTCCTGGCCCTGGATCGCCGTGGTGCCCTCGTAGAGGGTGTCGATCTTGGCGTCGCGGACGTACTGCTCGAGCGGGTACTCCTGCAGGAAGCCGGAGCCGCCGAACGTCTGCAGCGACTCGGTGCCGAGCAGCACCCACGAGCGCTCCGAGCCGTAGCCCTTCACGATCGGCAGCAGCAGGTCGTTGACCGCCTCGGCGAGCTTGTTCTCCTCGCCGTTGGCCGACGCGACCATCACCTGGTCCTGCCAGGTCGCGGTGTAGAGCACCAGCGCGCGCATCGCCTCGGCGAACGACTTCTGCACCATCAGCGACCGGCGTACGTCGGGGTGGTGGGTGATCGTCACGCGCGGCGCGGTCTTGTCGGAGGCCTGGGTCAGGTCGGCGCCCTGCTGGCGCTCCTTCGCGTAGTCGAGCGCGTTCAGGTAGCCGGTCGAGAGGGTGGCGATGGCCTTGGTGCCGACCATCATCCGCGCGTTCTCGATGACCTGGAACATCTGCGCGATGCCGTTGTGCACCTCGCCCAGCAGCCAGCCCTTGGCCGGCTCGCCGCCGCCGACGGAGGTGTCGCCGAAGGTGAGCTCGCAGGTGTTGGACACCTTGATGCCCATCTTGTGCTCGACGTTGGTGACGTAGGCGCCGTTGCGCTCGCCGGTCAGCTCGCCGGTCTCGTGGTCGAAGTGGAACTTGGGTACGACGAACAGGCTCAGGCCCTTGGTGCCCGGACCGCCCACGCCCTCGACCCCGACGGGGCGGGCGAGGACCAGGTGGATGACGTTCTCCTGGAGGTCGGACTCGGCGGAGGTGATGAACCGCTTGACGCCCTCGATGTTCCAGGAGCCGTCGTCGTTGGCGGTGGCCTTGGTGCGGCCGGCGCCGACGTCGGAGCCGGCGTCGGGCTCGGTCAGCACCATCGTGGCGCCCCAGCCCTTCTCGACCATGAGCTGCGCGATGCGCTTGTCGCGGTCGGTGCCGTTGCGCTCGATCACGCTGCCCATCGACGGGCCGGTGGCATACATCCAGATGGGGGCGTTGGCGCCCAGCACCATCTCGGCGATCGCCCAGTTGAGCGACGACGGAGCGGGCTGGCCGCCCATCGACTCGGGGATCTGCAGCCGCCAGAACTCGGCGTCCATCCAGGCCTGGTAGCTCTTCTTGAACGACTCGGGGAGCGGCGCGGTGTTGGCCTTCGGGTCGAACACCGGCGGGTTGCGGTCGCTGTCCTCGTACGACGCGGCCAGGTCCTCGCGGCTGATCCGCTCGACCTCGGCGAGGATCTCGCGCGCGGTCGCGACGTCGTACTCCTCGAACGGGCCGGTGCCCAGGACCTGGTCCCGGCCCAGCACCTCGAAGAGGTTGAACTCGATGTCGCGGAGGTTGCTCTTGTAGTGGCTCACTGACCCACCATTTCTCTAGTCGCAGGTTGCCCGGCCTCTATTACTGGCCGGTAACTTAATTCTATGTGCGGCGCTAGCCGCAAGCAAGCGGTCCACGCGAGGTCGGCGTCACACTTCCGAGCGCGCGATCGCGCGCCTCAAAGGGGAGTGTGTGCGATCAACTCGTCTGACACACTGGCCCCATGCGTGTTTCCGCCAAGTCCGACTACGCCCTGAGGGCGCTTATCGAGATGGCGGGCCGCGCGGACGGGCGCGCGGTGAGTGCCGAGGAGCTGGGGCGGCTGCAGGACATCCCGCACGGATTCCTGCAGGCGATCCTGGCCGACCTGAGGCGCGCCGGCATCGTGATGTCCCAGCGCGGTCAGTCGGGTGGCTGGCGGATGGGTCGTCCGGCCGCCGACGTCTCCGTCGCCGACGTGATCCGGGCGGTCGACGGTCCGCTGGTGTCGGTCTACGGCCTGCGACCCGAGTCGGTGACCTACAACGAGACCGCCGACGTGCTCCAGCACGTGTGGATCGCCGCACGGCGCTCGCTGCGCGACGTCTTCGAGGCGGTCTCGATCCAGGCGCTGGCCGACCACCGGCTGCCGAAGGCGGTCACCTCACGCACCGCCGACGAAGACGCCTGGCAGCCGCACTGATCCTGGGTCAGGCGACCGAGGAGGGCTGAGCCGGAAGGCCCGGCAGCAACTCGGTCACGTCGCCCTGGACGTCGTACTCGCTGTGGGAGAGCTGGTCGATCCAGCTGTGCGCCAGCGCGCGAAGCACGGTGAGGCGCTCGGTCGGAGCGGGCCTCGGCAGCGTGGTCGGCTGGGACGCCAGGTTGGCCACCGACAGCGACGCCGTCCCGAACCCGACGGTGCGGCCGAACGCCGCCCAGGTGGCGGCGCGGTCGTCCGGGCGGTTCACGAGCACGTGCACCCGCTCGGGCTTCCTGGCGCTGGCGGCCCAGCGCTCGAGCACTCGGCCCAGGTCGTGCGCCGGGTCGCCGGGGAGCGTCCAGGCGTCGGGCGCCGAGGCGGTGATCACCACGTGCCGCTCGAAGCCGGTCAGTCCGTCGAAGAGCAGCTCGATCTGCTGCGAGGCCGCGCCCGCCAGCATCGGCTGGGTGACGACGAGCGTGTCGCGGCCCTTGTGCCCGCGGCGGCAGATGGTGCTCCAGGCGCCCTCGACCTCCTTGCGCTCGTAGCCCCAGGCCCGGTGCTCGCGCATGACTTCGACGGCCGCCCGGAACATCTCGTCCGCGGAGTCGGCCGGGTTGCGCACGCCCAGGGCTGCGAGAGAGTGCGCGTGCCGGCGGAGCGCGATCTCCAGGAAGTCCCCGGGACCACCCGGGAGACCGACGTGGATGAACGCCTTGCGCTTCTTGCTCATGCCTCGACGGTGACAAAGGGGTTCGACCGGCTGGTGAACTCCGGGCCAACCGCGGGCATACCCTTGTGAGTAGAACCTGTTCTAGAATCGCGGCCATGATCACGTCGGACGCCATCACCTGGACCGCACCCAACGACGACCACCCGGCGCGTGCGGCCTCGCAGCGCTCGTACTCGGCGGTGGCCAAGGGCGACCTGGACGAGTGGCTCACGGTGTACGCCGAGGACGCGGTGATCGAGGACCCGGTCGGACCCTCGATGTTCGACCCCGAGGGCAAGGGTCACCGCGGCCACGACGCGATCCGGGCGTTCTGGAACCTCGCGATCGCACCGATCGAGAAGTTCGAGTTCGAGATCTACGACTCGTTCGCCAACCCCGAGGGCAACACCTGCGCCAACATCGGCCGGATCCGGACGTCGTTCCCCGACGGCAGCCACACCACGACCGAGCTGATCATGGTCTACATCGTCAACGACGACGGCACCGTGGCCTCGATGAAGGCCTACTGGGAGCCCGATCGGACGATGGCAACGTTCACGAAGGCGTGAAACATTTCTCCTGGTGAGTGCGTCGAAGAGGTGACCACCTAGGAGTGACATGCCGACCGACCGCGCAGCCCGCGCCGAGCAGGAGTTCGAGGAGTTCGCGGTCGCCCGCGCCCCTCACCTCTACCGCTCGGCGTGGCTGTTGTGCGGCGACCGGCACCAGGCGCAGGACTTGGTCCAGGAAACGCTGGCCAAGGTCTACGTCCGCTGGCGAAAGCCGTTCGGCGCCCGGATCGACAACCCGGCGGCGTACGCGCAGACCGCGCTGACCCGCACGTTCCTGAGCGGCAAGCGCCGTCGCAGCAGCACCGAGCAGCCGTACGCCGACCTGCCGGACGCGCCCGTCGCGGACGGCACCGACGCGGCTGACGTGCGGCTGGCACTGCACGCGGCCCTGGCCGAGCTCGCGCCCGCCGACCGGGCCGTGCTCGTGCTCCGCTACCTCGAGGACCTCAGCGTCGACGAGGTGGCGGATCGGATGGGCGTCTCTTCGGGTGCGGTGCGCAACCGCTCGCTGCGGGCCCTGGAGCGGATCCGCGGCGTGGTCGACCTGTCACTCGCCCTCCGAGAGGAAGCCCGATGAGCACACCCGAAGAGCACGACGGCCAGCTGGCCACCCTGTTGCGTGACTCGACCGCGGGTCTCGAGCCCGACGTGGCCGAGCTGGTCGCGGGCGGCATCGAACGCGGCCGTACGACGCGACGTCGCCGGAACCTCGGCACCGCGCTCGGCACGATCGCCATGGGGGTCGTCGTGGTGGCGCTCGCCGTCGCCCCCGGACTCGGTGACTCGAGCTCCCCCGAGAAGGGGACCGTCGCCGACCAGCCCAACGACAAGGCCAAGCCCAACCAGCCGAAGGCCGACGGCCCGACGCCCGACGCCGCTCTTGCGGTCGACGCCGTCGACGTACCGGTCGTGTTCGCCGAGCTGCTGGGGGCGACGGAGGCCGGCCCCGTGCTGCGTGAGCACCCCTACCCGGTCGTGAACGAGCCCGATCACCGGATCGCGCACTTCCTCTTCGACGGCACCCTGACGACGTTCATCATCGAGCCGGCCGCGGGCATGGGGACGTGCGCCGAGCAGGCCACCCCGCCCGCCACCTGCGCGAAGGTGGACGGCCAGGACGTGCTGACCTGGCCGCCGACCGAGGCGGACCAGGTGACCGCCCAGAGCGTCTCGGTGTGGGTGCACGGCTACATCGTCACCGCCATGTCGTACAACGCAGCCGAGGGCAAGGAGGTCGCTCCGTTGACGGACGCGCCGCCGATCAGCCTCGACCAGCTCACCGAGATCGCCAGCAACGACGCCTGGTTCAGCTGGGAGCTGGCGCAGTAGTCAGCCAGGTCACCAGCGGCTTGACCGCGCGCCAGTCCTCCCGCACCCGGTCGAGCAGCTCGGGTGTGTGGATGAACGGCTCGAAGCCGTACTGCCGAGCGGCGAACAGCTGCTTGCGACGCAGCAGCTCGATCCGCGGGTGGTCGGCGTCGTAGCCGCGCGGGCTGGTCTTGAGCTGCTCGCCGGAGATCTCGAAGCCGGCCCGCTCCAGCTTGCGGACGATGCGCAGCAGGCGCGGGCCGGACTTGTCGTCGGCCATCGCGTCGCGGAGCGCCGCCAGCCGATCGCCGGACGCCTCGTAGAACCCGCCGCCGACGCGTACGCCGCGCGGCGAGACCTCGACGTACCACCCGGTCGCGGGAGCGACGCCGACGAACGCGCCCTGGTGGGTCTTGTACGGCGTCTTGTCCTTGGCGAAGCGCACGTCCCGGTAGGGCCGGAAGATCTTCGCGTCCCCGAACTCCGGTGCCAGCGCGTCGCAGAGCGCGGTCATCGGGGCCTTCACGCACTCGTTGTAGACGTGCTTGTGCGACTCCCAGAACGACTTGGTGTTGTCGACCTCGAGGTCGTCGTAGAAGTCCAGGGCCTCGACCGGGAAGCCGGTGAACTCGCTCATCATTCGAGCCTACTGAGCGAGAATCTGGGCTGACTCTTGACGTCCATTGGTGACAAGCGAGGTATCTCGGGTGAGCGACGACCGCATCGACCGCAAGGAAGCCCGTGTGCTCGCCGCTGCCGAGTTCGTGAAGTTCGCCGACCTCGCGGCTTCGCTCACGCCCGAGGAGTGGGCCACCGACACCGACTGCGTCGGCTGGGACGTCCGCAAGATGTCGCTCCACGTGCTGGGCTCGGCCGAGGCCCAGGCCTCGCCGCTGGTCTTCCTGCACCAGCTGCGGCACGGACTGCCGCTCAACAAGGAGATCGACTCGCATCACTGGGTCGACGGCCTCAACGAGCTGCAGATCCGGGAGCGCTCCGAGCTGACCAACGCCGAGCTGGTCGAGCAGCTGGGCGCGATCGGTCCCCGTGCCGTGAAGGGACGGTTCGGCACGCCGCTGCCGATGCGCTACACGCCGGTCCCGTTCGGCGAGCCGATCGGCTGGAAGCCGGTGAACTACCTGCTCGAGGTCGGCTTCACCCGCGACATCTGGGCGCACCGCATCGACATCCACGCCGTCATCGGCCGCCCGATGGACCTGGATCCCGCTCACGACGGGCGTCTGGTCGCCGACATCGTCGCCGAGTGGGCCGACCTCCACGGAGAGCCGTTCGAGCTGACGCTGACCGGCACGGCTGGTGGCACGTTCAGCCGAGGGAGCGGTGGTGAGCAGGTCGAGCTCGACGCCCTCGACTTCATCCGCACCCTGGCCGGGCGGCTCGCGGGGACCGGCGTGATGCGGCATCTTCTGCCGCTGTAGCAAATGGAGCGGATGACGAGATTCGAACTCGCGACATCGACGTTCGGCAGAGTGTCGCGCTCTCGAGCGCGACCTTGCTGCGACGGTTCTCTGACGTGGAGCGGATGACGAGATTCGAACTCGCGACATCGACCTTGGGAAGGTCGCGCTCTACCAACTGAGCTACATCCGCATGTCGGGTGGACCACGCGGGGATCGTAGCCGACGGAGGCCTGCGTGCTCAGATCGGTTGCAGGGTCGGGCGCTTGGGGCTGACGCCGTCGCCGGAGGATCGACCGGTGACCCGCCGGTGCACCCAGGGCGCGAGGTGGGTGCGGGCCCAGGCGACGGTGGCGGCCCGTTGCTCGCGTGCGCTCAGGTGGCGTACGGCGACCGGCGGAAGCGGTTGCAGGCCGTGCTCGACGCCGAGGGCGTCGGCGACGGCGATCGCGATGCCCTGGTGGCCGACCGCGTTGAGGTGCAGGCGGTCCTCGTCCATGATCTCCGCGACCTTCCAGCCGCGGATCCGCCACAGGTCGACCAGGGTGGCGCCGTGCTTCTCGGCGATCTCCCGCACCCACTCGTTGAAGATCGCGGTGCGGCCGCGGATCACCCGCATCACGCCGCTGTTGCTCGGGTCGGCGATGGTGAAGACCACGACCCTGGCGCCCGTTCCTGCCAGCCGGCCGACCGCCTCGTCGTACGACGCCGCGAGCGCGTCCAGGTCGACCTTGGGCCGGAGCACGTCGTTGCCGCCACCGTGGATGGTCACGAGGTCGGGCGCCATGGCGAGCGCCGGCTCCACCTGCTCGGCGAGGATGGCCGGCAGCTTCCGGCCGCGGACGGCGAGGTTGGCGTAGCCGAAGTCGTCGGAGTGCGTCGCCAGCACCTCGGCCAGCCGATCCGCCCACCCGCGCCAGCCGTTGGGTCGTGACGGGTCGGGGTCGCCGACGCCCTCGGTGAACGAGTCGCCGAGCGCGACGTACCGATGGAAGGTCACGTGGCCCATGGTGCCGTAGGGTGCCGTCGTGCTGCTGAGCGACCGCGACATCCTCGCCGAGATCGACGCGGGCCGGGTCCGCATGGAGCCGTGGGACCCGGAGATGCTGCAGCCGTCGTCGATCGACGTGCGGCTGGACCGCTTCTTCCGGGTGTTCGAGAACCACCGCTACCCGCACATCGACCCCGCTGCCGACCAGTCCGACCTGACGCGCGTGGTCGAGCCGGAGGGCGAGGAGCCGTTCATCCTGCACCCGGGGGAGTTCGTGCTGGGGTCGACGTACGAAGTGGTCTCGCTGCCCGACGACGTGGCGGCCCGGGTCGAGGGCAAGTCGTCGCTGGGGCGGCTGGGCCTGCTCACGCACGCGACCGCCGGGTTCGTCGACCCGGGGTTCTCGGGTCACGTCACGCTCGAGCTGGCCAACGTCGCGACGCTGCCGATCAAGCTCTACCCCGGGATGAAGATCGGCCAGTTCTGCTTCTTCAAGCTGTCGTCGCCGTCGGAGCACCCGTACGGGTCGGAGAAGTACGGATCCCGCTACCAGGGCCAGCGCGGCCCGACGCCGTCCCGGTCGTTCCAGAACTTCCACCGGACCTCGATCTAGGCCCGGCCATCGTCCATCAACTAAGGTGATGCTTACTTAGGTTCACCTTAGTTAGAAGGGCCCAGCGACGATGACCACGACGCGCTACCCCGACCATGCTGCTCGAGGAGATCGAGGCGGTGAGCGTCGAGCGGCTCTCGCCGAGCTTCGTCCGGGTGGAGTTCGGCTCCCCGGCGCTGGCGGACCTCGCGCGTGGACGGACCGCTCTACGACCAGCGGATCAAGCTGATCTTCCCGAACGCGGCCGGTCGGCTGCCGTCGTTCGAGGGTGCCGACGAGTCCTGGTTCGAGACCTGGCTGGACATCCCCGAGGAACGAGCGCGGGGCGATGCGCACCTACACGATCCGGGCGCTCCGCGGGAGCGGCGTGGACACCCGGATGGTCGTCGACTTCGTGGTCCACGGGCACGGCGACGCGTCCGGCCCCGGCGGCGAATGGGGCGCGAACGCCGCGGTGGGCCAGCGGGTGATCACGATGGCGCCGCTGCGCGGGGTGCCGTTCGGTGGCATCGAGTTCGCGCCCGGTACGGCGACGCGGC
Source organism: uncultured Actinomycetota bacterium (assembly GCA_963798055.1). GTDB lineage: Bacteria > Actinomycetota > Actinomycetes > Propionibacteriales > Nocardioidaceae > Nocardioides. Next base: position 30,101 of record CAWCRX010000006.1, read on the forward strand.
TGCTGCTGGTCGGCGACGAGACCGCGGTGCCGGCCGTCGCGGGCATCCTCGAGTGCCTGCCCCCGACCGCCCGGGGCGCGGTGTTCCTGGAGGTGCCGGTCGCTGACGACGTACTCCCGCTGCAGTGCCCGGAGGGCGTCGAGGTGCACTGGCTGCCGCGGGACGGCGGGCCGCGGGCCGAGGCGATCCACGCCGCGGTGCTCGAGCACCTCGGCGAGGAGCCGACCGAGCCGGTGGTCGAGGAGATCGACCCGGACCTGTGGGAGACGCCGACGTACTCGTCCTCGGGTGAGGACGTCGACGCGGCCGTGCGCGTGGTCGGGCACGACTTCGACGACCTCTACGCGTGGATCGCGGGGGAGTCGTCGATGGTGACCGGCCTGCGCCGGGCGCTGGTGCGGGACCTCGGCATCGACCGGCACCAGGTGGCCTTCATGGGCTACTGGCGGCTCGGCGTCGCGATGCGCTCCTGACTCAGCGCACCGGCAGCGTCAGCACCGACCGGTGGCGCTTCGACACGTGGACCGTCACCGGTGAGAGCTGCGGGATCAGGTCCGGCAGCGGTCGGGCAGCAGGTGCGGGATGTCGAACGCCTGGATGCTCAGCCGCAGCCGGTGCCCGGGCAGGATCGCCGCACCGGTCGGGAAGATCTCCACGTCGATGGGCGCCACCTTGCCGCGCGCCAGCTTCGCCTTCGAGGCGCGGGTGAACGGGTGGTAGGCCTGGATCAGCTTCCCGTCGAGGTAGCGCGAGCGCTGCTTGGCCAGCTTGCGCTGGGAGATGACCTGCCAGCCGCCGGTGATCCGCGTGACCTTGCCGTTGGGGGCGACGTCCTCGACGGCGACCGACAGCATCCCGTCGCCGGTGATCGTGGAGGCGAAGAGTCGGGCGTTGATCGGGCCCTGGATCCGGAGCTTCTTCTGCATCGGGGCGGTCTCGAAGACCACGCCGCCGTAGTCGTTGAGCCGGTTGTTCTTGAAGCAGGGAAGGTCCTCGAAGATGAGCCGCGGGACGCCCGCGGTCCACTGGTTGGCGGATCGGGTGCACAGGCCAGTGACCGGAACGGGCGGTACGACCGAGCTGCCCGCCTTGGCCTTGCCCCGGGTGAGCAGGGCCACGCGGCCGCCGACGCGCGCGGAACCGGAGAGGCGGAAGGTGACGGCGTGCAGGTCGTTCGCGATCCATCGCGGGGTGTGGACCCAGCGATTCGATCCCTGCTCGAAGTAGGTGAGCGGCTTGATGTCGCTCAGCAGCTTCGCGTCCTTGCGGCCGCGGACGTAGCGGTCGAACCACCGCAGCTGGAGCTCGGAGAGCGTGCCGTATCCGGCGCGCGGAATCTCCTCACCCGAGGAGCCCTGCAGGTGGTCCCACGGACCCCAGATCATCCGGGTCGGGACGCCGTTCTGCTGCAGCCGCTCGAACAGCATCGGGGTGCCGCGCTGGAACAGGTCGTGCTCGCCGCCGACGAGGAACGTCGGCACCCGTACCTTGTCGATGACGTTGATCGGTGAGCGCTCGCGGTAGAACGGGCCGTCGTACGCCGGATCGCCGCCGAGGATCGCCTGCGCCATCAACGGCAGGGTGAACGTGACGGCGGTGCTCAGGTGGTCGGTGAGCATCTTGAACCCGTTGACCGGTTCGTCCAGGCCGTACGCCGGCGGGATCAGCCCGGTGCCGGTGACCACGCCCAGCCACAGCGGGATGAAGCCGACGTCGATCTGCCCACCGGAGGCGACGATGTCGCGATACACGTCGGCGCCCGGGACCAGCGGGAAGATCGCCTTCAGCCCGGCGGGATGCCGGGCCGCGGCGAAGATCTGGCTGATGCCCATGTACGACGCGCCGGTCATGCCGACCCGGCCGTTGCTCCATGGCTGACGGTGCGCCCAGGCGACGATCGCCGCGGCGTCCTTGGCCTCGCGAGCGCTGAACGCGCCCCAGATGCCCTCGGAGGATCCAGTGCCGCGGGCGTCGACGGTGAGCTGGGCGTAGCCGCGCTTGACGAGGTACTTCGGGTCGCCACCGGACAGGACCGCGCCGCCGCCAGCGGCGAGGACCGTCTTGTTGTAGGCCGTGACCGTGACGATCGTCGGGAGGCCGCTGGTGACGGGCTTGCCTTTCTTCCCGACCGGCAGAGTCACGTCGCCGCGCAGGATGACCCCGTCGTTCATCCGGATCTTCAGGTCCTTGCGGGTGACGGTCTTGCTGTACTGCTCCGGGCGGGGCTCCCAGCCGTCGGCCGCTGCCGCCGGTGGCGCCGCGGACGCGGCAGCCGGGGCCGGCAGGGTCGCGACTGCCGCCGGTGCGGGGGCGAGGAGCGCGAGGGTGAGCGCGGGGATGACAAGCACTGCACTGCGACGCACCGAGCCTCCTGGGTATCTGTTACCGCGGGTACAGGTTCGCCCATTTTCGACGTCAGCCGTCCAGCCGGTCCGCCATCCGGCGCAGTCGCTCGGCCAGGCGGTGGCGGCTGGGGGCGGCGGGCGGGGTGGTCCGGCCGTGCCGCGCGTAGTCGGCGGTCGCCCGGCGGATCTCGGCCTGACGCAGCTGCGTCTCGAGGCCATGCAGGGTGTCGCTCATCGTCGTACCTCCTCTCTGACTCTCAGACCTGGGTGAGCACGATGTCGCCGCTCACGATCTTGGCGCGCAACTCGATGTGGTCGGCGCCCTCTTCGGGCTCGCCGGCGCCCTGCAGGCTGGACCTGATGGCGCCGGAGACGGTGGAGACGTCGGTCCAGACGGGCACGCCGGCCGGGATGCCGACGTGGACGTTGCCGGACGCGCCCTTGGCCGTGAGCCGGCCGCGGGTGGCGGTGCGGATCACGAAGTCGCCGCTGCCGGTCGTCATCGCGACGTCGTCGCGCGACTCGACCACGCTCAGGTCGCCCGACCCGGTCTTGATCACGGCCGGGGCGTTGCTGGTGCCGATCTCGACGTCACCGGAACCGGTGGAGATCGCGACCGCGCCGCCGGCGTACTGCACGCGGATGTCGCCGGAGCCGCTCTTGATCCGCAGCTCCTGGTCGGCGGTGTCGATGCGGACGTCGCCACTGCCGGTCTCGACGACCGCGGGGCCGTCGAAGATCTCGATCGAGACGTCGCCGGACCCGCTCTTGACCTGACCCGAGCGGTAGCTGCCGCGGGCGGTCACGTCGGCGCTGCCGGTCTTGATGGCCAGGGTGCTGTCCGACGGGACGGTGATCGTCATGTCGAGCTGGTGGTCGCCGCCGAGGAAGCCGGTACGCATCTTGGGCGCGATCACGCTGACCTGATCACCGTTCTGACGGACGGTGGCTTCGTCCGCGTGCCGTCCACTGATCTCGACGACCGTCTCGGCGGTCTCGTCGGCCTGCACCTTCACCGTGCCGCTGCCGTTCTCGACGTACAGGTCCACGGGCTTGTCGGTGTCGAACTTGTGGGTGGTCATGGCTGCTCCAGGGTGTAGGTGATCCGCGGGGCCGGCGGGGTGCCGGTCCCTTGGTGGGGGTTGTGGGTGGTGGGTTGGGTCAGACCCAGCCGGTCATCCTTCGGCCGCCGGGCCTCCGGCCTCCGAACAGGTCGGCGCCGGGGAACGAGATGCTGGACAGGTCGAGGTCGACGTCGATCGCGCCGTCGCGGGTGGCGGCGCGGACGATGTTGACGAGCCAGGTGTTGAGCGACTGCCCGGCCTGGTTGGCGGACTCCTCGGCCTTGGCCTTCACCGACTCGGGGAGCCGGAGCGTGATCCGGACGACGCCGCCTTCCTCCTCCGGGGGCGCCGGCGGGGGCGGCGGTGCGGGCGGCTCGGGTGGCGCCGGAACGCCGCCGTGTACGACGAAGTCGAGGTCGCGGCCGTCCAGCCGGACGTCGACGCCACCGGTGGGCATCTCGGCGGTGATCTCGGACGCCGCCTGGGAGATCGCCTCCATGAGGGCCAGCCGGGTCGCCGGGTCGAGCGCGAAACCGATCCGCTCCGCGGCCTGGCGGATCTCGTCGCTGGCTCCCTCGACAGCAGCGGCAAGGTCCTTGCGGAGGCTGTCGACGTACGGCGTGATGTCCATGGGCACCACTGTGACACCACTATGACGTCATGTCAAGGTCAGAGTGACGCCAGACTGGCGCAGGGTGGCGTCATGACGGGGTGGGGGTATCGAACTCGATCCCTGGGTACTGACCGTGCTTCTCGGGGAAAGGACCGTCCATGACGGCTGTTTCAGTCGTGCCGTTCGCCAGCGACACGATCATCGATGCCAGCTTCGTCGACTACCTGATCGTCTTCGTCTACTTCGCGTTCGTGCTGACCATCGGCGCGCTCGCCCGGCGGCAGGTGTCGGACTCCATCGACTTCTTCCTGTCCGGACGATCACTGCCGGCCTGGGTGACCGGGCTGGCGTTCATCTCGGCGAACCTCGGCGCGGTCGAGATCATGGGGATGTCGGCGTCCGGTGCGGAGTTCGGGCTGCCGACCGTGCACTACTTCTGGGTCGGCGCGATCCCGGCGATGCTCTTCCTCGGCGTCGTGATGATGCCGTTCTACTACGGCTCGAAGGTGCGCTCGGTGCCGGAGTTCATGCGCCGGAGATTCGGGACCGGAGCGCATCTGGTCAACGCGATCTCGTTCGCGGTGGCGCAGCTGCTGATCGCCGGCATCAACCTCTACCTGCTCGGCACGATCATCAACGCGCTCCTCGGCTGGCCGCTCTGGGTGGCGCTGGTCGTCGCGGCCGCGGTGGTGCTCTCGTACATCACGCTCGGCGGGCTGAGCGCCGCGATCTACAACGAGGTGCTGCAGTTCTTCGTGATCGTGGCGGCGCTGGTGCCGCTGACCCTCCTCGGTCTGCACAAGGTCGGGGGCTGGGACGGGCTCACCGACAAGATCACGGACGCGGCGAGCAAGAACCCCGACAGCGCCACCGCCGCCGAGCAGCTGAACTCCTGGCCGGGCAACGCCCTGTCCGGACTCTCGTCGGACGTGTGGTCGGTGGTGGGCATCGTCTTCGGCCTGGGCTTCGTGCTGTCGTTCGGCTACTGGACGACCAACTTCGTCGAGGTGCAGCGGGCGATGGCATCCGACTCGATCTCCTCGGCGCGCAAGACGCCGATCATCGGTGCCTTCCCGAAGATGTTCGTCCCGTTCATCACGATCGTGCCCGGCATGATCGCCGCGGTCCTGGTCACCGAGATCGCCGGGGTGAAGGCCGGCGATGCGGTGAGCGGTGGCGCCGAGGGCGACGTCACCTTCAACGACTCACTCCTCTATCTGATGCGGGACCTGCTGCCCAACGGCCTGCTCGGGGTGGCGATCGCGGGTCTGATGGCGGCGTTCATGGCTGGTATGGCGGCCAACATCTCGGCGTTCAACACGGTCCTGAGCTACGACCTCTGGGAGCGGTACGTCGCCAAGGAGCGCGACGACGGCTACTACCTGCGCGTCGGACGGGTGGCGACGGTGGCGGCCACGGTCATCGCGATCTTCACGGCGGGCCTGGCGTCGAACTTCTCCAACATCATGGACTACCTCCAGGTGCTGTTCGGGTTCTTCAACGCGCCGTTGTTCGCGACCTTCATCGTGGGCATGTTCTGGAAGCGGATGACCGCGACCGCAGGGTGGGTTGGCCTGGTGGCCGGCACCCTGTCGGCCGTCGCGATCGCGTTCCTGACCGAGGACGCCTTCGGATCCTGGAGCACCGGGGTCATCCCGCTGGCCGGGCAGGGTGCGGCGTTCCTCGCTGCGAGCGTGGCGTTCGTCGTCGACGTCGTGCTGAGCGTCGCGGTCTCGCTCGTCACGAAGCCGAAACCCGTCGAGGAGCTCAAGGGCCTCGTCTACTCCGAGACTCCGAAGGAGGACCTGGTCGACCCCGACGAGGCCTCCCGTCCCTGGTACCAGCGCACCCTGCCGCTCGCCGGCATCGCGCTGGTCATGGTCGTCATCCTCAACATGATCTTCTAAGGAGCGAGACTCATGGCGAAGCCCCCACCGCCCATCAAGGCACCCGAGCGCCGGCACACCGCCGGCATCCTCGACATCCGCAACATCATCGGCGCGCTGCTCGGGATCTACGGCGTGATCCTGCTGCTCATGGGTCTCTTCGGCGACCAGGAGGGCGAGAAGACCGGCGACGTCAACGCCAACCTCTGGGCCGGCCTCGCCATGGCCGTCGCGTCCGCTGCCTTCATCGCCTGGGCGTGGCTGCGTCCCGTGCGGGTGCCGGAGAGTCCGACCTCAGAGGTCGAAGAGTGAGCCGGAGTCGTTGATGTCGGCGTCGGTCTTCGGCTGGTGGGCCTCGCCGCTGCTCGCCGGCTTCGGCTTCTCCTCTTGCTTCTCCTCTTGCTTCGCTTCCGGTTCGGGCTCGGGCTCTGCTTCCGGCTCCGGCTCTGGGTCCGGCTCGGCTTCGGGCTCGTCGGAGGCGGCCTGGGTGGCGGCCTCGCTGACCGAGGCGCCTGAGGACGCGATGTCGAAGAGGGAGCCGCCGTCCGGGATCTCGGACTTCGGTTCTTCCTTCGCCTCTGCCTCCGTCTCGGGCTCTGGCTCGGGCTCGGCCTTTGCCTCGGGCTCCGCTTTCGCAGGCTCCGGCTCGGAGGCAGCGATGTCGAAGAGCGAGCCGCCGGACGGGACTTCCGCCTTCGGCTCAGGCTCGGGCTCGGCCTTCGCCTCCGGCTCCGGTTCGGGAGCGGCCGGCTCATCCTTCTTCGCCTCGGGCTCGTCGCCGCCGAGGTCGAACAGGGAGCCACCGCCGGTGGCTGCGGGCTCGGCCTTCGCTTCGGCTCCGCCTTCTTCTCGGGCTCGGCGTCGCCGCCCATGTCGAACAGCGAGCCGCCGCCCGAGTGGCCGGCTTGGCGGGCGCCTCTTCCTCAGTGGTTGTCGGCTCGGTCTGGGTGAGGTGGCCGTCGCCGTACCGCCGGATCAGCAGCGGCCGCTGGGGCCGCTGCGCCGCCCTCGCCGGGCCGGCGGCGGGTGGCCACCTCGCCCTTGACCGAGGCGAGCAGCATCTGTGCGACGTCGAGGACCTCGACCTCTTCGCGGGCGGTGCCGTCGGACTGAGCGGCGGTGAGGCCGTCGGAGAGCATCACCCGGCAGAACGGGCACCCCACTGCGATCTGGTCGGCGCCGGTGGCGACGGCCTCGTTGGTGCGGTTGTTGTTGATCCGCTCGCCGATGGTCTCTTCCATCCACATCCGGGCGCCACCGGCGCCGCAGCAGAAGGACCGTTCGGAGTTGCGCTCCATCTCGACGAAGTCGGCCCCGGGCAGCACCTGCAGCAGCTCGCGCGGCGGTGAGTACACGCCGTTGTGGCGACCGATGTAGCACGGGTCGTGGTAGGTGATGGAGCGCTGGTGCGCGCCGTCGCCGTCCTTGATCGGGGTCAGCTTTCCCTCGCGCACCAGCCGGTTGAGCAGCTGGGTGTGGTGCACGACCTCGAGCTCGATCCCGAACTCCTTGTACTCGTTCTTCAAGGTGTTGAAGCAGTGCGCGCAGGTCGAGACGACCTTCTTGACCTTGTGCTCCTTGAACGTCTCGACGTTCTGCTGGGCCAGGCCCTGGAACAGGAACTCGTTGCCGGCCCGTCGGGCGGAGTCGCCGGTGCAGGTCTCGCCGTTGCCGAGTACGCCGAAGGTCACGCCGGCCATGTCGAGCAGCTCGGCGACTGCGCGGGTGGTCTTCTTCGCGCGGTCCTCGTAGGCACCGGCGCAGCCGACCCAGAACAGCCACTCGACCTCGTCCAGCGACTCGATGTCCTCGCCGACGACCTTGACGTCGAACGGCAGGTCCTTGGCCCAGTCCATCCGGGCGGTGGCGGACATGTTCCAGGGGTTGCCCTTGTTCTCCATGCCCTTGAACAGCCCGTTGAGCTCAGCGGGGAAGTTGGACTCCACGAGCACCTGGTAGCGGCGCATGTCGATGATGTGGTCGACGTGCTCGATGTCGACGGGGCACTGGTTGACGCAGGCGCCGCAGGTCACGCAGGACCACAGCACGTCGGTATCGATCACCGCGCCGCCGGTGGGCTCCCAGGCGTAGCCCTCGGTCTCGCCGACGAGCGGGCGGTCGAGCTCCGCGACGGCCGAGGCCGGCAGCGAGTCCCGGTCGGCATCCGGACCGGCCAGGATGGCCGGTCCCTTCGCCATCGCGTGGTCGCGCAGCATCAGGACCAGCATCTTCGGCGACAACGGCTTCTCGGTGTTCCACGCCGGGCACTGCGACTGGCAGCGCCCGCACTCGGTACAGGTCGCGAAGTCGAGCAGACCCTTCCAGCTGAAGTCCTCGATCGAGCCGACGCCGAGCTTGGCGTCCTCGTCGAGGTCGTCGACGTCGTCGAGGGTGAGCGGCTTGCCGTCGTTCATCAGCGGCTTGGCGGCGCCCAGCGCCTGCGGACGTCGCGAGAACAGGACGTTGAGCGGCGCCACGAAGATGTGCAGGTGCTTGGAGTGCACCACGTCGACGAGGAACACCAGCATGATGCCGATGTGCAGGAGCAGCCCGACGCCCTCGAGGGTCTCTGAGTGCGGCAGGACCTCCCCGAGCGCGTTCGACATGAACGCACCGTCGCCGTACGGGAAGTTGCCGGCGGCCGCGGACGCCCCGCGGAAGAGGAACAGCGTCCAGATGACGTTGAAGATCATGAACAGCACGAGCCAGGCTCCGCCGAGGTGCGAGCCCGAGAATCGGGACTTGCGGCCGAGCTTCTCGGGCGTCTCCCGGAGCCGAATCGCGGCGAAGGTGACGATGCCGACGACGGCCATGAGCGCGATGAAGTCCTGGGCGAAGCCGAGCAGGTCCCAGTGCCCGACCAACGGGATCGACCACTCGGGGTTGCGCGAGAGCAGGATGCCGTAGGCCTCGAGGTAGACGGTGCCGAGGATCAGGAATGCCCAGAACACGAAGAAGTGCGCGGCGCCGGGGATCGACCACTTGAGCAGCTTCTTCTGCCCGAACACCTCGACAACCTGGGTCACGACCGCCCGGCCGAGCCGCTTGGTGACACCGGCGATCCGATCGGGGGCCGGCTGGCCGCTCGAGATCAGCCGGAACAGGTAGAGCACCCGCCGTCCGGTGATCGCCAGGGCGACGATGGTCCCCAACAGACCGATCACCAACACCCACAGATCCACTTCGTCACTCCCCATCCGTCCGGCGGTCGCCGGGGTTGCGGTCTTCGATGCGGCAGAGCCTAGGGCTCCGCGAACGGTGCCCGGTGCCCTGCTCGCGTGAGAAGAATCCTACCGAGGGGTAACTTGGGTCACCCTGCCGCTCCCGCCGAAGCGGATCGTGACCCGGACGTTGTTGTCGCTGCCGCGCGTCGCGCAGATGCCGTACGTCGACCCGAGCCGGCTGAACGGCTGGCCCACGGCTCGCATCACGGCGAGCGTGCTCATGCCCGGCCGCACCAAGCGGTGCACCGTCGCAAGCGGCTTGCGGAGCTTCGGGTTGCGGCACGAGTCGGCCGCGATACCCTCCGCGCGCTCCCACATCTGCAGGTAGGCCTCGGCGCCACGGGCCATGTCGTCGGCGATCTTCGACCCGTCCTTGCCGGCGACCTTCGAGAGGTCCTCGACCCAGTCGGGGTACAGCCCGTACTGCGCGACCCCGTCCGCGTTGATGTCGTAGACGCGCTTGCCCGCGTGCTGCTTGTCGATGCGGACGCCGCCCAACCCGCGGAACGGGTAGGCAACCTTGTTGCGGACGTTCTTGCCGCGCGGGTCGCCCTGCGCGCCGAGCCCGTTGATGTCGGCGCCGAACCCGATGCCCCAGTAGTAGCGGTTGTCCGCCCAGCCGATGTGTTCGCGCCACTTCTTGACGAAGCCCGTCGAGTCGCCGGCGTACGGCGTGATGAACCCGCCTGCCTCGTAGACGCGGGGGTAGGCGTCGGGGGTGGCCCAGGAGTGCGAGGAGATGACGCCCGGGTAGTCCAGCTTCTCGATCAGGTTCATCGCCGAACGGCGACCCTTCACGCTCATGTGGTCCGGGTCGAAGATCATCTTGCGCTTGGCCAGGCCGCGGACCGTGAACGCGCCGAGGTCGGTGAGGCCGCGGTTGTTGCAGTGGTCGGGCGTCGGGTAGAGCGGGAGCACGGCGGTGCCCAGCGCTCCGAACAGCTGGCCGATCGCGCCGAAGAGCGCGTCCTGCTGCCCGGCGCTGATGTCGGGGAGGGCGATCTGGTTGTTGTCGTGGCTCTCGCCGTCGGCGGGCTCGCAGTGCCGCATGTCCCAGAACGAACCGGTCTCGAGGAAGTTGGCGCTGTTGACGATCAGGCCGGTCTCGCCCTGGTCGCCGGCAACGCCGGACAGCGCGTTGTCGAACTTGTTGACGAGCTCCATCTGACGCACGCCGAGCTTGTGCACCTCGTTGAGCTGCCGGTTGATCTCCTTGGCGGAGCAGGCCGGCCGGTCGAACTTGATCGTGCAGCCGAACGGCACGCTGGTCTCGATGCCCATGACCACGGCCATCTTCCCGGCGTTGATCACGCGGCGCGCCTCGAAGGGATCCTTGACGATCCGGTAGAAGCCCTTGCCCGGGCCGCCGGCCTGGGCGTCGATGTAGTTCTGCATCTTGTACATGTCCCGGGCCTGCAGCCGGATCGAGTCCATGTCGTCGCAGGAGTTCCGCTTCAGCGGGTAGATCTGGCACAGCTTGTTGTTCTCGACGAGCAGGTTGACGAACAGCCGCTGCCCGCCCCGCCAGGCCCGCTCGAGCCAGCGGTAGTAGGTGCCCTCGTGGGTCAGCGAGTTCGGGGCCGGCCAGTCCTTGAACGTCGGCCAGCCGACCGGGTCGTGCCCGAGGCCGCCGGCGAAGAACGTCTCGAGGATCGCGCCGTAGCCCCCGGTGTTGGTGTGGTCGGGGCAGTCCTGCAGCGCGTACGGCGCGCCGTACTTGTCCCAGGGCTTGCCGCAGTGCACCCGGCCGCCGAGGAACTCGAACGCCATCCCGTGGGTGTGCCCGTCGACGTACCCGCGCACCTCTTGGTACGGCGTGACGCCGGCGAACGGCGCCCCGTGGATGTTGATCGCGGACTCGGGGTAGCGGGCACAGCCCTTCGTGACCCTGAGCGCGAACCGGTCGCTGCCGCGGACCCGCAGCTTCTTGCCGCCGTTGGTGAAGGCGAACTTGTTGCCGATCTTGCGCGCCGTCCACTCGGTCTGCGGGCTCGGCGCGGCGGCCCGACCGCCCGCGGTCACGAACTGGCGGCGCTTGTCGAAGAGGAGGTAGACGCCGAGCGTCGTGGGCTTGAAGTAGATGGGCTGGCCGGCGAGCGAGTAGCAGCCGTTGGCCATCGCGTACCGCGTCCGCGGGACCTTGGTCCTCGTCGGTAGCGCCGCCTTCCGCAGCTTCGGGTCGGGGCGGGCGCGCTCGGCGGCGACGTAGGCGGCGGCGGCCAGGCGCTCGGCAGCGGTCGTCGGGTCCTGGGCGTTGCGGCCGACCTCGCCGGCCCGGGAGATCAGGTTCTTGGTGGCCGGGTCGTTGTGGGTGTGCGGCGGGGTGCCGGGCGGGTCCTGGTGCGGCAGGCCGAGGGCGGCTGCGCGAGCCTCGTTGGTCTGGGCGACGCTGGTCGTGCCCGACCCGGCTCCGGACGTGGGGATGGTGAGAGCGGAGGCCACGACGGCGGCGGCCACGGTCCCCGACCAGACAAGCCGGCGCCGTGAACGGCGGGCGAGCGGACTCATGGACGTCTCCTTCTGACGACGATCCCGGGGTGACAACGGCTCCGCGGTGACGTCGGTTACGCCCCCGAGTCTTTCGGTCAGTGCCGCTGCTGTCGAGATCACCGGGCCGGTCAGCCGCTCAGGCCCGCCGTCGGCGTACGTCACGGCCAGTCCGGCGACCGGGTGCCCGTTGTGATCGCGGACGACGGCGGCGACGCTCGCGAGGCCGGGAGTCACCTCGCCGTCCTCGACGGCGTACCCGCGGCGCCGGGTGTCGGCGAGGAGGCGCCGCAGCGCGCTGAGCGACTGCGGGCCGACGCCGTGCCGGTCGACGAACGCGTCGGCGGAGGGGTAGAGCGCCCGGACCTGCGGGGCGGGCAGCGCCGCGAGGATCGCCCGGCCGCTGGCGGTGAGGTGCGCCGGCAGCCGTACGCCGACGTCGGTGACCAGCGAGGGCCGGCGCGGCGCGCGCTCCTCGACGACGTAGAGGACGTCGCGGCCGTGCAGCACCGCGAGGTGGGCGCTCTCGCCGACCTGGTCGACGAGCGCGGCGAGCGGCCGGCGCGCGATCCGCTGCAGGGGCGCCTGGCGGGCGTACCCGCTGCCGACCTCGAACGCCGCGACGCCCAGGCCGTAGCGGTGCTCGTCCGCGAGGTGGATCACGAAGCCCTCGGCGATCATCGCGTTGAGCAGGTGGTACGCCGTGCTGACCGCGGCAGGTCGCAGGCCGGGCGATCCGGTCCAGCGGCGACGGGCTCCGGCTGGGAGGCGAGGAAGCGCAGCACCCGGAGGGCGCGCGTGGCGGCCGGCACCTGGCGTCACCTGGTCAGCGTAGAGCCGATCGGTCTGAGATCCGAGACTGCGACGCCGTCCGGAGTCTGGCGCCGCGGCCGCGGCGGGAGTGGAATCGGATGAGCATGCAGACTCCGCGCACCGTCACCGTCGGCACCGGCCCGGTGTCGTTCGAGGACGTGGTCGCGGTCGCCCGCGACGGCGCCGGTGTCGAGCTCGGCGACGACGCGGTCGCCGCGATCGAGCGCTCGCGCGCGGTGGTCGAGGAGCTCGCCGCGGCGCCCACGCCGGCGTACGGCATCTCGACCGGCTTCGGCGCGCTGGCGACCCGGCACATCCCGACCGAGATGCGCGCCCAGCTGCAGCGCTCGCTGGTGCGCTCGCACGCCGCCGGCTCCGGCCCCGAGGTCGAGCGCGAGGTGGTCCGCGCGCTGATGCTGCTGCGGCTCTCGACGCTGGCGACCGGCCACACCGGCATCCGGCTCGAGACCGCGCGGCTGCTCGCCGGGCTGCTCACCCACGGCATCACCCCGGTCGTGCACGAGTACGGCTCGCTCGGCTGCTCCGGCGACCTCGCGCCGCTCGCGCACTGCGCGCTCGCGCTGATGGGCGAGGGCGAGGTGCGCGACGCCGAGGGCCGGCTCGTCCCGGCCGCCGACGCGCTCGCCGCGGCCGGGCTGACGCCGGTCGAGCTGGCCGCCAAGGAGGGGCTGGCGCTGATCAACGGCACCGACGGGATGCTCGGCATGCTGGTGCTCGCGATCGCACGACCTGCGCCGGCTGCTCCGCAGGCCGCCGACATCGCCGCCGCGATGTCGCGTCGAGGGCCAGCTCGGCACCGACCGGGTCTTCGCCGCCGACCTCCAGGCGCTCCGGCCGCATCCGGGCCAGGCCGCCTCGGCGGCCAACCTGCGTCGCGCTGCTCGCCGACTCCGGCGTCGTCGCCTCCCACCGCGGCCCCGACTGCAACCGGGTCCAGGACGCCTACTCGCTGCGCTGCTCGCCGCAGGTGCACGGCGCGGCCCGCGACACCGTCGAGTACGCCGCGACGGTGGCCGACCGCGAGCTGGCCTCCGCCGTCGACAACCCGGTCGTGCTGCCCGACGAGGGCCGGGTCGAGTCCAACGGCAACTTCCACGGCGCGCCGGTCGCCTACGTGCTCGACTTCCTGGCGATCGCCGTCGCCGACGTGGCCTCGATCAGCGAGCGGCGTACCGACCGGTTCCTCGACAAGTCCCGCAACCACGGGCTGCCGCCGTTCCTCGCCGACGACCCGGGCGTCGACAGCGGCCACATGATCGCGCAGTACACCCAGGCCGCGATCGTCTCCGAGCTCAAGCGGCTCGCCGACCCGGCAGCGTCGACTCGATCCCGTCGAGCGCGATGCAGGAGGACCACGTCTCGATGGGCTGGTCGGCGGCCCGCAAGCTGCGCCGCTCGGTCGACGGGCTCACCCGGGTGCGTCGCGATCGAGATGCTCACCGCCGCCCGCGCCCTCGACCTGCGCGCGCCGCTCGAGCCGTCGCCGGCCACCGCCGCCGTGATCCGCGCTGCTCCGCGCCGCGGGCGTCGAGGGCCCCGGCCCCGACCGGCACCTGTCCCCCGAGATCGAGGCGGCCGTCGCGCTCGTCCAGTCCGGCGCCGTCCTCAGCGCCGTCGAAGACAGTGATCGGAGAACTGCGATGAACCCCAGCGACCGGCAGAGCATCCGCGCCGCCCGCGGCACCGAGCTGACCGCGCGGTCGTGGCAGACCGAGGCGCCGCTGCGGATGCTGATGAACAACCTCGACCCCGAGAACGCCGAGCGCCCCGAGGACCTCGTCGTCTACGGCGGCACCGGCAAGGCCGCCCGCAACTGGGAGTCGTACGACGCCCTGGTGCGCACGCTGCGCGACCTCGCGCGACGACGAGACGATGCTCGTGCAGAGCGGCAAGCCGGTCGGCGTCATGCGCACCCACGAGTGGGCGCCGCGGGTGCTGATCGCGAACTCCAACCTGGTCGGCGACTGGGCCAACTGGGAGGAGTTCCGCCGGCTCGAGGACCTCGGCCTGACGATGTACGGCCAGATGACCGCCGGCTCGTGGATCTACATCGGCACCCAGGGCATCCTGCAGGGCACCTTCGAGACGTTCGCGGCGGTCGCCGACAAGTCGTTCGGCGGCACGCTCGCCGGGACGATCACGCTGACCGCCGGGCTCGGCGGCATGGGCGGCGCCCAGCCGCTCGCCGTCACGATGAACGACGGCGTCGCGATCTGCATCGAGTGCGACCAGTCGCGGATCACCCGCCGGATCGAGCACCGCTACCTCGACGTCCAGGCCGACTCGCTGGAGCACGCGCGTCGAGCTGGCGGTCGAGGCGCGCGACGCCCGGAAGCCGCTGTCGATCGGCGTGCTCGGCAACGCCGCCGAGATGGTGCCCGCGCTGCTCGCGCAGGACGCGCCGATCGACATCGTCACCGACCAGACCTCGGCGCACGACCCGCTGTTCTACCTGCCGGTCGGCGTCGCCGTTCGAGGACTGGGAGACGCCAGCGCGAGGCGGACCCGGTCGGCTTCACCAAGGCCGCCCAGGCGGCGATGGCCGCGCACGTCCGGGCGATGGTGGAGTTCCAGGACAAGGGCGCCGAGGTCTTCGACTACGGCAACTCGATCCGCGACGAGGCCCGCAAGGGCGGCTACGACCGGGCCTTCGAGTTCCCGGGCTTCGTGCCGGCGTACATCCGGCCGCTGTTCTGCGAGGGCAAGGGCCCGTTCCGCTGGGCCGCGCTCTCCGGCGACCCCGCCGACATCGCCGCGACCGACCGCGCGATCCTCGAGCTGTTCCCCGACAACGAGCGGCTGCGCAAGTGGATCACGATGGCCGGCGAGCGGGTCGCGTTCCAGGGCCTGCCCGCGCGGATCTGCTGGCTGGGGTACGGCGAGCGCCACCTGGCCGGGCTGAAGTTCAACGAGATGGTGGCCTCGGGCGAGCTCAAGGCGCCGATCGTGATCGGCCGCGACCACCTCGACTGCGGGTCGGTCGCGTCGCCGTACCGCGAGACCGAGGCGATGCTCGACGGCTCCGACGCGATCGCCGACTGGCCGCTGCTCAACGCGCTGGTCAACACCGCGTCCGGCGCCATCGTGGGTGTCGATCCACCACGGCGGCGGCGTCGGCATCGGCCGCTCGATCCACGCCGGCCAGGTGTGCGTCGCCGACGGCACCGACGCTGGCCGCGCAGAAGATCGAGCGGGTGCTCACCAACGACCCGGGCATGGGCGTGATCCGGCACGTCGACGCGGGCTACGAGCGCGCCGACGAGGTCGCCGCCGAGCGCGGCGTCCGCATCCCGATGCAGCGACGAACGGATAGTCCGCCGCGTACGGCACCCCGATCTGGCGCGTCTAGGGGTGCCAAGTCGCGGCGGACTATCCCGTCAGCCGGCGTAGAACCCGATGCTGGTGGTCTTGAGGTCGAGGTCCGGCAACTCGGTGCCGTCCTCGGCGACCAGGCCAGTGAGCACGGCCTTGCCGTCGACCAGGTCGCCGGACTCCTCGGGGCGAGGCTGGAGGGTGATCGTGAGGTGACCCTCGACCACGGGGGTCTCCTCGGTCACCTCGCCCTGGATCAGGTCGTTGCACATCCGGGACGTCAGCTCGGTGCCCTCCCAGAGCGACACGTCGACGGCAGGGTCGGGCAGGTCGACGTCGAGGACGGTCTCCTCGGTGGCGGACCGGTCGCGCAGCTCGGCGCTGATCACGACCGCGTGCTCGCCGTCGGCAGTGGTGGTCCAGAAGTAGGCGTCGCCACAGCCGCCCTGCTCGGTGAACTCCAGCTGCGTCGTACCGGCCGGGTCGGTGGCCGTCGACGACTCGTCGTCGTCGTCCGAACAGGCCGCCATCGAGCCCAGGAGTACGACGAGTGCGGCGGCCGAGACGATCCGGGTCATGTCCTTTCCGACGAGCCGGACGGGTGCGGGGTTCCGTGCAACAGTTGCGGGCATGACGAGCCAGCCGGCCCGGACCCGGGTCACCCTCACCGACATCAGCTCCATGGCCTGGGAGCATCCCGCCGATCGCGGGGCGCTGGTGGCGCTGCGCAAGCTCAAGGGTTTCGACACCGTGCTCAAGGCCGTGTCCGGGCTGTTCAACGAGCGCGCCTTCCGGCTGGTCGTGCTGGCGTCGGCCATCCGCGTCGACGAGCGCCAGTTCCCGACGCTGCACTACCTGCTCCAGGACGTCGCGCGGGTGCTCGACGCCGACGAGGTCCCCGAGCTCTACGTCTCCGCCAACCCGATCGCCGAACGCGATGACGGTCGGCATGAACAAGCCGTTCATCGTGCTCAACTCCGGCCTCGTCGACCTGCTCGACGAGGAGGAGCTCCGGTTCGTGATCGGGCACGAGCTCGGCCACGCGATCAGCGGGCACGCCGTCTACCAGACCCTGCTGCAGCGGCTGCTCGTGCTCAGCGGCGCCCTGGCCGCGATCCCCTTGGGGGCGCTCGGGCTGCGCGCGATCGTCGCCGCGCTGTTCGAGTGGTCGCGCAAGGCCGAGCTGTCCGCCGACCGGGCCGGGCTGCTCGCCACCCAGGACCCGGCGACCGCGTTCCGGGTGCACATGCAGCTGGCGAGCGGCGGCCACATCGACCAGCTCGACACCACGTCGTTCTTCGCCCAGGGCTCTGAGTACCTCGACGCCGCCGACCTCCGCGACTCGGTGCTCAAGGTGCTGCTGGTCGAGAATCGCAGCCACCCGTTCGCGGTGGTGCGGGCGGCCGAACTGCGCCGCTGGGTCGACACCGGCGACTACACGACCTACCTCGGCGGCGCCTACCCGCGCCGCGACGCCGACGACGATGCCAAGGTCAGCGAGGCGGCCAAGGCCGCCGCGGCGTCGTACTCAGAGACGTTCCGGCAGACCCAGGATGCCCTGGGCAAGGTCGTCCACGACATCGCTGGGGTCGCCGGAAGCGTCAAGCTCTGGCTCGACGACAAGCTGCGCGGCCAGGGCCCGAAACAGGACTAGTAGTACGTACGCCGGGTGCCGCCGATCGGCACCAGGTTCAGGATCAGGCCGACCACGGCCAGGATCGCGCCGATCGTCGTCAGCACCGGGATGTTGGCGACGAGGCCGATGATGAGCAGTACTACTCCAAGGATCACCATGTTGAGACTCCCTCCCATATGCGGTGAGGGAGGTCCGGTACCCGAACACGCGCGTTGCATGCTCAGGCGTTGAGTGCCTCGATCGCCTCGTGGATGCTCAGCGTGCGCTGGGCCGACTCGACGTGCAGGTTCTCGATCATCCGGCCGTTGTAGGTGACCACGCCGGTGCCCCTGCCGTCCTCCCAGGCCTGCAGGATCCCGCGGGCGTCCTCGATCGCCTGCTCGCTCGGCGCGAACGCCTCGTTGGCGCCGTCGACCTGACCGGGGTGGATCAGGGTCTTGCCGTCGAAGCCCATCTCGCGTCCCTGCCGGCACTCGGCCGCGAACCCGTCGAGGTCCTTCACGTCGTTGTAGACGCCGTCGATGATCGCCTTGCCGGTGGCCCGGGCGGCGAGGACCGCGAGGCCGAGACCGGTGAGCAGCGGCTGGCGGCCGGGCACGTGCTCGGCGTACAGCTCCTTGGCCAGGTCGTTGGTGCCCATCACCAGCACCGCGAGCCGGTCTGAGGCCGACGCGATCTCCTCGGCGTGCAGCATCGCGTACGGCGTCTCCACCATCGCCCACAGCTTGGTGTGGTCGGGGGCGCCGTTGGCAGCCATCGCGTCGACGATCGCGTGGACCGCGTCGGCGCTGTTGACCTTGGGTACGACGATCGCGTCCGGCCCGGCCTGGCAAGCGGCGCTTCAGGTCGTCGGCGTGCCACTCGGTGTCGGCGCCGTTGACCCGGATCGTCAGCTCGCGCTTGCCGTACTCGCCCGACGCGGCGGCCGCGCACGCGTTGTCGCGGGCGGCCGGCTTCGCGTCCGGCGCCACGGCGTCCTCGAGGTCGAGGATCAGCCCGTCGCACGGGATGGTCTTGGCCTTCTCGAGCGCGCGCTCGTTGGAGCTGGGCATGTAGAGGACGCTGCGGCGCGCGCGGAACGTCGCTCATGCGTCGAGCTCGATCGCGTCGTAGGACTTCTTGAGCTCCGGGTCGATCTCGGCCAGCTCCTCGGCCAGCGCGACCATCACCTTGCACTGCTTGACCGACGCGTCGTCCTCCATCTTCCCGTCGAGCATCACCGCGCCGGTGCCGTCGCCCATCGCGGCGATCACGCGGCGCGCGTGCTTGACGTCGTCGACGCTCGGCGAGAAGACCTTGTTGGCGATCGCGATCTGCTTCGGGTGCAGCGACCAGGCGCCGACGCAGCCGAGCAGGAAGGCGTTGCGGAACTGGTCCTCGCACGCCACCACGTCGGTGATGTCGCCGAACGGCCCGTAGTACGGATAGATGCCGTGCATCGCGCAGGCGTCGACCATCCGCGCGATCGTGTAGTGCCACAGGTCCTGCTGGTACGTCGTCCGCACTGCGTCGTTGTCGATGTCGCCGGCTGTGTTCTTCGGGGGGTCCTGGCGCACCAGGTAGCCGGGGTGGCCGCCGCCGACGCGCGTGGTCTTCATCCGGCGGTCGGCGGCCAGGTCGGCCGGGCCGAGGGACAGGCCCTGCATCCGCGGCGACGAGCCGCAGATCTCCTCGACGTTCGCCACGCCGCGGGCGGTCTCGAGGATCGCGTGCACGAGCAGCGGCTTCTCCAGGCCGGCCTTCGCCTCGAGCTGGGCCAGGATCCGGTCGACGTAGTGGATGTCCTCGGCACCCTGCACCTTCGGCACCATGATCACGTCGAGCTTGTCGCCGATCTCGGTGACCAGCGTGGTCAGGTCGTCGAGGACCCACGGGGAGTCGAGCGAGTTGACCCGGGTCCACAGCTGAGTAGGGCCGAAGTCCGTCTCCCGCGCGATCTTGACCAGGCCTTCGCGCGCGATCTCCTTGTTCTCCGCCTTGACCGCGTCCTCGAGATTGCCGAGCAGCACGTCCACGGTGCCGACCATGTCGGGCACCTTGGCCGCCATCTTCGGGTTGCCGGGGTCGAAGAAGTGGATCGCCCGGGACGGCCGGGCCGGGATCTCCCGGAGCGGGGCGGGCGCGCCCACGGCGAGTGGCGTGAAGAAGTCCTTGGCGCTGCGTGAACTGCCGGTCATGGGGCGGAAGGTAGCAGCGGGCCGCTACCCGCCGGTATGACCGATCTAACGACCGCGCCTGCGCGCGTTCCGCCGCTCGCGCCAGGCGGCGACCGTGGCGTCGACATCGCGCGGCTGGGTGATCAGCGGCGGCCCGTCCACCGGGGTGTAGCGAGCCCTCATCACCCGTGCGTTGAACTCCTCGACCTCGCGGCGTACTTCGGACTCGACCGACAGCTTGTCCAGGCGCTCGTCGAGCTCGGCGTCCTCCTTGCGCAGCTGCAGCGACGGCGGCAGCACGCTGACCTGCTCCCGCTTGACCATCCGCTTGAGCCACCAGTCCGGGTCGTGCTCGGTGCCGAGGTCGGCGATCGGTTTGCCGGCTCCCGGCAGGTCGTCGAACGCCCCGCGCGCCATCGCCTGCCGGATCTGCAGGTCGACCCAGGTGTGCTGCTGCTCGATCCGCTTCGCGGCCGCGGCCTTCTCCGCCGCCCGGCTCTGCGGCTCCTCGGGCTGGCGGTCGCTGGGGTCTGGCTCGGCCATGCTCGATTTTACGTCGTCTCGGATCCCAGACCGCCGCGGATCTACCGTCGTTGACCGCAGGGGGTTAGGCCGATGGACTGCTCTGGTGACCCCACTGCCCGCGATGGACGACGTCGGTCCACGGCGTGCGGCTCCGTCGCGTCGGCGATCCCGCGGCGCCGGTGGAGTCGACGCGATGGCCGAGCGTGATCACGCCGACGGGGTCGAAGCGGTCGGGGATGGCGAACTCGCGACGCACCTCCGGCTCGCGGAACACGCCGAAGAAGCAGGCGCCGAGGCCGGCGTCGGTGGCGGTCTGCAGGATCAGCAGCGAGGCCATCGCCGCGTCCATGTGCCAGAACGGCATCGGCCAGCGGGCCTCGTCGCGGTCGGTCCAGCCCTTGTCGGGCTCCGCGTAGCGATCGAGGTACGCCGCCTTGCTGCTGCACGGCAGGATCACCACGGGCGCGCGCATCATGCCCTGCAGCCAGGTGTCCGGCTCGTCCATGTCGTCGATCTGCGCGACCCAGAACCGACGGACGTCCTCGGGCTGGTCGAGCACCAGGAACGCCCAGCCCTGGCTGAAGCCGGCGCTCGGCGCGTGGGTGGCGTTCTCCAGGGCGCGGTCCACGATGGCGGGGTCGACCGGGGTGTCGGCGTAGTCGCGGACCATCCGCCGGCGGCGTACGAGATCTTGGAACTCCATACCCGAAATTCTGAGAATCACAGTGCCTGACGACTTCGAGCGGATGTGGGCCGACCTCGCCCCGATCGGCCGGTCGGCGACCTCGGGCGGGTACTTCCGGCAGCCGTTCGACTCCGCCGAGCGCGAGCTCGACGCGTGGTTCGTCGAGCAGGCAGGGGCGCGCGGGCTTCGGGTCGAGCGGGACGAGATCGGCAACACCGTGGCCTGGTGGGACACCGGCAGCGGCCCGGGCGTGCTCACCGGCTCGCACCTCGACTCGGTGCTCGACGGCGGTGCGTACGACGGACCGCTCGGCGTGGTCTCGGCTCTCGCCGCGGTGGATGAGCTGCGCGAGCGCGGCGTGGTCCCGGTGCGGCCGATCGGCGTGGCCACGTTCGTGGAGGAGGAGGGCTCGCGGTTCGGCATCGCCTGCCTGGGCTCGCGGCTGGCGACCGGTTCGACGAGCTGGGAGCAGGCCCGCGAGCTGCGAGACCGCGACGGCGTGGCGTTCGGCGACGTGGTGGCGGGCGGGTCGTCGTCGTTGCTGGCCGACGTGGCGACGTACGTCGAGCTGCACGTCGAGCAGGGCCGCGACCTCGTCGACCGAGGTGCGGCCGTGGGCGTGGGCAGCGAGATCTGGCCGCACGGCCGGTACCGGCTGGACTTCACCGGCGAGGCCAACCACGCCGGCACCACCCGGATGGAGGACCGGGTCGACCCGATGCTGACCTACGCGATGACCGCCCTGGCCGCCAACAAGCAGGCCCGGCTGGCCGGGCAGCGGGCGACGTTCGGCCGGGTCGAGGTGACCCCCAACGGCACCAACGCGGTGCCATCGCAGGTGACGGCCTGGCTGGACGCGCGATGCGAGAGCGACGCGGCCCTGGCCGAGCTGGTCGAGACGATCTCGCGGCAGGCGACCGAGCGGGCCGAGCGGGACGGGACGGCGGTCGCGGTGACGCCCGAGTCGGTGTCGCGGCTCGGTCGGCTTCGACCCGGAGCTCGCGGCGGCGATCGCGGCCGACCATGCGCGGCGGCGACTGGCCGATCATCCCGACCGCCGCCGGCCACGACGCCGGGATCCTGTCGGCCGCCGGCATCCCTACCGCGATGCTGTTCGTGCGCAACCCCACTGGCGTCTCGCACTCGCCGGCCGAGCACGCCGAGATGCCCGACTGCCTGGTCGGCGTCTCCGCGCTCGCCGACACCCTGGAAAGACTGACCCGGTGACGGCATACCTCTTGGAACGGGCGTGGGTGGACGGTGCGGTCCACGACGACGTGCTGGTGGAGATCGAGGACGGTCGGTTCACGACCGTCGAGGTCGAGCGGGCGGTCCGACGGCGCCACCGCGTTGCCCGGCCTCACCCTCCCCGGCCTGGCGAACTGCCACAGCCACGCGTTCCACCGCGCGCTGCGGGGTCGCACCCAGCGGAGCCGCGGCACGTTCTGGACCTGGCGCGAGCAGATGTACGACGTGGCCCAGCGGCTCGACCCCGACAGCTACCTGGCGCTGGCCCGGGCGACGTACCGGGAGATGGCGGCGGCCGGCATCACCTGCGTGGGCGAGTTCCACTACCTGCACCACCAGCCCGACGGGACGCCGTACGACGACCCCAACGCGATGGGTGTCGCGCTCGATCGAGGCCGCCAACCAGGCCGGCATCCGGATCGCGCTGCTCGACACCTGCTACCTCAGCAGCGGCTTCGGAGCGCCGGTCGAAGGCGTGCAAGTGCGCTACTCCGACGGGGATGCGGAGAGCTGGGCATCCCGAACCGCGCGATTGCGCGGAAATGACACGACGACCATCGGCGCCGCGATCCACTCGGTCCGCGCGGTGCCGGCCGAGCAGATGCCGACGATCGTGGACGCCGCGGCCGGCCGTCCTCTGCACGCGCACGTCTCCGAGCAGACCCAGGAGAACAGCGACTGCATCGCGACGTACGGCGCCACCCCGACCCAGCTGCTCGCCGACCACGGGGTGCTCGGCCCGATGACCACCGCGGTGCACGCGACCCACCTGACCGCCGACGACATCCGGCACCTCGGCTCGACGCACACCTACTCGTGCTTCTGCCCGACCACCGAGCGCGACCTCGGCGACGGCGTCGGCCCGAGCCGCGATCTGCACGACGCCGGCAGCCCGCTCACCCTCGGCAGCGACAGCCACGCGGTGATCGACCCGTTCGAGGAGATGCGCGCGGTCGAGATGGACGAGCGACTGGCCAGCCAGACCCGCGGCCACTGGTCGGCAGCCGAGCTGATCACCGCCGGCACCGCCACCGGTCACGCCAGCCTCGGCTTCCCCGACGCCGGCGACATCCGCGTCGGCAACCGGGCCGACCTGGTCACCATCGACACGACCACCCCACGCACCGCCGGCACCGGCGCCGACGAGCAGACCGCGGTCTTCGCGGCCACCGCGGCCGACGTCGTACAGGTGATCGCCGACGGCCGGATCGTGTACACCCAGGGGGACGACGAGCAGATCGGCCGCGAGCTCGAGGCTGCGATCGGAGCACTCCACACATGAGCACCCTGATCACCAACATCGGCGAGCTGGTCACCAACGACCCCGAGGCCGACGACCCGCTGGGGCTGGTGGAGAACGCGGCCATCGTCATCGACGGCAGCAAGGTCGCCTGGGTCGGTCCCGCCGACGACGCGCCCCGACGCCGACCAGCAGATCGACGCCGGTGGCCGCGCCGTACTCCCTGGCTTCGTCGACTCCCACTCCCACCTGGTGTTCGCCGGCGACCGGGCCGCGGAGTTCGCCGCCCGGATGGCCGGAGAGTCGTACGCCGCCGGCGGCATCCGCACCACGGTCGCCGCGACCCGGCAGGCCACCGACGAGCAGCTCACCGCCCACGTCGCCCGCCTGGTGCAGGAGATGCGGCGCCAGGGCACCACGACCGTGGAGATCAAGAGCGGCTACGGGCTCACCGTCGTCGACGAGGCGCGCAGCCTCGCGGTGGCCCGCCAGTTCACCGAGGAGACGACGTACCTCGGGGCGCACGTCGTACCCGACGGCGACCCCGACGAGTACGTCGCCCTGGTCACCGGCCCGATGCTCGAAGCCGCCGCTCCCCACGCCCGCTGGATCGACGCGTTCTGCGAGACGGGGGCGTTCGACGCCGACCAGAGCCGGGCCGTCCTCGAGGCCGGGATGGCCGCCGGCCTGAAGCCCCGGCTGCACGCCAACCAGCTCGGGCCCGGACCCGGCGTACGGCTCGCCACCGAGCTCGGGCTGACCGCCGTCGACCACTGCACCTATCTTTCCGACGACGACGTGCACGCGCTCCGCGACAGCGGCACCATCGCCACCCTGCTGCCCGGCGTCGAGTTCTCCACCCGGCAGCCGTACCCCGACGCCCGCCGGCTGATCGACGCCGACGTGGCCGTCGCGCTCGCGTCCGACTGCAATCCCGGCTCCTGCTTCTCCTCTTCCATGTCCCTGTGCATCGCGCTCGCCGTGCGCGAGATGGGGATGACCCCCGCCGAGGCGGTGTACGCCGCCACCGCCCGCGGTGCCGCGGCCCTCGACCGTGACGACATCGGGGTGCTGATGCCGGGGAAGCGCGCGGACCTTCTGGTGCTCGACGCGCCCACTCACGTGCACCTCGCCTACCGGCCGGGCGTGCCGCTGGTGGCCCAGACCTGGCTCGAGGGCCGCCCTGCCTGAGCCGGTGGAGAGCATGGATGTTCCGGCCGCGGATACCGGGCTACGTTGAGTCCCATCCGCACTCCAGAAGGAGACGTCATGACCGAGACGCCGCAAGAACCGCTCAGCGACGACGATATGTCCACCACGGGCGGCGACGACCCGCAGCCCCCTGCTGACGCCGACGGCACCGACGGCGGCGACGCGGATGGCACCGACGGCGGCGACGCCGACGGCACCGACGCCGACGGCACGGACGGCGACGCCAGCGACAGCACCGACGGGGACGCGTCCTGACCGCACTTGAACTGCTAGGCGGTGACGCCCAGACCTTCGTACACAAGGTCTGGGCGTCCCGCGTTCACGTCCACCATGCCGATCCGGCCGACCTGGTCGGGCTGCTCTCGCTCGAGGACGCCGACCACCTCCTCACCGCGACGGCGATCCGGACCCCCTCGATCCGGCTGGCCAAGGACGGCGCGGTGCTCCCCGAGTCGTCGTACACCCGGTCGGCGACGCTGGCCGGCAAGCCGCTCACCGGGCTCGTCGACGCGCGCAAGGCCCTCGCGCTGTTCGACGACGGCGCGACGATCGTGTTCCAAGGACTGCACCGGTACTGGCCGCCGCTGACCCGGCTGGTCGCGGAGCTGGAGCTCGAGCTGGGCCACCCGTGCCAGGCCAACGCCTACCTGACCCCGCCCGGCGCCCAGGGATTCGCGGTCCACTCCGACACCCACGACGTGTTCGTCTTCCAGACCGCCGGCGCCAAGCAGTGGGAGGTGCACACGGCCGACGGCGTCGAGGACCTCACGCTCGTGCCGGGCCTGAGCGTCTACATGCCGACGGGCACGCCGCATGCAGCCCGGGCCCAGGAGACGGTGTCGCTGCATGTCACGCTCGGCATCAACCAGCTCACCTGGCGCGGCCTGGTGCGGCGGAGCATCGCG
Source organism: uncultured Actinomycetota bacterium (assembly GCA_963798055.1). GTDB lineage: Bacteria > Actinomycetota > Actinomycetes > Propionibacteriales > Nocardioidaceae > Nocardioides. Next base: position 55,473 of record CAWCRX010000006.1, read on the forward strand.
GACCTCATCGACGACGTGCCCGACACCCACATACCTGCCGGCTACCTCGACGACCGGGCCGCCCTCGCCGATGGCCTGGCCGATCGGCTGGCCTCGATCGCCGACCGGATCCGAGAGGTCGACCCGCACGATTCGGTCGACGCAGAGGTACGCCGGTTCCTCACCGGCCGCGGCCCCCGCCTGGCCGGGGGTCTCGTCGACGCCACCCGGCTCGCCGGCCTCGACGACACCACGATGCTGCGCCGCCGGGCCGGGCATCCCTGCGTGCTGCTGCCGCGCGGCGACCGGCTCGAGGTGTTGCTCGGCGACCGCTCGATCGACGTGCCCGCCTACCTCGAGCCGGCGCTCACCGAGATCCGGGTGCGCCAGGAGCTCCGGCCGGCCGACCTCGGCGACCACCTCGATCCGCAGAGCCGACTGGTGCTCTGCCGCCGCCTGGTCCGCGAGGGCCTCCTGGAGATCAAGGCGTGACCCAGCCGCCTCTCGGCGCCGGCTTCCGGTGCGCCGGCGCCAGCGTGCTGCGCGACGAGCCGATCGCCGGCACCGCGTCCAACGTGCGGGCCTTCCTCCTGGTCGAGCACACCGGCGCCTGGGGGGTCAACGCCCTCCGGGACGCACGACTGCCCGACGGACTCGGCAACCACCTGCTGCTGTCCTCGCACGCAGCGGGCGTGCGGGTGCTGCTGGCCCGGCGCCCCGACCGCTCCGGTACCGACGACATCCGGGTGTTCGCGGCGTACGCCGACCCGGTCGCGCCGTGGCTGGAGTCCGCGGCGTTCACCGACATCCACGAGGTGCTCGACCTCGACCTCGCCGCCCTCGGCCGCGGCGAGTCACTGGGCCTGGAGCCCACCGACGGCTCGCTGTTCTGCGTCTGCACGCACGGCCGGCACGACGCCTGCTGCGCCGAGCGGGGCCGGCCGGTAGCGGCGGCGCTCGAGGCCGCCCACCGCGAGGAGACCTGGGAGGTCTCGCACATCGGCGGCGACCGGTTCGCCGCCAACCTCGTGGTCCTTCCGCACGGTCTCTACTACGGCCGTCTCGATGCTGCCGCCGCGCTCGCGGTCGCCGGGACCCATCTCTCCGGAGGACTCGACCTCGAGCATCTGCGCGGCCGCTCGGGTTTCAAGATGTCCGTCCAGGCCGCCGAGATCGGGCTGCGCCGGCAGCTGGCGGAGACCGCACTGGACACCGTCCGGTTGGTCGGCGCCGCTCGCGCCGAGGACGTCACGACCGCGAGGTTCGCCGTCGCCGGCACGACGTACGCCGTCCGGGTCCGTTCGCGTCGAGGCGAGCCGGAGCGACTGACCTGCCAGGCGATCCGGGACAACCCGGTGGTGATCCACGACCTACTCGACGTCACGACGTACTCGTAGGATCGCTGGATGGCGATCACCGACGACGTCTCGCAGCTGACCTCTCAGCGGTTCGGGCGGACCAGCTTCGTGGGTGGCGAGCGGATCCCGAAGGTGGGCAACGCCCCGCTGCCACCCGGGCCGCGCTGGCCCGCCGCCGCGCAGACCGTCGCCCTGATGCGCTTCCGGCACTGGTTCCACCCCTACCTGCGCAAGAAGTACGGCGACATCTTCACGATCCGGTTGCTGCCGGGCGGCCGTCCGCTGGTGATGTTCACGAAGCCGGAGCATGCCAAGGAGATCTTCGCCGGCGACCCCGAGGTGTTCCACGCCGGCAAGGGCAACTCGATCCTCGGCCCGATCATGGGCGAGCACTCGCTGCTGCTCCAGGACTCGAGCGCGCACAAGCGGGCGCGCAAGCTGATCATGCCGGCGTTCAACGGCCACGCGCTGCGCGGCTACCAGTCGCTGGTCACCGACCTTGCTCGCGACGAGGTCGACCGGTGGCAGCCGGACACCGAGTTCCGCTCGCTGGAGCGGATGAACGCGCTCACGCTCGAGGTGATCCTGCGCGTGGTCTTCGGCGTCACGGACGAGTCCCGGCTGGCCGAGCTGCGGCCGCGGGTCAACGCGACCGTCGACGTGAGCCCGGTGGTGCTCCTCGGCTGGGGCTACCCCTGGCTGCAGAAGTTCGGCGTGTGGAAGCGGACGGTCGAGAACCAGTACGAGCTCGACCGGCTGATGTACGCCGAGATCCGCGAGCGCCGGACGGCACCGGACCTCGCCGAGCGCACCGACGTGCTCTCGCGGCTGATCCTCGCGGGTGCTGACGAAGCCGACGCCCTCGACGACACCGAGCTGCGCGACCAGCTGGTCACCCTGCTGCTGGCCGGCCACGAGACCACGGCGTCCGCGCTGTCCTGGGCGCTCTACGAGGTCGGCCGCGACCCCGAGCTGCTGAGCCGTTGCCAGAAGGCCGCCGACGACGGCGACGACGACTTCCTCGACGCGGTGGTCAAGGAGTCGATGCGGCTGCACCCGGTCATCCCGATGGTGGTGCGGACCCTGATGAAGCCGGCCACGATCGCGGGCATCGACATCCCCGCGGGCGCGACGGTCGGGCCGTCGATCGTGGTGACCCACCAGAGGTCCGACAACCACCCGGACCCGTGGCGGTTCCGGCCCGAACGGTTCCTGGGCCAGAACCCGCCCACCAACACCTGGATCCCGTTCGGCGGCGGCGTCCGCCGCTGCATCGGCGCCGGGTTCTCCCTGATGGAGGGCGTGGCCGTGCTGCGCGAGGTGTTCGCGTCGTACGACGTGAGCGCGGTCGGCGACGACGAGCCGAAGGTCCGCAACATCACCAGCGTCCCCCGGCGGGGTGCCCGGATCCGGGTGACGCGCCGCTCCTGAACCCCATGGCGGCTCACGCCGCCCGCGGGCCGATGCTGACCGTCTCCGCGATGGCCTCGAAGACGTCGCAGTAGTCGGGGTAGTCCTCTCGGGCGAACAGAACACGTGAGGGTCACGCCGAGGCCGTCGGAAAGCCAGCGACCACTGATCGCTGAGTACGTCGGCGGCACCGAGCCGGTGGGCGAAGCGGTGGTAGGCGACGGTGCGGCCGAGCAGCTCGAACTCGTCCTCGTCCTCCAGCTCGAAGTCGACGAGCCGTTCCGAGAGCTCGCCGATCGCGGCGGTCCGCCAGGTGTGCAGCTCGGTGTCGACGGCGGCACAACGGACGATCGCCTCGGGCGGCACGCCACTGGCCGGCAGCACCGTGGACCGGGCGCTGATCACGACGCCATGGGTCGGGCTCGACCGCCGACGCCACGTGGCCGGCAGGCAGATGTCGATGTTCTCGGGAGTCATCCGCGGAGGGTGCTCGGAGGGAACCGATGCCCAAACCGGCGGTTCCCGCGCCTGTGGAGCGCAGCGCTAACCAGTGGCGCTGCGGCGCACCAGCCAGGTGCCCAGCTCTGCTCCGACCTCTTCGAGCAACGGGCCGGCCTCGGCCAGGCAGCGCGCCGGGTCCGGCTCGCGATCGGCCAGCGCCCACCACCGGGCGACACCGGCGTCGGCGAGCACTCGGTCCGACAGCGTCGTACGGCCACAGACGAACGCCACCGGAACCCCGATCGCCCGGGCCCGTTCGAGGACCCCGAACGGCGCCTTGCCGCGCAGGCTCTGCTCGTCGACCGAGCCCTCTCCGGTGACCACCAGGTCCGCACCGACGGCCGCGTCGTCGAAGCCGACCAGGTCGAGCACGGTCCCGACCCCGGACCGTAGCTCGGCGCCCAGCAGCGCCAGGGCACCGAACCCGGCGCCACCAGCCGCACCGGCCCCCGGTGCGTTGCGATGGTCCGTCCCGGTGGTCGCGGCGACCAGGTCGGCCCACCGGGTGAGTCCGGCCTCGAGCACGTCGACGTCCCCCTGCTCTGCGCCCTTCTGCGGCGCGTAGACCGCCGCCGCACCCTCCGGCCCGAGCAGCGGGTTGTCCACATCGGAGGCGATGGCGAGCGTCACGCCGGTGAGCACGTCATGTGCCGGAGCGATGTCGATCCGCTTCGCCCGCAGCAGGCCGGCGCCCCCGGGCGGGACACCAGCGCCATCCTCGTCGAGGATCCGCGCCCCGAGAGCCGCGACCATGCCGGCACCTCCGTCCGTCGAGGCGCTGCCTCCCAGCCCGATGACCACTTCCCGGCAGCCGGCTCGCACCGCCGCCAGCACGACCTCGCCGGTCCCAGCAGTGCTCGCCCGCAAGGGCGCCGGACCGGCGCTCAACCGCCCCAGGCCCGATGCGTCGGCCAGCTCGACGACGGCGACGTCGCCGCGTCGGGCGTACGACGTCACGACCCGCTCGCCGGTCGGCCCGGAGACGGTGACGGGGTGCCGTTCGAAGCCGGAGGACGCGAACGCATCGAGCGTCCCGTCGCCGCCGTCGGCCACCGGCACGCGCACCAGGTCGACGGTCGGATCCACCCTTCGTAGCCCGCGGCCCAGTGCGTCCGCCACCTCCGCTGCCGACAGCGACCCCTTGAACTTGTCGCTGGCCAGGACGATGCGCAACGCCTCAGGCCTTGACGGGTCCGGAGGAGCCGCGCACCACGAGCTCGGCCGCGATCCGCTGCCTGCGAGGCCGGGCGCCTGGCTCCTTCAGGGCGAGCGCCAGTGCCCGTGCTCCCATGTCGGACATCGGCAGCCGGATGGTGGTCAGGCCGGGTGACAGGTCGCCGGCGACCGCGACGTCGTCGAACCCGGTGACGGTCATCCGTCCCGGCACCGTGATCCGGGCCTGGCGCAGCTCGGACAGGCAGCCGATGGCCATGTCGTCGTTCAGCGCCAGGACTGCCGTGGTCTCGGGGTGCTCGTCGAGGATCCGGCGGGCGCCGGCGCGGCCGCCGTCGCGGGTGAACTCCTCCTCGACCACGGGTACGTCGGCGGGGTCGACGCCCGCGGCCCTCATCGCCTCGTGCACCCCCAGGACCCGGTCCGCCACGGTGGTCAGCCCCAGAGATCCGGACAGCAGGGCCAGCCGCCGGTGACCGAGGCCGAGCACGTGCTCGGCGATCAGCCGGCCACCCTCGGTGTTGTCGGGCTGGATGGTGTCGGCGCGGAGGTGGTGCCGACCGATGACGGCGACCCGGCCTCCGGACTTCGCGTAGTGCTCGAGCTCGTCGCGCACCGGCGCCTCGATCTCCGGGTCGACGAATCCCGAGCCGGCGATCAGGATCGCGCCCACCCGGTTGGTCACCAGGTTGCGCACCTGACGCAGCTCGGTGTCCGGGTCCCGGCCGGTGTGGCAGATCTGGACGGTGAGCTCCTCCTCGGAGGCCACCCGCAGCACGCCGCTGGCGATCTCCGAGAAGTACGGGTCGCCGATCTCGTGCACGACCAGCCCGATCGCTCCGGTGGTGCCACCGGCCAGCGACCGCGCGTGCATGTTGGTGACGTAGCCGAGGTCCGCGGCGACGCGGCGTACCTGCTCCGCGACGGTGGGGCTGACCCCGGACGCGCCGGCCAGAGCCCTGGACGCGGTGGCGATCGAGACCCCCGCCGCGACCGCCACGTCGATCAACCTGGGTCGGCTGGACCGTTGCACGGGACCTCCTGGAAATCCTGACCTGTGACCCTTGCCACTCGGCGCGGCGATGTGTACGGTCCACTGTAACCGCTTACGTAAGCGCTTACGCAAACCCACTCAAGGAGTGTCTCGGATGTTCGGATCTCGGAAGGCTCGGCGCCTCGCGATCAGCTCGGCCACCTGCCTCGCCCTGCTCGTCCCCCTCGGCGGCTGTGGGCTTGACTCGGGCTCGGACGAGGGCAGTGACGACGAGATCGTCATCGGGATCTCGCTGCCGCTGACCGGCGACTTCAGCGAGCCGGGCAAGGGTGTGCAGCGCGGCTACGAGGCGTGGGCGGAGTACGTCAACGAGAACGGCGGCCTGCTCGGCAAGGACGTCCGGCTGGTGATCCTCGATGACCAGTCCAGCGCGGACCGGGTCGCCTCCGACTACGAGAAGCTGATCAGCCAGGAGAAGGTCGACCTGGTCTTCGGTCCCTTCTCGACCCGGCTCGTCGTGCCCGCCGCCCAGGTCGCCAAGGACTACGGCTACCTCTTCGTCGAGCCGGCCGGTGCGGCCGAGGAGGTCTTCACCCAGGGCTTCGAGAACCTCTTCTACGCGGCCCCCGCGGTGGCCGACGACCACTACAACCTGCTCGCCGAGCGGATCCTGGCGATGCCGAAGTCCGAGCAGCCGAAGACGGTCGCCTACGCGAGCATGGACGACCCGTTCGCGATGGGTACGGCGTACGGCCTCAAGGCGAAGCTCGAGGAGGGCGGGATCGAGACCGTCGTCGACGAGGTCTACCCGCCCAACACCACCGACTTCAGCAGCATCGCGGCGCAGATCGCGGACTCGAACGCCGACATGGTGGTCGGCGGCACGCAGTACCAGGACGCGGTGAACCTGATCGTGGCGCTGCAGCAGCTGAACTACCAGCCCAAGCTGGCCGCCTTCTCCACCGCTCCCACCAACGCCGAGTTCCCGGAGGCGATCGGCGACAAGACCGAGGGGATCCTCTCGCCGACCGGCTACACGCCGGACGCGACGTACCCCGAGAACCAGGAGTTCGTGGAGTTCTACACCGAGCTCAACGGCACCCCGCCGGCCGAGGACGAGGCCAACGCCTGGACCACCGGCGAGGTGGTCGCCGCTGCTGTGGAGGCGGCCGACTGCGCCGACCCGTCGACCGAGTGCCAGCAGAAGCTGATCGACTACCTGCGCGAGGCCACCGTCGACACGGTCGTAGGGCCGCTGAGCTGGGACGAGGCCGGGCCGGCCGGAGGGCGCGCACATGATCCAGCAGTACGTCGACGGCAAGATCCGCATCGTGATGCCCGAGGACCAGGCCGAGGCCGACTTCATCCCCAACAAGCCGGCCTGGTGACGTTGACGTGTCAGGTCCTCTCCTCCTCCAGAGCATCATCCTGGGGCTGCTCCTGGGCGGTCTCTACGCCCTGCTGGCCGCCGGGCTGACGCTCTACTTCGGCGTGATGCGGGTGGTGATGATCGCCCACTCGGCGTTCCTCATCCTGGCCGCCTACCTCGCCTGGTACTTCCATCGCGAGACCGGCATCGACCCGTTGGTGTCGCTCGTGGTGACGGTGCCGCTGTTCTTCGTGGCCGGGGTGCTGATGCAGCGGCTGCTGCTGTCCCGGCTGCGGCCCGCGACGCTGACCATGATGTCGGTGCTGCTCACCTTCGCGGTCGCGCTGACCATCGAGGGGATGCTGGGCTACGTCTTCACCGGCACCCAGCGACGGATCCAGCTGGGCTACTCCGGCAGCAGCTTCGAGGTCTTCGGCGCCAACATCGCTGCGGTGAAGCTGATCGCCTTCGGTCTGGCCGCCCTCGCGCTCCTCGGTCTCTACCTGCTGATGAAGAAGACCCGCTTCGGCCAGGCGCTCCGGGCCACGATCCAGCACCCGGAGGCGGCCCGGCTGCTGGGCATCAACACCGACCGGATCGCGGGCTACGGGTTCGGCCTCGGGCTCGCCACCGCGGCGATCGGCGGTACGGCGCTGGCCCTGGACTCCACCATCTACCCGTCCCTGCACTGGCACTGGATCGGTCCGCTGATGGCGATCATCGTGATCGGCGGCCTGGGCAGCATCCCGGGTGCCGCGATCGCCGCGATGGTGCTCGGCGTCTCGCAGAGCCTGCTCCAGGTCCCGATGGGCACGACCTGGGCGCAGACCGTCTTCTACATCGCCCTGTTCGCGACCCTGATGATCCGTCCGCAGGGGTTCTTCGGAGGTCGTCTTGCCCAGCGCTTCTAGCCCAGAGATCGACGGACGCACCGGCTTCGACCGGGCGCTGCTCGGCGGGAAGATCGTCCTGCTGGCCGTCGCGGCGGCGCTGATCCTGGCGTTCCCGAGCATGGCTCCGGACGCCTTCATCCTCTCGGTCGGCGTGGTCATCGCCAGCTACGCGGCGCTCGCGGTCGGCTGGAACTTCGTCGGCGGTCTCACCGGCTACATCTCGCTCGGCCACGCGGCGTACTCCGGGCTCGGCGGCTACGCCACCGCGCTGCTGATCATCGACGGCGGGCTGAACCCGTGGGTCGCGCTCGGCGTCGGTGCCGTGGGCGTCGCCGCGGTCGCGGTGCCGATCGGCGTCGCATCGCTCCGGGTCCGCGGGGCGTCGTTCGTGATCGTGTCGATCGCGATGGTGCTGATCCTGCTCCTGGTCTCGCAGAGCTGGGCGGAGGTCACGGGAGGCTCGTCCGGGCTGCGCGTGCCGCGGCCGTTCGGCGAGGACGTGCTCCGGCCCGAGCAGCACGAGCGCTTCTTCTACCTGCACGTGGCCCTGGTCGTCGTCGCGCTGATCGTGTGGTGGGCGATCGACCGCTCCCGGTTCGGCATGGGACTCAGGGCGATCCGCGAGGACGAGGACAAGGCGCAGTCGCTCGGCGTGCCGACGTTCCGTTACAAGCTCGTGGTGTTCGTGATCTCCGCGTTCTTCACCGCCCTCGCGGGCGGGATGTACGCGCTGTGGTTCGGCTACCTCGACCCGATCTTCCAGTTCTCGATCCTGATCGGCTCCTACATGGTGCTGATGTCGCTGCTCGGCGGTATCCGGAGCCTGTTCGGCCCGGTCGTCGGCGCGGTGATCGTGGGCTACGCCCTCGAGTACTTCAAGAACCAGTACGGCGACACCCAGTTCCACCTCGTGGCGCTCGGCCTCCTGCTGGGCCTCGTCGTGCTGTTCATGCCCGACGGCGTGCTGCCGGCGATCGGTTCGCTGATCGACCGGTTCCGTCCGACGGCGGCGTCGATCCGCGAGGAGTCGGCGGCCGAGCTGCTCGAGCGCGGCAAGCCCGTCCCGCAGGCAGAGGAGGTCGGCCGATGAACGCCGCGCTCTCGCTGCAGACCGAGGGACTGTCCAAGTCCTTCGGCGGTGTCCAGCGCCGTCGACGGCGCTGACGTCTCCTTCCGGGACGGCAAGATCAACGCCCTCATCGGTCCCAACGGCTCGGGCAAGACGACGTTCTTCAACTGCGTCACCGGCATGATCCGCGCCGACTCCGGCCGGGTCTCCTACCGCGGCAAGGACATCACCGGCGCCGCCCCGCACCGGATCGCTGCCGCCGGGATCGGCCGGAGCTTCCAGCTGTGTCGGATCTTCCCGAGGATGACGGTGCTCGACAACATGCTCGTCGGCGTCCGTGCGCAAGGGCTCGTCCATCGGTTGCGCGCCGGGCACAACGCCGGCGACATCGCCCGCGCTCGCGAGCTCCTCGGACGGGTCGGCATCGACCACCTCGAGCGTTCGGAGGCCCGCGACGTCTCCTACGGCCAGCAGAAGCTGCTCGAGCTCGCCGGCGTACTGATGACCGAGCCCGAGACGATCATGCTCGACGAGCCCGCCGGAGGCGTGAACCCGGCGCTGATCGGCCGGCTCGGCACCCTGGTCCGCGAGCTCAACGCGGAGGGCCGCACGTTCATCATCGTCGAGCACAACATGGAGATGGTGATGAGCCTCAGCCATCACGTCGTCGTCTTCGACCGCGGCGCTCCGATAGCAGAGGGCGAGCCGGCCGACATCCAGAACGACCCGCGAGTGCTGGAGGCCTACCTTGGCGTCTGAGACCCCCACGACCGAGCATCTGCTCGAGCTGGACGACATCGAGGCCGGCTACGGCCGGGCAGCCCTCGTGCTGCGCGGGCTGACCGTGAAGGTGCGACCGGCCGAGATCGTCTGTCTGGTCGGCCCGAACGGCGCCGGCAAGTCGACCGTGCTCAAGGTCGCCAGCGGCATGCTGACCCCGCGCTCGGGCACGATCCGGGTGGGCGGCGTCGACGTGACCCGCCACGGGCCCCAGGACATGATCCGCAACGGTCTGTCGCACGTGCTGCAGGGCCACTCGGTGTTCAAGGAGATGACCGTCGCCGAGAACGTCCAGCTCGGCGCCTACACGGTGCGCGAGAAGGCACTGATCGATGAGCGGGTCGACTTCGTCAAGACGTTGTTCCCGGTGGTCGCCGAGCGCTGGGACGCCCTGGCCGGCGCGCTTTCCGGCGGCCAGCAGAAGCAGGTCGAGTTCGCCCGCTCGCTGATGGTCAGCCCCCGGGTGGTGCTGCTCGACGAGCCGAGCATGGGCCTGGACCCGAAGACCACCAGCAAGGTGTTCGAGCAGATCGTGCGGATGCGCGACGCGGGCATCGCCGTACTCCTGGTCGAGCAGAACGCGCGACGCGCGCTCGAGACCGCCGATGTCGGCTGCGTGCTCGACCTGGGCCGCGTGCACATCACCGGCCCCGCCCGCGAGCTGCTGGCGGACCCGCAGCTCGCCGAGCTCTACCTGGGCGGCCGGCCCGCCACCGCGACGACCGAGGAGGCAGCAACCCGATGACCGACCGCACGTTGCGCATCATCATGAACGGCGTCACCGGCCGGATGGGCCACCGCCAACACCTGGTGCGGTCGGTGCTGGCGATCCGCGACGAGGGGGGCATCGAACGCCCGGACGGCTCCCGCCTGCAGGTGGAGCCGGTCCTGGTCGGTCGCAACCGCGACAAGCTGGCCGACCTCGCCGACCGCTACGGGATCGCCGAGATCACCACCGACCTCGACGAGGCGCTCTCCGACGACACGGCGGAGGTCTACTTCGACGCGCTGGTCACCACGGAGCGCAAGAAGGCGATCCTCAAGGCGCTGTCGGCGGGCAAGCACGTCTACACCGAGAAGCCGCTCGCCGAGTCGGTGGGCGAAGGGCTCGAGATCGCCGAGGCGGGCGCCGCGGCCGGCACCGTCAACGGCGTCGTGCACGACAAGATCTTCCTGCCCGGACTGGTGAAGCTGAAGCGGCTGGTGGATCGGGCTTCTTCGGCCGGATCCTGTCGGTGCGCGGCGAGTTCGGCTACTGGGTGTTCGAGGGCGACTGGATCCCCGCCCAGCGGCCGAGCTGGAACTACCGGGCCGCGGACGGCGGCGGGATGGTCCTGGACATGTTCTGCCACTGGAACTACGTGTTCGAGCACCTCTTCGGCCGGGTCGACTCGGTGATCGCCAAGGCGGTCACCCACATCCCCGAGCGGTGGGACGAGCAGGGCAAGCGGTACGACGCCACGGCGGACGACGCGGCGTACGCGATCTTCGAGATCGGCGACGTCGTGGTGCAGATGAACTCCTCGTGGGCGGTCCGGGTGGACCGCAAGGAGCTGGTGGAGTTCCAGGTCGACGGCACCCACGGGTCCGCGGTGGCCGGGTTGTTCGGGTGCCGGGTGCAGCCCCGGGTGCGAACTCCGAAGCCGGTGTGGAACCCCGACCTGCCGACGGACCTGGACTTCCGCGCGCAGTGGGACGAGATCCCCGACAACGAGGTGTTCCGCAACGGGTTCCGGGCGCAGTGGGAGCAGTACCTGCTCGACGTCGACGCCGGCCGGCCGCATCCCTACGACTTCATGTCGGCGGTGCGCGGTCTGGAGCTGGTCGAGGCCGGACTCCGATCCTCGGCCGATGGCCGACAGGTCACTCTGGAGACCGCCACGTGGTGACCGACTCGACCTCCCCACCGCCGACGGAGGCTGGCGCACGCTCCGGCTCGGCCCGCCGGGGGAGTGGGTCGAGCACCCGGGCGGCTTCGCCAGCCGCGAGGCGTTCGCCGCCGCCCATGTGGTGGCGGATCCGCGCCGGGACAACGTGCCGGGCTCACCGGCCGAGCTCGACTGGGACGCCACGCTGGCGTTCCGCCGCGAGCTGTTCCGCTACGGCTTCGGCGTGGCCGAGGCGATGGACACCGCGCAGCGCAACATGGGGCTCGACTGGCCGGCGACCCAGGAGCTGATCAAGAGAAGTGCCGCGCAGGCGCGGGAGCTCGGCGCCCGGATCGCCTCCGGTGCCGGCACCGATCATCGCCCGGACGCGACGACCGTCGACCAGGTCGGGGACGCCTACGCCGAGCAGGTGGAGTACGTCGAGTCCGCCGGCTCGCAGGTGATCCTGATGGCGTCGCGCGAGCTGGCCGCAACGGCGACCGACGCGGACGACTACCTGAAGGTCTACGGCCGGATCCTCGGCCAGGTCCGGGAGCCGGTGATCCTGCACTGGCTGGGCGAGGTGTTCGATCCTCAGCTGCGCGGCTACTGGGGCAGCACCGATGTCGACACCGCCACGGCCACCTTCCTCGAGCTGGTCCGCGACCATGCCGACGCGGGTCGACGGCGTCAAGGTCTCCCTGCTCTCCGCCGAGCACGAGAGCGGCGCTGCGGGCCGCGCTGCCGGCAGGGGTCAGGCTCTACACCGGCGACGACTTCAACTACCCCGAGCTGATCCGGGGCGACGGCACCCATCACTCCGACGCCCTGCTCGGCGCGTTCGCCGCGATCGCGCCGGCCGCCTCCCGCGCGCTGACCGCGCTCGACGCCGGCGACCTCGACGGCTACGACGCGGCGATGGCGCCGACGCTGCCGCTGTCGCGGCACCTGTTCGAGGCGCCGACGTACCACTACAAGACCGGCATCGCCTTCCTCGCCTGGCTCAACGGTCACCAGCCGGGGTTCACCATGGTCGCCGGGCTGCAGTCGGCACGCAGTGCCCTGCACCTCGCCCGCCTGGTCGAGCTCGCCGACACCGCCGGTCTGCTGCGCGACCCGGAGCTGGCCGCGCACCGGATGCGGGGCTGGCTCGAGGTCAACGGGATGCGCCGATGAGCGACCCCCGCCTGGCCCGGCTCTCCCTCAACCAGCGCACCATCGCGCGGTGGTCGCTGCGGGAGGCGATCGACGGGTGCCTGGCCGGCGGGCTGCCGGCGATCGGCGTGTGGCGCGAACAGGTGGCCGAGGCCGGGCTGGCGACGGCCACGGCCTGGCTGCAGGACTCAGGTCTCCGGGTCTCGTCGGTCTGCCGGGGCGGCTTCTTCACCGTTGCCGACCCGGCAGCCCGACGGGAGGCCCACGACGACAACCTCCGCGCCCTCGACGAGACCGCCGCCCTGGGCGCGCCCGTTCTCGTGCTGGTGCCCGGCGGCCTGCCCGACGGCGACCGCGACCTGGCCGGCGCCCGGGCTCGGGCCGCGGACGCGGTGCACGACCTGGCCGCCGAGGCCGGCGCTCGCGGCGTGCGGCTCGGCATCGAGCCGATGCACCCGATCTTCGCCGCCGACCGGGGCGTGGTGTCCACCCTCGCCCAGGCGCTCGACATCGCCGAGCAGCACCCCGTCGAGCAGGTCGGGGTGGTCGTCGACACGTTCCACCTCTGGTGGGAGCCCGGCGTGCTCGACCAGGTCGCGCGCGCCGGCGCCCGCATCGCGTCGTACCAGATCGGTGACTGGATCACGCCGCTGCCGCCGGACGCGCTGCTCTCCCGCGGCATGGTCGGCGACGGGCACATCGACTTCGCCGCCTTCACCGCCGCGGTGGCCGCGACCGGCTACCGCGGCGACGTGGAGGTCGAGATCTTCAACGCGGATCTCTGGGCGAGACCCGGTGCCGAGGTCGTCGAGACCTTGAGCCGGCGCTATCTGGAACTGGTGGAGCCGTTCCTGGCCCCACTGTCAGTGGGGTCGTAGGACGGCCTCCGACATGCCTTTACTCGGAAAGGGATGCACATGAGCAGGAAACGAATGGCCGCCGTCTTTGGCGCGCTGGCGTTGGTGGTGGCGGGCCTGATGACGGCTCCGGCGGGTGCCAGCGGCACCGACTCCGGCAGCCCCATCGCCATCGTCGTGCCGCGGGCACCGCAGCACTGGGACCCGCTGACCGACTCCAAGTGGGACCTCGGCCGGGGTCAGGCGGTGATGACGGAGCGCGGCACCGCACCGCCGGGACCCCGCCGGCCCTTCGAGTACGCCGTGGTGACCAAGGGCCCGGAGCTCGGGTCGCTGAGCTACAGCGCCGAGGTCAGGATCGACGAGCCGGTCACCCGCAACGACCGCGACGTGGTGCTGATCTGGAACTACCAGTCGCCGACCCGCTTCTACTACGCGCACCTCTCGCAGGACAACACGATCTACCCGCACAACGGCATCTTCGTGGTGGACAACGCGGACCGGAGGCGCATCGACGACCAGTGGAACGGCACCGACCTCGGCGCCCCGCCGGCGATCGACGACACCGACTGGCACGACGTACGGCTGGACTACCGTGGCGCACACCGGGCGGATCGCGGTGTACGTCGACGGGTCGCGCGAGCCGCTGATGACGGCCACCGACACCGCCTTCTCCGGAGGCCGGGTCGGTTTCGGCTCCTTCGACAACTACGGCCGGGTCCGCGACGTGTTCGTCGTCGGTGTCCGCCGCTGAACACCATCACCCCAGAACCACGTCGGTCCCGCGACCGGAAAGCGGAGCGGGACCGACGGGGCTGCCGGCAGCAACCGGCAGCGTCCTTCTATGAGGAATTTCCCACGGTAGCCGCTGTGGGGAGAGAGGAAGTCATGCGTAAGTCACGTTGGTGGGTGGCCGCGGCGACGGGGGCACTCGCCGCCGCGCTGCTCGCCCCCGTCTCGTCCGCCCAGAGCCCGGCGGCCCCGGCGCAGGCAGCGGCGGAGGGCGACCCGATCTCCGACCCGATCCCCGAGGACCCGGTGCGCTCGTCGCTCGGCCTGGTCCTCGAGGAGTACCACCAGTTCCCCCAGACCGAGCCGACCCCGCCGCCGACCGACCACCGGCTGATGCGGCGGGCCCGGATCAACTACATCGGCGACGTTCCCGACGGCACCCGTCGGCAGTACGTGCCCGACCTGAACGGCCCGCTCTACCTCCTCGACCGCGGCCGGCGGCACCTCTACCTCGACATCAAGGCCGAGTTCGCGGACTTCTTCTCCGGTCGCGGCATGGGCAGCGGCTTCGGCTTCGTCACGTTCGACCCCGAGTTCGAGAAGAACGGGAAGTTCTACACCGTCCACACCGAGAAGTTCGCCGACCTCAGCACCAAGCCGACGACGTACCCGTCGCAGCCGAACCCGTTCCTGCACGGCGTCGTCACGGAGTGGACTGCGCGGCAACCCCGACGCGAACACGTTCCGCGGCACCAGCCGGGAGATCCTGCGGCTCGGCTTCGGCTCTCAGATCCACGGCATCCAGCAGATCGACTTCAACCCGACCGCGGAGCAAGCGCGACGGGACTACGGCCTGCTGTACCTCGCGGTCGGCGACGGCGGGCCGCGGCGTCGGCACCGACATCCCGCAGGAGCGGACACACGCCGTTCGGCAAGATCCTGCGGATCGACCCGGACGGCACCGACGGCCCGAACGGCGAGTACGGCATCCCCGCCTCGAACCCGTTCGTCGGTGACGAGCGGCACGCTCGGGCGAGATCTACGCCCTCGGCATGCGCGACCCGCACCGGTTCGCCTGGGACTCGGCGGGCAGAACCGCCTGTACCTCGGCCACATCGGCCAGCACGCGATCGAGGGCGTCTACGAGGTCCGGGCCGGCGACAACCTCGGCTGGAGCGAGGTCGAGGGCCGGTTCGTCTACGACAGCACCGACGAGTGCAACCTCTACCCGCTGCCGGCGGACCACGAGTCGTGGGGCTTCACCTACCCGGTGGCGGCGTTCGACCACGACCCGCCCCCGGGCTGGCCGTGCACCTCCGACAGCGGACACGGGATCAGCGGCGGTCAGGTCTACCGCGGTGACCTGCCCGGTCTCCGCGGCAAGTACGTCTTCGGTGACCTGGTCGACGGCCGGGTCTTCTGGACCGAGGCGTCCACGAGATGAAGCAGGAGACGGACAGCGAGGCGACCCTGCACGAGATGCAGCTGTGGGACACCGACGGCAACCGGCTCCGGATGACCGAATTCGCCGAGGACGCTCGCGTGGACGTCCGGTTCGGCGTCGACGGAAGGAAGCAACCTCTACCTGCTGGCCAAGGCCAACGGGAAGGTCTGGAAGGTCGTGGGCACTCGCAACGAGCCGTGGAAGGACGAGGTGTCGCCGCAGCTGCGGGACAACCTGGTCTCCTACTACGACTTCGAGCACCCGTTCCCGGTCGACCAGCACGACTCGATCGAGATCGACCAGGGTTCGTCGGAGACGCTGTTCAACCTCGTCAACGGGGTCAAGCAGATGCGGGTCGACGACGGCGCCTTCCCGGGCAGCAACAACTCGATCCAGACCCAGCAGGTCAACCCGACGGTCGCCGGCAACGACGACTGGAAGGCGGGGGTCTGGAACGAGAACGGCGTACCCACGCTCGAGGCGTTCCGCGGCGTCGAGCAGACGACGGTGATGGGCTGGTTCAAGATGACCGGGCCGAACCCCAACCCCAACTCGAACACTCCGGATCCCGACCGACCGCTACAACGCCGTCGGGCTGGCCGGCCTCCTCTCGGGCAACTCCGACGGGCACGGGGTGCGGGCGCTGCTCGAGCTGATCAACGTGAACGGCGAGCTGCGGCTGGTCGCGCTCGGCCGGCGGATCGACGAAGGGGCATCGCAGACCTTCGCCGCGTCCGAGGACTGGCAGGACCTGCTGCCGCAGGGACGCTGGGTCCACCTCGCCGCGACGTTCGACTACACCACGGGTGACATGGCGCTCTACCGCAACGGCAAGCCGCTCGACGGGTTCTACGTCACCCCCGGTGACCCGTGGCAGGTCGACGGCACCGGTACCAGCGACACCCTGCCCCGCGGCTACAAGATCGGCGGCTCGTACCCGCAGAACACCAGGGAGCAGAACCCCTGCAACTGCCGGTTCGACAGCCTGATGTTCCTCGATCGCGCCGCCACCCCCGAGGAGGTGAAGCAGCAGTACCGCCGCTTCCTCCGCTGACCTGACCGGTTGACGGGATAGTCCGCCGCGTACGGCACCCCTTTGGAGCGCTGGGGAGGTGCCAAGCGCGGCGGACTATCGCGCGAAGGCGTCCCGCACCTGCTCCTCGGTGAGGCCGTAGTCCTCGAGCGAGTAGCGGTGGGAGGGCTTCGCCGAGCCCTGCTTGGACTCGCGGTCGATCTCCTCGATCTGCCGCCTGGGCCTCGGGGGTCCAGTCGAGGCCGAACTGCTCGTAGATGCCCCGGGCGGTGCCGATCGGGTCGGCGAGCAGGTCGCTGAAGGCGACGTCGACGAACTGGGCCTGGTCGTACGCCGGCCGCGCCTCGTGGAAGGAGTGGAAGGCGCGCGACCACAGGTCGAGCTGGGTCCGGCCGATCGTCTCGCCGACGAAGGTCGTGGAGTGACCGGCCGTCGTCTCGGCCGAGAGCGAGCAGGACGACGCGATGCAGACCACGGGGTCGCGGTGGGTGTAGACGATCAGCGCGTCGGGGTAGACGGCCATCAGCGCGTCGAGGGCGGTCAGGTGCGAGGGGTTCTTGAGCACCCAGCGCTTCTCGGGATCGTTGAGCCCGATCAGCTGCAGGTTCTGCCGGTGACACTCGTAGGCGTCGGTCCAGTCCTGCCCGGCCAGCCAGTCGGTGTAGCGCGGCACGTTGGCCAGTGACTCGTAGGAGTTGGACTTGCCGGTCTGCCGGAGCAGCCGCCAGCACTCCTCGACCGAGGTGGCATCCATGTAGTGGATCCCCATGTACTCGGGGTTCTCGACGTGGTGCGCGGAGAACCCCTCCTGCATGGCGTTGAAGATCGGGTCGGACTCCCAGGTGTCCCGCGGCGGGCGGGGCTGCGGGTACTGCGTGAGCCAGAGCTCCAGCCCCTGGTGGGCCGGGTCCGCGTGCAGCAGCCGGTGCAGCGCGGTGGTGCCGGTGCGGGGGAGACCCATCACGAAGATCGGCCGCTCGATGGGTACGTCGGCGTGCTCGGGCCGCTGGTTGAACTGGGCCTGGGTCAGCAGCCGCCCCACCAGCGCGCTCTTGACCTCCGAGCGCTGGAAGTAGTTGCCGCGCGGCGTCAGCCCCGCCTCGGCCGACGACAGGTCGTCGACCAGGATCCGCAGGCCCTCCTCGTGGGCGGTGCCGCCGAAGTCGTCCATCCCGGTGGTGCGCACCGCCGCGGCCACGATGTCGTCGTACGAACCCACGTCCGCGCGCTCGCGGGTCATCACGTTGTCGCTCATGTCAGTCGTGGAACTCGCCGCAGTCGACGGTCAGCATCTGCCCGGTGACGGCCGAGGCGAGGTCGCTGGCGAGGAAGAGGGCCGCGCGAGCGACCTCCTCCGACGACGCGAGCCGCTTGAGGTCGGTCGGGGCCGCCTTGTCCGCGTAGATCTCCTCGTGGGTCTTGCCCTCGACCGCGGCGAGGAAGTCGAAGTAGCCGCGGTTGACGTCCTCGTAGATGTACGACGGCGCCACGCTGTTGACGCGGATGCCGCGCGGGCCGAGCTCGGTGGCCAGCGACGAGGCGAGGTGCTCCAGCGCGCCCTTGGACAGCTTGTAGCCGGCGTACTCGGGCTGCGAGCTGAACGCGACGCAGGAGTTGAGCATGATGATCGAGCCCTTGCTCGCCGACAGCGCGTCGGCGAACAGCGCGGCGAGGCGCAGCGGCGCGAACACGTTGGTCTCGTTGGCCTTCGCGAGGTCCTCGGGCTTGATCTGGGTGATCGGGTCCATCGGCGGGATCGCGAACGCGTTGTTGATGACGCAGTCGACCTTGCCGAACCCCTCGAGCGCCTTCTCGACGAGGTTGGCCCGCGACGCCTCGTCGGTCACGTCGGTCGGCACGATGACCGCCCGGCGTCCGTAGGACTCGACAACGGCGGCCATCTTCTCCAGGCGCGACTCGGTGCGGCTGGCCAGCACCAGGTCGGCGCCCATCTTGGCGGCCTCCTCGCCGAGCGACCGGCCCAGGCCGGGGCCGACGCCGGACAGCACGATGACCTTGTCCTTCAGCAGCGGGACCGCTTCGTAGCGCTCCTCGATCGAGGTGTCGTGTGCTTCGGCGTAACCGAGTTCGGTGCTCAACACATGCTCCTGTTCAACTCAGCATCCTTCGGGCCACGGAGCGCTGCCGGGCGGCGATCCGCGCGGCGTACTCCTCGGGGGTGAGCGGGGTGAAGTGCGGGAGTTCATCGGGTACGTCGTCCAGCGGGACGACCCGCACGGTCGGCCCGTCCTCGGGGCCGAGGTCGCGCTCGAGGCGCTGCCAGCGCAGCATCATCGGGCCGGTGCGGTGTCCGGTGGTCTCGAGCCAGTTGGCGATCCCGCCGGGGCCGCCGGGCGGCTCGCTCGGAGATCACGAACCGCATGACGCCGTCCGGGTCGGTCACCGCCTGCGCCTTGGTCAGCGAGGTCTGGTGGGTCTCGTAGTCGGTGGAGGCGTACCAGTCGGAGCCGACCTGGATCCCCTGGTAGGCGCAGTCGTCGCAGCGCGGCAGCTCGACGATCATCGCCTGGTCCTCGGCGAGCTCGTAGTGCCCGATCGAGGAGCGCTGCGACTCCAGGCCGCCCGGCGTCGACTTCGGTGCGGTCAGCGTGTTGACCGGCTCCTTGTACTGGAAGAAGTGCGGGAACGCGAACCAGGTCTGGATCGAGCCGGTGAGCAGCTTCGCGGCGATCTCGTACTTCTTCGCCAGCCGCTCCCTGGTCAGCGCCTTGGCCGGCTTGCCGACCGTGTCGACCCGCTCGATCCAGAGGGTGCCGCGCTCCTCGGTGTCCCAGTCGTTGAAGACCTCGCGGATGATCAGGTTCTTCGCGTTGTCGCTCGTAGGGCCCCAGGCGCAGCTCGAACGTCCCGTCCTCGGCGATGTCGAGCTCGCGGTCGTCGAAGGCCGCCAGCGACGGCGGCGCCCCGCTGGCGTCGTACCCACCGCCCATGACCTGGAAGGACAGGTCCGCGGAGGTACCCCGCCGCCCGCGCAGCACGTACTCGGCCCCGTCGGTCAGGTAGGCGTTGAAGTAGATCGCGTCCGGGTTGTCCAGGCCCTGCCGGGCGAACTGGTGCGTGGGGTTGATGAGCAGGGGCCGCTCGAGGTCGTGGTCGAACGCCATCTGCATGGCCATCCGGATCCGGCCGGACAGGTAGTCGTAGCCCTCCAGCAGGTCCTGGTCGGTGCGGATGAAGTCGGCGTTGCTGATGAGCTTCTCTGCCTCCGCGATCGCCTCGCGGAGGGGCGCGGTGAGGTCGTCGCTCACCCGTTCACCTTGGCGATGATCGACTCGCCGAAGCGATCCAGGTGCTCGATCTTCTTTTCCAGCGGCTCGGTGTCCGGACCCATGATGTACGGCACCCGGAAGCCGACGATGCAGTCGGTGACGCCCTTGTCCTCGAGGCGCTTCACGCCGTCGGGGTCGTAGGCGTCATAGCTGATCACGTGCACTTCGAAGTCGTCGCGGGTGTCGCCCTCTTCCTTGCGGATCTCGGCGAGCCGGACCAGCAGCCGGTCGAGCTCCTCGCCGTCGCCGCCGGCATGCATCCAGCCGTCACCCTTGAGTACGGCGCGACGCAGCGCCGCGTCGGCGTGGCCGCCGACGAGCAGCGGGATCGGCTCGGTAGGGGCGGGGCACTGCTTGAGCTCCTCGACCTCGTAGAACTCACCGGAGTAGCCGAAGAACTCGCCGCTGGTCAGGCCGCGCAGGATGTCCATGCACTCGTCCATCCGCTTGCCGCGCTTCTCCCACGAGACGCCGAGGGCTGCGAAGTCCTCGGGCCAGGGGGAGAGGCCGACGCCGAGCCCGAGCCGGTTGTTCGACAGGTAGGCGATGCTGCTGGCCTGCTTGGCGACCAGCACCGGCGGCCGCACCGGCAGCTTGAGCACGAACGGCGTCAGCCGCAGCGTCGAGGTCACCGCGAACAGGTGTGCGCAGAGCACCATCGTCTCGATGAACTCCTTGCCCTCGAGGAACTCCCGGTCTCCGGTGTCGGTGTAGGGGTACTTCGAGTCCGACTCCTTGGGGTAGATCAGGCTGTCGGCCACGGTCATGCTGGTGTACCCGGCCGCCTCCGCCGCCTGGGCCAGCGGGGCGTAGTACGTCGCCTGGGTCATCGCCTCGGCGTAGGTGAACCTCACCGGGACAGAGTAGAACGTGTTCTAGATTTGTGCCAGAGTGTCCGGATGGACTTGCAGGAGATCTCCGACCGGATCGAGATCCAGGACGTGCTCACCCGCTACACCCGCGCGATCGACGAGGGTCAGTGGGACCAGCTCGACACCGTCTTCACGGCCGACGCCCAGATCGACTACACCGAGTCGGGCGGGATCGCCGGCAGCTTCCCGGAAGCGAAGAAGTGGCTCTCCGAGACGCTGCCCGCGTTCTTCAGCGCGACCCTGCACACGATCGGCCAGGTCTCCGTCGAGTGGGACACCAAGGACGACGAGGGCAGAGACACGGCCAGGGTCGTGGCGTACTTCGACAACCCGATGTACATGCGCTCGGACGACGACCAGCCGAAGGTCGTGGAGGTCGGTGGCAAGTACCACCACACGATGGTCCGCACCCCGGACGGGTGGCGCAGCCGCAAGCTCCACGAGGAAATGGTCTGGAAGCGTGGGATCTGACCTGACGCCCGAACAGCTGGCCAAGCGCAAGGAGCAGCTGGCCAGCCCGGTCGTGCCCAAGGTCATCAAGTACATGGCCAAGGCGCAGGTCGCCGTCTTCAAGGCCACCCGCGGCCGGATCGGCAGCAAGTGGCGGATCGGCGCGGGGTTCCGCAAGCCGGTCGCGACGCTGCTGCTCGAGCACGTCGGGCGGAAGTCGGGCACGCAGTTCACGACGCCGCTGCTCTACCTCGAGGACGGCGCCGACCTGATCGTGGTCGCGAGCCAGGGCGGGCTGCCCAAGAACCCGCAGTGGTACTACAACGTGATGGCTCAGCCAGACACCCGCGTGTGGCTCAAGCGGGAGATCCGGGACGTGCGCGCGAGGGTGGCCGACCCCGAGGAGCGGGCGGCGCTGTGGCCGCGGTTGGTGGAGCTGTACGCCGACTTCGCGACGTACCAGGCGGTCACCGACCGGGAGATCCCTGTCGTGGTCCTCTCACCGCGCTGACTGGACGGCATTTGGCCGCCCGCGGAACGTCACGGAGAATGGCCGCGTGGTTGACGAGGAGACCGAGGGCTCGCCCACCGAGCGGCATCCCATTGCCGCCGGGCTCTTCGCGCTGCTCGCGGTCGGCCTGGTCGTCGGCCTGATCCTCGGTGGCGCGGCTCTCGCCGCGACCCAGGTGCTCGGGGTGGGCGAGGACGACTCGGCCATGGACGACTCGACGTCCGACGCCTCGCTCTTCCTGCCGCGCCCGGAGCGGACCGGCAAGCAGGACGGCCCGGTGGTCACCCTGCCCGGTTCGGACTCGGAGGACACCGAGGAGACCGATCCCGTCGACCCCGAGACCGCTGAGTCCGAGAGCGAGTCGGAGGAGGACCTCGCGATCTCCCTGTCCGCGCGGGCAGACAGAGGTGGGTCCGATGGAGCCGATCGACCTGACCGGCGTCTACCCAGGCGGCGAGGGCGCGATCCTCCAGGTCCAGCAGTTCACCGCGGGCAAGTGGACCGAGTTCCCGGTCACCACTCCGGTGAGCAACGAGACGTTCACGACGTACATCCAGACCAGCCAGCCGGGGGTCAACCGGTTCCGGATGATCGACACCAAGTCCGGCGAGATCTCCAACGAGGTCCGGGTCCGGATCGGCTGATTCCTCAGGCGCAGGCGGCTGGTGCCGCCAGCGTCCGCACCCGGGACGGCTTCCTGAACCACGCGGTCACCTTGGCGCCCCAGCCCTGCCCGGCGAGTACGCCGCCCAGCACCAGCGCCATGCCCAGCGCCTGGGTCCAGCCGAAGAACTCGGCGGCGAAGACGACTCCGAGCAGGGTGCCGACGACGGGGTTGATCAGGCCGATCAGCGACACCGAGCCGGCCGGCATCCGCGACAGCCCGTGGAACCAGCAGACGTAGGCGAGCACGGTGCCGACTCCGCCCAGCCAGAGGAAGCCGCCGATGGCCGGTGCGTCGATCGCGGGCGGCGGACCCTCGACCAGCAGCGCGACCGGCAGCAGGAAGAGCCCGCCGACGACGAGCTGCCAGGACACCATGGTCAGCTTGTCCACCGGCGCGTCCCAGTGCTTCACCAGCACGAACCCGAGCGCCGAGATGAGCACCGAACCGAAGGCGCCGACCAGGCCGAGGGTGTCGACCTGACCCGGTGACTGGAGCACCAGCAACGCGACTCCCACCAGGCCGACGAGTCGCGGAGCCGATCCGCAGCGCACCCGGCCGCTCGTTGATGACGCCGGCGGCCAGCGCCATCACTGCCAGCGGCGAGGTGGCCTGCAGCGTCGCCGCGAGCCCGCCCGGCAGGTGGTACGCCGCCAGGAAGATCAGCGGGAAGAACAGCCCGATGTTGAGGACGCCGAGCGCGAGCGCGCGCCACCACCAGATGCCGGAGGGAAGCCGGCGGCGGAACGCGAGCAGCAGCAGCCCGGCGGGCAGGGCCCGGACCAGCGCGGCGAACAGCGGCCGGTCGGCGGGCAGGAACTGCTCGGTGACGAGGTACGTCGACCCCCAGGCGACCGGCGCCACGGCGGTGATCAGCAGAGTCCGAGCCGCGATAGTTTCCATGGAAGAGATATTATCTTCCACGTAAGATACAGTCAAGACATGAACGCCACGGATCTCGACCACGTCGGCCGGATCATCGCCCAGTGGGGCGAGCAGCGGCCCGACCTGGACGTCAGCCCGATGGGCCTGATCGGCCGGCTGCACCGGCTGGCCGCCCGTCTCAACGAGGAGCTCCGCCCGGTGTTCGCCGAGGCCGGTCTCGGCGACGGGGACTTCGACGTACTCGCCGCGCTGCGCCGCTCCGGGCCGGAGCACGCGCTGACGCCGGGCGAGCTCGGCGCGACCACGATGGTCACGTCAGGAGCGATCACCAAGCGCATCGACCGGCTCGAGCGGGCGGACCTGGTCACCCGCACGGTCAGCGACACCGACGCCCGCTCGCGCCGGGTCGCGCTCACCGCGAAGGGGCTCCGGTCTGGTCGACGACCTGCTCGAGCGGCACGTGGCCAACGAGCACCGGCTGGTGTCGGGCTTCTCGGCCGAAGAGCGGCAGCAGCTGGCCGATCTGCTGCAGGCCTGGGGGCGCTCGCTCGACGCGTAGCGTGGGTTCATGAACCCCGGGCTGGTCGCGCTGCTCGCGGCTGCGTGCCTGGTGACGGCGTGCACCGAGGACGCCGAACCCGAAACCCGAACCGCCGGCCGAGACCAGCAAGCGGTCGCCGCAGATCACTCCCTCGGTGACGCCGCCCCCGCCCCCCGAGCCGCCGACGATCACCCTGACCGTGGTCGGCGACATCATGCTGGTGCGCGGCGTCCCCGACCCGGCCGCCGCGCTGGCGCCGCTGCGCGAGCGGCTCGCCAGCGCCGACATCACTATCGGCAACCTGGAGAGCACGCTGTCGCTCAACGGTGAGCCCCAGCAGCCGAACGACGACTCGTTCGGAGGCACTCCGGCGCTGCTCCAGCCCCTGGGTCGTGCCGGCTTCGACGCCCTGTCGCTCGGCAACAACCACACAGGCGACTACGGCACCACCGCCCTGGTCGAGACGATCCGGGCGTTCGACGACTCGCCGATCGAGTCGTTCGGAGCCGGTGAGGGACTGAAGGAGGCGAGCCGGCCGGCGATCATCGAGGTCGACGGGGTGCGGTTCGCGTTCGTCGCCTTCAACGCGATCGGGGAGACGCCGCAGGCGGCGCCCGGTGAGCCGGGAGCGCTGTCGATCCGGATGCCGCCGCGGACCGGACCGTTGAACACCGGCGACCTCGACCACGTCGCCAAGCGTCGTCCGACAGGCGGAGAGCAGCGCCGACGTCGTCATCGTGGTTCCGCACTGGGGCGGCAACTACACGCGCACCGTGGACCCCGCTCAGCGCGCGGTCGCCCGCCGACTGGTGGCGGCAGGTGCGGACCTGATCGTCGGCGGGCACCCGCACTGGGTGCAGGGTGCCGAGCGCATCCGTGGTGTGCCCGTGTTCTACTCGCTCGGCAACTTCATCTTCGACATGGACTTCATGACGGAGACCATGGAGGGCGTCTTCCTCGAGACCACCTGGCGAGGGGATCGGCTGGAGAAGGTCCGGCCAGTGGCCTACCGCCTGGATCCGGTGTCGTTCGCTCCTCGAGTGGTGAAGGGTGCCGCGGCGGCGGCGATCCTCGAGCCACTCAGGCTTCCGGGAGGAGCTCCTTGAGCATGAGGTCCATCAGCTTCTGCAGCGCCTTGAACGGCCGCACCATCACGGTGAACTCGGTGATCCGCCCGTCGGCGCCCCAGCGGATCATGTCGATGCCGTGCAGCGTCAGGCCGTCGAGCTCGGCGGTGAACTCCAGGATCGCCGAGCCGTCGTCGTACCACTCGTGCTGGTAGGTCAGCGTCGGACCGATCACCACCATGGCGGCGCGCAGGTAGGCGGTCGTCAGCTCCTTGCCCTCCTGCGGCGTGTGCACCGCAGGCGAGCGGAACACTGCGTCGTCGGCCAGCAGGGTGTCGAGCAGCGACGGGTCCTTGGTCTCCACGACCTGGTGCCAGCGGGCGAGCGTCTCGGGTCGGTCCATGGGGCGAGTATTACCGGAGCCAGGCCAGGACGGTGCGCGCGGTCCGCTCGAGCTGGGCCGGGTTGATCACGGAGGGCACGTCCCCCGCGTTGTGGTAGCCGCCGTACGACGTCCCGCCGAGGCGCACGCCGGGCAGTCCTCGCGTCCACGAACGACTCGTGGTCGCTGGAGCTGTGGTTGGTCTCGAGGACCGTCTCGACACCCGCCCGAGCGGCGGCATTGACCAGCTCAGCGCGCATCGGCGACGGCTCCGCAACGCTCTTGATGGGCAGCACGTCGCCGACGCCCACCCGATCCATCGACACCATCCCGCGCAGCGAGCGCCGCTGCGCCGGGGTCAGCTCCTCGACGAAGGCCCGCGACCCGTAGTGGTGGTCGTCCTCGCCCTCACCGCGCGGCTCCTCCGAGCCGAAGGCCACGAGCACCACGGGGAGCCGCGACCGCCGATCCGCGAGGGCATCCGCCAGGGTCAGCAGCACGCCGATGCCGGACGCGTTGTCCTCGGCACCCGGGGCCAGGGGAACGGTGTCGAGGTGGGCGCCGACGAGCAGCCATGGCTTCCCGGCCTCGACGTCGCCGCGGGTGGCGATCAGGTTCACCGAAGCGCCCGCCGGGACGTCCGCGTTCCAGGAGAACCCGGCGGGCGTGTGGAACCGCTGCCGGCGAACCGACCAGCCCGAGTCCTCGAGCTGGCCCTGGACCCACTCCGCCGCCTCGAAGTACGCCGGCGACGTACCCGGACGCGGCCCGATCTCGCCGGCCAGGTGGTCGACCGCTTCGACCGCGACTGGCATCCGGGCGTCGTCGGGGGAGACCCTCGGTGGCGGCGGCGTGGCGGTCGGCTCGCTCGTCGGAGCGGTGGTCGGCGCGGTCGTCCCGGGTGACACCGATGGCTGCGCGGACGGGTCGGACTCGGGCGCCTCGTCGTCGTCCGTGCACCCGGCGAGCACCAGCAGCGCGGCCAGCAGCCCGACCGCGAGGCGCGACATGTCAGGCGAAGGGCAGGATCGCGTTGACGGACTCGGTGGGCACCTTGACCTTGATGCCCTGGCCGATGGCCTTGAGCTTGAAGCCGTCGCCGTCGCGGGAGATCGTGGCCATCGCCAGCCCGGTCTCGGGGACGCCGAGCGAGAGCGTGAACCGCGCCAGCTCGACATCGTCCCGGTCGTCGACCAGCCGGCAGTAGGCGTTGTGGACCCACTCCAGGGTGTGGCCCTGGTAGCTGCTCACCAGGAACACGATCGAGTCGATCTGCCGGTGCACCTTGGTCAGGTCGACGGTGATCTCCTCGTCGTCGCCCTCACCGCGGCCGGACTTGTTGTCGCCGCTGTGGACCACGGAGCCGTCGCGAGTGGCCAGGTTGTTGTAGAACGCGAAGTCGAACGCCCGGCCGTCGCCGAACTGCACCGCCGAGGCGTCCAGGTCGATCTCCGGCGCTCCGGAGCCGATGGATCCGGCGGTCGGGGAGTGGTCCCAGCCGACGCCCATCCGCAGCCGGGTCAGCGGCTCGCCGGTGCCGTCGACCAGCGCCATCTCCTGGCCGGGGCTCAGCTCGATCATGCCCAGAAACCTACCCGGCGGTCCCCACCCGGAAATTCCTCCCGGCATCGGGAACATTGGCGGCCTCCGCTACCGTTGGACCCACTGAGCAAAGTTGAGTGAACTGGACTCAACTCTTCAACGGAGGTAACAACACATGGTTCGAGCTGTCGGCATCGACCTCGGTACGACCAACAGCGTCGTCGCGGTCCTCGAGGGTGGCGAGCCCACCGTCATCGCCAACGCCGAGGGCGCCCGCACCACCCCGTCCGTCGTGGCGTTCGCCAAGTCGGGCGAGGTCCTGGTCGGGGAGGTCGCCAAGCGTCAGGCGGTCACCAACGTCGACCGCACCATCCGCTCGGTGAAGCGCCACATGGGCACCGACTGGAAGGTGGACATCGACGACAAGACGTTCACCGCGCAGCAGATCAGCGCGTTCGTGCTGCAGAAGCTGAAGCGGGACGCCGAGGCCTACCTCGGCGAGCCGGTCACCGACGCGGTGATCACGGTCCCGGCGTACTTCTCCGACGCACAGCGCCAGGCCACCAAGGAGGCCGGCGAGATCGCGGGCATGAACGTGCAGCGGATCGTCAACGAGCCGACCGCGGCCGCCCTGGCCTATGGCCTCGACAAGGGCGAGGACCAGACGATCCTGGTCTTCGACCTCGGCGGCGGCACGTTCGACGTGTCCCTGCTCGAGATCGGCGAGGGCGTCCTCGAGGTGAAGGCCACCAACGGCGACAACCACCTCGGTGGTGACGACTGGGACAACAAGGTCGTCGAGTGGATGGTCAAGAAGTTCAAGGACAACAACGGCGTCGACCTCGCCGCCGACAAGATCGCCAAGCAGCGGCTGCAGGAGGCCGCCGAGAAGGCGAAGATCGAGCTGTCGTCCTCGAGCGAGACCACGATCCACCTGCCCTACATCACCCACGGCGAGTCCGGCCCGCTGCACTTCGAGGAGAAGCTGACGCGTGCCGAGTTCGTGCGGATGACCAGCGATCTGCTCGACCGCACCCGCGAGCCGTTCAAGTCGGTGCTCGCGGACGGCGGTGTGGACGTCAAGGACATCGACCACGTCGTGCTCGTCGGCGGATCCACGCGGATGCCGGCCGTGACCGAGGTGGTCAAGGAGCTGCTCGGCGGCAAGGAGCCCAACAAGGGCGTCAACCCCGACGAGGTCGTCGCCCTGGGTGCCGCGCTGCAGGCCGGCGTGCTCAAGGGCGAGGTCAAGGACGTGCTGCTCCTCGACGTCACCCCGCTCTCCCTCGGCATCGAGACCAAGGGCGGCGTGATGACCAACCTGATCGAGCGCAACACCACGATCCCCACCAAGCGCTCGGAGATCTTCACGACCGCCGACGACAACCAGCCGTCGGTGGAGATCAAGGTCGCGCAGGGTGAGCGCCCGATGTGGGCGCAGAACCAGCCGCTCGGCAACTTCGAGCTGACCGGTCTCCCGCCGGCCCCGCGCGGGGTGCCGAAGATCGAGGTCACCTTCGACATCGACGCCAACGGCATCGTGCACGTCTCGGCCAAGGACCAGGCGTCCGGCCGCGAGCAGTCGATGACGATCTCCGGCGGCTCGGCGCTGTCGAAGGACGAGATCGACCGGATGGTCAAGGAGGCCGAGCAGTACGCCGCCGAGGACGCCTCGCGCCGCGACGCTGTGGAGGCCCGCAACCAGGCGGACCAGCTCGTCTACACGACCGAGAAGTTCCTCGAGGACAACGCCGACAAGATCCCGGACGACGTGAAGACCGAGGTCGGCGCGGACGTCGAGGCGCTCAAGTCGACGCTCGAGAACGCCGAGGCGAGTGCCGACGACATCAACGCCGGCATCACCAAGCTCGGTGAGTCCAGCCAGAAGATGGGTGCCGCGATGTACGCCGCCGCGGAGGCCGACGAGGCCGCCGCCGGTGGGGCCACCGGCGCGACCGGCGAGCAGGACGACGACGTCGTCGACGCCGAGATCGTCGACGAGACGACCGACGAGCCGAGCGACGAGCCGACCGGCGAGCCCACCGACGGTGAGGACACCGAGGGCGAGACCAAGTGACCGACGACGTCCCCGAGGAGACCCCGCAGGGCTCGTTCGGCGACGCGGCCGGCGAGGCCCCCGACGACACCGACGTCGAGGGCCTCACCGGCGAGGCCGAGGGTGAGGGCGACGAGCTCGCCCTCGCCCGGATGGAGCTGGCCGAGCTGACCGCGGACCTGCAGCGGCTGCAGGCGGAGTACCTCAACTACAAGCGCCGGGTCGAGCGCGACCGCGAGCTGGTGCGCGAGAACGCGACGTACGCCGCGCTCACGCCGATCATCGAGGTGCTCGACACCATCGACCGGGCCAGCGAGCACGGCCCCCTCGAGGGCGGCTTCAAGGCCGTGGCCGAGCAGCTGCAACGGATCGTCTCCGGCGTCGGACTCACCAAGTTCGGCGCCGTCGGCGACCCGTTCGACCCGACGGTCCACGAGGCGCTCTCGCACATCGGCGAGGACCCCGACGTGGAGGTGACCACCTGCAAGGTGATCGCCAAGGCCGGCTACAAGCTCGGCGACCGCGTGGTCCGGGCCGCACAGGTACTGGTTGTCGACCCGGCCAGCCAGCCGGTGGCGGCGGAGCCCGAGCCGGCAGCAGACGACGACGGTCAAGAGGAGTAAGAGGAAGGAGGTGCGCGATGGCTGACCAGGACGGCTTCCGAGCGGACTGGGCGCAGAAGGACTTCTACCAGGTCCTCGGCGTGAAGAAGGACGCCACGGCCGACGAGATCAAGAAGGCCTATCGCAAGCTCGCGCGCGCCAACCACCCCGACTCCAACCCCGGCGACGCCGCCAAGCACGACAAGTTCAAGGCGATCGCCGAGGCCTACGACGTCGTCGGCGACCCCGGCAAGCGCAAGAAGTACGACGAGATGCGCTCCCTCTACGGCTCCGGCGGTTTCCGCGGGGGCGGTGGGTTCAACCTCGACGACCTGCTCCGCGAGCGCAGCGGCGGAGGCGGCTTCGGCGACATGTTCGGCGACCTGTTCGGGGGTGGCCGGCGGCAGCAGCAGGCGCGCCGACCCGTCAAGGGCCCCGATGTGGAGACCTCGGCCACGATCAGCTTCACCGACGCCATCAACGGCGTCACCCTGTCGCTGCGACTCACCAGCGACGCGGCCTGCCCCGACTGCCAGGGCACCGGTGGCAAGCCCGGCACCAAGCCGCACATCTGTCCCGAGTGCGAGGGTGCGGGGTTCGTGGTCTCGTCGGTGGGCGGCGCGTTCTCGATGAACGAGACCTGCCCGATGTGCGGGGGCCGGCAGCTGGTCTACGACGAGCTGTGCCCGACCTGCGACGGCAGCGGCCGGGGCAAGTCCGCCCGGACGATCCAGGCCCGGATCCCCGGCGGGGTGAAGGACGGCCAGAAGATCCGACTGCGCGGCAAGGGCGGGGCCGGCGACCACGGCGGCCCGGCCGGCGACCTCTACGTCACGGTGCGCGTCTCTCCGCACCGGGTCTTCGGTCGCAAGGGCGACAACCTGACGATCGACGTACCCATCTCTTTCGACGAGGCTGCGCTCGGCGCCGAGGTCAAGATCCCGACCCTCGGTGGCGCGCCGGTGACCCTCAAGATCCCGGCCGGTACGCCCAACGGGCGCACCTTCCGGGTCCGTGGCAAGGGCGCCCGGAAGTCCGACGGGACCAACGGCGACCTGCTGGCGACGGTCGAGGTCCAGGTACCGGCGAAGCTCGACGGGTCCGCTCGGGAGGCGGTCGAGGCCTACCGCTCGGCCACGGCCGGCAAGCCGCTGCGCGCCAATCTCTTTGAGGACGCCGGCTGATGGCCCGGCACTCGCCGTTCGACCCGCCGAGCCCCGACGCTGCTGTCTACGTCATCAGCGTCGCCGCCGAGCTGACCGGCCTGCACCCGCAGACGCTGCGCACCTACGAACGGATGGGGCTGATCACGCCCGGCCGCACCGGCGGCGGCGGCCGTCGCTACTCCCACCACGACATCGAGCTGCTCCGCCAGATCGCATCGCTCACCGCCTCCGGCATCGGCATCGAGGGCGTCCGCCGGATCATGGACCTCGAGAACAAGGTGGCCGCGCTGGTCGCCCGCAACGAGGAGCTGCAGGCCGAGCTCGACGCGACCCGCGAGGCCCTGCGGCTCGCGGCGAGTGCCCGGCGTACCGAGCGCGGCGACCGGCTCCCGGTGCTCGCCGACCCGCCGTCCCAACAGGCGCTCGTCGTCTGGCGACGCAACCGCTGAGGCTGGGATATACTCTTTGTATATCCACGGGAGGTCACGGTGGCAACGACCCGAATCTTCACAAGCAACACCACGCAGGCGGTGCGCCTGCCGAAGGCTGTCGCCTTCCCGGAGGACGTCAGCGAGGTCGAGATCGTGGTCGTGGGCGAGGCCCGCCTGATCACGCCGGTGTCGAAGCGCTGGGACTTCTTCTTCGACCGCGATGTCGAGATCAGTGATGACTTCCTGGTCGATCGTGAGCAGCCGGCACCTCAGGAGCGGCGGGGGTTGTGACGCATCTGCTCGATACGGACGTCGTCGTCGACGTGCTGCGTCACGAGCCGAAGGTCCGCCGCCGACTCGAGCGTGCCGGCGGATCGGTGGCCATCTCCAGCATCACTCTCATGGAGCTCGAGTATGGGATTCGCCGATCGAGCCAACCGGAAGCCAACAACAGGGCCGTGAACGCGCTCCTGGACTTCCTGCCCGTGCTCGAGTTCGGGGAAGCCGCCGCCCGTGAGTCCGGGGCGGTGCGCGCCGAGCTCGCGCAGGCAGGCTTGCCGATCGGCGCGTACGACGTGCTCATCGCAGGGCAGGCAAGGGCTGCGGGACTTGTGTTGGCAACGGGCAACATCCGCGAGTTCTCACGGGTGCCCAACCTGAGCGTCGAGGGCTGGCGCCATGGCCGGTGAGGCACCCGTAACGCCCGCGTGGACGTTTCTGTTACTTGGAGTAGCAAGCGACTAGCCTCGGCGGCACCGAAACCGTCGTGGGGCGGTCAGGGCCGAGGAGCCGCACGTGGACTGGTTGAGCGACTGGGCGAGCGACGTCCATTGGTTCGCGTTCGCCTCGATCCCCGTCTTCACCGGCGTCATCGGCTTTCTGATCAACTGGTCGGGTCTGTGGATGCTGTTCTCCCCGGTCCGGTTCCACGGCTTCAAGGTTCCCGGCCTGCGCGAGCTGGCGTCGGTGCTGCCGCGCAAGCTCCAGGAGGTGCCGGGCCTGCTCCAGGGCGGGATCGGCTGGCAGGGCATCGTGCCGGCCCGGGCCGCGAAGATGGGCAGCATCGCGGTGGACAAGGCCATCGCCAAGCTGGGTACGCCGGCGGAGTTCTACCAGCAGCTCGAGCCCGAGAAGATCGCCGAGCACATCGTCCGGATGTTCCGGCCCGAGATCCCGCAGCTGGTCGACGAGGTGATGCGCCAGGAGCACCCGCGACTGTGGCGGGACCTGCCTCGGCCGGTGCGCGATGCGGTGATCGAGCGGGTCCAGGCCCAGCTGCCGACCGTGGTCGGCAAGGTCACCGACGAGATCGGCGTCCACATCGACCAGCTGCTCGACCCGAAGATCATGGTCATCGACCACTTCCGCAACAACCCCGATCTCGTGGTGCGGATCTTCCGCGACTTCGGGCAGCGGGAGCTCAACCTGATGGTGGCGTTCGGGTTCGTCTTCGGGTTCCTGCTCGGCATCCCGGTCGCGGTGGTCGACAGCCTGGCCCACCAGTGGTGGCTGCTGCCGATCCTCGGGGTCGTCGTCGGATGGACCACCAACGCCCTGGGCATGTGGCTGATCTTCGAGCCGCCGGAGGAGAAGCGGATCCTGGGGATCAAGGTGCACGGGCTGTTCCTGCGCCGCCAGAACGAGGCGGCCGAGGTCTACGCGCGGATCATCGCGGACGACGTGATCACGCTCGAGCGGATCGGCGACTTCCTGCTCGACGGGCCGCGCGGCGACCGCACCCGGCAGATGCTCGCCACCGCGCTCCGACCGGCCATCGACAACGCGGCGGGGCCGGCCCGGGCCGCCGTGCGGGTCGCGATCGGCTCCAAACGGTTCGACGCGGTGCGCGAGTCGGTCGCCCAGCAGGCCGTGGGCCGCACGCTCACGCCGTTCAAGGACCCGGAGTTCAGCGCGCAACAGGCGGAGAAGATCCGCAGCCTGGTGGCGGTCCGGACCAAAGAGCTACCGCCGCGCGACTTCGTCGACATGATGAGATCCGCGATCAAGGAGGACGAGTGGATGCTCTACGCCCATGGCGCGATCATGGGCCTGGCCGGTGGCTTCGCGCACTTGTGGATCTTCGGGGTGCAGGGCGGATGACCGAACCCGAGGACCGGCAGTCGCTGCCCGAGATGATGCAGCCCGCGGTCGACTCGCTGCCCGGCATCGCCCGGGTGGCCGCCTCGGCGGCACTGCACACCACCGAGTGGAGCGTGAAGACGTCCGCCGCGGCCTGGCTGCGGGTAGGCCGAGCGCTGACCAGCCGGGAGGAGGCGGCCGCTCTGGTGCGGGACGCCGGCGAAGGGGTGGCCGTGTTCAGTGAGCTGGCCCGCTCGGTCTCGTCCGGGGTGCCGATGGGTACGGCGCTGCTCACCGCCGGCGAGACGCTCGGCGGACTGATGGAGCCGTCCGAGGTCGTCAACGGGCAGGTGGTCGGCAACCGCGAGGTCCCGAAGACGCTGCGCGAACTTGGCAACGACCTGCTCGAGAAGTCCCGCGACGTCTGGAACACCGACCAGGGGCACCCGGCGTACGAGACGGATCCTGGAACAGCTGGCGCCCGACGAGGCCCGGATCCTGCTGCTCCTCCTGAAGGATGGCCCGCAACCCAGCGTCGACGTGCGAACCGGCGGCCCGATCGGGATGGTCAACAGCCACCTGATCGCACCGGGGCTGAACATGGTCGGCGCTCGCGCCGGTGCACGCTACATCGACCAGGTGCCGTCGTTCCTCAACAACTTGTTCCGGCTCGGCCTGATCTGGTTCTCGCGGGAAGTCGCTGCGCGACCCGCTGGAGTACCAGGTCGTCGAGGCCCAGCCCGACGTGCTCGAGGCGATGCACTCGGTGCGGTTCGCGAAGGTCGTCCGGCGGAGCATCCACCTGACGCCGTTCGGCGAGGACTTCTGCAAGACCTGCCTGATCGAGGAAGAGGTGGCGGCCCGGCCGTTCCCGGAGCACAGCACCCCGCGGGCGGGCGACGGCTGACCTGAGCCGGGTCGCCGTCCGCTCGCACGGCGGTGCCGGACGACGACCGGTGCAGCGCCTGGGGAAGCAGCAGCACGGCCAGTCCGGTCACCCCGACCGCGATCAGTCCGTAGTGCACGCCGTGCGCGAGCATGCTCGCGTCAGCGGCGGTCGACATCGCTGTCACCGCTTCGTCCCTCCCAGGAACACGTCGCCCTCCCGGTGACGTGATCGGGCCAGGGTAGGAGACGATTCGGCGGGCCCGCGGGCGATTGTCGGGAACTTTGCCGTCCGTAAGAATTGGTCAGAGTTGAGTGGAACAGACTCAACTTTGACGGCGTTGAAACTGGTGCCGGGCGGGGATGCCCGGCAGCATCGTCGTCCATGCACTACCGGGCAGATTCAGGAGAGACATGAGCCAGTTCGGGGCCGACAAGTTCACGACGCGGGCGCGCGAGGCCATCGAGGCCGCGCAGCTGTCCGCCACCACCGCGGGCAACACGACCACCGACCCGATCCACCTGCTCGTCGCGCTGCTGCGTCAGCCGGAGGGGACCGCAGGCACGCTGGTCGGGAAGGCCGGGGTGGACGCCGCCGCGCTGACCGCGCAGGCGGCATCGGCGCTGGAGGCGCTGCCGCGAGCCACCGGTGCGACGGTCCAGCAGCCGGCCGCATCGGCAGCGCTGACCCGGGTCCTGGCCGGCGCCCTGGACCTGGCCGCCAGCATGAAGGACGACTACGTCGCCACCGAGCACCTGCTGATCGCGCTCGCCGGGCCAACCAGCTCAGGAGTCCTGCTCAAAAGATTCCTCACCGACGCCGGGCTCACCGAGTCCGGGCTGCGCGAGAGCCTCACCGCGGTGCGCGGCAACCGGCGGGTGACCAGCCCCGAGGCCGAGTCGACGTACGAGGCGCTGGAGAAGTACTCCGTCGACCTCACCTCGGCGGCCGAGGAGGGCCGGCTGGACCCGGTGATCGGCCGCGACGCCGAGATCCGCCGCGTGGTCCAGGTGCTCAGCCGGCGTACCAAGAACAACCCGGTGCTGATCGGCGAGCCCGGCGTCGGCAAGACGGCCGTCGTCGAGGGGCTCGCGCAGCGCGTGGTCGCGGGAGACGTCCCCGACTCGCTGAAGGGCCGGCGGGTGCTCAGCCTCGACCTGGCCGCGATGGTGGCGGGCGCGAAGTACCGCGGCGAGTTCGAGGAGCGGCTCAAGGCGGTGCTCGAGGAGATCAAGGACGCCGGCGGCCAGATCATCACGTTCATCGACGAGCTGCACACCGTGGTCGGCGCGGGCGCGGGCGGTGACTCGGCGATGGACGCCGGCAACATGCTCAAGCCGATGCTGG
Organism: uncultured Actinomycetota bacterium; assembly: GCA_963798055.1. Taxonomy (GTDB): domain Bacteria; phylum Actinomycetota; class Actinomycetes; order Propionibacteriales; family Nocardioidaceae; genus Nocardioides. The sequence continues at coordinate 90,859 of CAWCRX010000006.1, forward strand.
CCCGCGGCGAGCTGCACATGATCGGCGCGACGACACTCGACGAGTACCGCGAGCGGGTCGAGAAGGACCCCGCGCTCGAGCGCCGGTTCCAGCAGATCTTCGTCGGCGAGCCCAGCGTCGAGGACACCGTGCAGATCCTGCGCGGCATCCAGGAGAAGTACCAAGCCCACCACGGCGTGCGGATCACCGACGCCGCGATGGTCGCCGCGGCGACACTGTCCGACCGCTACATCCCCGGCCGGCAGCTGCCCGACAAGGCGATCGACCTGATCGACGAGGCCGCCAGCCGGTTGCGGATGGAGATCGAGTCCTCGCCCGAGGAGATCGACCAGCTCCGGCGCCAGGTCGACCGGCTCAAGATGGAGGAGTTCGCGCTCGAGAAGGAGAGCGACGAGGCCTCGGTCGAGCGGCTGACCGCGCTGCGCGCGGACCTCGCCGACCGCGAGGAGGAGCTCCGCGGGCTCGAGGCGCGCTGGGAGCAGGAGAAGTCGTCGCTCGAGGGCGAGGGCGAGCTGCGCCGGGCCCTCGACCAGCTGCGGATGGAGGCCGAGCGGCACCTGCGCGAGGGCAACCTCGAGGCGGCCAGCAAGATCAACTACGAGTCGATCCCCCAGCTGGAGCGGAAGATCCAGGCCGCGGTCGACTCGGAGAAGGCGGAGCTGGAGCCCCTGGTCGGCGAGGAGGTCGGCGCCGAGCAGATCGCGGAGGTCGTCGAGGCGTGGACCGGCATCCCCACCGGCCGGATGCTCGAGGGCGAGACCGCCAAGCTGCTCCGGATGGAGGACGTCATCGGCGAGCGGCTGATCGGGCAGGCCGACGCCGTACGTGCCGTGAGCGACGCCGTACGCCGTTCCCGCGCCGGCATCGCCGACCCGCACCGGCCGACCGGGTCGTTCCTGTTCCTCGGCCCGACCGGCGTCGGCAAGACCGAGCTGGCCCGGGCGCTGGCCGACTTCCTGTTCGACGACGACCGGGCGATGGTGCGCATCGACATGTCGGAGTACTCCGAGAAGCACTCGGTGGCCCGGCTGGTCGGCGCCCCTCCGGGCTATGTGGGGTACGACGAGGGCGGCCAGCTCACCGAGGCGGTCCGCCGCCGGCCCTACTCCGTGGTGCTGCTCGACGAGGTGGAGAAGGCGCACCCCGAGGTCTTCGACGTCCTGCTGCAGGTGCTCGACGACGGCCGGCTGACCGACGGCCAGGGCCGCACCGTCGACTTCCGCAACACCCTGCTGATCCTGACCAGCAACCTCGGCTCGCACTTCCTGGTCGACCCGACGCTCGACCCGGACAAGAAGAAGGAGTCGGTGCTGTCCGTCGTCCGGTCCAGCTTCAAGCCGGAGTTCCTCAACCGGCTGGACGAGATCGTGCTGTTCGACGCGCTCACCAGGGACGACCTGGCGCGGATCGTCGACATCCAGCTGGGGCTGCTCGAGCAGCGGCTCGCCGTACGCCGGATCACCGTCGACGTCACCGACGCCGCGCGCGCCTGGCTGGCGGACACCGGCTACGACCCGGCGTACGGCGCCCGGCCGCTGCGCCGGCTCATCCAGTCCGCGATCGGCGACCCGTTGGCGCGGATGCTGATCGGCGGCGAGGTCGTCGACGGCGGACGCGTCGTCGTGGACGTGGCTGACGGCGGCCTGGTCCTGACCACCTGACGTCGAGTGGGTAGCCACCGCTTTGGTGGAATGGACCCATGGCCTCCACCCTCGCGCGTCCCCGGCAGGTGACGTTCGCGGGATGGATGATCATGATCGGCTCCGCGGTCGTGGTGTTCAGCGCGTTCGAACGGATCGCCGGGCTGCGCAGCATCGAGTCGCAGGAGTCGGTCCTCGACTTCCTCTCCAAGCCTCCGGGCGAGGACCTGGGACTGAGCCTCGACCAGGTCCTGGACCTGATCCAGCTGCTCAGCCTGATCGCCGGCGCCAGCGCGGCCGCCGCCGGGATCCTCGGCTTCTGGGTGCTGAAGGGTTCCAAGCAGGCCCGGCTCGCGCTCGCCGTTCTGGCCGTACCCCTGCTGGTCACCGGGCTCGCCACCGGCGGTTTCGTGTCATCGCTGGTCGCGGTGTCCGCGGTGATGTTGTGGCTTCAGCCGGCCCGCAACTGGTTCGAGGGTCGGCCGCCGCCGACGCCGCGCGAAATCCCAAAGGTCGCGGTACCGGTCGCGCCACCCGTCGAGCAGCCGCCCACACCGACCGAGCCGGTGGCCTGGCCGACGCCCTACGGCACCCGGCCACCGGCGCCTCGACTTGCCCGGCCGCCGGCGCTCGTGTGGGCCTGCGTGCTGACCTGCGTCTGCTGCGGGATCGTGGTCGCGGCGCTGGGTGTGACCGTGCTGGTCATGCTGGCCTCGCCCGATGCGCTCTTCGAGGAGCTGCACCGGCAGAACCCGGACCTCGCGGACCAGGGGCTGACCGACGGCGAGATCAGGACTGCCTCGCTGATCACCGCCGCGGTGATCATGCCGTGGTGCATGGCCGCGGCCGGATTCGCGATCCAGGCGTTCCGGCGGGTGCGCTGGGGTCGCCGGGCGCTGCTGATCAGTGCCGCGGTCGCCGGGGCGGTCTCGCTGGTGGGGCTGCTCGCCAGCGCGATCATGGTGCTGCCGCTCATCGCCGCGGTGGCGACCGTCGCGATGCTCGTCCGGCCCGAGGTGCGGGCCTGGTACGACGCCCGCTAGACGTTAGGTCGGCCGCGGCCACGTCTTACGCGGCGGTATGACGCGGTGTTCGCGGTGTCCCCGTACCACCCAGTTGCGCACGGTCCAGTTCGAGGCAGATCCGGTCGGCCAGCTAACCGGATGAGATGTCCATCAGCTGATCGCCTGTATTTGCATCGCCGCGACACCCCTGAGGTCGAGCCAAACTGACTCGCGTGAGCGGACTATCCGTCCCAGAATCGCCTGGCAGGCGCGGCAGCGCAGGACCATACCGGGACCGCCCACGGCGGCTTCGTGTCGTCGCTGGTCGCGGTGTCCGCGGTGATGCTGTGGCTCCAGCCGGCCCGCAACTGGTTCGAAGGCCGGCCGCCGCCGACGCCGCCCGAGCGTCCTCAGGTGGCGCTCCCGGTCGCGCCGTCCGTCGAGCAGCCGCCCACGCAGACCGAGCCGGTGGCCTGGCCGACGCCGTACGGCACGCGTTCACCGGCGCCGCGGCTGGCTCGCCCGCCCGCGGTGGTGTGGGCCTGCGTGCTGACCTGTGTCTTCTGCGGAATCGTGGTCGCGGCGCTGGGTGTCACCGTGCTGGTCATGCTGGCCTCACCCGATGCGCTGTTCGAGGAGCTGCACCGGCAGAACCCGGACCTGGCCGACCAGGGGCTGACCGACGGCGAGATCAGGACCGCCTCGCTGATCACCGCAGGGGTGATCCTGCCGTGGTGCCTGGCCGCGTCCGGCTTCGCGATCCAGGCGTTCCGGCGGGTCCGCTGGGGTCGGCGGGCGCTGCTGATCAGCGCCGCGGTCGCTGGGGCGGTCTCGCTGGTGGGTCTGTTCGCCAGCCCGATCATGGTGCTCCCGCTCATCGCCGCGTGGCGACCGTCGCGCTGCTCGCCCGGCCCGAGGTGCGGGCCTGGTACGAGGCGGCGCCGTCAGCGACGTGAGGTCGATTGGCCGTCAGGTGTGAGTGGTGGTGGTCGGCTCGGTCCGGTTCGTTGGCGCGCGACCGCCGGTGTAGGCCACCGCGAGCCTGAACACGGCCCACAGCACGCCGGTCAGCTGCGGTGGCGATCATCGCCAGACCGAAATCGGGCTGGAACAGGTCGAATTGTGCCGATCGGTGCGCCGAACAGGCTCGGGGCACCAGGACGAGGATCACCCACGCCGCACCAGAGTGGTGAGCAGCGGGAACCACAGGCTGAACAGACCGAACGGGCCCGACTTGGCGCGAATCTCGCCACGGTGCCGCCAGGCCCAGATCATGCTGAGCAGATAGATGACCGGCAGGAGCACCAACGAGATGAAGAGTGGCCTTCTGCGGCAATCGGGACCCCTCGCCGCTGTAGTCGAGGCCCAGTCGCCCTGGCGGTGATGCCGTTGCGGAGCTGGGTCGTTTCCCCGAAGCCGACCCCACTTCCGCCATTGACCAGCACGACGACAGCCTTCTTCTCGGCCGGGACCATCGTCGCCAGCGTTTCGAAACCGGGGCTCGCTCCGGAGTGCCAAACACTCCGTTGCCTGAATCCACGAACCAGCCGAAACCGTAGAAGGGCGACGCCTCGCTAGCCGGGCGCATCATCAGCGCCTTGCCTTCGGCGCTCAGCACGTCGTCTTCGCCGTTCATCATCATCTGCAGGTAGCGCGCCAGATCGTTGGCGCTCGCGACGATGCCACCTGCGGAGCCGTTCCGCGGTCGGTCGCGTTCGTCGGGCAGCGGTCGTTTGGTGCCGAACCACGGCCGGTGCCCGGTCGCCATGGACTCATGGATCTCGCCGTCGGCGACGAAGCTGTGCTCCATGCCGACCGGCTCGAAGACGTTGGTCGCGACATAGGCCTGGAACTCCTGTCCGCTCACGACTTCGATCAGGCGGCCAAGGATCTGGTAGTTCGTGTTCGAGTACTCCCACCTCTCGTCGGGCTCGTGGGCCGGAGTCACCTCGTGCAAGCCGGTCGACCCGGCGCGCAAGCTCGTCCTTTCCGCCGGTGGCGTCGGTGTGCGAGGCGTTCCCTTGCAGTGTGGAGAAGCCGCTCGTATGGCTGAGCAGTTGCCGGATCGTGATCGCGCCGGCGGGCCGGCCCGAGAAGCCGTCGAGATAGTGCGAGACCTCGGTATCCAGGTCGACCTTGCCCGACTCGACCAGTTGCATCACGGCCAGCGCCGTGAAGCTCTTGGAGATCGAGCCGGTCAGGAAGGGCGTGTCCGGCGTGACTTCGTGTCGCCTCCGATCCTGACGACACCGCGGGCGCCGACCGAGGTGATCTCGCCATCGGCCACGACGGCGTAGGCCAGGCCGGGCACGCCCGAGGCAGGCATCTCGCTGGTCGATGAAGTCCTCGATGGAGTCGTCAGCGGGGGTCGACGGCACGGCCCCGATGACGCTGAAGGCCAGGAGTGCAAGTAGGCGCACCACTGCGACGTTCTCCCGTCGGTCGACACCTCAGTGAGGCGAGCATCGACCGTACCTCGCATCCGAAACCTAGGCCTGTAGTTCGGCCGCGGCTAGGCGATGGACGCCCTCGGTGATCACCGGTCGCTCCTTGCAGAACGCCCACCTCACCAGGTGCCGGCCCGCGCCCGGCGCCGCCGGGTCGTCGTAGAAGACCTGCGCGGGGATGGCGACGACGCCGGCGCGCTCGGGCAGCGCCCGGCAGAACGCCATCCCGTCGTCCCAGCCCAGGTCGGAGACGTCGGTCATGGCGAAGTAGGTGCCGTCGGGGGTGAATGCGGTCAGGCCGGCCTGGCGCAGGCCGGCGCACAGCAGGTCGCGGCGTTCCTGCAGGTCCTTGGCCAGCGCGGTGGGGAAGTCCGCGTGCTCGTCGAGTGCCCGTGCCACCGCGGGCTGCAGTGGCGATCCCGAGGTGAACGTGAGCCACTGCTTGGCGGCCAGCACCGCCCCGACCAGCTCGTAGGCGCCGGCCGCCCAGCCGACCTTCCAGCCGGTGAACGAGTACGACTTGCCGGCGCTCGACAGCGTCCTCGGTGATCACCTCCGGGATGATCGTGCCGTGGTGCCTGGCCGCGGCCGGTTTCGCCATCCAGGCCTTCCGCCGCGTGCCCTGGGGTCGACGCGCGCTGCTGATCAGCGCCGCGGTCGCCGGGGCGGTTTCGCTGGTGGGCCTGTTCGCCAGCCCGATCATGGTGCTCCCGCTCTCCGCCACGGTCGCGACCGTCGCGCTGCTCGCCCGGCCCGAGGTCCGGGCCTGGTACGCCGCCTCCCGTTAGTCGCTCAGGGGAGCAGACAAGCGGAACCTGCCGGCGAGGTGTTCTGGTAGCCGCTGCCGCCGGGTGCAGCGACGCTGGCCGTCGTCATCGTGTTGCGACCGCTCAGGTAGCTCGTGACCTGGGCAGTGGTGGTGCCACCGGTGGGGGCCCCGGTGTAGCCGGGCATCCGGAAGGTCGAGGTGGTGCCCGCCTGCCGGACTCGGATATCCGTACCGCCGGCGGACTCATCGCCCTGCACGTTGTTCTTGAGTGCCGCTGCTGTGCCGCCGATGCTGGCGCAGACATAGTTCGCGTCGCCGGCCTCGAACTTCAATCCGTGGGTGGCGAACACCCCGCCGTTGGCGATGGCGTTGCCGGTGACCGTGGCGTCGACGCCTCCGCTGCCGGGGCATGGCCCGGCGCCGCCGCAGGTGTCGTTGCTCAACACTCGAATCGCGCGGCCGGGTTGT
>CAWCRX010000007.1:0-30874 GCA_963798055.1 uncultured Actinomycetota bacterium
GTGCACCAGGCTGGGCGAAGACCAGGATGCCGTCGCGGAACGCCATCAGGGTCGGGATCGAGGAGATGCCGGCGGCCGAGGCCAGCTCCTGCTCCTCCTCGGTGTTCACCGATCCGAAGGTGATGTCCGGGTTGGCCTCGGAGGCCGCCTCGTAGGTGGGGGCGAACTGCCGGCACGGGCCGCACCAGCTCGCCCAGAAGTCGACCAGGAGGATGTCGTCGCCCTCGACGTGGGAGACGAAGTTGTCGTTGGTCAGGTCGATCGTGGCCATCGGCCCAGCCTAACGGGGCCGGGGTAACCGCTCAGCGCAGCGAGTACGTCGCCAGCGAGACGCCGACGTAGTGAGTGATGAACGCCAGGATCGTGAAGGAGTGGAACACCTCGTGGAAGCCGAACCACTGCGGCGACGGGTTGGGCCGCTTGACGCCGTAGACCACCCCGCCGAACGTGTAGAGCGCGCCGCCGACGGCGATCAGGACCAGCACGGCGATCGCCATGCCGTTGCCGAGCTTGGAGGCGCCGCCGTCGATGAAGCCCGGGATGAAGAAGACCGCGGACCAGCCCAAACCGATGTAGAGCGGGAGATAGAGCCAGCGGGGCGCGTCCAGCCAGAACACCCGGAACAGGACCCCGAGGATCGCGCAGCCCCAGACCACGGAGAGCAGCACCACCCGCTGGGTGCCCTCGAGCATGATCAGCGTGATCGGCGTGTAGGAGCCGGCGATCAGGATGAAGATGTTGGCGTGGTCGAAGCGGCGCAGGATCGTCCAGACCCGCGGTGACCAGGTGCCGGTGTGATAGATCGCCGAGACCGCGAAGAGCAGCAGGGCGCTGCCCGCGAAGAGTGCCGAACCGACCCTGGTGGTCGCCGTCGGCGACAGGACGATCAGCACGATCCCGCCGGCCAGCGCCAGCGGCGCGGTGCCGAGGTGCATCCAGCCGCGGAGCTTCGGCTTCACCTCCGCGAGGGTCTCTCCGATCGTCTCGATGCCGGCGCGGACGGCATCGTTGGCGTGATGGAGAGCCTGGTTCATGGAGCCAGGCTAACGGGGGTTCGGGAACGACTCGCATCGAAGCGGTGTACGTCACCTCGCCCGGTGCTCGAGTCGAGCCCCTAACATCAAGGGGTGGTGGATTGGAAACGGGGATTGCGGAGGGTGCTCTACCCGGCCTATGAGGCGCGCATGCTGCGTCGGATGCCGACCAATCTGCCGAAGCACGTCGGTGTCATGCTCGACGGCAACCGCCGCTGGGCGCGCTCCGTGGGGCGCGACAGTGAGCATGGCCACAGGGCTGGTGCGGCCAACATCGAGCCGTTGCTCGGCTGGTGCGAAGAGGTCGGGGTCGAGGTGGTCACCCTCTGGCTGCTCTCCACCGACAACCTCAACCGCCCTCAGGCCGAGCTGGCGTCACTGCTCGCGATCATCGAGGACGCCGTCGAGTCGCTGACCGAGCAGCGCCGCTGGCGGCTGCACCCGGTGGGCGCGCTGGACCTGCTGCCGGCCTCGACCGCGGAGACGCTGAAGGCGGCCGAAGAGGCCACCCGCGACGTGGACGGGATGCTGGTCAACATCGCCGTGGGGTACGGCGGCCGGCGCGAGATCGCGGACGCCGTACGGTCCCTGCTCAGCGAGCACGCGGGCCGCGGCACCTCGCTGGAGGAGCTCGCCAACATCATCGACGTCGAGCACATCGCCGACCACCTCTACACCAAGGGCCAGCCCGATCCCGACCTGGTGATCCGCACCTCCGGCGAGCAGCGGCTCGGCGGGTTCCTGCTCTGGCAGAGCGCGAGGTCGGAGTTCTACTTCTGCGAGGCCTACTGGCCCGACTTCCGCCGGGTCGACTTCCTGCGCGCGATCCGGGCCTACGCGCTCCGCGATCGGCGGTACGGGTCGTAGCTCCGCGTCACCGTCCCTTCATCCCGCGTTCGGGCGTGTCGGCCTCGTTGGACGGGCTGCCGGGGTTACGTTCGCCGAAGCGGCGAGTGGGGAAGCTCGCCGCATCGGGAGGCCCGAACGTGAGAGATCACGACCTACTCGCCCGGAGAGGGTGGCAGGCCACGGCCTGCCCCGCGACCCGAGCAGCAGGACGCCGGCACTTCGGCGTTCGGGCCACCTCCCGGTCCAACTGCGTGAACGAGTAGGGCCGGGCGAGAGTGCGCGCGCGGTCACATGAGGGGTGCCCCGTGCCAAAGGCAGCAGCATCACCCAAGGCGGCCACGTCGCCGAGCCCGAAGAACCGGACCTATGTCCTCGACACCAGCGTGCTGCTGGCGGACCCTGGCGCGCTGCGCCGGTTCGCCGAGCACGAGGTCGTGCTACCGGTGGTCGTGATCACCGAGTTAGAGGGCAAGCGGCACCACCCGGAGCTGGGCTACTTCGCCCGCAGCGCCCTGCGGCTCCTCGACGAGCTGCGGATCACCAACGGCCGGCTCGACGAGCCGGTGCCCGTCGGCGACGAGGGCGGCACCCTCAGAGTGGAGCTCAACCACACCGACTCCGACTCCTTGCCCTCGGGCTTCCGGCTGGGCGACAACGACACCCGGATCCTCGCGGTGGCGCACAACCTCTCCGAGGAGGGGTACGCCGTCACCCTGGTCTCCAAGGACCTGCCGCTGCGGATCAAGGCGGCCGCCGTCGGCCTGGACGCCGAGGAGTACCGCGGTGAGACCATCGCCGACTCCGACCCCGGCTACTCCGGGATGGCGGAGATCGAGGTCGCGTCCGCCGAGCTCGACGAGCTGTACGACGACGGAAAGCTCGACCTCGAGGGGACCCGCGACCTGCCCTGCCATCAGGGCCTGGTGCTGCTGTCCGACCGGGGCACGGCCCTGGGGCGGATCGGCCCGGACAAGCAGGTCCACCTGGTGCGCGGCGACCGCGAGGCGTTCGGCATCCACGGCCGCAGCGCCGAGCAGCGAATCGCGCTGGAGATGCTGCTCGACCCGGAGGTCGGCATCGTGTCGCTCGGCGGCCGGGCCGGCACCGGCAAGTCCGCCCTCGCCCTGTGCGCCGGGCTGGAGACGGTGCTGGAGCGCAACCAGCACCGGCGCGTCGTGGTGTTCCGCCCGTTGTATGCCGTGGGCGGCCAGGAGCTCGGGTACCTGCCCGGCTCGGAGTCGGAGAAGATGTCGCCCTGGGCGCAGGCCGTCTTCGACACCCTGGGCGCGATCACCTCGACCGAGGTGATCGAGGAGGTGCTCGCCCGCGGGATGCTCGAGGTGCTGCCGCTGACCCACATCCGTGGCCGCTCGCTGCACGACGCGTTCGTGATCGTCGACGAGGCCCAGTCGCTCGAGCGCAACGTCCTCCTGACGGTGCTCTCGCGCATTGGAGCCAACTCCAAGGTGGTGCTGACCCACGACGTCGCCCAGCGCGACAACCTCCGGGTCGGCCGTCACGACGGAGTGGTGGCGGTGGTCGAGAAGCTCAAGGGGCACCCGCTCTTCGCGCACGTAACCCTGACCCGATCGGAGCGTTCACCTATTGCCGCCCTGGTGACGGAGATGCTCGAGAACGTGGCCCTGTAACACAGTCCTTCGGGCTGGGCCGACCATTTGCGTGATCGGGTAAAGCCATGCAGGGTGGTCGGATCGTCGCGGGGATCGGGCTCCGTGACCAAGCCTTGAGCATGACGACCGAACGCCGTCTACCCAGAGACCCCACTTGTGTCGAAGCACGTCAAACACGTACCGAAGCACCGCGGAGCGCCGCCCCGGCACGCGCTCGCGAAGGCTCCGCGCAAGGCGCTCCACACGACCCTTCTGCTGTCCTCCGTAGCCGTCGCCGCCACCGGAGTGACCATCGCCGGCGGGCTCGTCGACACCGGACCCACAGCGGTCACGAACGCCGCCGCTGACGCCGGCTCCGGCGCCGACCTGGGGGCCCGGACCTCCGATCGCGGCGCGATGGCAGCTGACCTCGGTGATCGCGACGCCACCGTCTCCCGGTCCGACACCCGTGAGGACTCAGATCCCGCGAAGGCCGCGGCCCTGGACGCTGACGCCGGCGAGGCGATGACCCGGACCGAGAGCATGTCCGAGGGCGACCCGCGCGGCATCGCCAAGGCCCTGCTGGCGGAGTTCGGGTTCGGCCTCGACCAGTTCGGCTGCCTTGACTCGTTGTGGACCCGGGAGTCCAACTGCGAACCCGCTGGCCCACAACCCATCGTCGGGGGCGCACGGCATCCCGCAATCGTTGCCAGGCTCCAAGATGGCATCGGTGGCGTCCGACTGGTACTCCAACCCGGTCACTCAGATTCGCTGGGGCCTGGGCTACATCCAGGACCGCTACGGCAGCCCCTGCGGCGCCTGGTCGCACAGCCAGGGCCACGGTTGGTACTGACGGTTCGGGCCTAGCGGCCCGTCATCCCGTCCACGTCGAGCGCCTCGTCGAGCTGCGCCTCGGTGAGCTCGCCCCGCTCGACGTAGCCCATCGCGATCACCGTCTCGCGGATCGTCGCGCCCTCGGCGAGCGCCTGTTTGGCGATCTTGGCGGCGGCCTCGTAGCCGACGTACTTGTTGAGCGGGGTCACCACCGACGGTGAGGACTCGGCGTACCGCCGCATCCGGTCCGCGTCGGCGGTGATCCCGTCGACGCAGCGTTCGGCCAACACGCGGCTGGACGTCGACAGCAGCCGCACCGACTCCAGCAGGTTGCGCGCGATGACCGGCATCGCCACGTTGAGCTCGAAGCTGCCGCTGGCGCCCGCGACGGTGATCGCGGTGTCGTTGCCGATCACCTGGGCGCACACCATCAGGGTGGCCTCGGGCAGCACCGGGTTGACCTTGCCGGGCATGATGCTCGATCCCGGTTGCAGGTCGGGCAGATGGATCTCGGCGAGCCCGGTCGTCGGTCCCGAGCCCATCCACCGCAGGTCGTTGCAGATCTTGGTGAGTCCGACCGCGATGGTCCGCAGCACTCCGCTGAGCTCGACCAGCGAGTCGCGGGTGCCTTGCGCCTCGAAGTGGTTGCGGGCCTCGGTGAACTCCTGGCCGGCCTGCTCGGAGAGTACGGCGATGGTGCGGGCGGCGAACCCTTCCGGGGTGTTGATGCCGGTGCCCACGGCGGTGCCGCCCAGCGGCAGCTCGCGCACGCGGGGGAGTACGGCCTGCAGCCGCTCGACGGCGTAGCGCACCGTGGCGGCGTACCCTCCGAACTCCTGCCCGAGGGTCACGGGCGTCGCGTCCATGAGGTGGGTGCGGCCGGACTTCACCAGGTCGGCGAACTCTGCCGCCTTCGCCTCGAGCGAGGTCGCCAGCACGTCGAGACCGGGCAGCAGGTCCTCGACGACCGCCAGGGTCGCGGCCACGTGGATCGCGGTGGGGAACACGTCGTTGCTGGACTGGCTGGCGTTGACGTGGTCGTTGGGGTGGACCTCGACCCCGCCCTGGGCGGCGAGGCTCGAGACGACCTCGTTCATGTTCATGTTGGAGCTGGTGCCCGACCCGGTCTGGAACACGTCGATCGGGAACTGGTCGTCCTCGTGTCCCTCGGCGACCCGCCTCGCCGCCGCCACGATCGCGTCGGCCTGTTCGGCGGGCAGCACGTCGAGCTCCTTGTTCGTCAGGGCGGCGGCGGCCTTGACCAGGGCCAGGGCGCGGATCAGCCGCGGCTCCAGAGGGGTGCCGCTGATCGGGAAGTTCTCCACGGCCCGCTGGGTCTGCGCCCGCCAGAGTGCGGTGGTGGGTACGCGCACCTCGCCCATGCTGTCGTGCTCGATGCGGAAGTCGTCGGTCACATCTCGACGTTACTATTGACTATTGGTAACTCTTCAGTTACCAATGACGCATGGACGTCTTCGCCGCGCTGGCCGACCCGGTACGCCGGCAGCTGCTGCAGCGACTCGCTCTCGGGCCTGCCCGGGTGGTCGACCTGGCCGCCGAGCAGCCGATCAGCAGGCCCGCCGTGAGCAAGCACCTGCGGCTGCTGACCGACGCCGGGCTGGCCACAGCCGAGGATCGCGGACGCGAGCGGCACTACCGCGTGGCGGCGGCGGGCCTGGCGCCCGTGCAGGCGTTGCTCGACCGGCTCACCACCCCGACCGCACCGATCAGTGAGCGGATGCTGGACGGCCTCGAGCTCGAGGTGCGCCGCACCGGACGCGAGCGCCGTGCCACCGAACCCACCCACCACGAGGAGACCGGATGACCACGACCCACATCACGCCCGCCGCGACCGGCCACAAAGAGGTCCGCGACGGCACCGCCTACGTGGCCTTCTCCAGGACCTTCCGAGCTCCGATCGACGACGTGTGGGCGGCGGTCACCGAGTCCGACCGCCTCGGCCGGTGGATCGGCACCTGGGAAGGCGACCCGACGGAGGGCCAGGTCACGTTCCAGATGACCTTCGAGGGCGACGAGGCGTCGTCCGAGACGTTCACGATCGACGTCTGCGAGCCGCCGCACCGCCTGGAGATCACCACAGAGATGCCGGACAACGGCGGGAACCAGACGACCTGGCAGCTTCGGGTCGAGCTCGCCGAGCAGGACGGGGTGACGACGCTGCGGTTCGCGCAGGACGTGCCCGAGCCGGAGATGGCCACCGGCGTTGGTCCCGGCTGGGACTACTACCTCGACCGGATGGTGCTGGCCGAGGCCGGTGGCGACCCCGGCACGCTGGACTTCGACGACTACTACCCGGTGTTCGCCGACCACTACCGTGCCGAGTTCGCCTGAACGTGCTCGCGGATCAGTCCGTCGGGCAGACCGCGCCATCCTCGAGGCCACCGTAGATCTCGAGGCGCTCGATCTCGAGCACGATCTTGCCGTACTCGCCGTAGCCCTCCTGGTCGAGGTTGCTCCAGCCCCAGAACAGCTCGAGGCCAGTGTGCTCGATGCCGGCATCGTAGGAGGACTCCAGGTAAGGACAGGTGGTCGGCGCGCGATCGACTTCGGTGAACTCGCCCTCCCGTTGCATGAGGAGCACCAGCTCGGTGTCGGAACCGTCGTTGACGAGCTGGACCCGCATCGTCTCCCCGGACTCCGTGATCTCGGTCTCGGCGAGGACCTCCTCGTCGGCGTTACCTGTCGGATCCCCTTCGTCGCTGGCGCTCGTGCGGTCCTCGGCCGTGTCGTCCGGGGAGTCGCTGTCGCGTTGGAGCAGGAGCACGACGATGGTCACCGCAACGATGGTGAGTACGACGGCCGCGGCGATCACCAGCGGGTTGGCCCGGCGACCGGCGCGCTGATGAGGCTCCTGCGGCGGGCTGCTCGACGGCGGGGACTCATCGCTGACGGGGCGGGTCGCCTCAAGCTCTGGGCTGGGCGGGACTGTTGTGGGCAACTCGGAGTCGGAGCCTGCGGCCGGGCGGGTGAGGACCTGGTCGACCGGGATCGCTCCCGTCGCGTGAGCAAGGACGGAGACTGCCCAGCGGGCGCCGCTGGACTCGTTGGTGCCGCGGTCACGGGCCAGCAGGTCGCCCTGCATCTCGATCGCCTTGTCCGGATCCGCTCCGAGCGCCAGCTGCTCCCTGAGGCGTCGCATGGCACCGGTCGCGATCGCCCCGACGAGCAGGCTCACCTCACCGGTCGACGCCAATCCCTCCGGGATGAAGTCGTCGAAGGCGGCGCGGAACGCGACCGGGTCGTCGAACACTTGCGGTCCGACCTCAGCCCCGAGCTCGGCGAGCTCGTCGTGCAGTGCCACGCCGCACAGCATGGCACCAGAGAGTCAGCGAGGGGCGGAGTACACAAAGGTGTCGTCGGTCACGACTCCGACGGTAGCTACCCGAGGTGCTCGCGGATCAGGTCCGCCACCGCGCGCATGCCGGCGCGTTCGGGTGGTAGGCCAGCGGGCGGCCGGGTAGCGGCAGCGTGGCACCGACCGCCCACGGGTCGTCCGACCAGGCGTGATGGTCGCGGCTGGCCTCGGCGACCCGGACCACCTCGGACCCGGTCGCGGCCGCGGCCTTGGCGGTGAGCTCGGCCAGCCGATCGGCGAGATGCCGGGCCAGGTCGGCGTGCTCGCGCTTCAGCGGCGGCGCCTTCTCCCCGCTGGGCGGCAACAGGGTCTGGTACTCCACGAACAGCACCCGCGCCCTCGGTGACAGCTCGTGCACCCGCTCGCCCACTGCCACCAGCGAGCCGCGCGACCTGGTCGAGCGAGAGCTCACGCTCGGCCGGATCGAGTACGCCGCGCAGCCGGCCGCCCACCACGGGCAGCAGCCGCAGCGCGCCGGGGAGGGTGGCGACGTACATGCCGGGCACGTAGGCGATGTCGTTGCCGCCGATGGTGATCGTCACCAGGTCCTCGGTGCCGTCGAGCGCGGAGACCTGCGGTGCGGTGCCGTTCTGACGGTCGGTGAGCACGTGCGCCGTGGTGGCTCCGGAGTAGGTGACGTCGACCAGGTCGAGCCCGAGGTCCTCGGCGAGCAGGTGCGGGTAGTTGCGTGCCGATCGCATCGCGGCGCGCGGGCTGCCGGGCGCGCGAGGTGGGATGCCCGGCCCCGCGGCCATCGAGCTGCCGAGGGCGACGTACCGCTTCACCCGCGGGACGGTACTCGGGCGGCATACAGCCAGTAGTGCTCGTCTCGCCCCTGGAGCAGCACCTCGCGCGGCTGGGCCGTCACCTCGCCGAAGACGTGGCCCAGGGCGTCCTCGAGCGCCGGCGCCTCGGCCGCCGACCACACCACCACCGCGCCGCCGGGCCGGAGCACGTCGCGAGCGGTGCTGAGGAAGGCGGCGTGGTAGAGCGCCTCGTTGGTGTCGTGCACGAGGTAGCCGGGTCCGTTGTCGACGTCCAGCAGGATCAGGTCGTACGACGCGGGGCGGGCCTCGGCGATCGCCACCGCGATGTCGGCCACCACGACGGTGACCCGCTCGTCCGCCATCAGCGCCGGCCCGTGGGCGATGGTGCCGTCGCGCATCCACTGCACCAGCGCCTCCTCGATCTCGACGACGGCGCACTTCTCGACCCGCGAGTCGGCCAGCACCTCGTGCATCGTGAAGCCCAGGCCGAGGCCGGCCACCACCACGGCGCGCGGCTCCTCGACCAGCTCGAGGGCGGCCGCGGCCAGGGCGCGCTCGGTGCTCACCTCGAGGGTGTCCATCACGAAGACGCCGTTGGCGCGCAGCTCGAGGACGGTCGGGCCGTCGTCGGGACGACGCTCCCTCAGCACCAGCTCGCCGCGGTCACTCTCCGCTCGCGCAATCTCGGCGTACTCCATGCGCTCACGGTGCCCAATCCTCAGTCGAAGATCTCGCTGAGCCAGCTCTCCTTCTTCTTCTTGCGGTAGGGCTGCTGCTGGTGGGTCTCGTAGCGGTGATCCTGGCGTGGCTCCCGCTCGTAGGACTGCTGCGGGGGAGGCGCGGCGGCGGGCGCGTGCTGGGCCATCGATCGCTCGATGATCTTGTCCAGCTCGCCGCGATCGAGCCACACGCCCCGGCACTCGGGGCAGTAGTCGATCTCGATGCCGCTGCGCTCGCTCATGGTCAGGGTGGTTCCGTCAGTAGGGCACTGCATACTGCGAGAACGTACCCGCCCTGCCGTGGGTTCCCGACTACTGGGCCGAGCGCACCCGGATCCCAGTGATCGGCACCGTCACCGCGCCGGAGGGGTCGGTGAAGAAGTCGTTGCCCTTGTCGTCGACCACGATGAACGCCGGGAAGTCCTCGACCTCGATCTTCCACACCGCCTCCATGCCGAGCTCCTCGTACTCGAGCACCGACACCTCCTTGATGCAGTCCTGGGCGAGCCGCGCGGCCGGGCCGCCGATCGAGCCGAGGTAGAAGCCGCCGTGGGCGGCGCAGGCCTCGGTGACCGCCTTGGAGCGGTTGCCCTTGGCGAGCATCACCATCGAGCCGCCGGCGGCCTGGAACTGCTCGACGTACGAGTCCATCCGGCCGGCGGTCGTCGGGCCGAACGAGCCCGATGCCATCCCGTCGGGTGTCTTGGCCGGGCCGGCGTAGTAGACGGGGTGGTCGCGGAGGTACTGGGGCATCTCCTCCCCGGCGTCCAGCAGCTCCTTGATCTTCGCGTGCGCGATGTCGCGGGCCACGACCAGCGGGCCGGTGAGCGAGAGCCGGGTCTTCACGGGGTGCTGGCTCAGCTCGGCCAGGATCTCGGCCATCGGCCGGTTGAGGTCGATCGACACCACCTCACCGCCGGCGATGTCCTCGGCGACGCCGGCGTCAGGCATGTACTGCGCCGGGTCGGTCTCGAGCTGCTCGAGGAACACGCCCTCGGCCGTGATCTTGCCGAGCGCCTGCCGGTCCGCGGAGCAGGAGACCGCGATCGCCACCGGGCAGGAGGCGCCGTGACGGGGGAGTCGCACCACCCGGACGTCGTGGCAGAAGTACTTGCCGCCGAACTGCGCGCCGATCCCGAACGACTGCGTCAGCTTGAAGACCTCCTCCTCGAGCGCCACGTCCCGGAACCCGTGGGCGGCCATGCTGCCCTCGGTGGGGAGGTGGTCGAGGTAGTGGGCGGAGGCGTACTTCGCGGTCTTCAGCGCGAACTCGGCGCTGGTGCCGCCGATCACCACGGCGAGGTGGTACGGCGGGCAGGCCGCGGTGCCGAGGGAACGGATCTTCTCGTCCAGGAACTCCAGCAGCCGCGTGGGGTTCAGCACCGCCTTGGTCTCCTGGTAGAGGAACGACTTGTTCGCCGAGCCTCCGCCCTTGGCCATGAACAGGAACTTGTACTCCGGCTTGCCGTGGTTCTCGGTGGAGTAGAGCTCGATCTGCGCCGGCAGGTTCGTGCCGGTGTTCTTCTCCTCGAACGTCGTCAGCGGCGCGAGCTGGGAGTAGCGCAGGTTGAGCTTCGTGTAGGCGTCGTACACACCGCGGCTGATCGCCTCGGCGTCGTCGGCGCCGGTGAGCACGCCCTCCGACTTCTTCCCCATCACGATCGCGGTCCCGGTGTCCTGACACATCGGCAGCACGCCGCCGGCCGAGATGTTCACGTTCTTGAGCAGGTCGAGCGCCACGAACCGGTCGTTGCCCGACGCCTCGGGGTCGTCGATGATCCGGCGCAGCTGGGCCAGGTGAGCGGGCCGGAGGTAGTGGGAGATGTCGTGCATCGCCTCGGCGGTGAGCTGCTGGATCGCCTCGGGCGTCACCCGCAGGAAGGTCTGGCCGTCGGCCTCGAACGTCGAGACGCCGTCGGTCGAGACCAGCCGGTACGGCGTGTCGTCGGGACCGATCGGCAACAGGTCGGAGTAGCGGAACTCGGGCTCGGACTGTGCGGCGCTCACGCGATCCAGAGGTTACGCCGTTCACTGGCGCAGGAGTTCCAGTGCCTTCGCCAGCTGGTAGAAGGACCAGACCGCAATGACAGCGGCGGTTCCGTAGCACACCATCGCGACCAGGAGCTTGTGCTTGAGCTGCAGCCCGTCGTACAGCGTGAACCGGAACCGGTGGGCCGCGTGCACCAGCATCGGCACGAACATCCCGAACAGGGCCAGGAACGTGAGTGGGTGCTTCACGATGGCGGCCAGGTGGTCGTGGTCCGGCGGGTCGATCCAGCCCAGCGGGAAGGCGAACGCGAAGAGGAACACGAGGATCGGGAGGATGGTGGCTGCGATCACTCCGCCGCCGCTGAACGTGAGCCATACCAAGGGCTCGATCCGCCGCTTCGTCATCCCGTCACCAGCCAGGTGATGATCGCCGACACCACCGCGAGGCCGACGTACTGGCCCCCGATGATCGCCGCCGGCGGCAACGGGCGGCCGGCCACGCTCACGACCATCGCCCGTGGGGTGAGCATGAACCAGGTGATCAGGTGCAGGATCAGGAACGCGAAGGCGACCAGGTTGATCACCACCAGCCACGGCGAAGCGGCCGTGTCGAGGAAGTCGTCGTACGCCGCCTCGCCGTGTCCGATCGCGCGGACGAACAGCGTCAGGTAGACGACGAACCAGGCGATGAAGATGCTGCTCAGCTCGCGCATCACGAAGATGAAGTAGGACCGCTTCTTCAGCCACCACCAGGTCGACATCCGGCGGTGGTACATCATCACCTGGGTCACTTGGACCCCCGCGGCATCAGGAACGCTTTCACCGACTCCTGGGCTGCCTTCAGCTTGTATCTCTGGATGGCGCCCGGCCGGGTCCACGTGCTTCGGGACAGACCGCGGAGCACTCGCCGACGAACGTGCAGCCCCAGACGCCGTCGTGCTCGATCAGTACGTCGAGCCGCTTCCGCGCACCGGCGTCGCGGGAGTCGAGGTCGTAGCGCTCCGCCAGCGCGATCGCGGCCGGCCCGATGAAGTGCTCGTCGAGCCCGTAGACCGGGCAAGCGGCGTAGCAGAGCATGCAGTTGATGCACATGCTGAACTGCTTGTAGGCGTCGAGCTCCTCGGGCGTCTGGAGGTACTCCCCGTCGATCTCCGTCACGTCGTCGTCGCGGATGATCCACGGGCTGACCCGGGGGAGCTTCTCCATGAAGTCGTTGATGTCGACGACGAGGTCGCGCACCACGGGGAAGTTGCCGAGCGGCTCGACCTTGATCGGCCCCGGCGCATAGTCGGTCAGGAACGTCGCGCAGGTCAGCTTGGGCTCGCCTTCGACGTTCATGCCACAGCTGCCGCAGATGCCCATCCGACAGGACCAGCGGAAGGACAGCGTGGGGTCGACCTCGTCCTTGATGTGGTTGAGGCCGTCGAGGACCGTCCACTCCTTGCGCAGGGGTACGTCGTACTCCTGCGTGCGTGGCTCGGAGTCCTCGTCGCCGCGGAACCGGGTGACCTGGAGGCGGATGCTGTCCGTCATGGCTACCTTCCGTAGGTCCGCTCGCCCGGAGGCCAGCGGGTGATCGTCACCGGGAGGGACTCGACTCGTGGCGTCCCGTCGGAGTTGCGGTGCACCACCTGGTGCATGAGGAAGCGCTCGTCGTCGCGATCCGGGAAGTCAGTGCGCTGGTGCGCGCCCCTCGACTCCTCCCGGCGCAACCCCGACTCGAGCATGGTCTCGCCGATGTCGAGCATGTTGGCGAGCTCCAGGGCGGCCAGCAGCTCGGTGTTGAACGACCGACTGGTGTCCGCGACGCCGGCCCGCCCGACCCGCTGCTGCAGCTCCGCGAGCGCCTCCACGCCCTTGGCCATGGCCGGCCCGGTGCGGTAGATGCCGGCCGCGTCCTCCATGATCGTCTGCATCTCCTCGCGGATGGCCGAGATCCGCTCGGTGCCCGACTCCCCACCCATGACGTCGTGCTCGATGCGGCGTACCTCGTCGGCCGCCTGGGCCTCGATCGCGTGCGGCGCCGCGCTCGCCGAGGCGGCGTACTCCGCGGCAGCCTTGCCGGCGCGGGCACCGAACACGAGGCACTCAGGCAGCGAGTTGGAGCCGAGCCGGTTCGCGCCGTTGATGCTGACGCACGCGGTCTCGCCGGCGGCGTACAGGCCCTCCAGCGGCGTCGCGCCGTCGATGTCGGTGTGGACGCCACCCATCATGTAGTGCACGACCGGTCGGACCGGAATGAGCTCGTGGACGGGGTCGATCCGCTCGTACTTCAGGCACAGCTCGCGCACAAAAGGGAGTTTCGACTCGATGAGCTGCTCGCCGAGATGGCGCAGGTCGAGGTGGACGACCGGACCCCACGGAGATTCGGACGTGCGGCCCTTCGCGACCTCGTGCTCGAACGCCTGCGACAGCCGGTCGCGGGGGCCGAGCTCCATGCTCCTGAGCTCGGGTGTCGGCGTGGGCTTGCCGAGGTCGTAGTCCTGCAGGTAGCGGTAGCCGTCCTTGTTCAGCAGCCAGCCGCCCTCGGCGCGGGTGGCCTCGGTGATCAGGATGCCGGTGAACGGCAGCCCGGTCGGGTGGTACTGGACGAACTCCATGTCCTTCAGCGGCGCCCCCGCGCGGTAGGCCAGGGACATCCCGTCGCCGGTGTTGATGTTGGCGTTGGTGGTGAACGGGAAGACCTTGCCGCAGCCTCCGGTGGCCAGGATCACCGACTTCGCGGTGACCGCCTGGATCTTCCCGGTCAGCAGGCCGACCCCCACGACGCCGTGCACCCGGCCGTCGTCGACCAGGAGCTTGGTGACGAACACCTCGTCGTACCGCTTGACCTCCTTGTACTTCAGCGAGGTCTGGAAGAGCGCATGGAGCATGTGGAAGCCGGTCTTGTCGGCCGCGTACCAGGTGCGCTTCTTCTTCATGCCGCCGAAGGGGCGTACGGCGACGTGCCCGTCGGGCTGGCGGCTCCACGGGCAGCCCCAGTGCTCGAGCTGCAGGAGCTCGCGCGGCGCCTCGTTGACGAAGGCCTCGATGGCGTCCTGGTCGCCGAGCCAGTCGCTGCCCGAGATGGTGTCGTAGATGTGCTCCTCGATGGAGTCGTCGTCGGCGATCACGCCGGCGGCGCCCCCCTCGGCGGACACCGTGTGGCTCCGCATCGGGTAGACCTTGGAGATCACGGCCACGTCGAGCTCAGGGTTCGTCTCCGCGATGGCGATCGCGGCCCGCAACCCGGCTCCCCCGCCGCCAACGATCAGAACGTCGTGGGCGGCCCGAACTATTGGGTCACTCACCACGCAGCTCCTCGTCCACCAGGACTTTCCCGTGGTGGTCGACGATCATGTGGTGGAGGCTGCCGTCGTGGAACTCCTCGCGATGCGCGTGGCAGCCACACGAGTAGCGCACGTCGCTGGTGATCAGGCCCTGCTGATCCTCGGTGCTGAACTCCTCACCGTCGCGGGTCTGCCCGCAAGGAGCGCGTCTGGGCTCGAAGGTGGTGGTGGTGGACGTCACATGTGCCTCCTGGCGCGAGGGCTCCGACCTTCGTTCCCAGGTTCCTCCAGTGCGTCCGGAAAGTGAAGAGATGGCTCGGAAGAGGTGTTCCCGGAGATCAAGGAGCGAGGACGAGCTGCTGGTCAGGCAGCCCGCTAGGGGCCGTCAGCTTCGGTAGCCCCGTCGGGCTCCTCGCGGTTCTGCTGTTCCTTAGCCCGGCGGCGCTGCTCCTGGGCGCGCTCGCGGACCTTGCGGAGGTACTCGGCGTCGGCCGCGGGGTCGGCGGCGGGCGCGCGGGGCGGCGGCGGGGGCGCAGCGCGGCGGGTCTGTGGCTTGGTCGGCCGGCCCGCGATGAGCCAGGCGATCGACCCGACGAGCGGGAAGAGCAGGATCAGCACGATCCACCACACCTTCTTGAGGTGCCGGATCTCCTCGTCGCGACTGGTGATCGCGTCGACCAGGCAGTAGATCAGCAACGCCAGCGGTATCACGTAGCCGAGCAAGAGCCTGCCCATGGATTCCCCCGGTTGATCTGGACTGCCCGAACCCTAGGTCGATCCGTGGGTCCGGCGCAGGCGTTCGAGCACAGCTTTCACCTCGTAGGCTGGCCCGGTGAGCGAGCCCGAGCAGCTGCGGATCTCCGACGACGACCGGCACCGCGTGGCCGAGGTGCTGCGCGAGGCCGCAGGAGAGGGGCGGATCGACCTCGAGGAGCTCGACGAGCGCCTGGAGGCGGCCTACGGCGCCAAGGTCTACGCCGACCTGGTGCCGATCCTCGCCGACCTGCCCGACGCGCAGCTCCCGGCGGTGCGGGCCGCGGCATCGCTGACGCGGGCACCGGGCTCGGCCACTGGCCGGCACTACGACAAGAGCTTCTCGATCATGGGCGGCCAGACCCGCAAGGGCGTCTGGCAGATCGGACCGGAGCATCGAGCGTTCACCCTGATGGGCGGTATCGACCTCGACCTGCGCGAGGCGGTGTTCGGCGCCGACGAGGTCGTCATCCATGCGGTCGCGATCATGGGCGGCATCGACATCTACGTGAACGCCAGCACCAAGGTGTCGGTGGAGGGCGTCGGCATCATGGGTGACTTCGACCAGGCGCGCGACAAGGTCGAGGCGCAGCTGGGCCCAGGCTCGCCGACCGTCCGGGTGAAGGGCGTGGCGCTGATGGGTGCGGTGACTGTCAAGCGTCGCCCGATGCCCGACGAGGAGCGCCGCAAGCGGCTGCCGCGCTGAGCGGCTAGGACTCCTCGGCAGGCTCCGAGGCGGCCACCTGGTCCTGCTCCTTGGCCACTTCCTCGGCCTGGGCCATGGTGTCGCTGCCGGGAATCCGGCCCGCCGCACTGGTGTCCAGGGTGAGGTTCTCCCCCGACGCGGGGTCGAACAGGTGCATGTGGGCGGAATTGACGTAGATCTCCGCCTCATCGCCCTCGGCGATCTTGCTGGCGCCGTCGAGGGAGATGACCAGCTGGGTGCGCATCGACTCGCCGTCGAGGTCCTTCTCGAGCTGGGTCAGCTGCTCCTGCACCTCGGGGGGCGCCTCGAACGGGATGTAGGCGTAGCTCTCGTTGCCCAGCCACTCCACGGCGTCGACCTTCGCCCGGAACGTCTGGCCAGAGGTCTCGCTCGAGTCCATCAGGGAGGCGTCCTCGAAGTGTTCGGGGCGGATGCCGGCGATCAGCAGCCCCTTGCCCTTGGCCCGCTCGGCCTTGTCGGAGGGGATCTCGACCGACCCGAAGGGCAGCTTCACCGAGGTGCCCTCGATCGTGGCGGGCACGAAGTTCATCGGCGGCGAGCCGATGAACCCGGCAACGAACAGGTTGGCCGGCTGTTCGTAGAGCTCACGCGGAGTCGCCAGTTGCTGCAGGATCCCTCGCTTGAGCACGGCGACCCGGTCGCCCAACGTCATCGCCTCGGTCTGGTCGTGCGTGACGTAGACCGTGGTGATGCCGAGCCGCTTCTGCAGCCGGGCGATCTCGGTGCGCATCTGACCGCGCAGCTTGGCGTCGAGGTTGGAGAGCGGCTCGTCGAAGAGGAACGCGTCGGCCTCCCGGACGATCGCCCGGCCCATCGCGACCCGCTGCCGCTGCCCGCCGGAGAGGTTGCCGGGCTTTCGGTCCAGGTGCTCATCGAGATCGAGCGTCTTGGATGCCTCACGCACCTTCTTGTCCACGGTCTCGTTGTCGGCCTTGGCGAGCCGCAGCGGGAACGCGATGTTCTCGTAGACCGTGAGGTGCGGGTAGAGCGCGTAGTTCTGGAACACCATGGCCAGGTTGCGGTCGCGCGGCGCCAGGTCGTTGACCTTCTTGTCGCCAATGACCATGTCACCCGAGGTGATGTCCTCCAGGCCGACGATCATCCGCAGCAGCGTGGACTTCCCGCAGCCCGACGGCCCGACGAGGATCATGAACTCGCCGTCCTGCACGTCGATGCTGACGTCGTTCACGGCAGGGAACCCGTCGCCGTACTTCTTGACGATGTTTCGCATGTCGATGGAAGCCATCAGGTATCAACCCTTCACTGCGCCGGAGGTCAGCCCGGCGACGATCTTGCGCTGGAAAATCAGGACGATGACGATGATCGGGATGGTGGCGATCACGGCGGAGGCCGCCAGGAGCGACGCCGGCCGGGTGAACGGGTCAGGCCCGACGAAGAAGGCGAGCGACGCCGGGATCGGTCGGGCCGCCTCCGTGGAGGTCAGCGAGATGCCGAACACGAAGTCGTTCCACGCGAAGAAGAACGTCAGGATCGCCGCGGTGAAGACTCCCGGGGCGGCCAGCGGCACGATGACCCGCCGGAACGCCTGCCACGACGTGGCGCCGTCGACCTGGGCGGCCTGCTCCATCTCCCAGGGGATCTCCCGGAAGAACGCGGACAGCGTCCAGATCGCCAGCGGCAGCGTGAACGACATGTAGGGGATGATCAGCCCGGGCCAGGTGTCGTAGATCCCGAAGGCCCGCCACATGTCGAACAGCGGCCCGACGAGCGAGACCACCGGGAACATCGCGATCGCGAGCGACATCGAGAGCACCAGCCGCTTGCCCTTGAACTCCAGCCGCGCGATCGCGTACGCCGCCAGCGTGGCCACGATCACCGAGAGCAGCGTGGCGATCAGGCTGATGCCGATCGAGTTGAAGATCGCCCGGCGGAACTGGTCGTTGTCCCAGACCGCCTGGTAGTTGTCCCAACCGGCACCGGTGCCGTCCGAGGGGAAGAAGCCCGGGTTGCCGATGGTGATGGACTCCTGCGACTTGAACGACAGCGAGATGATCCACACCACCGGCAGCAGGCACCAGCCGAGGATCAGCAGGATGCCGACGCCCATTCCGACTTTGGTCTTCATCTCATGCCTCCTGCCGGGCCTGGGCCAGGTCGACGCGGAACACCTTGACGATGAGATAGGCGACCAGCAGCACGGACAGGAACAACAGCACCGACAGCGCCGAGCCCATGCCTAACTGGAACTGTTCGATGGTTTGTCGATAGGTCAGGAAGCTGATCGACTCCGTTTTCTCGGCGCCGTTGGTCATCACGAAGATGTTGTCGAAGATCCGGTAGGCGTCGAGTGCCCGGAACAGCACGGCGACCATGATCGCCGCCCGCATGTTGGGGATGATCACCTTGAACATCCGCTGCCACCAGGACGCCCCGTCGACCTTGGCGGCCTCGATCATGTCCTCGGATACCTGAGCCAACCCCGCGAGCAGCAGCAGCGACATGAACGGCGTGGTCTTCCAGATCTCCGAGACGCAGATCGCAACCACCGCCGAGCCCGTCTCGCCGAACCAGTTGAAGTCGTCGCCGACGAACGGGAAGCCAGCCGTTGACGAAGCCGTTCTGGAACGAGAAGGCGAACTGCCAGGCGAAGCCGGACACCACGGTGATGATCCCGTAGGGAATCAGGATCGAGGTCCGGACGATGCCGCGGCCGAAGATCACCCGGTGCATCACCAGCGCGAAGGCGAACCCGATCAGCAGCTCGACGGCGACGGTGACCACCATGTAGAAGACGGTGATGCCCGTGGTCTGCCAGAACAGCGGGTCGGTCAACGCGGTCAGGTAGTTCGACAGCCCGACGAACTCTTTGTCGTCGGGCGCGGTCAGCGAGTAGTTGTAGACCGACAGCCAGATCGCCCGCAGCATCGGGAACGCGGTGACGATCAGCATCAGGATGATCGCCGGGCGCGACCAGCTTCTGGCCGAGCCGGTTCTCGGATCGGGAGCGGTCGCTGGAGACGGCCTTGGTCTCGGTCGGTGCCGGTGCGGTCGCCGTGGTCACAGCAGCGCCTTTCCTTCGAGGACGTCTTGCAGATACTCGGCCGAATCCTTCGGTGTGCTGTCCGGATCCACCGAGTTGGGCGAGTGCCAGCGGGCCTGGATGGCGCTGGAGATCAACCCGTAGAACGCGCTCTTCGGCCGCGGGCCGCCCTCGTCAACGCTGGTGCGCCACAACTCCACCAGGTCCTCGGGGTAGGAGCCGTCCTCGATGACCGCCTCGTAGGCGGAGTTGGTGGACGGCATCAGGCCGTCGGTCAGCGCGAGGTCGACTTGTACCTCCTGCGAGGTGACGCACGCCCCCGCCTCCATGGCGAACTCGGGGTACTCGCTGTAGGCGCCGACCCCGATGTCGATGCCGCCGATCGGGGGCTTGGACTCCTCTCCCTCGACGGTCGCGGGGTAGCGCGCCCAGCCGAGGTCCTTGAACTGGTCCTCGTCCGCCGGACCGCCGCCCGCGCCGATCAGGCCCTCGTAGTTCTTGTAGACGAACGTCCAGTTGGTCATGAACTCACCGGCTCCGTCCGCGGGGAACATCTGCCCAAGGCTGGTGCCCTCGTTGGACACCGAGAAGTCCGGCTGAGCGGCCGGGGAGTCGGCCAGCTGCTTGATGACCTCGGCGGCGGCGCGCCCGGCATCCGAGTCGATGTCGACGTTGGCGTCGATCCCCGCTTCGGTGTCGGAGACGATGGCGCCGCCGGCTCCCTGCACGAGCGCGTTGATCCACACGACGTACGCCTCGTAGCGGTTGGCCTGGACGCCGACGGTGCCGCCGTTGTCGGCCGCGCCCTGGATGATCTGGTCCCAGGTCACCGGCTGGGTCATGTCGAGCCCGGCGGCCTCGGCGAGCGAACGGCGGTACCAAAGCACCTGGGTGTTGGCCCAGAGCGGGTAGGCGAACACTCCGTCCTCCCACGTGACCGTGTCAGCCGCGCCCTTGAGGTAGTCGCCCTCGGACTCGACGCTCGACAGGACTTCGTCGGCGACGTCACCCTCGACCTCGGCCAGCCAGCCCGCGTTGGCGAACTCAGGCACGAACACGGGGTCGAGGTTCATCAGGTCGGTGGAGGGGTCCTCGGCCGCGAGCCGCCGGGCCAGCTGCACCCGCTGGTCCGTCGCGCTGGTGGGCAGCATCTGAATCTCGATGTCGTACTCATCGGTGCTGCACTGTTCGGCCCACTTGACGAAGGTGTCGACCCCGTCGGGGTTGATGTACCAGTTGAGCTTGGGCTTGCCTTCGTCGCCGCAGGCGCTGAGCAGCGTGGCTGTCAGCACGCCGATCGGCGGCGACGGCCAGCCCGCGACGCACCCTCCTGCGTCCGCCGTTCCTTCTGCGTGGAGTTCCTCCCAAGCGGTGCACCATTGATCCTCCCGGTAGAGACCTGAGTCACACCTTCGCGGCAGAGCGCGGGTTTGTCTAGGCCACTTGCCGGAAGGTAGAGGGCAAGGTAGAGACGTCCGTCAGGACGCCCGGTCGGCGTTCCTGCGGATCGCGGAGACGAACGTTTCGAACAGCGCCGGCGGGAGATCGTGCCCCATCCCGTCGATGAGCAACAGCTCCGATCCGGGGATGGCGGCGGCCGTCGCGCGGCCACCCGAGACGTGCACCATCTTGTCGGCCAGGCCGTGGATCACCAGGGTCGGAACATGCAGGCTGTGCAGGCGATTGCTGCGGTTGGGCGCGGTCGTCACCGCCATCATCTGGCGCAGCACTCCGGCGCGCGGAACCCCGCGATCGAAGGTGTCGGCGGCCCGCTTCCGGGTCTTCTCCGGATCTGTCGGGTAGCCCGGTGAGCTGATGATCTTCCAGATCTTGGCGCTGACCGCGACGTAGTCGTCACGGCTGCCGCGCGACGAGATCAAGGTGGGCAGCAGGGTGGGGCTCTGCCAGCCCACGGTGCGCTTGCCGGTCGTGGACATCAGGCTGGTGAGCGACCGGATCCGCTTGGGCTGGGCGATCGTCATCGTCTGCGCGATCATCCCGCCCAGCGAGACGCCGACCACGTGCGCGGACTCGAAGCCGAGGTGGTCCATGAGGCCGAACGTGTCGCCGGCCATGTCGTCGAGGGTGTACGGCGGCCGGACCCGGCCGCCCATGAACGCACGGGACAGGGTGGCCCGGGTGACCCGACCCTGGGCCTGGCTGGACCGACCGATGTCGCGGTTGTCGAAGCGGACGACGTAGAAGCCGGCGCGGGCGAGCAGCTCGCACAGGTCCGGGTCCCACCAGGTCATCGGCCCGCCGAGGCCCATGACCAGGACCATCGGCTCGTCCGAGGGGTCACCGAAGGTCTGGTAGCAGAGCTCGATCCCGCCGCTGACCGGTGCAAAGAGCTCCTCCGAGACCGCCACCGGCGCATGCTTCGCCCTGCCGCGGGCACTCGAAGACATGGCTCTAGTCAACAGGACGCCCGGCTGGCCGACACGAACTGTGGAGAAATGCGGACCACGGCATCGCCGTGCCCCTAGCGTCAGGTCTGTGACGGACGGCGCCCTTGCGGCATTCCTGCTCCCCGACGGCTTCACGAAGCCGCGGGCTCGAGCCGTGCTGCAGGAGGCGAGCGTCGTCGCCGAGGCCGGCCGATACGCCCTGGCGACCCGTGAGGCGCGTCGGGCCCGGAAGGCCACGCCGTACTCCGGGAGGCGGGTGGTCCGCAGCGCCGACCCGGTGATCCTGGTCCCCGGCTTCCTGGCCGGCGACGCGACGCTGGCGTTCATGGCGCGGTCCCTGCGCCAGCAGGGCTTCCGCACCTATCGCTCGCACATCCACGCCAACGTCGGCTGCACGCTGAACGCCGCCGCCCAGCTCGAGTCGCGCCTCGAGTCGATCGTGCTCCGTCGCGGGTCCCGCGTGCAGATCGTCGGGCACAGCCTCGGCGGGATGCTGGCCCGCGGCCTCGCCGTACGCCGGCCGGACCTGGTGTCCGGCATCGTCACGATGGGCAGCCCGATGCTGGCGCCCGGTGCCCATCACGCTTCGCTGTCGTTCGGCATCGACGTGCTGGTCCGGCTGAGCCGGGCCGGCGTACCCGGCCTGATGTCGGAGGAGTGCGTCGGCGGGACCTGTGCCCGGCAGAGCTGGGACGAGAGCCGCGAACCGGTGCCGGACGACGTCGCCTTCACCGCGATCTACTCCAAGCGCGACGGGATCTGCGACTGGCGGGCGTGCGTCGACCCCACGGCGACCCCGGTCGAGGTCACCGCGTCCCACGTCGGCATGGCCGTCGACCCGCGGGTGATCGAGCACGTCACCGCCGCACTGCGGCGCACCGTTGCCGACGAGGAATCGACCTTCGCGTCCGTGAGCTGACCAACGCTGGTCGAGGAGCGCGAGCCCACGTTGGTCGAGTAGCGCGAGCGACGAAGGAGCGAGCGTGTATCGAGACCACCCCGAGGTCTGCTCGCATCTCACTGGGTCTCGATACACCGGGTCGCGACTTCGTTCCTCAGTCGCGCCGGCACTCGACCTGCGCTCGCCCACGTCGCGGGCTCGTTCCTCGCCCCCGACTGCTCGCTTGCTCAGTGAAAATCAATAGCGGCGTAAGCGCGCAGCTTCTGCAGGCGGTGCTCGGAGTGGATGTTCCGGATGGTGCCGCTGCGCGACCGCATCACCAGTGAGTGGGTGGTGGCGCCGCCGGACCGGTAGCGCACCCCGCGCAGCAGCTCGCCGTCGGTGATGCCGGTGGCGACGAAGAAGCAGTCGTCGCCGGTGACCAGCTCGTCGGTGGTGAGTACGGCGTCCAGGTCATGGCCGGCGTCGATCGCGCGCTGCCGCTCGTCATCGTCGGTGGGCCAGAGCCGGCCCTGGATGACGCCGCCGAGGCACTTCATCGCGCAGGCCGCGATGATCCCTTCGGGGGTGCCGCCGACACCGAGCAGCAGGTCGATGCCGGTGTCCGGGCGGGCCGCCATGATCGCGCCGGCCACGTCACCGTCGGTGATGAACTTGATCCGCGCGCCGGTGGCCCGGATCTCCGCGGCCAGCGGCTCATGCCGCGGCCGGTCGAGGAGTACGACGGTCACGTCCTCGGGGCTCGACCCCTTGGCCTTGGCGACCAGGTTGATGTTCTCGGCGACCGGCAGCCGGATGTCCACGACGTCGGCGGCCTCGGGTCCGGTCACCAGCTTCTCCATGTAGAACACCGCCGACGGGTCGTACATGCTGCCGCGCGGTGAGACCGCGAGCACCGACACCGCGTTGGTCATGCCCTTCGCGGTCAGGGTGGTGCCGTCGATCGGGTCGACGGCGACGTCGCACTCGGGGCCGGAGCCGTCGCCCGACCTGCTCGCCGTTGTAGAGCATCGGGGCGTTGTCCTTCTCGCCCTCGCCGATCACGACCGTGCCGTTCATGCCGATCGTGGAGATCATCACCCGCATCGCGTTGACCGCGACACCGTCGGCGCCGTTCTTGTCGCCCCGACCCACCCACCGACCGGCGGCCATCGCGGCCGCCTCGGTCACCCGGACCAGCTCCAGCGCTAGGTTGCGGTCAGGAGACTGCGGTGCCGGAGTGTCGGTCATGGGCGCACTTTATCGGGCTCCTCGGGGGCCACCGAGTAGGTCTCGACGGCGGTCTCCTTGACCGACAGCCACACGTCCCTGCCGGGCTCGAGGCCGAGCTCCCGGGTGGCTCCGGGCGTGACGTCGGCGATCAGCTCCGGGCCGGCGGCGACGAGCAGCCGGATCGCGTCGCCGTGCGGCGATGCGCTGAGCACGCTGCCGTGCCAGAGGTTCCGGGCCGATCCCTCCGGACGGGCGAGCGAGACCGTGACCGCACCCGGACCGAAGCAGCGGAACTCGTCCCCGTCCCGGATCACGTTCAGCCCGACCAGCCGGGCCACGTGGTCGGTACGAGGCCGCGCCGAGACCTCTCCGGGGGTGCCGACCTGGGCCACCTCGCCGTCATCGATGACCACGACCCGATCCGCGAGGGTGAGCGCGTCGATCGCGTCGTGGGTGACGAGCAGCGTGATGCCGTCGTACGACGCCAGGTGCCGGGTCAGCTCGATCCGCAGACCCGCCGCGACGCTCACGTCCAAGCCGGCGAACGGCTCGTCGAGCAGCAGCAGGTCGGGCCCCTGAGCCAGGGCCCGGGCGATCGCGACCCGCTGCGCCTGGCCGCCCGAGAGCTCGCGCGGGCGCCGTTCGGCGAGGTCGCCGATCCGCATCCGGTCCAGCCAGGCCGAAGCGGTCGCCCGCGCCTCGGCGCGCGGCACCCCCTGCGAGCGCGGGCCGAACGCGACGTTCTCGAGTGCCGAAAGATGCGGGAACAGCAGCTTGTCCTGGAAGACCACGCCCACGCCCCGCTCTCTGGTCGGCAGCGACAGCAGGTCACGCCCGCCGAGGTGGACGCGTCCCTCGGCCGGGACCAGGCCCGCGATCGCGCCGAGCAGCGAGGTCTTGCCGGCACCGTTGGGCCCGATCACGGCCAGCACCTCGCCGGGCTCGGCGGTGAGCGCGACGGTCACCCGCTCCGGCACGGTGACATCGAGGTCGAGCATGGTCATGTCGTGCCCACTCCCAGCCAGCGCTCGCGGAGCGCGAACAGCACGCCAACGGAGACGAGCAGCATCACCAGGCTGAGCGCGAGAGCGGCGTCGGTGTCGGCCTGACGGGTCACATAGATCAGCGTCGGCATCGTCTGGGTGGTCCCGGGATAGTTGCCGTTGAAGGTGATCGTGGCGCCGAACTCACCGAGCGACCGGGCCCAGCCGAGCACCATCCCGGCCGCGATCCCCGGCAGAGCGAGCGGCACCGTGACCCGGCGGAACGTCATCCATCGCGAGGCACCGAGGGTGGCCGCCGCGGCGTCGTACTCGCTGCCCGCGGAGCGCAGCGCGCCCTCGATGCTGATCACCACGAACGGCATGGCGACGAAGACGTGGGCGAGGACCACGCCCCACGTCGTGTAGGGGAAGGCGAACCCGGTCGCGTCGAGCAGTGGTTCCCCGATGGCGCCGCTGCGGCCGAACGCGGTGCGCAGCGCGATGCCCGCCACCACCGGCGGCAGCACCATCGGCACGACGACCAGTGCCCGCAGCAGGCTGCGGCCGCGGAACTCCATCCGGGCCAGCACCCAGGCCAGGGGGAGGCCGAGGACCAGCGCCACCAGCATCGCCGCGGTCGACGTGCTCACCGAGAGCCACAGCGCCTGCCGGACGGTCTCGGTGCGCAGCTGATCGAAAAGGCCCGGCAGATCGGTGGAGGCCACCATCACCACGAGCGGCAGCACCAGTACGACGACGGCCAGCCCGGCCGGCACCAGGAGCAGGAGCGGCGCTCGGCCGAGCGGGTCGCGGCTCACGGCAGGGTGAACCCGGCTTCCGTCAGCGCCGCCCGGCCCTCCTCGGAGGTGATCAGGTCGACCCACTCCTGGGCGAGGTCGGAGTCCTCGCTCTGCTCCAGCGCGCGTGATGAAGTACGACGTCAGCTGGTCCTCGGCGCTCTCGATCGGGATCGTCAGGACCCCGTCGCCGGCGGCCACCGCGTCGGTCGCGTAGACGAGCCCGGCGTCGGCCTCACCCGACACCACCTTGTCCAGCGTGGACCGCACATCCTCCTCGAGGCTGGCCGGCTCCGCGGTGATGGCGTTGTCCGCGAGCACCGCGAGCGCGACCCGGCCGCAGGGCACCTCGTCGGCGCAGCGCACCCAGGTGGCGTCGGCGAGGTCGGCGAGGGACTCGATGCCGGCCGGGTTGTCGGGCGGGGTGACGATCACCAGCACGTTGGTGGCGAAGGTCGAGACGTCGCCGGTGACCCCGGCGTCCTCGGCGACCTGCATCGAGGTCTCGTCGGCGGTAGCCAGCACGTCACCCGGCGCGCCGTCGGCGGCCTGCTCCGCGAGGTCGGTGCTGGACCCGAAGGAGAACTCGACGTCGACGTCGTGGTCCTTCTCGAACGCCGACCCGAGCTCCTCGAAGACATCGGTCAGCGACGATGCGGCGAGCACCGTGAGCTGGTCGCTCCCGCCGCCACCACCGTCGCCACCGTTGTCGTCGCCGCAGGCGACGAGCGGGAACAGCAGCCCGAGGGCCAAGACGGTGGCGAGAGACTTGTTCATCAAGGACGCTCCACGACGACGTTGGTTGACTTGACGGAGACGGTGACTCGAACGCCCGGCTCGAGGGCGAGCTCGTGGGCCGCCTCGGCGCTCATCAGCGACACCATCCGGTAGGGGCCGCAGATCACGTCGACCTGGGCCATCACCTTGTCGACCAGGACCTTGGTGACGATCCCGTCGAGGCGGTTGCGGGCGCTGACCGAGGACGCCCGGGAGCGCTCTCGGTCCGGGTGCTCGGCGAGGGACTCGGCGAGCGCGGCCAGGTCGGGGCCAGGGATCGCCGTCCGCCCCTCCACCTGCTCGGCGCTGACGCGGCCGGACTCGACCCAGCGGCGGACGGTGTCGTCGCTGACGCCGAGCAGCTCGGCGGCCTCCGCGATCCGGTAGCTGGTCACCCGGACAGTGTGCCGCATCTGCGGAAACATGTCTGCTCAGAGCAACCGCAGATGCGATTCTCGGTGGTTGAGGTGCGAGGAGCGCCAGCGACGAGCCTCGAAACCACCGTCAACGGAAGTCAGGGCCGTGAACTAGTGAGGATGTGGGCGTGAGCGAGCAGGAGCGCCCGGGCCGCTACCAGCGGTCCACGAACGGCCTGGTGGGGGCGATCCTGGTCACCGTGGTGGCGGTGGTGGGGTTCGTCGCGCTCCTGTCGCTCTTCCGCGACGAGCCCGACGTCGAGGCCGATCGCGTCGACTACCTCGAGATCGTCGGCCTCGCCCAGGACGCCAAGCTGAACCCGGTCTACCCGGCCGAGCTGCCATCGGGCTGGACGGCGACCAAGGCCGAGGTGATCCAGGACGAGCGGCCGGGCTTCGACCTCGGCTTGCTCACCGATGACGAGGAGTTCGTCGGCGTCGTCTGGACCGACGAGGACCTCGACGACCTGCTCGCCGAGCGGGTGGACGAGGAGAACGTCGAGACCACCGAACAGTTCACGGTCGCTGGATCCGTTGCGACCGAGTGGCAGGGCTACGCCGACGACGGTGGTGACCGCGCGTACGCCGCGGAGGTGGGCGGCCGGACGGTGCTCGTCTACGGCACGGCGTCGGAGGACGACATGGCGAAGATCGTCGCGTCGCTGACTACTGCTCCGCTTTCTCGATGACTTCGTCCAGGCGCTTGCGCGCGCCGTCGAGCCACTCCTGACAGATGGTGGCGAGCTTCTCGCCGCGCTCCCAGAGCGCCAGCGACTCCTCGAGCGTGGTGCCTCCGGCCTCGAGCCGTTGGACCACCTGGATCAGCTCCTCGCGGGCCTCTTCGTAGGACGGCTTCTCCTCAGTCATCGGTGGTGCCCTCCTCGAGGCGTTCGGTGCGAGTGGTGGTGGCGTGGACCCGGCCGTCGGCCACCCGGACGCTCACGTCGACGCCGACCGGGACGCCCTCGACGGACGTGACGACATGCCCGTCGGCGTCCTGGAGCACGGCGTACCCCCGCTCCAGCGTGGCCAGCGGTGACAGCGACCGGGCCCGGGCGCGTTGGTGGCCGATGTCGTCCGCGGCGCGGTCGAGCGCGTGCCGGAGGGTACGACGGCAGCGGTCGCGGAGCCCGTCGAGCTCGTCGAGCCGCGCGTCGACCAGCGACCGCGGATCGGCGAGCACCGGTCGGGAGCGAAGCGCGTCGAGACCGGACCGCTCCCGCTCGAGCCAACGCTCGAAGCCGTGGCGGATCCGCTGGCGGGCCTGCTCGACGGCGGCCAGCTCATGGGCCACGTCGGGCACGATCAGCTTCGCGGCGTCGGTCGGCGTCGAGGCGCGCACGTCCGCCACGAGGTCGAGAAGCGGGCTGTCGGGCTCGTGACCGATGGCGGAGACCACCGGGGTGCGGGCCTTGGCCACCGCCCGGATCAGCCCCTCGTCGGAGAACGGGCAGCAGGTCCTCGACCGAGCCGCCGCCCCGGGCGATCACGATCACGTCGACGTCGGCGTGGTGGTCGAGCCGCTCCAGCGCGCCGATCACCTCGGCGGCGGCGCGCTGACCCTGCATGGTCGCGTGCACGACCTCGAAGGAGACGCCCGGCCAGCGCCGGGTGGCGTTGTCGAGCACGTCGCGCTCGGCCGCCGAGTTGGGCGCGGTGATCAGGCCGACGCGGGTGGGGAGGAACGGCAGGGGTCGCTTGAGCGCGGTCTCGAACAGACCCTCGGCGGCGAGCAGCTGCCGACGGCGCTCGAGCTGGGCGAGCAGCTCGCCGAGCCCGACCATCCGGATCTCGCGTGCCTGCAGCGACAAGGTGCCGCGGTTGGCGTAGTAGGACGGCTTCGCGTGCACCAGCACGCTCGCGCCCTCGACGAGTGGCGGGTTGAGCCCGTCGAAGATGGTCCGGCTGCAGGTGACTGGCACCGAGATGTCGGCCACCGAGTCGCGCAGCGTCATGAACACGGTCTGGATCCCCGGACGCCTGCTCACCTGGGCCACCTGGCCCTCGACCCAGACCGCGCCGAGCCGGTCGACCCAGCCGGAGATCGCGTTGGCGATCGACCGCACCGGGGCCGGCGACTCGGGTGAGGTCTGCATGGCCATGGGGGCGAGGCTAACGGTCAGCTACCCCAGGCCCGTTCGACCAGCCGCTGCGCCTCGGCCAGGGTCAGCCCGTTGCGCCGCGCGGTCACGGCGTACTTCGTCGCCGCCGCCGTCGCATCGGCGGGAGCCTTGGCGGACGCCACGAACGTGCCGCGCCGCCCTTCGGTCGCGACCACGCCGTCGGCCTCGAGCTCGCGGTAGACCCGCGCGACCGTGTTGACCGCCAGGTGGAGCTCCGCGGCGAGGGCCCGCACCGTCGGCAGCTTCGTCCCGGCCGGCAGGTCGCCCGACGCGACGCGGGACGCGATCTGCGCGCGCAGCTGCTCGAACGGCGGCTCGGGCAGCGACGGGTCCGGGGGCAGCAGACGGATGCTCACGGTGCCGCCGGCTCCAGGTACGCGTGCACGAGCGGTACGACGGACGCGCCCTCGCCGCTCGCCGCCGCCACCCGCTTCATCGAGCCGGACCGGATGTCGCCGACGGCGAAGATGCCGGGCACGGTCGTGGCCAGGTTCTCGGGCGGCAGGCCGTCGGCCCAGCTGGTCCTTCGGGACGTCGCGGCCGGTGAGCACGAAGCCGCGCTCGTCGAGGACCACGTCGTCCGGCAGCCAGTCGCAGTGCGGCTCCGCGCCGAGCAGCAGGAAGAGCCCCTCGGCGTTGCGGCGGCTGACCTCGCCGGTCGTGGTGTCGCGGACGTCGAGCCACTCCAGCCGGCCGTCGCCGCCGCCGTCGGCGATCTCGGCGCACGGCTGCACGGCGATGCGCGGGTTGTAGGAGATCTCCTCGATCAGGTAGCGCGACATCGTCTCCTCGAGGCTCTGCCGGCGCACCATGATCGTCACCGACTTCGCGAACCGGGAGAGGTGGATCGCGGCCTGGCCGGCGGAGTTGCCGCCGCCGACGACCACGACGTCGTACCCCTCCATCTCGCGGGCCGCGGTCATCGCGCTGCCGTAGTAGACGCCCTGGCCGGTGAGCGCGTCGACGCCCTCGACCCGCAGCTTGCGGTAGGCGACGCCGGTCGCGACCACGACGGCCCGGGCGCGCACGTCGCCGCCGTCGGTGTGGACGACGTGGGGTCGCTCCCCGTCTCCGGGGGTGACGTCGGAGACCTCCCAGCCGGTGAAGAAGCGGGTGCCGAACCGGATCGCCTGGTTGCGCGCCCGCTGCGCCAGCCGCATGCCGGAGATGCCGCGCGGGAAGCCGAGGTAGTTGCGGATCATCGAGCTGGTGCCGGCCTGGCCGCCGACCGCCTCCGCCTCGACGCAGACCGTGGTGAGGCCCTCGGAGGCGCCGTAGACCGCGGCCGCGAGGCCGGCCGGTCCGGCGCCGACGATGCACAGGTCGACCACGGTCTCGATGTCGACGTCCTCGGGCCGGCCGTAGATCGCCGCCGCGACGTCGCGCACGGTGGCGGGTGCGATGACGTCCTTGCGAATCGTCTGCACCAGGGGGTACGTCGGCTCGCCGTCGTAGAGCGCAATGATCTCGCGACCGACGTCGGAGTCGGGGGCGTGCACGCCGTTGG
This sequence comes from uncultured Actinomycetota bacterium, assembly GCA_963798055.1. GTDB lineage: Bacteria > Actinomycetota > Actinomycetes > Propionibacteriales > Nocardioidaceae > Nocardioides. Next base: position 30,053 of record CAWCRX010000007.1, read on the forward strand.
GCATGCCCATCCGGTCGAGGAAGTCGCGGATCGAGTTGGTGAGCACGTCGGCGCGGTCGGACACCACGCGCACCGTCTCCACCTCGGGTGCGGCGACGGTCGACCCCCAGTCGGAGAGCAGCTCGCAGACGGCGGTGTGGAACTCCTCGTCGCGGACGCCGCGGGGCATCAGCAGGAACGCGTCGTACTTGCCCTTGGCCAGGCCCGGACGCATGCGCGTTCGGCGTCCTCGAGGAAGCGCTCCCAGTGCGCGACGACCAGCCGGCGGGCGGTGGGCACGACCTGCCGCCAGAGGTGGAACGCCAGGTGCACGTCGGAGTCGGGCAGCACGGACTCGGAGACGAAGAGCGCCACCTGGCCGCCGTTGGCGTAGATCTCGTGCGCGAGGTCGGCGGCGGCGCTGGCCGAGCCGACGGCGTGGATGTCGTAGTCGCGGCGGTAGCGCCCGAACTCGTCGGCCAGGAAGTCGGCGTGGCTCTCGGAGACCAGGATGATCGCGGGTTGCACGGGATCAGTATGGGTCGGTGGGTGAAACACTGACGACCGTGCGCCTGCGGATCGACCTTGCCTACGACGGCACCGACTTCCACGGGTGGGCGGCCCAGCCCGCGCTGCGGACCGTCGAGGGTGAGCTGACCACCTCCCTGGCCACGGTCCTCCGGGTGCCGTCGGTCGACGTCGTCTGCGCGGGTCGCACCGATGCAGGTGTCCACGCGCGCGGCCAGGTCGTGCACTGCGACGTCGAGGCGTCGCCGGACCAGCTGCTCCGACGGCTCAACGGCATCCTTCCGCCGGACCTCCGGGTACGCCGAGTGGTCGAGG
>CAWCRX010000008.1:0-63685 GCA_963798055.1 uncultured Actinomycetota bacterium
CTCGCGCCTGCGACCTGGTGGTGGTCGCGATGGGGGTGATGCCGTCGACGGAGTTCCTCGCCGGCAGCGGCATCCCGGTGGGGCCCAAGGGCGCCCTGCGGCCCGATCCACGCGGTCATGTCACCGAGCGGGTCTGGGCCGCCGGTGACTGCTGCGACGCCGTACGCCGGCTGACCGGCGACCGGGTCTACCGACCCCTGGGCACGCACGCCACCAAGCACGGCCGGGCACTCGGCGAGAACCTCGCGGGCGGGCGCCTCACGTTCGACGGGATCCTGGAGACCGCGATCACCCGGTTTGCCGGCGGCGAGAGCTACGTGGAGATCGCTCGCACCGGGCTTTCGCTCGACGACGCCGCGGCGGCTGCGTTCGACCCCGTTGCGGTGGTCACCGAGGGCACCACGACCAGCGGCTACCTGCCCGAGGCCGAGCCGATCGCGCTGTGGGTGATGGCCGACCGGGTCACCCGCCGGCTGCTGGGCGTACAGATCGTCGGTGGGCACGGCGCAGGAAAGCGGGTCGATGCCGCCGCGGCGGTGATGTGGGCCGGCGGCACGGTCGACGACCTCGCCTGGATGGACCTCTCCTACGCCCCGCCGTTCAGCACGGCGTGGGAGGTGCTTCAGGTCGCGGCCCGGCGGGTGGCCGAGCGGATCTGAGCGGCGCTTGCAACACAATCCGAGGCAGCGGCGTTGATGATGCATGGAGGCAGTGCTTGCGGCAGGCGAGAGGAGCGGGGTGGCTGACCAGCCCGACTTCGACAGCTGGGTGGCCGCGCGCGGCCCTGCCCTGCTGCGGCTCGCCTACACCCTGACCGGCAACCGCACCGACGCCGAGGACGTCGTGCAGGAGGCGCTGGCCCGGGCCCTGGCCCGCTGGTCGCGGATCTCCGGCATGAACGACGTCGACGCCTACGTACGCCGGATGGTGGTCAACGAGCACACCTCGTTGTGGCGACGGTTCCGGCGCCGCGAGTCGCCGGTGGAGGCGGTCGCCGACGGGCCGAGGCCCGAGGAGGGCCGGGTCGAACCCGACGATCGCCGCCGGATCTGGCTCGCCTGCCAGGCCCTGCCCGACTCCCAGCGCACCGCTGTGGTGCTGCGCTACTACGAACAGCTCGAGTACGCCGAGATCGCCGCGCTCACCGGCCTCCAGGAGGGCTCGGTCCGGGCCCGCGTGTCCCGCGGGATCGCGGCACTGCGGTCCGAGCTCGGAGAGGAAATGGCATGAGTGACTTCGAACGGCGCCTCACCGAGGCGCTCACCTCCGGGGCCGAAGAGGCCCCGGACGCCGACCGGCTGGCCGTCGGTGCCCGCACCCGCGCCAAGACGCGGCGCCGCAACCGGTACGCCGTGGTCGCCGGGGCGGTCGTGGTCGCGCTGGCCGTGCCGGTCGGCGTACTTGCCCTGAACGACGACGGAGGCGGCTCGCCGGACAAGACGCCGGTCGCGACCGACACGAGCAATCAGGAAGAGCCGGGCTGGCACACGGTCGAGCACGAGGGCGCGGTCGTCGACATCCCCGGCGGCTGGGAGCAGCTGGACACGTCGGCCTGCGAGTTCGAGTTCGCCAGGTTCGGCCCCAGCGGATCGGATCCCTGCACCTATGACCACGATGGCCTGGCGTTCTACGGCTCCGCCACCTTCGACCCGATGCACGGGGCTGGCGTCCTCGTCGAGGGCAAGGACGGCTGGGCCGGGTACGTCTACTCCGGCGACTGGGCCCTGTGGGGCCAGGCCACCGACCGGGACCTCCTGCGCAACATCCTGGCCACCGCCCGCCAGGAGGGACAGGAGGCACCCGACCTCTCGGCGGGGTGGCGCATCGAGACCTATGACGGGCTGACCGTCGACGTCCCCGCGAGCTGGCAGAAGGGTGGGCTCTCCGCGTGGTGCCTGGACGAGACCGTTCCCGGTTGGGTAGAGCGCCCGAACACCATGGTCGCAATGATCCTGTGTGACCCGGTCACGGGCTACGGCGTCAGGTTCGGCAGCGGCGACAAGGACGACTGGATCCGAGAGCGCCACGGACCCGAGTACCCCGACGGCAGCTGGGCCGGTGTCGCCATCGCGCCGGACGCGTCCGGGCAGCCGGCGGGATTCGTCCAGGTGGTCGCCCCCACCCAGGGGCTCGCTGAGCTGATCGGTGGCTCGCTCCAGACCACCACCGAATGAGGACAAACCGGGTGCGGTCCGCGGCGGCGTACCGGAGAATCGTCGCCCGTGGGACACGTGGACGTCGCCGGAGTGCGCTTCGAGCTGCCGGACGGCCGGGTGCTTCTCGACGACGTCTCGTTCCGGGTGGGTGAGGGCGCGAAGGTCGCCCTGGTGGGCGCGAACGGCGCCGGCAAGACCACCCTGCTGAAGATCATCACCGGCGAGCTCACCCCGCACGAGGGCGCGGTCACCCGCTCCGGCGGCCTCGGCGTGATGCGCCAGATGGTCGGCACGGGTCTCGGGGCGGAGCCGACGGTCGCCGACCTGCTGCTCTCGGTGAGCCCGGCCCGGGTCCGCACCGCCTTCGCCGAGGTCGACCGGTGCGAGCGGGTGCTGATGGAGGTCGACGACGAGAAGAACCAGCTGGCCTACGCGCACGCTCTGGCCGAGTACGCCGACGCCGGCGGCTACGACCTCGAGGTCACCTGGGACGTGTGCACGGTCAAGGGGCTGGGCCTGCCCTACGACCGGGCGAAGTACCGCGAGCTGCGCACCCTCTCCGGCGGCGAGCAGAAGCGGCTGGTGCTGGAGTACCTGCTCGCCGGCCCTGACGAGGTGCTGCTGCTCGACGAACCCGACAACTTCCTCGACGTTCCGGGCAAGATCTGGCTCGAGGGCCGGATCAAGGAGTCGGACAAGACGATCCTGTTCATCAGCCACGACCGCGAACTGCTGGACAACACCGCGACCCGCGTGGTCACCGTCGAGCTGGGCGCCGCCGGCAACACCGTGTGGACCCACCCGGGCGGGTTCTCGTCGTACCACGACGCGCGCAAGGACCGGTTCCTGCGGTTCGAGGAGATGCGCCGCCGTTGGGATGAGGAGCACGCGAAGCTGAAGGCGCTGGTGCTCCGCTACCGGATCAAGGCGGAGTACAACGACGGGCTGGCCTCGCAGTACAAGGCCGCCCAGACCCGGCTGCGCAAGTTCGAGGAGGCCGGCCCGCCGACCGAGCAGCCGCGGGAGCAGCAGGTGAAGATGCGGCTCAAGGGCGGCCGCACCGGCAAGCGCGCCGTGGTCTGCACCGACCTCGAGCTCACCGGCCTGATGCAGCCGTTCGACCTCGAGGTCTGGTACGGCGAGCGGGTCGCGGTGCTCGGCTCCAACGGCTCCGGCAAGTCCCACTTCCTGCGGCTGCTCGCCGCCGGCGGCAGCGATCCGGACGTGGAGCACCAGCCGGTGGACGATACCGAGATCAAACCGGTGAACCACACCGGGAACGCGAAGCTGGGTGCCCGCGTGCGCCCCGGCTGGTTCGTGCAGACCCACGAGCACCCCGAGCTGGTCGGCCGCACCCTGCTCGAAATCCTTCATCGTGGCGACGCGCACCGCGACGGCATGGGCCGCGAACAGGCCGCCAGGGTGCTGGACCGGTACGAGCTCGCTCATGCCTCCGAGCAGAAATTCGAGAGCCTCAGCGGCGGCCAGCAGGCCCGGTTCCAGATCCTGATGCTCGAGCTGTCCGGGGCGACCCTGCTGCTGCTCGACGAGCCGACCGACAACCTGGACGTGCAGTCCGCCGAGGCGCTCGAGGAGGGGCTCGAGGCGTTCGAGGGGACCGTGCTCGCGGTGACCCACGACCGCTGGTTCGCGCGCGGGTTCGACCGGTTCCTCGTCTACGGCGCGGACGGCGAGGTCTACGAGTCCGACGGTCCGGTGTGGGACGAGGGCCGGGTCCAGCGGACTCGTTAGTGCGCCGCTAGGAGCTGCTGGTGTCGGCGTCCGACCCCAGCGTCAGCGTGGTCGTATCCGCCTCGCCGTCGCGCTCGTAGGTCACCTCGACCTGGTCGCCCGGCCGGTATGACCGCACGGTCGCGACCAAGGCGTCCGAGCTGTTGACCAAGTGGTCATCGATCTTGGTGATCACGTCACCCTGCTCGAGACCGGCGTCGTCCGCCGCGGAGCCGTTGGTGATCTCCTGGATCTCCGCACCGTCGGTGATCTCGGCGCCGGTGGTGTCGGCAGCGTCGCGCACCGTGATGCCGAGCCGCGCGTGCGTCGGCGTCTCGCCGTCCTTCATCTGCTCGACGATCGGCAGCACCTCGTCGATCGGGATCGCGAACCCGAGCCCGATGGAGCCGTTCCCGCCGTTGTCCGCCGGGCGGATCGAGGCGTTGATCCCGACAACCCGTCCCTGCATGTCGACCAGCGGCCCACCGCTGTTGCCGGGGTTGATCGCGGCATCGGTCTGGATCGCCGGGTACGTCGTGGAGTTGCCCTCCGCGTCCTGCCCCACCGCCACCGGGCGGTTGAGCGCGCTGACGATGCCGCTGGTGACCGTGGCGTCCAGGCCGTAGGGCGACCCGACCGCGACCACCTGCTCGCCCACGTCGAGGTTGGCGGACTTGCCGATCGTCGCCGGGGTCAGCCCGTCGACGTCCTTGGCCTGCACGAGGGCGGTGTCCGTGAGCGGGTCGGCGCCGACGATCTCGGCGTCGGCCTTGGTGCCGTCGTGGAACGAGACCGTGATCTTGCCGCCGTTCTCGGCGATCTCCGCGACGTGGTTGTTGGTCAGGATCAGGCCGTCGGAGTCGATGATGATGCCCGACCCGGAGCCGGCGCCCCCGCTGCCCTGGACGTCCAGCTCGACGACCGACGGCAGCACGCTCTGCGCGACCTGCTCGACCGACTCGTCGCCGGCGGGGGAGTCGGGCGCGTTCACCACCTGGGAGGCGGTCGGCGTCGTGCCGCCGTCGGGCGAGGAGCCGTTGTCGTCGTCCAGGGCGGTGAACGCCGCGGCCCCGCCCACGCCCGCAGCACCGCCCACCACGAGAGCCGCTGCCACGAGCAGGGCTCCGAAGCGCCGGCCGCCGCCGGGACGCTGCGGGGGCGTCGACGTCATCTGCGACTGCTGGCTGTACCCGAAGGGGCCGTCGGGTGCGGTGGGCGGGGGCGGAAAGGGAGGCTGCTGACTCATGAGGCCCAGGCTTGCCCGCTCGCCTGTGACCTTCCTTAGAGGCGCCTTCAGAAACTGCGAGAGACCGAGACGTACTGTCGGAGGGGTGCGACGGACGACGGCTGTGCTCGTGGCGATGCTGCTCCTGGCGGCCGGGTGTGGAGACCAGGAGGGTGCGAGCGACGAGCCCGCCCCGACCGGACCGGCACCGCTGACCTCTCGGGCGATCGCGGCGGTGATGCTCGACCACCTGTCCGACGACACGACGCACCGACAGGCGACGTACGTCGACGAGCACACACCGCGCGGCCTGGTCGGAGCGGACTTCCGCTACCACGGCGACGGGGAGTATGACGGCGACCTGGTGGAGGTGACGGTGTACCCCGGCAAGCCCGACCCATGCACCCCCGCTTCCCACTGCACCGACCTGGGTGACGGCGTCCAGCTGCGGTGGGGGCTGGTGATTCCGGAGGAGGACCCGGGCGGTGTCTCGGTGCTTCGCCGGAACGCTGACGACGAGCTGGTCAGGGCGTCGATGTCCGGCCCCAGCATCACCGGCGACCCGCGCGACCTCGACATCGAGCCATCGGTCGCCACGATGGCCGAGCTGGTGAGCGACCCCCGACTGCGGCTGACGACCGACGCTGCCACGGTCGCGGCCGGAGACGACGTCGAGGACTGGCGGGGCGGCGAGGTCGACCCCGCGGATCTCGAACAGGTCCCCAACAACGACGCGACCGTCGTGGTCGGCTGGATCTGGGCGTACGGCGACGCCTGGCAGTACGACGGCCCGTCGCCGTACAAGGAGGAGTTCGGCAAGGACGCGATCGGCGGCCGGGTGCGGGTCACGGGGGACATGCAGATCCAGCGAACCGGATTCTTCGACGCCCTCGCGGCGCCCCAGCCGCCACCCTGGCTGGCGTCCGGATGCCTCGAGGGTTACCAGTGCGGGACGTTCCAAGGCGTCCAGGTGGTCTGGCGGCCGGCGGACGGCGACGACCCCGGCGACGCCTTCCTGATCCACGTCGGGAAGGGTGGCGAGACCGTCGCCATCCACTCGGTCGGCAACCGCATCCCCGACAGGGTCGCGGGCGCAGCCTGGGCTGCAGGCCTGGGGTTGTGGTCCTACGACCTCACCGATCCGATGGCCGAGACCCGGGTCTCGCTCACGACCACTCGGGAGAAGTTCGAGGCGGCGGCGAAGCGGGCGGATCAGAGCCGGTCGAAGGGCTCCGAGTAGCGGAAGGTGCCGGTCGGGGTCGGCCCTGCGCCGAGGGAGACGGCCTGGAAGTAGTCGCCCCAAGCCGGGTCGGGTGCCGCGATGCCGATGGCAGCAGCCGCCCCGAAGCCGAACCGCGAGTAGTACGCCGGGTCACCGAGCAGCGCCACGAGCGGCTCGTCGAGCGCCTGGGCGGCATCGAGGACGGCGTACACCAGCGCGGAGCCGACACCGCCGCCCTGGTGGTCGGGGTGGACGCTGACCGGCCCGAGCCCGAGGGCGGGTACGTCGTCGACGTACCCGCGGCTGCACACGATGTGACCGATCAGCTGCCCATCCAGCTCCGCGACCAGCGACAGCTGCGGGATCGCCTCCGGGTCCTCCAGCAGCCACCCGACCAGCGCCGCCTCGCCAGGGTCGTCGGTGCCGTCGACCGGAGGGGCCGAGTGGGCAGCAGACCGGAACGCGGCAGCCGTCAGCGTCCGGATCGGGCCGAGGTCGGACGCCGTGGAACGACGGAGCCGCAGAGGTGCGGCTACGCCCACCGCTCCGACGCCGGGGTGAAGTCGAGTCCGCGGTCGCCGGTGTAGATCTGCTTCGGCCGGGCGATCTTCTGCTCCTTGTCCTGCACCAGCTCGTGCCACTGGGCCAGCCACCCCGGCGTACGGCCGATCGCGAACAGCACCGTGAACATCTCCGGCGGGAACTGGAACGCCTCGTAGATGAGGCCGGAGTAGAAGTCGACGTTGGGGTAGAGCTTCCGCTTGACGAAGTACTCGTCCTCGAGCGCGATCTTCTCCAGCTCCTGGGCGATCTCGAGCAGCGGGTTGACCCCGGTCACCTCGAAGACGTCGTCGCAGGCCTTCTTGATGATCGTGGCCCTCGGGTCGTAGTTCTTGTAGACGCGGTGGCCGAAGCCCATCAGCCGCTCGTTGCCGTCCTTCACGCCCTGCATGAAGTCGGAGATGTTGTCCTTGGAGCCGATCCGGCGCAGCATCCGCAGCACCGCCTCGTTGGCGCCGCCGTGCAGCGGGCCGTAGAGCGCCGCGATGCCCGCGCCCACCGCGGAGTAGGGGTCGACCTGGGACGACCCGACGGAGCGGACCGCGTTGGTCGAGCAGTTCTGCTCGTGGTCGGCGTGCAGGATGAACAGCACGTCGAGGGCCTTGACCAGGCGCTCGTCGGCCTCGAACTTGTTCTCGCTCATCCGGAACAGCATCGACAGGAAGTTGGCCGTGTAGCCGAGCTCGTTGTCGGGGTAGACGAACGGCTTGCCCTGCGCGTGCCGGAAGGACCACGCGCCCAGGGTCGGCATCTTGGCGATCATCCGGACGATCTGCATGTGCCGGTTGTCGGCGTCGTGGATGTTGCCCGCGTCGGGGTAGAACGTCGAGAGGGCGCCGACCGACGCCATCAGCATCCCCATCGGGTGCGCGTCGTAGCGGAAGCCCTCCATGAAGCTCTTCACGTTCTCGTGCACGAACGTGTGGTAGGTGATCTCGTGCACCCACGAGTCGTACTCCGCCTTGGTCGGCAGGGTGCCGTTGACGAGCAGGTAGGCCACCTCGAGGAAGTTGGACTTCTCGGCCAGCTGCTCGATCGGGTAGCCGCGGTACTCGAGGATCCCTTCGTCTCCATCGATGAAGGTCACGGCGCTGCGGCAGGAGGCGGTATTGACGAAGCCGGGGTCGTAGACGGCCAGGGGCGACCCCTCGTCAGACTTGATCGCTCCGATGTCGGCGGCCTTGATGGTGCCGTCGGTGATCGGGACGTCGTACTCCTGTCCGGTGCGGTTGTCGCGGACGGTGAGAGATTCGGTCACGCGTTCCAACCTAGACCGACGCTCCGGGCGGCGAAAACGCGGTGTCCATCGTTTTGACCTCCCCGAGTGGCCCCGCCTAGACTCATTCGGTCGCGGCAAGCGTCTGCCTGGAGCACGGCTCTGGAGCCTGGCACGCGGCCGCCCCGCAAGACCATCCCGACGAAGTAAGGCGCTATCACCGTGCGTACGTACAGCCCGAAGCCCGCTGACATTCAGCGTGAGTGGCACGTCATCGACGCCCAGGACATCATCCTGGGTCGGCTGGCCGTCGAGGCCGCGACGCTGCTCCGCGGCAAGCACAAGCCGATCTTCGCCCCGCACATGGACACCGGCGACTTCGTCATCGTCGTCAACGCCGAGAAGGTCGCGCTGACCGGCAGCAAGCGGACGAGCAAGATGTCCTACCGCCACTCCGGCTACCCGGGCGGCCTGTCGGCCACCCCGATCGGCGAGATCCTGGAGAAGGACCCGCGCAAGGCGATCGAGAAGGCTGTGTGGGGCATGCTCCCCAAGAACAAGCTCGGCCGCGCCCAGCTGCGCAAGCTGAAGGTGTACGCCGGCCCCGAGCACCCGCACGCGGCCCAGCAGGCCACCCCCCACGAGATCAAGCAGATCGTCCAGTGACGAACTCAACCAACGAAGGAACCCCCGTGACTGAGACCGCCACCGAGACGGGCGAGGTCGAAGAGACCGTCGAAGAGACCTACGTGGCCGACGAGCAGGGCGTTGCCTACAGCTCCGAGAGCGACCCGGCCGCGGACGCGCCGCAGCGTCCCGCGACCATCGAGCCCGCCGCCGCCACCGGCCGCCGCAAGGAGGCCGTCGCCCGCGTGCGGATCGTGCCCGGCACCGGCCAGTGGACCGTCAACGGTCGCGCGCTGGACTCCTACTTCCCCAACAAGCTGCACCAGCAGGTCGTCAACGAGCCCTTCGCCGCGCTGCAGCTCGAGGGCCGCTTCGACGTGATCGCCCGCATCCACGGTGGCGGCATCACCGGCCAGGCCGGCGCGCTGCGCCTGGGCGTGGCCCGTTGCCTCAACTCGATCGACCTCGACGCCAACCGCGCGACGCTGAAGAAGCTCGGCCTGCTGACCCGCGACGCTCGCGTCATCGAGCGCAAGAAGGCCGGTCTCAAGAAGGCCCGTAAGGCGCCCCAGTTCAGCAAGCGCTGACCATGCGCCGCCTGCCGGGCACCTGGCGGCGTTGTCGATCGGTCGACGGCCAAACCCGGGCCGCCTTCCCTCCTCCGCCTTGCCATGCGCTCCGGCAGACAACGCCTGGCGGGCAGGAGCGGCGATGACGCGCATCTTCGGCACGGACGGGGTCCGGGGTCTGGCAAACGGTCAGTCTGACCGCAGAGCTGGCCCTGGACCTTTCCGTTGCCGCGGCCAGGGTGCTGGCCGACCGTGGCGAGTTCGAGGGACACCGCCCGCTCGCGGTCGTGGGCCGGGACACCCGGATCTCCGGGCAGTTCCTCGAGCACGCGGTCGTGGCCGGCCTCGCCTCCGCCGGCGTCGACACGCTGCGGCTTCGCGTGCTGCCCACCCCCGCCGTCGCTTACATGACCGAGGCCCTCGGCGCCGATCTGGGTGTCGTCATCAGCGCCTCGCACAACCCGATGCCCGACAACGGCATCAAGTTCCTGGCGCGCGGCGGTCACAAGCTCGACGACGCCGTCGAGAAGGAGATCGAGCGGCACCTCGACGAGGACTGGCACCGCCCGCTCGGCGGCGACATCGGCCGGGTGACGCCGTACGCCACCCCGGTCGAGGAGTACGTCGCCCACCTGGTCGCGACCATCCACCGGCCGCTCGGCGGGGCTGAAGGTGGTCCTCGACTGCGCGCACGGTGCCGCCTACGAGGCGGGGCCGCTGGCGCTGGCCAACGCCGGCGCCGAGGTGATCGCCATCGGGGTCGAGCCCGACGGGCTCAACATCAACGACGACTGCGGCTCGACCCACCTGGAGCCGCTGCGGGAGGCGGTGCTCGCGGACGGCGCCGACGCCGGCTTCGCCCTCGACGGCGACGCCGACCGGTGCCTGGCGGTCGACGCCCAGGGCAACGTGGTCGACGGCGACCAGATCCTCGCGATCCTGGCGCTGTCGCGATGGCCGAGTCCGGGCCGCCTGGCCAAGGACACCGTCGTGACGACCGTGATGAGCAACCTCGGCTTCGTGCAGGCGATGAAGGCCGCCGGGCTCGGGGTGCGCCAGACCAAGGTCGGCGACCGGTACGTCCTCGAGGCGATGCGCGTCTCCGGCTACACCCTCGGTGGGGAGCAGTCCGGGCACGTGATCATGAGCGACCACGCCACCACCGGTGACGGCATCCTGACCGCGCTGCACGTGCTGGAGCGGATGGCCGGCACCGGCCGCAGCCTCAAGGACCTCGCCGGCGTCGTCACCCGGCTGCCGCAGGTGCTGCTCAACGTCCCCGACGTCGACAAGTCCCGGGCCGACGACGACCCGGTCCTGGCCGCAGCGGTCGCCGAGGAGGAGGCGGCGCTCGGCGACAACGGGCGGGTGCTGCTGCGTCCGTCCGGCACCGAGCCGATCGTGCGGGTGATGGTCGAGGCGGCGACCGAGGAGCTCGCCCAGGACGTGGCCGAGCGGCTGGCTGGCGTGGTTCGCGCTCAGCTGGCGCTTTGACACCTTCGTTGGTCGATACGCGCTCGCTCCTTCGTCGCTCGCGCTACTCGACCAGCGAATCAGAGCTTGCGGAGGCGGACGTACCGGACCGAGTGGTCCTTGTCCTTGCGCAGCACCAGCGTCGCGCGGGAGCGGGTGGGGAGGACGTTCTGCGCGAGGTTGGGGCCGTTGATGGTGTCCCAGATCCGCTCGGCCTCGGCGATCGCCTCCTCGTGGGTGAGGTCGGCGTACTTCGCGAAGTAGGACCCGGGGTCCCGGAACGCCGTCTCGCGCAGCCGGAGGAACCGTGAGATGTACCAGTCCCGGATGTGCCCGGTGCCGGCGTCGACGTACACGGAGAAGTCGAAGAAGTCGCTGACCGCCAGCCCGGTACGGCCGTCCTCGCGGACCCGGGCCGGCTGGAGGACGTTGAGGCCCTCGATGATCACGATGTCGGGATGCTTCACCACGATCTTCTCGTCGGGGACCACGTCGTAGACGAGGTGGGAGTACGTCGGCGCCTCGACCTCGTCCCGCCCGGACTTGATGTCGACCACGAACCGCAGCAGCGCGCGACGGTCGTAGGACTCGGGGAAGCCCTTGCGCTGGAGCAGCCCGCGGCGCTCGAGCTCGGCGTTGGGGTAGAGGAAGCCGTCGGTGGTGATCAGCGTGACGTTGGGGTGCTCGGGCCAGTGCGCCAGCATCTGCTGCAGCACCCTCGCGGTCGTGGACTTGCCCACGGCCACGGATCCGGCCAGGCCGATCACGAAGGGCGTGCGCGGCGGGGTGCGGCGGTGCAGGAAGGACTCCTGCTCGCGGTGCAGCTCGCCGGCCGCGCCGACGTACAGGCTGAGCAGGCGGGACAGCGGGAGGTAGACCTCCTGCACCTCGCCGAGGTCCAGGAAGTCGCCCAGGCCGCGGAGCTGCTGGATCTCCTCGGGCCGGAGCGGGGTCTCCGTCTTGGGGGCCAGCGCCGCCCACGCGGACCGGTCGAGCTCGATGTACGGCGAGACTTCCCGCTCGTCGGTGCCGTTCTCGCCGGACATGGTCAGCGATTCTTGCAGTCGCCCCGCCTGCGGATCGGGCCGGTCTCGTCCGCCCATGAGGTGTGGCCCGCGATCTCGCACGCTGCGCCGCGCCCCATCACGCACGCTGGCGGCGTTGCCGACGCTCGAAAGACACCCAGCCTGCCAGCGCGCCGGCGCCTTGCCATCGCACGCGCTGGACGCCGCTCGCTTGCACGATCTCGCGTGCCACACCTCTAGAGTTGAGCGCTATGTGCGGGATCGTCGGATACGTCGGGCCGAAGCAGGCCCGGGACGTCGTGATCGACGGTCTGCGCCGGCTCGAGTACCGCGGTTACGACTCCGCCGGGATCGCGCTGGTGCACGACGGGATCATCGAGAACTTCGCGCAGCTCCGGGCCAGGATCGAGGCCGACGACCACGTGATGGTGTCCGAGACCGATACCGAGGTGTTGGGCCACGACGTCGACCAGCCGCGCAACCTCGCCAAGTCCGTGACGGTGGAGTAGCAGTCATGGCAGTGATCGGCGTCGGCATCGACGTGGTCGACATCGATCGGTTCGAGCTCTCACTCGAGCGGACCCCGAGCCTCCGCGACCGGCTGTTCACCCCTGCTGAGGCGACGCGACCGATCGCCTCCCTGGCGGCCCGGTTCGCCGCGAAGGAGGCGCTGGCCAAGGCCCTCGGCGCGCCGCACGGGATGTCGTGGCACGACGCCGAGGTCGTCTCCGAGGAGTCGGGACGCCCGGTGCTCAGCATCCGCGGCACCGTGCAGGCCCGCGCCGACGAGCTCGGCGTCCGGAATCTGCATCTCTCCCTCTCCCACGACGCCGGCATCGCCTCGGCGGTGGTGGTGCTCGAGTCCTGAACCGCGCTCCTTAGGGTGGGCACGGTGGACCAGGAGGCATTCAGGCTGGGGCTGAAGCTGGGTCTGCCGTACGCCGCCGTCGGCTTCGTGCTCTCGCTCTCCTTCGGTGTCCTCGCCGTACAGGCAGGGTTCACCGCCCTGCAGGCCATCGTCACCTCGGCCCTGGTGTTCGCCGGCTCCGCGCAGTTCGCCGCGCTGGCCATCGTGAGCGGAGGCGGCGGGATCGCGGCGGCGCTGTCCGCCGCCACCCTGATGCACTCGCGCTTCCTCGCCATGGGCATCGCGCTCGCGCCGTCGCTTCCCGGCGGCCCGCTGCGGCGGGCGGCCGAGGGGCAGGCGGTCGTCGACTCCTCCTGGGCGCTGGCCAACCGGGGCGACGGGACCTTCGACCGTTCGTTGATGATCGGCACCACGATCCCGCAGTACGCGTCGTGGTTGGCGGGCACGGTCGTGGGCGCTCTGGCCGGAGACCTGATCGGCGACCCCGAGCAGTACGGGCTGGACGTGCTCTTCCCGACGTTCTTCATCGCCATCCTCCTCGCTGAGCTCCGCCGCCCGGAGGCCCGAGTCGCCGCACTCGCCGGGGCGGGCATCGCCCTGGCTCTGGTGCCGTTCACTCCAGCCGGCATCCCCGTTCTCGCCGCGGGGGCAGCCGCCCTGCTCGGCCTGGCTCAACGCGGTTCGGACGAGACGGAGTCCTCGTGAGCCTCAGTGAGCAGGAGGTCTGGCTCCTCATCGGCGCCCTGGTGCTGATGACCGCGGCCATCAAGGCCATCGGTCCGGCCCTCGTCGGAGGCCGCGACCTGCCGGCGTGGAGCGCGGGAGTCATCGCCCTGCTGGCCCCGGCGCTGCTGACGGCGCTCGTCGTCACCGCCGTCTTCGCCGACGGCCAGCGCCTCGCCGTGGGCGCCGACACCGTCGGGGTGGCGGTCGCCGCGGTGCTCCTGATCCGGCGGGCTCCGCTGGTGCTGGTCTGTGCCGTGGCAGTGCTCGTCACCGCCGGGCTCCGCTGGCTGACCTGACGGCAGCACTAGCGTGGGGACATGAGGTTCGCCCACACGGTCGAGCAGGTCCGGGCGGCCGAGGCCGAGCTGATGGCCCGGCTCCCCCAGGGGGCGCTGATGCAGCGCGCCGCCCACGGGCTCGCCCACGCGGTGCTCGACCTCCTCGGGACGGCGTACGGGCGGCGCGTGCTGTTGCTCGTGGGCTCGGGTGACAACGGCGGCGACGCTCTCTACGCCGGCGTGGTCCTCGCCCGACGAGGCGTCGCGGTCGAGGCCTGGCTGCTCTCCGACCACGCGCACGAGGCCGGGCTGGCCGCACTGCGTCAGGCCGGCGGCCGGGTCGTCGACGGTGTCCGAGCGCGGCCCGACCTGGTCGTCGACGGCATCGTGGGCATCGGCGGCCGCCCCGGCCTGCGCCCGGAGGCGGAGCGGGCGCTGACGGCAGTGACCGGCGTCCCGGTCGTTGCCGTGGACACCCCCTCTGGCGTCGATGTGGACACCGGAGAGCTCGACGGTCCGCACGTCATCGCAGAGCTGACCGTCACGTTCGGCACCCACAAGGTGGCCCACCTGGTCGACCCGGCGGCCACCGCCTCGGGTGCCGTGCATCTCGTCGATATCGGGCTGGCCCTGCCGGCTGCCGCGGTCGAGGCGCTGCAGCCCGACGATGTGGCCGAACTGCTGCCGCGGCCGGCCTCGGACGCGCACAAGTACACGCGCGGCGTCGTCGGGGTCCGCGCGGGCTCGAGCGAGTACCCCGGGGCCGGGCTGCTCAGCGTCGCGGGCGCCGGATCGGGGCTCGCCGGGATGGTCCGGTACGTCGGCGACGACGAGGTCGCGACCCTCGTCCGGGAGGCGCACCCCGAAGTGGT
The DNA here is from genome assembly GCA_963798055.1 of uncultured Actinomycetota bacterium. Lineage (GTDB taxonomy): Bacteria > Actinomycetota > Actinomycetes > Propionibacteriales > Nocardioidaceae > Nocardioides. Next base: position 14,550 of record CAWCRX010000008.1, read on the forward strand.
CGGAGAAGGGCGCGTGCAGGCCTGGGTCGTGGGCTCCGGCAGCGGCGCCGGGGCCAAGCTGGCGCTGGACGCCGCGCTCGCCGACGAGGTCCCGCTGGTCGTGGACGCGGACGCCTTGGCGCACGTCGACGGCAGCCTCGCCGTCCCAGCCGTGCTGACCCCGCACGCGGGCGAGCTGGGCCGGATGCTCGGCACCGGCCGAGAGCGGATCGAGGCAAGGCCGCTGTGGCACGTTCGCAAGGCCTCCGAGAAGTACGCCGCCACTGTGCTGCTCAAGGGCCGGCACACCCTGATCGCCCGTCCCGACGGCCGGGTCCGGGTCACCACGACCGGGACGCCGTGGCTGGCCACGGCCGGCGCGGGCGACGTACTCGGCGGGCTGATCGGGGCGCTGCTCGCCGCCGGGCTCGACGATTTCGACGCCGCCTCGGTGGGCTCGTGGCTGCATGGGGCCGCGGCGACACTGGCATCCCGCGAAGGCCCGCTGACGCGCCGGGGATGTGGCGAAGGCCATCCCGGACGCGGTGCGCGCAGTCACCACCACGCCGTGATGGAACAATCGACGGCCATGAGCACGTTCGACCGCGCCGAGATCGTGGTCGACCTCGCCGCGATCCGGCACAACGTGCGGCTGCTCCGGGACACGACCGGCGTGCAGGTGATCGCGATCGTCAAGGCCGACGGCTATGGACACGGCATGATCGAGTCGGCCCGCGCGGCCCGGGCTGCCGGGGCCGAGTGGATCGGCGTGGCCACCCTGGACGAGGCCGTGGCGCTCCGGACGCGGGGGTGACCAGGGACGCCTGCTCTGCTGGCTGACCGTTCCGGGCGAGTCCTACGACGAGGCGGTCGCGCTGGACGTCGACGTGACGGCGTATTCGGTCACCGAGCTGGACGCGATCGCCGCGGCGGCCGCGGACGCGGGTCGCGTCGCGCGGGTGCAGATCAAGGTGGACACCGGACTCTCGCGTGGCGGCGTGCCGGCGGCGCAGTGGAGCGACGTGTTCGGCCGGGCTCGGGAGGGCGAGCTGGCGGGCAGCTGGCAGATCACCGGCGTCTGGTCGCACTTCGCGTGCAGCGACGAGCCCGACAACCCGGCCAACGATCTCCAGGAGTCGCGCTTCCGGGTGGCGCTGGCCGCTGCCGAGCAGGCCGGGCTGCAACCGGAGGTTCGTCACCTCGGCAACTCGGCCGCGGCACTGCTCCGGCCGAGCTCCCGATTCGACGCGGTCCGCTGCGGCATCGCCATCTACGGCCTCGACCCGGCGCCCGGCCAGACCCCCGACATCGGTCTCGTGCCGGCGATGACGGTCCGAGCCCGGCTGGCGATGGTGAAGCGCGTCGAGGCCGGCGACTCGGTCTCCTACGGCCACACCTGGACCGCCGAGCACCCGACGAGCATCGGCCTGGTCCCGGTCGGGTACGGCGACGGCGTACCCAGACACGCGAGCAACGCCGCCCAGGTCGCGGTCGGTGGCAAGCGCCGGCCGATCCGCGGCCGGGTGTGCATGGATCAGTTCGTGGTGGACCTCGACGGCGATCTGCCGGAGGAGGGTACCGAGGTCGTGCTGTTCGGTGCCCCTGTGGACGGGCGCCCCACCGCGCAGGACTGGGCGGAGGCATCGGGCACGATCAACTACGAGATCGTCAGCCGGATCGGAGGACGGATGACCCGCAGGTACGTCGACGAGGTGGACGCATGAGCACCCGCAGCTGGGTCCTCGGCACCGTCGGCGCGGGCGTGGGCCTGGGACTGGCCGGCACCGCCGCGGGCGTGCTCCGCCAGGAGCGGGCGATCAGCCGGCGAGCCGGGGCGGTCATCCCGTTCGGCTCGCTCCGGTCCGAGCCGATCACCGTCGTCGCCGACGACGGCGTCAACCTGCACGTCGAGATCGACGAGGTGCGGCCGCCCGGACGTACGCCGAAGCGGCGCTGGGGCAGCTCCGCGCCCGACGTGACGGTGGTCTTCGCGCACGGCTTCTGCCTCAACCTGGACTGCTGGCACTTCCAACGCGCGGCCTACCGCGGCCTGGTCCGGACGGTCTACTACGACCAGCGCTCCCATGGTCGGTCGGGACGCTCCGACCGGGCCCACGCCAACATCGACCAGCTGGGACGCGACCTCAAGCAGGTCATCGACCACGTCTCGCCGGACCGCCCGGTCGTCGTGGTCGGCCACTCCATGGGCGGGATGTCGATCGTGGCGATGGCCGAGCAGTTCCCCGAGCTGATCGGGGATCGCGTCATCGGCGTCGGCCTGATCTCGACCACCGCGGGAGGGCTCGAGCCGAGCCGCATCCTGCTGCCGATGCTGCCGACCCGGCTGACCGGCCGGGTGACGCACCGTGCGGTGTCGACGCTGAAGCGTGGGCACCGGACCGTCGATGCGGCCCGGCGCGCCGGCGCCGCCATCGCCCGGGTGGCCACGGACCGGTTCGCGTTCGGCGACGAGGTCCCGCCGGGCTTCCTCGAGTTCGTCGACGAGATGCTCTCGGCGACTTCGTTCGAGGTGGTAGCCGAGTTCTTCCCGAGCTTCAGCAGCCTGGACAAGTTCGACCACGTCGAGTCGCTGGGCGCCGTACCCTCCTCGATCGTCTGCGGCACGTCCGACCGGATCACCTCGATCGGGCACTCTCGCAAGCTGCACGAGCGGATCCCCGGGTCCCGGTTGCTCGAGTGCCAGAACGCCGGCCACATGGTGATCCTCGAGCGGCACGACCAGGTCAACGCCGAGCTGGACCAGCTGATCACCGCGGCCACCTCCCGCGCCGCCGCCCGGTGACACTCGAGATCCGCACCGTCGGACCAGAGTCGGCCGAGACGGTGCGCGACGTGGTCCGCGCCGCGTTCGAGGCCCGCCCGCTGCTCGATCCACCCCCGGCCGCGCTGTCCGAGGACGTCGACGAGCTGGCCGACTTGCTCTCCAAGAAGGGCGGACTCCTCGCGTTCCTCGACGCAGAACCGGTGGGGACGCTGGTGCTCGACCCGATCGGCTCGACGATGTACCTGCGTCGCTTCGGGGTCAGCCCCACGGCCCAGGGACACGGCATCGCGGCCCGCCTGATCGATGCGGCCGTGGACGCCTCGGCTGGGTTCGACGACCTGACCGTGGTCGCCCGCGAGGAGCTGCCAGCCACCATCGCGTTCTGGGAGCGCCGCGGCTTCCGCGAGATCCGGCGCTACTCGCCGTTCGTGGAGCTGCGCCGGCCGCTGCGCACCTTCCTGTACGACGTCCCCGACGCGGAGGCCATGCGGGCGCTGGGCGAATCCCTCGCCGAGCAGCTCCGGGCGGGGGACCTGGTGGTGCTCAGCGGCGAGCTCGGTGCGGGCAAGACCACGTTCACCCAGGGCATCGGTGCCGGGCTGACCGTGCGGGGCGCCGTCACCTCGCCGACGTTCGTGATCGCCCGCGAGCACCCGCCGACTCAGACCGGTCCGCCGCTGGTGCACGTCGACGCCTACCGCCTCGGCGGCATCGACGAGCTCGACGACCTCGACCTCGACACCTCGCTCGACGAGGCGGTCACGGTCGTGGAGTGGGGGGAGGGGATCGCCGAGGGGCTGGCCGAGTCGCGCCTGGAGATCCGGATCATCCGGGCGCTCGCGCACCCCGACGAGCACGCCGATCTCGACCCCCGGAGGGTGCTGATGACGCCCATCGGTCCGCGGTGGTACGAGATGGAAGTACCGGCCAGTCACCGCCCGCCGCTGGCGGAGAAGATCAACGAGAACCTGCTGCTCGACTTCCGCCGCTGCACCGAGGGCGAGCTCGACACCCTGGACCCGGCGATCCCGTTGCGGCAGGCGCTGGTGGTGGCCTCGCACGACGGACGGGTGCTGCTCGCCCACAACGCCTGGCGCGAGGAGTGGGAGCTGCCGGGCGGGGTGATCGGCGAGGGGGAGCGGCCTCGGGAGACCGGGAGCCGAGAGTTCCGTGCCGAGACCGGCTCCGACCCTGGCGAGCTGGAGTTCGTCGGGGTGGCCACGATCCAGCTCGGCCACGAGCGGCGGATCGAGCTGATCGCGATCTTCCGCGCGCAGCTGGCCGAGGTCGCCGGCTTCGAGGCCAACGACCGCGCCGACAGCCTGGCCTGGTGGGACGTCGTCCAGGAGTTCGAGGACCTCTCCCCGATCGACGCGCATCTCGCGCGGGTCGCGCTCGGGTCGGCGTAGGTAGGTTCGCCTCGTGCTGCTCGCGTTCGACACCTCCTCCCCGACGGTCTCCGTCGCGCTCCACGACGGCAGCGACGTCGTCACCGAGCACGTCTCCGAACGCGCGTTGAAGCACGGCGAGCAGCTGGCCCCGCTGATCGCGGCCGCATTCACCGCTGCCGGGATCGTCCGCCAGGACCTCACCGCGATCGCGGTCGGTGTCGGGCCGGGACCGTTCACGGGGCTGCGGGTCGGCCTGGTCACCGCGCGCACGCTCGCCTACGTCCTCGAGCTGCCCGTGTACGGCGCCTGCTCCCTGGACGTGCTCGCGGTCGAGGCGGTCGACACCGGCGCCGTCGCCGCAGACTTCATGGTCGCGACGGACGCTCGGCGCAAGGAGGTCTACCTGGCGACGTACGACGTCGACGGGCGGCGCCTCACCGGCCCGCTCGTGGACAAGCCCGCCGAGCTCGCGACCGGGGTCTCGGTGGTCGGGGAGGGCGCGGCCCTCTATCCGGACGCGTTCCCACTGGCGGTCGGCCCGCGTCGGCCGAGCGCCGGCTGGCTGGCCCGCACGGTCGCCGAGGAGCGCGCCGAGCTGCTCGACCCCGAGCCGCTCTACCTGCGCCGCCCCGACGTGATGGCCGCGCACGCCCCGAAGCGGGTCTCATGATCCGCGCCGCGACCACCGCCGACGCGGATGCCATCTTCCGGCTGGAGGCCGAGTGCCTCGGCCCGGACGCGTGGTCGCGCGGGCTGGTGGAGGCGGGCGTCAGTGGCGACGTCCCGACCGTGCACTACCTGGTCATCGAGGACGACGCCGAGGTGTCGGCGTACGCCGCGGCCAGCATCGTGGCCGACATCGCCGAGCTGCAGCGGATCGCCGTACTGCCGACCGCGCGGCGGCGCGGGCACGCGACGGCGCTGCTGGATGCGGTGATCGAGCTCGCCGTCGACCGGACGGGCGGACCGGCTGCTGATCGAGGTGCGGGAGGCCAACGACGGCGCGCTGGCGTTCTATGCGGCCAGTGGCTTCGTGGAGGTCGACCGGCGGCCGCGGTACTACCGCGACGGCACCACGGCGGTGGTGATGCGTCGGCCCCTGGCGGGAGGCTGCGGATGAGCGAGCCCCTGGTGCTGGGCATCGAGACCTCGTGCGACGAGACCGGCGTCGGCATCGTCCGCGGCCACATGCTGCTCGCCGATGCCGTGGCCAGCAGTGTGGACGAGCACGCGCGGTTCGGCGGCGTGGTCCCCGAGGTCGCCAGCCGGGCGCACCTCGAGGCGATGGTGCCGACGATCGAGCGGGCCTGCGACACCGCCGGCATCGCCCTGCACGACGTCGACGCGATCGCGGTGACCAGCGGCCCCGGGCTTGCCGGCGCGCTGCTCGTGGGGGTCGCGTCGGCGAAGGCCCTGGCGCTCGGCCTGGGCAAGCCGCTGTACGGCGTCAACCACCTGGCCGCGCACGTCGCGGTCGACCAGCTGGAGCACGGCGCGCTCCCGGAGCCCTGCCTGGCGCTGCTGGTGAGCGGCGGTCATTCCAGCCTGCTCCGGGTCACGGACGTCACGGGCGGTATCGACCCCCTCGGCGCCACGATCGACGACGCGGCGGGGGAGGCCTTCGACAAAGTGGCCCGGCTGCTCGGCCTGCCGTTCCCCGGCGGCCCGCATATCGACCGAATGGCCCGCGACGGCGACAGCGTCTACGTCGACTTCCCGCGCGGCCTGACCAGCCGCCGCGACCTCGAGCGGCACCGCTTCGACTTCTCGTTCTCCGGGCTCAAGACCGCGGTCGCGCGCTGGGTCGAGGCCCGGGAGCGCTCCGGGGAGCCGGTGCCGATCGCCGACGTGGCGGCGAGCTTCCAGGAGGCCGTCTGCGACGTACTGGTCCGCAAGGCACTCGATGCCGCGGCGAGCGAGGGGATCGAGGACCTGCTCATCGGCGGCGGCGTGGCCGCGAATTCCCGGCTTCGCGCGATGGCAGAGGGCCGGGCCTCGTCGCTCGGGATCCGGGTACGCGTGCCGCGACCCGGCCTGTGCACCGACAACGGCGCGATGGTCGCCGCCCTCGGTGCCGAGATGGTGACCCGCGGCCGGACCCCGTCGGCCCTGGACCTGCCGGCCGACTCCAGCCTCCCGGTCACCACCGTCCTCGTCTGACGGGGTCAGCCGAGGACGTTGGGCGCGGCTCCCTCGTCGTCGATCCAGTCCTCGCCGTCGTCGAACAGGTCGCGCGGCGCCTGCTTCTTCTCTTCGTCCTTCTTGCCGGCGCCGCGGCCGGTGCCGATGCCCCCGACGCCCGCCCGGCCGCCGCGACCTGCGCCCTTGGCGCCGGCGGTGCCGCGACCGCCTCGGCCGACGGGGCTTCCGGTGCCGGCGATTCCTCGGCCCGCCGCACCGCGCCCGGCGGCGCCGGATGCTCCGGTGCGGGTCACGGGGCTGCCGGGCGCGATCGCGCCGCCCCTGCCGAGTGCGCCGCTGGTGCCGATCCGGCCGGTGCTCCCGATCGGTCGTACGCCGGTCGAGCTGAGCGCGCTGGGTAGCTGCAGGCCACCGCGGAACCCACCGAAGGCCACGGCACCACCCGCGCCCGCGGCGGCGAGGCCGCCCAGGGTGCCGGTGCCGATGCCGCCGCCGTTGTCGGAGTGGGTCGGCGGCACGTCGGTCTGGTCGTCACCGCCGTGGTCGTCGCCACCGTGGTCGTCCCCGCCGTGGTCGTCGCCACCGTGGTCGTCGCCACCGTGGTCGTCGTTGTCGCCCGTGTCGTCGGGGTCCCGCGGGTCGGTGGGGTCGGTATCCGTCGGGTCGTCCGGGATGTTCCGCGGCCCTTGCGGTGTGCCCGGCGTGACCGACCCGGGTCCGCCCGTCTCCTTCTTCTTCTCGATGATGGGGTCCGGCTCGCCGTGGATCTTCTTCATGACCTCGGTCGAGTCGGCGAAGATGTTGTCGATGTTGTCCGACCACTGCTGGGAGATCCGCTCTCGGGCGGCGTAGTTCTCCTGGAAGTCGTTGACCTTCTGCTGGTGCCGCTGCTGCGCCTTGAGGTCCTCCTCGGTGAGCGGCCCCACCGGGCGCTTCCACGAGCCCGGGTTGTCCGAGGCGGGGTGCTGCGCGTCCATCGCCTTCCGGGCCTTCTCGGCCTTCTCGATGACGCGGGCCGCGGAGTCGAGAGCCGCCCGGCCCTCGAGCAGGAGCTGGGCCCGCTCGACCACGTTCCCCGACGTACGCCGGAACGCGGCGCCCATCGCCGGCCCGGTCCGGCCGCCGATCTTCTTGTCCTTCCCGGCAGCGACGTCGAGCGATCGGGCGACCTGCCCGAGCAGGTCGGCACACCGCTTCCACTCCGCGGCGCCGTCATCGACGGACTCCCAGGACGCGCCGAGCAGGCTGTTCTTGAACCGGGCTTCGTTGGGTCCCTGTGCCATCAGCTTTCTCCCGGGATCGTGCACTGGTCGTTGGTGTTGAAGTCGTCTGGAGCGGCGCAGGCGTCGGACTCGATGACGGTCGGCACGACGCCGTTGACCTTGCCGGTGGTCCGAGTGCTGGCCGCACCGCTGTCCTCGTCGACGAAGTCGATGTCCTTGTGGAACTTCTGCACGTTGGCCTGGTAGCCGCGCAGCCCGAGCACCATCTGCTCCATCGCCTTGACGACGTGCTTGTGGGCGATCGAGGTGTGGTGGCCGAGCTCGGCGCCGGAGGAGGATCCGCCCAGGTGGGAGGCGTTGAGCGTGCCGGGCTCGCCCTTGGTCAGGTCGCCGGCGCTCTCCTCGAGGATGTCCACGATCTGCTTGATCGTGGCCTCCTCGACATCGAGCTGCTCCAACGTGTCCGCGATCGCGGTGATCGAATCGGGCAACATGACCGGTGCGCTCCTTCTCGTGTCGTCTCCTGCAGTCGGGCTGATACCCGCGCCCGTAGGCGCCAAACCTCCCCGATCCCGCGAAATTCGGGCGGGCCGTCTAGGGTCGGTGTCGTGTTCTCGGGAGGATGGACGGCCTGCGCGACCCTGTGCCTGGTGCTGCTGGTGAGCGGCTGCAGCGACGACGACCCGGAGGCGAAGGACCCGCCCGCGTCGGAGTCGCCGTCGGCCACCGACTCGACGACCGAGCCGACGGAGCCGACCGACGATCCCGCCACGGTCGAGCCCGCCACCGGACCGCCGTTGACGCTCAAGGGCGTGTCGCTGCGGATGCCCGAGGGCTGGCATCTCGACAACGACGACGCCAGCTTCCTGGTCGTGGGGGCTGCCGACGACCGCACCGCGATCGTGAACCTGGGCAGCTTCCCGTCGCTGGACCCGAACGTGAGCCTCATGCGGCTGGCGCGGAGCACGCTCCGCACCGGCAGCTACTCGAACGGCAAGATCCTGCCCGAGGCGACGATGGCCGGCCGGCCGGCCTTCCACGTCACCGGTGACGTGGTCGGCGACTGGACCGAGGAGTTCGGCCTGCTCCACGAGGGCGAGATCGTGTCGGTCGAGTTCGTGTTCCTGCGTGGTCCGAAGGCCGGGCGGCAGGAGCTGATCGAGTCGGTGCTGGCCACCGTCGAGCTCGGCTGAGGTGATCAGTGGCCGTCGAGGATGACGAAGGAGGGCTCGAAGTCGTTGCCCTTCGGTTCGGACCGAGAGCTCTTCGCTGGTCCCGTCGGGAGTGATCCGGTAGATGGTCCACTCCGCGGTCTTGTACTGAACGAGGTCACGAGAAGGTGCTCGGAGTCCTGCCAGGCGGACTGGTGATGCGCCCCGCCTCCGGCGGGTCGAACCGGATAGATCTCCTCGCCCGTGGCGGCATCCAGGATCGAGGCCTACGCGTGCCGAATCCGTCCAGGTACGGCGTGGGTGGCGTCGACGTACTTCGCGCCCGGCGAGAACCCGAACAGGTAGTAGTCGCAGGTCTCCCACAGGTAGTCGGAGGTCGCCGGGTCGTAGACGCCGCCGCAGGAGCCCTGGTCCTGTGACGAGGTCTGGACCGTGAGCCGGCCGTCCTCGTCGGCGTCCTGGACGCCGAGCACGCCCGGTGCCGCGACAGCAGACTCGCCGTTCTCGTCGAAGACCCGCGGCTCTTCGAGGGTGTCGTCATCGACGTACAGGTGGCACGCGTCGGTCGTGCAGTCACCGGTCACCGCGGTCAGGGCCGAGTTGGGTCCGAGTCCGGTCGCGATCGTCGACTGAGACTGCTCGGAACGGGCGACAAGGTCACCGTCCTGCTCGATGTAGGCCACCATCGTGTGGTCGTCGTTCACGACCGGACCCGACAGGATCTCGGTGGTCTCGGTCGGGAAGACGTCCGGGCCGGTCACGTCGAGGTAGAGCTGGCCGGTCTCGTCGTCGCTCCGGAGTGCGAAGACGGTCTCGCCGAGCACCGATCCTCCGAGGTAGCGGTCGGGGAATGTCATCTCCGAACCGTTCGGCAGGTGCAGCGTCTTGCCCTCGAAGTAGCCGAAGCCAGGACCTTGGACATCGGTGGCCGTTTCATTCGGGTTGGCGACCGGCGGCGAGCTGTTGTCGGTGAGGTTGCCGCCGGCGATTACAGCGACCGGGACGATCACCGCGGCGGCGGCGAGCACCCCGCCGGCGACCGCGATCCGGCGGGTACGGCGGATCCGAGTCGCCTTGCCCTTCACCTGGTCGAGGTTCAGCGGCGCTTCGTTGAGGTCGCGGACGCGCTGGTCGAAGGTGCGACTCATCTCGGTCTCCCAAGGGTCGTTGGTGTGGTTGCTCATCGGTCCTCCTCCCGGTGGCCGGGGTGCAGGTCGGCAGGGACGCGTTCACGGAGTGCGGCGAGCGCGCGGCTGCACTGGGACTTCACGGTGCCGACCGAGATGCCGAGCACGTCGGCGGTCTCGGCCTCGGTCATCTGTTCGTAGTAGCGGAGCACGACCACGGCCCGGGCCTTGGGCGGCAGGGTCTGGACGACGTCCCAGAGGGCGGAGCTCAGCCCCTCGTCGTAGGCGTCGTGGTGCGGGTCGCCCTCGGGGAGCTGCTCGGCGGCGTACTCGCGCTTCTTCCAGCCGCGACGCCACAGCGAGTTGTTCTCGTTGACCATGATCCGGCGGACGTAGGCGTCGACGGAGTTGCGGTCGTTGACCTTGTTCCAAGCCAGGTAGAGCTTGGCCAACGAGGTCTGCAGGATGTCCTCGGCCTGGTGCCGGTCACCGGTCAGCAGGTACGCCGTCCGGAGCAGGCTGGGCTGACGCGCGTTCAGGTACGCCGTGAACTCGGCGTCGCGCTCGGCGCTCCCGCCCACACCGACCCCCGTCCGTGTTCTGGACCCAGCCGTCAGCTGCATCGTCGTCATCCCATCCCTGCCGTCTTGTCGTGTACTGCCACCAAGACGCGAACGGGTGAGGGAATGGTTGCAATTCGGGCTAGGAGTCGAGGATGCGCTGCTTCTCCGTCTCGAACTCGGCGTCCGTGAGCGCTCCGCTGGCCTTCAGCGCGGCGAGCCGCTCGAGCGCGGCAACCCGGTCGTCGGCCTTGCCGGGCTGATCGGGAACGCCGGGCATCCCCTGCTGGGCGGCGGCCATGGCGCCGGCGATCATCCCTTGCAGGCCGCCACCTGGAGGCGCAGCCGCGCCCCCGGCGATCTTGCCGTCGCCGTCGAGGTCCATGCCGGTCATCGCCTCGTACTGCTTGAGCTGCTCCGGCGTCGCCGGCTGGCCGTTGATCATCACCATCGGCGAGCCGACCCCGCCCGCTGGCGGTACGCCGCCGGGAGCGGCTGGCTGCTGGTTCATCGCCTCTGCCAGCTGCTGCGCCTGGGCGGCTCCGCGCTGGTCCCAAGGCACGATCTCGTCCCACAGGATCTTGAACTTGGCCGGGTCCGACTGTGACGCCTCGATCGGGAGCGTCTGGCCGGGGCTCGGCCACTTCTTGATCTTGACCATGTACTCGTCGTCGACGGCGAACGACGGGTGCCCGGGCACGCTCACCACGAGCTGCATCCGGCAGTTGGCCGAGCTCGCGTGGTCGGGCGGCCGCGTCATCGACACGATCTGCGCGGACGCCGCGCACTGGGTCCTTGATCCGCTTCAAGCCGTCCAACAAGCCCATGGCTGCCTCCGGGTCGGGATGGTTCGGATTGTGCCGCACCGGGCGCTCGTTCAGTAGGGATTCAGCGGTCTCGCGCGACAATCGTCCGATGCGGGTGCTGGTGGTCGACGACGAGGTCCGGCTCGCCCGGTCGCTGCGCGTGGGACTGGAGGCGGAGGGATTTGCCATCGACGTCGCCCACGACGGCACCGATGGGCTCTGGCTGGCCCGCGAGAACGCGTACGACGCGATCCTGCTCGACCTGATGCTGCCCGGCATCAACGGCTACAAGGTCTGCCAGACGCTCCGAGACGAGGAGAACTGGACCCCGATCCTGATGCTCACCGCCAAGGACGGCGAGTGGGACCAGGTGGAGGGTCTCGACACCGGCGCCGACGACTACCTCACCAAGCCGTTCTCGTTCCCGGTGCTGGTCGCCCGGCTGCGGGCGGTGGCCCGCCGGGGAGCGACCGGAGCGGCCGACCGTTCTGGAGGCCGGCGACCTGCGCCTCGATCCCGCGGCACGCCGGGTCTGGCGCGGCGAGCACGAACTGTCGCTGACCGCCAAGGAGCACTCGTTGCTGGCGTTCCTGATGCGGCATCCCGGCGACGTGGTCTCCAAGAGCAGATCCTGGACGCGGTGTGGGACGTCGACTTCGACGGCGATCCCAACATCGTCGAGGTCTACGTGCGGCACCTGCGCAACAAGATCGACCGGCCCTTCGACCGGGCAGCGATCGAGACATGCGCGGCGCCGGCTACCGACTGGCGAGCAACGGTGGCTAAGGGCTCGGTGCGGCTGCGCACCACGGCCGGCGCTGTCGGTGGTCGTCGCGGTCGCGCTGGTGGCCGGCGCCGGCGCTGCTCGTCAGCCTGCAGCGCGATGCGCTGCGGGACGGCGTCGAGACCGCGGCCGACGAGCGCGCGTCCGCGTTGGCCGACCAGATCGAGGCGGACGGGCTGCCCAGCCGAGTCGGCGCCGACGATGACGACGAGGACGAGTACGTCGTCCAGGTGACCGACCCGTCCGGCCAGGTGGTCCTCGGCCCTGAGAGGCTTCCGTCGTCCGGCTACCTGGTCGTCTCCGACGAGACCGAGGACGGCGGCGTGGAGTACGTCGTCCGGGTGGCCGCGTCGCTCGAGGACGTGGACGAGTCCACGGAGACACTGGTGCCGCTGCTGCTGGTCGGCATCCCGTTGCTGCTGCTCGTGGTCGGGGCCACCACGTGGCTGGTGGTCACTCGGGCGTTGGCGCCGGTCGAGCGGATCCGGCGCGAGGTGCTCGAGATCGGCGAGGAGCGGCTCGACCGCCGGGTGCCGGTGCCCGACGCGCGCGACGAGATCCACCGTTGGCCACCACCATGAACGAGATGCTGCGAGCGACTGGAGGCGTCGCGGCAGCGGCAGCGGCGGTTCGTCTCCGACTCGTCCCACGAGCTGCGATCCCCGCTGGCGAGCCTGCGGCAGTCGGCGGAGGTGGCGCAGACGCACCCGGACGCGCTGCCGGATGGCGAGCTGGCCGACGTCGTACTGGCCGAGACGCTGCGCCTGCAGCGGCTGGTCGAGCAGATGCTGCTGCTCACGCGCGCGGACGAGGGCCGGGCCGCCGACGATACGACGCGAGGTCGACGTCGACGACCTGGTGCGCGCCGAGGCGTCGCGCATCCGACGCGAGGGGCTGACCGTCGACACCTCGGCGGTGGCGAACGGCCGGGTGCTGGGCGACGAGCTGGCGCTGGGTCAGGTGGTGCGCAATCTGCTCGACAATGCGGCCCGGCACGCGACCTCGCGGATCGCGGTCGCCGTCCGCCAGGAAGGCGGGCCGGGTGGTGCTCACTGTCGACGACGACGGAGCCGGCGTACCGCCAGGGGAGCGGGAGCGGGTTTTCGAGCGGTTCGTCCGGCTCGACGAGGCCCGGGCTCGCGACGACGGTGGGAGCGGCCTCGGCCTGGCGATCGTCCGCGAGATCGTCCGCGCCCACGGCGGGGATGCCTCGCTGGGGGAGTCCGCCCTGGGCGGTGCCCTGTTCGTGGTGACCCTCCCGGCCGACTGAGGCGTCGTTCAGGAGCGTTCAGGTGACCTTCAGCGACCTCGTTGCAGAGTCTTCCCAGACCCCAAGAGAGGAACTCCAATGAATATCAAGAGCCTGCTCCACAAGCGCATCGTGATCCCCACCGTCGCGGTGGCAGCCCTCCTCGGTGGTGGCGGCGTGATCTGGGCCAACTCCGCCTCTGCCGGCGTCAACGAGGACGGCGTCGACCGCGCGAGCCGGGTGGCGCTGGACGCGGTCGGGTCCGGCAAGGTGACCGAGACCGAGGTCAACGACGAAGAGGCGTACTACGAGATCGAGATCACCAAGCCCGACGGCTCCCAGGTCGACGTGGCCGTCGACGAGAACTTCAAGGTGGTCGGCCAGGAGGTCGATGGCGAGAACGAGGCCGACGAACAGGGCGAGGACGAGGGCGAGGATTCCGACGACTGACCTCCCCCGAACACGCGCCCCATGCTGTTGCATGGGGCGCGTTGCGTTTTCTCGATGGCAGAGGGGTTGGCGTGCAGCAGGTCAGGGCAGTCGTGGCCAGGTCCAAGGGACAGCCGGTGGAGCTGACCACGATCAACGTTCCGGATCCGGGTCCGGGGGAGGCGCTGGTCCGGGTGCAGACCTGCGGCGTCTGCCACACCGACCTCCACTACCGGGAGGGCGGGATCAACGACGAGTTCCCGTTCCTGCTCGGGCACGAGGCCGCCGGGGTGGTCGAGGCGGTCGGCCCGGACGTGTCCGGGCTCGCTCCGGGTGACTTCGTCGTCCTCAACTGGCGCGCGGTGTGCGGCGACTGCCGGGCCTGCAACCGCGGGGAGCCGTGGTACTGCTTCGCGACGTTCAACGCGACCCAGAAGATGACGCTCGAGGACGGCACCGAGCTGTCGCCCGCGCTCGGGATCGGCGCGTTCGCCGAGAAGACCCTGGTCGCCGCCGGACAGTGCACCAAGGTCGACGCCGCTGCCCGGGCGGCGGCGGTCGGCCTGCTGGGCTGCGGCGTGATGGCCGGCATCGGCGCCGCGATCAACACCGGCGCCGTCTCGCGGGGCAAGTCCGTCGCGGTGATCGGCTGCGGAGGCGTGGGCGTCGCCGCGATCGCGGGGTCCGCGCTCGCCGGAGCGAGCCCGATCATCGCGGTCGACATCGACCCCAAGAAGCTCGAGGCGGCGGTCCGGATGGGGGCGACCCACACCGTCGACTCGTCCACCGCCGACCCGGTCGTCGCGATCCAGGAGCTCACCGAGGGCTTCGGCGCGGACGTGGTGATCGACGCCGTGGGCCGTCCGGAGACCTGGCAGCAGGCGTTCTACGCGCGCGACCTGGCCGGCACGCTGGTGCTGGTCGGCGTACCCACCCCGGACATGCGGATCCCCGACATCCCGCTGATCGACGTGTTCGGGCGGGGCGGGGCGTTGAAGTCGAGCTGGTACGGCGACTGCCTGCCCACCCGCGACTTCCCGATGCTGGTCGACCTCTACCGGCGGGGTCGGCTCGACCTCGACGCCTTCGTCACCGAGGAGATCGGCCTGGGCGACGTGGAGGCGGCGTTCGACCGGATGCACGGAGGCAACGTGCTGCGCTCCGTCGTCGTCCTCTAGGTCTGAGCGGGCTGCTCCGTCTCCGATTCCAGCTCGCGGGTCTCGTCACCATGGCCGGGCCACCAGGCCGCGTGCCCGATCAGTGCGGTCAGTGCCGGCGTGAAGAGCATCGACATCACGAACGCCGCGATGAAGATGCCGAACGACCAGCGCGAAGCCCATCGACTCGAAGAAGACGTTCCCGCCGAGCATGAACGTGGCGAAGGTGCCCGCCAGGATCACACCCGCCGCGGCGATCGTCGGCCCGGCGTGCTTGACCGCTTCGGCGGCCGCCTCGTGGGGGTTCTTCCCCTCGCGCGCCTCCTCGCGTAGTCGCGCGATCATCAGGATGTTGTAGTCCGTGCCGATCGCGGTCACGAACATGTAGATGTAGATCGGCAGCAGGAAGATCAGACCGGGCTCACCCTGGATGTTCTGGAACACGAACACGGTGGCGCCGAGCGTGGCGCCGAACCCGATGCCGACCGCGGCCATCAGGAACCACGGGGCGACCAGGCTGCGCAGCAGCAGCGCCAGGATGATCATCATGATCAGCGCCGCGACCGGGAACACGACGGAGTAGTCGCGCGCCATCGCCTCCTGGAGGTCGGCGAACACCGAGGCCGTGCCGCCGACGTACGCCTCCGTGCCGTCGGGCGCCGCGTCGTGCGCGGCGTCCCGGATCGGACCCTTGACGTCCGCAACCGCGGCATCGGAGACCGGGTCGTGGTCGAGGATCACCTGGAACTCCGCGGCCGTGCCGTCCTCGGACAGCCGACCGGGGAAGACCTGGCTCACACCCTCGGTGCCCTCGAGGTCCTGCTGGTACGTCGCGAGGACGGACTCGTCGAGCGGCGTATCGCCGTCCGAGGTGAGCAGGATCGGTGTCGGCTCGGCCGCGCCGGCCGCGAAGTGCTCCTGGAACGTCTCCAGCGCCTTCGTCGACTCCTCGTCCTCGGGCAGGCTGGAGTTGAAGTCGAAGCTGGCGTTGAACCCGAACGCCACCACGGCCAGTCCGGCGAGCAGCAGGCCGGTGACCGCGGCGAACAGCGCCGGCCGGCGGCCCAGGGAGTCGCCGACGCGCTCGAAGGTGTGTCCCTCCCGCTCCTGCATCCACTTCTTCGAGGGCCAGAAGAGCTTGCGGCCCAGCAGCGTCACGACCGCGGGCACGAGGGTGAGTACGGCGAGCAGGGTGACGCCGACCGCGATGGCGAGCGCCGGGCCGATCGCGCGGAAGATGCTCAGCGAGCTCAGGATCAGGGCAAGGAAGGCCACGATCACCGCGCCACCGGCCGAGGCGATCGCCTCACCGGCGCGCTCCAGGGCGTGCACCATGGCGTCCCGCACTTCGGCGCCCTGGCGCAGCCGCTCGCGGTGTCGGAACAGCAGGAACAGGATGTAGTCGGTGCCGATGCCGTAGAGCACCACCAGCAGGATCACCTGGATCGAGGAGTCCGCCTGCAGGTCGAAGATGTCGTTGGCCCAGGCGATGAAGCCGGTCGCGATCGACGACACCAGGAACACCACGAGGATCGGCATCAGGCAGATGATCACGCTGCGGAAGATCAGCCCGAGCAGCACCACGATCAGCACGATCGTCGCGATACCGACGATGGCCAGCGTCTGGGCGCTGGAGTCCTCCTGGTCGACGCTCTGCGGGACCGACCCGGTGGCCTGAACGGTCAGACCGGTGCCCTCGACCAGCGGCTCGAGGTCGTCGCGCAGGTCGCGGCCGTCGTCGATCGCCTGGGTGTCGAAGCCGGTGGATCCCTCGGCGAGGCCGATGACGCCGACCGCGACAGTGCCGTCCTCCGAGACGTTCGGCGCGCCCTCGGGGTCGGTCGTGATGACCTGCTGGACGAACGTCTCCTTGTTCAGCTTGGGGCCGAGCTCCTCCGCGATCCGGGAGACCTCCGTCTTGTCGTCGTCGGTGAGCTCACCCTCGTCCTCGCGCTGGAACACCAGGATCGCCGCCGGCGTGGTGCTGTCGGCGAACTCGTCCGCCTGCACCTCGGCGGCCTTGATCGACTCGTAGTGGTCGGGGAGGAACTCGGCCTCGTCGGTAGTGGTGTCCAGCGAGGGCGCGGCCAGGCCGACGAACACGGCAAGCACGACCCAAGCACCGATGACGTACCACGGACGACGCGTGACGAAGCGACCCAGAGACGCGAACATGCCCCGAACCGTATCCACGTGACGGTCGTCACTCGCAACCGGTTAGCGGTCAGAAAGCCCGGACCAGCAGCGCCGTACCTTTTCCGTCGACTCGCGTCAGCACGATCGTCGCGTCGGCCTCGCCGTTGAGGGCCAGTCGCTTCCGCAGCTCTTCGGGTACGACGTCGACGCCGCGCTTCTTGATCGTGAGCTTTCCGACGCCGCGGGCGCGGAGCGCGGCGCGCAGCTGCTTCTCGCGGTAGGGCAGCTCCTCGAGCACCTGGTAGCCGCGGGCGAACGGGGTGCGGAACGAGCGGTCCGAGGTGACGTAGGCGATGTGGTGGTCCAGGAGGCCGCCCTCGACACCGTGTGCGACCGCGGTGACCAGGCCGGCCCGGATCACCGCACCGTCCGGCTCGTACAGGAATTCACCGACCGCTCGCACCTCGGCTCCTGGGTCGTCGTCCTCGGTGAGGGTCGCCAGCCCACCGCCGCCGATCACGGTGGCCCGTCGCACCGTCGACGCCAGTCGCCCCGACCACAGCGCCGCCTCCTTGACCTCGCCGTCGTCGCTGACCCACTCCGCCTCCACCCCTGGCGGGACCAGGGTGTGGGGGATGCCGGGCGCCACCTTCACGCAGGCGTCGCCGGTGAGCAGGCTCTCCACGAACGACCAGGGTGGCTGCCAGTCGTCGGCCCGGAAGGTCCGACCGCTCCCGGAGCGACGGGCCGGGTCGGCGAAAGCGACGTCGAACGGGGTGACGTCGACCCGGGTCGCGTCGGCGACGGCGATCGCACCCGGCAGCCCGAGAGCATCCAGGTTCGCCTCGGCGACGGCGACCCGGACCGGGTCCAGGTCCACGCCCGCGACGGTCAGCCCGGCCGCCGAGGAGGCGAGCAGGTCGCCGCCGATGCCGCAGCCGAGGTCGATCAGCGTCTTCGCGCCGAACGTCGCCAGGCGCGCTGCTCGGTGCTCGGCCACCGCGGCCCTGGTGGCCTGCTCGAGGCCGTCGGGCGTGAAGTACATCCGGGACGCGTTGGCGCCGAACTTCGGCACCGCCCGGCGGCGCAGGTCGACCTGGGTCAGCGCCGCGGCGACCTGCTCGGCGCCCGCGGAGCGGCGGAGCTCCGCCTGGGCGTGCAGCTCGTCGCCGGCGAGGGCACCCGCGCGCTCCAGCAACGCCTGGCCGTCGTCGGTCAGCAGCCACCGGAACGCCTCGAGGTCCACCCGCGCATCCTGTCAGCCGGACGTGGAGCGACCCCCTTCTGGCACTCGCTTCTGGTGAGTGCTAGTTTCGGAGTTGGCACTCTCACCCTGAGGGTGCCAGTGCTTGCGACGGAGTGCGACCCCCGCGACGGCGTACCCCCAGCAAGCCCCAACGTGGGGGGCGCGTGCCCCTCGGACGCAGTCACAACAGTTGAGAAAGTGGAGGTCGGCAACGTGTCGGTCAACATCAAGCCTCTCGAGGACCGCATCGTCGTCAAGCCGCTCGACGCCGAGCAGACCACGGCTTCCGGCCTGGTCATCCCCGACACCGCCAAGGAGAAGCCCCAGGAGGGCGAGGTCGTGGCGGTCGGTCCGGGTCGGTTCAACGAGGACGGCGACGGCCGGATCCCCATGGATGTCTCCGTGGGCGACAAGGTCATCTACAGCAAGTACGGCGGCACCGAGGTCAAGTACGGCGGGGACGAGTTCCTGATCCTCTCCGCGCGCGACGTGCTCGCGATCCTTTCCTGATTTCACGGGTCGTGTGCCTGGTGCCGGTCGCTGACTGGCGCCAGGCGCGCGACCCGATCTCGTTCTAGAGGAGCACTGAATGCCCAAGATCCTGGAGTTCGACGAGAACGCCCGGCGTGCGCTCGAGCGCGGCGTCGACGCGCTCGCCAACACCGTCAAGGTGACGCTCGGCCCCAAGGGCCGCTACGTCGTACTCGACAAGAAGTGGGGCGCGCCGACCATCACCAACGACGGTGTCACCGTCGCGCGTGAGATCGAGCTCGACGACCCGTTCGAGAACCTCGGCGCCCAGCTGACCAAGGAAGTCGCCACCAAGACCAACGACATCGCGGGCGACGGCACCACCACCGCGACCGTGCTGGCGCAGGCGATGGTCCACGGCGGCCTTCGCGCCGTGGCGGCCGGGGTCAACCCGATGGGCCTCAAGCGCGGGATGGACGCGGCGGCCGAGGCCGTCAGCAACGCCCTGCTCGAGGCGGCACGCGACGTCGAGACCCGCGAGGACATGGCCTCGGTGGCCACGATCTCCAGCCGCGACAGCCACATCGGCGACCTGCTCGCCGAGGCCTTCGACAAGGTCGGCAAGGACGGCGTGATCACGGTCGAGGAGTCCAACACCATGGGCACCGAGCTCGAGTTCACGGAGGGGATGCAGTTCGACAAGGGCTACATCTCGCAGTACTTCGTGACCGACCCGGAGCGGATGGAAGCGGTCCTCGAGGACCCCTACATCCTGCTGCACCAGGGCAAGATCTCGGCGATCGCCGACCTGCTGCCGCTGCTGGAGAAGGTCATCCAGTCCGGCAAGCCGCTGTTCATCCTCGCCGAGGACGTCGAGGGCGAGGCGCTCTCGACCCTGGTCGTCAACAAGATCCGTGGCACCTTCAACGCGGTTGCGGTGAAGAGCCCGGCGTTCGGTGACCGCCGCAAGGCGATGATGCAGGACCTCGCGACCCTGACCGGCGGCCAGATCGTGGCGCCGGAGGTCGGACTCAAGCTCGACCAGGTCGGTCTCGACGTGCTGGGCCAGGCCCGCCGCGTGGTGATCACCAAGGACAACACGACGATCGTCGACGGCGCCGGTGACGCCGCCGAGGTCGAGGGTCGGGTCAACCAGATCAAGGCCGAGATCGAGAACACCGACTCCGACTGGGACCGCGAGAAGCTCCAGGAGCGGCTCGCGAAGCTCGCCGGTGGCGTGTGCGTGATCAAGGTCGGCGCCGCCACCGAGGTGGAGCTCAAGGAGAAGAAGCACCGGATCGAGGACGCGGTCTCCGCGACTCGTGCGGCCATCGAAGAGGGCATCGTGCCCGGCGGTGGCTCGGCGCTGATCCACGCGGTCGCGGTCCTCGACAAGGACCTCGGCCTGACCGGTGACGAGGCCGTCGGCGTACAGATCGTGCGCAAGGCGGCCGACGAGCCGCTCCGCTGGATCGCCGAGAACGGCGGAGTCAACGGCTACGTCGTCACCACCAAGGTCCGCGAGCTCGGCCTCGGCAACGGCTACAACGCCGCCACCGAGGAGTACGGCGACCTGGTCGCCCAGGGCGTGCTCGACCCGGTCAAGGTCACCCGCTCCGCGCTGGTCAACGCCACCTCGATCGCGGCCATGCTGCTGACGACCGAGACGCTGATCGTCGACAAGCCCGAAGAGGAAGAGCCCCAGGCCGCCGGCCACGGGCACGGCCACGGTCACTGACGTCGACCCGGCTCTTGTTGTCGGGATAGCACCGTCGACCCGGCTCTTGTTGCGACAACAAGAGCCGGGTCGACGCATTTAACACGGGCGACGTCGATCTGGAACACGGGTCGGTCAGCCTGGCGACATGTACTTCAGGATCAGGACCCGACTGCCCGACACGCCCGGCGCCCTCGCGACCCTGGCCAGCCGCCTCGGCGACGCCGGCGTGAACATCCTCGCCCTGCAGATCTACCCCGACCTCGGCAGCGTCACCGACGACCTCGTCGTACAGGTTCCTGACGCCTGCTCTCCCAACGAGCTCATCGAGCGGGTCGAGTCGGCCGGCTGCACGGAGGTCACCGTCACGGTCTGCTCCGAGCGAGAGCTCCAGGACCAGCCCACCCAATGGCTGGCGGCGGTACGACGGCTCATCGACGACCCCTCGCAGGTCCAGACGGAGCTGACCGGCCTGCTCGGTCCGAGGGTGAGCCTCTCGCCGACCGAGCAGGTGCGGGCCGCTGCGCTGAGCGACATCGCGGCGGCGATGGGGACGCCGGTCACGCCGCTGCCCAACCCGGACGCGGTGGTCGCCTATGAGGCGACGACGACCGGCGTGCGGGCCAGGGTCGGGACCGGTGTGGTCGGATCGGCCGAGTTCACCTTCCTCTTCCCGGCACGCCCCGCGGAGGGCACGCTCGAGGTGGCCCCAGCCTGGCGCCGGATGGGGATCGGGAGCCAGCTGCTCGGCCGGCTGTGCGCTCTCGCGGCCGAGAGCGGCGCCGAGGAGCTCCTGCTCGTCGCGCCGCGCCGACGAGACCGGAGCCGCCGCCCTGCTCGCCGCGACCGGGATGCGTGGCCGGATCCGACTGACCGCCAACGGGCTGCACGTGCACCTCACGCTGCCGAAGCGCACACAACCTCAGCAGTCCGGGGTGATCGCGGGGCGCTCCACACCCTTCAGCAGGTAGACGGCGTTGTCGTCGCAGCCGGTGCCGTGGCGCTCGTAGTTCGCGTCTATCGCTGCCCGGAGGGCGTCCTCTCCTGGCGCATCCCACGAGTCCAGCGGCACCCAGTTCACGAACCAGGTCGGCGCCCGCGGGCCGTCGAGCAGGGCGACCAGGTCGGCGTACTCCGGATCGAGCGTGCGCATCGGCAGGCTCCAGTAGTGGGGGTACGGCGACGGCAGGCCGCTGGCGTACTGGACGTCGGCCCGACCCCCGAAGACCACCAGCGAGTCGCCGGGCTCGGACGCCTCCTTGATCGCGTCGCCGGCGGCCACCTCGGTGTAGCCGATCACTCCGGCGACCTCGAGCACGAACCACACCACGAGCGAGATCGCGGCCGAGCCGGCGGAGAGCAGCGCGACCATCTGCATCCGGCTCGCCGGTTTGCCGCCTCGAGCGACGAGCAGGGTCACGCAGATGGCGATGGGCGGCACCAGCGGGAACAGGTAGTCGCGCCAGTAGCTGCCGCCCGCGACGAGTCCCGCGAGCTCGACGGTCAGCACCGCGAGGGTGGCGACCGCGATTGGGCGGTCGGACTTCCAGTGCTCCGGGAAATGCACGACGAAGCCGGCGACGATCGCGACCACGCCCGCGCCGATCGCGATCGCCAAGAGCAGTGCGATCCGCTCGGCCGGCTTGCTGCTGCTGCCCTCGGCGATCACCACCGCGGCGTCGGATCGGAAGCCGTAGACGGTGTACCAGAGCTCGGAGAGCTTCACCCCTTCGGCCAGCGCCCAGCCGATCGTCGCGAGCACCGGTACGGCGGCGCCTGCGACGAGGCTCACGGCCAGCCCGGCGAATCGGCGCCCGCTGGTCGATCCCCACCACCACGAGCCGAGGAACAGCACGAGGGCGAAGACGAGGCCGCCCGCCAGGTTCTGCTTGAGCCCGAGGGCCGCGGCGCCCGCGAGGCCGGCCACGAACGCGAGGCCGGCGGCGCGTTTCCAGCACGTCGACCCGATCGCCGTCAGCGCCCACCACATCGCCAGCCCCAGCAGCGGCAGGGCCAGCAGTTCGCCCTTCGCCGCCACCGGGTCGATCAGCGGGCTGGTGGTGAGGGCCGCGACGACGACGGCGCTCCAGCGGCCAGCCACCTCGTCGGCGACGATCGTGCCGATCTTCGCCGCCAGCAGGACCATCGCCGCTGCCGCGAGAGCCCCGATCAACCGGAGCGTGACGACGCCGCCGAGCCGGTCGGTCAGGTCGACGAGCCCGATCAGGCTGGGCGGTCGATCGACGAAGTGCTCGCCGTAGACGCTGTTCTCGGAGGGGTGCCAGGTCCGGGCGACCAAGTACCAGCCCGCCTCGTCCGGCCGCACCGGCCGGGTGAGGCCGGGGAGCCGGAGCAGGAACGCGAGGGCTGCGGCGTAGAGCACCGTCCGGCGACTGTCGACCACTGCCCCCCACCGCACGGGGGACAGCCTGACACGCGCCTTGGTCGGCTCAGCGCATCTCGGCCACGACGTAGCGGGCGCCGGAGTCGCCGTCGAGCCGCTCCGCCCAGGCCACCGTCATGCCGGCGCCGGTCTCGTTGCCAGCCAGCCCGCTCATCTCCTTGGTCACCCGGAGGAACCGCTCGGTCTCGAGGTCGAAGGTGTAGGTGCCCTCCTGCTCCTCGCTCCAGGTGCTGAGGGTGAGGAAGCGGTCAGTCATCCGGAAGGGTCCCGCGTCGTCGTCGCCGGTGATCCGGACCACAGGGTTCCCGTCGAGGTCGAACACGTCGACCCGCGTGACCACGTCGGTGTACTCCGAGTCGCCGGCTCGCGTCGTTGCAGTTCGTCATCAGAACCACGCGCTGGCTGGTGATGCCGATGCCCTTACCGACGCAATCGCCGGTGTTCGGGTCGAAGCTGGTGGTGCCGCCCGACTGGTCCTGCACCGTCACAGTCCGTACCGGGGCGTCGTAGGCGTCTGTCCAGGCGACCCTGCCGCCGTACGCCGCCACGTCGCCGCCCCGCACGAACTCGGTCGCCCGGCCAGCGGCGAGGTCCACGTCGTAGATCGTTCGGGCTTCCTGGTCCTCCCGGGCCGAGGCGGCGATGTAGACGTGACCGTCGCTCCCGGTGAGCGGCTGGACGGCCTGGTTGGCACTCACGTCTGTGTCCTCCAGGATGTGCCGCCAGCGGAGATCGGCGATGCCCAGCACCCAGAGTCCGCGGTTGTCGCTGCCGAACACGATCTCGTTGTCGGTCGCCCCCAGGTAGTTGACGACGTCCGCCGGCGCGGCGACCGCCCGGTCCCCGTCGGGCTCGACCAGCACGATCTCGGTCGGCCCGTCCGGGCCGTTCGGGTAGCGCGGCAGCACGACGGTCCCGTCGGGCGAGCACTCCGCGCACGAAGTCGCCGGACATCTCTTGGTCGCGTGGAGTGCGCCATGAACTGGTGCAGCACCCGGTAGTCGCGGTCGGGGTCGGCCGTCGCCGCGTCGTCGAGGGTCAGCACGCTCACCTGTGGCGGCGCCGCCGGTGCCGGCTCGCCGTCGTCCCCGGGGATCACCATTGCCGCGGCCAGCCCGACGACCGCGGCGGCCGCGATCCCCGCGACGACGCGGCGGCGGCGTACCCGCGAGCGGGCGGCACCGATCACGTCGTCCAGGTCGAGGTGGTCGGTCGGTGCCTCGGAGCTGATGTCGTCCAGCAGATCGTTCAGGTGGTTCATGACGGTGTCCCCTCGTCGACGAGATCGTGGATGTGCGTCTGGCCACGAAGGGAGTCCAGGGCGCGGGCGGTCTGGCTCTTGACCGTGCCCTCGTGGCAGCCGAGGACCAGCGCGGTGTCGCGGACCGAGAGGTCCTCGAAGAACCGCAGCACCACGCAGGCCCGCTGCCGGGGCGGCAGCTCGCGCAGCGCCATCAGCAGCGCCTCGCGGGCCGGCACTCCGTGGTCCGCGTCGCCCGCAGGCCGATCCATGACGTCGTGCTCGGTCGGCAGCTCGGTGCTGGACCGCTTGCGGCCCATGTCGATCGCCACGTTGACCAGGCAGCGCCGCGCGTAGGCGTGCAACCCGCCCTTGTGGTCGATCCGCGGCCAGGCGACGTACACCCGGATCAGCGCCTCCTGCACGATGTCGCTGGCCAGCTCCCAGTCACCCGAGATGAGGTACGCCGTCCGGCGCAGCCGATCCCGAGCGACCGTGGCGAACTCCGCGAACTGCTGTTCGTCCCTGCGGCGCATCCGCACTGCTCCCTTCGTCTGCCTGAAGACGAGACGAGGTGTCGCGCAGGTTGCACGACGCGGCCATCCGATCACGAACCGCCCATCACCGACGCCTAGACTGACTCAATGGAGCTACCCGAGAAGTTCGCCGCCCTCGGCCTCACCTACGACGACGTGCTGCTGCTGCCGGGACACTCCGACCTGGCGCCCGACGAGATCGACACCACCACGCGGCTGACCCGGGAGATCTCCCTGAAGGTGCCGCTGGTCAGCGCGGCCATGGACACCGTCACCGAGTCGCGGATGGCGATCGCGATGGCCCGGCAGGGCGGGCTCGGCGTACTGCACCGCAACCTCTCGATCCAGGACCAGGCCTACCAGGTCGACCTGGTGAAGCGGACCCAGACCGGGATCATCTCCAACCCGGTCACGATCGGACCGGACGCGACGCTCGAGGACCTGGACCGGATCTGCGGTGAGTACCGCGTCTCCGGTCTGCCCGTCGTCGACGCCGAGGACCGCCTGCTCGGCATCATCACCAACCGCGACCTGCGGTTCACCCCGGTCGCGGAGTGGGCCAGCACCAAGGTCGACGAGGTGATGACCCCGATGCCGCTGATCACGGGGCCGGTCGGCATCAGCCGCGAGGAGGCCACCGCGCTGCTGCGCAAGCACAAGCGCGAGCGGCTGCCGCTGGTCGACGAGAGCGGACACCTCGGCGGCCTGATCACGGTCAAGGACTTCGTGAAGTCCGAGCAGTTCCCGCTGGCGTCCAACGACGCCCACGGCCGGCTGATGGTCGGTGCCGCGGTCGGCTACTTCGGCGACGCGTGGCAGCGGGCCACCACTCTGGTCGAGGCGGGCGTCGACGTGCTGGTCGCCGACACCGCGCACGGCCACGTCACCCTGCTGCTCGACATGGTGCGCCGGCTCAAGAGCGACCCGGCCACCCAGCACGTCCAGGTCATCGGCGGCAACGTCGCCACCCGCGAGGGCGCGCAGGCGTTCGTCGACGCCGGCGCCGACGCGGTCAAGGTGGGCTTCGGTCCGGGATCGATCTGTACGACGCGCGTGGTCACCGGCTGCGGAGTCCCGCAGATCACCGCGGTCTACGAGGCGTCCCTGGCCTGCGGCCCGGCCGGCGTACCCCTGATCGCCGACGGCGGACTCCAGCAGTCCGGCGACATCGCCAAGGCGATCGTCGCGGGCGCCGACACCGTGATGATCGGGTCGCTGCTGGCCGGCTGCGAGGAGTCGCCGGGCGAGACGATCTTCGTCAACGGCAAGCAGTTCAAGTCCTACCGCGGCATGGGCTCGCTCGCCGCGATGTCCAGCCGCGGCAAGAAGTCCTACTCGAAGGACCGCTACTTCCAGGCCGAGGTCACCAGCGACGACAAGATCGTGCCCGAGGGCATCGAGGGCCAGGTCGCCTACCGCGGCCCGCTCGCCGCCGTGGCCCACCAGCTCATCGGCGGCCTCAACCAGTCGATGTTCTACGTCGGCGCGCGCACCGTCCCCGAGCTCAAGGACAAGGGGCGGTTCGTGCGCATCACCTCGGCCTCGCTGAAGGAGAGCCACCCGCACGACGTACAGATGACGGTCGAGGCGCCGAACTACTCCGGCTGAGTGCCGCATCCTAAACGGCATCATTCGATGCTAGATTTGATGCGGAGGTGCGGAGTATGAGAACCACGGTCAGTCTCGATCCGGAACTGCTCGCCAGGGCCGAGGAGTTGACCGGTCGCACGGAGCGGTCTGCCCTGCTGCGCCTGGCCCTCGAGGCGCTGGTCCAGCGGGAAAGCGCTCGGCGGTTGGCGATGCTCGGAGGCACGGATCCCGATGCCCAGGCGGCCCCGCGTCGACGCGCCGGCTGATGCTGCTCGTCGACACGTCGATCTGGATCGACCACCTGCACCGCGGGGAGCCACGTCTCGAGAAGGCGTTGGGCGACATGGAGATCGTGTGTCATCCGATGGTGATCGGTGAGCTCGCTCTGGGAACGCTGAAAGATCGAACCTCAGTTCTTGGACTGCTTGCAGACCTACCTGTCGTCACCGTCGCCTCGCACATCGAGATGCTCACCCTGGTCGAGCGACACGAGCTTCAAGGTCGGGGGCTGGGAGTGGTCGACGCCCATCTCGTGGCGTCCGCACGGCTTTCGCCCGACGTCACCCTTTGGACACGCGACAAGCGACTGAAAGCCGCCGCAGCGACGGCAAGGGTGCCGACGACCTCCTAGAGGTAGAGCCCGGTGCTCGAGCCGGGGCGGTCGGGCGGCGGCTGGTCGGGTAGGTCCGACCGCAGCAGCGCGCGCACCTCTTCGGGCGTCGTGGCCCTTCCGTCGACGATGCGCATCGCCTGCCGGGAGACGGCCTCCTCGAACACGTTGCGGACGAACCGGCCGTTGCCGAAGCCGACCGGCCGCGTGGGACGGCACGAGTGCCTTCAGCCCGGCTCCCACGTCCGGCGCGACCGTGAACCCGGCCTGCTCGGCGATCAGGTGGAAGATCGCCACCAGCTCGTCGGCGTCGTAGTCGGCGAACGTCAGCGTCTTGGGGAAGCGCGAGGCGAGCCCGGTGTTGGACTCGAGGAACCGCTGCATCTCCCTCGGGTAGCCCGCGACGATCACCACGACCTCGTCGCGGTGGTCCTCCATCAGCTTCAGCAGGGTGGCGACGGCCTCGTGGCCGAAGTCGCGGCCCGAGTCGGGCGGGATCAGCGAGTAGGCCTCGTCGATGAACAGCACCCCGCCGGTGGCCTGGTTGAACTTGGCCTCCGTCCGCGGTGCGGTCTGGCCGATGTACTCGCCGACCAGGTCGGCGCGGGTCACCTCGACCAGGTGCCCGTTGGACAGCACCTCGAGCTGCGCGTAGATGCGGGCGAGCAGCCGGGCGACGGTGGTCTTGGCGGTTCCGGGGTTGCCGACGAAGACCATGTGCCGCGAGCGGTCGGAGACCGGCATCCCGGCCTCGGAGCGGATCTTCTCCGCCTTGAGCTCGGCGACCAGACGGCGTACCTGCTCCTTGATCGGCGCGAGCCCGATCAGGTCGTCCAGCTCTCCCATCGGGTCACCGATCTCGACCTCGGGGATGGGCAGCTCGGCCGCCTCGTCACCGTCGGCGCGCAGGGCGAGCCGCTCGCCAGGCTGGTCGCCGCCGGCAGCGTCCGACTCCGCCCGCCGCAGGGCTGCCCGCTCCGCCAGCCGCTTGGCCATCGGGTTCGCGACCTTGGTCGGTGCCTGGAAGATGCTCTTCACGTCGGCCACGTGGCCGCTGCGATCGGGGCACGTGGTCTCGCCCACGAAGTCGGGCAGTGCCGCGCACAGCCAGGAGACCTGGGTGGCCATCGCCATCCACAGTCCGGACAGCGTCGATCTCGCCACCGACCATGGCCCTGGCCAGCCAGCCGCGGTTGTCACCGAGCCAGTCGGCCGGGTCGAAGCCGGCACGTTGCGCGTCGAGCTCCTCGCTGATCCGGACGAACCGCTGCTGTCCGGCGGCCGAGGCCAGCGCGGCCGGCAGCTCGTCGACGTTGTTGTAGAGCGCCATCGACGCGATGACCGCGTCGGCGCTCTGCCCCCGGCTGACCACGGCGCTGAGGTGGGAGTGCACGGCATCCAGGCCGGCCAGCGACCAGGCCAGCTGCGAGCCCCAGCCGCGGACCTCCGGCACGGTCTCGACCTCGTCATCGGTCGCGAGCCCGAGCCAGACGTCGAGGATGGCGTCCCAGGTCCCGGTCTCGTGCACCCGCCGGAGGTCGGGCTCGTCCAGCACCCGCTGGAAGAGCGCGGTCAACGTGGCACCGCGCTCGCGGTAGTGAGGTACGTCGGCGAACGCCGCGATCCCACGCTGGGTGAGCTCGATCGCCGCCAGCCGACTGGCCGGGTCACGCTCGAGGAGACGCCAGACGAGGTACAGGTACCACTTGTAGTCGGTGTTGCCGTAGTAGGTGATCTGCCGGCCGCTGTCGCTGTACGGCGTCGTGAACCACGGCGCCACCAGGGCGTCGCCGAGCTGGACCTCGGTGCCTGACCAGACCGGGACGGCGGCCGGGAGGTACGTCGCCAGGTTCCACATCAACGGCACGGTGAACGGCGTGTTCGCCCGGTAGTCGCCGATGGTGATGTCGGTCTGCGCCCGCGGGTCCTCGGCGAGCTCGCGGATCTTCTGCTGGACGTCTTCCAGCCACCCGTCAGGGATCGGCCAGGGGTCCTCGCTGCCGAGCACGTCGAGGTAGGGGTGCCCGGACAGCAGGGGCGCGAGGTGCTCCGGCAGGTCGATCATGGCGTCACGAAGTGTAGGTCGGCCGCGCATCGCGTGAAACACTTCCGCCGTGACCGAGATCGAGATCGGCAGGGCCAAGCGCGGCCGCCGCGCCTACTCCTTCGACGACATCGCGATCGTCCCCTCGCGGCGTACCCGCGACCCCGAGGAGGTCAGCACCGACTGGCAGATCGACGCCTACCGGTTCGGGCTGCCGATCCTGGCGGCGCCGATGGATTCGGTGATGTCACCCGACACCGCGATCGCGCTCGGCCGGCACGGCGGGCTCGGGGTGCTCAACCTGGAAGGCATCTGGACCCGATACGAGGACCCGCAGCTCTCTGCTGGAGGAGGTCGCGGGGCTGCGCGGCACCGAGGCGACCCGCCGGATGCAGCAGATCTACCAGGAGTCGATCAAGCCGGAGCTGATCACCGAGCGGCTGCGGGAGATCCGCGACGCCGGGGTCACCGTGGCGGGGTCGCTGTCGCCGCAGCGGACCAAGGAGTACGCCAAGTTCGTGGTCGACGCCGGCGTCGACATGTTCGTCATCCGGGGTACGACGGTCAGCGCCGAGCACGTCTCGAGCCAGGCCGAGCCGCTCAACCTCAAGGAGTTCATCTACGAGCTCGACGTGCCCGTGATCGTCGGCGGCTGCGCCACGCACCAGGCGGCGCTGCACCTGATGCGCACCGGCGCCGCCGGCGTACTCGTCGGGTTCGGGGGCGGTGCCGCGCACACGACCCGCACCGTGCTCGGGGTCGCCGTACCGATGGCGTCGGCGGTGGCCGACGTCGCCGCGGCGCGGCGCGACTATCTCGACGAGTCGGGTGGCCGCTACGTGCACGTGATCGCTGATGGATCGATCGGCAAGTCCGGCGACATCGCCAAGGCGATCGCCTGCGGCGCCGACGCGGTGATGGTCGGCTCGCCCTTCGCCCGGGCCACGGACGCTCCCGGGCACGGCTTCCACTGGGGGGCCGAGGCCCACCACGCCGACCTGCCACGCGGGCAGCGGGTGGAGTTCGAGCAGATCGGGACGCTCGAGGAGATCCTGTTCGGCCCCTCGCGGGTCGCCGACGGCACCATGAACCTCATCGGTGCGCTCAAGCGGTCCATGGCCACGACCGGCTACACCGAGCTCAAGGAATTCCAGCGCGTCGAGGTCGTCGTCGAGTAAGAAGCGACGCCCCCTGGGTGAACATCCCATCACCTGAGAGGATGGCGCTCATGCAGCCGGAGCCCCCCGCTCGGGAACGGGCCCCGCACGGCGCAGGTGCCGAGGGAACCGCCGCCGTGCTGCTTCAGCGCGCCCAGGACATTGCCGACCAGCTTCAGCAGGAAGCGGTCGAGGACGCCGAGCGCGCCACCGCGGAGTCCCGACGCCTTCGCGACGAGGCTCAGCGGGACCGTGACGCCGCCGCCGCCCGGCTGGCCGACGCATCGGGCGAGGCCCTGTCGATCGTGTCCGACGCCAACGAGCAGGCCAGTCTGCTGCTGCGGGCCGCCGAGGCCGAGCGGGACCGGGTGCTCGAGGAGGCGCGCAGCGAGGCGACCGGGATCGCCGCGGCGGCCGACCACGAACGCGCGGCCGCGTCGGCGGCGGCCGAGAGGACCCGGCAGGCGGCCGAGGCGGAGGCCGCCGAGCTGCTGGAGCGCGCTGACGTCGCCGCCACCGAGCGGGTAGCACGGGCCACGGCCATGGCTCAGGAGACGACCGGCCGCGCGACTCGCGACTCCGAACTCGTGCTCGGTGCGGCGACGACGCAGGCGGATGCCCTGCGCGAGGCGGCCGAGCAGGAGGCCGCACGGCTCCGCGAGGACGCTGAGAAGGAGGCCGGCTCCCGGCTGGCCGAGACCGAGGACGCCGTACTCCGGGCGCGGCACGAGGCCGATGAGCTGCTGTCGAGTGCCCGCCGGGACGCCGAGGAAG
Source organism: uncultured Actinomycetota bacterium (assembly GCA_963798055.1). Lineage (GTDB taxonomy): Bacteria > Actinomycetota > Actinomycetes > Propionibacteriales > Nocardioidaceae > Nocardioides. Next base: position 45,279 of record CAWCRX010000008.1, read on the forward strand.
AGCTGCGCCGCGCCGCCGAGGAGATGGCGTGGACCAAGACCACGGTCGAGTCGGTCCTGGCGGCCGCCGCCGCGGAGGCACAGGCCGTCCGCAGCGCCGGCAGCGCTGCTGCCGCAGCGCGCGTGCGGACGACCCGCCAGCGGCTCCAGACCGTGCTGGCCCGACTCGCCGATCGCCGCCGTGCCGAGGTCGAGGAGGCCGAGCGGCGGGCCACGGAGCTCGACGAGGCGGCGGCCGCCGCCGTCGCCGCCGCCGACCGCGATGCGGTCGAGCGCAGGGCCCGGGCCGAGGACGAAGCCAGCACCATCATCGAGGAGGCCAAGGCCGCCGCGGCCCGCCTCACGGAGATGGCCGAGCGCCGCAGCGCCGAGTCCGAGGCGGGCGCCCACAACCTGCGGGCCTTGGTGGCCGACGAGGTCGTGGCCCTGCGCAACGAAGGGGTCGAGGAGCTGCGTCGAGCCCGCGAGGAGGCCCTGCGCGTGCTCAACGAGGCGCAGGCGGACGCCGAGCGGGTGCGCGCCCAGGCCCGTGAGGTCCTCGCCAACGCCCGCGCCGAGGTCGAAGCGCTCCGTCGCCGCCGCGACGGCATCGCCACCGAGCTCACCCAGATGTCCGGAGTCATCGAGGCCCTGGCCGTATCCGAGTCAACGCACGAATCCGAGGAGCAGACATGACCCAGCACGACCCCCAGTTCCGCGTCGTGATGCGGGGCTATGACCCCGCCGACGTCGACCGGGTGATGGCCGAGCTGCAACAGCGCGCATCCGAAGCCGAGTCGCGCGCTCAGCAGGCCACGTCCGCCGCCGAGGCCGCACCGGCCAAGGAGTCGACGTTCGAGCAGCTCGGCGAACGGGTCGGTCAGATCCTCAGCCTGGCCGATGCGGAGGCCAGGGAGCTGCGTGACGTGGCCCAGGCCGAGGCCGAGGAGACCCGCAAGCTCGCCGACCAGGCCGCCGTCGCGGTCCGCGACGAGGCCGACCAGTACGCCGAGCAGCACCGCCGCGACGCCGACACCGAGGGCGCGCGGATCCTGGCCGACGCCCGGCGGGCCGCCGACGAGGAGCGCGACGCCGCCGAGCGGGACGCCGCCTCCCTGCGCCAGGAGGGTGAGGCCGCGTTCGAGCAGCAGCGCGCCAACGCCGCCAAGGCCGCCGCGGACTTCGAGACCACCCTGGCCGAGCGCCGGGACCGCACCGCCGCCGAGTTCCAGCAGCAGCAGGCCGCCACCCAGTCACAGCTCGACGCGATCCTGCAGCGGGTCGAGGAGACCCGCCTGGCCGCGCAGCGCGAGCAGGAGTCGGCCGAGGCGCAGGCCAGGCAGATCGTGCTCGACGCCGAAGAGCGTGCCGAGAACCTCGTCAGCGAGGCGCGGTCCTCCGCCGAGCGGATCCGGACGGACTCCGAGCGGGAGCTCGCGGCGGCCACCCAGCGCCGCGACAGCATCAATGCCCAGCTCACCAACGTGCGGCAGATGCTGGCCACCCTCACCGGCTCGGCGGCCGGGTTCGCGGTCGACCCGCTGCCGGACGCCGATGACATCCCCGACGCCGTCGGCGAGGTGGAGATCCCGGTCGAGGCCGAGATCGAGACCGAGGACGACATCGACGCGGCCGAGGAAGCGCAGGGCGACGAGGATGAGCCGGAAGAGGAGCAGCCGGCTCAGGGCTGAGGTGTCCTCACCGCTCCAGCAGCCCGCGGGTCCCGCCGAGCGCGTGCACGGCCTCGCTGATCTCCGCACGCGCCTCGCGTAGGCGCGCCGCGTCGCCGGTTCCGTTCGCCAGTGCCTTCACCACGCGCTGGATCCGGATCGGGCCGGCGGCGTAGCTGTTCCAGTACGTCGGCACGTACGCCGCTTCGCTCACCCGGAACGTTCCGTCGCGGCGCTCGCGGAACTCGAACCGCACGGTGATGCCTTCGTAGGTCCGCGACTGGCCCAGCTCCTGCTGGGCGATCATGTTGCCCATTCCGTAGACGACCCACTTGCCGTTCACCCGGGTGATCGGCTGGACCACGTGGGCATGCTCGCCGAGCACCAGGTCGACCGCCGGCGACGCGGTCAACCGCTCGACCAGCGCGACCTGGTCGGCGTTCGGGAGGTGGGAGTACTCGTCGCCGCCGTGGAAGTGCACGACGACGATGTCGGCGCCGGCCCGGCGAGCGGCCCTGGCCTGGTCGAGCAGGTTGCGCGCGTCCCACATCGAGACCGACCACGGCCGGCCCTCGGGCAAGGGGAAGCCGTTGAGGCTGTAGGTGCCGGCGACCACGCCGACCCGCACGCCCTGGTCGGTGGTCAGGATGACCGGCCGGCGGCGCTCGCGCGCCGTACGGAACGTGCCGATGTGCTCGACCCCGTTGGCGTCCAGTAGGTCAGCGGTGTGCTTCAGCCCCTCGAAACCTTGGTCGACGGCGTGGTTGGAGGCGGTCGTGCACGCGTCGAAGCCCATGCTCGCGATCCAGGGTGCGATCTGCGGGGGCGCGGCGAAGACCGGGAAGCTCTGCAGCGGCTGACCCGGCTCCGCGAACGGCACCTCCTCATGACAGAGCGCCAGGTCGGCGCTCCGGACCAGCGGGCGGAGCGCAGCGAACATCGGGTCGAAGTCGAAACGGCCGGGTGCGCCGGTCCGCGCGGCGTCGGCCTCGGCGCTCTGCCAGACCGTGTTGTGCCAGAGCAGGTCCCCGCCCATCACCAGGCTGACGGTGCGTGGCGGATCGGGTGCGGGCTCGGCTTCGGGTTCCGGCGCAGCCGGCTCCGGGTCCGAGCTGCCCTGCAGCACGATCGCGGGTCGCGCGGACGGGGGAGAGCCGTCGGAATCGACCCCGTCCGGGCGCGCACCGAGCCCGGCCAGCAGGACGCCGGCGAGGAAAACGATGACGGCCAGCAACGGCCGCCGTCGAGTCCTCACACCGAGAAGACTCCCAGGGCGCCGCAAAGGTTGCGGGGGACCCTGGAACAATCCCCGCATGAGCCCGCCCACGGCACGGACCCCCTCGGCGCTGGGACCGGACGCGCGGGACGCCGCGATCGCAGGAATGACCTCAGACGGCGAGCTCGACGTACTCGTCGTCGGCGGCGGTGTGGTCGGCGCGGGGACCGCGCTCGATGCGGTCACCCGCGGGCTGAACACCGGGCTGCTGGAGCAGCGCGACCTGGCCAGCGGCACCAGCAGCCGGAGCAGCAAGCTCATCCACGGCGGGCTGCGCTACCTCGAGATGCTCGACTTCGGCCTGGTCCGCGAGGCGCTGGAAGAGCGCGGGCTGCTGCTCACCCGCCTCGCCCCGCACCTGGTGCGCCCGGTGCCGTTCCTGTATCCGCTCACCCGCCGCGGCTGGGAGCGCGCGTACGTCGGCGCCGGCCTGGCCATGTACGACGCGATGGCAATGCTCGGCAAGTACGACGTGGGCCTGCCCAGGCACCGGCACCTGTTCCGCCGCCAGGTGGCCCGGATCGCGCCGGACTTCAAGTCCGAAGCGATCGCCGGGGCGATCCGCTACTACGACTGTCAGGTCGACGACGCCCGGCTGGTGATGACGGTCGCGCGGACGGCCGCCGGCCACGGGGCGCACGTCGCGACCCGGGTGAAGGTGACCGGGTTCCTGCGCGAGGGCGAGCGGGTCGTCGGCGTCCGCGCCCGCGACCTCGAGAACGACCGCGACCTGGAGGTCCGGGCCCGGGTGGTGATCAACGCCGCCGGGGTGTGGACCGACGAGATCCAGGAGATGGTCGGCGGTCGCGGCGCGCTGCACGTGCAGGCCAGCAAGGGCATCCACCTGGTGGTGCCGCGCGACCGGATCCGCTCCGAGGCCGGCTTCATCGCGCGCACCCAAACCTCCGTGCTGTTCGTGATCCCGTGGGGCCGGCACTGGATCATCGGCACGACCGACACCGCCTGGGACCTCGACAAGGCGCACCCGGCGGCCAGCCGCGCGGACATCGACTACGTGCTCGAGCACGTCAACAAGCTGCTCCGCGAGCCGCTGGACCACGACGACGTCGAGGGCGTGTACGCCGGCCTCCGACCGCTGCTCACGGGTGAGTCCGAGCCGACCTCGCGAATCTCCCGCGAGCACACCGTCGTGACCCCCGTGCCCGGGCTGGTGATGATCGCGGGCGGCAAGCTGACGACGTACCGGCTGATGGCGCGCGATGCGGTCGACGCGGCGGCGCACTCGCTGAGGACCACCGGCAACCTGACGATCCGCGACTCGATCACCGAGCAGGTGCGGCTGCTCGGCGCCGACGGCTTCGAGACCCGCTCCAACCAGCGGGTGCTGCTGTCCCGCCGCTCAGGCCTGCACGTCGCCCGGATCGACCACCTGCTCGGCCGGTACGGCGGGCTGGTCGACGACCTGCTGGCGCTGGTCAAGGAGCGTCCCGAGCTGGCCGCGCCACTGGCCGGCGCCGACGACTACCTGCTGGCCGAGGTCGTCTACGCGGTGAGCCACGAAGGTGCCCGGCACCTCGACGACGTACTCACCCGGCGCACCCGCATCTCCATCGAGACCTTCGACCGCGGCGTGGCGGCGGCACCCCTGGTCGCCCGGTTGATGTCCGACGAGCTCGGCTGGGACGAGCGCCGGGTCGACGAGGAGGTCGACCACTACCTCCGCCGGGTCGAGGCCGAGCGGCAGAGCCAGCTCAAGCTCACCGACCAGGAGGCCGACGAGGCCCGGGTCAAGGTCGCGGACATCGTCTGATGGGCAGGCTCGACAACGCGGAGGCGCACGAGGTCGCGCGCAAGGGCCCCGGCCGTCTCGCGTACTGGGTGGTCCGGTTGCTGTTGCTGCCGATCCTCCGGCTCGTCTTCACGATGCGGGTCACCGGTCGCGAGAACGTCCCGGACGACGGTCCGCTCGTGATCGCGCCCAACCACAAGAGCTTCTGGGACGCGTTCTTCATCGCCGCGGTGCTGCCCCGGCGGATCTACTTCATGGGCAAGTCAGAGCTCTTCGAGGGCCGAGCGGGCCGGCTGCTGCTCTCGCTCGGCGGCTTCCCCGTTCGTCGAGGCGCTTCCGACGCCGAGGCAGTCGAGACGGCGCTGGCGATCCTGCGCCGCGGTGACGCGCTCGCGCTGTTCCCGGAAGGCACCCGGGTCGCCGACCCCGAGACACTCGGCATCCCCCGCAAGGGCGCGGCCCGCCTGGCCATCGAGGGCGGTGCGCCGATCGTGCCCACGGCCATCTCCGGCACCGAGAAGCGCCGCTGGCCGCTGCCCCGCAGGGTGCAGGTGTCGTTCGGCGAGCCGATCCCGGTGGCCGACCTGAAGGCCACTCCAGAGGACGCCGGGCGGCTGATCGAGGAGACGGTCTGGCCGGTGATCTCCGAGGACTACAAGCGGCTCCGGGCCCGGCCCGGCCTGATCGCGGGCGGGCTGGCCGCGGTCGGTATCGGGTACGCCGTACACAGGTTCCGCAAGCGGAACTAGCTCACCGTGCGGGGCGCGTCGGCCAGCTTGACCAGCCGTACGTCCGGCGGCGCGGGCACCTCGTCGGCGAGGAACCAGCGGAAGGCCAGGTTGCCGCGGGCGTCGTCGAGCGTGGTGACCGCGTTGGGGTGCTCGCCGAGCGTGCGCGCGATCACGACGGTCACGCTGCCGTCGGCGTTGGGCACTGCGGAGCCGTGGTTGACCGAGGTCGGGCCGTCGCCGGCGTTGTGGGTGCCCATGTAGGGGTTCCACACGACCAGGTTCCAGAACCGGCACGTCGGGGGCCGATGGGTGACCACGAGAGCCTCGTCCTCGGCAAGGTCGAAGCTGCCGAACGAGTAGCAGGCGTCGATGGCCGACCAGCCGAAGTTGGCGTCCGGCACCCGGTAGGGATCGGCGAACGTGTTCGCCGCACCGGCGACTTCGTGGCCGCTTGAGTGCTCCGCGGCGCTGCGCACACCGACGGTCAGCGGGATGATCGCGAACATCGTCCGCAGCCAGGTCAACGCCGAGCGGAGCCCGGCCGCGGTCTCCGCGTCGCCGTGGGCGATCGGGTCCGGCGGCTCCAGCGCCTCGATCGTCAGCTCGACGCGGCGGCCGGTGAACGGGTCGACCTGGTAGTCGCGGGTCATCACCGCCGCGGCGTCGTCGGTGAGCTCGATGAACGCGCCGTCGTACCCCTCGGGCCGGGTCGGCCCGATGACGCACTCGAACGTGCCGTCGTCACGAGTCTCGAGGTCGGAGTCACGCAGTACGCCGAGCACCCGGTCCGACCAGGCGCCGGGGGACGGCTCGTTGTAGACGGTGAGCGAGAAGTACGCGCTGTCACCCCACCGGCCGGTCACCCGGTAGTGCCGGGCCGGGTCGATGGGCGCCAGGCAGTAGTAGGCGTCGGTGTTGTCGCCACCCCAGCGCCGGTCGCGGCGGAACGGGGTGTTGACGTCGACGAAGACCGGGCGGGAGGGGTCGGCGTACAGGTAGGTGTCGAGCGCGACCCCAAGCAGCATGCCCATCATCCGGTAGCCCTCGGCGACGGTGCGGCCGCCGGTAACGGCCCGATCGCCGGTGAGGAACACCTGGTCGAACTCGCCGAGACCGTCGAGCAACTCGCGCCACGCGGCGGTGGACTCCCACTCGGTCATGGCGTCACGCCCTTCAGCAGCAGGGTGGCGACCTGATCGACCCAGGCATCGTCGATGGGTTGTCCGGAGCGGATCATCAGGCCGAGGAGGGTCGCCCCGCCGATCGTCTCGATCAAGGCCCCCGGATCGATGTCGGCCCGGGCCTCGCCCGCGAGGATCGCTTCACCGAGTCGGGTCTGCATGGCACCCCAGACGCCGTCCTGGAACCGCGCGAGCAGGGCGGCATGCAGCTCGGGGTCGGCGCCGATCGCCGCGAAGAGGCCGGGAAGCGCCGCCCGGGCCACCGGGGCCGAGAACGCATCGGCGGCACCCCGCACCATCGCCCGGATGTCGCCCGCGAGGGATCCGGTCTGCGGCAGCTCGGTGGCCTCGCCGTACGGGAACGCGGCCTCGTGCACGAGATGGGGGAGTGACTTCCAGCGACGGTAGATCGCCGGCGGCGTGGTGCCGGCGCGGGCGGCGACCGCGGCCACCGTGACGCCGGGGTAGCCGGCCTCCAGGATCAGCTCGGCCGTCGCGGTCAGGATCGCCGCGTCGATCCGCGGATCGCGCGGTCGACCGGCGGGGCTGGTCTGGTCAGGGGCTGGTTTCATTACGATATGCACCGTAACGTAATGCCGGTGCCCAGGGAAGCAGCAGGATCGACCGGTCTGGTCCGTCTCGACGACCTCGCCGAGCCCCGGTTCAGCGCCGAGGTCGAGGAGATCCGTGGCCTGATGGCCACGATGGTCCCGGACTGTCCGCTCGACGCCGAGGCCCTGCACCGCAAGGCCACCGCCGAGACCGGCGGCCTCACCGACTTCGGCGCCCAGGACTACCGGGAGCGGCTCGACGTCTTCCTCGCAGCGGTCCGCGACATCTCCGGGCTCAGCGAGCCCGGCATCGTCAACTTCCACATGCAGGTCCTCCAGCTGCTCAAGAACCGGCTGCTGCTCGTGAACCTGCTGGCCAAGCACCCGGAGATCCACGAGGTCGAGCTGCTGCCGCCGGTCGTGATCGCGGGGCTGCCGCGCACCGGCACCACCCACCTGCACAACCTGCTGGCCTCCGGCGGGACGTTCCGGGTGCTGCGCTACTGGGAGAGCGTGGAGCCGTTCCCGCTGCCGACGGAGGTGGGCCTCGATCCCGACCCGCGGATCGAGCGCACCGACCAGGCCGTGTGGTTCATGAACCTTGCGATGCCGCACTTCCCGCTGATGCACGAGATGACGACCGAGCACGTGCACGAGGAGATCCAGCTGCTGGCCAACGACTTCTCCAGCATGCTGCTGGAGACGGTCGGGCACGTGCCGGCCTGGCGGGACCACTACCTCGCTCACGACCAGACGCCGCACTACGAGCATCTGCGGCTGCAGCTCAAGGCCCTGCAGTTCCTGCGCGGTGGCCGCCGGTGGCTGCTCAAGTCGCCGCAGCACCTCGAGCAGCTACCGGTACTGAACCGGGTCTTCCCGGGGCTGACGACCGTGGTCACCCATCGCGACCCACTCCCGGTGCTGGTCTCGATGGCGACGATGATCGTCTACACGGCACGGATGCATCGCTCCCCGGTGCCGGTCGAGGAGATCAGCCGTGACTGGTACGACCGGCTGGACACCATGCTCACCGGGCTGTTGCGGGACCGCGACGCGCTCGACCCGACCCGCACGGTCGACATCCGGTTCGACGACTTCATGGCGGACGACCTGGCGGTGACCGAGCGGGTCTATGAGCTGGCCGGCGAGCCGGTCGAGCCCCCGACCCGCGCGGCGATGGAGGACTACCTCGCCGGTCACCGACGCGGCCGGCTTGGCCGCATCGACATCGCCGCGGCCGACCTCGGCCTCGACGCGGACGAGGTGCGGGCGAGGTTCGCGCCGTACATCACCCGGTTCCTGGAGGACGACCAGCGTTGACAACTAGAACAGGTTCCACTGATGCTCTTGAAGTGACTCAGGGACCCCCCGAAGACTTCTCCATGCAACGCTCGAGTCGCGACTCGGCGAACGTCCCGAAGGCCCTCGCAGAGTGGCTCTCGACCGTGCTGCCGGAGGGTGCCGAGCCCACCGTCACGTTGCACACCGGGATCGCAGCCAACGGGATGTCGTCGGAGACGCTGATCCTCGACGCGTCGTGGACCGAGAAGGGCGAGACCCGCGAGGGCGAGTACGTCGCCCGGGTCGCGCCGGCCACCGAGGACGTTCCGGTCTTCCCGGAGTACCGGCTGCAGGACCAGTTCGACGCCATGCGCCTCGCTGGTGAGCAGAGCGAGGTGCCGGTGCCTGCGGTCCGGTGGATGGAGCCGACCGGCGACGTGCTCGGCACGCCGTTCTTCCTCATGGACCGCGTCGAAGGTGCGGTGCCGCCCGACGTACTGCCCTACAACTTCGGCGACAACTGGCTCTTCGACGCGCAGCCCGAGCAGCAGCGCCGGCTCCAGGACAGCACGGTCGGGGCGATCGCCGGTCTGCACGGCATCGCCGATGCGGCATCGACGTTCGGGTTCCTCGACACCGAAGCGGCAGGCGACTCGCCGATGCGGCGCAACCTGGCTCGCACCCGCGCCTGGTACGACTTCGCGGTACCGGACAGCGGGCCGTCGCCGCTCATCGAGCGGGGGCTGAGTTGGCTGGAGGCGAATCTCCAGGAAGGCACCGACACCGTGCTGTGCTGGGGCGACGCCCGGATCGGCAACTGCCTCTATCGCGAGTTCGAACCGGTCGGTGTCCTCGACTGGGAGATGGCTGCGATCGGCCCGCGCGAGATGGACCTCGCCTGGTTGGTGTTCGGGCACCGGGTGTTCGAGACCATCGCCGGGTCGCTGGGGCTGGACGGGATGCCGCAGTTCATGCGTGAGGAGGACGTGCGGGCGACGTACGCCGAGATCACCGGAGTCGAGGTCGGCGACCTCACCTGGTTCCAGCTGTACGACGCCGTGCAGTGGGGGATCGTCTTCATGCGCACCGGCGCCCGACAGGTCCGGTTCGGCGAGATCGAGGCGCCCGGCCACGTAGAGGACCTGATGCACCACAAGCCGCTCTTCGAGGAGCTCCTCAAAGAGACGGGCGCCTGACATGCACTCCCCACGACGTTCTTCGCCTCCCCCGCTTCGCTCCTCCGTCGAACAACGCCGCGGGGGCCCCAAATGAACGTCGGACCGCTCGACGAGTTCCCCATCCACCAGGTCCCCCTGCCGGTCACCTGGGCCGGCTCCAGCGACCGCAACTTCTACGACCGGTGCTACCTCAACGCCCACGACCGGACCGGCGACATCTTCGTGATCACCGGCATGGGTTACTACCCCAACCTCGGGGTCAAGGACGCGTTCCTCCTGGTCCGCCGCGGCGACACCCAGACCGCGGTGCACCTGTCCGACGTGATCGACGACGACCGGCTCAACCAGCACGTCGGCAACTATCGCCTCGAGGTGGTCGAGCCGCTGAAAAAGATCCGGCTGGTGCTCGACGAGACCGAGGGCATCGCGGCCGACCTGACGTGGGAGGGGTCGTTCGACGTACTCCAGGAACAGCGGCACGTGATGCGCGCCGGCAGCCGGGTCACCCTCGACGCGCAGCGGTTCGCGCAGGTCGGCACCTGGAACGGCACGCTCGCGATCGACGGCGAGGAGATCGCCGTCTCGCCCGACACCTGGGTCGGCACCCGCGACCGCTCGTGGGGCATCCGGCCCTCCGGTGAGGCCGTGCCCGCAGGTGCTCCGGCGAACCCGGAGTTCGAGGGCATGTGGTGGCTGTACGTGCCGATGCGCTTCGAGGAGTACGCCGTCATCCTGATCATCCAGGAGGACCCCGACGGCTTCCGCACCCTCAACGACTGCACGCGCGTCTGGGCGGACGGCCGGGTCGAGCAGCTCGGCTGGCCGCGGGTGGAGATCGCCTACGCCTCCGGCACCCGGGTCCCGACCGGCGCGACGATCCACTGCACCACCCCCGAGGGCAAGCCGGTCCTGATCGAGGTCGAGTCGAAGCTGCCGGTGCCGATCCACGTGGGCGGCGGCTACGGCGGTGACCCCGACTGGGGGCACGGCGTCTGGAAGGGCCCGGGCTTCGCCGAACGAGTCAGCTACGACCTCAACGACCCGGACGTCGCCGGCCGAGTGATGTTCGGCGTGATCGACCACGTCGGTCGCGCCGTGTGCGACGGCGCCGAGGGCTGGGGGCTCTTCGAGCACGGCGCGCTCGGGCGGCACGACCCGAGCGGCTTCAAGGACTTCTTCGACCTCGCACCCTGATCGGAAGGACAACATGAACCTCGACCGCGACGCCCTGTTCATTGGCGGCGAATGGAAGGCACCGGCCTCCGGGCAGCTGCTCCAGGTGGTCTCCCCGCACAGCGAGGAGGTCGTCGCCACCGTCCCGGAGGGGACCACGGCCGACATCGACGCCGCGGTCGCCGCGGCTCGGCTGGCCTTCGACGAGGGCCCGTGGCCGCGGATGTCGCCGGCCGAGCGGATCTCCGTGGTGGAGGCGTTCTCGGGCCTGTACGCCGCCCGGCTCGGCGAGATGGCCGACCTGATCACCACCGAGATGGGCGCCCCGACGTCGTTCTCCAACCTGGCGCAGTCACCAGCGCCGTGGATGCAGATCGAGGCGTTCCTCGCGGTTGCGCGGGAGTTCCCGTGGGAGCAGGCCCGGCCCGGCGCGCTCGGCGCCGACGTCATCGTCCGCCGGGAGCCCGTGGGCGTGGTGGCGGCGATCCCGCCGTGGAACGTCCCGCAGTTCACGATCATGTCCAAGCTGGTGCCGGCGCTGCTCTCCGGCTGCACGATCGTGATCAAGCCGGCCCCGGAGACCCCGCTCGACCCGTACCTGCTCGCCGAGATCCTGCAGGAGGCCGGCGTACCGCCCGGCGTCGTCAATATCGTGGCGGCGGGTCGCGACGTCGGCGCCCACCTGGTTGCGCACCCCGGCGTCGACAAGGTGGCCTTCACCGGTTCGACCGCCGCGGGCCGTGCGATCGCCTCCGTGTGCGGTGAACAGCTCAAGCGGGTGAGCCTCGAGCTCGGTGGCAAGTCGGCCGCGATCGTGCTCGACGACGCCGACCTGACCTCGACCATGGAGGGCCTGAAGTTCGTGGCCCTGATGAACTCCGGCCAGGCGTGTGTCGCCCAGACCCGAATCCTGGCCAGCCGCGGCAACTACGACGCCGTGGTCGACGCGCTCGCGACCGCCGTGTCGGCGATGAAGGTCGGCGACCCCAGCGACCCGCAGACCGAGATCGGGCCGATGGTCGCGCAGCGCCAGCAGGAGCGAGTCGAGAAGTACATCGCGCTCGGCCAGGAGGAGGGCGCCCGCGTCGTCATCGGCGGCAACGGGATGCCGGATGGGCTCGATCGCGGCTGGTACGTCCGACCCACGATCTTCGCCGACGTCGACAACCGGATGCGGATCGCGCAGGAGGAGATCTTCGGGCCGGTCCTGTCGGTGATCCCGTTCGACGACGTCGACGACGCCGTACGCATCGCCAACGACTCCGAGTACGGCCTCGCCGGCACCGTCTGGACCGGCGACGTCGAAGCCGGCCTCGACGTCGCCCGCCGGGTCCGCACCGGCACCTACGGCGTGAACACCTACACGATGGACTTCGCCGCGCCGTTCGGTGGCTACAAGAACTCCGGAGTCGGTCGCGAGTTCGGGCCCGAGGGCCTGGCGCACTACACCGAGGTGAAGTCGATCTACACACCGCTGCCCGAGGCCTGAGCAGGCGCTGGTTGAGGTGCGAGCTTGCGAGCCTCGAAACCAACGCACCTCGTGAGGGTGGTTTCGAGGCTCGTCGCTTGCGCTCCTCGCACCTCAACCAGCGGTGAGGTTCTGCTGGCGGCGTAAACGCTGGCCCCCGCCTCATCGGGACCGCAGGATGGCGGCATGCGACTGCTCGTCCTCGGAGGGACCCACCATGTTGGCCGCGCGTTCGTGGAGGAGGCGCTGGCTCGCGGTGACGACGTCACGACGCTGAACCGCGGGCACAGCGGGCCGCCCGCCGAGGGCGCCGAGGCGCGGCACGCCGACCGGCTCGACGCCGATGCGGTGGCCGCGGCCCTGGGTGACGACACGTGGGACGCGGTCGTGGACACCTGGTCGCACCAGCCCGTCGCGGTGCGTACCGCCGCTCGGCTGCTGAAGGGCAGGGTCGGCCACTACACCTACATCTCGTCGGTCTCCGTCTACTCGTGGCCGATGGGAACCGGCGTCGCCGAGTCGTCGCCAGTAGTGGAGGGCGACCCCGACGCCGAGGACAACCCCGACTACGCCAAGGCCAAGCGCGGCGGAGAGCTCGCGGTGCTGGCGGAGGTCGACGTCCCACTACTGCTGGCCCGGGCGGGGCTGATCCTGGGACCCTACGAGAACGTCGGCCGGTTGCCCTTCTGGCTGAGCCGGCTCGCGGCCGGGGGGCGGGTGCCCTGTCCGGGACCCGTCGACCGTCCGCTGCAGTACGTCGACGCCCGCGACATCGCCTCGTGGGTGCTGGACGCGGCCGGCCGCGGGGCCGCCGGCACGTTCAACACGGTCAGCCGGCCCGGGCACACCACGATCGGCGCGCTCCTCGAGGAGTGCCACCGGGTCACCGGAAGCGAGGCCGAGCTGGTCTGGGTGACCCCCGAGACGGTCGAGGCTGCTGGTGTCGAGCCGTGGACCGAACTGCCGATCTGGGTGCCGCCCACCGGAGAGCTGGCCGACCTGCACGCCATCGACGCGTCGGCGGCGTACGACGCCGGGCTGCGCTGCCGGGCGATGCCGGAGACCGTCGCCGACACCTGGGCCTGGCTGCAGAACGAAGGACTCCCGACCCCTGCCACCGGCCGGGCCGGCATGGGCATGGACGCGGACGCCGAGGCCCGCCTGCTCGCCTAGAGCTCCTGGATCGGGCCCACGCCGCCGAGACCGAGGTGCTCGCGGAGGTAGGAACGGGCGCCGTTGCGCTCCAGGCTGGTCACCGTCTTGTTGATCGGGCCGTCGCTGGGCCAGGCGTGCACCGCCAGGAGGACCAGCGACACTGCCGCGCCGGTCAGGATGAGCACGTACCCGCCGGTGTCGACGAGGAACGCCGCGACCACGGAGCCCAGCGCGATCGACTCACACAGGGCGAGTCGCACCACGGTGCCCGAGGTGAACGCCCGCATCGACTGCACCCGCGCCTCGGCCTCCGTCGCCTCGACGTGCAGTGCCGGGGCGCGGTACCCGACCGCCTCCACGAGCACGTGCACCGCGCCGGCCCCCACGACCTGCACGACGATCAGCCAGAGCGGCGGCCCGTCGAAGCGCTCGTTCGAGGGGAAGGCGACTCCGAGCACGAGGGCGGTCATCACCACGGACCCGATGACCGCTCCGGCGAGGATCTGGACCTGGCGCAGCATGCGCGCAGACTAGCCAAGGTGATCCGCGGGACGGCCGGCCACGCGGTGTAGGAGACTCCGGAGATGTCGACCATTGAATCGATCGTGCGCGGGATCAACCGCGAGATGGTCCCGCTCATCGAGGAGCGGCTGCGTGCCGAGCTCGCCGACCGCGACCGCGAGTGGCTCATCGAGCAGATCGTCCGGCTGACCCTCGACGCGCACGCTCTCGAAGAGGCTGATCGTCGGGCGGTTGTCGAAGCGAAGGCGCGAGCCCGGCGCGAACGACTCGAGCGAGTGCAGGCGATGTCCTTCGGCCTCCACGACCTACAGGCCTTCATCGACCGGCACGAGGGCGTCACCCGAGAGCGGTTGATCGCCGAGCAGCGCCTACGGGCGTCGGCACCTGTGAAGGGCACGGCGCTCCTCGCGGCAGAGCACCGCACCGACTCGGGCGAGGCGCTGCTCACCGAGGCCAAGGACGTGCTGTTCGCGCTGCTGTTCGGCGACGAGACGATGGGCTGTGACCTGGTGCGCGGACCGCAGGAACTGTTGACCATGGCGGTGCCCCGGGCCAAGGCCGACGCACTCGACTTCATGCGCGCCGCCACCGAACTGGCGGCCGCCGGCACCTGGCAGGACCCGGCGAGCGTGTCCAACGACGAGCGCGCCGACAACGTGCTGCTGGAGGTGCAGTACGGCGAGGTCGAGGGCGAGCTCGTGGGCCACGGGATCGTGCTGGCGCTGACCCTCATCAACAACCTCGAGGTCAACGAACAGGTGCTCTACGCCCGGATGATCGATATCGAGCAGACTTCCTTGATCCTCTGATCACGCCTTCACCGCGTCCTTGACAAAAGTGGCGGATGTGTCAAGCGCCACATCCGGTTACCAAACGGTAGGCAACGTGACGGTCACCACCTACGCTCGAATCCATGAGCTCCCAGAACCCCACCTCCGCCGGCGGTCCGCTGGTGGACGGACCGCACGATCCTGAGCACGACCCGCGCGCGGCGTACGGCCTCGAACCCGAGTACGTCACCTCGCTCACCGACCGGCTGATCGCCACCAGCGGTCGCTCTGTGGTGGTGGAGAGCCCGATGAACGGCGGTCCACTCGCGAACATCCCGCAGTCCAGCGAGGACGACGTCAAGGAGGCGTACGCGCGCGCCCGACGCGCGCAGGCGGCCTGGGCGCGGACCTCGCTCGAGGAGCGCTCGCAGATCCTGCTGCGGCTGCACGACATCGTCCTGGAGCGCCAGGACGAGATCATGGACCTCATCGGCTGGGAGAACGGCAAGGCGCGCAAGCACGCGTTCGACGAGCCGCTGCACATCGCGCTGACAGCGCGCTACTACGCGCGTACGGCGCATCAGCACCTCGACACCCAACGCAAGCTCGGCGTCGTACCCGGGCTCACCCGGGTGGAGGTCAACCACGTGCCGAAGGGCGTCGTCGGCATCATCTCGCCGTGGAACTACCCGTTCACAATGGCGCTGTGCGACGGGCTGCCCGCGCTGCTCGCCGGCAACGCGGTGGTCGCCAAGCCGGACGCGCAGACCATGCTGTCCGCGCTGCTCGGCGCCCGCCTGCTCGACGAGGCCGGCTTCCCCAAGGACCTCTGGCAGGTCGTCGCCGGCCCGGGCCGCGAGCTCGGCGGCCCGATGATCGAGCGCTCCGACTACATCTGCTTCACCGGCTCGACCGCCACCGGCAAGCTGATCGCGGCCCAATGCGCGGAGCGGCTGATCGGCTGCTCGCTGGAGCTCGGGGGCAAGAACCCGATCCTGGTCCTGCGCGACGCCGACCTGGAGAAGGCGGCCGAGGGCGCCCTTCGTGCGTCGTTCTCCAACGCCGGCCAGCTGTGCGTCTCGATGGAGCGGATGTTCGTGGCCGACCAGATCTACGACCGGTTCGTCGAGCGGTTCGTGGCCCGGACCAAGGCGATGACCCTGGGCGCGACCCTCGAGTGGGCCAACGACATGGGCCCGCTGATCTCCCAGGACCAGCTCGACACCGTGGTCGCGCACGTCGACGACGCGGTGGCCAAGGGCGCTCGCGTCCTGGCCGGTGGCAAGGCCCGCCCCGACCTCAGCCCGTACTTCTACGAGCCGACCATCCTTGAGGGCGTCACGCCCGACATGACCTGCTTCGGCAACGAGACGTTCGGCCCGGTGATCTCGCTCTACCGGTTCCACGACGAGGCCGACGCGATCGCCCGCGCCAACGACGGCGAGTACGGCCTGAACGCCTCGATCTACAGCCAGGACGGCCCGCGGGCGCGGGCCATCGCTCGGCTGATCAAGTGCGGCACGGTCAACATCAACGAGGCGTTCGGCGCCACGTTCGCCAGCATCGACTCGCCGATGGGCGGGATGCGTGAGTCGGGTATGGGCCGTCGCCAGGGCAGCGAAGGCATCCACCGCTACACGGAGTCACAGTCGGTCGGCACCCAGCGGCTGATCCGGTTCAGCCCGATGCTCGGGATGTCCAACGAGACCTACGCCAAGGTGATGACCGTCCAGCTCAAGCTGATGAAGAAGCTTGGCCGGGCCTGACTCCAATGACTTCGACTACTGCGTTTGATTTTGATGTCCTGATCGTCGGGTCCGGTTTCGGCGGCTCGGTCACCGCGCTCCGGCTCACCGAGAAGGGCTACCGCGTGGCCGTGCTCGAGGCCGGCGCCCGGTTCGAGGACGGCGACTACCCGAACACCTCCTTCGAGGTCCAGAAGTACCTCTTCGCCCCGGCCGCCGGCTGCTACGGGATCCAGCGGATCGACATGGTCAAGGACTGCATGATCGTCGCGGGTGCCGGCGTGGGCGGCGGCTCGCTCGTCTACGCCAACACGCTGTACGAACCCCTCGACCCGTTCTACCGGGACCCCTCGTGGGCGCACATCACGGACTGGAAGTCCGAGCTGGCGCCGTACTACGACCAGGCGAAGCGGATGCTCGGCGTGGTCGAGTACCCCTACCGCACCCCCTCCGACGAGGTGATGCAGAAGGTCGCCAACGACATGGGCGTCGGTGACACCTTTCACCCGACCCCGGTCGGCGTGTTCTTCGGCGGCCCGGGCCAGACGCCCGCCGACAAGGTCGCGGATCCCTACTTCGGCGGCGCCGGCCCGGATCGGCACCCCTGCCGCAACTGCGGCGAGTGCATGACCGGGTGCAGGCACAACTCGAAGAACACGCTGGTCAAGAACTACCTCTACCTGGCCGAGCAGGCCGGTGCGGTGGTGCACCCGCTCACGACGGTGACCCGGGTGCTGCCGCTCGACGGCGGCGGCTACCGCGTCGACGCCCGCTGGACGAAGGCGAAGCTCTCGCGTCGTACGGCCGTCAAGACGTTCACCGCCGAGCAGGTGGTGTTCTCGGCCGCGGCGCTGGGCACCCAGAAGCTGCTCCACAAGCTCAAGGGGGAAGGCGACCTGCCCCAGATCTCCGACCGGCTGGGCGTGCTGACCCGCACCAACAGCGAGGCGATCCTGGGGGTGCTGGCGCCGGACCTGAGCACCGACTACACCGAGGGCGTCGCGATCACCTCGTCCTGGCACCCCGACGAGCACACCCACATCGAGCCGGTGCGCTACGGCCGCGGCAGCAACTTCATGTCGCTGATGCAGACGGTGCTGGCCGACGACACCGGCACCGAGCCGCGGTGGCGGACCTGGGTGCGCGAGATGTGGTCGCAACGCAAGCACGTGATCGACCTCTACGACATGAAGCACTGGTCGGAGCGCATGGTGATCGCCCTGGTCATGCAGACCCTGGACAACTCGATCACGACCGTCGGCAAGAAGACGCCCTTCGGATGGCGGATGTCGTCGAAGCAGGGTCACGGTGAGCCCAACCCGACGTACATCCCGGTGGCCTACGACGCCGTACGCCGGATGGCCGAGGTGATGGGAGGGACCCCCGGCGGCAACGTGGGGGAGCCCCTGAACGCCCCGCTGACCGCCCACTTCATCGGCGGCTGCACGATCGGCGACTCGCCCGAGACCGGGGTCGTGGACCCCTACCAGCGGATGTACGGGCACCCGGGGTTGCACATCGTGGACGGGTCGACGATCTCGGCCAATCTCGGCGTGAACCCGTCGCTGACGATCACCGCCCAGGCGGAGCGTGCGATGGCGTTCTGGCCCAACAAGGGAGAGCCCGACTCGCGGCCCGCTCTGGGGGAGGGCTACCAGCGGATACCCCCCGTCGTACCGTCCTCTCCGGTGGTCCCAGCGGACGCTCCGGCGGCGCTCAGACTGCCCATCGTTGGGGTCAGCTAGGTATTCGTCCTATGATTGGGCTAGACCAGAGAAAACACACCAAAGACGGCGTAACTCTGCAACCCTAGTTCTCGTTGAACAGCTCGAACCCGGCATGTTCATGCTCCCTCCCGAAGTGTCCGGGTTCGCTGTCCAGGCGGTGTGAGACTTAGGTCCGCAAGTTGCGTGGACGACAGGGCCCGGCCACCCTCCCTCCCCGGCCGGGCCCTGGTGCTTTTTGGCGGCGGCTGCCG
>CAWCRX010000009.1:0-108801 GCA_963798055.1 uncultured Actinomycetota bacterium
CAGCGACCTGCAGGAGTTCGGGGAGTCGGCCAGCATCATGTGGGTGCTCCACGGCTGGATCTTCATGATCTACTTCGTGGTCGCGATCCTGCTCGCGCGCCGCTTTCGCTGGAGCCCGGGCTTCACGATCCTCACGCTCGTCGCGGGGCTGGTCCCGCTGCTGATCTTCTGGGTGGAGCGCCGGGTCACCGCCCGGGTCCGTGAGGAGCTCCAACCCGCGTGACTACCGCCTTTGTGCTGGGCGGCGGCGGCGTCCTGGGCGCGGTCGAGGTGGGCATGCTCCGCGCCCTGTTCGAGGCCGGCGTGACTCCCGAGCTGGTGCTCGGCACCAGCGTCGGCGCCCTCAACGGCGCCCTGGTCGCCCGCGACCCCACACCCAACGTCGTCGAGAAGCTCGACGAGCTGTGGAAGGGCGTCGGTGAGAGCCGCGGCTCCGGGTACGCCGAGCGTGCGCTGCCCGCCGTACGCCGGGCGGTCGCGACCGGCACCCACATCTACTCGGCCAAGCCGATGCGACAGCGGCTCGAGGAGGAGCTCGGCGACATCCGCTTCGAGGACCTCGCCTGCCGGTTCCAGGTCTGCGCGGCCAGCATCGAGCGAGCGGCCGAGCACTGGTTCGACTCCGGGCGGGTGGTGGACGCGGTGGTGGCGAGCGCCGCGGTCCCCGGGCTGCTGCCACCGGCGAAGGTCGGGGACGAGCACTACCTCGACGGCGGCATCGTGAACTCCATCCCGCTGGCTCGCGCCGTCCAGCTCGGCGCGGATCGGGTGTTCGTGCTCCAGGTCGGCCGGATCGACCGGCCGCTGAAGCCGCCGCGCAAGCCGTGGGAGGTCGCGCGGGTCTCCTTCGAGATCGCCCGCCGGCACCGGTTCGTGCGCGAGCTCGCCGAGCTGCCCGACGACGTCGAGTGCCACGTGCTCCCGGCCCGCGGCACGTCCGAGCGCGACGACACGATCCGGGCCGCCCGCGACTTCGGGTCCGTCCAGCGGCGCATCGAGGAGACCTACGACGCCAGCGTCGCGTATCTGAAGACCGTGCTCTGATGAGGGTCGTACGACGCGTGGTGCTGGCCCCGCTCGTCGTACTGCTGGCGGGGCTGGTGTGGGTCACCCTGCCCCTGTGGCTGCTCGCCGCGGCCGCGCTCTCACCGCTGCTGCCGGGCCGGTGGCGGGCGCTGCGGCTGATCTGGATCTTCATCGTCTACCTGACCGCGGAGGCGCTGCTTCTCCTTGTTTTGCTGGGGTTCTGGCTCGCGAGCGGGTGCGGCTGGCGGATCCGGCGGCCCTACTGGGAGGGCATCCACTACGACCTCGTGCAGGGCACCATGTGGATCTTCTTCCGCGAGGCGCGGCGGGTGCTGCGGCTGCGGATCGAGACCGACGGCCCGTCGCCGGACGCGCACCCGGGAGTGCCGATCCTGGTCGCCTGCCGGCACGCCGGGCCGGGGGACTCGTTCACGCTGATCCATGCCCTGATGCACTGGTACGCCCGCGAGCCCAGGGTGGTGCTCAAGAACACCCTGGCCTGGGACCCGGCGATCGACGTGATCCTGAACCGCATCCCGGCGCGGTTCATCACCCCGAACCCCAGCGAGGGGCAGGACCTCGAGAGCCAGATCGCCGAGCTCGCCCGCGGGCTCGACGAGAACGACGCGTTCGTGATCTTCCCCGAGGGCGGCAACTTCACGCCGCACCGCCGCCAGCGAGGCATCGACCGGCTGCACCGGCTCGGCATGGACCGGATGGCCGAGCGTGCGGAGGCGATGACCAACGTCCTCGCTCCGCGGCCCGGCGGTTTCATCGCGGCCCTGGACGCGGCGCCGGAAGCGGACGTCGTACTCGTCGCGCACACCGGCCTCGACCACATGCTCACCGTCGGCGACGTCTGGCGGGAGCTCCCGATGGACAAGTGCCTGGTGATGCGCTGGTGGCAGGTCTCGCGCGCCGACATCCCGGCCGACCGGGAGGCCCGGATCGACTGGCTGTTCGGCTGGTGGGAGGAGATCGACCGCTGGATCGACGGCTACGCCGCGACCCAGGAGACCTGACACACGACGCCGTCGACCAGACTTCGGGCCGGCTACGCCGCCGCTCCCGAGGCCGAGATCTGACCCGCTACTTCTTGGCCTTGCCCTCTTCGAGGTCGACGACCTCGGCCGGGTCGTCCGGCGTCGTGGACGCGTGGGGTGTCTCGGCCGAGTCGGCCAGCGCCTCGTCGGGGGAAGCGCCGCCCGGGTCCTCGGGCAGCGGGTCGGTGAGCGGGTCGCCGGCGGCGGTCGGCGCCGCCGGGGTCGGCGGCGTGGCCGGCGCGTCGCTGGGCGGCGGGCTCGGGGTGTACGACGACTGCCAGTTGTTGCTGCTCGAGCCGGCCTGCAGCTTCTTGGCCACGGCGGCCACCCCGCCGGCGATCGCGCCGAACAGCAGGAACCGCTTGACCTTGCTCTTCTTCTTCGGCTGCGCGGTCAGCTCGCTGGCCTTCGCGTCGGCCGCGGCCTTGGCGGCGGAGGCCTTCTCGGCGGCCAGCGCAGCACCGCTGGCGATGATCGGTGCCGCCTTCTCACGGGCGTCCGCGATCGCCGGACCGGCCTTGTCGCGGGCCTCGTTGAAGGCGGGGATGGCGGTGTTCTGCACGAAGTCCCGCCCGCTCTCGATGGCGGCCTCGACGTGCGGCCGGGCTGCGTCGACGTACTCCCCGGCCTGGTCGAGCAGCGTCTTCTTCTTACCGAAACCCATGGCGTGCCTTCCTCTCGAAGCCCGTCAGTGCCTACTCAGTACCCAACCACGCCAGGGCAAACCCGGCCAGCCTGCCTTGCATGTGCACGGGCATGCAAGGATCGGCGCATGCAGGCAATCCTGAAGACCAACCACGGCGACATCACCGTCGACCTGTTGCCCAACCACGCGCCCGAGACGGTGGCCAACTTCGTCGGCCTGGCCAAGGGTGAGAAGGCCTACGACGCCGGCAACGGCCGCTCCGGCCCGTTCTACGACGGCCTCACCTTCCACCGGGTGATCGAAGGCTTCATGATCCAGGGCGGCTGCCCGCTCGGCACCGGCACCGGTGGCCCCGGCTACACCTTCAAGGACGAGCCGCACCCCGAGCTGGTCTTCGACAAGCCCTACCTCCTGGCCATGGCCAACGCCGGCCCCGGTACCAACGGCTCGCAGTTCTTCATCACGCTCGGCGCGACGACGTGGCTCAACACCAAGCACACGATCTTCGGCGAGGTGGCCGACCAGGCCGGCCGCGACGTGGTCGACGCGATCGGGAACACCGCAACGGGCGCCGGCGACCGTCCGGTCGAGCCGGTGGTCATCGAGTCCGTGCAGATCACCGACCAGTGATCAGGCCCTGACCTGAGCGAGACGCCCGGCTCCGCGACCGGGGTGCCGACCTGTTACCGGCACCCGGGCAAAGAGACCTACATCCGCTGCCAGCGCTGTGACCGGCCGATCTGCCCGGACTGCATGCGCGACGCGGCTGTCGGCTTCCACTGCCCCAACTGCGTGGCCGAGGGTGCGAAGACCACCCGCGCCGGCGCGGACGCCGTACGGCGGCAAGCGGGCCGGCAACCCGGGCATCCTGTCGATCGGCCTGATCGCGACCAACGTCGCGGTCTGGCTGACGATCCTGGCCACCGGCTGGCAGAACAGCACCCTGGCCTACCGGCTGGCGCTGCTGCCCACGGGCCGCTGCGAGAGCCTGGACGAACCCGGAAGCTTCTACGCCGCCACGTCCGAGCGGGTCTGCAACGGGGCGACCAACGGTGACGGTCGGTGGATCGACGGGGTCTCCGACGGTGCCTACTGGCAGCTGGTGACCAGCGGCTTCGCGCACATCGAGATCTGGCACATCGGCTTCAACATGCTGGCGCTGTGGTTCCTGGGACCGCAGCTCGAGATGGTCTTCGGCAGGATCCGGTTCCTCGCGCTGTACGTCGTCTCGCTGCTGTCCGGCTCGGCGCTCGTCTACTGGCTGGCGGGCGAGCAGTCGGCCACCCTGGGCGCGTCCGGCGCGATCTTCGGGCTGATCGGTGCGCTGCTGGTGGTGGCGCAGAAGGTCGGCGGCGACGTGCGCGGGCTGCTGATCTGGCTGGGCCTGAACGTCTTCATCACGTTCGCGGTCCCCAACGTCTCCTGGCAGGGCCACCTCGGCGGGTTCATCGGCGGGTTCCTGGCCGCGCTCGTGCTGGTCTACGCCCCCAAGGCGCGGCGCACGACGCTGCAGGTCGCGGGCCTCTCGGTGCTGACGATCGTCGTGCTCGGCGCGCTCGTCGCCCGCACCGCCGTCCTCGCCTGACCTACCCCTGATCGACGCGAACTACCGCTGTGTAATTCGTCCCCAGCTGTGGAGAAGCCTGTGGATAGCCGCCTGCCGGATCATTCCCAGCGGGTGGCGAAGGTGAAGCCGACCGCCATGAACGTGATGCCCACGAACAGGTTCTTCTGGCCCAGGTCGTTGAAGACCGGGACGTTGCTGGGGTCGTCGCTGATCACGTAGAACGTGCAGATCCAGAGCAGCCCGATCAGGAAGCAGGCCAGCATCCCGACCACGACGCCGCGGCCGCGGCCCAGCGGGGTGGAGGGGTGCGCGGAGACGATCAGGCCGAGGAAGAACGCCCCGAAGCCGATCAGGTAGTTCCACTCGCCCAGGTCCTGCATGAACTTCGGCCCGGTCGCGGAGAAGGGCTCGAGGGTCTTGGTGTCGAAGCCGTCAGGCGCCCGGACGCCCATGTAGTAGTAGACGATCCAGGCGATGCCGACGAGCATGAGCACGATCGCAATCAGGAACCGCGGCGTCACCAGCGGGCCCCGATCGGGGTCGAAGGACTGCTCCTTGGGCTTGAGCTTGGACACGGGGTTGCTCCTCGTCAGGGTGGCGCTCCCACGACGTCCCGCCGCGGGTCGCGGGCTACCTTAGTCGGCGTGAGCGAGAACGACGTGAGCGGCCCCACGCCGAGGCGCGGCGTCTGGCGGGTCGCTACGCCGGTGATCGTGCTGCTCAGCGGGGGCTTGTTCGCGGTCAGCGCCGCCAACAGCGAGGGCACCGATCTGCGCCCCGGCCGCTACACGGACCTGGCCTCGCTGGTCGAGGCGGAGGTGGAGGCCCGCGCCGAGCTCCAGGAGCGGGTCGCCACGATCAAGGACGAGGTCGACGAGCTCACCGAGCAGGTCGACGACGCCGACGTACGACGGCTCCGGCGCGAGATCGACGACCTGAAGGACCCGGCCGGCCTGGAGCCCCGCTCCGGACCGGGCATCACCGTCACGCTCTCCGACGCCCCCGAGGACCTGATCGAGCAGGCGGCCGAGGACGACCTGGACGTCCAGCCTTGGGTGGTGCACCAGCAGGACATCCAGGCGGTCGTCAACGCGATGTGGGTCGCCGGGGCGACCGCGGTCATGTCGAGGGCGAGCGCGTCGTCACCACGACCGGCATCAAGTGCGAGGGCAACGCGGTCCAGCTCCAGGGCATCCCTTCCCGGAGCCCTACGAGATCCAGGCGGTCGGCGATCCCGACGCGATCGAGGCCGCTCTCGACGCCGATCCGGCAGTGCTCGGTTTCCGCGAGGACGCGGAGGACCCGGAGATCCAGATCGGCTGGGACCTCGAGGTGGAGGACCGCATCGACGCACCGGCGTACGACGGCCTGCAGGACATCACCTACGCCGAGCCGCTGCGCTGATCCGTCAGTCTTCTCCCGTCGGCAGGGTCGGCAGCGTCGGATCGGTCGACGTGTCCGTCGGATCGGTGGGCTCCGTGGGCTCGACGTACGTCGAGACGAAGATCGTGATCGTCGTGCCCTTCGACTGCGGTTCGTCCGCCGCGGGGATCTGCCGGAAGACGATCCCGGCAGGCTCAGTGGTGTCGTCGGACTCCACCACCTCGACCTTGAACTTGGCCGACTCGATGGCCCGGATCGCGTCCTCCTCGGTCATCCCGACCACGTTGGGCACGTCCTCGGGCCCGTCGGAGTAGTAGATCGTGACGACGGAGCCCTCCTGCACCATCGTGCCGGCGGCCGGGTCCTGTTCGACGATCTGGTTCTTGTCCTCGTCGGACTCGCGTTCGAGCTGCTCGACCTTGAAGCCCTCGCCGCGCAGGAGTGCCACCGCCTCGGCCCGTAAGGAGTTGACCACCGGCGGGACCGCCTTCTCCGGCTTGCCCGCGCTGACCACGAGATCGACCGGGGTGCCGGGGTCGACGAACTCGTCGGCGCCGGGGGACTGGCTGATCACCCGGCCCACCCGGACGGTGTCGCTCGCCTCGCGAGTGACGTCCCCGACCGTGAGGCCGGCGTCGCCGATGTCGTCGCGGGCATCGTCCTCGGTCAGGTTGATGACGTTGGGCACCTGGTCCTGGGTGGGCGTCTCCTCGAACAGCTTCGGCCAGAGGAGGTACGCCGCCGCGATCAGCGCGATCACCAGGCCACCCAGCACCACCCACAGGAGTGCCCGGTTGCGGCGGTCGTCGTCGTGCTGCGGGGGAATGGGCTGGCGTACGTGGGTCTCGGGCGGCGGCGGGGTCGCGGCCACGACCTGGGTCGGAGTGTCGACGGGCGGCGGCGGAACGGTCGCCTCGACCGGCCGGCCGGCGAGGTAGCGCTCGATGTCGGTGCGCATCGCCGCGGCCGACTGGTAGCGGTCCTCGAGCCGCTTCGCCAGCGCCTTCATCACGATCGCGTCGACCTCGGGAGGCAGGTCGGTGTCGTGGTCCGACGGCGGCACCGCCGGCTCGCGCACATGCTGGTAGGCCACCGCGACCGGGCTGTCGCCGACGAACGGCGGCCGACCGGTGAGCAGCTCGTAGAGCAGGCAGCCGGCGGAGTAGACGTCGGACCGCGAGTCGACGGTCTCGCCGCGCGCCTGCTCGGGGGAGAGGTACTGGGCGGTGCCGACCACGGCCGCGGTCTGGGTCATCGCCGAGGACGCGTCGCTGATCGCGCGGGCGATGCCGAAGTCCATCACCTTGACGTCGCCGCTCGGCGTGAGCATCACGTTGCCGGGCTTGATGTCGCGGTGGATGATGCCGGCCCGGTGGCTGTAGTCGAGCGCGGACAGCACGCCGCTGGTGATCTCCAGCGCGCGCTCCGGCAGGATCTTGCGACCCTCGCGGAGGATGTCGCGCAGCGTCCGGCCGGCGACGTACTCCATCACGATGTAGGGCTGGGCGACGCTCTGCCCGCTGGCGCCGTCGGGCGCCGGCTTCCTCGCCGGTGTCGTAGACGGCGACGATCGACGGGTGGTTCAGCGAGGCCGAGGACTGCGCCTCGCGCCGGAACCGAGCCTGGAAGGTGGCGTCGCTGGCCAGGTCGGTGCGCAG
This sequence comes from uncultured Actinomycetota bacterium, assembly GCA_963798055.1. Lineage (GTDB taxonomy): Bacteria > Actinomycetota > Actinomycetes > Propionibacteriales > Nocardioidaceae > Nocardioides. Next base: position 7,324 of record CAWCRX010000009.1, read on the forward strand.
GCGCTTGACCGCGACGATCCGCCCGAGGCGGGTGTCGGTGCCCTTGCGCACCTCGGCCATGCCGCCGCGGCCGAGCAGCTCTCCGAGCTCGTATCGACCGCCGACGAGCGTCGGCTGCGAGTTCATCAGGTGCCCTCACCTTCTGGGGTGGTCGGCTGACCGCTGGCCGGTGTGGTCGGCGACGTCGGTGGCTCCGAGGTCGGTTCCGTCGGCGTAGTGGGTTCGGTCGGCGTTGGTTCGGTCGGAGTGGTCGGCGTGGTCGGGGTGTCTGACGGGGTCTCTGTCGGGGTGTCCGAGGGAGTCTCCGTCGGGGTGTCGGACGGAGTATCGCTGGGTGTCCTCGGAGGTCTGCTCGCTCTGGGTGGGCTGGTGGACTCGTCGCTGGGTGGGGGTCGGGTGTCGTCGTCGTCCTGGCTCAGCGCGATCGCGGTGCCCACGATCACCGCGATCAGGAGCAGGGTCAGCAGCACGATGAGCCAAGTGTTGCTGCGACGCTGCTGCTGCTGCTCCGGCGGCGGGTACGGCGGCGGGACCGGGTGCGAGACCGTGCTCGAAGGACCCGCGTCTCGTCGGATCACCGGCAGCGGCGGTACGACGGGCGGCGGGGCGGCAGCGGCAGCGCCGGCCGGGTTGCGCAGCGCCGCGGCGAAGGCAGCGCCGTCGGGGTAGCGGTCGGCGGCGTCCTTCGACAGCGCCTTCCGCACGACGGCCGCCAGGTCGGCGGGCACATCCGCGGGCAGGTCGGGGATCGGCTGCTGGATGTGGGCGAGCGCGGTGGCGACCGGCGAGTCCGCCTCGAACGGGCGCCGCCCGGCCAGGCACTCGAACGTCACCACGCCGAGCGAGTAGACGTCGGAGGCCGGGGTGGCCCGGTCGCCGCGCGCCTGCTCGGGGGAGAGGTACTGGGCGGTGCCCATCACGGTGCCGGTCTGGGTGATCCCCACGCCGTCGGCGGCCCGGGCGATGCCGAAGTCGGTCACCTTGATCTGGCCGTCGGGGGTGACCATCAGGTTGGCGGGCTTCACGTCCCGGTGCACGATCCCCGCGACGTGGGCGGCGGCCAGCGCGTCGCCCGTCTGCGCCATCAGGTCGCGCACCGCTTCGCGAGTCGAGGTCGCGGCCGGCCATCAGCAACCGCGACAGCGGCTGCCCCTCGACCAGCTCCATGACGAGGTAGGGCCGCGGATGACCGGAGCCGTCGGCCGCCGTCGCCTCGCCGAAGTCGTAGATCCCGGCAACCCCGGGGTGGTGCAGCGCGGCGGCGTGCCGGGCCTCGGTCTCGAACCGGGAGCGGAACGTCGCGTCGTCGGCGTACTCGTGCTTGAGCACCTTCACCGCGACCTCGCGGTTCAGCACGGTGTCGGTCGCGCGCCAGACCTCGCCCATGCCGCCGGTGGCGATCCGGGAGTCGAGCCGGTAGCGGTGGGCGTCGTCGGCGAAGAGCTCACTCACTTGATCACCGCCTCCATGACCGCCTTGGCGATCGGGCCGCCGAGCTGGCCGCCCGCGATCTCGCCTCGCGGGATGTCCGCGGACTCGATCATCACCGCAACCGCGACCTCCGGGCTGTCGCCGGACGCGGCGGGCGCGAACGAGACGAACCAGGCGTACGGCGGCACGTTGTCGATGCCGCTCTGGGCGGTGCCGGTCTTGCCGGCGACGGTGACCCCGGGGATCGCGGCCGGGCTGGCGGTGCCGTTGTCGACGGTGGAAACCAGCAGCTCGGTGAGCTCCTCGGCGGTGGAGGACGAGATCGCCTGCGAGAACTCCTCGTCGTCGGTCTGCTCGAGGGTGTCGTACTCCGCCGACTGCACCTCGTCGACGAGGTAGGGCTTCATCACGTTGCCGTCGTTGGCGATCCCGGCCATCACCATGGCCATCTGGAGCGGCGTGGACCGCACTTCGAACTGCCCGAAGCCGGACTGCCCGGTCTGCGCCTCGTCCATGTCGCTGGGGAACTTCGACTCCGCCTGCGGGCGCAGGTCGTCGAGGTAGTGCTGGTTGAACCCGAACTTCTCCGCCATCTCGAGCATCGCGTCGGCCCCGACCTCGTTGGCCAGTGCCGCGAACGTGGTGTTGCAGGAGTTCTCCATCGCCTGCTTGAAGGGGATCTTGCCGGTGCCGCAGTCGCGGCCCTCGTTGTCGATCAGCCCGCTCGGCCCCGAGGTCAGCGGCAGCTGGTACGTCGCCCCGCCCGGCACCTCGGAGTCGGCGTCGAGGCCCAGGTTCTCGATCGCGGCGGCCGCGGTGACCACCTTGAACGTCGAGCCCGGGGGCAGGGTCTTCTGGATCGCCCGGTTGAGCAGCGGCTCGCTCGCGTTCTCGTTGAGCCGGTCGTAGTCGGCCTGCGACTGCTCCAGGTCGTGGGTGGCCAGCCTGTTGGGGTCGTAGGTCGGCAGCGACACCATCGCCAGGATCTTCCCGGTGCTCGGCTCGATCGCGACCACGGATCCCTCGACGTCGCCGGGCAGGCTCGACAAGCCGTCGAACGCCGCCTGCTGGGCGTCGTCGTCCAGGGTGAGCTGGACGCTGCCGCCCTTGGCGGAGTCGTTGCTGATCAGGTCGACGAGCTTGGTCACGAACAGCCGGGGGTCGTCGCCGGCGAGCACCTGGTTCTGGGTCTGCTCGATGCCGGTCTGGCTGTAGTAGGAGAAGTAGCCGGTGACGTGGGCGTACTTCAGCGGCTCGGGGTACTCGCGGAGGTACTCGTACTTGTCGTCGACCGGCTTGCTCTCGGCGATCTCGTCGCGGCCGACCAGGATCGCGCCGCGGTCGCGCGAGTACGCCGCCTCGATCACCCGCCGGTTGCGCGGGTCCTCGTTGAGCGAGTCGGCCTTCCAGAACTGCAGGTAGGTGGCGTTCACCATCAGCGCCAGGAACAGCAGCATGCAGAAGATCGAGACGGTGCGGATCGGCTTGTTCATCCGATCACCGCCGCTTCCGCTGGTCGAGTAGCGAGCGCGAGCGGGCGTATCGAGACCCGGTGACGGGCGTGGGAGGTGAGGGATCGGCTTGTTCATCCGATCACCGCCTTCACGATCTGGGTCTGCTGCTCGTCGGCGTCGTCATCGGCGTCGTCCAGGACCGGCACCGGACGGCGGGCCTGGTCGGAGATGCGCAGCAGCAGCGCGACGATCACCCAGTTGGCGACCAGCGAGGAGCCGCCGTAGGAGAGAAAGGGCGTGGTCAGGCCGGTCAGCGGGATCAGCCGGGTCACGCCGCCGACCACGACGAACACCTGCAGCGCGAGCACGCCGGCGAGTCCGGTGGCCATCAGCTTGCCGAACCCATCGCGGGAGATCAGTGCGGCCCGGAGCGCGCGCTCGACGATGAAGCCGTAGAGCAGGAGTACGGCGAGCACGCCGGTCAGCCCGAGCTCCTCGCCGATCGCGCCCACGATGAAGTCGGACTCGGCGTACGAGATCCGGCCGGGGTCGCCCTCGCCGAAGCCGCGGCCGATCAGCCCGCCCCACGCCATCCCGAACATCGCCTCGACGATCTGGTCGGAGATCGGACCGGACTGGGCGCCGTAGAAGTCGAACGGGTGCAGCCAGATGTCCACCCGGTCCTGCACGTGCGCGAACGTGCGCCACGCGAACAGCGCGCCGCCGAAGAACAGCGCGCTGCCGACGAGCAGCCAGCCGCCCCGCTCGGTGGCGACGTACAGCATCACCAGGAAGATGCCGAAGAACAGCAGGCTGGAGCCGAGGTCGCGCTGGAAGACCAGGATGCCCAGGCTGACCAGCCACATCGCGAGGATCGGCCCGAGGTCGCGGCCGCGCGGCAGGTCGACGAACCAGAGCCGCCGGCCGGCCAGCGCCAGGGCGTCGCGGTGCAGCACGAGGTAGCCGGCGAACGCGATCACCAGCAGCACCTTGGCCAGCTCGCCCGGCTGGAACCCGAACGGCCCGAGCGAGATCCAGATCTTCGAGCCGTTGATGGTCTGGCCGAGTCCGGGCACCATCGGCAGCAGCAGGAGCAGGATCGAGAGCAGCCCGAACGTGTAGGTGAACCGGGTCAGCAGCCGGTGGTCGCGGAGCAGCACCAGGGTGCCGACGAAGAGCAGCACCCCGACCGTCATCCAGGTCAGCTGCTGGCGGGCGAAGGTGCCGTCGATGTCGAGGTCGAGCCGGTGGATGACCGCCAGGCCGAGGCCGTTGAGGGCGGCGACGACCGGCAGCAGCACCGGGTCGGCGTACGGCGCCACCAGCCGCACCACGATGTGCGCCGCCACCATCAGGGCGGCCAGCCACGCGCCGTACCCGACGATGTCGGGTGGCACGTGCCCCTCGACCCCGAGGCCGACGGCGGCATACGCGCCCACGCCCACGGCCAGTGCGAGGACGAGCAGGAAGAGCTCGGCACCCCGGCGACGGCGGTGCACGAAGCCCATCAGTGCGGAGTTGGCCATCAGGGCTCGTCGGTCTCCTGCATCTCGGCGAGCTTGCGTACGGCCTGCCGGGCCGCATCGAGGTCACGGACCCCGAACCCCTCCTCGACGCGGCTGGCGTCGCTCTCCGAGAGGTGGTCGACCTGCACGTCGGTGACCTCGTACGGCGTCGACATGTCCAGCCCGGGGACCTCGGCGTCCAACCCGCGGAAGATCACCACGACGCCGTCCTGCTCGCCGACGTAGTACTGACGCTGGGCCCACGACCAGGCGGCCGCGAGCCCGATCCAGACCAGCCCGATCACGACGGCCACCACGAGCAGCCGCTGGGGGCCGACGTAGCGGCGCGGCGGCTGCGGCGCGTACCGCGCCTCCTCGGGGTCGACGATCGGGTCGGCGTTGATCGCGAACGGCACCTCGTCCAGGATCTCGGCGTCGATCGGCTCCATCTCGCCGGTGTCGCCGGAGCGGTGACCGCGGAAGATGCCCGCGGGGCACCCGGCGCTTCAGCTCGGCGGCCGCGCCGACCAGCATCGGCTCGAGGGTCGCGAAGTGCTCGTCCTCGGCGGCCTGCTCCGTGGTGAGTACGTCGGCGACCACGCACGTGACGTTGTCGGACGAGCCGGCCTCCAGGCTGGCCCGGACCAGCTCGACGGCCGCGTAGTCGGGGCTGCCCATCGAGAGGATGTCGGCGATCCGGCCGTCGGTGAGCACCCCGCACGCGCCGTCACTGCAGAGGAACAGCCGGTCGCCGGCGACCAGCTCGAGCATGAACAGGTCGGGCTCGGTGTCGTGGATGCCGTCGAGGGCCTTGAGGATCAGGTTGCGGTGCGGGTGGACCCGCGCCTCCTCCTCGGTGATCCGGCCCTCGTCGATGAGGCTCTGCACGAACGTGTGGTCGGTGGTGAGCTGCGAGATCTCGCCCTCGCGGAACAGGTAGGCGCGGCTGTCGCCGACATGCCCGATCGCGGCCCGGGCTCCGTCGAAGAGGGCCACGGTGGCGGTGGTGCTGGTGCCGTTGAGCGCGGGGTCCTCGTCGACCAGCGCGCCGATCGCGCGGTGGGCATCGTGGAGTGCGTCGGTGATCCGCGCGAGCTGGTCGGCGCCCTCGGGCGCGGCCTCGTCGAGCCGGCGCAGCTCCGAGACCGCCGTCGCGGAGGCGATGTCACCGCGCGCCGCGCCACCGACACCGTCGCAGACGCTGAGCAGCCAGGGACCGGCGTACCCGGAGTCCTGGTTGTCCTTGCGGACCCGCCCCACGTCGGAGATCGCGGAGTAAGAAAGTAGGAGCTCAGCCATGTCGTTTCGCAGCTACTTCCTCAGCTCGAGGATGGTCTTGCCGATCCGGATCTGGGTGCCGAGCGTGATCGTCGTGGGCTGGGTGATCCGCACGGTGCCGATGTAGGTGCCGTTGGTGGAACCGAGGTCCTCGACGAACCACTGGTCGCCGGACGCGGCGATCCGGGCGTGCCGGGTCGAGACGTAGTCGTCGTCGAGCCGGATCGCCGCGTCGTTGCCGCGGCCGATCAGGATCGGTGCCTGGGCCAGGGCCGCGGTGGCACCGCTGTTGGTGCCCTGGGTGACGACGACCTGGGTGGGGGAGCCGCGTCGCTTCGGCGGCGCCTTCTGCTTGGGCTGCCGGCCGCCGACGCCGCGCGCCGCCTCGGGGATCCGCGCGCCGAACATGTCGGAGCGGATCACCGAGATCGCGGACAGCACGAAGATCCAGAGGATCGCGAGGAAGGCGACCCGGATCAGGAACAGGGTGAGCTCAGACAACTCCACCCTCCTGGACGACGCGGACGACGAGCGTCGTATGGCCGACCTGCACGCGGGAACCGTCGTGCAGGGACGCGCGGGGCACCTTACGACCGTCGACCTGGATGCCGTTGGTGGACCCCATGTCGTGGACCTCGATCAGCGGGTCACGCTCGCCCTGCTCCATCACCGTGAACTCGGCGTGCGTGCGGCTGATGCCGGGGTCGTTGATGCGCAGGCTGGCCTCGCTGCCGCGCCCGACCACCAGGCCGGGGGGCTGCAGCGGGTGGCGGGTGCCGTTGACCTCGAGCACGGCCCGGGCCCGGCGTACCTGCGTGTGGGTGCTGTGCGTGGTCACCGACGCCTGCGCCTGGCTGCGGATCCGGAACCGGCCGGTCGTCAGGTCGTCCGCCGGCTCGAAGCCGATCTGCACCGGCCCGGGGAACACGTAGGACTGCGCGTCCGCGTGGTCCTGGAGCTGGTCGGTGAGCTCGCGGGCCAGCGTGGTGTCGTACGGCGCCAGCCGGTCGAGGTCGGTGGGGGCCAGCTCGACGTGGAAGTCGTTGGGCACCAGCCGCCGGTCGCGGGACAGGATCTGGGCGTTGTTGTCGAGCTCGCGCTGCAGCGCGGCTGCGATCTCGACGGGCTGCACGGCGCTGCGGAACGTGCGGGCGAAGACGCCGGAGATCAGCTGCTCCAACCGCTGCTCGAAGCGCTGCAGGCCGCCCACGTCCCACCTCCCTGATCTGCTAATGGTCTGGTTGCGTGCACGCGAACACTCCCGGTCGCTGCCGGGAACGTCTGCGATCGTATCGGTGCGTCCAGCGCCGTTCTCGGACTGTCGGAGCGTGGGCTCCGCTGGTTTGGGGATGAACTTGGGGCTGGGATAGCCTGACCCGGCTCGCGCGAGTGGCGGAATAGGCAGACGCGCACGGTTCAGGTCCGTGTGTCCGAAAGGACGTGGGGGTTCAACTCCCCCCTCGCGCACCAGCAAAGCCCCAGGTCTGACCTGGGGCTTCGTCCATTCCCGGGGTCCTGGGCGCTTGAAGGAGTAGCACGGGAGTAGCACCAGCCCTCACCGCAGGGAGTGCACATGGCCGCGATCGACAAGAAGAAGCGCAGCGACCGACGGCGGGGGCCTCAACCGCATCTGGGACGAGTACCAGTTGACCATCACGAGTTCAAGCCGAGCAGCTACTACCCCGGTGCGAACTTCGCTTCAAGAAAGGGCGGTGATGAGCTGACTCTCGAGCCGCGCGGCCTCATCGGCACTTTCAGCCACGGCCATATATCCCATACGACCGTCGACCTCGAGGCAATCGAGCAAGTGAAGGACGACACCACCACCCGTGGTCCGGTCGTAGTCGAGGCCGGCATCGGAGACGCGCTGGCGCACCTCGACTACAGAGCGGGACACCCAGGCCGCGCGCGCCAGGTTATCCGTCGCCGCGTAAAAGACCGGGCGGCCATTGACGTCGACATACCGTCCTTGATCGGCGTCGTAGTGACCTCCAAATAGAAGGCGTAGCAGACCGAGCGTGTGCGTCGTACCGCCCTTTCGAAGGTTGATCTCGATGCCGTACAGGTCCCAGCCAGCGCCGGATGACCGTCGCGTCGCCACGAAGTCGACCGAAAAGCGTCCCACTGCACCATTTCGCGCGAGTTGCAGGCCGACCTCGTGGGTCTGGCGACCCAGCAGGGAGGCGTAGTCCGGGTGAGCAGGAAACGTCGCGCCTTCGAACACTTGGCCGTTGGCGCCACCGAGTCGCTGCTCGTGAGTGCCGATGACAGTCACCGTGCCATCCGGTGCGATTGCTGCCTGAGCACTCGGACTCCGAAACTCATCACCCTCGATGAGCTGCTCGACGATGCCACCGCGTTTGAGGAGATCCACGTACCACGGGGGCAGGAGGCGGCTGACGTCGTCTGTTGCTTGAAGGTCGTCCCCAGGGTCCGTCACGGTCGTCACCGGCACGCGCACATTGCCGTCACCTGCGACGCTGTCGTCCAACTTGACGACCACTTCGCGCACCGAGGGGCGGAACCGCACCAGCCGTCGGACTGCGCCGACCACGCCGGCGGGAGAGGTGACGTCCTCGGTGCCCTCGGGCACGTCCACTCCCGCGGCCCGGAGCAGCCGGCGACCGTTGCTCTTGCTGGCCAGATGACTGTGCGACGTACCGGTGGCGTTGGCGGGTATGCCCAGCGCGACGGAGAGCTCTTCCTCGGCTGGTCCGATGTTCCATGGCTCGAGGATGGCCGGTTTTCCACGCACGTAGCTGCGCAGCGCATCGACGATGTCGCCACGGTCCAGAAACTTCTCCGCCAAGGGACGCCAAGAGGGGTCGTCAGCGCACACGAGCCTGCTGCGCGCCGAGACGCGGCTCCGCTCGGCGGGGGCGAGGAGCGAGAGATAACCGTCAAGAATCGCGTCCGGGACGGGGAGAGACGACAGGCACACCATCTCGGTGCCCGGCTCCCTCGCCCGCAGCAAGGCGTACAGGTAACGATTCTCAAGCGGCGGAACCCGGTCGCCGTAATGGTCGTACACGGCTCGGTCGAGAGCGAAAGACGGCAACGTCACCACCACGTGCGGAGCAGTGGAGCCCGGTAGGTCGGCCATCCACGCATTGAGCAGTCTGTCTCGCTGCAAGGCGTCGAACTGGGCGCTCCGAACACGCGCGGACACTGGCGCCATGGACCAATGATGGCGGCACCTGAAACATGCCGCCGCCGTTTCCGCGACAAGACCACCTTTCAGCCCGCCCGTACACTCGGCGGAGAGCGGGATTTGGCGGCCCGCGAAAGCACGCGTGCTGTCAGTCGATGGGTGTGAGGTCGACGGACTTTCCCATGTACACCAGCGGCACCGGAGCGCCGCCTTGGTCGTCTTGTCCACGGGCGGCCGTTTCGATGAAACCGTAGGCGGTGTAGAGCGGCACGCCGGCCAGCGTGCTCACCAGCGATAGGCGGGTGAAGCCTTCGGCGCCCGCCGCCCGCTCACAGGTCTCAAGAATGAGCCTCCCCACTCCGCGACGCGTGAACGCGGGGTTCGTGTACATCGCCCGAACCCGGGCCGGCTCGGTGGCCGGGTCCAGGAGATGAGCGTCCCGGCCGGCGGTGCTGTCGTGGCCGTAAAGCGTCGCCCGACGGCTCCAGCCGCCACATCCTGCAATCGTTCTGTCAAGCTCGACGACGTAGTAGGTGCCGTCCTCGATCAGTTGAGTATCAATGCCCATGACTGCCTTGCTCGACTCGATCTGCTCGGCGCTGATGAACCCGCGCTGGAGCTCGACGATGGCCTCGTCCATGATTGCCCGCATTGCAGGGACATCGTCGAGACTGGCTTGCCTGATCTGCAACTCCACGTCTGTAGCCTCCTGCGCCTTTGGACAGGCGTCCAGCGATTCGAGGGCCCCCTGCAATCCGCCCGCTCCTGCTTGCCCATTAGCGCTCACTTGGCTGCGAACTGCTCAAGGTCGGCCACCTCGCCGAGTGAGCCAGCCGGACACGCTAGTGACGCCCTGCGTGCTCGCGGCAGCTGCACGCACTGCCGCGTCAAGCGTGCGTCACTTCCGCGTATGTGAATGGGCAGAAATCAACAAGGTCTGGTGCTACCCCGTGTAGCACGACCCACCTGGAACGGCGCCAAACGGGAGGCAACGGGAACCAGCATTTACGCTCACAACCCAGTATGGCTGTCTGAGTGTGAAGTGACTCTGGTTCAACTCCCCCTCGCGCACGTGCGACAGGCCCCGGGTCCCTGATCCCGGGCTTCGTCGATGTTCGCACCGTCTCCCGTTCCGCGGTGACCTGGCCGCCACTCGACCGGCGGCGGGAACGGGTCCACAATCACCGCATGGCCGGTGAGCCGATCCCGACGTTCTGCCCGCTGTGTGTCTCTAGGTGCGGGGCACGTGCCACCGTCGCGGATGGCCGGCTGGTGGCGCTGGAGCCGGACCCGGACCACCCCACCGGCCGAGCGCTGTGCCTGAAGGGCAAGGCCGCGCCGGAGATCGTCGCCCACCCCGGGCGGCTGCTCCACCCGATGCGGCGTACGAACCCCAAGGACGCCGGCGACCCGGGCTGGGAGCAGGTCACCTGGGACGAGGCGCTGGACACGATCGCCGCGCGGCTGCTGGCGATCAAGGCGGCGGAGGGTCCGGAGAGCGTCGCCTTCACCTCGAGCTCGCCGTCGACGTCGGCGATCAGCGACGCCATCGACTGGGTGCTGCGACTGGTCCGGGCGTTCGGGAGCCCCAACCTCTCGACGTACATGGAGCTGTGCGGGTGGGGGCGGTACCTGGCGCCGCTCTACACGTTCGGCGCGCCGGTGCCGGGCGCCTACCTTCCCGACCTCGACAACGCCGGCTGCATCCTGTTCTGGGGCTACAACCCGTCCGTCGCCCGACTCGCGCACGCTACGGCGACCACGGCCGCGGTCGCGCGGGGCGCCAAGCTGATCGTCGTCGACCCGCGGAAGGTGGGGCTCGCGGCCAAGGCCGACCACTGGTTGCGGGTGCGCCCCGGCACGGATGCGGCGCTGGCGCTGTCGATGACCCACGTGTTGATCGAGAACGGCTGGTACGACGCGGACTTCGTGCGCGACTGGACGAACGCCGACGAGGAGGTCGACGGCCGGAAGGTGTGGGACCTGCTCGCGACGCAGTGCGCGGACTACCGGCCGGAGCTCGCGGAGAGCATCACCGGTGTGCCGGCCGCGGGCATCGTCGCCGCCGCGCGGATGCTCTGGGAGTCGCGGCCGGTGGCGTTCTACACGTGGAGCGGGCTCGAGCAGCACAGCGGTACGACGCAGATCATGCGCGCGATCAATGTGCTCTACGCGCTGACGGGGAGCCTCGACGTCCCCGGCGGCAACGTGTTGTTCGAGGCGGTGCCGGCCAACCGGATCGACGGCATCGAGCTGTTGTCGCCCGACGGCCCGAGCACCGTCGGTTTCGCCGAGCGGCCGCTCGGGCCGGCGCGCTTCGGGTTCGCTCACCGGCGAGGACTTCTACGGCGCCGCGCTCGACGGGCGCATCAAGGCGGTGATGGGCTTCGGCGGCAACCCGGTGATGGCGCACGGCGACAGCGCGCGCGGGCGCGATGCCCTGCGCAGCCTGGACTTCTTCGCCCAGGCCGACCTCTTCATGACGCCCACCGCCGAGCTCGCCGACATCGTGCTGCCGGTGGCGACGCCGTTCGAGTCCGAGGCGCTGCAAGATCGGCTTCGAAGTGAGCCAGGAGGCGCAGTCGCTGGTCCAGCTGCGCCGGCCGCTCGTGGCACCACGCGGCGAGGCCCGCTCCGACCTGCGGATCGTCTTCGACCTCGCGACCCGACTCGGTCTCGGCGAGCACTTCTGGGACGGCGACATCGACGCGGCGTTCCGCCACCAGCTCGCACCGAGCGGCATCACCCTGGAGGAGCTCCGCGCCCACCCCGAGGGGGTGCGGGTGCCACTGACCACGCGGCACCGCAAGTACCGTCGACACCGGGTTCGCCACGCCGTCCGGCATGGTCGAGCTCTACTCCGACTACCCTCGCGGCGCACGGCTACCCGCCGCTGCCGACCTACGACGGAGCCGCTACCAGCCCGCGCTCGCGGCCCGACCTCGCCGAGCGCTTCCCGCTGGTGCTCAGCTGCGCGAAGTCGCTGTTCTTCTGCGAGACCCAGCACCGGCAGGTCGCTGCGCTGCGCAAGAGCCAGCCGGACCCGCAGGTCGAGCTGCACCCGGACACCGCGGCCGCCCGCGGCATCGCCGCCGGCGACTGGGTCTCGATCGACACCCCGAAGGGCAGCGTCCGGGCGCGCGCCAAGCTCAACGCTCAGCCTCGACCCGGAGGTCGTGTTCGGCCAGCACGGCTGGTGGGAGGCGTGCGAAGGAGCTGGGTCTGCCCGGCTATCCGCCCTACGGCCCCGGCAGCGGCGAACCTCAACCTGGTGCTGAGCCAGACGCCGAGCGACCCGATCAGCGGCAGCTCGCCGCTTGCGGGCGCCTTTGCCAAGTTCTGTGGAGAGTGAGAAACTGGAATCGGTGGATCGGGGGTCTTCATGCCTCGATGGCCCTACGATCCGGTCATGCGCCTGCGTCGTACCCGCCTCCTCCCGCTCGTCTCGGCCGCCATCCTCACCGTGACGTTCGCGGCCTGCTCCCCGGAGGAGGAGGCCGAGGACAACACCGGAGACGTCGCCGCCGAGGACGAGTGCGCGACCGAGGACCTCCCGCTGAAGAGCGAGGGCGTGCTCACGATCGGCACCGACTCCCCGGCGTACGAGCCGTGGTTCGTCGACAACGACCCGAGCAACGGCAAGGGCTACGAGTCGGCGGTGGCGTACGCCGTCGCCGAGGAGCTCGGGTTCTCCCGGGACCAGGTGAAGTGGATCAAGGTCGGCTTCAACAGCCTCTTCAAGCCGGGAGGCGTCGACTTCGACTTCGACATCAACCAGACCTCGATCTCGCCGAAACGGGACGAAGTGGTCGACTTCTCCGAGGGCTACTACTCCGCCGCGCAGGCGGTGATCGCGCTGAAGGACAACCCGGCCGCGTCGGCGACCAGCCTCGAGGACCTCAAGGGGTTGAAGCTCGGCGCGCAGACCGGGACCACCTCGTTGACCGCGATCCGCGACATCATCCAGCCCGACGAGGACCCGCTGGTGTTCGAGGACACCAACGTCGCCAAGCAGGCGATGCAGAACGGCCAGGTCGACGCGATCCTGGCGGACCTGCCGACCGCCTTCTACATCAGCGCGGTGGAGATCCCGGGCAGCACGCTGATCGGGCAGTTCCAGCCGGAGACGGGCAAGCAGGAGGAGTTCGGGATCGTGTTCGAGCAGGGGAGCGAGCTGCTGCCGTGCGTGAACCTCGCGCTGGAGACGTTGAAGGACGACGGCACGATCGCCGACATCGAGCAGGAGTGGCTCTCCGACGTGGTGAGCGTCCCTGAACTGCAGTGAATGACTGGACGGCGAGCCCGCGCGAGCTGGAGCGCCGGCGGGTACGCCGCGCGCTGAGCCGCCGGCGGGTGCTGGTCGCCTCGGTGGCGACGGTCCTCGTGATCGGCGGGCTGGTCGCCGGCGTACTCCTTTCGCCCGGGTGGCCGCGGGTGCAGGGCTCCTTCCTCGACCTCGACCACGCGCGGGAGTCCTTTCCGGCCATCGTCGACGGCTTCTGGCTCAACGTCCGGATGTTCCTGATCGCCGAGCCGCTGATCCTTGTCTTCGGCCTGGCGATCGCGCTGGTGCGACAGGCCCGGTCGCCGTGGTTGACGCCGTTGCGCGGCCTGGCCGTGGTCTACACCGACGTCGTGCGCGGCATCCCGACCATCCTGCTGGTTTTCCTGTTCGTGTTCGGCGTCCCGGGCCTGAAGCTGGCGGGGGTGACCAACTCGATCTTCTTCTGGGCGACGGTGGCCCTCGTCGTCTCTTACTCCGCCTACGTCGCGGAGGTGTTCCGGGCCGGGATCGAGTCGGTGCACCCCTCCCAGGTGACCAGCGCTGAGGCGCTCGCGCTGTCGCGGGGCCAGACGATGCGGCACGTCGTGGTGCCGCAGGCCTTCCGGCGCGTCGTACCCCCGCTGCTCAACGACTTCGTCTCGCTGCAGAAGGACACGGCTCTGGTCGCGTCGGTGTCGCTCTTCGACGCGCTCTTCACGGCGCGCGACTACGCGGCGTACAACTACAACTTCACGCCGTACATCGTGGTCGCGCTCTTCTTCATCGCGATCACACTGCCGCTCGCGCGCTTGTGTGACTGGCTGGCGCGGTGGGTCATGCGCCGTGAGCGGGCGGGGGTCCTGTGACCGCGCTGCTGGAGGTGCGCAACCTCCGCAAGACGTACGGCGACCGGATGGTCCTCGACGACGTGTCGCTGACCGTCAATCCCGGCGACGTCGTCTGTCTGATCGGGTCGTCCGGATCGGGGAAGTCGACCCTGCTGCGCTGCCTGGACCTGCTGGAGCCGGTGGACGACGGGGTGATCGAGTTCGAGGGCCGCGACGTCTCCGATCCGTTGGTGGATCCGCGAGAGGTGCGCCGGCGGATGGGGATGGTGTTCCAGGCCTACAACCTGTTCCCGCACCTCACCGTGCTCGCCAACTGCACGCTCGCGCCGCGCAAGGTGCAGGGCCTGTCCCGAGGAGAGGCGACCGCGCTGGCGACCGAGCTGCTCGGTCGGTTCGGCCTCGGCGAGCACGTGCGCAGCCACCCCGACCGGCTGTCCGGTGGCCAACAGCAACGGGTCGCCCTGGTGCGCGCGCTGTGCATGCAGCCGCGGCTTCTGCTGCTCGACGAGATCACCGCAGCGCTCGACCCGGAACTGGTGGGCGACGTCCTCGCGATCGTGCGTGACATGGCCACGGCCGGCACCACGATGGTGCTCGCCACCCACGAGATGATGTTCGCCCGGGAGATCGCCTCGCACGTGTGCTTCCTCGACGGCGGCCGGATCGTGGAGTCCGGACCGCCGGAGCAGGTGCTCGGCGATCCCGTCGAGCCGCGGACGCGGGAGTTCCTCCGCCGCGTGCTGCCGCCGTCGTGACATGGCGGTTGTCCTGACGTACCTGGTACGTCGAATCCACCGCTATCTCGTCTCAACCGATGAGTTCCTCGCCTTGGCCCGGTCGAACTGGAACGACCACGAAGGAGCCACCATGACCACGACCTCCCAGACCTTCACCACCACGCTGTTGGCCGGCGGCGGCAACAACGTCGGGATCGGCGTGCCGGAGGACCTGGTCCTGGCCTTCGGTCGCGGCAAGCGAGTGCCCGTCGTCGTCACGATCGACGGTGGGTACACCTACCGCAACACCGTCGCGCCGATGGGCGGGCGATACATGATCTCGTTCAACTCAGAGACTCGCGCCGCCACGGGCCGAGGGGCCGGCGACGAGGTCGAGGTGCGGCTGGACGTCGATGACGCGCCCCGCACCGTCGACGTACCGCCTGACCTGGCCGAGGCGTTCAAGGCTGCCCCAGCCGCCGCGGACCGCTGGACGACGCTGTCCTACAGCAAGCAGAAGGCACACGCTCTCTCCATCGAGGGCGCCAAGAGCGACGAGACCCGGGACCGCCGGGTGGCGAAGGTCATCGCCGAGCTGAGCTGAACCCATCCCTGGCTCGGCCTAGACAGGCACCGGCGGCGCAGGCAGCATGCCAGGCATGCGAATCCTTCTCGGGGCGCTCGTAGTCGCGCTTGCTCTGCCCGCCGCCGACCCGGTCGCGGAGGCCGGGTCATCCCGCCACATCGAGTGGCGTGAACAGGTCGTCGATGCCGGCCAGAGCTTCCGCGGGCTCGACGCCGTCGACCGTCGTACGGCGTGGCTCGGTGGCGGCAGCGTCACCGAGGGCGGCGCCGGTACGGTGTGGCGCACCACCGACGGCGGCGACACCTGGCAGGACGTGAGCCCGCCGGACAGTGCGGGCCTGTTGTTCCGGGACGTCGAGGCACAGAGCGCCGACGTCGCGTTGGCGTTGGCGATCGGCCCTGGGGAGGCGTCGCGGATCTACCGGACCTCCGACGGTGGGGCCACCTGGACCGAGACGTTCCGCAACACCGACGAGGCCGCGTTCTACAACTGCATGGACTTCTACCCGGGCGGTCGGCACGGGCTGGCGGTCAGCGACTCCGTGGACGGCAAGTTCCGGATCATCGGCACCGATGACGGCGGCCGCTCCTGGGAGGTGCTCCCGAACGCCGGCATGCCCGACACGACGGGCGAGTTCAACTTCGCCGCCAGCGGCGACTGCCTGGTGATCAGTGGGAAGCACGCCTGGTTCGGCGGGGGCGGCGCCGCGGCCAGGATCTTCCACTCCACGGACCGGGGTCTGACCTGGGAGGCGTCCGACTCGACGATCCCGACCGGCGAGGCGGCCGGCGTCTTCGGACTCGCGTTCAACAACCCGCGGCAGGGGCTGGCGGTCGGCGGCGACTTCGCCGCGCCGGACAACGGCGTCGACGCGTCGGCGTACCTCCGCGGCCACTCCTGGCGCAACGGCGGCGATCTCGGCCAGCTCGCCGAGGACGCGGCCTGGCTCTCGGGCCGCAGCGGAATCGTCGTGGCCACCGGCGAGTCCGGCGAGACGGCGGGTACCGACATCAGCCTGAACGGTGGGCGGACCTGGAAGCCGCTGAGCGAGCTCGGGTACCACACGCTCGACTGCACCGCCGACCGCTCGTGTTGGGCGGCCGGCGGCGGCGGCACGGGTGGCGCGGCTGCGCTACTGATCGCAGATAGACATGTGTCAATATTGACCCGTGTCTAAGTCGGCGACGCTGCCGCTGCTCGAAGCCGACGATGCGCTGGCGTGTTGTACGCCGCTCTCGCGCGAACCGATGAGCGAGGAGCAGGCCGCCCAGGTGGCGCCCCTGCTCAAGGCGCTGGCGGATCCGGTGCGACTGCGGCTGCTGTCGCTGGTGCTCTCGCACGAGGGTCAGGAGGCGTGCGTGTGCGACCTGATCCCCGCGTTCGACCTGTCCCAGCCGACGATCAGCCACCACCTGAAGGTGCTCCACGAGTCCGGACTGCTGGACCGGGAGAAGCGCGGCACCTGGGTGTTCTACCAAGCGAGGCCGGGGGCGATGGACGCCGTCATGACCCTGTTCGCCCGCTGATGCCGACCCTCACCCAGCGGGTGGTCGCGGAAGCGGTCGGTACGGCGTTCCTGGTGGCCGCGGTCATCGGCTCGGGCATCGCCGCCACTCGACTCACGGACGACGCCGGGCTGCAGCTGCTGGTCAACAGCCTGGTCACCGGGGCCGTGCTCGTGGCCCTCATCCTGGCCTTGCAGGCGGTCTCGGCGGCCTTCAACCCGGTCGTCAGCGTTGTGGAACGGGCACTCGGCCAGGTCACCACGGCCACGGCAGCCGCGGTCATCGCCGCCCAGCTCGTCGGCGGCGTGATCGGCGCTGTCGGGGCGAACCTGATGTTCGACCTCGACGCGGTCTCCATTTCCGACACGGACCGCACCGGAAGCAACCTGTGGCTCGCGGAGGTCGTCGCGACCGTCGGGCTGGTGCTCGTCATCTTCGGCACCCTTCGCTCCGCAAGCCCACGGTCCGTGGCGTTCGCCGTCGGCGGCTACATCACCGCCGCCTACTGGTTCACGAGCTCCACGAGCTTCGCCAACCCGGCGGTGACGGTCGCGCGAATGCTCTCCGACACCTTCGCCGGCATCGAGCCTGCGTCCGTTCCGATGTTCGTGCTGATGCAGCTGCTCGGCGGCGTTCTCGCGCTGCTGCTGATCCGGACCCTCTACAACCGGGAGATCGCATGACAAAGCCAAGCGTCCTGTTCGTGTGCGTCCACAACGCCGGGCGATCCCAGATGGCGGCCGGCTGGCTCCAGCACCTGGCCGGCGACCGCATCGAGGTGCGGTCCGCGGGTTCCGAGCCCGCCGACCGGATCAACCCCGCGGCCGTCGAGGCGATGCGGGAGGTGGGCATCGACATCACCTCGGCCACGCCCAAGATCCTCACGACCGAGGCCGTGCAGGACTCCGACGTCGTCATCACGATGGGCTGCGGTGATGCCTGCCCCTTCTACCCCGGCAAGCGCTACGAGGACTGGCAGCTCGACGACCCTGCGGGCCAGGACGTGGCGGCCGTGCGGCCGATCCGGGACGAGATCAGGCGCCGCATCGAGGACCTCATAGCGTCGCTCTAGCTGCGTACGAGCGGCCGGTCGTCGCCGCGCTTGATCTCGGTCAGCGCCGGCACCGTCGACAACAGCGCCATCGCGTCGTACAGCGCCAGGGCGTGCTCGCCCCGCGGCACCGCACGCAGCACCGGTCCGAACGTCGCGACGCCGTTCAACACCAGCGTCGGGGTGCCGGCTTCGAGACCGGTGATCTCGTTGAGGTGGGCGTGCGTCTCGCGCAGCGTCTTGTCGGTGGCCGGGTCCTCCGGCGCCGAGGTCGCCAGGTCGGCGGGCAGTCCGAGCTCCTCGAGGACCTCCACGACGACGGCGTCCCAGTCATCACGGCGGTCCAGATGGGCGCGCCGACCGAACGCCTCGTAGAACTCCTCGTAGCGGCCGAGCGCGTCGACCGCGGCGGCGACTCGGACGGTGCCCCAGGAGTTGTCGTTGAACTCGCGGTACCAGGGTTCGAGCTCGCGGCCCTCGTTGAGTACGGCGATGCTCATCAGCCGGACGTCCACCTCGAGCTCGGGCCGGAGCGAGATGGTCTCCCGGATCCACCGGGACGCGATCCAGGCGAAGGGGCACACCGGGTCGAGGTAGATCTGGCATGATGTTTCCATGGAAACGAGTATAGTTTCCCGGGAAACGAAAACACAAGACCATGTGGCAGGGATTGTCGAGCAGTGGTCGGTCGAGCGCCCGGACCTCGACACCACGCCGCTGCTCGTGCTGGGCCGGATCTTCTGGCTGGCCGACGCGTTGGACGCGGAGTTGCGGCCACCGTTCGCGGCCGAGGGTCTGGGCAACGGTGACTTCGATGTTCTCGCCGCGCTGCGCCGGGCCGGGTCGCCGTACGCGCTGCGGCACCGGGACCTGACCGCGGCGATGCTGGTCACCCCTGGCGCCGTGACCAAGCGCGTGGACCGACTGCTGGCGCGGGGCCTGGTGGCTCGCGGCGCCCATGAGTCCGACCGCCGGGGCCAGCTGGTCCGGCTGACCAGCGCCGGCGTCCGGTTCGCGGACCGGATGATCGAGGTGCACCTGCAGAACGAGGCCCGGCTGCTCGAGGCGCTCAGCGACCGCGAGCGTCAGCAGCTGGCCCGGCTGCTGGCGAAGCTGGCGTCCTCGGTCGGCTGACCGGTCAGGCCGCCCGCCGCGCCCGGTGCCGTCGTACGGCGTCCCGGTTGGCGCAGGCGGGTGAGCAGTAGCGCTGCCGACCGTTGCGCGAGGTGTCGGCGTACACCCGGTCGCAGCCGTCGGCGGCGCATCGACCGAGGCGGTGCATGCCCCGGCCGGCGAGGTGCAGCGCGGTGCCCGCGCTGACCAGGGCGCGCAGCTTGTGGGCGAACGAGATGACGGTGTCGCGGTAGTGGAGGTGCCAGCCGCCGACGTGGTCGGTGAGCCGGGGGTGGGCGGTCGAGTCGGCAAGCAGCGCGTTGAGCAGTGCCGCCCGACGGGCGAAGTCGGACTCGTCGACGACCGCGCACCACTGGTCGAGGAAGCGCAGCACCTCGTCGAGGTCGGGAGCGGGGGTGCCCTCCTCGAAGACCACGCCGGCCGCGACGCACCGGTCGACCAGCTCCGCGGCCGACGACGGCCGGGAGTTGGCCAAGTCGGCGGCAAGCTCGATCGCATCCTGGCCGTAAGGGTTGAGTTGCATAAAGCCATTACAGCACGATGGAGCCATGAGCGCGAGCAACCACCACGACCGGGACCACTCCTGGCATACCCGTTCCACCCACGCGACCAGCGAGGGACTGGTGAGCTACCAGGCCTGCCGGTGCGGTCGATGGCGGATCCTCGAGGTCGCTCGGGGCGCCGAGATCGCCCGCTCGCCATACTGACCGTGTGTCGCATGCCCCGATGCCGAGCGCCGAGGCGCTGGCCGAGCCGATGCGCTCGCGGTGGAGCCCGAGCATCTTCGACCCCGAGCATCGGCTGACCGGCGAGCAGATCGAGACGCTGCTGCACGCGGCGCAGTGGGCACCGAGCTACGGCAACACCCAGCCCTGGGCGTTCGTGGTCGCCGAGCGCGGCAGCGCCAGCCATGGCGTGCTGACCGAGCACCTGAACCCCGGCAACGCGCGCTGGGTGCCACGCGCGTCGGTGGTCTTCGTGACCGCGACCCAGGTCGCCGCGGACCCGACCGGCAACGAGCTCAAGGGCGCGTTCTACGCCTGCTACGACCTCGGCCAGGCGGCCGCCCACGTCACCTTGCAGGCCCGGGCGATGGGCCTGCACGCGCACCAGTTCGGCGGTTTCGACCGGGACGCGGTGGCGGCCGGCCTCGGCGTACCCGACTACTTCCGGGTGCTCAGCGGCATCGCGGTCGGCGTCCGGGGCAACCCGGCGGAGGTCCCCGAGAAGGACCGCGACCGTGAGCAGAAGGAGCGGCAGCGACGACCGCTCGCGGAGTTCGCGTACGGGGACACCTGGGGGCAGCCGTGGCGCCGGGAGTGACCCGGCGGCTGGCGAACAAGAAGTCGGCGGTCTTCCTGGTGGCGCTGGCGGCGGTGGTGATCAACCTGCCGTTGGCGCACAGCAGCTACTACGGCTGGCGGCTGGAGCGCGACGGCGTGGAGACCGTGGCCACCGTCGTCGACACCCGTCGGGTGCCGCCCGACGACGAGGACGGCAAGTACGTCGTGGAGTTCCGGTTCGACGCGGACCTCGACCCCGAGCAGAAGGTGTGGTTCGCGCAGGTCGACGAGGCGACGTACGACGCGGCCGAGGCCGACGCGGTGATCGGCGTCCGGATGCTCCCGGACCGGCCGGCGACGTACCAGGCGGACGGCCAGGAGAAGGGGGCGCTGCCGTGGGTGATCACCCTGATCGGCGACCTGATGCTGTTCGGCATCGCGTTCCTCTACTGGCGTTTCCGCCCGGCCAGCCGGCAGCTGAACCTGGTGGCGGTCGCGGACGTGGAACGCTGCAAGCCGCTCGCCAGCATCGAGGTGCTCGAGGACGGCAGGTACGTCGTGTGCGGCGAGGTCAGCGAGATCGAGGACGGCGCGATCGTGCTCGAGGTCGGCGACCAGACGGTGCGGGTCGAGCTCGACGGGCACGCCAACGATGTCGGCTACCAGCAGCCGGCTCGGGTCATCGGTCGAGCCTGACCGCAGCGAGCACCGCCGGGTCCTCGCAGGCCCGTGCGAACGCCGCGATCCGGTTCCGGATCTCCCGACCCAGCAGCCAACGTCCGATCGGCTCCCCGGCCCAGCGCAGCCAGGACGGTCGGATCGAGAACGTGTACTTCCACGACGCCATCGTCCCGGCGACGCCGGCCCGTTCCTCCGGGGCGAACCGCCAGCCGCCGCCGAACGAGCCGAAGAACCACGGTCCCCGGACCATCGTCATGCCGACCGACGTGGGCGGCCGGTAGGCGACGTACTCGCTCACCATCGTCGGCCCCAGCCGCGCCTTCGTCAGCGTCCGCACGCCCTTGGCCGGGCGCTGGGCGTCGATCAGTTGCTGGTGCCGGATGAACGGATCCCAGGCGAGCCGCACCTCGCCGGTCGTCTGCGAGACGGCGAATGCCAGCGCCGGCTCGACCGGCACCCAGGCTTCGGACCTGACCTGACCCATCGCCACGAGGATGCCAGACTGGGTATCCATGACCTCGCTCACAGCATTCTCGGCTCCTGCGATCGACGGCCAGAACGTCGACTTCTCGACGTACGCCGACCAGGTCGTCCTGGTCGTCAACACCGCATCGCAGTGCGGCTTCACTCCGCAGTACCAGGGCCTGCAGGCTCTCTACGAGCAGTACGCCGACCGCGGCTTCACGGTGCTCGGGTTCCCCTGCGACCAGTTCGGCCACCAGGAGCCCGGCGGCGAGGCGGAGATCGCCACCTTCTGCGAGGACAAGTACGGCGTCACGTTCCCGATGTTCAGCAAGATCGACGTGAACGGGTCCGACGCGCACCCGCTGTTCGAGTGGCTGCGCCAGGAGAAGGGCGGCATGCTCGGCAGCGCCATCAAGTGGAACTTCACCAAGTTCCTCGTCGCCCGCGACGGGCAGGTGCTCCAGCGCTACGGCCCGACCACCGCGCCCGAGAAGCTGCCGACGACATCGAGAAGGCGCTCGCCGACTAGGGGCGCCCCTGCGACCGTTACGACCACTACTTGCTCGTAACCCCCGCCGCCCACGAGGCTGGGGCCGTGGCCGATCAGCCGAAGCATTCCGCGACGACGTCGTCGTACTCGATCACGATGCGGCTGCACACGGCGCCGGACCACGCCGTCGTCGGCCAGGTGGCCACCGTGATCGCCGCGGCGGGCGGGATCGTGACCGCGATCGACGTCGCCGAGTCCAGCCACCAGCGCCTCGTCCTCGACGTCACCTGCTCCGCCTCCGACGCCGACCACGCCAAGGAGCTGGAGGCGGCGGTCGACACCATCGAGGGCGTCGAGGTCTACAAGGTCAGCGACCGCACGTTCCTGCTGCACATCGGCGGCAAGATCGAGGTCTCCTCCAAGGTGCCCCTCAAGAACCGGGACGACCTGTCCATGGCCTACACCCCCGGGGTGGGCCGGGTGAGCATGGCGATCGCCAACCAGCCGGACGACGTCTGGCGGCTGACCGTGAAGGGCAATTCGGTGGCGGTGGTCACCGACGGCTCAGCAGTGTTGGGCCTCGGCAACATCGGCCCCGGCGCCGCACTGCCGGTGATGGAGGGCAAGGCGGCCCTGTTCAAGCGGTTCGCCGGCATCGACGCCTGGCCGATCTGCCTGGCGACCCAGGACACCGACGAGATCGTCCGTGCCGTCGAGATGATCGCGCCCGGCTTCGGGGGCATCAACCTCGAGGACATCGCCGCGCCGCGCTGCTTCGAGATCGAGCGACGGCTGCGGGAGAGCCTGGACATCCCGGTCTTCCACGACGACCAGCACGGCACCGCGATCGTGGTGATGGCGGCGCTGACCAACGCGATGCGCGTGGTCGGCAAGGACCTGACCGCCGTCCGGGTGGTGGTGGCCGGTGCGGGCGCGGCCGGGACCGCGATCGTCACCCTGCTGATCGCCGCCGGCGTCACCGACGTCGTCGTCTGGGACCGCGAGGGGTGCCTGGCATCGGACGACGACTCCCTGCCCCCGGCGAAGCGGGAGCTGGCCGCGATCACCAACCCTCGAAAGGTCCACGGCGACCTGCACACGGGGCTCACCGGCGCCGACGTCTTCATCGGCGTGAGCGGTCCCGGGGTTCTGGACGCCGAGTGGATCAAGGACATGGCCGAGGGCGCCGTGGTGTTCGCGCTGGCCAACCCGGATCCCGAGGTGGACCCTGCGGTGGCCGGGCGGTACGCCGCGGTGGTGGCGAGTGGCCGCTCGGACTACCCCAACCAGATCAACAACGTGCTGGCGTTCCCCGGGGTCTTCCGCGGGCTGCTCGACGCCCGCGCCTCCGAGATCACCGTCGACATGCTGCTGCGCGCCGCCGAGGCGATCGCCCTCGTCGTCAACGACGACGAGCTCAACCCGAGCTTCATCATCCCGAGCGTCTTCCACCCCGACGTTCCCAAGGCCGTCGCCGCCGCGGTGCGCGGCTAGTCAGCGGTCACGTGTGGTCGATGACGTCGTCGGCCGCCCGGAACTCGATCAGCGACTCCAGGGCCTCGTCCCGTGCCTCGGCGGACTCGGCGCTCACCTCGACCGAGAACGGCAGCTCGGCGTACAGGACAGCGAGCTCGTAGTCGCCGTCGGCAGCCGGGGTCGTCGCCCTCGGTCCACAGCAGCCGGTCCGCACCCTCGACGTCCTCACCCGGGCCGCCGAACTTCTTCTCCAGGAAGGCCCGGCGCTTGTCGACCTCGGGGAGCTCGCTGTAGAAGATCGTCACCGGTCCCGCGTCGACCTCCGCCTCGCACGCGAACATCGTCCGGGCGTTCGACTTCGGGAACTCCGACACCGCGTTGCGGCAGTCGAGCTCGTTGGGTCGGAAGGACGGGAACACCCAGCGCAGCCCAGCCCGGTCGGTCGGGGTCGGGCAGCCATCGTCGGGCCGTACCGCTCCGTCCCAGCAGCGCAGGGTCACCGTCTCGGCTGCCGGTTCAGGGTCGGGGATGTCGGCGAGCAGCATCCGGGACCCGATGGCGGCCACGACGAGCAGTCCGACGACGAGAAACAGGACGATGAGGGCAGAGCGGACCCAGCCTGCGGCATCCCTCTCGTCGTGCGAGTACGTGACGCTGCCGTCACGCTCCTCGACACCGTCGGGCGTCCCGTCCACCTCGGTATCGCTCATCGGGTCCCCCATCCTCCCGACTTCCATTGTCACCACCCGGGCCAACTGCTGTCACAAGATCTCCGAGAGCGATATGACGTTGCAATCTTGGCACCAGTTCCCCAATGCCGAACTTTACAAACCACGACCCCTTGTCAACGTGGTTTACAAACGCTACAGTTCTGTAAACCACACGAAGGGGTTGGACATGGACACCATCGCCAACAGCACCGTTCCGGACGGATCCACCGAGCAGTGGCGCGACGGCAAGCGCTACCTCTGGCTGATCGGACTGGTCGTGCCGTCGCTCGCCTTCGCGGGTTACGGGCTCTGGGCCTGGACCGGCATCGGCGCGTGGTTCTGGATCGGTCCGGTCGTGATCCTGGTGATCGTCCCGGCCATCGACCTGATCGCGGGGCTGGACCGCACCAACCCGCCGGACGACGCGATCGAGGCGCTGGAGAAGGACAAGTACTACCGCTGGATCACCTACCTCTTCCTGCCGATCCAGTACGCCGGCTTCGTCGGTGCGATGTACCTCATCGCGCGCGGCGACCCGTTCTTCGGCGGTGACCTCACGACCATCGACAAGATCGGTCTGGCCATCTCCATCGGCTGTATCGGTGGCATCGGCATCAACACCGCCCACGAGCTCGGCCACAAGCGCGAGGCCAACGAGCGCTGGCTCTCGAAGATCGCCCTGGCCCAGAGCTTCTACGGCCACTTCTACATCGAGCACAACCGCGGCCACCACGTGCGCGTCGCGACCCCCGAGGACCCCGCGTCCTCGCGGCTGGGCGAGAACTTCTACCAGTTCTGGCCGCGCACGGTCAGCGGCTCCCTGAAGAGCGCGTGGAACCTCGAGAAGAAGCGCTACGCCCGCCGCAACCAGCACCCGTTCCGGATCGGCAACGACGTTCTCAACGCGTGGCTGATGTCGGCGGTGCTCTTCGGCGCGCTGATCGTCTGGCTCGGCGTCGGCATCATCCCGTTCCTGATCATCCAGGCGATCGTCGGCTTCTCGCTGCTGGAGATCGTGAACTTCATGGAGCACTACGGGATGCTGCGGCAGAAGGTCGGGCAGCCCGGCAAGGAGCGCTACGAGCGCGTCGACCCGTCGCACTCCTGGAACTCCAACAACATCGCGACCAACGTGCTGCTCTACCACCTGCAGCGGCACAGCGACCACCACGCGAACCCGACCCGGCGCTATCAGACGCTGCGCGACTTCGAGGAGTCGCCCGTGCTGCCGACCGGGTACGCCGGGATGATGGTGATCTCGATGGTGCCGCCGATCTACCGGCGGATCATGGACAAGCGGGTGCTGGCCCACTTCGGCGGCGACCTGAGTCGCGCCAACATCAGCCCACGCAAGCGGGAGAAGTACCTCGCGAAGTACCCGGTCCCGGTCGAGGTCGCGCCGGCCCACAACCACGCGCTCAACCCGGTCGTCGAGGACGTCCCCGACGAGGTCATGGCTGCTCGGTGCCCGGGCTGCGGCTACACCTACGAGGTCGAGGTCGGCAACGAGCTCCAGGGCTTCGCGGCCGGTACCGCCTGGAAGGACATCCCGCGTGACTGGTGCTGCCCCGACTGCGGCGTCCGCGAGGCAGCGGACTTCGTGCCGGTCGAGAAGGTCGAGGCCTGATCATGAAGATCAACGTCGACCGCGACCTGTGCGACGGGCACGGAATGTGCGAGGCGATGGCGCACGAGTACTTCGAGCTCGACGACGACGACGTGATGCACGTCCTCGACGAGAGCCCACCGGAGTCCGACCGCGCCAAGGTGCACGCGGCAGTCCAGGCCTGCCCGGCACTCGCCCTCACCCTCGCCGGCTGAGAACGGAGACCGGTCCGTGGTTACCCTGGCCGACGTGGACGACCGGACCCTGACGATGCGCGACCGCATCGTCGGCGCCGCGGTGGTGCTGACCTCCGAGGTGGGCTGGGCCCAGGTCACGATGGCCAAGCTGGCCGACTCCGTCGGGGTCAGCCGGCAGACCGTCTACAACGAGATCGGCTCCAAGCCGCAGCTCGCCGAGGCGATGATCCTGCGCGAGCTCGACCGGTTCCTGGCGATCGTCGACGTGGCCTTCGACCGCCATCCCACGGACCTGGTCGCGGCGCTGCAAGCAGCGGCGCAACGGGTGCTCGAGCACGCACAGGACAACCCGCTGCTGCACGCCGTCGTCTCCGCGACTCACGGCGCCGACACCGAGCTGCTGCCGCTGCTGACCACCCACTCGGAGTCGCTGTTGGGGGTGGCCAAGGTGGTGGTGGTCGACCGGATCGAGCCCTACCGGATCGACCTCGACCGCAAGCACCTCGACGCCGCGATCGACGCGGTGGTGCGGCTGGTGCTGAGCCACGTCATGCAGCCCTCGGGCACCCCGGCCGACACGGCGCGGGACATCGCCTGGATCGCCGAGCAGGTGCTCCGCTACCGCGACCGGTAGAGCTCGACCAGCGCGCGGCTCAGCTCGATCCGCTCGTCGAAGGCGGGCCGCTGATCGTCGGCCGACTCCTCGAGCAGCTCGAGGAGGAAGCCGTCGAAGCCGCTGCGCAGCATCACGCCGGTGACGAACGCGTCTCTGGCGGCGGCGTCCTGTTCGTGGACGCCCTCCGCGCGCAGGCCCTCGACGTACGCCGGCACGATGGCCGCCGCGATCTCGGGGATCCGCGCGGCCGGCATCTGGCCGGCGTGCGTCAGCCCGACCAGCAGCTGGCCGAGGTCGAAGCCGAGAGCGTGCGGGGCACAGAACGACATGTCGATGACCACGAACGAGTCGGGATCGTCCGCGGGCACGAGCAGGTTCTGCGGGCTGGCGTCGCCGTGCGGGCTGCACAGGACGTACGAGTCCATCCGGTCGAGCATCGACGGGATCTCCGCGCTCGAGCGCCTGCAGCTGCGTGCGCAGGTCGGCGTGCTCGGCCAGCCACGGGTGCGCCCAGAGCCCGTCGTCGGCGAGGGGCATCAGGCCCCGGTAGGCGACGGCGTTCTCGGCGTACATCCGCAGCGCGTAGTTGGGAGCGGTGTGCGCGCACTGAGCGAGCAGGTCGGGGTCGGTCGACCGGGCGTTCCAGCGGCCCAGCAGGTGGGCGGCGCGGCGGTAGCGGTCCAGGTCCCAGGGCGATGCGTCCTCGACGACGTCCTCCATCCACACCGCGGCCCGATCGTCAGGCAGCTCCGCGAGCGCGTGCAGGGTCGGCGGGCGCAGTCCCTCCGGCATCGTCGCGACCACCCGCGGCTCCCAGAGGACGAGCTCGGCCCGCCAGGGCAGCTGTTCGCACGAAGTCCGGGACGATGTGCGGCGGCATGAACTGGAGGCTCGGCCAGTGCCGGACGTGCTGGAGCACCTTGCAGAACAGCGAACCGCGCGGCCCGCGGACCCGGTACAACGCGGCGGTCGCGGGCGAGCCCAGCGGATAGCCGACGGCCTCGAGCTCCGCGGCTGCCGGATCGTCGAGTCCCAGCGCCTTGACGGCGGCGGTCGCGTCCGCGTCGAGCAGGTCAGGGGTGGTGAACACCACGCCAGTTTAGTCAGGCAGCCTGTCTATTGGCAACGGCCAGGTCGACCGCGTGCCGGAACGCCCGGACGACGTACGGCGGCACCTTGAGGCCCTGACCGTCCGCCCACAGCAGCTCCCGCTCGACCATCGACACCCGGATCGCGAAGTCGTCCAGCTCCGGCGTGATCCGCAGGGTGTCCATCAGCTCGCCGAACTGGGCCAGCTGGAGCGGGCTGTTGGCGCCGACCGGCGCGAACGAGATGGTGCGCATCCGGCGTACCAACCAGCGCTGCCAGCGCGCCAGCCGCGACCAGTGCAGCCGTGCGGAGAGCTGGTAGAAGGCGTAGTGACCCGGCTCCTGCCGCTTGATCGGCGCGATGACCGTGCGCGCCACCGCCTCCTCGCCCATCTCGAGCACACCGGTGTGGAGCAGGTTGTAGGCGAGCACCGCGGACCGCTCGGTGGCCATGCCGGTCAGGTAGTAGAGCATCCGGCAGACGTCCTGGAAGCCTTGGTGCCGGCCGAGTGCACCGAGGATCTTGAGCTTGATGCCGACGTGGTCGAGGTTGGTCTCCGCCGGCGGTCGGCCCAGCTCGACCTGGAGCCGGTCCAGGATCACGCCATGCCGGATCTCCTGCGGCTGCCACACGTCGGCGTAGAAGTAGCGGTCGATCTCGGGAGGGTCCGGGAGCATCGTGGTCAGCTCGAGCACGTTGCGGTCGACCTCGAGCTCCACCCGCGCCATGTAGTCGAGGACGTCACCGAACCGCGCATTCAAGAGCCCCGGCGCGCGCAGTGTGTAGTCGACACTGGCCAGCTCGATCGGCGGATGCTCTTCCGCCAACCGGTCGACGTGTTCGCGTAAACGCTTTTCGGTGATCTCCATGTCAGGCCTAGTCTGCCGGGTGTGAGCGATTCGGCGGCAGGGGGAATCCGGATTGGTACGCCGACGGGGCGCGGGGTCATCCTCGCCGCTGGGCTCGGCTCGGGCATGGCATTTCTCGACGGCACCGTGGTCACCGTCGCCCTCAAGCGCCTCGGCGAGGACCTGGACGCCAGCCTGGCCGAGCTGCAGTGGATCACCAACGGCTACCTGCTCTCGCTGGCCAGCCTGATCCTGCTCGGCGGCTCGCTGGGTGACCGGTTCGGCCGCCGCCGCATGTTCGTCGTCGGCACCGCATGGTTCGCGGTCGCTTCCCTGCTGTGCGGCATCGCACCCAACCCGGAGATCCTGATCGTCGCGCGCGTGCTGCAGGGCATCGGCGGCGCGCTGCTCACCCCGGGCAGCCTGGCGATGATCCAGGGCGCCTTCGTCGCTTCCGACCGACCGAAGGCGATCGGCGCCTGGACCGGCCTCGGCAGCGTCGCCGCGGCCCTCGGCCCGTTCATCGGTGGCGGGCTCGTCGACTACGCCAGCTGGCGCTGGATCTTCCTGATCAACCTGCCGCTCGCCGCGGCCACGATCTACTTCGCCCTGAAGCACGTCCCGGAGACCCGGGACCCGAACGCGTCGAAGCACTTCGACGTCACCGGGGCCACGCTGGCCACGCTCGCGCTCGGCGGTCTCACGTACTCCCTGATCCAGTGGGGCGACCCGCTGGCGGCGTACGCCGGCGTGCTGGCGGTGCTGGCCGGGATCGGTTTCATCGTGGCCGAGAAGCGCGAGCCGGAGCCGATGCTGCAGCTCGGCATCTTCGCCGACCGGACCTTCAGCGCTGCCAACGCGATGACCCTGTTGGTCTACGCGGCGCTGGGTGCGTCGCTGTGGTTCGCCACCCTCCAGCTGCAGACGGTCAGCGGCTGGACCGCCCTCGAGGCCGGGCTCGCGAGCTTCCCGATCACGATCTGCATGATCTTCCTGTCCGCGAAGGGCGGGGAGATCGGTGCCCGGATCGGACCGCGCATCCCGATGACCTTCGGCCCGATCGTGATGGCGGCGAGCTGCCTGCTGCTGCTGTCGATCGGCGAGGACGTGAACGTCGTGACCGACGTACTCCCCGGCATGACGCTGTTCGGGCTCGGACTGGCGCTGATGGTGGCGCCGCTGACCGCGACGGTGTTGGCCGCGGCTCCCGACGAGCACGCGGGCATCGCCAGCGGGGTCAACAACGCCCTCGCCCGCGCCGGCTCGCTGCTCGCGGTCGCGGCGTTGCCCGTCGCCGTCGGCCTCGGCGGCGATGACTACGCCGAGCCGGCGGTGTTCGACGACGGCTACCGGATGGCGATGATCGCCTGCGCCGTGCTGCTGACCCTCGGCGGCATCGTGTCCTGGCTGACCATCCGGAACCAGGTGCTCCAGGAGGAGGGACCTACCCTTTAGGTGGGGACGGAGGGGATTCATGCGGGTCAGGCGTGCCGTGGTGGCGACGGGCTGTGCGGCTCTCGTCGCGCTCGCGCCTGCCTGCGGCAGCTCGCCGGCAGACGACCCGGAGGCCGTGCCGAGCGAGACGCCGTCCCCGTCCGCGACCAGCACCGAACCCACGTCCGAAACGACCGCACCGGTGGCCGACCCGGAGCACGCCGTCGATCCACCGGGTCCGGTGGAGACGCCGCTGGAGCAGGCGGACGTCCTCCTGGTCAACCCTGACGGGGAGATCGACGACGACCTCGCCCGCCGGGTCGACCGGCTGAAGGGCGTCACCGCGGTGACCAGGCTGGGCGTCGTGCAGGTCTCGATCGAGAACAAGGTCTACACGGTCGCCGTGGTCGATCCGGCGGAGTACCGCCGCTTCACGGTCTACAAGAGCGCCACGCTCCAGGAGCAGTGGGACCGAGTCGCCGGGGGCGAGCTCGCCGTCGACCAGTCGGTCGAGGCGCGGCTGCCCATCGACGACGACGGCTATCTGCGGCTGGGTTCGGGCGAGGACGACCCGCGGGTGCATGTCGGTGCCTTCGCGCCCCAGATCCCGACCGTCGACATGGTCGTCAACTCCGCGTGGGCGGAGGAGCTGGGGATCACCGCCACCAACGCGCTGCTGGTCTCGGCGAGGAACAGCACCCCCCAGGCGTTGAGCAAGCCGCTGAAGGGACTCGTC
This sequence comes from uncultured Actinomycetota bacterium, assembly GCA_963798055.1. Lineage (GTDB taxonomy): Bacteria > Actinomycetota > Actinomycetes > Propionibacteriales > Nocardioidaceae > Nocardioides. The sequence continues at coordinate 37,878 of CAWCRX010000009.1, forward strand.
GGCCCCGGCGTCCCCGCGCAGAACCTCGACATCGCGAGCCGCCGCGACCTCGACCCCTCGGTGTTCCAGAGCGCCCTCTTCTTCGGGACCTTCGCCGATGCCGTCGGAGTCTTCCGGTACAGCGTCCTGAGCGGTGGCCGGATCGCCCCCGACCCGGTCTGGGTGCGCGACCACATCACCACCCAGGTGGTGCCGATCCTGGGCGCGGTCACCTGCAACAGGGCGATCTTCCCGCAGCTGAAGGCGGCGCTGGGCGAGATCGTCACCCAGGGCCTGGCCGACGAGATCCACCCCAACGAGTACGCCGGCTGCTACTACCCGCGCTTCATCGCCGGGTCCACGCAGCTCTCCAACCACGCCTTCGGCCTGGCGCTCGACCTCAACGTGCCGGGCAACCAGCGCGGCACCGTCGGCCAGATCAATCGCAGAGGTCGTGGCGATCTTCAAGACCTGGGGCTTCGGCTGGGGCGGCGACTGGCGCTACACCGACCCGATGCACTTCGAGCTCCGCGAGATCAGGCGCCCGGGCTGATCGGCTCGACGGCGGATGTTACTGACCGTCGGATGTGCTTGCCGACAGCTATAACGGCAGGGGAGCCGATCTGACGGTCAGTAACATCCGGCCATGCGCGCAGTGCAGGTGGTGACCACGACCGGTCCGGCCGACCTCGAGATCCGCGACGTCGACGAGCCGACGCCCGGCCCCGACGACGTACTCATCGAGGTGCACCGCGTCGGCATCTCCTTCCCCGACCTGCTGCTGACCCGCGGCGAGTACCAGCTCAAGCCCGAGCCGCCGTTCTCGCTCGGCGTCGACGTCGCCGGCACGGTGGTCAGCGGCCCGGGTTTCGAGGAAGGGCAGCGGGTCGCGGCCGTCTTTGCGTACGGCGGCGCGCAGGAGCGGGCGGCGATCCCGGCGGATTCGACGTTCGCGCTGCCCGACGCGATGTCGTACGACGAGGGCGCCGCGCTGCCGATGAACTACCTGACCGCGCAGTTCGCGCTGGCCGAGCGGGGCGCGCTGCAGCCGGGCGAGACCGTGCTCGTGCACGGCGGCGCCGGCGGCGTCGGCACGGCCACCATCCAGGTCGCGCGGGGGATGGGCGCCCGGACCATCGCCGTCGTCAGCTCGGAGGAGAAGGCTGAGGTCGCCCGGGCCGCCGGTGCCGACGAGGTGGTGCGGCTGGACGGCTTCCGCGACGCGGTCCAGGAGCTGACCGAGGGCAAGGGCGTCGACATCGTGCTGGACGTGGTCGGCGGCGACGTCTTCACCGACTCGCTCCGCTCGCTCTCCACGCAGGGCCGGCTGCTCGTGGTGGGCTTCGCCGCCGGCCAGGGCATCCCCGAGGTGAAGGTCAACAGACTGCTGCTGAACAACATCGACGTCCGCGGGGTCGGCTGGGGCGCCTTCGCGATGATGCGGCCGGGCTACATGCAGGAGCAGTGGCAGGCGTTGCTGCCGATGATCGAGAGCGGTGCGGTGAAGCCGCCGATCGGCCGGGTCTACGAGCTCGCGGAGTTCGGGCAGGCGCTGGTCGACATGGACGAGCGGCGGACGCTGGGAAAGTCCGTCGTCCGAGTCCGTGACTGACGCGCACGGCCAGGCGGCAGTACGCCGTCCGGTTCGACTGGGGGCCAACGGGAGCCGCGGCTGTTGCGGAGGGAGCGCACCTGGCGGTCGTGGTCGACGTGCTGTCGTTCACGACGACGCTGTGTGTGGCGGCGGAGTTCGGCGTGAAGGTGTACCCGTACCGCTGGGGCGACGACACCGCCGCGGCGTACGCCGCCGAGCGGCGAGGCCGTCTTGGCGGCGGCCGCTCCGAGGAGTCAGGCGATCAGCCTGTCGCCGAGCCAGCGTGCTGGAAGCGCTGGCCGGCACGGCAGCTGAACCGCTTGGTCCTGCCGTCGCCGAACGGATCCGCGATCTCCTTCGACCTCGCCGGTTCGGGACTCACGGTGGTGGGTGCCTGCCTGCGCAACCGCACCGCCGTGGCCGGGTGGCTTGCGGCCAAGCTGAGCGATCGGGTCCCGCGTTGCAGTCATCGCTGCGGGCGAACGCTGGCCCGACGGGTCGTTGCGGCCCGCGGTCGAGGACCTGTGGGGTGCGGGTGCCGTCATCGCCGCACTGGTGGAGCTGGGGATCTCCGGCCTCAGCCCGGAGGCCGAGCAAGCGGCCGCGGCGTTCCTCGCCGTCGAGCCCGGACTCAGGGACCGGTTGGCCGCCTCGGCCAGTGGGCGAGAGCTCGATGCGATCGGCTTCGGCGAGGACGTCCGGGTGGCCAGCGAGCTGGACGCCGAGCGGCGTCGTACCCGTCCTCGAGGGCGAGGCGTTCGTCGCGAGGTGACCTTGCGCCAATCGGCGCAATTGCGGCGAAATGACCGGTCGCAGCGGCAGGAACCTGTCCCAACAGCGCGATTGCGCGGTTTCGCACCCCTTCCACCCAGCCTTGCCAGTCCCGAATAAAGTTCGACCGTGAGCATCCTCGATGACGCCCGCGAGGGCATGGACCCCGATACCCGGCCGCAGGACGATCTGTTCGGCCACGTCAACGGCCGGTGGCTGGCGACGGTGGAGATCCCCTCCGACCGGTCCAGCTGGGGCCCCTTCGTGCAGCTGGCCGACATCGCCGAGGAACAGGTGCACCGGATCATCGAGGACCTCGCGGTCCGCGCCTCGTCCGGCGCCGCCGAGGACGAGGACGACCGCAAGATCGGCGACCTCTACCAGTCGTTCATGGACACCGCCCGGATCGACAAGCTCGGCACTCGCCCGCTGCGGCCGCTGACCACCGCCGTGGCCGCGCTCCGCGACGTGCGCGACCTGGCCGCGTTCCTCGGTGAGTTCGAGCGGATCGGCGGGCACGGCCTGTTCGGGTCGTACGTCGACACCGACGACCGCCAGTCCGACCGCTACCTCTTCCACATCACCCAGGGCGGCCTGGGCCTGCCGGACGAGTCCTACTACCGGGACGAGAAGTTCGCCGAGGTCCGGGACAAGTACGTCGACTACCTCACCCGGCTGCTCGAGCTCGGCGGCCACGAGAACCCGGCCGCGGCCGCCGCCTCGATCCTGGCGCTGGACACCAAGCTGGCGAAGGGCCACTGGGAGCGTGCGGACACCCGCGACGTCCAGAAGACCTACAACCTGCTGACCGCCGGCGAGCTCGCCGAGCTGTGCCCGCGCTTCGACTGGGCCGCCTACGTCACCAACCTCGGCGGCACCGTCGAGACCATCGCCGAGGTGTGCGTCCGGCAGCCGTCGTACCTCGAACACCTGTCGAAGGTGCTCGACGAGACCCCCATCGAGGAGTGGCGCGACTGGCTGACCAGCCACGTGCTGCGGGCCGCGGCGCCGTACCTCACCGACGCGTTCGTGGAGACCAACTTCGACTTCTACGGCCGCACCCTCAACGGCACCCCCGAGCTGCGGGCCCGGTGGAAGCGCGGCGTCTCGCTGGTCGAGGGCGCGCTCGGCGAGGCGGTCGGCAAGGAGTACGTCTCCCGGCACTTCCCGCCGACGTCGAAGGCGCAGATGGACGACCTGGTCGCCAACCTGCTGGCGGCGTACCGCGAGTCGATCTCGCAGCTGGACTGGATGACCGCCGAGACCAAGCAGCGGGCCTACGACAAGCTCGACACGTTCCGGCCCAAGATCGGCTACCCGGAGAAGTTCCGCGACTACTCCGCGCTGCGGATCGACAAGGCCGACCTGATGGGCAACGTCGCCGCGGCGTCGCGGTTCGAGACCGACCGTCAGCTCAACAAGATCGGCGCACCGGTCGACCGCGACGAGTGGTTCATGCTGCCGCAGACCGTCAACGCCTACTACAACCCCGGCACCAACGAGATCTGCTTCCCGGCCGGGATCCTGCAGAAGCCGTTCTTCTCGCCGGACGCGGACCCCGCTGAGAACTACGGCGGTATCGGCGCGGTGATCGGTCACGAGATCGGCCACGGCTTCGACGACCAGGGCGCGCAGTACGACGGCACCGGCACCCTCAACGACTGGTGGACCGCGGACGACAAGGCCGCGTTCGAGGTGAAGTCGAAGACCCTGATCGAGCAGTACGACGGCTTCTCGCCGCGCAACCTGCCCGGCGAGACCGTCAACGGCGCGCTCACCGTCGGCGAGAACATCGGCGACCTCGGCGGCCTCACGATCGGGCACCGCGCCTACGTGATCAGCCAGGACGGCAACGCCACCGTCGAGGGCCGGCGGCGGCTGTTCCTCAACTGGGGCTACATCTGGCGCACCAAGCGGCGTACCGAGCAGGAGCAGCAGTACCTCACCATCGACCCGCACAGCCCGCCGGAGTTCCGCGCCAACATCGTGCGCAACCTCGACGAGTTCCACGAGGTGTTCGGCACCGCCGAGGGCGACGGGATGTGGCTCGACCCCAAGCAGCGCGTCAGGATCTGGTAGCGCCTGGCAGCCGACGGTCGATGACGGCGGCCAGGCCGAACACCGCCAGCATGAAGGCCGCCACGCCCAGGCAGTTGAGGGCGACCACGGCGTACCCGTGCTCGTCGACGTCGATGAACGGGTACGGGTACCAGTCGACGATCGCGCCGCGCACCAACGTGTAGCCGATCCAGATCAGCGGCAGCACCAGGAACGGGCCGAGGTCGGCACGGGTGATCCGGTCACGCGGGCCGGCGAGCAGCCAGCCGACGACTGCGACCAGCGGCACGATCATGTGCAGCAGCCGGTCGGCGAGCAGGTCGGCGCCGTCGAGGTCGAGCAGCGGCCGGAGGAAGAAGAAGTGCACCACTCCGCCGCCGAACACGATCACCAGGCCGTTGAGGCGCAGGATCCGGAACACCCGGCCTGCTCGCTCGGGATCCACGGCCAGCAGTGCGGTCGTGGCCGCGACCAGGACGTTGGACCAGATCGTCAGGTAGCTCGCGAACCGCACCAGCCGGGTGCCCACGTCGGGCGGGTCGACCTCGTCGAGCACCTTGTGCCCCTGGGCGACCAGCACCAGCTGGAGCACCACCGCGAACGTCGCCACCAACGCCGTGACCGCGTGGACGGCGCGCGCGCGGCCTGTTGGCATGCGGTCAATCTAGGGCCAGAGGTCAGCCCTGGTACGGCGGCGCGACGCCCCAGCCCCACTTCGGCACCGGCGCGGCAGCTGGCGGCTCGGCGCCGGGCTGGGAGTTGGACAGCGCCAGGCGGGTGCCCCACTCGACGTACCCCGCGAACGCGGCGCGGAACTCCGGGTCGTCGGGCAGCCCGACCTCGTCGGCCGCGTCCATCAGCAGGCTGATCCAGCGGCGGCGCTGCGGTTCGGTGATCGCCTTGCCGAGGTGCTGGCTCAGCATGTGCGGGTAGCCACCGCGCTCCTCGGTGTACGCCGCCGGGCCGCCGAACACCTCGGCCAGCCACAGGGCGACGTACCGCGGGTGCCCGGGGTCCATGCCACCGAACAACGGCTCCAGCAGCGGGTCCGTCACGACCTCGCGGTAGAACGCCTCGGTCAGGCGCTCGAATGCCGGGAGCCCGCCGGCCCACTCGTAGAGGCTGGGTGGTTCCGCGCTCATCGACCCCTCTTCTCATTGACTGGTTGGGACGCCGTGTAATGATGATTACATGATTACACAGGAAGACCTGGAGCGGGTCCGCGGCTGGTTCGCCGGTCGCCTGCCCAAGGACTGGGCGGCGGAACCGCCCGAGGTGAGTGTGGACCGTGAGGAGATCACGGTGCGACTGCGTATCCCCGACATCGAGGCCGACGGCTCCGACGTCGAGAAGGCCGAGGCGCGGGCCGGCCGGGCCGAGGGGTTCCGGACCGACACCCGCGAGCAGCGGATCGAGATCGCCCGGGAGGCCGAGCACCGCTACCGGAAGAAGGTCTCGTGGGGCCTGCGGGTCGGCGAGCACGAGGAGCTGTGGACGCATGTCGCGGCGCCGGTGATGACCCGGCTGCGGCAGCCGGAGCGTTTGGTGCTGGACACCCTGGTCGACTCGGGCGTGGCCCGGTCGCGGTCGGACGCGCTCGCGTGGTGCGTGCGGCTGGTCCGTCAGCACGAGGAGGACTGGCTGGCCGAGCTGCGCGAGGCGATGAGCGCCGTCGGCGACGTACGCAAGAAGGGCCCGCGCCGCCTGACCCCTGTGGAGGACCGGCGCTCCGTCGGCCCCCGCTGGTAGACAGTCGGTGATGAGCACCGACATCCGGCTCCGCGCCGAGGCCCACCTGCGCTCCCTCGTCGGCCGCGACGACGCCGAGCTGCGGGCCGACCAGTGGGCGGCGATCGAGGCGCTCGCGGTGGCGAAGCGGCGGGCGCTCGTCGTCCAGCGCACCGGCTGGGGCAAGTCGGCGGTCTACTTCGTGGCCACGCTGCTGCTGCGCGAGGCCGGCTCCGGTCCGACCGTGATCGTGTCGCCGCTGCTGGCGCTGATGCGCAACCAGATCGCCGCCGCCGAGCGGGCCGGCATCCGTGCGGTGACGATCAACTCCACCAACCTCGAGGACTGGGAGGAGACCCACCGGGCGATCGCGGCCGGCGAGATCGACGTCCTCCTGGTCAGCCCGGAGCGGCTCAACAACCCCGGCTTCCGCGACGAGGTGCTGCCCCGGCTGGCCGCCACCTGCGGGCTGCTGGTCGTCGACGAGGCGCACTGCATCTCCGACTGGGGCCACGACTTCCGGCCCGACTACCGCCGGATCCGCACCCTGCTCGACGATCTGCCGACCGGCATCCCGGTGCTGGCGACGACCGCGACCGCCAATGCCCGGGTCACCACCGACGTGGCCGAGCAGATGGGCACCGAGACCCTGGTGCTCCGCGGGTCCCTCGACCGCGAGTCGCTGCAGCTCGGCGTGGTCCGGCTGACGACCGCCGAGCAGCGGCTGGCCTGGCTCGCCGACCACCTGGCCGAGCAGCACGGCTCCGGCATCGTCTACTGCCTCACCGTCGCCGCGACCCAGGAGATCGCCGACTACCTGCGCTCCCGCGGCCACGACGTGGCGGCGTACTCCGGGCAGACCGACCCGACCGAGCGGCTCGAGCTCGAGGAGCTGCTGGCCGCCGGCAAGATCAAGGCCCTGGTCGCGACCAGCGCGCTCGGCATGGGGTTCGACGCCACCCTCGGCTTCGTGGTCAACCTGGGTGCCCCGAGCTCGCCGGTGACCTACTACCAGCAGGTCGGCCGCGCCGGCCGCGGCCTCGCGCCCGAGCAGCGAGCGAGCGTCGTCCTCCTGCCCGCGATCGAGGACCGGGACATCTGGGCCTACTTCGCCTCCGTGGGGTTCCCGCGCGAGGAGCTCGTCCGGCAGACGCTGGACGCGCTGGTCGAGGAGGGCCGGCCGATGAGCACCGCCGCCCTCGAGACCAGGGTCGAGCTCAACCGCACCCGGCTCGAGACCCTGCTCAAGGTCCTCGACGTCGACGGCGCCGTACGCCGCGTCCGTGGCGGCTGGGAGGCAACCGGCCGCGACTGGGCCTACGACGAGGAGCGCTATCGTCGCGTCGCCGAGGCGCGCGAGCGCGAGCAACAGGCGATGCTCGACTACCTCGCCACCGACACCTGCCGGATGCGGTTCCTGCGCGAACAGCTCGACGACCCGGGCGCCGAGGACTGCGGGCGCTGCGACAACTGCGGCGGCCTGGCGCTCTCGACCGAGATCTCGGCCGCCGCGGTCGAGGAGGCCCAGGTCCGGCTGGCGCGACCGGGTGTCGTGGTGGAGCCGCGGAAGATGTGGCCGACCGGACTCGCCGCAATGGGGCTGGAGCTGAAGGGCCGGATCAACGGCGCCGAGGAGGGCCGGGCCATCGCCCGGCTCACCGACCTCGGCCACGGCAACGCGCTGCGCGACCTGTTCCGAGAAGGCACGCCCGACGGCCCGGTCCCGGTGCCGCTGGCCCGGGCGATGGTCGAGGTGCTCGGCGACTGGAGCCCGGAGGTCGACGGGATCGTGGTGGTGGAGTCCGAACGCCGCGCCGCCCTGGTCGACGACCTGGCGGCCGGTCTAGCCCGCTACCTCGGGGTGCCCGAGGTCGGCCGGTTCGCGATCGCTGACCCCGAGGTTCCTCCGGGCAAGGGCGCGATCAACTCGGCCCACCGCATCGCCGCGCTAGACCGGCGGTTCGCGCTGCGGATCGAGGATGTCAGTGGGCGCCGCGTGCTCCTGGTCGACGACCTGGTGGTCACCGGCTGGACGCTCACCATGGCCGCCACGCAGCTGCGGGAGGCGGGCGCGGAGGGCGTGTTGCCAGTCGTGCTGGCAACTACGACTTGACCGCTCCGGACTAGACCAGCGGTCAACTTTTCAAGAACCTTCCGCGGCGCGGTCGCGGCTCGCTTGTACTGGTGGTGCTTGCTCCCTTCAACGTCAGGATCGTCATGGGCTCGGACCTCATGCGCCGTCGCGTACGGCGCTCTCTCACTGCAGCAGGCACCAGTGCCCTGCTGGTCGTCGGCTTCGCTGCTGGCTTCACCCCACCCGCGACCGGAGCTGCCAGCCCCGCAGCAGCGGCTCCCGGCCCCTACAGCGCTAGCGCGCACGGCGACATCGTCGACCTCGACGTCGACCTGCTGGCCGGTGACCTGGTGGGCGTGAAGGTGGCCCACTCCGAGGTTGTTTCGGACACGGCGCTGACACCGAAGGTCGTGAGCACCAGCAGCAACGTCGAGCTCAGCCTCGGAGGTAGCACCCTCCCGATCGACTCGCAGGTCGCGACCGCGCCGCCGTCGTCCGACCCGCCGGAGGAGACGCTGCTCCCGGTGAACCTGTCGCCGCTGGCCGACGTGCAGGCGATCCGCGGCAACACCGCGGCCCAGTTCATCAGCGTCGACCAGTGCCCGCCCGCCGTGTCCGGCCTTCGCCTGCTCGGCACCTCTCGCACGCGGCTGGCCGGAGCCACCGTCCTCGGCGTCGCCGGGCTCGGCGCGCTGGTCGATGCCGAGGCCTCCGAGACCATCGTCGGTACCGCGCTGGTCGATGTTCCTGGTGGCAACTCGCTCGTTCTCTCCAACACCGAGACCACGATCGGCGACATCGAGCTGCTCGGCGGCCAGGCCGTCGTCAAGGTTTCGAAACCGGTCCGGCTCACCGCCGCCTCCAACGGCACGACCGGAACCTCCACCTTCACCAACCACCTGGTGACGGTCGAGCTCGGCGGCGGGACGGTCATCGACATCCCGGTCGACGGCGGAGCGATCGACATCCCGATCAGCCTCGCGGGCCTCTTGGTCGACCTCAAGGTCCGCGCCTTCGCTCCGGACGAGACCGTCACCGGCGCGGCCGTGGCTGCCACCCTGGACGCGGTGGTCGGGATCGACCTGACCGTCCACCTCGGCGCCCAGGAAGTGGCCGACGTACACCTCGGGGTGGGCCAGATGTCCGCCTCGGCGAAGGCGCCGGCCGGCGGCGTCGACTGCGACGGCGGTCCCGTCGACGACGACACCGACGACGACGGTCTGACCGACGACGAGGAAGAGAACGACACGGGCACCGACCCGCTGGACCCGGACACCGACGACGACTGCGCCCTCGACGGCGAAGAGGTCGACGCCGGGACCGACCCGCTGGACCCGAACAGCACTCCGCCGGGTGCCGACTGCGACTCCGACGACGACGGTCTGACCGACGACGAGGAAGAGAATGACACGGGCACCGACCCGCTCGACCCGGACACGGACAACGACTGCCTGAGCGACGGTGAAGAGGTCCACGGCACTCGCAACACGAAGTACAACAACGAGCCGACGGACCCGCTGGACAAGGACACCGACAACGACACGCTCACCGACTGCCAGGAGATCCGCGGCGTTCGCGTGAAGCAGAAGGTCACGAAGTACCGGCAGCCGAACGCACGTCCGATCGGCAAGGTCCGCACGGATCCCAACGACAGGGACACCGACAACGACCGGCTCGGTGACGGCCGCGAGGTCAAGGGCATCAACATCAACGAGCGGATCGTCTTCAAGCACAACGGTCGGACCTACCTGCTCGGCGTTCGCTCGACGAACCCGCTGCGGAAGGACACCGACCGCGACGGCCTGGCCGACAAGGTCGAGGTGACCGGGAGTGCGAACAAGCGGCACAACCGGCGCAGCTCCGACCCGACTCACTGGGACACCGACCGCGGCCGGATCGCCGATGCCGCCGAGGTACGGGCCGGATCCGACCCGTCGGACATCCGCTCCGGACCCAGCAGCCCGCGGGCCACGGCCGGCGCGGCCGGGGGCTGACACAGAGGCGCTCGACGGCCAGATAGAACACGTTCTAATCTGGCCGTCATGAGCGCGCCCTTGCGAGTGATCCAGTGGACGACCGGCAACATCGGCAGGCGGTCGCTGCACGCGATCATCGGCCGCGACGACCTGGAGTTGGTGGGCGTCTACGCGCATGGCCGGGACAAGGTCGGCCTGGATGCGGCCGAGCTCAGTGGCTGGCCTGAGCCCACCGGCGTACTCGCCACCGACGACGTCGACGAGCTGGTCGCGTTGCGCCCGGACGCCTGCTGCTACAACCCCCTATGGCCGAGCATCGACGAGCTGGTGACGCTGCTCGAGAACGGCGTCAACGTGTGCACCAGCGCCGCCTGGATCACCGGCGGCAAGCAGACGCCCGAGGATCGCGCCCGGATCGAGAAGGCCTGCGAGCAGGGCGGTTCGACGATCTTCGGCAGCGGCGCGCACCCCGGGATGACCAACCTGGTCGGGATGGTGCTGAGCGGCTCGTGTGAACGGGTCGACGAGATCCGGATCACCGAGTCGGTCGACTGCTCGACGTACGAGTCCGGCGACACCCAGCGCGCGATGGGCTTCTCCCAGGACCCGAGCACACCGGGCCTGGCCGAGTCGGTACGACGCGAGAGCGAGGTGTTCGCCGAGTCGGCCGCGATGATGGCCGACGCCATCGGCGTGACGCTGGACCGGATGACGTTCGACGTGACGTTCACCGAGGCCACGGGCGACAGCGACCTCGGCTTCATGACGATCCCGGCCGGAACGATCGGCGGGGTGATGGGCTACCACCGCGGCTGGGTCGGCGAGCGCAACGTGGTCAGCGTCGGCTTCAACTGGACGATGGGGAGCCACGTCGTACCGCCGAAGCCGCTGGCGCACGGACATGTGATCCAGGTGTTCGGGCTGCCCAACATGCGCACGGTGATCCACTGCCTGCCTCCCGCCGACTGGACCGAACAGGGCTTCATGGGCCTCGGCATGATCTACACCGCGATGCCGGTGACCAACGCCGTACCCGCCGTGGTCGCGGCGCCGCCCGGCATCGTCACGCTCAAGGACCTCCCGCCGATCACCGGGCGAGGCTAGGGAACTGAATGTCGGGGCCGGGCGTTAGGTTCTGAGTCCCGCACCTCCGGCCCCCCGAGGTCTGCCCTTGAGCTTCGTGCCCGTCACCGGACCGGCGACCTTCCTGGCCGCCGACCCGCCCCGCGACAGCGTGGTGGAGTTCAGCGACGACCGGCGCACGATCACGCTGCCGATCCGGGCCGCGCTGCCGGTGCTCACCAAGGCGCACGCGCGCGACGACCTGCACCCGACGGTCGGGTTGCTGTCCGGAGCCGCACTGCTCGGCCTGCGCCTGGTGGCCGCGGGTCGGCTGCGGCCGCACGAGGCGGAGGCGTCCTGGCGGATCGGGCCGCTCGACGCCGACGACACCGATCGGGTCAGCCGACTCGCGTCGGCGCGGGGTGCCGACGATCCGGCGGCGGCCGAGACGCTGGTTCGGATGGTGCTCGACGCCGTCGCCGACGCGATGCCCCGATCCACCCCGTTGACCCGTCAGAAAGTTGGCGACGGGTCTGCGGACTTCGCGACGCGGCTGGAGCAGCGGCTGGCCCGACAGCGTCGGCCGCGCGACGAGGACCTGCCCCAGCTGGTGCGGATCTCGCTGCGGGTCGAGGCCGACGAGGAGGAGCTGGTCGCCGGAGCCGTACGCCTGGTTCTCCAGGTTCACGACGAACGCGACCCGCTGCACCTGTGCGACGCGGCCGAGCTGTTCACCGGCACCGACCACGGCTTCGGGTCCCGGGCCCGCACCCACGCCAGCATCGCGCTCCGGGCGGCCGCCGATGCCTGGCCGGTCCTGGACCGGCTGCTCGGTTTGCGGGTGCCGGACGAGATCACCCTCGACACCGACGAGCTGGTCAGCCTGCTCGAGCACGGCGTCGGCGCGCTGGCCGCCCGCGGCGTCGACGTGCTCTGGCCGCGCAGCCTCGGTCGCGACCTGACCGCTGCCGCCGTACTCGACCGGCGTGAGCCGGCCGGGCCGCGCGAGGAGCCGTTGCACGACGGGCTGTTCGGCGCCGATGCGCTGTTCAGCTTCAACTGGCAGCTCGCGCTGCACGGCGACCCGCTCACCCAGGAGGAGATGGACCAGCTGGCGGCCGCTGCCGGCCCGATCCTCAAGCTGCGCGGCAGCTGGACCGTGGTCGACCCGGCGCTGGCCCGCAAGGCGCGCAAGCGGCTGGTCCGCACCGTGAAGCCGGCCGAGGCGATCGCGTCCGCGCTGACCGGCACCGTCCAGGTGGCCGACGTCGACCACGAGGTGCATGTGGGGGCGTCCTTGCTGCGGATGCGCGAGATGGTGCTGGAGGCGCCTACGCGAGAGCCGATCCCGCAGCCGCCCGGCCTGACCGCGACCCTCCGCGACTACCAACGCCACGGCCTGACCTGGCTGGCCGACCTGACCTCGCTGGGGCTCGGCGCCTGCCTGGCCGACGACATGGGCCTGGGCAAGACGGTCACCCTGATCGCGCTGCACCTGCACCGCGGTGGCGGGCCGACGCTCGTGGTCTGCCCGGCCAGCCTGCTGGGCAACTGGGAGGCCGAGATCGCCCGCTTCGCCCCCGGTGTTCCCGTACGCCGCCACCACGGCAGCCGGCGCGACCTCGACGACGTCGAGGGCTTCGTGCTGACGACCTACGGCACCATGCGGGTCGACCACGCAGCGCTGTCGCAGGTCCCGTGGGACCTGGTGGTGGCCGACGAGGCGCAGCACGTCAAGAACGCCCGGTCCTCCACCGCCCGGGCACTCCGCACCATCCCCGGAAGCGCGCGCGTCGCGCTCACCGGCACACCGGTGGAGAACAACCTCACCGAGCTCTGGGCGATCCTCGACTGGGCGACGCCAGGGCTGCTGGGCAGTCGCAACGCGTTCCGCAAGGTCTGGGCCGCGCCGATCGAGTCCGGCCACGAGCCGACCAAGGCGCGACAGTTCGCGGACCTGGTCGGCCCCTTCCTGCTCCGCCGCCGCAAGGCCGATCCCGGGATCGCCCCCGAGCTGCCGTCGAAGACCGAGACCGACCATCCGCTCGGGCTGACCAGGGAGCAGGTGACGCTCTACGAGGCGTTCGTCCGCGACACCATGGAGCGGATCGAGCGCGCGGACGAGGAGACCCGCCGCGGGCTGGTGCTGGCCTTGCTCACCGGCCTGAAGCAGATCTGCAACCACCCCGCGCAGTTCCTGAAGCAGTCCGGCGCGGTCCGGCTGAGCGGGCGCTCCGAGAAGCTCGACCTGCTCGACGAGCTGATCGGCACGGTGCTCGCCGAGGACGGCGCAGTGCTCGTCTTCACGCAGTACGTCGCGATGGCCCGGCTGCTCGAGGCCCACTGGGCCAAGCAGGGCGTGCCGCACCAGTTCCTGCACGGGGGCACGGCCGTGCGCGATCGCGAGGCGATGGTGGCGCGGTTCCAGGCCGGCGCCGTACCCGTCTTCCTGCTGTCCCTCAAGGCCGGCGGCACCGGGCTCAACCTCACCCGCGCCGACCACGTGATCCACGTCGACCGCTGGTGGAACCCGGCGGTCGAGGAGCAGGCCACCGACCGCGCCTACCGGATCGGCCAGACCAAGCCGGTGCAGGTGCATCGGATGGTGACTCGGGGGACCATCGAGGAGCGGATCGCCGAGGTGCTGACCCGCAAGCGGGCGCTGGCCGAGTCGGTGCTCGGCCGCGGCGACGCCGCCCTCACCGAGCTCAGCAACGAGGAGCTGCGGGACCTGGTCACCCTGCGGCGGGAACGACTCGACGAATGACCCCCGCGGTCGTCCACCCCCGCATCCCCGCGCGGCGCGGCGGCCGACGGGCCTCGACCTGGTGGGGCCGGGCCTGGGTGCGCGCGGTCGAGGAGTCGGCGTACGGCGAGAAGGAGCAGCGCGCCGCCCGCGCCCTCGCCCGAGCGGGCGCGGTCGGCGGGATCACCATCGACATCGGCTCCATCGTCGCGGCGGTAGAAGACAACCAGGGGATGTTCACCGCGCAGGTGGTGTTGCCTGTCCTGGACGAGGCGGCCGTGGCCACGCTCGTGGAGGTGGTCGCCGCCGAAGCCGGGCGGGCACCGGCGCTGCTCGCCGGCGAACTGCCGCACCCGCTGGTCGAACACGCGGACGAGGCGGGCGTCGAGCTGCTGCCCTTCGGCGGCGAGCTCGAGGCGACCTGCACCTGCGACGCCTGGCTCGATCCGTGCGTGCACGCCCTCGCTCTGATGAGCCAGGTGACCTGGCTGCTCGAGCGCGACCCGCTGGTCCTGCTCCACCTGCGCGGCCTTCCGCGCGACGACCTGCTGGCCCGGCTCCACGAACGGACCGGCTCCACCGAGCCCGAGGACGCCGGCGACGCCGACCTCGACATCGCCGTCGACGCCGCCGCTCGGGCCATGCGGGTGCTGGACCTGCTCGACGATCCGGACGCCCGGGTCGACCACCTGTTCTGAGTTGGGCAGGGCGGTGACCACACGGTGGTTGAGGTGCGAGCGCAGCGAGCCTCGAAACCACTACACGTTGGGGTCGGCGAGCGCGTGCTGCGGGTCCGCTGTGGTTGCGACCGAAAGGCTGGCTACGCGGGCGAGGTGGGCGCGGTGGTTGGTCGCCGTTGCCGGCTTGCGGTGAGTGCGTGGATTTCGGCTCAACCACGCGGGAAACGTCCACAACTGAGCGTCCGCAGAGGCTTCTCCACAGAGGATTTCCGGCGGCTTTGAATGTCGGTGGTGAGTGCCAAAATGGACCCATGACCAGCCACCCGATCAGGTCCGCGATCACGCGGATCGACGAGGCACTCAAGGACGTCCGTGACGTCCCGGCCTGGTCGATGGCGCCCGCGGAGACCCGTGAGGCGATGGTCGAGATCACCCGACTGAACGCGGCGATGGCCGAGCTCGAAGCCCGGCTCGCTGCGCACGGTCAGACGGTCGAGGTCGAGGCCGACAGCGGCGCCACCTCGACCGCGCACTGGTGGGCGCACCGGACGAAACAGACCCGCGCCGGTGCGCACCGCAAGACCAAGCTCGCCACCGCGCTCGCCTCCGAGGCCACGCGCCGGTCCGGATCGCACTGGCCGATGGCGACCTGCTGGTCGACCAGGCCGAGGTGATCATCGCCGCGATCGACGCGCTCCCCGACGACCTCGACCCCGAGATCGTGACCGATGCGCAGGCCCGGTTGATCGGCTACGCCGCCGAGCACGACGCCAAGGCGCTGCGGATCCTGGGCAAACGGATCCTCGACGTGGTCGCCCCCGAGGTCGGCGAGGCCCACGAAGCGAAGGTGCTGGACGAGAGGAGCGCGACGCCGAGGCGGCGGCGACGTTCCGGATGTACGAGGACGGCCACGGCAAGTGGCACGGCCGGTTCACCCTCCCGGGGCTGCACGGCGCGATGCTGAAGAAGACCCTGATGGCCTACGCCGCCCCCAAACACCGGGCCGCGGTCGACGGCTACGTGCCCAACCATGCGCGGCCCACCGACCACAAGCTCGGTCTGGCGTTCATGGAGTACGTCGGCCCGCTACCCGACCGACCGGCTCCCCAACGCCGGCGGCATGTCCGCCTCGGTGGTGGTGTTGATGGACTACGAGACCCTGCTCGGCAAGCTCAAGGCCGCCCAGCTCGACACCGGCCACCGCATCTCACCCGGCCTGGCCCGGAAGCTGGCGTGTGAGGCCGGGATCATCCCCGCCGTCCTCGGCAGCCAAGTCCCAAGTCCTCGACCTCGGCCGCACCACCCGGTTCCACACCAAGACCCAACGGATCGCGCTGACCATCGAACAGGGCGGCTGCACCACCGAAGGCTGCGACTGGCCACCCGGCATGTGCCACGCCCACCACCACCAACCCTGGTCCGAAGGCGGCGACACCAGCGTCAAGAACGGCCGACTGCTGTGTCCCCGCCACCACGCCCGAGCCCACGACCCGTCGTACACGATGACCAAGCTCCCCGAAGGCAAGGTCAGGTTCCACCGGCGGACGTGAGTTGCGTCAGAACTCGAAGTTGCCGCACCGCTGCTCGCGCAGCGCGCTCCAGGTGCGGTCGCCGACCTTCCCGTCGGCCGGCAGGATCGCGTTGTCCCGCTGGAAGGCGCGCACGCGGTCGACCGTCGCGTCGTCGTAGGAGCCGTCGACCTCGACGCCCAGCAACCGCTGCAGCATCTGCACCCACACCACGGGTGCCGGCTCGGCGGCGGGCTGGCCCGGCGGGGTGAGCCCGGCCAGCTCCGCGGTCGGCAGCACGCAGGCGCACAGCACGAACGCCTCGTTGCCCGCGGAGAGGTTGGTGACCGGACCGGCATCACCTCGAACGAAGACCCGGCACGGTTCCACCTCGGTGTCGAAGGGGCCTTCGTAGACGACGTACTCCGGCACCTCGTCGCCTTCGGCCCAGATCGTCTCGCAGGACTCGTCGGTGCGCAGGTAGCGGGCATCGTCGCCGGCGTCGCTCACGATCGGGGTCAGCGCGGCCGCGCTGTCACCGGTGCCGAGAACCAGCACCGCCTCGTCGGTGCAGGACGACAGGGAGACCTGGGGGATGCCGAGGCGAAGGGGGTCGTTGACGGCGATCGAACCGGGACCGTCGTCCGAGGCACCAGGGGCGACGACAGCGGTCACGACGCCGCCGGCGATGCCGAGGAGGGCCGCAGCAACGAGCACCCACCGCTGCCGCCCGCGCATCACGTCACCCTACGGCGCGGGCGAGTCGAGGGCCCGCAGCGCCATGTCGGTCAGCATCCGCCGCATCTCCTCGTCGGGCAGCCGGCCGCTGTGCGGCGTGGAGTTGATCAGCCCGAACACCGCGTGCGCCCGGGCCCGCGCGGCAGCGAGCGAGAGGTCGCGAGTGACGGCTCTCAGCTCGGCGGCCCAGAGGTCGACGTACGAACGCTGCAGGGCGCGCACCCGCTCGCGGGCCTCGACCGGCAGCGACTCCCAGTCCCGGTCCTGCACCACGATCAGTGGGCGGTGGGTCAGCGCGAAGTCGACGTGCCAGTCGACCAGCCCGCGCAGACCCTCGCCCGCCGCCACGCGCTCGCGGCCGACGTCGAGCAGCCGCTCGCTGATCGACACCAGCATCTCGGCGAGCATCGCGTCCTTGGAGGCGAAGTGCTTGTAGAGCGCCGGCCCGGAGATCCCGCAGGCCGCGCCGAGGTCGGCCACCGACACCCCGTGGAACCCGCGCGCCGCGAACAGCTCGGCCGCGGTGGCCAGGATCTGCTCGCGCCGGGTGGGCGCGACGGAGGTCATGGGGACAAGGTTAGCGTTCCAGGTTAATGATCGCTAACCTGAGGGAGTGACCGAGGATCTGAGGGAGCTCGTCGCCGACCTGCGCGAGCGGCTCGCGACCGCCCGCCGTGGCGGCAGCGACGCGGCCCGGACGAAGCACACCGACCGGGGCAAGCTGCTGGTCCGCGACCGGGTCGACCGGTTGCTCGACCCGGGCAGCCCGTTCCTCGAGCTGAGCGCGCTCGCCGCCACCGGGATGTACGACGACGCCGTCCCCAGCGCCGGCATCGTCACCGGGATCGGCCGGATCAGCGGCCGCGAGTGCGTGGTGGTCGCCAACGACGCGACGGTCAAGGGCGGCACCTACTACCCGATCACCGTCAAGAAGCACCTGCGCGCCCAGGCGGTCGCGGCCGACAACCGGCTGCCCTGCGTCTACCTCGTCGACTCCGGCGGCGCGTTCCTGCCGATGCAGGACGAGGTCTTCCCGGACCGCGAGCACTTCGGCCGGATCTTCTTCAACCAGGCCAACCTCTCGGCGCGCGGCATCCCGCAGATCGCCAGCGTCATGGGCTCCTGCACCGCGGGCGGCGCCTACGTCCCGGCGATGTCCGACGAGACCGTGATCGTCAAGGAGCAGGGCACGATCTTCCTCGGCGGCCCGCCGCTCGTGAAGGCAGCGACCGGCGAGGTGGTGACCGCGGAGGAGCTCGGCGGCGGCGACGTCCACGCTCGCATCTCCGGGGTCGTCGACCATCTGGCCGACGACGACGCCCAGGCGCTCGACATCGTGCGCAGCATCGTCGCCACGTTCGAGCGACCGGTGCCGCCGTCGATCGAACGGCACGAGCCCGAGGACCCGCACGAGGATCCCGAGACGTTGTACGACGTGGTGCCCGCCGACACCCGCACGCCCTACGACGTCCGCGAGGTGATCCGCCGCGTCGTCGACGGCAGCCGGTTCCACGAGTTCAAGCGGCTGTACGGCGAGACCCTGGTGACCGGCTTCGCCCGGATCTGGGGCTACCCCGTCGGCATCGTCGCCAACAACGGCATCCTGTTCAGCGAGTCGGCGCTCAAGGGCGCGCACTTCATCGAGCTGTGCAACCAGCGCGGCGTCCCGATCGTGTTCCTGCAGAACATCACCGGCTTCATGGTCGGCAAGGAGTACGAGAACCGCGGCATCGCCCGCGACGGCGCCAAGCTGGTCACCGCGGTCGCGTGCAGCGTGGTGCCGAAGTTCACCGTCGTCATCGGCGGCTCGTTCGGAGCCGGCAACTACGGCATGTGCGGCCGCGCCTACGACCCGCGGTTCCTCTGGATGTGGCCCAACGCCCGGATCTCGGTGATGGGCGGTGAGCAGGCCGCGGCCGTGCTCGCCGAGGTGCGCCGGCCCGACGACCCGCTCCCGGTCGACGAGTTCAAGGACCGGATCCGCGCGCAGTACGACGCCCAGGGCTCGCCGTACTACTCGACCGCGCGGCTCTGGGACGACGGCGTGATCGACCCGGCCGACACCCGCCGGGTCCTCGGGATGGGGCTGGCCGCTGCCGCCAACGCCCCGATCCCCGAGCCCTCCTACGGCGTCTTCCGGATGTGACCGGCGTGCACACCCTGCTGGTCGCCAACCGTGGCGAGATCGCGCTCCGCGTCTTCCGCACCGCCGCCGAGCTCGGCATCACCACGGTCGCGATCCACACCGATCTCGATGCCGACGCGCTGCATGTCCGCGCCGCCGACCGGGCGGTGCGCGTCGAGAGCTACCTCGACATCGACGCCGTGGTCGCGGCAGCGAAGGAGGCCGGCGCCGACGCGATCCACCCCGGCTACGGCTTCCTCTCCGAGCGCGCCGAGTTCGTCCGCGCGGTGGAAGCCGCCGGCATCACGTTCGTCGGCCCGTCCGCCGAGGTGATGGAGCGGATGGGCCGCAAGGACGCCGCCCGCGAGATCGCGGTCGCCGCCGGCGTACCCGTCGTCCCGCACGGCGACGAAGGCGGCTTCCCCGTTCTGGTGAAGGCGGCCGCCGGTGGCGGCGGCAAGGGCATGCGGATCGTCCGCGCTGCCGAGGACTTCGACGAGGCAGTCGCCGCCGCGAAGCGCGAGGCGGCCTCGGCGTTCGGCGACGACACGATCCTGGTCGAGAAGTACGTCGAGCGCGGCCGGCACATCGAGGTGCAGGTGCTCGGCGACACCCACGGCAACGTCGTCCACCTGTTCGAGCGCGACTGCTCCACCCAGCGCCGGCACCAGAAGGTGATCGAAGAGGCACCGGCGCCGACCCTCGACGAGCCGACCCGGCAGCGGATCCGGCAGTCCGCGGTCGACCTGGCCAGCAGTGTCGGCTACGTCAACGCCGGCACCGTGGAGTTCCTGCTCGATGCCGACAGCGGCGAGTTCTACTTCCTGGAGATGAACACCCGGCTCCAGGTCGAGCACCCGGTGACCGAGGCCGTGACCGGGCTCGACCTGGTCGCCCTCCAGCTCGCCGTCGCCGCCGGTGACCCGCTGCCGTTCACCCAGGACCAGCTCCAGCTCGACGGCCACGCGATCGAGGCGCGGGTCTACGCCGAGGACTCCTTCGGCGGCTTCCTGCCCGCAGGCCGGCACCGCGACGCACGTGCAGTGGCCGGCCGACGCCCGGGTCGACCATGCCCTGGAGTCCGGCCAGACGATCAGCACGGCGTACGACCCGATGCTCGGCAAGGTCATCGTCCACGGCCCCGACCGCGAGTCCGCTCGCCGGGCGCTGGTCGCGGCGCTCGACGACACCGCGATCCTCGGGCCTGACCACCAACGTCGGCTTCCTGCGTGCGCTCACCGCGAGTGACGAGTTCCGGGACGCCACCATCGACACCGCCTGGCTCGACACTGTGCAGATTCCAGGAGGCTCGGTGCCGGCGCCCGACCCCGCCCCGGCCCGCGAGCTCGCGGCCTGGGAGGTCTTTCTCAGCGAGCGCGAGGAGAGCGGTCCGTTCGGGTCCGACGGGTTCCGGCTCGGACTCGACGCGGCACCCGTTGTGGTCGAGCTCGACGAACCCGTCACGCTCGGACCGCCGCCGGCCCGGCGCGCGGTGGCCGCGGTCCGGCACGACCGGGTCGAGGTGGCCCACCACGGCCAGCGGTTCGTGTTCGAGCGACCCGACGTCTTCGGCGACCACGCGGTCGCCACCGGCGACGGCAGCATCACCGCCCCGATGCCCGGCACCGTGATCGACGTCCGCGTCGAGGCCGGCGCGACCGTCGCGGAGGGCGACGTGCTCGGCGTACTCGAGGCGATGAAGATGGAGCTTGCTCTCAAGGCGCCGTTCGCCGGCACCGTCACGGAGGTGGACGCCACCAAGGGCGACCGGGTGGCGCTCGGCGCGACACTGTTCGTCGTGGAGGCGAGCGGATGAACCTGCCGTGCAAGGTCACGATCTACGAGGTCGGCGCGCGCGACGGTCTGCAGAACGAGTCCGCGCTGGTGCCGACCGACGTCAAGGCCGAGTTCGTACGCCGCCTGCTCGCCGCCGGCCTGCCGATCGTCGAGGCCACCAGCTTCGTGCACCCGAAGTGGGTGCCGCAGCTCGCCGACGCCGCCGAGCTGATGACCGAGCTGGGCGAAGCCGGCCGCGACCTGCCGGTGCTGGTGCCCAACGAGCGCGGCCTGGACCGGGCGCTCGAGCTCGGCCTCAAGCACATCGCGATCTTCGGCTCGGCCACCGAGACGTTCGCCCAGCGCAACCTCAACCGCGGGCTCGAGGACCAGTTCGCGATGTTCGAGCCGACCGTGCGCCGGGCCCGCGAGGCCGGCCTCGACGTCCGCGCCTACGTCTCCATGTGCTTCGGGGACCCGTGGGAGGGCGAGGTGCCGATCGGCCAGGTGGTCGAGGTCGGCAAGCGGCTGTTCGACCTCGGCGCCAGCCAGCTCAGCATCGGCGACACGATCGGGGTCGGCACCGCCGGCCACGTCACCGATCTCATCGAGGCGTTCGACGACGCCGGCATGGACCGCGACCACCTCGCGATGCACTTCCACGACACCTACGGACAGGCACTCGCCAACACCTACTCGGCGCTGCAGGCCGGCATCACGACGTACGACGCCAGCGCCGGCGGGCTCGGCGGTTGCCCCTACGCCAAGAGCGCCACCGGCAACCTCGCCACCGAGGACCTGGTCTGGATGCTCAACGGTCTCGGCATCGAGCACGGCGTCGACCTGGACCAGGTCGTGGCCACCAGCGTGTGGATGGCCGGGCACCTCGGGCGGCCGAGCCCGTCGGCCGTCGTACGAGCCTTGGGACCGGGTGCGGCAGAATCGGCCCCGTGAGCCGCCGCGTCTACCTGCACATCGGAGCCCCGAAGACGGGCACGACGTACCTCCAGGACCGGCTCGCGCTCAACGCCAAGACCCTGGCCGAGCACGACGTCCACTTCCCCACGAAGTCGCCGCTGGTCAGTCCCGGGCTCTTCCACTTCCGCGCGGCCCTCGACCTCCTCGACCAGGACTGGGGCGGCAAGGCCGGCCACGCCCGCGGCAGCTGGGACCAGCTCGCGCGCAAGGTCCGCCGGCTCAACGGCAGCGTCATCATCAGCCACGAGATCCTCGCGCCCGCCACTGCAGCGAAGGTGGCGAAGGCCAAGCAGGACCTGGCCGGCGCCGAGCTGCACATCGTCTACTCGGCTCGGGACCTGGCCAGGCAGCTGCCGGCCGCCTGGCAGGAGAGCATCAAGCAGGGCCGCAAGTGGACCTATCGCAGCTATCTCAAGCGGGTCGAGAACAAGCGCCCGTGGTTCGCCCGCGCCTTCGACCTGCCTGCGGTGCTCGGCACCTGGAGCGCGGGGCTGGCCCCGGAGCAGGTCCACGTCGTGACGGTGCCGCATGAACGCGGTGGCCTGCTGTGGCAGCGGTTCTGCGCGGCGTTCGGCATCGACCCGGCGTGGGCGCCGGAGGAAAGCACTCGGCACAACGAGTCGCTCGGCGTCGCCGAGACCCAGCTGATCCGGCAGCTCAACCGCCGGATGGACCGGACGACCCGACGCGAGGGAAGCTTCGACGAGCTGATCCGGGGGATGCTCGCCGAGGACCGGCTGATCCAGAACCGATCCGCGCCGCTGCTGCTGCCGTCGCGGATGCACCCCTGGGCCCACTCCGAGGCCGACCGCTGGGTCGACTGGATCAAGGGCTCGGGCGTCGACGTGGTCGGCGAGCTGGACGATCTCTACCCCGCACCGCCGGTGCCGGACGAGGAGTGGATGGACCCCGACAAGGTCCGCGCGAAGAAGCAGCTCGCGGCGGCGCTGGACGCGCTCTCCGCGATGACCCGCGAGGCGGCCCGCCGCCCCGACCCCGACGATGCGCTCGTCGCCAAGATCCGGCGCGCCGCCCGGCGCGACTAGGTGACCGAGGCCGAGGCCGGCGAGCGCCGGGCATGGGGCTGGGTCGCCGCGCTGCGCGACGGCGCGACCACCCCCTGGCACGAGTTCACCGGTGCCGGCGACCGCGGCGATCGCTACCTGCCCGGCGCCCAGCAGCTGGAGCTGCTGCGGCGGATCAACGCCGAAGGCACCCCCGGCCCGGACCTCGTCGAGCGGGTGCTGACCGCCAGCGCACCCGGGCGGGGCCGGGCCGACCTCGAGCTTGTCGGCGCGGTCGACGAGTCCCGGTTCGGACCGAAGCCGGTCGACCCCGCCACGCTCCCCGACGCCGAGCTGACCCGGGTCGCGACCGGCCTGATCGCCGAGGACCTGGTTGCCGCGGGAACGCCGCGGCCGGAGCCCCTCGCCCGGCCCCGACCCTGGCGCCGCGCCTACCGGCTCGTCGGCGACCCCTGGCTGGCCGATCCGGCGCGCGCCGAGCTGAGCCGCCGCGGCCGCCCGCCCGGCGGCCGCCGACCGACGATCCTGGTGCTCGGTACCGACCTCGGCACGATGCTGATCGACGCCTGGACCGCGCGCGCCTTCGCCGAGGGCGGTGCTCCCTGGCCCGACTGGCTGGGCGGGTTCGCCGGCCACGACCGGGTGCCGCCCCGCGCCGACCTGGTCGCGTTCGCTCGCGCCTGGGCCCAGCGGGTCGGACCGGAGCGGGTGCAGATCGTGATCGGGGCCGAGCGCGTGCCCGCCCTGGTGGGGGCACGTCGTTCGCTGCAGGCTCCTCCGGCGTACGCCGCCGACGCGGTCGACCTGGCCCGTCGGGTCTCCGCACCACTCGGCCTGTTGGTGCTGCCCGCCAAACGCGCCCGGCTGCTCCGGGAGACGTTGGGGCCGCGGCTGGGCGCGGCGCCGGGGTTGGCCCTAGGGCTCCCGGCGGAACACGTGGAGTGGGTCCGGGACCGGGCCGCGCGGATGCGCGATGCGCTGCTCCGCGCTGGTTACGCTGTTCACGGCGACCCGGACGCGCTGGTCCCCGACGCGCCCGCCGAGGGATCCACCCCCGACGACGCCGGGGTGCTGTCGCTGGCGGTGCGCCTGCTGTTGGCGCACGGCGACCGGCGACCGGAGGAGGTGTCTGGATGAGCAGTCGAGTGCTGCTGCACGTGGGCACCCCCAAGACCGGCACGTCGTACCTCCAGGACGTGCTGTTCCGCAACCGCAGGGTGCTCGCGCATGCCGGCATCCGCTACCCCGCCGACCGGTTCGACGCCCACTTCCTGGCATCGCTCGACCTGATGCGGATGCCATGGGGCGGCCTCGAGACCGAGGCGATCGGGGCCTGGGACCGGCTGGCCGAGCAGGTGCGCGACCACCGGCACACCTCGATCATCAGCCACGAGATCCTGGCCACCGCGTCGCGCTCGCAGGTGGGCCGGGCGCTGACCTCGCTCGGTCACGACGACGGCGCCGAGATCCACATCGTGCTGTCGGTGCGCGACCTGGTCCGGCAGATCCCGGCCGAGTGGCAGGAGAACGTCAAGCACCGCAGCGGGATCGGCTACCGCGCGTTCCTCGACCAGATCCGCGACCCCGAGCGCGAGAGCCGGATCGCCACCTGGTTCTGGGGCGTGCAGGAGATCCCCGACATCCTCGAGCGCTGGGGCCACGACCTGCCGCCGGAACGGATCCACCTGGTGACGGTGCCGCCCGCGGGTGGCGCGCCCGAGCTGCTCTGGAAGCGCTTCAGCCAGGTCTTCGGGCTCGACGGCCTCGACCTCGACCTCGAGCCCGACCGGGCGAACCCGTCCCTCGGGGCGCCCGAGACCGCGCTGATCCGGCGGATCAACCGGGCTGCCAACCGCGACCTCGCGCCGGCCGACTACCGGCCGCTGGTGCGCGAGCTGTTGGCCCACCAGACCCTGTCCCGGCGGCGGCAGTCACCGCGACTCGGGCTGCCGCCCGCCGACTACGACTGGGTGCGCGACCTCCAGCAGAGCTGGGTCGACGAGGTCGCCGCGCGCGGGTACGACGTCGTCGGTGACCTGGGCGAGCTGATCGGCCCGGCGCCGACCGCCTGGGCCGACCCCGACGAGCCCTCCGAGAAGCAGGTGGCGGGCGCCGCGGTCGACGCGATCACCGCGCTGCTCCTCGAGAACGCCCGACTGCGACGCGTCGAGGAGCGCCTGGGGGCCGAGGTCGCCGAGACGCAGGCTGCGTTGGAGCGCTCCTACCTGCGGCCGACGTACCGCTTCCGCGCGAAGGTCGTACGCCGGCTCCAGCGGGCCCGAGTGGGCCGCGGACTGCTGCGGGCCTACCGCGCGGCGCGCGGCAACAGCTCGCGGTCGACGTAGCGGCCGATCCGCCAGGTGATGTAGCCGTCGGCGCTCGCGCCGACGAGCCCGCCCACGACGGGTACCCGCCGGCCCACCGTGGTGGCCAGCCGCTTGCCGGCGACCCGGGAGATCAGGTCGGTGGCGACCTCGACAGAGATCGTCGCGTCGAGGTTGGGGTCGTGCTGCGGTGCCGTGGCCAGCGCCATCGGCGGGGCCGGGATCTTGCGCCGCTTGATCAGGGCGTTGACGGAGTCCTCGCCGAGGATGCCGACGAGGATCGCGTTGCGCACCCGCGGGTCCTCGAGGTCGTAGCCGCGCAGGTGCGCGATGCCCGCGACCATCCGGCACTGGATCAGCGCCAGTCCGGTGATGTTGGCCGGGATGGTGAGCGCCGCGGTCACCAGGCCGCCGAGGTTGGTCACGAAGCCCTGGGCGCCGGCGTACCGCACGTGGTTCTCGATCAGCTCACGGACCGCTTTGGCGACGTCGCCGTTCTGCTCGGCGAGCTGCTTCTCGGCCGCCTTCGCTGCCGGGGGGAGCGGGCCGACGCCGCGGATCGCCCGGTCCAGCGCCTCCCGGACGAATCCGGCGGTGAGGCTGGGCGCGAGTCGGGTGACCCTCGGGGCCAGCTGCCGCCCCACCGTTTCCTTCACGCCCATGGGTCGATCCTAGGTTGATCTTGTCTACTGTCGGTCGGTGCCCACGGAGCCGCCGCCCACGCGCTGGACGTTCGGGGACCCGACGTCGTACGACCCGGACGACGACCTGGTGGGCGTGGGCGCCGATCTGGAGCCGGGCACGATCCTCGAGGCGTACCGCCGCGGGCTGTTCCCGATGCCGGTCGGGGGACGGCGCAGTCCGATGGCCTGGTGGTCCCCGGCCACCCGAGGCGTGCTGAAGCTGGATCACCTGGTGGTCTCGCGGTCGCTGCGCCGCTCGCGGCGGCATTTCGAGATCCGGATCGACACCAGCTTCTCGGAGGTGGTCGAGGCGTGCGCCGACCCGAAGCGTCCCGGGGCGTGGATCGACACGCGGATCGCCGCGGCGTACCACCGCCTCCACGACCTCGGCTGGGCGCACTCGGTGGAGGCCTGGCAGGACGGCCGCCTGGCGGGCGGCCTCTACGGCGTGGCGATCGGCGGGCTCTTCGCGGGCGAGTCGATGTTCCACCGGGTCACCGACGCGTCCAAGGTGGCGCTGGTCGGGCTCGTCGAGGCGCTGGCCGACGAGCATGCCGAGGGCCGGCTGATCGACGTGCAATGGCTCACGCCGCACCTGATCAGCCTGGGCGCGGAGGCGTTGCCGCGGCCTCAATATCTGCAAGGACTTCCCCGACTGTTCACGATTCCGGAACCGATGGTGTTTGCGGACCGTCAACTGACGTGAATGAATGTCCGGCGGATGGGCATGATCGTCGCCGCCCGCACCTCCCCGAAAGGAACCCCCTGATGAGCCACATCAAGCGATACGCCGCCGCATCGAGCGCGGCAGTGCTCCTGGCCCTCTCGCTCTCCGCCTGCGGCGGGGTCGACGCACCCGAGGACGCGAGCGAGGACGACTTCTGCGAAACCTTCAACGCGCAGACCGAGATCGGTGCGGAGGACGACGTGGAGGCCCAGGTCGACGCCGCGCAGGAGCTCGGGGACAAGCTGGAAGAGGTCGGAACGCCCGAGGGCATCTCCGACGACGCCCGCGCGGGCTTCGAGGCCTACGTCGAGGTGCTCAAGGACATCAACGAGGACGACGTCAAGGAGCTGGCCGACGCGAGCGAGGAAGAGGCCGCCGAGCAGCTGGACATCGACGAGAAGGAGTTCAGCGCGTTCTTCGAGTACGCCGTCTCGACCTGCTTCGGCGACATCTCCGACATCCCCACCGAGTGACCCTGGTTTCCTGACCCAACGAACGTCCGCGGCGCGATGGCCGCTGCCCCGACCTGCCCGAAAGGAAACACCTGATGAGTCCGATCAAGCGATTTGCCGGTGCCGCCAGCGCGGCCGTGCTGCTGGGGTTCTCCCTGACCGCATGCGGCGGCGGTGCATCCGACGCCCCTGACGATGCGAGCACGGAAGACTTCTGCAAGGCCTACAACCAGACCTCCGACCTGGACGCCGATGCCTCGGCTGAGGACCAGGCCGATGAGGCGAAGGAGCAGGCGGAAGAGATCATCGACGTCGGTACTCCCGAGGACATCTCCGACGAAGAGCGGGAGGGTTTCGAGATCTTCGTCGACGCCATCAAGGATCTTGACGCGGACGACGTCGAGAAGTTCACGGGCGCTGAGAGCGAGGACGACTTCAAGGACGCCCTCGGTGCGTCCGACGACGACTACAAGAAGATCACCGCGTTCTTGACGTACGCCAGCACCGCCTGTGCCGAGGCTCCGGCTGAGTGACCCCCCAAGGAGGGCTCCACTGATGGGTTCGATCAAGCGTTTCGCCGGTGCCGGAAGCGCGGGCATGCTGCTCGCGTTCTCCCTGACCGCCTGCGGCGGCGCCCCGACCGATGCCAGCGCGGAGGACTTCTGCGAGGCCTACAACGGCAACACGGAAGCGCTCGATGCGATCGACCCGGAGGGCTCGCCGGAGTCCCAGGCCGAGGCCTTGGTCGACGCGCTGAAGGACTACGCCGAGAAGCTCGACGAGGTCGGCACCCCCGAGAACATCTCGGACGAGGCTCGCGAGGGCTTCGAGATCACCGTCGAGGCGCTCGGCGACCTCGATGCGGGCGATGTCCAGAAGGCGATCGAGGACCAAAGCGGCGAGTTCGCGAAGGTCAGCAAGGACGACGAGGAGAAGGCGGCCTCCTTCGACGAGTACGCCACCAAGGAGTGCAGCAGCGACGCGCCCGCAGAGTGATCACAGCGATCGCCTGATCCATTGCCGGGGCCGGCCACTCTGTTGAGCGGCCGGCCCCCGCCTTACTATCAGCACGAATCTCTAGGAGGGCTCATGTCGAACTACCCGCCGCCACCGCCGCCGAACCAGGGTCCTCCAGGAGGACCCCCGCCCTACCAAGGGCCGCCGCAGGGCGGCCAGCCCCCCGGCGGCCCGCAGTACCCCGGTCCCCCCGGTGGTGGTCCCCCCGAATACATGGGTGGTCCGCCCCCCGGTAGCGGCGGCGGGATCAGCGGCAAGGTGATCGCGATCATCGTCGCCGCGGTGCTGGTACTGGCCGGCGGCGGGGTCGCCGCCGCGGTGCTGCTCACCGGCGACGATGACGGCGGCGGCGGCAACGCCGAGGACGCGCCCGACAGCGCCAGCGTCGAGGAGTTCTGCGACGGGCTGAACGCCTTCGACGAGGAGATCGGCGACGACCTCTCCGACGAGGAGAAGGTCGACCAGGCCCACGAGCTGGCCGACGAGCTGTCCGAGATCGGCACGCCGGAGGACATCCCCGACGACGCACGCGAGGGCTTCGAGCTCTACCTCCAGGCCATCAACGACGTCGACGCCGACGACATCGGCGAGTTCGAGAACGCCGCGAGCGAGGAAGAGCTCAGGGAGGCGCTCGGCCTGTCCGAGGACGAGTACGCCAAGGTGACGGCGTTCTTCACCTACACGGGCGAGAAGTGCTTCGGAGCGACGGACGTCCCGACGGACATCCCGACGGACCTCCCGACCGACATCCCGACGGACCTCCCGACGGACCTGCCGACGGACTTCAGCTTCCCGACGGACTTCACGCTCCCGACGGACTTCAGCTTCCCGACCGACTTCAGCATCCCGACGGACTTCGAGTTCCCGACGGAGTAGCGCGCGGCCGGCCGCCGGACAGCTCTTGCTGCTACTTGAGCAGCTTGCTCATCCGGCGGTCGGCGAGCGGCTTGCCGCCGGTCTGGCAGGTGGCGCAGTACTGCAGGCTCGAGTCGGCGAACGACACCTCGCGCACCACGTCGCCGCAGACGGGACACTTCTCGCCGGTCCGGCCGTGGACCGCGAGGTTGGACTTCTTCTCGCCCTTCAGCTCGCTCGCATGGAGTCCGCGCGAGCGTTCGACGGCGGCACCGAGCACGTCGCGGATCGCTGAGTACAGCGTCGCGAGCTCGGTGTCGTCGAGGCTGTTGGCGGGCTTGAACGGCGACATCTTCGCGGCGTGCAGGAGCTCGTCGCTGTAAGCGTTGCCGATGCCGGCGATCGTGCCCTGGTGCCTCAGCACGCCCTTGATCTGCTTGCGCCCCTCCCGCTCGAGGATGCCGCGCAGCACCTCGACCGTGAACTCGTCGCTGAGCGGGTCGGGTCCCAGGCGGGCGATGCCCGGGATGTCGCCGGGTGCGCGGACGACGTACATCGCCAACGACTTCTTCGTGCCGGCCTCTGTGATGTCGAGCCCGGACTGGTCGTCGAGAACCACGCGCACGGCGAGCGTCGACTTGTTGCTCGGCCGGGGCGGGATGGTGGGCACCTCGTCGCGCCACCGGACCCAGCCCGCGCGGGCGAGATGAAAGATCAGATGCAGCCCGGACACGTGGACGTCGAGGAACTTGCCGTGCCGGGTCACGTCGTCGACGAAGCTCCCCTCGAGGGCGGTCAGTGGCGGGTCGTAGGTCTTCAGTGCGCTGAACGCCGCGATGTGGACCTTGGCGATGGCGCGCCCCTCGAGCCGGCCCTTCAGGTCGAGGGCCAGCGCCTCCACCTCGGGCAGCTCCGGCACGGCGTCGAGTCTAGTGAGCGGCGCCTACTCCGCGATCCGGGCGATGGAGAGTCCGATGAGGGCGGCGACCGCAGTGCCCGCGATGGCCACCGAGACCACCATCGCGATCCGCATGGTGCGGACGTGGTCGCGTTCGCCGGAGAGGTACGCGTACCCGCGGACGAACGCCATCGGCACGCTCACCATCACCACCAGGATGGCGAGGGTCCACAGCGCCGTGAGGGTATCCACAGGCTCTCGGTACCCCGGGGGTGACCGCTCGACTCTGTACTCCGAGGGGCATCCGGGCGCAGAATGTAGCGGTGCCACCGGTCCGCCCGTTGCCCACGACGGGGTCGGTCTTCGTCGACGACCGCGGCGGCGACCGCGCCCTCCGAGTGACCTGGCACCCCGAGGCCGACGTGGTCGTCCTGTCCCTGTGGCGGGACAACGTGTGCGCGGGGTCGTTCCGGGTGCCCGCCTCGGAGGTTCCGGCCCTGATCGCCGGCCTGGCGTCCGGCCTCTCCGCCGTCTCCTCCTCCGCCAAGGCCGGATAGTCCGCGCGTCAATCTAAGGAATCCGCTAGATACCCGGATACGGTCCTGGCATGGACCCGATCCGCAACCCGTACGCGCCCGGGGCCGGGCAGCGTCCGCCCGAGCTGGCGGGTCGCGACCGGGAGCTCGAGCAGTTCGCGGTGACCCTGGAGCGGGTCGCGGCGGGTCGGCCCGAGCGCAGCATGGTGCTGTCCGGGCTGCGCGGGGTCGGCAAGACCGTGCTGCTCAACGCGCTCCGCGGTCAGGCGGTCACCAGGGCGTGGGGGACCGGCAAGGTCGAGGCCCGGCCGGACCGCAGCATCCGGATCCCCGTGGCCCAGGCGGTGCACGCCGCCGTCCGCGAGGTCTCCCACCGGCATCGCGATCCCGACCAGGTCGATCGGGTCGCCGGCGTACTCAAGTCCTTCGCGCTCCGCACCCAGCAGAACGACCGCAAGGGGATGCGCTGGTCGCCTCCCGTCGACGCCGTCGCGGTCCGCGGCCGCGCCGACTCCGGTGACCTCGAGCTCGACCTGGTGGAGCTGTTCGGCGATGTCGCCGCGCTGGCCGGCGACCTCGGCGTGGGCATCGCGCTGTTCGTCGACGAGATGCAGGACATCAGCAACGACGAGCTCGCCGCGCTCTGCGGTGCCTGTCACGAGATCAGCCAGCAGGGCGCACCGCTGCTGGTGGTCGGCGCCGGCCTGCCGCATCTGCCGGTCGCCCTCGCCGCGTCGAAGTCGTACGCCGAGCGGCTGTTCCGCTACGTCTCCGTCGACCGGCTGCCGCGCGACATGGCCGAGCGCGCCTGGCGGGTGCCGGCAGGGAGCGAGGACGTGACGTTCGAGGACACCGCCATCGAGGAGCTCTACGCGCTGACCGACGGCTACCCCTACTTCGTGCAGGCCTACGGCAAGGTCACCTGGGACGCCGCGGTCGGGTCGCCCATCACGCGGGGCGACGTACAGGAGGCGGCGCCCGAGGCGGAGGCCGAGCTCGCGGTGGGGTTCTTCGGCGCCCGGTTCGACCGGGCCACCCCGGCCGAGCGCGACTACATGAGCGCGATGGCCGAGCTCGGTGTCGCGGGCGACGACCCGGTGGCGACCGCCGACATCGCGCGGCACCTCGACCGCAAGCCGCAGTCGCTCTCACCCTCACGCGACGGGCTGATCAAGAAGGGCCTGGTGTTCTCGGCGGAGCGGGGGAGCGTGGCGTTCACGGTGCCGCACTTCGGCAAGTTCCTCAGGAGCCGTTGACCTCTTCGAGCGCCCGGACCAGCTCGTCCGCCAGCGGCTCGACCAGCGGATGCGGCTCGGCCGCGGCCCGGGTGATCGTGTAGATGCCGCGCTGCGGGGCGTCGTCCAGCGCCACCGCGACCACGTCGCGGCGCAGGGACGGAGCCAGTACGCCGGGCGCCAGCGCGATCGCGTGCCCGGCCGCGACCAGCGCCATCTTGCCGAACAGGTCGGCGGCGGTGCGTTCGATCCGGATCTCCACGCCCGCGCGGCCGGCGGTCTGGCGCAGCAGTGCGGCGGACCCCTCGTTGTCCTCGACCCACGGCTCGTCGGAGAGGTCAGCGATCCCGATCCGCTGCTCCGAGGCCACCGGGTGCCCGACCGGCACCATCACGCACATCTCGTCCATGCCGACCAGCCGTCGCTCCAGCCGCGGATCGTCACCCAGACCCGGTGGTGCGTCGGTGACGACCGCCAGGTCGACCTCGCCGCCCAGCGTCATCGCCTGCAGCTCGGCGCTCAGCGCGGGCAGCAGCGTCCAGGGCAGCCGCCCGCGGTCCGCCTCGAGCCGAGCGAGCGCCACCGGGACGATACTCGCGGCGATCGCCGGGGTGGCGCCGACGGCGAGCGGCAGCGCCGGTTGATCGGGTACGTCGCGGGCCGACTGGAACGCCCGAGCCGCCTCGTTGACGACGATCCGGGCGTGGTGCCGGAACGCCTCACCGGCCGGGGTCGGTACGACGCCACGCGGCCGTCGCTCGAGCAGCCGGGTCCCGGCCGAGCGCTCCAGGGTGGCGATCTGCCGGGAGACCGCGGACTGCGTGTAGCCGAGCTCGACCGCGGCGGCCGAGAGGGATCCGAGACGGCACACCTCCAGGTAGGTCCGCCAGGCCGACAGGGTCATGCGACAAGTATGCGTGAACCGCATGTCATCCATGCCGAACCTGCGCTTGTCGCACATCGCGTGGCCCCGCACGCTTGACCGCATGACGACCCCTACCTCGACGGTCGCCGTCCTCGGCCTGGGCCGGATGGGCACGGCGATGACCACCCGCCTCCGCGACCGCGGCTGGACCGTGACCGGCTGGACCAGATCGAGTGGCACGGAGGTCGGACCCGTGGTGACCGACGCCGACATCGTGCTCCTGGCCCTCTTCGACGGACCCGCCTGCGACCAGGTGCTGGCCGAGTGCGCGCCGTACCTCTCCGCGGACCAGGTGGTCATCAACACGACCACGGTCGCGCCCGCCGAAGCGGTGGCACATGAGAAGGCGGTGCAGGCAACCGGCGCCGGCTACCTCCACGCGCCGGTGATGGGCTCGGTCCCGGCGGTGCTCGGCGGGACCCTCAAGGTCCTCGTCGGCACCGCGCTGGCCGACCTCGGACCGGCCGAGGCACTGCTCGCCGACCTCGGCGAGGTCGTCCGCGCAGGCAGCGTGGCCGATGCGGCCGCGCTCAAGCTGGTGGCCAACAGCGCCTTGGGTGGCGCGGTGCTCGCGGTCCGCGACTCGCGCAGGTACGCCGACGACCTCGGGGTGTCTCCGGACGCGGCACTCGACGTCCTCGAGCGGAGTGCTCTCGGCTACCTCGTGCAAGGCAAGCGGGATCGACCACCGGCGCACTTCACGACTGCGGCGCTGGCGAAGGACCTGGCGCTGCTTGCCGCCGAGACGCCGGCCGCCCAGACACTCGCCGACCGGGTGACCGGGGTGCTCGCATCGGGCGCCGTCGCCGAGGACGACGACCTGTTCGCGCTCACCGACCCGGATGGCGACGCCGTGGTCGCGCCGGACGACGTACTCGAACCGCTGCGGGCGTACATCCGCGGCCACGCCACCGGCGATCCCACGCACTTCCGGCGCGCGTTCCTGCCCACGGCGCACGTGGAGGGGCTGCGAGACGGGCGGTTCGTGTCGTGGGGGCTGGACGAGTACTGCGGCCTCTTCGGTGGTACGCCGGCGGCCGACGAGCCGGACCGGCGCCGGCGGATCGAGCGGGTGCACGTCGACGGCACGGTCGGAACGGCGACGATGACCCTGCAGCACGGCCCGGACACGTTCACCGACGTCTTCGTGCTGGTCCGGGTCGAGGATGAATGGCGGATCGCCAACAAGGCCTACCACCGCCGATGACTTCCGTCGGCGGCCGCGGGTCTACAGGCGCATGACAGAGACCCACACCTACGCCGTCCCGGGCGCCGCCATCGTGTACGACGTCCACGGACCACTCCCGACGGCGGACGGCAGACCGCCGTTGGTGCTGATCGGCCAGCCCATGGACGCCAGCGGGTTCACCGCCCTGGTCCAGCACCTCCCGGACCGCACCATCGTCACCCCAGACCCGCGCGGCCTGGGCCGGAGCACGCGCACTGACGGTCGTACGGACAACACACCCGAGCAGCAGGCCGAGGACCTGCACGGGCTGATCGGCGAGCTGGGCGTCGGCCCGGTGCAGCTGTTCGGCAGCAGCGGGGGAGCGATCACTGCCTTGGCCCTGGTCACTGCCCACCCCGAGGACGTGTCGACCGTGGTCGCGCACGAGCCGCCACTGCTCACCGTGCTACCGGACGCCGACCTGGCCTTCGCCGCCGAGCGCGCGATCCAGGACGCCTACCGGGCGGGTGGTTTCGGCGCCGGGATGGCTGCCTTCGTCGCCCTGGGCGCGTGGCAGGGGGAGCTCACCGACGAGTTCATCGCACAGCCGCTGCCGGACCCCGCAGCGTTCGGCATGCCGACCGAGGACGACGGCTCACGGGACGACCCGTTGCTGTCCGGCGTCTCGAACGCGGTGACGGCGTACCGGCCCAAGTTCGGCCGGCTCACGGCCGGGCCGACTCGGGTAGTGGTGGCTGCCGGCATCGAGTCCAAGGACACCCTGACCTGGCGGTCGTCCGAGGCACTGGCGGCCGAGCTCGGCAGCGAGCTGGCCGTCTTCCCCAGCCACCACGGGGGCTTCATGGGTGGCGAGTACGGCTACGCCGGCGAGCCGGAGGCGTTCGCCGAGCGACTGCGCGAGGTGCTCAGTAGTCGATCCGCATGACGACCCGGCGCGGGGACGGCCGGCTGACCACGGAAAGCCCCGCGGCCTCGAACGTCGGCACCGTGCCGACGTGCAGCTCCTCGCTGATCACGGCGGTGGTGGTGATCGGGTAGGCCTCCAGCGTGGCAGCGCGGGCCAGCAGGCAGGTCACCGCCCACACCGTCGGGTCCTGGCGGTCCTCGTCGCGGCCGTCCCAGGGGACCCGGAAGACGCGGAGCAGCCCGTCGTACTCCGTGCGCGGCTCGATCGCGCACCAGCCGACCGGCTCGTCGTCGAGGTAGGCAAGCAGTCCACTGGTCGTCTTCGACCTCGGGTGGCCGCAGTCGGTCTGCTGGCGCAGCCGGAACGCGCGCTCCTCGGCCGGGAAGGATCCGAACGACTCCTTCAGCGCCAGCTTGTAGCGCTGGCACTGGCATCTGGAGGCGGCGCCGCGGGTCCCGAAGACGAGCTGGAGGTCGTCCCAGCTCACCGTGTTGGCGGGTACGACGGAGAGCGCGGCGTCGGGCTCGGTCATGCGCGTCCTCTCGGGAGTCCCTTCCTCTGGGTCGAGCGTACGGAGACCTACGCAGCGCGGCGTACGGAAAGCATCGGCGTCCGCCCGATTGCGCAGCCGAGGTGTCGTCCGCTGACGGACGCGATCGAGCCCCGATCACGGGAGCGTCGGTGACTGTCGGGCTCGACTCCCGGGCCCCGGTCAGAAGGAGAAGCAGATGTCCATTTCCACCATCGGGCGCCCGGCCCCTCCGATCGCCCGGATCGCCGCCACGCTCACCGCGCACAGCATCGACTGGCTGCGGATCAGTCTCGGCCTGGTGATCCTCGGCTTCGGCGCGCTGAAGTACTTCCCCGGCGCGTCGCCGGCGGAGGGCCTGGTGCAGCGCACCACCGACGTCCTGACCCTCGGCATCGTGAACGGCACCGCGGCCTCGGTCGGCACGGCGGTGCTGGAGACCTTCATCGGCCTCAGCCTGCTGACCGGCGTCGGGCTACGGCTCGGGCTGGTCGCGATGGCCGGCTGGCTGGTCGGGATCATGACCCCGGTCGTGCTGTTCGCCGGCGACATGTTCCCCGGTGGTCTGCCGACGCTGGAGGCGCAGTACGTGCTGAAGGACGTGATCCTGGCCGCTGCCGCAGCGGTGGTGGCTGCTCGCGCTCTCGGTGCCCGCTACGTGATCGC
Source organism: uncultured Actinomycetota bacterium (assembly GCA_963798055.1). Classification (GTDB taxonomy): domain Bacteria; phylum Actinomycetota; class Actinomycetes; order Propionibacteriales; family Nocardioidaceae; genus Nocardioides. The sequence goes on from CAWCRX010000009.1 coordinate 73,639, forward strand.
GGACCCGGAGTGAAAGCGGGACAACAACCCCGACACCCGGCGTACGGCAATGACGTGCGCCGGGTGTCGCTTGTCAGGACGCGCCGCCGATGGGTCGCGCCGGAGGGCTCGCGGGCGACACAATGAGGGCATGAGGCCCCAGGTGGTCGCTCACCGCGGCGCCAGCCACGAGAACGCCGAACACACCCTGGGCGCCTACGTCGCCGCCATGGACGCCGGCGCCGAGGCGCTCGAGTGCGACGTACGACTGACCGCCGACGGGCATCTCGTGTGCGTGCACGACCGCGACCTGCGCCGTACCGCCAGCCAGCGCGGGGTGGTGTCCACGATGGAGCTGTCCGAGCTGAGCGAGCTGGACTTCGCGTCGTGGAAGAACCCGTGGGCCGAGCTCGACGACGAGGCACCCGACCGCGACGAGACCTTCGACCAGGTGCTGACGCTGCGGCGGCTGCTCGAGACGGTGGCGGACTACGACCGTCGCATCGAGGTCGCCATCGAGACGAAGCACCCGACGCGCTACGCCGGCCTGGTGGAGAAGCGGCTCGTCGAGATGCTCCGTGACTTCGGGTGGGACCGGGCCGGAACGCCGGCGCGGGTGATGAGCTTCTCGTTCACCGCGCTGCAACGAGTGGAGCGCCTCGCGCCGGACGTCCAGGTGGTCCAGCTGATCGAGCACGCGCAGTACTGGCCGATGCTGCGGCGGGCGATCGGCAAGGACTGGATCGTCGGCCCCGGCATCGCCGAGCTCCGCGAGCACCCCAAGCTGGGCTCGCGCATCTCTCGCGCCGGCCACGACATCCACGTGTGGACGGTCAACACGCCCGAGAACCTCCAGGTCTGCCTCGACCTCGGCGTCAAGGCCGTGATCACCGACCGGCCGGCGTACATCCTGGGGCTGCTGGGGGACACCGGGACGGGATAGTCGCAAGGGCCGGACTATCGTTCCCACCCATGGCCAAGCGCTCCCGCACCAAAGCCCGCGACGTCGCCGCTCCCGAGGGTGAGGTCGGGCCGCGGCAGCCGTGCCCGTGCGGATCGGGGAAGCGCTACAAGGCGTGCCACGGTGCGCCCGGCGGCGCCGGCGAGGTGTACGTCGGCCGGCCGTTCGAGGGGCTCCCGTCGGAGTGCGATCTCGTCGCCCTGCGCGAGCTGGTGCCCGCGGCGACCGCACCGTTGGCCGTGAAGGACACCGACCGCAGTGTCCAGCTCTGCACCCTGCTGCCGATGGCGGCGCCCGCCATGGTGCGCGACAACGGCGACGTCTGGCTCGGGCTGCAGGTGCAGCACCAGTTCGGCGACCCGTCGCGCGACCTGGCCGCCGTCCTCACGCGCGCGCTCGAGGCCGAGAAGGGCGCCGGGCTCGTCGGGCTCACCGACCCGCCGGGTCCCGGGCCGCGGCTGCAGGACCTCGTCACCGGCGACGCGCTCGACATCACCGTCCATGACGGCTTCGCCTACTGGTCCGACGTCTTCGACGACCGCGAGGCGGCCGAGGCGCTGATCGAGCAGGCCGACTCCACGACCACCCCCACTTCCCGGCTCGCGTCGGTGTCGGCGGCGTACTGGACCGACGTCGGCACCAAGGAGCACCTGCGCTGGGTGATGCCCGAGCCCGAGGACCAACTGCTCGACGCGCTCTCGCGGTTGCACGCGGCCGGCCAGGACGCCCTGGTCCCCGGCTCGCGGCTGGTCGGGATGTTCCGCGCCCACGGCCTGCTCGCGCCGGTCTGGGACCTCGAGGTCGGCACCGGCGCCGAGGCGCTCGAGCAGCCGGCCGAGAAGTTCGCGAAGGACCTCGCCGAGGCGCTCGCCGACACGTCCGACCTGACCACCGAGCAGCGCGCTGCCCGCTCGGGCCTGGCGAACCGTCAGGTCACGATTCGCTGACCGGGCGCACCGACCAGGCCCGCAGCCGCGCGTAGCCCTTCACGGAGAGTCGCCGCAGCCGCTTGAAGCGGTACGCCGCCGACGCGCTCTCGTCGGGATCGTCAGCGTCATCGTGAACCAGGCCCGACAACACCTCGTAGGCGCCGCGGTCGATGAGCACGCTGTCCGGCCGGGCGGCCGAGGTGAGCCGGGACGCGATGTTGACCACCGGACCGAACACGTCGCCGAGCCGGCTGACCACCTCGCCGTACGCGATCCCCGCGCGGACCGCGGGGAACAGGTCGTCGTCGTCCGCCCCGCGCGCGGTCATCTCCAGGGCGATGTCGACGGCGGCGACCGGGTCGTCACAGACGAACAGCACCTCGTCGCCGATGTTCTTGATGATCCGCCCGCCGGCCTCGACGACGAGCTCCAGCGTCTGGCTCTCGAAGTACTCCAGCCACTCCACGAGCTCCGCCTCGGACATCGCCTTGCTGCGCGAGGTGTAGCCCACGATGTCGACGAAGCAGACGGCCAGGTCGGACACGGGAGAGCCCGGCGTCTCGACCGCCAGCAACCGGCTGCCCGCGCTGACCAGGTGCCGTCGCCAGACGTAGCTCTGCAACGCCTCGACCCGGGGCAGCACCTCGCCGGTCACCTCGGCGAGGGTGTCCGCCGGGTCCGCGCCCCGCTCCAGGGCGACGTCGGCGAGCAGCGCGGTCTGCCACTCCGCGAGCCGCGCGTAGCTGCGGCCCCAGGTGCGCACCAGCGCCGACTGCCGGTCCGGACCGAGTACGCCGAGCTCCATCAGGTCGGTGCTCAGCTGCAGCGCCTTCACGTCGGCGGGGGTGAACGCGACGGTGTCGTCCTCGACGTGCGCGAAGCCCATCAGGTGCCAGAGCTCCATCGCGGTCTCGAGGGGTACGCCGGCCTGCTCGGCTACCTGCACCCTGGTCAGGCTCGGCTCCTCGCCGAGCAGGTAGGCCTCGATGACCTCGAGGGCGCCCTCGAGGTCGAGGTTCTCGCTCACCCCAGGCGCGACTTGGCGACCTCGTCGAGCGCCGCCTCGAACGACGGCAGCTCCTCGATCAGCTCGCGGATCGCGTCATCCGTGAAGTGGATGACCTCGAGCGGCGTCAGCGCCACGATCGAGGCGGTGCGCAGGGTGTGCCGTGCGATGGCCGCCTCGCCGAAGATCTCGCCGGGTCCGATCTGGGCGATCTCCTCGCCGTGCTTGCGGACCGAGACCGTGCCGTCGAGCAGGATGTAGGCCTTGTCGGCAGGGGTCTTCTCCCAGATCGGCGACCAGCCTTCGGGAAGCGTCGAGTGCCGCCCGGCGGCGCTGATCCGCGCCACTTCTTGCGGCGTGAACTGTTCGAAGAACGAAGCCATGCTCTTTTTTCTGATCCTCGCGGACCCTTTGCTCAGGTGTCCAGCATCGTGAGCGCTCTCACGCCGCTCATGCGGGACGGCAGCGGGTCCCGCGTGACCGGGCAGCTCATGCACCGAGGGCCGCCGCGACCCGAGCCCAGCTCGGAGCCGGCGATCCGGACCACCTCGATGCCGGCTTCCTCGAGCCGGGAGTTGGTCTCGTCGTTGCGCTCGTAGGCGACCGCGACCCGAGGGGCGAGAGCCAGGGTGTTGTTGCCGTCGTCCCACTGCTCGCGCTCGGCGGTGACCGGGTCCAGGCCGGTGTCGATGTGGTCCAGGGTGTCGATCTCCATCGCCTTCGCCGCGGCCACCAGGAACGGCTCCGCGTCCGCGACCCGCAGCAGCGGCGCGCCGTCGTCGGCCTGGCCGTCCGGCGTGACGGCGTACGCCGTCAAGGTGTCGGCGACATTGGGGTACATCACGACCTTGTCGACGTCGACCATCGTGCAGACCGTGTCGAGGTGCATGGTGGCCCGCTCCTGGGCGATCGGCACCGCGAGCACCGTGTGCGCGAGCCCGTTCTCGAACACCTGCAGGGCCAGCCGCTCGGCACCCGCCGGCGTGGTCCGCTCGCCGACGCCGACCGCGATCACCCCGGGCGCGAGCAGGAGTACGTCGCCGCCCTCGACGTGCTCGTAGTGGTGGCCGTGGATCCGCGGGGTGTCCGCGAACCGCGGGTGGAAGTGGTAGATCAGCTCGGTCAGCTGGGTCTCCCGCTTGCGGGCCGGCATCGCGAGCGAGGTGATCGCCACCCGGTCGCGCACCCACACCGAGGAGTCGCGGGTGAACAGCAGGTTGGGCAGCGGGTCGATGATGAACGCGTCCTGCGGCAGCAGGGAGGTCACCAGCCCGAACCCGCCGCGCACCTCGTCGTTGCGAATGCCCGTGGTCAGGTGTGTGGTGAGCTCGTCCGGCGACGCCTCGCCGAGCAGGCCGACGAGGTAGCCGCGCATGGTGCCGCCGATGTCGAGGTCGGCCAGCGCGGTCTCGATCGCGGTCGCCCGCGCCGACTCGTCCTCGAGCGACTCGGTGAGCAGGTCGGTGAGGTAGAGGACCTCGACGTCGCGGGCCCGGAGCGCGTCGGCGAACGCGTCGTGCTCCTCCTGTGCCCTGGCCACCCACGGGATGCCGTCGAACAGCAGCTTGTCGTTGTTGCGAGGGGTCAGCCGCTTCAGCTCGTTGCCGGGCCGGTGCAGCATCACCGTCCGCAGCCGCCCGACCTCGCTGTCGGCACCGTGCGTGGCAGTCATGTGGAGACTCTAAGGGATAGTCCGCCGTCCACGGCACCCCCGATGGGCCTCCAAGGGGTGCCGTACGAGGCGGACTATCGCCAGCTCGATCGTGGTCAGCACGGCCAGCACCAGGCACACGGCCGCGCCGAGGTAGTGCAGCAGGTGGATCGGGATCCAGCGGAGCAGGCTCCGGCCGACCAGTACGGCGAGCCCGCTCACCACCAGCAGCGCGCCCAGCGCGCCCACGAACACACTGAACGGCGCCTCGTACCTCGCCACCAGCGAGAGCGTGAGGAGCTGGGACAGGTCGCCCCACTCGGCCGCGAACAGCACCAGGAACGACGCCCCGACGGCGCGCACGCCCTGCACCGGGCGGGCCTTCTCGGCGTACTCCTCGCCGGTCTCGGCCTGGTGGCTGCGTCCCTCGCGGACCAGGATCGCGGCGCCGGCGAGGAACAGCAGGATCGCGACGACCCGCACCAGCTCCTCCGGCAGCAGCGAGGCCGCGTGACCCAGCGCGACGGCGATCGCGGTCTGCACGGTGAAGGCCAGCCCGACCCCGATCCACACCAGCACGGGGCGGTACTTCGTCGCCAGCACCAGCGTGGCGAGGAACGTCTTGTCCGGCAGCTCGACCAGGAAGATCGCGCCGAACGTGAGCGCAACGGCGGCCAGGTCCACCCGGGCAGTCTGCCGGGCCTACCCGAGCGGCAGGCCCACCGGTCCGCTCAGGCTCTCCCGCAGCGCGGCCAGCGCCCGGGACGTGTGGCTCTTGACGGTGCCTTCGCCGATCCCCAGCTCGGCGGCCGTCTCCTCCACCGTCAGCCCGACCAGGTGCCGCAGCACGACGCTGCGGCGCTGCATGACCGGCAGCCGGCGGACCGCCTCGAGGAGCTCGGAGCGGTCCTCGACCGGCAGGGGAGCGGTGGCCGGCAGCTGGGCGAGCTGCTCGTCGGACGCCGCCGCCCGGTGCCGCCGCCACGGCCTGCGGCGGTCGTCGATGTCGGCGTTGACGATGATCCGCCGGGTGTAGGCCTCCTCCACGCCCTGCTTCCGGACCTTCGGCCAGGACAGGTAGAGCTTGACGAAGGCCTCCTGCAGCACGTCCTCGGCGCGGTTGTCGTCCCGGCACACGGCGTACGCGATCCGGCGCAGCCGGGCCTGGTGCGCGGTGACGAACTCGATGTACGACGCGTCGTGGTCGCTCACGAGTGGGATCCCAGCCAGGTCACGAAACCCTCGAGGTCGTCGGCCGCGACGATCGCCTGCTCGTAGGCCTGGTACAACGGCGCGCCGTGGCGTGGGCCCATCGCCAGCACGAACCAGGTCGTCCCACCCGACCGGACCTCGGCCACGGAGGTCCGCGGGTGCGCCTGCCAGTTGGGGAGGTCGACGCCGTTGAGCTGGCGCACCAGCTCGACACCGTTGCCTGCCGCGAGCCGCTCCGAGTCCGGCCCCACGAAGTGCACGAGGCCCTCGGCGAAGGACGGTCGATCCTCGAACTGCGAGGCCTCGTTGTCGACCCAGATGTCGAAGTCGTCGGTCCAGCGGCCGGGGTCGTCCATCGTCGCCGGGAGCAGGATCCACTTGGTCTCGCCCTCGAACCGCGCCTCGACGCCGTACGACTCGGGAGGCCCGGGCTCGGACCTGTCGATCGGGATCCACGATCGTCTTCTGTACGACGGCACCCGGGGCGATCCACAGCCGTCCGTCGGGCGCGAGGGCGACCGGGCCGTGGTTGCCGTACTCCTGGGCCCACTCGGGGATCCCGGGGGTGGTGAAGGCGTCGACGCCCTCCAGTCCCGGGCCGGTCACCGGCGTCTCGGGTCCCGGATCCTCGGGCCCTGGGTTGGCGACCGGGATCTGCTCCGGCGAGTCATCGAGGGTCGTCGCGAAGCCCACGCCGCCCGCCAGCACGGCCACCGCGACGGAGCCGGCCGGCGAGCCGGCGTCGGCGGCGTACCTTCCGCGCCGCGGTGAGGTAGCTCGTGGCGGGCACGGACGGCAGGTGGGCCAGGGCGTGCTCGAGGTCGGGGGCGAGATCGCGTTCGATGGTCATGCCACCTCAGACGAAACGGAACGGCTCCGCGTTGTCATCGCGGTTCAGGAACGTTCGTCGAGTCGCGCCTCGAGCGAGGCCACCTGCGCCTTGAGCTCGTCGAGCGAGGCGAGGATGGCGTCGGTGGACTCGTCCATCGCCTCCTCCATCGCCTCCTCGATCTCTACGGTCTCCCGCTCCAGCGCCTCGACCGCGACCGCGATGAACAGGTTCAGCACGATGTACGTCGCCAGCACGATGTAGAGGATGAAGAAGGCCCACGCGGCGGGCTCGGCGTCGGTGGCCGGCCGGACGACGGCCGCCCAGTCGTCGCCGGTGGTGATCTGGAACATCGACAGCGCCGCCGTGCCGAGGTCGCCGAAGTGCTCCGGGTCGATGTCGCCGTACAGCTGGGTCGCCATCACCGAGAAGATGTAGAGCAGCATCCCGAGGAGCGCCGCGATCGACGCCATGCCGGGGATCGTGGCGACCAGCGCGCCGACGACGGTGCGCATCGAGCGCACCGTCGACAGCAGCCGGAGGACCCGGAGCACGCGGAGCACTCGCAGGACGGAGTAGGAGCCTCCCGCAGGAACCAGCGCGATCAGCACGACCAGGAAGTCGAAGATGCCCCAGCCGTCACGGAAGAACGCCCACCCGTGCGCGTAGATCCGCAGGGCGATCTCGACGACGAAGATCGCGATGGTGACCCAGCTGACGGTGGAGATGAGGTCTTCGTACCGGCCCATCGCGCCGGACGCGGTCTCGAGCCCGATCACCACGGCGTTGACCAGGATGACCGCGATGATCGTCCACTGGAACAGCACGTTCTCGACCAGCCGGCGTACGGCGGCCCGCGAGCCGCTCACCTCGTGCTCGGTCACGAGCGGGCGGGGTCCGCGGGATAGACCCCGAGCATCTTGACGTCGGTGGAGAAGAACTCGAGCTCCTCCAGGGCGCGAGCGAGGCCGATGTCGTCGGGGTGGCCGTCGACCTCGGCGAGGAACTGGGTGGCGCCGGTGAACGAGCCGCCCACCATGTAGCTCTCCAGCTTGGTCATGTTGACGCCGTTGGTCGCGAAGCCGCCGAGTGCCTTGTAGAGCGCGGCCGGCAGGTTGCGGACGTTGAAGATGAACGACGTCACCACCGGCCCGTTGTCCGCGGGCGCCTTGATGAAGTCGCGCGAGAGCACCACGAACCGGGTGGTGTTGTGGTCCTCGTCCTCGACGTCCTCGGCGAGAATCTCGAGGCCGTAGATCTCCGCGGCCAGCGGCGGCGAGATGGCGGCCTGGGTCGGGTCGTTCGCCTCGGCCACCTCGCGGGCCGCTCCTGCCGTGTCGCCGGAGATGATCGGCCGCAGCCCGTGCTCGCGGATGATCTTGCGGCACTGGCCGAGCGCGTGCACGTGGCTGTGCGCGGTGGTGATCGTCTCCATCGTCGCGCCGGGCACCGCCATCAGGTGGAACCGGATCCGCAGGAAGTGCTCGGCGATGATGTGCAGGCCGGAGTCCGGCAGGAAGTGGTGGATGTCGGCCACGCGGCCCGCGATCGAGTTGTCGATCGGGATCATCGCGAGCTCGGCATCGCCGCTCTCCACCACCGCGAAGACGTCCTCGAAGGACGCGCACGGGATCGCCTCGGAGTCGGGGTAGTGCTGCTTGCAGACCTGGTGCGAGTTGGCGCCAGGTTCCCCTTGATAGGCGATGCGTGGGGCGGTCACCCGTCGAATCCTAGGGCGCGAGGCGCGCCGGCCCGGCCAGCGTGTAGCCAGCGGCAGAGGTGACAGGTGGTGGTGGGCGGGTCGCTCGAGCTTGCGCGCAGCTGGGCGGCGTACACACGGAGGTAGTGGGACTCCTTCTCGTACGCCGGCCCCCAGACCTCGCGCAGGATCTGCTCGCGCGTGACCAGCCGGCCGAGGTTGCGGGCCAGCAGCTCGAGGAAGGCCCACTCGGTCGGAGTGAGCGGGACGTCGGCGCCGGCGAGACAGCCGCTTGCGGGCGAGGTCGATCGTGAGGTCGCCGACCTCGACGATGGGCGACGTCCGGGGCGCGTCGGACGCACGGCGGACGGCGGCCGCAGGCGCGCCATCAGCTCGTTCATCGCGAACGGCTTGGTGATGTAGTCGTCGGCGCCGAGATCCAGCGCCTCGACCTTGTCCTCCCGTGCTGGCGCGCCGACAGCACCACGATCGGCACCTTGGTCCAGCCGCGCAGCCCGGTGATCACCTCGGTGCCGTCGAGGTCCGGCAGCCCGAGGTCGAGCACCACGACGTCGGGGTGCTCGGTGGCCGCGCCTCGAGCGCCGACCGGCCGTCGGCGGCGGTGACCACGTCCCAGCCGTGCGCGCGCAGGTTGATGGCGAGCGCCCGCGCGAGCGCGGGCTCGTCATCGACCACGAGCACCTTCATCCGCGGACTCCCGACCCGAGGGACCGCCAGCACCATGGTCAATCCGCCGCCTGGGGTGTCCTCGGCACCGAGGGTTGCGCCGATCGCCTCAGCGAGGCCGCGAGCGACCGCGAGCCCAGGCCGAGACCGCCGGCCGAGGTGTCGTCGAGGCGCTGGAACGGCTCGAACATCCGCTCGCGCTGCTCGGGAGGTACGCCGGGGCCTTGGTCGACGATCATGATCTCGACCGTCTCGGGCAGGACGTGGGCCAGCACCCGCACGGCGTGCCGGACGAGACTCGCACCGCGTTGACCACCAGATTGGCGACCACCCGCTCCAGCAGGCCGACGTCGGTGGACACCATCGGCACGGACTCGTCGATCTCCAGCGAGACGATGTCCGGCGGGTGACCGGCCGTGGCCAGCGGCAGCACCTCCTCGAGTGACCGCGGCCGCAGCTGCGGCTTGAGCAGCCCGGCCTGTACCCGGGAGAGATCGAGCAGGTTGTCGATGAGCCGCTCGAGCTGCTGGGTGGAGTCGTCGAGCGTGTGCGACCAGCTCCTTGCGGTCGCCCGGGCTGAGCTCGTGGCCCGACACCAGCCCGTCGACGGAAGCGCGCATCGTCGCCAGCGGCGTACGCAGATCATGGGACACCGCCCGCAGCAGTGCCGTTGACGTCGCCTCGGCCGACTCGAGCGCCGCGGCCCGCTCCTCGCGTTCCCGCAGCCGCCGGTACTCCAGCACCAGCGAGGTCTGGACGGCGAACGCCTCGAGCACCCGCTGGTCACTACCCCGCAACGGCTCGCCGCACAGCGCCAGGACGTGCTCGTCGTCGACCTTGACCCGGGTGTCTCCCTCCTCGGGCGTGGTGGCGCACTCGGGGCCGGTGGCGGCGAGCACCACCCAGCCCGTCGGCCCGCGCTCGAGCAGGGAGACCGCGTCCTGACCGAACGTTTCCCGGAGTCGGGCCACGACCGCATCGGCGGTGTCCTGGCCGGTCAGCACCGATCGAGAGAGGCCGCTCATCGTGGCCGCCTCGGTCCGGGCCCGGGTGGCCTCGGCGGAGCGGCGGGACGCGCGGTCGACCACCGTGGCCACCGCGACCGAGACCGCGACGTACACGAGCAGGGCCACGAGGTTCTCCGGCTCGGAGACCGTCCACTTCCCGACGGGCGGCGTGAAGAACCAATTGAGGAGGAGGAAGCCGAACACCGATCCTACGAGCGCCGGGAGCAGCCCCCCGACGAGCGCGACGACGACAGCTGCGCCCAGGAACAGCACCTCGGCCAGGGCAAGCTGGTCCGGCCCGGTGAGCGGGCTCAACACCAGCGTGAGCAGCACCGGCAGGGCGAACGCACAGGCCCAGCCGAGCAGCTGCCGAGTACGGGAGAGCGGCGAGGCCAGACCGCCGCGTGAGCGGGCGGTCCTGGCGACCTCGTCGTGGGTGACGAGATGCACGTCGATGGCGCCGGCCAGCGAAGCGATCCGGTCGCCGGTGGTGCCGGTGAACAGGCGCCGGAGCCGCCCGTGCCTGGAGACGCCGACGATGATCATGGTGGCGTTGGCGCCACCGGCGAAGTCGACGACCGCGGCCGGGACGTCCTCGCCGACGACGGAGTGGAACGTGCCGTCCAGCGACGCGACCAGCTGCTGTGCACGAGCGATCCGACGCTCGTCGGGGCTCTGTAGCCCATCGTTCGAGATCACGTGGACAGCAAGCAGGTCGGATCCGGCTGCTCGCTGGGCGAGCCGGGCGCCGCGCCGGATCAGGGTCTCGCTCTCGGGACCGCCGGTGACGGCCACCACGATCCGCTCCTTCGTCGGCCAGGTGTCCTCGATCCGGTGCGCGCGGCGGTAGTCGCCGAGAGCGTCGTCGACCCGGTCCGCCAGCCACAGCAGGGCCAACTCACGAAGCGCGGTCAGGTTGCCCACCCGGAAGTACGACGTCAGCGAGGCATCGATGTTCTCGGGCTTGTAGATGTTGCCGTGCGCCATCCTCCGACGGAGTGCCTCTGGGGACATGTCGACCAGCTGGATCTGGTCGGCGGTCCGGACGATCTCGTCGGGCACCGTCTCCTGCTGCCGCACGCCGGTGATCCGCTCGACCTCGTCGTTGAGCGACTCGAGGTGCTGGATGTTGATGGTGGTGATCACGTCGATGCCGGCGGCGCGGATCAGCTCGACGTCCTGGGCGCGCTTATCGCGCGGACTGCCGGGCACGTTGGTGTGCGCGAGCTCGTCGATGCAGACGACCGTGGGCCTACGGGCGATGACGGCGTCGGTGTCGAGCTCGGTGAACGTGGATTGGCGATAGGTGATCTCGGCCCGCGGGAGCAACTCGAGTCCGGCGACCTGCTCCTCGGTGTGCTCGCGTCCGTGAGTCTCGACGTACCCGATGACGACGTCGGTGCCACGGTCGTGCCGGCGGCGCGCCTCGCCGAGCATCGCGTAGGTCTTGCCGACACCGGGCGCCGCGCCGAGGTAGACCGTCAGCCGGCCTCGACGCGGTTCGTCCATATCCTGATCCTGTCACTCACGTGTTGTCCGCAGCCTGCATGACCGCGATGTTCAGGAGCAGCACGTTGACGTGCGGCTCGCCGAGTACGCCGAGCTGCCGGCCGTCGGTGTTGTCGTCCACGAGCTCGCGCACCCGCTCCTCGGGGAGCCCGTTCGCCGCGGCGACCCGCGGCACCTGCAGCTCGGCGTACTCGACTGAGATGTGCGGGTCCAGGCCCGAGCCCGAAGCGGTCACGGCGTCCGGTGGGATCTCGGAGACGGGGACGTCTTCCCGGTCGGCGATCTCGGCCTGGCGCTCCTTGATCGCCGCGACCAGATCGGGGTCGTTGGGACCCAGGTTAGAGCCGTACGTCGATAGCGTGTCGTAGCCGTCTCCGGCTGCCGACGGCCGCGGCTGGAACAAAGCGGGGTCGTCGACCAGCTGGCCGATGAGCTCGGACCCGACGGCCTTGTCGGGATCGGTGGTGTGCGCGCCGGAGGCGGTCACCAGCGAGCCGTGCGCCGCCACGGGGCCACCACCTGGGCGACGCCGGTGACCAGCAGGGGGTAGACGACGCCGACGAGCAGGGTCGCGGCGAGCAGCAGTCGCAGGCCCGCCAGGCTCTGGCGGAACAGTGCGTACAGGTCCTTCATGGCAGTCCTTAGAGTCCGGGGATCAGGGAGATGACGAGGTCCAGGAGCTTGATGCCGATGAACGGCGTCACCAGCCCGCCGACTCCGTAGATCAACAGGTTGCGACGCAGCAGGTCGCTGGCCGACGACGGCCGGTAGCTGACACCCCGCAGCGCGAGCGGGATCAACGCGACGATCACGAGCGCGTTGAACACGACCGCCGAGACGATCGCCGACTCGGGGCTCGACAGCTGCATGACGTTGAGGACGTCAAGGTCCGGAAACGCGACCACGAACATCGCGGGCAGGATCGCGAAGTACTTCGCGACGTCGTTCGCCACCGAGAACGTCGTGAGCGCGCCCCGCGTGATCAGCAGCTGCTTGCCGATCTCGACGACGTCGATCAGCTTGGTCGGGTCGGAGTCGAGGTCGACCATGTTGCCGGCCTCCTTGGCCGCGCTGGTCCCCGTGTTCATGGCGACACCGACGTCAGCCTGGGCGAGCGCCGGCGCGTCGTTCGTGCCGTCCCCGCACATGGCGACCATCCGGCCGCCTTCCTGCTCCTTGCGGATCAGCGCCATCTTGTCCTCGGGCGTGGCCTCGGCGAGCACGTCGTCGACGCCGGCCTCGGCCGCGATCGCCTTCGCGGTGATCGCGTTGTCACCGGTGATCATCACGGTCCGGATGCCCATGGCGCGCATCTCCTCGAACCGCTCCCGCATGCCCTCCTTGACGACGTCCTTGAGGCGGATGACCCCGAGGAGTCGTGCGGGCTGCGAGCCATGCTGCTCCGCCACGACGAGGGGCGTCGCGCCGTCGGAGCTCACCTCCTCGACGATGCGCTCGATGCCGGCGATCGTCGGACTCGATGCCGAGGTGCCGGTGCTGTGCACCCACTTCGCGACCGCCGAGCCGCACCCTTGCGGATCTTGCGGTCCGCGAAGTCGATGCCGCTCATCCTGGTGGACGCAGAGAACTCGACCAGGTCCGCGCCGTCGGGGATCGTGGCGCTGCCATCGATGAGCGTCACGATGCTGCGACCCTCGGGCGTCTCGTCCGCGAGCGACGAGAGCAACGCGGCATCGGCCAACGCGTCGGCGGGTACGCCGTCCAGCGGGATCAGCTCGGTCGCCTGCCGGTTGCCGAAGGTAACGGTGCCGGTCTTGTCGAGGAGGAGTACGTCGACGTCGCCGGCCGCCTCGACCGCGCGACCCGACATCGCCAGCACGTTGCGCTGGACCAGTCGGTCCATGCCGGCGATCCCGATCGCGGACAGCAGCGCTCCGATGGTGGTCGGTATCAGGCAGACGAGCAGGGCGGTCAGGATGATCAGCGGCTGCCGGGCGCCGCTGTAGTCCGCGAAGAACCACAGGGTGGCGACGACGACCACGAAGATCGCGGTCAACGAGGCGAGCAGCACGTTCAGCGCGATCTCGTTGGGGGTGCGCTGCCGCTCGGACCCCTCGACCAGGGCGATCATCCGGTCCACGAACGACTGGCCGGGCTCGGAGGTGATCCGCACGACGATCTGGTCGGACAGCACCACGGTGCCGCCGGTGACCGCGCTGCGATCGCCTCCGGACTCGCGGATGACCGGCGCACTCTCACCGGTCACCGCCGACTCGTCGACCGAGGCCACTCCCTCGATCACGTCGCCGTCGCCGGGGATCCGCTCACCCGCGGCCACGACCACGACGTCGCCGGCGCGCAGCGTGGTGCTGGGTACGTCGTCGGTGGGCAGCTGGGCCAGGTTGCTCGTGGAGCTCAGCTGTTCGACGCTGCCGCGCACCCGGCGTGCCGTGGTCTCCTGCTGCAGGGCGCGCAGGCTGGCGGCCTGGGCCTTGCCGCGTCCCTCGGCCACGGACTCGGCCAGGGTGCCGAACAGCACGGTCAGCCAGAGCCAGACCGTGACCAGCCAACCCATCGTGCTCGGGTCGATGATAGACAGCACCGTAGTGGCGACGGCGCCGATCTCGACCACCAGCATCACCGGGGTGGAGACAAGCTCGCGCGGGTCGAGCTTGCGGAAGGCGCCCGGCAGCGCCTCGGAGAGGTTCAGCTTCACGACAGGGACTCCACGATCGGACCGAGGGCGAGCACGGGCACGTAGGTCAGACCGACCACGACCAGGGCGACGCCGCTGAGAAGGGCCACGAACAGTGGCTTGGTGGTGGGCAGGGTGCCGGCGCTCGGTGGCAAGGTCTGTTGGCTCGAGAACCGGCCGGCGAGCGCGAGCACGAAGATGATCGGAAGGAACCGGCCCAGGAGCATGCAGAGCCCGAGCAGGGTGTTCCAGAACGGCGTGCCTGTCGTGATCCCGGCGAATGCGCTGCCGTTGTTGTTGGACGCCGAGGTGACGGCGTACACCGCCTCGGAGAGCCGTGTGGACCGGAGTTCAAAAGCCGACCACGCCGTCGTCGACGGACAGCGCGATCGCGCTGCCGACCAGGACGAGCACCGGCGTGGTCAGCACGTAGAGCGCGACCAGCACGATCTCGCGCTGGCCGATCTTCTTGCCGAGGTACTCCGGAGTCCGGCCGACCATCAGGCCGGAGAGGAACACCGTGACCACGGCGAGCATCAACATGCCGTAGAGACCCGCGCCGACGCCGCCGGGCGCGATCTCGCCGAGCATCATGTTGAACAGCGCGACACCTCCACCCGGTGCCGTGAACGAGTCGTGCATGGAGTTCACGGCTCCGGTAGACGTACCGGTGGTGGCGGCGCCGAACAGGGCCGAGGCCGCGGTACCGAATCTGACCTCCTTGCCCTCCATCGCGCCGCCGGCGAGCCGGGAGCGTTGCCGGGGCCGGCCATCTCCGCCCAGGTGAGCAGGGAGATCGAGATGCCGAGCAGGATGACCATCACGGACAGGATAGCGACGCCCTGACGGCGGTCCTTGACGATGTGACCGAACGCCAGCGCCATCGCCAGCGGGATCAGCAGGATCAGGAAGATCTCGAAGATGTTAGTGAACGCCGTCGGGTTCTCGAACGGGTGCGCCGAGTTGACGTTGAAGAAGCCGCCGCCGTTGGTGCCGAGCTCCTTGATAGCCTCCTGGCTCGCGACCGGACCGGTGGTCAGCACCTGGCTGCCGCCGGTGAGAGTGGTCATCAGAGTCGTTGGCCAGGAGAGTCTGGACGGCGCCGAACAGGACCAGGACGATCGCGGCCACGATCGAGATCGGCAGCAGCACCCGAACGACGCCGCGTACGAGGTCGGTCCAGAAGTTGCCCACGCGGCCGGCGCCGCGGGTGCGCGCGAGAGCACGGGCGAACGCGGCAGCGATGCCCATGCCGACGGCGGCCGAGACGAAGTTCTGCACGGTCAGGCCGGACATCTGCATCAGGTGCCCGAGTGCGGCCTCACCGGAGTACCACTGCCAGTTCGTGTTGGTGACGAAGCTGACGGCGGTGTTCCAGGAGCCATCGCTGGGCAGCGCGGGGAAGCCCAGCGACAGCGGCAGGTGCTGCTGCAGCCGGCCGAAGGCGAACAGCAGCAGGATGCCGACGAGCGAGAAACCGAGCACGGACAACGCGTAGCTGCGCCAGTGCTGGTCGGCGTCTGGGTAGACGCGCAGGACGCGGTACGTCACACGCTCGACCGCCAGGTGCTTCGGGGAGGTGTAGACGTGTGCCAGGTAGCGGGCGAGATACGGCACCGCGATGGCGAGCGCGATAGACCAGGATCGCGATCTGGCCGAGCGCGGGAGCGAGCTCGCTCACAGGTCCCGTACGACTTCTATAAAGACTTCGATCGAGCAGGCCGACGAGCAGCGCGAGCAGCGCGAAGACGAGCAGAGTCAGCGAGAGATAGAGAACATCGGTCACGCCCTCATGTCTAGGAGCATTTCGACGCTCGACCCGGCTCGTCTTGACGCTTCCTTGACGTTTACGCGGCGGGTCGTTGACGGCCACAGCTGACGATCGGGACTACCGCGGGACGCGGACGAGCAGGCGGCCGTGGATGCACTCCATGTGCAGCTCGCGGCCGGGCCCGACGGAGTCGCCGTCGAGCTGGCGGGGGGTCTCGGCGGCCGCCTTGATCGACACGGTGCGGCCGGTCATCCGGTTGATCGTGTCGTCGGTGCGCGGCCGCTTGGCCAGCACCCGGTAGACCATCGGCAGCCAGGACAGGAACCGGCGCGGGTAGAGGATCACCACGTCGAGCTGGCCGTCGTCGATGGTGGCGTCCGGGAGCAACGGCATCCCGGCCTGCAGGTAGCCGACGTTGCCGACCACGATGGTCCGGGCCCGGTGGGTCGTGGGCTCGCCGCCGTCGACAGAGATCTCGACCTTGGTGACCGGGAACATCAGCGACTTCAGCGCCGACCAGACGTAGGCGAGCCAGCCGACCTTCGCCTTGAGGTCCTCGCTGACGCCCTCCATGAGCGCGGCGTCGAGGCCCATGCCGGCCATCACCATGAAGTGCGAGTCCTCGAGGTCGTCGCCCTTGACCGAGACCATGTCGATGGCGCGGTCCTGGCCGGTGAGCGCCACGTCGATCGCGGCGCGCACGTAGAGGGGGATGTCGAGGTTGCGGGCGAGCAGGTTGCCGGTGCCGGCGGGCACGATGCCGACGGGTACGCCGGTCCCCGCGAGCTCCGCGCAGACCTCCCGGACCGTCCCGTCGCCGCCGCACACGATGACCAGGTCGGCGCCGGCGACAGCGGCCTCGTAGGCCTGGCCGGTCCCGGAGTCCTCCACGGTCGTCAGGTGCCAGCTCGGCGTCGACCAGCCGGCCTCGATCGCCATCGCCGCCACGATCGCCTGGAACTGACCGACGTCCTCGACCTTCACCGGGTTGAGGATCACCGCGAGCCGCCGATCCGACGGCACCCCCGGTGCGAGCGGCTCCACCTTCTCGGCGTGGCTGCGGGGGACCGGGCTGTAGAGCGCGATGCCGAGCAGCACCATGCCGGCGCCGAGGAACAGGCCCGCGGTCACGTCGGTCACATAGTGCCGGCCCAGCAGCACCCGGTCGGCGGCCACGAGAAGTACGACGACGACCATGCCGGCGTACACGAGACGCCGCAGGTTCGCTCGCCGCAGCAGCATCGCGACCAGCACCATGACGATGCCGGCGAACGCGGTGATCGTGGAGGCGTGGCCGGAAGGAAACGCGTTGCTTTCGAGGAGCTGCTCAGGGTGCTGCCAGTCGGGGCGCTCCCTGCCCACCCACAGCTTGAGCAGTGTGGTGGCCACGTAGGTCACGATCATCACCCAGACCGTGAACGCGGCGGCCCGGCGGTACCGCTTGGCGAACATCACCGCGGCGAGAGCCAGGGTCAGCACGCTCATCCCGACTGTGCCGAAACCGTCCTCCACCCAGCGCAGGGGGTTGTCGAGCCACGACGTGTCGACCGCCCAGTCGCGCCAGGCGCGGGACTCGCTGTCGAGGTCGACGAACAGGCCCCACTCGAGCTTGTACGCAACCGCCAGCAGCGCGAACAGGCCGAAGCACAAGCCGGCCAGGCTCAGCTGCGTGGTGCGCGAACGGTCGAGCAAGGGATTCCTTCCGGTGTCGGTGTCGGTGTTGTTGCCGGGGCAAGTATGGCGAAGGGCGTCCGGGATCTCGGGTGAGGACCGTCCCTCGTCACAAGTAGCCTTGCCACCATGATCGACCCGCGGATCCTCCGAGACGAGCCGGACCGAGTGCGTGCCGCCCAGGCCAAGCGCGGTCTCTCCGGCGACGTCGTGGACCGCGCCCTCGCCGCCGACGCCGCTCGGCGCGACGCGATCGCCACCTTCGAGGCCAAGCGGGGCGAGCAGAAGCGGCTCGGCAAGCTGATCGCTGCCGCTGGTAGAGGGCGCAGGGCGACGAGAAGCAGGCGCTGCTGGCGCAGACCAAGGAGCTCGCCGCCGAGGTGAAGCACGCGGAGGCGGCGCAGACCGCCGCCGAGCAGGAGTGGCAGGCAGCTCTCTGGTCGATCCCCAACCTGGCCGCCGACGAGGCGCCGGCCGGCGGGGAGGACGACTACACGGTCCTCGAGACCGTCGGTACGCCCCGGGAGTTCGACTTCGAGCCGCGCGACCACGTGGAGCTGGGCCGGATGCTCGGCGCCATCGACATCGAGCGCGGCGCCAAGGTGTCCGGCTCGCGGTTCTACTTCCTGACCGGCTCGGGCGCCGAGCTCGAGTTCGCGCTGATCAACCTTGCCAACGAGCACGCCCGTGAGCACGGCTTCACCCAGGTGATCGCGCCGTCGATGGTCAAGCCGCGGGCGATGGACGGCACCGGGTTCCTGGACCAGGCGGCCGACGACGTCTACCGGATCGAGGGTCAGGAGATGTACCTCGTCGGCACCTCGGAGGTGCCGATGGCGGCGTACCACTCCGACGAGATCCTGGACGGCGCCGACCCTGCCGGTGCGGTACGCCGCGTTCAGCCCGTGCTTCCGCAAGGAGGCCGGCTCGCACGGCAAGGACACCAAGGGCATCATCCGGGTGCACTGGTTCGACAAGGTCGAGATGTTCGTCTACACCACGCTGGAGGACTCGTTCGCCGAGCACCGGCGGCTGCTCGAGATCGAGAAGGCCTTCCTCGACAAGCTCGAGCTGGCCTACCAGGTGATCGACACCGCCGCCGGCGACCTCGGCCCGTCGGCCCAGCGCAAGTTCGACCTCGAGGCGTGGATCCCGACCCAGGGCAAGTACCGCGAGCTGACCTCGACCTCCAACTGCACCGACTTCCAGACCCGGCGGCTCGACACCCGGGCCCGGTACGCCGACGGCGTCGGGCCGGTCGCAACCCTCAACGGCACGCTCTGCGCGATGACCCGCACGATCGTGGCGATCCTGGAGACCCACCAGCAGGCCGACGGGTCGGTGCGGGTGCCGAAGGCGCTGCAGCCGTGGCTCGGGCGCGACGTCCTGGAGCCTGTCGGGCCGTGACCTCCGACGGCTGGCGGCCCAAGGTGGTCGCCCTCGACATAGACGGCACGTTGCTCAAGTGGGTGGAGGGCGGCGGGTCGACGTACGAGCAGATCGAGCCGCGCACCCGCACCGCCGTCCACCGGGCTCTCGACGCCGGCGCCCATGTCGTGCTGGCCTCCGGGCGGTCCCCGCACGGCATGACCCGCGTCGCCGACCTGCTCGGCCTGCGTGGCCAGGGCGACGATCGGGTGTGGGTCGTCGCGAGCAATGGCGCGGTGGTGTTCCGGTACCCGCCGGTCGAGGTCGTCCACGAGGAGACGTTCGATGCGGGGCCGGCGGTCCGGGCGATCCTGGAGCGGAACCCCAACGTGTTGGTGGCGATCGAGGAGCGCGGGGTCGGCTACCGCCTCAACTCCCCGTTCCCCGACGGCGAGCTCTCGGGCGACATGATCATCGACGACGTCGAGGACCTGGTCGCCGGCCCGGTCAGCCGGGTGATCATCCGCGACCCCGAGCAGAGTGCCGACGACTTCGTCGCCCTGGCCGAGGAGCTCGGCCTCCACGGCACCAACTACGTCGTCGGCTGGACCGCCTGGCTGGACCTCTCGCCGGTCGGCGTCGACAAGTCGTCCGGACTCGCCTACGTCGTCAACGAGTTCGGGCTCACCAGCGACGACGTACTCGCGATCGGCGACGGGCGCAACGACATCGAGATGCTCCAGTGGGCCGGCCGCGGCGTGGCGATGGGCCAGTCGATCCAGGAGGTGATCGACGCGGCCGACGACACCACCGATTCGGTCTACGAGGACGGCGCGGCCGTCGAGCTGGAGCGGTACTTCTGACCGCCCCGGACCTGCGTGTTCTTGGTCGATCTGCTCTCATGGTCCCGTGAAGTCCGCCGTACGCCGCCTGCTCGCCGCCGCTCTGGTGGTCGGTGCGGTGACGCTGCTCAGCGGCCCGGCCGGCGCCACCTCGGTCGCCCGAGCGGACGACTGCGCCGCCCTGAGCCAGGCCGAGGAAGCCGAGAAGGCGGACGTGGTCTTCACCGGCACGGTGGCCTCGAGAACCGCCAGCAAGGGTTCCGGCAACCGGGAGTTCGCGCACGACCTCATGGTCGAGCTGGTCTTCAAGGGTCCGATCAGCACGGAGACGGTTCCGGTGATCACCCGCGACGAGACCAAGACGGTCCCGGGTCTCGGCCCGCTGAAGGAGGGCGAGCGCTACCTCGTCTTCGGCCGCGTCGTCGAAGCCGAGGGCTCGCCGGTCATCGTCGCGGGCGGTTGCAGCGGCACCGATGTCGCGGCGGCCGACCAGGTCACGAGGGTCGAGCTGCTGCTCGGCCAAGGCCGTCCCCCGGTCGCGCCCACCCAGCCCGACCCGGTCTTCACCCCGGCCGCCGATGCGGACCCCAACTCCTTCACCCGCGCCGCCGCCCCCGGCTTGGCGTTGGTGCTGATCGGGTTGCTCGGCCTGGTCGTCGTACGACGGCTCAACCGGCGTACCACCCCTAGCTAGAGGTACATGCCTCCGCTGCTGCCCGGCCGCTGGTCCTCGTCCTCGCCGGACGGCTGGCCGTGCGCCTGCGAGCCCATCGCGCCCGGCGGCAGCGCCTTGCGGATCTGTTCGAACTGCGCCCGGGCCGCCATCTGCTGGGCGTAGATCGCGGTCTGGATGCCATGGAAGAGACCCTCGAGCCAGCCGACCAGCTGGGCCTGGGCGATCCGCAGCTCGCCTTCCGAGGGCGTGCTGTCGTCGCCGAACGGCAGCGAGAGCCGGTCCAGCTCCTCGACGAGCTCGGGTGCCAGGCCGTCCTCCAGCTCCTTGATCGACGACTGGTGGATCTCCTTGAGCCGGTTGCGGCTGGCCTCGTCGAGCGGCGCCGCCTTCACCTCTTCGAGCAGCTGCCGGATCATGCTGCCGATCCGCATCACCTTGTCGGGTCGCTCCACCAGCTCGGCGACCGAGCGTCCTTCCTCGTCGCCGTCCCCGTCGGACTCGGCGGGGTTCAGCGCGGAGGCAGGCACGGAGCCCATCGGCTGACCGTCGGGGCCGATCACGACGATCTGCTGCTCCTGGTCCTGCCCTTCGGGCTTCTCGCTCATGCGAACGACCCTACTTGTCACAGGGTGAGCAGGATCTTGCCGGTGTGCTCGCCGTTCTCCATCAGCCGGTGCGCCTCGGCGATCTCCTCCAGCGGCATCGTGCCGTGCACGACCGCGTGGATCCGGCCGTCGGCGACCAGCGGCCACACGTGCTGGACCACTCCGGCGCAGATCTCGGCCTTCGCCTCGACCGGGCGGCTGCGCAGGGTCGCGGACACCAGCGTGCCGCGCTTGCGCATCAGCTGACCGAGGTCGAGCTCGCCCTTGGTCCCGCCCTGCATGCCGATGATCATCAGCCGGCCGTCGGTGGCGAGCGCTTCGATGTTGCGGCCGAGGTACTTCGCGCCCATGTTGTCGAGGATCACGTCGACCCCGGCGCCGTCGGTCTGCTCGCGGACGACTTCGACGAAGTCCTGCTCGCGGTAGTTGATCGTGACGTCGGCGCCGAGCTCGGCGCAGGTCGCGAGCTTCTCCGGAGTGCCCGCCGTCGTGAACACCTTCGACCCGAGCCGCGAGACCAGCTGGATCGCGAACGTCCCGATGCCGCCGGCGCCGCCGTGCACCAGGAAAGTCTCGTCGGGCCGGAGCCCGGCCACCATGAACACGTTGCCCCACACCGTGCAGGCCACCTCGGGCAGTGCGGCCGCGGTGACCAGGTCGACGCCCTCCGGCACCGGCATCAGCTGTCCGGCCGGTACGACGATCCGCGAGGCGTACCCGCCTCCGGCCAGCAGCGCGCACACCTCGTCGCCGACCTGCCAGTTGTCGACGCCCTCGCCGAGCTCGGCGACCCGGCCGCTGCACTCGAGCCCCAACACCCCGGAGGCGCCGGGCGGCGGCGGGTAGAAGCCCATTCGCTGCAGCAGGTCGGCTCGGTTGACCGCGGTCGCCACCACGTCGAGCAGTACCTCACCGCGGCCAGGGACCGGATCCGGGAGCTCGCCGACGGACAGAACTTCGGGGCCGCCGGGCTCGGCAGCAATCACGGCACGCATGCCGTCACTCTGTCAGCAGTCAGCCGGCGTAGACGTCGCGGCTGTGGTCGACCTCGCTGTCGTCGGGCACGTCGTCGAGGATGTCGTCCGGGTCGGGTGCATCGGCCGGCCGGTCCCATCCCTCGGCGAGAGACTGGGCCCGAGCAGCCAATCGTTCGATCTCTTCCGGATCGGCGTCCTGTTCCTGAGCGGCGACACCCAGGAGGAATGCCGTCACCGGACCGGCCGCTCGCTCGACGTTCTCACCCACGAGCTTCACGAGATCGTTGACCAGACCCTCGTCGACCTCGGCCTCGACGTCGAGCACATCTGCCAGCTCGTCGATCCAGTCGTGGAGGTTCACCCCCCCAATGTGGCCATGCCAAGGCCGGGAAGGCAACCCCTTCCACGGATCTAGGAAGTGGACGAGCGCACGTCGCGCAGGTCCGCCCAGGTGTCGACGTCGCGGTGCTCGGGCCCCGACGCCGGCACCTCGGCCAGGTCCAACGAGCCCAGCAGCCGGTGCAGCGGGAGGTTGTGCTGCTCCTCGTGACCCGGGCGGACGGCGTCCAGGCGGGCCGGGTCGACGACGAGCGCGAGCTGGCGACGTCCGTCGGGATCGACCAGCACCGCGCCGTCGCGATCGGCGGCGCCTTCGAGCAGCCGGCGGAACGTCGCGGGCTTCAGGTGTGGCATGTCGACGGCCAGCACCGCCAGCCGGGAGGTGCTGCGCAACAGCGCGTCCCGGCCGGTGAGCAGCGCCGCCGCCGGGCCGCCGTACCGCGGGTCCTCGAGGGTGAAGGTCACCGGACGGTCGGTGGGCACGTGCTCGCCGACCACGACCACCTCGGCCGCATCGATGACGGCGTCGAGGGCGTGGGCCAGCAGGGTGCGCCCGTCCACCTCCATCGAGGCCTTGTCGGCGCCACCGAGCCGCGCGGCGCGGCCTCCGGCGAGGACCACCGCGCAGAAGCTGCCCAGCCCGGGGTCGATCTGCATGCGTCGAGTCTCGCACCGGCCGGTCGCCCGGGGCGGCGCAGTGTTCGAATGGCAGGCTGGCAGCGTGACGACCGCCACGGACACGCTGCGGGTCGCGCTGGTGCAGGAGGCTTCGGCGCTGGAACCCCCGGCCAACCGCGCCCGGCTCGCGGAGCTCACGCCCGACGACACCGACCTGGTGGTCTTCCCCGAAGCGTTCGCGCGTGACTTCGGTGAGGCCGGCTCCGACGTGAGTGGGTACGCCGAGGAGCTCGGCGGCGATTTCGACCGCGAGGTCGCCCGGGTGGCCGGCGAGCGCGGCACGACGGTGATCGCGGGGATGTTCGAGACCGGGCGCCGACCCGGCGCGCCCCTACAACACGCTGCTGGTGCGCGGAGCGACCAGCGCCGCCTACCGCAAGATGCATCTCTACGACTCGTTCGGCTACAAGGAGAGCGACCGGTTGACCGCCGGGCCGCTGGAACCGCTGGTCCTCGAGCTCGCAGGTTGGAAGGTCGGGGTGATGACCTGCTACGACCTGCGCTTCCCCGAGCTGGCCCGGGCGCTTGGTCGACCGCGGCGCCGAGCTGCTCGTGGTGCCGGCCGCCTGGGTCGCCGGGCCGCGGAAGGTCGACCACTGGCGCACCCTGGTGCGGGCCCGGGCGATCGAGAACACCGTGTTCGTGGCCGCCGCCGCTCAGCCGGGACCGCGCTACAGCGGCAACTCCCTGGTGGTCGACCCGCTCGGCGACGTACTCGCCGAAGCCGGCGAGGGTCCTGCGGTCCTGACCGCGTCGCTGCACCGTGTCGCGCTCGACGAGGCGCGGCGTACCAACCCCTCGCTGGCGAACCGGCGTCTGTAGCCTTGGCCGCCGTGCCCACCCCCACCGCTCGGCTGTCCTCCGCAGCCTCGCGGCTGCCAGTGGTGGTCTGCGGGCTGGTGGTGGTGGTCGGCGTCGCGGCTCTCGTCGCGACCCTCGTGCCGGTCGGTCCCGAGTGGCTCGGCGGTGCCGGATCAGTGACGGTCGCTGCCGGGTACACGTGGGCGCTGGCCGCCCGCACCGGCGGCCGGCCGCTGGTGTTCGGTGGCCTGTCCCTCGCGGTCGGGGTGCTCGTCCTGGTGCTCGACGAGGACTACCTCCGCACCGGAGCCGCGGTGATGACGTGCGTCGTGTCGGCGGTGTTCGCGGTGATGGCGACGGTGCCCGCGGTGACCTATTGGCACGCCGCCCGGGAGTGCGTGATCGCGGTGCTGATCT
The DNA here is from genome assembly GCA_963798055.1 of uncultured Actinomycetota bacterium. GTDB lineage: Bacteria > Actinomycetota > Actinomycetes > Propionibacteriales > Nocardioidaceae > Nocardioides. Next base: position 97,909 of record CAWCRX010000009.1, read on the forward strand.
CCGCGGCCGGTGCGCTGGCCACCGTCGGCTTCGAGCCCACGATCACCGTGACCCGCTTCGAGTACGCGACGTTCGGCCTCGCCCTCGCCGGCGCGTTCCTCGTGGTCTACCGGCTCGGCGCCGGCCTCCACGGCCTGGGCCGGCGTGGGGTCGTGATCGTCGTCGTCGGCGGCGTGCTGGTCGCGGTGTCGGTGCTGTACGCCGAGCTGCTCCGCCGCTACGGAACCCCGGGTCTGGTCGAGGCGCTGCTCGACTCCGTGCGCTGGAGCCGCGACAACCTGGGCGCCTTCCCCCGCCCCATCGAGACGATCCTCGGCATCCCCGCTCTCGCCTACGGCTGCCACATGCGGGCCCGGCGCCGGCAGGGCTGGTGGGTCTGTGCCTTCGGCGTCGCCGGCACCGCCGCGGTCGCCAACGCGCTGGCCAACCCGGCGATCTCTTTCGAGGAGAGCGGGCTCTCCGTCACCTACGGCCTGGTGATCGGGCTGGTGTTCGGGTACGCCGTCACCCGGCTCGACCTCGCCATCACCGGACCCAAGGGCCGCGGCCGCCGGGTCGCCGAGGAGGCCGCAGCGCTCCGCCCCGAGCCACGTCGTACCGAACCACTGCTCTAGGTCACATCAGAGGTACGCACGGGTAACGGCTACGGTCGGGCACATGGCTCGCGACCAGGTGACGGAGATCGTGGCGGAGATGGTGGCGAACGTGCTGCGGGTCGAGGTCGACGCCGGTGCGGTGGTCGCCGAAGGTGATGCCCTCGTGCTGCTGGAGTCGATGAAGATGGAGATCCCGGTGTTCACCGAGGTCGCCGGCGTCGTGCGGTCGGTGAAGGTCAGCAGCGGTGACGTGGTGCAGGACGGCGACGTGCTGGTGGAGATCGTTCCGAACTGATCGCTCTCTAGACTCTCCCTGTGCGTGCTTGCATGCACGGAGGGGTGCCGGAGTGGCCGATCGGAACCGCCTTGAAAGCGGTCGTTGGCAGAGATGTCAGCCGCGGGTTCGAATCCCGCCCCCTCTGCTACTCGCTGCCGCCGAGCTCCAGCTCGACGTCGTCGTACACCAGATCGTTGAGCCGCTGGACGTGCCGGGCGATGTCGGCGACCAGCCGACGCAGCTCGGAACGGATTCGCTCGACGTCGGGGCTCTCCAGCACCTGCGGTCCCAGGGCGCTCATCCGCTCGAGCAGTACGTTGCGCTCCCGGAAGGCCCGACCACCACGCGCAGCCAGCCAGCCGTCCTCCGGGTTGCCGGCCTCGCCGGCCAGGACGTCGCGCACCCCGGCCATCCGCTGCCGAACCGTCCAGCGCCAGTTCCCGACCGAGACGCTGGCGTTCGCGGCCCCGTCTCGGCGGGGCGCCTCGATCGCCTGCTCCAGGGCCCGAAGGGCCGTGGTCATTCCCGTCCTCACCATTGTCATGGCAACCTCCCGGGGCTGAGGTTCGAGTCTGACCCCCGGTCCCCCGTTCGGACAAGACCGATTCGCGGATCAAATTCGTGTCTTGTTCAATCAGTGTCATGTCCTCTCCCGACCCGTCCGACTATCGGCTCGCACCGCTGCTGATCGCCCGCTTCGTGGGGCTGTACCTGGTGGTGCTGGCGGTGGTCGTCTTCGCCGGCACGGCCGTGGTTGCGGCGGCGGACCTGCCCACCGTGTCGCTCGTGGTGCTGCTCGTCGCGGGGCTGGCCGGGCTGTTCGTACTGGGGTGGTGGCTGCGGTCGCGGGTGACCGTCGTCCATCTCGACGCGACCGGCTACCGGGTCTCGATGGTGCGCGGCGCAGGGGTGAAGGAGGGCCGCTGGATCGACGTCGAGGACGCGGTCACCGCGGCCGTGCGCGGCTTCCCGTGCGTCGTGATCAGGCTCCGCGACGGCGGTACGACGACCATCCCGGTCCAGGCCATCGCGGGCGATCCAGACGACTTCGCCCGCGACGTACAGGATCGGCTCCGGGTCGGCGGGCGCCGAAACGGCTGACCCACCCGACCGATTCGGTGCTGCGCGGGCCCGCCTTGTAGCCTGTCTGCGCCGTCCTCCGGGCGGCGTGGAGGCGTCGCCTAGTCCGGTTTATGGCGCCCGCCTGCTAAGCGGGTTGAGGGTCACACCTCTCGCGGGTTCAAATCCCGCCGCCTCCGCCACCGTTCGCCCCTGCCTCACGGCCGGGGCGGACCCGTTTTCGCCGGACCGAGAACGTTGTAGGGTTGCGAAGGCTTGGATTGCACAGTTCTGCATTGCATATATGTGAGCCAGGAAAGGGCTCCCGGTCCGAGGTCGCCAGGCGCGACACTCGAGGCTTGAGGGCCATTCCGTGGGCCCTGGAGAGCCTGGGAGAAGTGGGACAGATGAAGTTACTTCGCAAGGTCTGCGCCACAGCCGCAGCCGCCGCGCTCAGCGTGGCCCTGATCGCGATCTCTGCGCCGGCCGCCGAGGCCGACTCGAGCTGGGGTCAGTCGGGGCACGCCGTACGGCACGCCGTAGGCGCACCACGACGTTGAGACCGCGGCTCGCCCGCTGTGAGCCGTCCCGTAACGTCCCCCCGGGTGGTCTCAACTCTGTCGAGGGCGGTGTCCGAGTCCAGGCTGGGTACCGTCCTCGACGCCTGTCCGGGGGCGGTCAGCTAGTCCGGACTGTTCTCGGTGCCGGAGATGCCCCGAGTGCCCATCGTGTAGCCGAGCTGGAACCTGGTCTCCGCTTCGTACTCCGCCTTCAGGTCGGCCACGTAGCCGGCATAGGTGCGCGGGCTGACACCCAGCCGCTTCGCGCTCACGGGGTCGGAGTGGCCCTCGATCAGCATCCGGATCGTCATCGCTCGCTGTTCGGCGGCGATCTCCGCCATCATCGTCCGCTCGCGGTTGGCGAACGGACGGCCGCGCTCCCAGGCCCGCTCGAACACGTCGATCAGATAGGCGACGATGGCGGGCTCGCGGATCACCACCGCGACGCTGAGCTCGTCGCCGTTGGGAACCACCGCGACCCGCCGGTCGATGACGATCATCCGGTTGAAGAACTCGTCGAGGGTGCGCACCTCCGCGCCGCGGGCGGTCACCGCGGCGACGTACTTGTGCGTCATCTGGCTGCGCCGGGCGCTGTGTTGGTAGAGCGTGCGCATCTTGGTGCCGCGCTCGAGCATCGCGGTGTCGCGCTGCGCCGCGCGGGCCAGGGCCGGCGCGCTGCGACCGGTCTGCGGCTGCGCGGTGAGCATCTCCTCCTCGGCCTCCGCGACCAGGGTGGCGAGGTGCGCGTCGATGGCGTCGATGCCGTGCAGGTAGGTGATCGGGCCGCGGGCCTGGGTGTACGACGCCCGGCGCCAGGCGTGGGTCAGCGGGCCGAACGACTTCGCCCAGCGGGAGGACTCCTCGAGCATCTGGACGCCCTCGTGGCTGAGCGGCGTGACCACCCGGGACTGCACGCTCGTCGGGTCCTCGGGAAGCCAGGTGTCCTCCGACCGGTCGAGCTGCACCAGTCCGAGCTCGACCAGCAGGTCGAAGCCGGCACGTTGGGGCGAGTCCTCGGCGATCCGCGGGTCGTCGATCTTCATGCCGCCGGCCGCCACGATCTCGTCGTACAACGGGGCCGCCTGCGTGTCGAACAGCTCCCGCCGGTCCGGCTGGTGCGTCGTCACTCGTGCCTCCCTGCGCTCGACCTCCCATGCCCCGAGCAGCGGCCATGATTCCACACGACGGACGAAGGCCCCCTCCGCTCGGCGGAGGGGGCCCTCGTGGGAGACGGGTGCGGCGTCAGACGCCGAGGCGCGCCTTCAGCCCGTCGAGCTCGGTCCAGAGCACCGCCGGCAGGTCGTCGCCGAACTTCTCGAACCACTCCTGGATCTGCGGGATCTCGGCCTTCCACTCCTCGGGGTCGACAGCGAGGGCCTCGGTCAGCGCGGCGTCGGTCATGTCCAGGCCGTCCGTGTCGAGCGCTCCCGGTGCCGGCACGTGGCCGATCGGGGTCTCGACCGCCGCGGCCTGGCCGTCGATGCGCTCGACGACCCACTTCAGGACGCGGCTGTTCTCGCCGAAGCCCGGCCAGAGGAAGTCGCCCTGCTCGTCGCGGCGGAACCAGTTGACGTAGAAGATCCGCGGCAGCTTCGCCTCGTCGTTGTCCTTGCCGACGGAGATCCAGTGGTTGAAGTAGTCGCCGGCGTTGTAGCCGATGAACGGCAGCATCGCCATCGGGTCGCGGCGCACCACGCCGACCGCGCCGACGGCGGCCGCGGTGGTCTCCGACGACAGCGTCGCGCCGAGGAACGTGCCGTGCGTCCAGTCGCGGGCCTCGAACACCAGCGGCACCGTCGTCTTGCGGCGGCCGCCGAAGAGGATCGCGTCGATCGGCACGCCGCGCGGGTCGTCGTACTCCGCAGCGAGGATGTCGCACTGCTTGATCGGAGTGCAGTAGCGGCTGTTGGCGTGGCTGGACAGCTCTTCGCTGGCCGGCGTCCAGGGCTCGCCCTTCCAGCTGGTGGCCCTGGCCGGCGGGTTCTCCAGGCCCTCCCACCAGATGTCGCCGTCCTCGGTGAGCGCGACGTTGGTGAAGACCGAGTTGCCCTTGTTGATGGTCCGCATCGCGTTCGGGTTGGTGTGCTCGTTGGTCCCGGGTGCGACGCCGAAGAAGCCGTACTCGGGGTTGACCGCCCACAGCCGGCCGTCCGCACCGACCCGCATCCAGGCGATGTCGTCGCCGAGCGTCTCGACCTTCCAGCCCGGGATCGTCGGCTGGAGCATCGCGAGGTTGGTCTTGCCGCAGGCGCTCGGGAACGCCGCAGCGACGTACTTCACGACGTTGTCGGGGGAGGTGAGCTTGAGGATGAGCATGTGCTCGGCCAGCCAGCCCTCGTCGCGGGCCATCACGCTGGCGATTCGCAGCGCGTAGCACTTCTTGCCGAGCAGCGCGTTGCCGCCGTACCCGGAGCCGAACGACCAGATCGCCCGCTCCTCGGGGAACTGCACGATGTACTTGGTGTCGCTGCACGGCCAGGCGACGTCGGCCTGACCCTCTTCGAGCGGCATGCCGACGGAGTGCAGGGCCGGCACGAAGTCGGCGTTCAGCTCCTCCATCCGGCGGAGCACGTTGGTGCCCATCCGGGCCATGACTCGCATCGAGACGGTGACGTACGCCGAGTCGGTGATCTCGACGCCGAACATCGGCTTCTCCGCATCGAGGTGGCCCATCACGAACGGGACGACGTACATCGTCCGGCCGCGCATGCACCCGTCGTAGAGACCGCGCATCAGCGCCTTCATCTCGTCGGGGTCCATCCAGTTGTTGGTCGGACCCGCGTCCCGCTCGTCGACCGAGCAGATGTAGGTGCGGTCCTCGACCCGCGCCACGTCGATCGGGTCGGAGGCGGCGTAGAAGGAGTTCGGCTTGATGGCCGGGTTGAGCCGGGTGAACGTGCCGGTGGCGACCAGCGCCTCGGTCAGCTCCGTCCACTCCTCGTCGGAGCCCGTGCACCACTGGATCCGGTCCGGCCGGGTCAGCGCGGCGACCTCGTCGACGAAGTCGATGATTCCTGTGTGGGTCGTGGGGTGCGTGGTGGGGTGGGTGATGGGTGCCTGAGTATCGGCGGTCATGCGTGGTGGTCCCTCTCGCGGGCTTCGCGGTGGATCGCACGGCGTCGTTGTCGGCGACTTACTAGAGCAACGAGGCCGGGAGATCACTACTCCGGCCTCGGGATGCGCCGAGGGTAGTGGGGGCCGGGCGGGACTGGTATTGGATCGATCAACGGGGCGTGGCGTGGCTCACACCGTCGTCGATCGGGTCCAACCAGCGATTCGGCATCGCCCGACCCGCTCGGCTATCCTCAACCGGTCGCTCGGCGAGCCCGGGCGACGGGCGCCCGTAGCTCAACGGATAGAGCATCTGACTACGGATCAGAAGGTTTGGGGTTCGAATCCCTACGGGCGCGCGGTGCAAGAGGTGCCCTGACCTAAACATTCGCGGTCAGGGTCCCGTTTTCCAGGGCCTGCTTCAGGGTCCTGCCACTGACGTGCAGCGAGCCAAGTTCGGCGATGTCGCGACGGCACATCGTCGACAGGAGTCCGTCGGCGAGTATGCGGAGCCGTCGTGAGCCCAGCGGGACCGCGCGGACGTGGTAGACGCGGGTGATGAGAGCGCCCAGCCGGCCGCGAACGTGCAAGCCGAAGACCCTGGCGATACCGACGTCGCGTCCGAGGGTGGCGCCTTCGCCGATGCTGCGATAGCCGTAGGTCGTCGGGTCGCCACGGAGCGAACGCGCGAGCGTCCGGGCCTGGCGCAGGGCGTGCTGACACGTCGGCGGGTCGAACTGCCCGGGTGTTGCGGCGTTCGGCACGCGGGCGCTGTCTCCGAGTGCCCAAAGGTCCGGGCGCCCCTCGACGCGCAGCTCGGAGTCGACGCGGATCCGCCCGCGCTCGTCGAGGGGAAGCCCGAGGCCACTGACCAGAGGGTTGGCGGTCACTCCGGCGGTCCACACCACGGTTTCGGTCTCCACGTGTGTGCCGTCGGAGAGCGTGATTGCGGAGGGTTCGACCGACGCCAGTGTCGATGAGTTCAGGATCTCCACCCCGCCGCCCCGCAGCTGGGCCGTCGTGTAGTCGGCGAGCCGGCGCGGTACCTCGGCCAGGATCCTGGGTCCCGCATCAACGAGGACCCAACGTTGAGGGACGTCCCGCAGGCGCGGGTAGTAGCGCATGGCGTCCTGGACGAGCTGCCTCATCTCTGCCAGCGCCTCGACCCCCGCGTAGCCCGCGCCGACGAAGACGAAGCAGAGGTGCCGGGCCGCTCGGGCGCGGTCGACCTCGGCCAGATCAAGTTGGCGGATGACGTGGTTTCGCAATTGGACGGCGTCGGCGAGGCTCTTGAACGTCATCGCGTGCTCCGCTAGCCCCGGGATCGGCAGCATCCGCGCTGTCGAGCCGAGGGCGATGACCAGACGCTCGTACGCCACCTCGACCGCACCGAGCTCGGTGTCGACGGTGACGGTCCGCGCCTCCTGGTCCAACGCGCTCGCCCGCCCACGGAGCAGCTCGGCGTGCGGACACATCATCCGGAGCGGCACGAACGCGTGCCGGGGCTCGATGACTCCTGCCGCGACCTCGGGAAGCAGCGGTGTGTAGAGCATCGAGCTCTCGGGGCTGACGATCGTGGCGCCCGGCTGCCCGAGCAGCCTGGCCACGTGGGCTCCTCCGAACCCTCCGCCGATGATGAGCGTGCCGTTCTTGGCCGCGCGACTCCCCTGCTGGTGGACGGTCACGGGTATCACCGGTCCTGGTGCTGGTAGACAGCTGGAGCTGCGGTACTTCCGTCGGGCTGGTCGACGCGGAGCGGACTCCGCTCGAGGCCGGTCACCCACATGGCCACGTGACGCTTGATCCGTGTGCTCCGCCCCACAGTGCGGGCCAGCAGTCGGCGCATCCCCCGGGCGATCGGGCTCCGGAGGGTGGCGACCCGCGTGATCCGGTCGGTGAACTTCAGCACCTCGAGCGCGGCGGCCCGGCGGCGCTGGTCGTAGAGGTCAAGCGTCGACTCGTCGGACTCGCACCGCAGCACGGCGGCGAGCTTGGTGGCGATGTCGAAGCCGTCAGCTATGCCGGTGTTCATGCCCTGACCCGCAGCGGGGCTGTGGATGTGCGCGGCGTCGCCGGCGAGGAACACTCGGTCGACCCGGAACCTGTCGGCCACGCGGTGGTGGATCCGGAACTGCGACGACCATGCTGGCTCGGCCAGGGGCGTCGCACTGATGCCTCGCTCCTGGAGCAGGTCTTCCACGAACGCGCGATCGACCACGAGCTCCTCATCGGATCCGTCCTCGACGGTCGCGACCATCCGCTGGTTGCCTCCGGGGAGGCGACCCAGCACGGTGACCCCTCGTGGTGACAGGTTGATCGTGGCTTGGTCGTCGGCCGCGCTCGGGACTTCCAGGGCGATGTCCGCGAGGACGAACTTGGCCGCGTAGGTGTCGCCAGGGAACTCCATACCGATCGCCGATCGAACGACGCTCCGCGATCCGTCGGCCCCGATCACGAACCGCGCTCGGAGCTCGAACGGGACCGGTTCGGGACCGCTGTGGTCGAAGCCCGTGACCGTAACTTCGTCCCGCCCTTGGTCGAGTGCCTCCACTCGCCGCTCGCGGCGGACCGAGCCGCCCAGCTCACGCAGCCGCTGCGCGAGCAGCTCCTCTGTCGTGCTCTGGGGGATGCCGAGGGCGAACGGGTAAGTGGACGGCAAGTCGTCCAGCTGGATGCTGATCAGGGGGCGGCCGCGATCGACCATGACGATGCGGCGCATCACCTGCCCTCGCTCAACGAGCCGGTCTCCGAGGTCGAGCTCCGCCAGCAGCTCGATTGTCGAGGCATGCACCAGGGCGGCGTTCGAGGTCAGCGTCGGACCGGGTCTCGCATCGAGCAGGACGTGTGAAATGCCGAGCTGGGCCAGTCGGACTGCAGCAACCAGACCCGTGGGTCCAGCACCGACGACCACGACATCGGTGTGCTCAGGCTGGGGTGTGCTCTTCATTGTTCTCTCCTAGGTGTGCGTGGTGGTTGGCGGCCGGACGACTGTCCGGCGCCGAGATCGAGCGGTCGCGCCTGCGGCGCCGTGGACGCGTGAGGAAGTGGCGCAGCACGGGGATCGAGGCGATCGTGGCGACGAGGATCAGCAACCCGTTGTCGCCCGCGAGGTACTCCTCGACCGCAACGTCGTGCGAGGTGGCAGTGAAAGCACCGAGCAGGGCCCACGAGGCGTTGTGCGTGGCGTGGGCCACGGTGGAGGGCCACACGCTGTCGCTCGCGAGCCGGAGATAGCCGAACACAAAGCTCGCGGCCACGACGGTCGCGAAGAACAACGGCATGACCACGAGTCGGTTGCCGTCGGCGTGATACAGCGTCGTCAGCAGGATCAGCGGTACGTGCCAGCTGGCGTGAACGAGCCCGACGACGAGGAGCGCCCGGTTGCGCCCGATCGACCGGATCGTGGGCAGCAGGTAGCCCCGCCAGCCGAGCTCCTCTCCGAGCACCGCGGTGAGCGAGAGGAACACGATGGTGATGACGAAGTTGATCAGTTCGTCCACGCCGTCGTTCGGGACGTAGAAGCCCGCCAGCGGACGTGGCCCAGACGACGCCGGAGGCGACGAGTCCCGCAGCCAGCGCGATGCCGATCGCCAGTGGCCAGGTGCGCCGTCGCGATCGTCGAAGCCCGAGGATCCGCCAGCCATTCCGGCGCCAGCCGTCCCTCGTGACGACCAGCATCATGATGAGAGCGGCGAGGGTCGGCGTGGACATCCAGACCGCCATGGCTGCAAGCTCCGAGTTGATGTCAGCTAGGCGGATGGCGAGCGCCGCGGTCACGGCGAGCGCGCCAACGATGGCCGTGAAGATCCAGCCCTTCGCGACGGCGCTGAGACCCGTGGTCATGGCTGACTGATCTCAGGCAGGGCTGCGGACGAGGTGTCTGGGGCACACCTGGCCGGCTGCCAGCTTGCGATGCACGGGAGGTAGCGGCTGGGCTGCCGGAAAGCGTCCAGGGCGTGCTCCTCGTCGGTGGGGAAGACGAGGCATGCGCCCGACGAGATGTCGCTGAGGCAGAGCAGCGCGCAGCGCTGATCGCGGTCCCAGAAGAGGGTGACGTCGAGTTCCCCGTCGAAGCGGTGCGCCAACTCGTGCAGTGACTCGGAGTGCTGTGGCGTGTGGACGCACATGTCGTGGTCCTTTCGTCTTGGCTGTTGGTTGTGGTGAAGGGATGCGATCGCTGGTTGGGGCGCCGGGCGTGCGGCGCCCCAACCTCGACTGCTCGTGGACGGGCGGCGGTCCTCAACGCTCCGAGAGCTGTGGCTCCGGCGTACGGGGCTCGGTGTCCGTTGTCTCGAGGTTCTCTCCCTCGATGTCGACATTCGGTAGCCGACGGTCAAGCCACGACGGAAGCCACCAGGTCAGCCGGCCGAACAGCGCCATCACCGCGGGTACCAACGTCATGCGAACCACGAAGGCATCCACGAGGACACCGACGGCAAGAGCCAGGCCTATGGACTTCGTGATCGGGTCGACCTCTAGGACGAAGCTGCCGAAGACCGCGATCATGATCAGGGCGGCAGCGGCGACCACACGACCGCTCTGACCGAACCCAGTGATGATCGAGTCCCGGGCCTGCTTGGTGTGGACGTACCGCTCGCGCATCCGCGAGACCAGGAACACCTCGTAGTCCATGGCGAGACCGAACAGCACACCGATCAGGAGGACCGGCAGGAAGCTCGCGATCGGGCCTTCCTTCGACACATCGAAGAGATCCGCCAGATGTCCGTCCTGGAAGATCGCCACCACGACACCGAGAGAGGCGGCAATGCTCAGGAGGAAGCCGAACGCAGCCTTGATCGGCACGACGATCGAGCGGAAGACGATCATCAGGAGCAGGAGCGCCAGCCCAACCACGACCGCCGCATAGAGCGGCAGGGCCTCGCCAATGCGGTCCGCAGTGTCGATGTTGATCGCCGTCGTACCGGTGACGAGCACCTCGATGCCGGTTTCGTCCTGAACCTGGTCGGCACGTTCTCGGATCTCTGCGACCAGGTCTTTCGTACGGCTCGAAGAGGGGCTTGACTCCGGAGTCACCGAGACGATCGTGATGCTCTTGTCGGGGTTCTGCTCCGGAGGCGCGACGGACGCCACGCCGGGGAAGGACTCGAGTCCCGTCGACGTCCGCTGGGCCACCTCGGCCTGCTGTGCGGAGCTCAATCCGGGCGCGTCCACCACGATCGTGAGTGGGCCGTTGAACCCCGGGCCGAACCCTTGGCTAACAGGTCGTACGCCTTGCGCTCAGTTGACGTCGCCGGGTCCGACCCGGCGTCGGGGAGACCCAGTTCGATGTGGTGGCCGGCCCGGCGATCGCGATCAATCCCGCGATCCCGCCGAGCAGGATGAGTCCAGG
>CAWCRX010000010.1:0-79638 GCA_963798055.1 uncultured Actinomycetota bacterium
GCTCGGCCGCCTCGAGAGCGGTGAGCGCCTCGAGTGCCTCTCGCCCGGAGCCCAGCACCCGGTCGTGCTCGGCCAGGAGCGCCTCGAGGGTCTCGTGTGTCGTGTCGGAGAGCTCGGCGTCGATCTCTGCCGTGACTCGCTCGCGCTCGGCGGTGCCGGCTGCGATCGCCTGGGAGAGCTCGGCGATCCGCACGGTCAGGTGTTGGGCGTGCTCGGCGTCGCCGCGCGTGGTGCGCTCGACCTCCTCGACCTTGCTGGCGAGGGTGTCGGCGCGATCGGCCAGGAGGGACAGCCGTGACTCTTCCGCCGCGAGCTCCGCACGGGCCGCGGTGAGCTCCTCACTCGTGGCCTCGCCGACCAGCTCACGCAGCTGCGTCAGGGAGGCGTCGAGCTCGCGCACCTTGGCCTCACGCGCGAACTCGTCGGCCTTCGCGTCGTCCACGGCCTTGAGGGCGGTCCGCTCGTCGCCGTCCGTGGCGGCGTCGAGGCCTGCCGACGCCTTGGCAGGGTGATCGGCCGATCCGCACACCGGACACGACTGGCCCACGGCAAGCGCACCCGCGAGCTCGGCCGCCATGGAGTCGAGACGCGCCTCGCGGATCGTCTGGTAGCGCTCCCTGAGATCTTGCGCGGCCGTGCGGGCGACCTGCCACTCGGCATAGGCCGACTCACGGGCGGCGGTGACGACGACAGTCTCCCGGGAAGCGCGCACCCGCTGCTCAACGGCAGCGAGTCGGAGCCGAGCCGCCTCCCTGGCGGGACCTGCCGAGGACGCTTCGGCGAGCTCGGCGCGCAGTTCGGCAAGCGCCTGGGGACTCTCGCGGAGTCGCATGACGACCACGCCGAGCTCGGTCTCGACGTCGTTGCGCTCCGTCGCCAGTCGCTCGCCTTCGCTGGCGAGCTCGGCCCTCCGAGCGGCCCGGGGGAGCAGCGCCCGGGCGCGGGCGGCGGCCTCGGTGCGTCGGCGCACGACCTCGTCCAGCTCCTGCGGCTCGACGCCGGTGTCGGCGACCTTCGCCTGCGCGTGCGTCTGGGCCGTGTCGCGACGAGCGTGAGCCTCGGCCGCCACTCGGCGCAGCGGTGCCACCGCCGTCGCTCGTCGCGCCGCCTCGAGGCGCAACCTGGCGGCCTCGTGGTCGACCGCGCTCAGGGTGGCCAGCTCGGCGCGGGCCGCGTCGTAGCGGCCGCGACGCTCGTGGGCCACCCGGGCCCTCTCGAACGACTGCCGAGTGGTCGACTCACCGACCGCGGCGGCGGCCAGGGTCTCCACCGCGGCGGCGTTGGCGCGACTGGCACCGCCGCGCAGTTCTCCCATCCAGTCACCGAGCTCACCGGCCCGGGCCGGCAGGGTGAGGTCGTGGATGTCCCACCCGTCGGCAAGCGGTGCCTCCGCGGCCTCGCTGACCCTGCTCACGGCATCGGCGATCACGTGGTGGGCCGCGTCTACCTCGCTGCGCAGCGTGGATCTGCGCTCACGCAGCCACTGCTCGACCTGCGCGAACCTCCCGGTGCGGAACAGCTGCTGGAGGAGTTTCTGCCGGTCCTCCGAGCGGGCCCGCAGAAACGCCTGGAAGCGACCCTGGGGGAGCATCGCGACCTGGGTGAACTGGGTGAGGTTCATGCCGACCAGCCCGGTGACCAGATGCCCGGCCTCGTCGAGGCGGCTGGTCAGCGGCAGCCACTCGCCGTCTGCAAGCTCGCTGACCGTGACCGAGGCCTGCTCGACGGTGGTGCCGGACCCGCGCTTCTTGGGGCGCGCCCAGCCGGGTGTCCGCACGATCCGGAACCGGCGTCCCGACAACGTCGCCTCCAGCTGGACGACCGGACGCACCAACGGCTCCGCCTGGTCGGAGCGGAGCCGCTTGGCCGCTCCGCGGTCGCCCGGGACATCGCCGTAGAGAGCGAAGCAGACGGCGTCGAGGACACTCGTCTTGCCGGATCCGGTGGCGCCGGACAACAGAAACAGCCCGGCCTCCGACAACGCGTCGAAGTCCACGGCGACCGTCTCGGCGAACGGCCCGAACGCGGTGATCTCCAGCCGGTGCAGGCGCATCAGAACAACGCCCCCTCCGTCACCAGCGAGTCCACGTCGGCGTCCTCGCAGCAGGCGTCGATGGCGCGGAACAGGAGCGCCGTCTCATCCGTGCCGCGGCGGCTTCCCACGCATGTCGGTCATGAAGTCGACGGCGATGTCGTGGTCGGTGCGCGTGGCCTCCGGCACCACCGGCGCCAGACCGGAGACCGATGGCCCGGTCTCGAAGCCGAGGAGCAGCGCGTGCGGGAAGCGGCGCCGGAGTCGCTCCATCGCCTGGGTCGGGCGGTCCGGTGTCGGTGAGGATCGCCTCGACCCACGAGCTCTCGTCCCCGGCGTGCGCGGGATCGGCCAGCAGCTCCTCGAGGGTGCCGCGGAGCCGGGCCAGCGGTCGTGGGACCGGAGCCTCGATGAACTCCGCGCCGGCCAGACCGTCGGCGCCCAGCTCGACCAGCCAGGACCCCTTGCGGTGTCCGGCCTCGGAGAACGAGTAGGCGAGGGGGGAGCCGCTGTAGCGGATCGCGTCGGTGAGCGTGTGCCGCCCGTGCAGATGGCCCAGGGCGGCGTAGTCGACGCCGTGGAACACCTCGACCGGCACCCGGGCCACGCCACCGACGCTGATGTCGCGCTCGGAGTCGCTCGGTTCGGCCCCGGCCACGAAGGCGTGCGCCAGCACCACAGACCGGGTCGACGCCGACCGAGCCGTGAGGTCGGCGCGCACCCGGCTCATCGCCTCGGTGAGCGCGGCCTGATGGGACCGTTCGGGGAGTTGCCACGGCTCGGCCACCGCGTGCGGGTCGAGGTAGGGCACGCCGTAGACCGCGACCGGGCCGTGCTCGTCGTCGAGCTCGATCGGCTGGCCAACGGTGCCGGCGTCGGCCCGGATGAAGACGCCGGCGGCATCGATCAGCCGAGAGCTGAAGCCGAGCCGCTGGGCGGAGTCGTGGTTGCCGCTGGTCAGCACCACCTTCGCCGGCGACGCGGCGAGCCGGACCAGGCTCTCGTCGGCCAGCCGGACCGCGTCGACCGAGGGCAGGGCACGGTCGTAGATGTCGCCGGCCACCACGACCAGATCAACGCGTTCCGCGCTCACGACCTCCAGCAGGTGGTCGACGTACGCCGCCTGGTGCGTGAGCATCCCCTCGCGGTGGAACGACCGGCCCAGGTGCCAGTCGGAGGTGTGAAGGATGCGCACAGAGTGACGGTAGGCCGCGGCGCCGACACACGGCCGGAGGGCACGCCGGGCTCACACCACCGCTTGGTCGAGCCGGGAGAGCAGGGCGACAGCATCGTGTGGCGCCCGGCCCCGGGCGTCGTTGTCGAAGTAGACGAGGACGTCCAGGCCCGAGGCCACCCACTCGCGAACCCGAGCGGCCCATCGGTCGAGGGAGGTGGCGGCGTAGCCGCTCGAGTAGAGCTTGCTGTGTCCGTGCAAGCGGACGTAGACGAGGTCGCTGGTCACGGTCTCGAAGCAGGGCCACGCCGGGCTGTCGGAGACCACCATGCCGACGTCATGGGCGCGCAGCAGCGCTGCGGCGGCATCCGAGCCGAAGGACGCGTGCCGGGGTTCCAGCACATGTTGCATCGGTCGGTCCACGTCGATGTCGAGCAGCACCCGGTCGGCGGACAGTTTCTCGTCGTGACGCCGGCCCAGCTCCGCGGCGGCGCGCGAGGTCCTGGGCAGGGCGGACAGGAACCGGTCCAGCCGTTCCTCGTCGAACGCGAAGCTGGAGGGCAGCTGCCACAGAATCGGGCCCAACCGGTCGCCGAGGGCGAGGACGCCCGAAGCCAGGAAATTCGCCAGCGCCGTCTCGGCGTCCAGGAGTCGCTTGAAGTGCGTGATGTAGCGGCCTCCCTTGACCGCGATCACGAAGCCGGGCGGGGTGTCGTCGACCATCCGCTGGTACGTCGACGGGCGCTGAAGCGAGTAGAAGGAGCCGTTCATCTCCACGGAGGTCATCCGGGACGCGACGTACTCCAGCTCGCGGCGCTGCGGCAGGCCAGGGGGATAGAAGTCCCCGCGCCAGCCGGCGTACCGCCACCCTGAAATACCCACTCGTGCCTCGGCCATCGAGCGGCCGGTACCCGCAACCTTCAGGCGTACCGGACCGTGCGCTCCTCGCGAGTGAAGCCGTACAGCGCGAGGCCGCCCGTGCGAGCGAGGTCCACCGCGAGGCTGCTGGGGGCGCCGACGGCAACCAGCGCACCCACGCCCGCGGCCAGGGCCTTCTGGACCAGCTCGAAGCCCGCGCGGCCGCTCACGACGAGTGCCGCTTCGTTGGTCGGGTCTCCCGCGAGCACCCGGGCACCCGTGACCTTGTCGACGGCGTTGTGCCGACCGACGTCCTCGCGGACCACCAGGGGCGTCCCTTCGGCGTCGAAGAGTCCCGCCGCGTGCACACCACCGGTGCGGTCGAACAGGGACTGCTGATCGCGCAGCAGCCGGGGGAGCGTGCGTACGACGTCGCCGGTGAGCTCGCCCGTCCATCGCCGGGTGGCCGCGACGGTGAGGGCCGTGTCGATGCTGTCGGACCCGCACACCCCGCACGCCGACGACCCGGCGGACAGCGCCGGGTCTCGGGTCGCGGGCGGCCGGCGGGGGAGCGCGCCCAGCGTGGCGGTGACCACGTTGAACTCCTGGTCGGGTCGCAGATCCTCGTCGGTGCAGTAGGCGACCCCGGTGGGGACGCCGATGCCCTCGTGATGCAGCCAGCCCGCCGCCAGCTCGAAGTCGTGTCCCGGGGTGCGCATGGTCAGCCACACCCGGTGCGCGGGCGTGCCCGGCCAGGCGAGCCTGATCTCGAGTGGCTCCTCGGTGATCAGCCGGTCCTCGTGGTCCCGCGTCCCGGCATCCGTGAGCTCCTGCACTCGGGTGCGCACCGAGGGACCCGGCCGGCGGATGGCCTTCATCGGACCGGGAACGCCTCGCGGATGGCGAGCTGACGGCGCAGGTCGTCGGTGCAGTCGGAGAGCCGGCGACGTACGGTGCGGTCGAGCTCCGGCAGGTCCAGCACTGCGCGGGCCAGGTCGAGCACGTCGGATCGCACCGCGGAGGCAGGGAAGAACGACTCGGTGACCTCGCCCAGCACCCATCCGCTGTGGATGTCCACCGCCCCCGGGAGCTCGTCGAAGTACCGGGCGACGTACTCGTCGGTCAGCGCCTCCTGGCCGCCGCGCCACATGCCCCGGCCGGCGGCCTGCAGCTCGTAGTTGGGTACGTCGACAGCGCCCAGGAACCGTTCCCAGGCGAAGGCCTTGCCCTCCGGGGTCGGGAGCGAGGCGACCGCCCTCGTGTGCTCCACCCGGGACTGTCCGGTCGGCTCGTCGGCCAGGGCCGCATCCAGCTCGGCGCGATCGGCGGCACCCAGCGTCGCGAGCCGGACCAGCAGTCGCCAGCGCAGGTCGAGGTCGAGCTCGAGCCCCTCGGGCATCCCGTCGAGCCAGCCGCGCAGCACGGCCGGGTCGGCGCAGGTGTGCACGGCCGCCCGGAACGCGGAGAGCTGCAGCTCCGATCCCGCGCTGCTCTCGGTGACCTTCGCCAGCGCCGCCGCGTGCACGCGCTCCACCGAGCCGGGGGGCGCCGCGGGCAGCACCCAGCCCAGCGCCCACGGCATCAGGTGGCGGGCCGAGTCCTCGGTGTCCTCGATCGGCACGCTGGCCACCAGCAGGTCGACGACCGACGCCGGATCGACGGCACCGTGGTGGAAGCCGCTGCGGACGTTGTTCCAGATGCCGGCCCGGAGGGTCTCGTCCTTGACCTCGGGCAGCAGGTCGACCAGACCCGCATGGTGACCGCGTCGGGCACGTAGACGCCCCAGCTGTCCTCGTCGGGGTCGATCACCACGACCTCGTCGCCGGCGTCGTACGGCGTCTCGGGACCCGTTCAAGGAGACGTCGACGCGGCGCCACTCGCCGTCCTGCGCCTGGGCGACGCCGGAACCGGTGCGGGCGCTCGGCGGGGTGGTCGGGCGGCGGCGGTGCGACGCAGCACACCGGCAGCGCGGTCGAGCTCGATGGCGTCCGGACCGGCGGTGCGCAAGCCAGGCACCGGTGAACGCCGACAGGTCGCCCGCGCCCACGCGCTCCCAGCTCTCGAACAGGTCATGCATGGTCGCGTTGCCGAACCGGTGCCGGTTGAAGTGGTCGATGGCGCCCGCGAAGAAGGCCTCGTCGCCGATCGTCGCGTTGACCTGCCGGAGGATGCTCGAGCCCTTGACGTAGGAGATGCCGTCGAAGTCCTGGAGCGCGGACAGTCGCGTCGTCCGCGCCGTTGCCGGCCACCGGGTGCGTGCTCGGCCGCTGGTCGGCGGTCAGGCCCCACTGACGGCGCTGGTAGGAGAGGTGGACGTACGCGTCGTCGTACTCGGTCGCCTCCGCGGTGACCCGGTTGCCCATGTACTCGGCGAACGACTCGTTGAGCCACAGGTCGTCCCACCAGGCCGGGGTGACGATGTTGCCGAACCACTGGTGCGCCATCTCGTGCGCCACGGTGGTCGCGCGCAGGACCTTCGCGCCCCGCGTCACCCGGCTGGGGAACAGATAGGGGTCGCGGAACGTCACGCACCCCGGGTTCTCCATCGCGCCGGCGTTGAACTCCGGCACGAACGCCTGGTGGTAGTCGCCGAACGGATACCGAATCCCGAAGTGGCGGTGGAACTCGTCGAAGCACTGCCGGGTCATCGTGAACAGCTCATCGGCGTCGCGGTCGAGCTCGGCGGCGAGGCTGGCCCGGGCGCTCAACCCGAGCGGGATGCCGTCGTGCTCGTCGCGGATCACGTGGTAGGGCCCGGCCACGATCGTGACGAAGTACGTCGACAGCGGCTGGGTCGGCGCGAACTCCCAGACCCCCGGTTCGGTCTGCTCGCCCGGCGCGTTGCCGATCACGGTCCAGTCCTCCGGGGCGATGACGTGGAACGTGTACGGCGCCTTGAGGTCCGGCTGGTCGAAGCACGCGAACACCGAGGGCGCCGCGTCCATGAACGACATCCCGTAGATGTAGTGCCGCCCGTCCGCCGGGTCGACGCTGCGGTGCAGGCCCTCGCCGTCGTTGCGGAACGGCATCACCGCCTCGACGCGCAGCACGTTGGTGCCGGCGACGGTCTCGAGCGGCAGCCGGCCGCGGTCGAGCAGGTCCGGGTCGAGAGGGGCGTCGTTGAACCGGAGGTCGACCACCCGCACCGGTTTGAGGTCGACGAACGTGGGCCCGCCGAGGCTCTCGAACCGGATCTCGGTGATCGAGCCGAACGTCTCCGGGTCGGAGGCGAGATCCAGTCGGACGTCGTACGACGTGACCTCGAGCAGCGCCCGGCGGGACTCTGCCTCGCTCTTGCGCAGGCTGACGGAGGTCGGGTGCGACGTGCTCACCAGGCCACAGTAGGCCGCACTCGGAAAGCAAAGAATTCCGGTACTGGGGGCAACCAACGGATACGTTGCAGCGTCGTACGAAACAAGGCGGCCGCGATGGGCGCGACCGCCACAGTCGGGAGGAAGTGACGTGATGTCACGAGCCATTCGCCGCCGGGGTTCCGCCCTGGTCGCACTCACTGCATCCATCGGCCTGGTGGCCGGGGTGCCTGCGCTCTCGGGGGGCGTGGCCAATTCAGCGGAGCCGACACCGGACTGCGCAGTGCCGTTCCCCGTCGCCAGACCTCGCGAAGGGCGACCCCGTCAAGGGGCTGACCGTCAGCGAGGGCACCACGCCGGAGCCGTTCACCGGAGAGGTGACGGGCGTCCTCGAGAGCGGGATCGCACCCGGCCTCGACATGGTGATCATGAACCTCACCTCCTCCGAGATCGACCGGGTCGGCGGGATCTGGGCAGGCATGTCCGGCTCCCCGGTGTACGCCAACGACGGCCGGCTCATCGGGGCCGTGGCCTACGGGCTCGCGTTCGGTGCCTCGCACTTCGCCGGCATCACCCCGTTCGAGGACATGGACGACTACCTCGGCGGCGCTGCGGCTCCCCGGCAAGGTCCGGATCGGCAAGGGCCTGGCCGCCGACATCGCGCGCCAGAGCGACGTGACCGCTCGACAGGCGGCCCAGGGGTTCACCCAGCTGCCGATGGCCACCGGCGTCTCCGGACTCTCGGCCAAGCGGCTCGCCCAGAGCCAGGACACCGACCGCGAGTACCTCGGCCAGCGCGACACCTACGCTCCTCGGGCAGGCCACCGGCGGCGCCTCGCCCGCCCCGTCCACGGTGGTGGCGGGCGGCAACATCGCCGCCGCACTGTCCTACGGCGACATCACCGCCGCGGGCGTCGGCACCGCCACGTCGGTCTGCGGCGGACGCGTGGTCGGCTTCGGGCACCCGATGACGTTCGGCGGCACGACCACGCTGAGCCTGCACCCGGCCGACGCCCTCTACGTCCAGGAGGACTCGCTGGGCGTGCCGTTCAAGGTCGCCAACATCGGCGACCCCGCCGGCACGATCACCGACGACCGGCTGACCGGCATCTCCGGCGCCTTCGGAGCGCTCCCGGAGACGACCACGATCACGTCCAACGTGACGTTGGGCGACCGGTCCCGCGAGGGCACCACCAACGTCAACATCCCCGCCGCCGGCGCGGAGATGACCTTCAACGAACACCTGGCCAACCATGACCGGGTGGTCGACGGCATCATCGGCGGGACGTCCGACCTGAGCTACACGATCACCGGCACCGACGCCGACGGATCCCCGTTCGAGATCGGCTACAGCGACCAGTTCCAGTCGAACTACGACATCACCTTCGACTCCGCGTTCGACGCGGCGGACATCGTGTTCGGCCTGACCTCGATCGAAGGCGTCACCGTCGACGACGTGTCCATGACCTCGAGAGGTGAGCGAGGACAAGTCGGCCTACACGATCACCGGCGTGCAGCAGCGTCGCGGCGGCGAGTGGGTCAACGTCGGCAGGAAGGCGCCGGCCGTCGTCAAGGCGGGTCACACAGCTGCGGCTGCGGGCCGTGCTCAGCGGTCCGAGCGGGACGGCGTACACGTCGTACAACTTCGCGGTGCCGAAGAAGTTCCACGACCAGCGTGGCTTCCTCAACGTGACCGGCGGCAACTGGCTGTACTCGGAGGCGGCGTTCCAGCCGACCGTCGACAAGATCGCCAAGGCGGTCGCCGCCCAGGTCCGCAACGACGCCACCCAGGCGGAGTTCGTGATCAGCAGCGAGAAGGGCGAGCACCTCAAGCGGCGGGTCGGCCCCTCGACCGACAAGGTCGTCAACGGCGAGCACTCGGTGAAGGTGAAGGTGCGCTGAGCAACCTCAGACGAGAGGGCCGGGAAGCAGTCGCTTCCGGCCCTCTCGTCGCCCCTCGCCGTATCGTGACCGCCATGGGAGGGTCGGAGACCGCTGAGCTGCTGCAGCTGATCCGCGACTCCGTGATCGGCGAGGACCTGCTGATGGAGACGCCGTACGGCGTGCGGCGGGTGACCTACGCCGACTACACCGCCAGCGGGCGGGCGCTGACGTTCGTCGAGGACTTCATCCGCGACCGGGTGCTGCCCGGCTACGCGAACACGCACACGGAGTCCAGCGGCACCGGCCTGCAGACCACCCGGCTCCGGGAGGAGGCCCGGGAGCTCATCCGGAGCGCGGTTGGCGGCGGCGACGACTCGGTGGTGATCTTCACCGGCTCCGGCTGCACCGGCGCGATCGCGAAGCTGATCGGGGTTCTCGGGCTGCGCATCTCCTCCGCGCTGGACGACGCTCACCACCTGACCGAGCACATCCCGCCGGCTGACCGTCCGGTCGTCTTCCTCGGGCCTTACGAGCACCACTCCAACGAGATCCCGTGGCGGGAGTCGATCGCCGACGTGGTGGTGATCCGGCAGGACATCGACGGGGGAGTGGACCTGGAGGAACTGCGCACCCAGCTGGAGAAGTACGCCGAGCGGCCGCTGAAGATCGGCACCTTCTCAGCGGCCTCCAACGTGACCGGCATCCTCACCGACACCGCGGCGATCTCGACGCTGCTCCACGAGCACGGGGCGCTGAGCTTCTGGGACTTCGCCGCCGCTGCGCCGTACATCGACATCGAGATGGACGCCGTCGACCCGGCAGAGCCACTGGCCTACAAGGACGCCATCTTCCTGTCGCCGCACAAGTTCATCGGTGGCCCGTCCACGCCCGGCGTGCTGGTGGCCCGCCGCGAGCTGTTCGCCAACCGGGTGCCGGATGTTCCCGGCGGCGGCACCGTGCTCTATGTCAACGACGACGACCATCGCTACTTCGACGATCCCACCCACCGCGAGGAGGGCGGCACGCCAGCGATCATCGAGTCGATCCGCGCCGGACTGGTGTTCCAGCTCAAGCAGGCGGTCGGCACCGCCACCATCCGGGAGCAGGAGGAGCGGTTCCTGGCCCGCGCGATCGCGGCCTGGCGGGAGGAGCCGTCGATCGAGCTGCTCGGCAACCTCGACGCACCGCGCCTGTCGATCGTGTCCTTCGTGGTCCGGTCACCGTCGGGCCGCTACCTGCACCACAACTACGTCGTGGCGCTGCTCAACGACCTGTTCGGCATCCAGTCCCGAGGCGGGTGCTCGTGCGCAGGCCCGTACGGCCACCGGTTGCTGGGCATCGACATCGAACGCTCGCACGAGTTCGAACGCGAGATCGCCGGCGGCTGCGAGGGCATCAAGCCGGGCTGGATCCGAGTCAACTTCAACTACTTCGTCTCGGATGCGGTCGCCGACTACCTCGTGGAGGCGGTCCGGCTGGTGGCCCGCGAAGGCTGGCGACTGCTCGGCGACTACTGCTTCGACACGGCCAACGGCCTGTGGCGACACCGCGCCGGCGTGGTCACCCCGCCGCTGAGCCTCCACGACATCTCGTACGACGGCGGGGCGCCGTCGATGCCGGCGCACCCCGCCACCGGGGGAGAGGAGCTGCTCGCCGCTCACCTACGCGAAGCCGCCGAGATTCTGGCAGCGGCCGCCGAGCCCGATCTCTCCTCCCACCCCGGCAACGTCAGCGCGGACTTCGAGCACCTGCGCTGGTTCGACCTGCCTGAGGGTTCGCTGACCCGCTAGGGCGCGTAGCCCAGGGCGAACTCGACCTTGCCGTGATCGTCGACGGCGGCGTCGAGGATCTTGTCGTCGAGCAGCTGCGCGGAGTCCTGATCCAGATAGATGGTGGCTCCGGACTGTTCGACGACCTGGTCGTCGGCCTGCGGTTGGTCGGCCGCGGAGATCGCGAAGCCGGACTGATCGCCGAGCTCGGTGGTGATCCGCAGACCTGCGGTTTCCGACATCCCCGGCTGAGCGGTGATGTCGCGGACAATCGTGCTGGCATTCTCGGTGAGGGTGAGCATGGCTCGCCTTTCCGGGTTGCGTGCAGTTCTTTCCACCGTTGCCGATCGATCGTCCTCGTTCAACCCCGGTCGCCGCGTCGGCGTGTTGTGCGGCAGTCTTTGCCCATGACCGACGGGACCCGCTCACGCGACGACGAGACCTGGCGCGGCGTCGAGCTGAGCCGCGAGTCGCTGAGTCGCTACCGCGCGACCAACCGCCGCGGGGGCGAGCTGATCGTCAGTTCCGACGACGACGATGACTTCACCCCGGTGGAGCTGCTCCTGGTCGCCCTGGCCGGCTGCGGTGCGGTCAACGTCGACGAGCTGACCGCCCGCCGGGCCGAGCCGGACCACTTCCACGTCTCCGCGGAGGGGCACAAGATCCGGGACGAGGGCGGGGGTCACATGGTCGACCTCAAGGTGACCTTCGACATCCGGTTCCCGGACGGCGCCGACGGCGACCGGGCACGCGAGTTCCTGCCCCGCGCGATGCAGCAGACCCACGACCGGATCTGCACGGTCTCCCGGACCGTCGAGATCGGCGAGCCCGTCGAGTACGCCCGCGCGGACGGGGACGACTGATGGCTCGGGCGCCGCGACCCGGACCCTGGACGGACGTCCCTGCCCAGCACGGCCGGACCTTCGTGGTCACCGGGGCCAGCGGCGGGCTCGGCCTCGAGACCGCCCGGATCCTGGCGCATCGCGGCGCCCACGTGGTGCTCGCCGTACGCAACCCGGAGAAGGGCGAGGCGGCCGCCGCCACCATGCGCGGCGACGTGGAGGTACGCCGGCTGGACGTCTCCGACCTCGGCTCGGTGCGTGCCTTCGCCAAGGACACCGAACGGCTGGACGTGCTGATCAACAACGCCGGGATCATGAGCGTCCCGTTCGGCACCAGCGTGGACGGCTACGAGCTGCAGTTCGCGACCAACCACCTCGGCCACTTCGCGCTGACCAACCTGCTGCTGCCGCGGATCACCGACCGCGTGGTCGTGATCGGTTCGCAGTCGCATCGCGCGGGGCGATCTGGACCTCGAGGACCTCGACTGGAAGCGCCGCGGCTACGGCGGCTTCGCGGCGTACTGCGCCTCCAAGCTCGCCAACCTGCTGTTCCTGGGGGAGCTCCAGCGACGCCTGACCGCGGCCGGCTCCACCCTTCGCGCGACCGGTGCGCACCCCGGCTCGACGTCCACCTCGATCACGGGCAGCACCGGCAGTGGCCTGAAGACGTTCATCGGCTCGTTCGGCCACAAGCTCGTCGGGATGCCGGGCTGGAGGGGCGCGCTGACGACGGTGTACGCCGCCACGATGGACGTCCCGGGCAACACCTACATCGGCCCGGACGGTCCCCGCGAGATGACCGGGTGGCCGGTCAGCGTGGGGCGCAGCCGAGCCGCGAGCAACCCGGACCTGGCCCGGGCGCTGTGGACCCGCTCCGAGGAGCTGAGCGGCGTCTCGTTCCCGCTCTGACCTCGGTCAGCCGACGCCGACGAACTCGAGCTCGACCTCGGTCTTCGGGGCGCCGTCGCCCGAGGCGAAGCTGTCGTCGGAGCCATCGGCAGCGACCTCCTGCACCACCTCGAGGCCCTCGGCCGACACGCTGCCGAACACCGTGTAGGCCGGCGGCAGCGGGGAGTCGTCGTAGACGATGAAGAACTGCGAGCCGTTGGTGTCCGGGCCCGCGTTGGCCATCGCCAGCGTGCCCGGACCGTAGGTCTCGTCACCGTCGAGCTCGTCGGGGAAGGAGTAGCCCGGACCGCCCATACCGGTACCGGCGGGGTCACCGCACTGGAGCACGAAGATGCCGGCTGTGGTCAGTCGGTGGCACCCGGTGCCGTCGAAGTAGCCCTGGCTGGCCAGCGAGGTGAACGAGTTCACCGTGCACGGAGCCGAGTCGGCATCGAGCGTCGCGGCGATGTCGCCGACCGAGGTCTCGATGGTCACCGGCACCTCGCCGGCGTACGCCGCGGTGTCGGCGGGCGGGTCGACCTCCCGGGCCGCGTCGCCACCCTCGGGGTACTGGCACGGCGCGCCCTCGGGGTTCTCCGGCTGCGGCTCGTGGGTCTGGTCCGAGGAGCCCGGGTCCTCGGCCGTGTCGTCACCGTCATCACCACTGCAGCCGGTGAGGAACAGCAGCAGCGCGGCGGACAGAGTGGCGAGGGCACGACGGGACATGGGGGCGATCCTAGGCCGCTCGGTACTGTCGATGGCATGCAGGTGGGCGTGCACTACGCGAACTTCGGTCACCCTGGCTGGGAGACCCGGCTGGTGGGGCGGCTGACGGAGTCGGCTCAGATCGCCGACCAGGGCGGGGCCGCGCTCTTCACCGCGATGGACCACTGGTTCCAGATGGAGGAGATGGGCGGTCCGGCTGCGCCGATGCTCGAGGGCTACACGACTCTGGGCTACCTCGCCGCCGTGACCGAACGCGTCCGGCTCGGCCTGCTCGTCACCGGGGCGACGTACCGGCACCCGGGCCTGCTCGCCAAGACCGTGACCACCCTGGACCGGCTCTCCGGTGGCAGGGCGATGCTCGGCATCGGCGCGGCGTGGTACGAGCGCGAGCACCACGCGCTCGGCGTGCCGTTCCCGTCGACGGCCGAGCGCTTCGAGCGGCTGGAGGAGACGCTGCAGATCTGCCTGCAGATGTGGAGCGGTGACGACGGCCCCTACGTCGGCCAGCACTTCCAGCTGAAGGAGACCATCTGTGTGCCGCCTGCACTGGCCCGGCCGCATCCGCCGATCATGATCGGCGGGGCAGGGGAGAAGAAGACGCTGCGGATGGTCGCCCAGTACGCGCAGACCTGCAACATCTACGCCGGCTCGCCCGAGCGGATGGCCCACAAGCTGGAGGTGCTGCGTGGTCACTGCGACACGCTCGGCACCGACTACGACGCGATCGAGAAGACGATGATCGACAGCGTCGACCCACTCGATGACGTCGACGGGTTCCTGCGCCTGATGGGGGAGTACGCCGCCCTGGGCGTCACCCTCGTGACGCTGACGCCGAGGTCCGACGACCCGGTCGCGTGGACTACTGAGGTGTGCGAGAAGGTGCGGCCGCGGCTTGAGGAACTCTGAGCGCGCCGCTCGTCGCCGGGCTGCTGGTCGCGGCCCTGACCGGATGCGCTGCAGACGAGCCCGACAACACCTCGGTGGCGCCAGGTGCAGGCCCCGATCGAGCCTCGGCCAGGTCCGAGGTCCCGACGTCGACATCGCAGCCGGCGGCCCGGCCGGCCGAGCCGCTCCTTCGAGTCTCCGACGGTCGACCGCGCCGGGCGTCTCTCTCCATCCCCGCCCTTGGGACTGCGCTCCCTCGACGTCGTTCCCTACCGCGGCTTCACTGACGATGCGCCTGGCACCGCCATCCAGAACGGCGGGCGGGCGGCCAGCCCGCACGGTCCGCGCGGGGGGGTCGGACCGGGTGGGATCGGCAACTACCAGGTCACCGCGCACCGCACCTCCTCGACACGGGCGTTCGAACGACTGCCGGGACTGCGCGTCGGCGCCCGGGTCTTCGTGGTCGCGGATGGCATGGAGTACGTCTACGAGATCGTGCGAACCCGATGGACGTCCTTCCGCTCTGCCGCGTCCCTCCGAGCCCAGCGGGCCGAGGTGCCCGGCCGTCCCGGGGTCGAGGCCACGCAGGCGATGATCACGCTGTCCACCTGTGCCACTCCCGAGGACCACGCCAAAGGCAACTACTGGTCGGACCGGTTCGACAACCCTGAGCACCGCATCGACAAGATCGGCCGCCTGATCAGGGTGAGAGCCGCGTGACGGCACCGCGGACGCCGGTGACGTAGAGCGCGTCGGCGCGATCCGTAGGTATCTCGACATCAAGAGATGCTACGACAGCTCCGTGCCGGCGCGCGAGGGAATTAGCGACTGGGCCAGCCCTGGTCACCGACGAACCAGACGGTCGACGTCCCGACGACGACTAGGAAGGCAGTGAGCAGCAGCCCGCCGGCGAGGGGGAGGAACCAGCTGGGGGAGCGGTGCGAGCGGACCGCGATCACCTTGACGATGAGCGCGCCAAACACCACGCAGCCCACGACGCCGTGGATGACGGCCCGCAGGGGGACCGGTTCGCCGTTGTGCAGCTCGCCGTACTCCAACCCGAGCGCCCAGATGCAGTGGTAGCCCACGAAGATCGCCAACAGGACGGCAATCGTCCCCGAAGCGCGGTGGAGGGGCCCGACCCAGGACGGCGCCTTGATCCCGAGCTTCCCGTAGATCCACAGGGCACCGAAGAGCTGGAGGACCGCCAGGACACCGATCACCGCAGTGACGACGACCTTCATGTCGAGGACCGTGTCGTAGCCGAGCGTCGTCGTTCCGTCGATCGTCGGGTCGTGCACCCGGCCGAACACGCCAAGCGCCAGCGCGACCGCGGCGCCGACCGCGAACGCAGTCACCGGTGCCTTCATGCTGCGGGGAGCCGTGGCTTGCTCGGTCATAAGGGTCAGGATCCTCCAACGACCTCACGGGGGAAAGGGGTCACTCGACCTGAGCGGCGCACGAGAGTACGGTCGGTGCGTGGCACCGACGGCGCAGCCCGAGAAGTTGATTGCCGACTTGGCGCGCGAGTACTTCCTCAGCGCCAATTCGCACGACACGCACAAGATGATGGAGTTCTGGCAGCCGGGCGGCGAGGCACACATCATCGGAATAACAACGCTGCGCGCCCCGGAGGGCTACCACGAATGGTTCGGTGCACTGTTCCGCGCCGTCCCCGACATCGAGGTCGAGCTGATCGATGTCATCGCGGAAGGGGAGAAGGTCGTTGTCCATTGGCGAATGACCGGGACCTTCGATGGCGAGGGCATCGTCGAGGGCATCGCCCCCACTGGCGCATTGATCGATATGCAAGGGATGGACATACTCACGGTCCGCGACGGGCTGATCCAGCACCTCGAGGCGGTCATCAACGGCATGGAGTTGGCTCGGCAGATGGGCGCCATGCCACCAGCAGGCTCTGCCGCAGACAGAGCATTGCTGCGGATGGTCAACGCCAGGACGTCCTTGTCCCGCTGGACCAAGAGGCGCCGCGACCAGATCGCGCGCGTTCCCGTACCCGAGGCGGGGGCCCGGCGAGGGGCCATCTCCGCGGAACTTGACATAATGTCACTTATCGGCGAACGAGCGCTACGAGTGAAGCCGCTGTCACTTATCGGCGAACCCTGCGCCGCCGTGGTAGCGTGGCGGGGTGCCGCCCCAGCCTACAGCCTGGCTTCGCTCCCGCCTGATGAGCGCGGCCGACCTCGCTGACATCTCCACCTTGGAAATCGGCGCCTCTCGCGGCCCGGCGGATGGATCCAGCGGTCTCGCCGCATCTACGACGAGAACAGGTTCGGGATCTGCGTTATCGAGACGCACTCGGGTGAGTTCGTCGGTGACTGACGACGTGACGATCCAGGACGTGGAGGGCGGCGCGATCGTCAAGGCCGTCTGGCACGTGCGATTCGCGCTGCGACGTCAGAGAAATGCCGCCGAGGCCGCCAGTACGGTGGGCGCGGCCGCCCATGAAGTTGGCATCGTGCACCTGATCGCGATTATTGGTCCCGACAACCTGGCATCTCAGTGCGGAGCGAGGAAGATCGGCTTCGCGCTCGAAGGCGAGATCCACAAGGACGGTGACCGGCGATGGAGTTCGGGGCCGATCTTCGCGCTCCGCGAGGTGATCCCAAGCTCGTGGACTGCAGCCAGCGGGCCGCAGGCGCCTCGCCTTTCAAGCCGTGACGGGCTAGTCCTCACCCGCGGCCTGCGGCACTAGGCGCCACCTGCCGACGCAGAACTCGCTGCCGAAGGGATCGGCCATCATGGCCAACTGCAGGTAGGGCTGCTCTTCGGACGGATAGAAGGCCGGCGGTCTCACGGTGACTCCCCCGAGCTCTTCGGTGCGGCGAACCGGAACGGCGACGGCGTCCACCCGCAGGTCGAGATGCGTGCCTCCAGCCCAAGAAGTCTGGTCACTCGGTACGAGCTGAACCATCCAGAGTGGCTCCACGGCAGCGCTCAGGCGCGCGTACCGCTCATCGTTCTCGTCACCGTTCTCGATTGCGGCATCAGCCCGGTGAGCGCCGACCAGAAGCCCTCGCCCTCATCCAGGTCGGTCGCGTTCACCACCGGTTTCCACAGCTGGGCGATTCCGCGTGTCGTCGGCATGGCGGCTCCTGTGCTGCGCTGCGAGGTTCGAGGCCGTCCGCGACCCACCGTACGTCCGTCCGCGGCCGGAGTGTCCGACGTCCGAGCAGATACGCAACCAATGGTTGCGTAGCCCGCTATTGGCGCCTACAGTCATCTGCAACCAAAGGTTGCCGAACACGGGGAGAGGTCATGGAGTACGGCAGCATCGAGCGGGAGATCCGGATCGAGGCCACCCCCGAGGTGGTCTACCAGGTGGTGAGCACGCCGGAGCACCTGCGCGAGTGGTGGCCGGACGAGGCGGAGGCCGGCGCGGCACCCAGGTGCACATCACGTTCGGCGAACCGGCCACCCCCGACGCAAAGTCCGAGACGCTCACCGTGGTGGAGGAGGACCCGCCCCGGCGGTTCTCGTTCCGCTGGATCTACGACGACGGACAGTCCGAGGCCGCGGCCCAGTCGCTTCTGGTGACCTTCGACCTCGTTCCGTCGGGCGACGGCACGCTGCTGCGCTTCTCCGAGACCGGGTTCCGCGAGAAGGGCTGGGAGGCGGCCGTGCTCGAGGAGCAGTACGCCGACCACGCCACCGGCTGGGACTACTTCCTCCCCCGCCTCGTCGCGTACGTCGACCGGCTGGTGTCGACGCCATGAGCACCGCCATCGACGACGACCTCTGGTCGGCCATCGGCGACCCGACCCGCCGGCGGATGCTCGACCTGCTGCTGGCGGGCGGCGGCACCGCGACCACGCTGAGCGACCGGCTGCCGGTCACCCGGCAGGCGGTCGCCAAGCACCTCGGCGTCCTCGACCGGGTCGGTCTGGTGCACGTCACGCCCTCCGGACGAGAAAGGCTCTACGAGGTGGACGAGGCTCAGTTCGCCCGAGCGGTCGCGCAGCTGGCGGCCGTCGGGTCCGCGTGGGATGCGCGCCTGCAGCGCATCAAGCGGATCGCGGAGACGATCCAGCGCCCAGAAGGGCTAGTAGCCCTCTCCGGATCAACGCCGCCACGCCCGTGGCGACGTCTATGAAACGCGCCCGACCGGGCGCCGACACAAGAAAGAGGTATCGACATGGTGGACATCCTGCACAGGGTCGGCGTCACGTCGTCCCCCGAGGAGGTCTACGACGCGCTGACCACGATCGACGGGCTCAAGGGCTGGTGGACCGAGAACACGAACGGCGACGCCGACCCCGGCGGCGTCATCGCGTTCCGCTTCGCGCCGGTGCCGGACGGCTTCGACATGAAGGTCATGGACGCGAAGTCGGGCGAGCTGGTGCTCTGGGAGGTCGTCGACGGCCCCGAGGAGTGGATCGGCACCCAGGTCCGCTTCGAGCTCAAGCAGGAGGACGACTTCACGATCGTGCTGTTCAGCCACATCGGCTGGCGGGAGCCGGTGGAGTTCATGCACCACTGCAGCACCAAGTGGGCGACGTACCTGATGAGCCTCAAGCGGTACGTCGAGACGGGGCGGGCGAGCCCTCGCCGCGCGACGTCGTGATCAGCAACTGGCAGTAGCGGACCCGCGGTCGCCGCGCGGTGATCCAGGACCGTTCCCGTTGCCGGGAAGCGGTCCTGGATCACCGCCCGCTCGCAAATGGTCCTCAGCCGGCGACATACTCCGCGAGGTGCTGCCCGGTGAGCGTCTGCTTCTTGGCGGAGACCAGCTCCGCGGGCGTGCCCTCGAAGACGATCCGGCCGCCGTCGTGTCCCGCTCCGGGGCCGAGGTCGATGATCCAGTCGGCATGCGCCATCACCGCCTGGTGGTGCTCGATGACGATGACCGACTTCCCGGAGTCGACCAGCCGGTCCAGCATCCCGAGCATCTGCTCGACGTCGGCCAGGTGCAGGCCGGTGGTCGGCTCGTCGAGCACGTAGACATCGCCCTTGTCGGCCATCTGCGCCGCCAGCTTGAGCCGCTGCCGCTCGCCGCCGGACAGCGTGGTGAGCGGCTGCCCGAGGCTGATGTAGCCGAGCCCGACGTCGGCGAGCCGGAGCAGGATCTTGTGCGCGGCCGGCGTGGCCGCGTCGCCGTCGGAGAAGAAGCCCTCCGCGTCGATGACCGACATCGCGAGCACCTCGGCGATGTTGCGGCCGCCGAGGGTGTACTCGAGCACGGCCGCCTGGAACCGCCGCCCCTCGCACTCCTCGCACGTGGACTCGACGGTCGCCATCACGCCCAGCTCGGTGTAGATCACGCCGGCGCCGTTGCAGGTCTGGCAGGCGCCCTCGGAGTTGGAGCTGAACAGCGCCGGCTTCACGCCGTTGGCCTTGGCGAACGCCTTGCGGATCGGCTCGAGCATGCCGGTGTACGTCGCGGGGTTGCTCCGCCGCGAGCCCTTGATCGCGGCCTGGTCGATCAGCACCACGCCCTCGCGCCCGGCGACCGACCCCTGGATCAGCGAGCTCTTGCCCGAGCCGGCGACGCCGGTCAGCACGCACAGCACGCCCAGCGGGAGGTCGACGTCGACGCCCTGGAGGTTGTGGGTCGACGCGCCGCGGACCTCCAGCGCGCCGGAGGACGCGCGGACCGTCTCCTTGAGGGTGGCCCGGTCGTCGAAGTGGCGGCCGGTCACGGTGTCGCTCTTCCGCAGCCCCTCGACCGTGCCTTCGAAGCAGACCGTGCCGCCGTCGGTGCCGGCGCCCGGTCCGAGGTCGACGACGTGGTCGCCGATCACGATCGTCTCGGGCTTGTGCTCCACCACCAGCACGGTGTTGCCCTTGTCGCGCAGCTGCAGCAGCAGCTGGTTCATCCGCTCGATGTCGTGCGGGTGCAGCCCGATGGTCGGCTCGTCGAAGACATAGGTGACGTCGGTGAGGGACGAGCCCGAGATGACGGATCATCTTGGTGCGCTGGGCCTCTCCCCCGGACAGCGTGCCCGCGGGCCGGTCCAGGGACAGGTAGCCCAGCCCGATGTCGGCGAACGAGTCGAGCAGGTGCTGCAGCCCGGTCACGAGCGGGGCCACGCTGGGCTCCTTGAGGTCACGCATCCAGTCGGCCAGGTCGCTGATCTGCATCTGGCACAGCTCGGCGATGTTCTTGCCGTTGATCTTCGACGACAGGGCTTCCTTGCTGAGGCGGGTGCCGCCGCAGTCGGGGCAGGTGGTGAAGGTGATCGCGCGCTCCACGAACCGCCGCACGTGTGGCTGCAGCGCCTCGACGTCCTTGGAGAGCATCGACTTCTGGATCTTGGGGATCAGCCCCTCGTAGGTGAGGTTGATGCCCTCGACCTTGATCTTCTCCGGCTCGGCGTAGAGCAGCTTCTGCAGCTCCTTCTTGGTGAACTTCGCGATGGGCTTGTCCATCGGGAGCCCGGCGCCGCTGAAGATCCGGCCGTACCAGCCGTCCATGCTGTAGCCGGGAACGGTCAGTGCGCCGTCCGCGAGCGTCTTGGAGTCGTCGTACAGAGCGGTCAGGTCGAAGTCGCTGGTCGACCCCATGCCCTCGCAGCGCGGGCACATGCCGCCCTGGTAGACCGCGTTGCGGACGACGGTCTTCTCCTCCCGGCCGCCCTTCTCGGTCTTCATGATGCCGCTGGCCGTCCGGGTGGGGACGTTGAACGCGAACGCCGTGGGCGGGCCGATGTGGGGCTGGCCGACCCGGCTGAACAGGATCCGCAGCATCGCGTTCGCGTCGGTGGCGGTGCCCACGGTCGAGCGCGGGTTGGCGCCCATCCGCTCCTGGTCGACGATGATCGCGGTGGTGAGGCCGTCCAGCAGGTCGACCTCGGGCCGCGCCAGGCGTCGGCATGAAGCCCTGCACGAACGCGCTGTAGGTCTCGTTGATCATCCGCTGCGACTCGGCCGCGATCGTGGCGAAGACCAGCGAGCTCTTGCCCGAGCCGGAGACGCCGGTGAACACCGTCAGCCGCCGCTTCGGGAGCTCGACGCTGACGTCCTTGAGGTTGTTCTCGCGCGCGCCCTGCACGCGGATCAGGTCGTGGCTGTCCGCGGCGGGCAACGCCGAGGGGTCTTCTTCGCGGCGGGCTTCTTCGTCGCGGCCTTGCTCATCGTGGCTCCCTCTCTCAGACGACCCAGGCGCCGTCGCGCATCAACGTACGGCCCTTGATCTCGTTGGCCTCGCGCCAGGCCTGCAGCCGGACCGGCCGGAGCACCAGGAACACGTAGCCGCTGTCCCCGCGGGGGTCCCAGTCGGACTGCGCCGCGTAGGCCTCCCCCAGCGCCGGGTCGTCATCGACGCTCGACGTTTCGTTCGAGTGCGGCGTCGATCATCACCACGTCGCGGGTCGGACCGACGGCGAGGCGGGCCCGGCCGGAGGCGGTGAGGTTGCGGGTGGTGACCGAGGCCTCCGGGACCGCGATCACCGCCCGCTCGTCCACCCAGGCCAGCGAAACCGGGACCAGGTGGGCCTCGCCGTCGGCGGAGGCGGTGGCGACCCAGACATCGATCTCGGGGGTCGCCAGCATGGCCAGGGTGTCCGCCTTGCGAGTTGCCGCGTCGCGTGGAGTCACCCGCGGCTCTCCCACCCGAACCCGTCGGGATCCGTGAACGCCCCGCCGTCGCCGAGTACGGCGATCCGGTGCGATCCGGTGCCTTCCGGGTCCACCCCGGCGTTCTTCGCCGCCGCGCGGCGCGTGTACAGAGCCAGCTTGACGCCCTCGTCGGGCGCCTCGAACTCGACGTACTTGCCGCCGAAGCTCTTGCCGACCTTCAGTCCCTGGTCGACGTAGAACTGCTTGCTCGCCTTGACGTCCTCGACGCCGAGAAGCAGCACCAGGTCGTCGTACTCCCGGGCTGCCGGGCCGGTGTCCTTCTTCGACGATGTCGCCACCGTCCAGATCGCGCCGTCCGGCGCCTGCACGACGCCGCCGTATCCCCAGAGGCTCTTCTTGGCCGGCTTCACGACGGTGGCGCCCGCATCGACCGCGGCCTCGATGAGCGCGTCGGCGTTGGCCGGCTGCGCGACCACGAGCGAGAGCGTGTAGCCGCGGAACCCGCTGGTCGGCGCCTCGGAGGCCCGGACCTGGACGCGATCGGCCAGACCGAGCGCGGAGTAGAAGGCCTCGGCCGCGGCCACGTCGTCGACCTCGAGGACGACCGAGCTGATGGTGGTGACGGTGGAGGTGGTCATCTCACTTCACCTCCTGGATGCGGACCATGTTGCCGGCGGGGTCGCGGAACGCGCAGTCGCGCATGCCCCACGGCTGCTCGGTCGGCTCCTGCACGACCTCGGCGTCGGTGGCCTGCACCTTCTCGAAGGTGCCGTCCAGGTCCTCGGTCGCCAGGAGGATCCACCCGAAGGTGCCCTTGGCCATCATCTCGGCGATGGTGGACCGCTCCTCGTCGGTGACACCGGGGTCGGCGGCCGGCGGCCCCAGGAGGATCGAGGTGCCGGGCTGGTCGGCGGGACCGACGACGATCCAGCGCATCGCGCCCTCGCCGACGTCGCTGCGGACCTCGAAGCCGAGGGTGTCGCGGTAGAAGGCCAGGGAGGCGTCCGGGTCGTCGTGCGGGAGTGCGGTGGTGTGAATGGTGATGTTCATGTCGGTCACGCTAGACGCGCTTCGACCAGCGGTGCTTCTCGATTCCTGATCGGTCTCGTCACCTGTTTGGCGATGCACGCCGGCATCGACGCCGTGGCGGTGGCGCCCTGGGACCGGTAGGTGCTCGGCGACACCCCGACCAGCTCGGTGAACCGGGTGCTGAACGTGCCCAGCGACGAGGAGCCGACCGCGAAGCAGACGTCGGTGACGCTCAGGTCGCCGCGGCGGAGCAGGGCCATCGCCCGCTCGATCCGGCGCGTCATCAGGTAGCTGTACGGCGACTCGCCGTACGCCAGCCTGAACTGCCGGCTCAGGTGACCGGCCGACATGTGCACGTCGCGGGCGAGCGCCTCGACGTTCAGCGGCTGCGCGTACTCACGGTCCATCCGGTCGCGGACCCGGCGCAGCAGCGCGAGGTCGCGCAGGCGATGGTCATCTGCCGCGGTGCTGCTCACTCGTGAAATCCTGCCACGTCACTGCACCGAAGCCCAGCACCTCGGTGAAGAAGGCGATCGCCTCGTCGTACTCACGCACCACGAAGGTGGTCAGGTCGAGCCGCATGGGGCGCACGCTATCCCCTGTCCAGACCACCCGTTGAGTGCCTGTCGCACGAGTACCCCGAGGGGTAGCGTCGAGACGACGAATGGCCTCTCGGGGCCCGAGGATCGGAGGGACCATGGGACTGTTCAAGAAGGCGAAGGACGCCGCTCAGGACGCGGTGCAGCAGGCGCAGCAGGCGCAGCAGGCGGCCCAGCAGGCCACCCAGCAGGCTCCGCCGGCTCAGGGCGGCGACGGCATGGTGCACGTGGCGAACGCCGGGCCGATCGATCCGGCCACGATGGGCGGGCCGTCGACGGCGTCGGTCGCGGAGAACGACCCGATCTGGGAGCCGATCAACGGCATCTCGCTGGAGGACTACGCCGAGCTGGCTCGCGACGCGCAGGCGCGCGGGATCAATGACGAAGCCGGGATGATCACGCTCTCGCAGGAGAAGGGCTGGGACCCGGCCGACACCAAGGCCGCCTTGGACGGCTGGGTGCAGCGGATGGGCCAGTCGATGGCCGTCGGTCAGCAGTTCCGCAAGTTCCTCGGGTACTGAGCACCCCAATGCCGAACCCGTTCAAGGACTGGTCGCGGATGAACCGCGCCCACAAGGAGCGTCTCGAGGCGGAGGGCCGTCCGTCGTCCTTCCTCGGTCAGATCGCCGACACCCCGAACCGGATGCACGAGGCGGCGAACGCCACCGAGATCGGCGTCAAGATGATGCGCCACCTCGAGCTGACCAACGGCGCCGGCCTGCGGGCGAAGGCGACCGTCGAGGGCACCTGGGAGGTCGGCTCCTACATGAACATGTCGCCGGTGCTGCGGATCCAGGCGCGGGTCGAGCGGGAGGACGGCACCGAGGCGTACGTCGCCGTGTTCGACGAGGTCGTCGCCCAGCTCCACATGCCGCGGATGCAGCCCGGCGCGGTGCTCGGTGTCGCCGTCGACCCGCAGAACCCGATGGACATGGCGATCGACTGGATCCGCACCGGTCAGCTCGGACCCCCTCCCCCGGGCTCGACCCCGGGACCCGGCGCCCCGGGCGCGCGACCGCAGGAGTAGCTCGCGGCGCTCCGGGAAGTATCAAGACCTATCCACCGGAGACCGAGGAGGCGGGATGATCGCGCGGATGTGGCGGGGCTGGGTGCGCACCGAGCTCATCGACGAGTACGTCGACATCGTCGAGCGGACCGGGATGGCCGGCTACCGAGCCACCCCGGGCAACCACGGCGCGCAGCTGCTCACCCGTGACCTCGGTGGCGGCCGGACCGAGCTGATCACGCTGAGCTGGTGGACCGACCTGGACGCGATCCGGGCCTTCGCCGGCGACGACATCGAGGTCGCGAAGTACTACCCCGAGGACGACGCCTACCTCCTGGACCGGGAGACGACCGTCGCGCACTTCGAGGTCGCTCCCCGGAGCCTGCCTCAGCCTGACAACCCACGCGCGCCGGCACGGACGGCTCAGTCGTCGGCGGCCTCGAGCGCCGCCGCCACCCGTCGGTGCGCCTCCCAGATCGCCTCCGGGAGCCGCTCGAACTGCTCGAGGTGCTCCTGGCGGTGGGTCATCTCTTCCTTCCACCGCGGCACGTTGAGGGTCA
This sequence comes from uncultured Actinomycetota bacterium, assembly GCA_963798055.1. Lineage (GTDB taxonomy): Bacteria > Actinomycetota > Actinomycetes > Propionibacteriales > Nocardioidaceae > Nocardioides. Next base: position 25,103 of record CAWCRX010000010.1, read on the forward strand.
GGATCGTCTCCAGGTCCTCGGGCGTGATGTCGACGCCCTCGAGGTTGAGCTCGTCCTCGGTCGGGACGATGCCGACCGGGGTCTCGCGGCCCTTCACCTCACCGTTCTTGAGCTGCAGCAGCCACAGCAGCGGGCGCAGGTTGTCGCGGTAGCCCGGCCACAGGAAGTGCCCGTCCTCGGGATCGCGCTGGAACCAGTTGACGTGCGCGAAGATCGGCTGCTCCTTCGCGGCGCCGACGATCTTCAGGTAGTGCTCCGCGTAGTCGCCCTCGCCGTAGGCCATGAACGGCCGGTTCGACATCGGGTCGTAGCGGAGCACGCCCTCCTTGCCCTCGGCCGCGGCGGTGGCCTCGGCGCCGAGCGTGAGGCCGTCGTAGACGCCCTCGGCGAGGTCGTGGATCGCGCGGATCAGCGGCTCGCGGTCCCGGGTGCGACCACCGAAGATGATCGCGTCGATCGGCACGCCGGCCGCGGCGTTGTAGTCGGGCGCGATGTTGGGGACGTTGTCCAGCGTCGTGGTGAACCTGCTGTTGGGGTGCGCCCAGGGAGAGCTGTCGCTGTCCTTGCGGTCGGCGATCGGGTTGCCGTGCCAGTCGACCCAGCCGGTGTGGTCCTCCGGCGGCTCCGGGGTGCGGCCCTCCCACCAGACCTCGCCCTTGCCGGCGTTGTAGGCGACGTTGGTGAAGATCGTGTGGGTGCCCTCGTCGATCGATGCCAGCGCGATCGGGTTCGTGCGCTCGTTGGTGTCCTTGGCGACGCCGAAGACGCCGTACTCCGGGTTCATGCCGTAGAGCCGGCCGTCCTCCTCGTTGACCCAGAGCCACGCGATGTCGTCGCCGTAGAACGACACGTGGTAGCGGTCGCCGAGGACGTCCGGAGCCAGCATCATCGCCAGGTTGGTCTTGCCCGAGGCGCTCGGGAAGCCACCACAGATGTGGTAGTCCTTGCCGGTCTCCTTGTCGTGGATCCCGATGAGCATGTACTGCTCGGCGAGGAACTTCTTCGACGCCCAGCCGTCGTACGCCGCCTGGCGCAGGCCGTGGGCGATCTTGCCGAGCAGCGCGTTGCCGCCGTAGGACGAACCGAAGTGCAGGATCGTGCGCTCGTCGGCGACGGTCACGAAGTAGCGCTTGTCCTCGGGCGTGCCCTGTCCGAGCTTCTCGAGGTCGCCGGTCACGTGCACGGCCTTCACGAACTGGTCGGGGTCCTCGAGGTTCTCGACGTACTGCACGCCGACGCGGGACATCCGGATCATGTGGAGGACGACCGTGCGGGCGTCGGTGAGCTCGACACCGGTCGCCCAGGGCGCCAGCTCGTTGCCGGGCGGCGCCATCAGGTAAGGGATGACGTACATCGTCTTGCCCTGGGACGCGCCGCGCATGCGCTCCTCGAGCAGCGGGCGCATCTCGGACGCGGGACGCCAGTTGTTGTAGACGCCCTTGTCGCTCTCGCGGTTGGTCGCCACGATGGTCCGCTCCTCGGAGCGGGCGGTGTCCTTGTGGTAGCTGCGGGAGTAGTAGCGCCCCTCCCCTGCCGGCAGCAGCTCACCCGCGTCCAGGGCCTCCTGGATCAGCTCGGCGTCATCGGCGGCGTCGACGACGCGCACGCGCTCCGCCCCCGTGAGATCCGCCCAGTAGCGCACGTACTCCCGGACCTTGGGGTTCGTGAGCCCCGCCTCGTCCAGCACCGCTTCAACGTCGACCATCGCCCCGTCGTCCTCTCTCACGTGACCAGGTTGCGAGCAGGTTACCCGTACGTAGGGGTCCGTTCGGGCCAGGTCCCTAGTCCGTCCGGACCACGGGCGTCCTCCGTTCGGGTGGTCCGGCCGCAATCCCCTGCGGAACCCGCACCGATTTCCTACCGTCGAACGTGCGATGAGTTTCTCGGCCGGAGCCGGTCGACAACACCAACATCGACGAAACGACGAGCGAGAGGAGGGACGACATGTGGGACACCGTCCAGACCAGCACCGTGCATCTGTCGCACGACCTGCCGTGCCCGCGTTGTGGGCACGCCGTCCACACCTTCCTCGCGTGCGGCGACAGCTGCGACTGCCAGCCCGCCCTGCTGCCGGGCTCTCACGCTGCCTGACCCAGGTCAGGGCGTGACGACCACCTTGATCGCCTCGCGCTGGTCCATCGCGCGGTAGCCGTCGGCGACCTGGTCGAGCGACACCTCGGCGTCGAACACCCGGCCCGGGTCGATCCGACCACTGGTGACCAGGTCGAGCAGCTCGGGCAGGTAGCGCCGAACCGGCGCCATCCCGCCGGCGAGGCCGACGTTCTTGGAGAACATCCGTCCGACCGGCACCTCGACGCCGTGCGGTACGCCGACGAAGCCGACGGTCGCGCCTGGGCGGGCGACAGTGAACGCCGTGTCCATCGACGCGTCCGTGCCGACGCACTCGAGGACCGCGTCCGCCCCCACTCCCCCGGTGATCTCGGCGACCTCCGCCTCACCTTCCTTGCCGCGCGCCGCGACGATGTGGGTGGCGCCGAACTCGGTGGCGACCTTCTGCCGGGACTCGTGCCGCGACATCGCGACGATCTTCTCTGCGCCCATCACCGATGCGGCGAGTACGCCGCACAGCCCGACGGCCCCGTCGCCGACGACGACCGCCGTACCGCCCTCGGGAACTCCCGCTGCCACCGCGGCGTGCCAGCCGGTCGCCATCACGTCGGTGAGCGCGAGCAGGGACCTGGTCATCGCGGCGTCCGGGTCGCCGTCGGTCCGGACCAGGCTGCCGTCGGCCTGGGTGACTCGGGCGTACTCCGCCTGACCGCTGACGGTGATCCCGAGGTTCGTGCACACCGACTGCATCCCGGCCTGGCAGTGCACACAGGTGTTGTCGCAGTGGCAGAACGGCACGATCACGAAGTCACCCGCCCGGAACTCCGTGACCTCGGAGCCGACCTCGACCACCTCGCCGATGCACTCGTGGCCGATCGTCGAGCCGGATCGGATCGGGTTCTCCCCTCGGTAGGGCCACAGATCGGAGCCGCAGATGCAGCCCGCATAGACCTTCACGATCGCGTCGGTGGGGAGCTTGATCGTCGGATCGGGGACCTCGGAGACCCGGATGTCGCCGGGTGCGTGAAGTGTGGTGGCGCGCATGTCGCCATCCTTGCAGGGGCCAACGAAGGGCTCGATCCGGGTGACGACCGACACGTGAACGTCAGGTCTTGCAATATCTCACATGTGAGTTACCGTCGAGATATGGCAGTCGACTACAAGGGCCGCATCGGGAACCTGATCCGCGACGCCCGCAAGCACCGGGGCCTGACCCAGAGTCAGCTGGCGGAGCTGCTGAGCACCAGCCAGAGCGCGATCAACCGGATCGAGAAGGGCCACCAGAACCTCAGCCTCGAGATGCTGGCCCGGATCGGCACCGCCCTGGACTCCGAGATCGTCGCCCTCGGAGCGGGTCCGACGCACCTTCGGGTCGTGGGCCCGACGACCCTGTCGGGGAGCATCGAGGTCAAGACCTCCAAGAACGCCGGTGTCGCCCTCCTGTGCGCCTCGCTCCTCAACCGGGGTCGCACCACGCTCCGCAAGGTCGCCCGGATCGAGGAGGTCAACCGACTGCTCGAGGTGCTCGGCAGCCTCGGCGTGCAGACCAAGTGGCTCAATGACGACAACGACCTCGAGATCGTGCCGCCGAAGGAGCTCAACCTCGACAACGTCGACGAGGAGGCAGCGCGTCGTACCCGCTCGGTGATCATGTTCCTGGGTCCGCTGCTGCACCGGGCGGAGACGTTCGACCTTCCGTACGCCGGCGGCTGCAACCTCGGCACCCGCACCGTCGAACCGCACATGGCCGCGCTCCGCCCGTTCGGGCTCGAGGTCAAGGCGACCGACGGCTCCTACCACGCACGGGTCAACCCGGCGATCGAGCCGCAGCGCCCGATCGTGCTCACCGAGCGCGGCGACACCGTCACCGAGAACGCGCTGATGGCCGCCGCGCTGCACCCCGGCACCACGATCATCCGCAACGCCTCGTCCAACTACATGGTCCAGGACCTGTGCTTCTTCCTGCTCCGCCTGGGCGTGGAGATCGATGGCATCGGCACCACCACGCTCACGGTGACCGGACGCGAGGAGATCGACGTCGACGTCGACTTCGCGCCGAGCGAGGACCCGATCGAGGCGATGTCGCTGCTGGCCGCCGCGATCGTCACCCAGTCGTCCATCACCATCGAGCGGGTGCCGATCGAGTTCCTCGAGATCGAGCTCGCGGTGCTCGAGGAGATGGGTTTCCAATACACCCGCTCCGACGAGTACGTCGCCCGCAACGGCCACACCCGGTTGGTCGACCTGGTCACCAAGCCGTCCCAGCTGCACGCCCCGCTCGACAAGATCCACCCGATGCCGTTCCCCGGCCTCAACATCGACAACCTGCCGTTCTTCGCGGTGGTCGCCGCGACTGCCGAGGGCCAGACGTTCCTGCACGACTGGGTCTACGAGAACCGCGCGATCTACCTCACCGAGCTCAACAAGCTCGGCGGCCAGGTGAAGCTGCTCGATCCGCATCGGGTGATGATCGAGGGCCCGACGCACTGGACCGGTGCCGAGCTGATGTGCCCGCCGGCACTGCGGCCCGCCGTGGTGATCCTGCTCGCGATGCTCGCGTCGAAGGGCACCTCGGTGCTCCGCGGCACCTACGTGATCCACCGCGGCTACGAGGACCTCGCCGAGCGGCTCAGCTCGCTCGGGGCCAACATCGAGACTTTCCGCGACATCTAGCGCGACTCGATGTTACTGACCGTCGGGTGGGCTCCCCGGGCCTTGTAACGACAGGCAAGCACATCCGACGGTCAGTAACATCCGTCGCCGGCTCACCGGAAGAGCGTCTCGATCCAGGCCCGGGCCGGCGTCCTCGCGGACGGCGGTGCGGGCGTGTCGCTGGTGATCCTCGGCATCGGCGCGGTGTGCTGACCGCTGTGCCGGTGCCAGTCGTTCTCCGCCTCGATCAGCGAGCCGAGATCGGCGCGCTCGAGGAACACGCCGTGTCCGTCGGGGCACTGGTGCACCCCGCCGTCACCGAGCGTCTGCGACACCATCTCGGCGCCGCATCGAGGACAGGACAAGGTCTCCATGTGACGACCGTAGCCCGCCCACGCGGCGGTTCGCAGCAGCATCGCCGTGCGACGTTGGATACTGCACGCGTGAGCACGCCGACGACCGGTTTCGCGTTCCTCGACGAGGTGCAGCGACAGCCGGGGTCCGTGCTCGCCTTCGCCCATCGCGGTGGCGCCTACCACCCCGATATCGAGGGGCTGGAGAACACCCTGGCGGCGTTCAAGCACGCGGTCGCTCTGGGCTACGACTACCTCGAGACCGACGTGCACGTCACTCGCGACGGCTACCTGCTCGCCTTCCACGATGCGGTCCTGGACCGGGTGAGCGACCGGCAGGGAGAGATCGCGCGGTCGACGTACGCCGAGGTTCGGGATGCGCTGGTCGGCGGACGAGAGGAGGTCCCGACGCTCGGGCGGCTCTTCGAGGAGTTCCCGGACGCGCGGTTCAACATCGACCTGAAGTCCGATGGGGCGGTCCCGGTACTGGTCAGCTTCATCGAGGCGAGGGAGGCCTGGGACCGAGTCCTGGTCGGATCGTTCTCGCAGCGTCGGATCAGGACGTTCCGGCGGCTGACCCGCGGCCGCGTCCCGACCTCGGCCGCACCGGCCGAGGTGCTGTGCTTCCTGCTGGTTCCGAGCGGTCGCCTCGCCGACCGGCTCACCGGGCGTCGGGTGGCCGCGTTCCAGGTGCCTCATCGCAGCGGACGAATCCTGGTCGCGGGGCGCACCCTGATCCGTAGGGCGCACGCGGCCGGGAAGCACGTCCACGTCTGGACGGTCGACGACCCCGGGGAGATGCGGGAACTCCTCGACCGTGGGGTCGACGGGTTGTTCACTGATCGCACCGATGTGCTCAAGGACGTGCTCCTCGAGCGGGGACAGTGGAGGGACACCGATGAGTGACTCCGGGCGACGCGACGGCCCAGACGGCATTGCCGACCTGGGGCCGCTGAACCGGGCCAAGGAGCAGAAGGCCTGGTACTTCTACGACTGGGCGAACAGCGCGTTCGCCACCACGATTGCCGGCGTCCTCTTCGGCCCGTACATCAAGGAGATCGCCGAAGAGGCGGCGGTCAACAACCGGATCGACGTACTCGGAATCTCGATCGCGCCGGGCTCGCTGCCCCCGTTCATCATCACCGCCTCGACGATCATCTCGGCGATCCTGCTACCCCTGCTGGGTGCGGTAGCCGACCGCACCGCCCGCAAGAAGGACCTCCTGGCCGGCTTCGCCTGGGCCGGCGCCGCCGCGGCTTCGGTGCTGTTCTTCGTCACCGGCGACAACTGGCAGCTCGGCGTCATCGCGTTCCTCGTCGCCAATCTCTGCTTCGCGGCATCGACGGTCGTCAACGACTCGCTGCTCGCGATCATCAGCACCGAGCACGAGCGCGATCGGGTGTCCAGCCGTGGCTGGGCGATGGGGTACGCCGGCGGCGGCCTGCTGCTGGCCGTCAACTTCGTGCTCATCCAGGGCCACGACACGTTCGGGCTCACCGAAGGCATGGCCGCCCGGATCAGCATGCTGTCGGCGGCCGTCTGGTGGGCAGGGTTCACGTTCGTCCCGTGGCTCGGGCTCAAGAACCACCCTCCACGAGCGGTCGAGGCGGTCGAGGGCGGCCTCTTCGCGTCGAGCTTCGGGCAGCTCGGCAAGACGCTCAAGGACATGCGCAACTACCCCGTCGCGCTGACCTTCCTGCTCGCCTACCTGTTCTTCAACGACGGCATCCAGACCGTCATCTCACAGGCCTCCCTCTACGGCGAGGACGAGCTCGGCTTCGAGCTCGGCACCGTGCTGGCGGCGTACCTCCTCGTGCAGTTCGTGGCCGTCGGCGGGGCGATCGCGTTCGGGCGGGCCGCCGCGCGATACGGCTCGAAACGGGTGATCCTGACCGGCCTGGTGATCTGGATGGGCATTGTCAGCGTCGCTCTGGTGCTGCCAGAGAAGCAGCTGGTGCCCTTCCTGCTCCTGGGCGTGGCCATCGGCATCGTGCTGGGCGGCACCCAGGCGCTGGCCCGCTCGTACTTCTCGCTGCTCATCCCCCGCGGCAAGGAGGGCGAGTACTTCAGCTTCTACCACGCGATGGAGCGGGGTACGTCGTGGTTCGGCACCCTCGTTTTCGGCCTCGTCTACCAGTTCACGGACTCCTACCGGCCGGCGATCTTCGCCCTCATCGTGTTCTTCGTCGTGGGCGGCGCACTGCTGATGCGCGTCGACACCCAAAGGGGTATCCGCGAGGCCGGCAACGACGTGCCGGCTGTTGTGTAGAAACTCCATACCGCGGGTATCGCCGCGCATTCGGAGGAATCTTGCCCGCCCCGGTACCGTTGAGGCTCACGGAGGGTAGAGGGCGTCCCTCCCCCATGGATCCCCGCACCGTCCTGGTGGCGGGCGTAGCAACAGTTTGGAGGTGCCTCAATGGCGGAGCGCACACTACGTGGCGCACGGCTCGGAGGCCAGAGTTTCGAGGACGAGCGCGGCATCGAGTTCGCGGCGCGTCAGCAAGTGGGCTATCTGTGCCCGCAAGGGCACGGCTTCGAGATCACCATGTCGGTCGAGGCCGAAGTGCCGGCCGTCTGGGAGTGCCCGCGCTGTGGCGCAGAGGGCCTCAGCACCGCCGGCATCGAGAAGGAGCAGAAGGCCGAGAAGCCGGTCCGCACCCACTGGGACATGCTGCTCGAGCGTCGTTCGGAGAAGGAGCTCGAGGACATCCTCAAGGAGCGCCTCGAGCTGCTCCGCGGCGGCGAGATCGGCCCCGCGCACCTGCACCGCGCCAGCGCCAGGAAGAAGAAGGCGACGGCCTGACCAACGCTTTCACGTTGACCCGTCACTAAGTTGGTGACGGGTCAACGTGCTTTTAGCGGTCGTCGTCGACAACCTCGCCCGGGATGACCGGCCCGGCGGGCCGCGGTCCGGGGTGGGTGCCGAGCACCACGAGCCGTCGGGTGACGACACCGGTGAGCAGCCGGCGGAAAAGTGGCCTGGTCATCGGCAGGATCAGCAGGATCCCGAACGCGTCGGTGACGAAGCCCGGGGTCAGCATCAGGGTGCCGCCGACAAGGATCAGCGCACCGTCGGCGAGCTCCTTGGCCGGCATCCGGCCGCTGTCCAGCGCGCTGCGGAGGGCGCGCCAGGCCCGGCCGCCCTCGCGCCGGATCAGCCACGAGCCGAGGATGCTGTCGGCGATCAGCAGCGCGATCGTCCACCACGGTCCGATCACCTGGCCGACCTGGATGATCACGTAGATCTCCACGATCGGCACGACGATGAACGCGACCAGGAGCAGCCAGCCCAGGCCGCCACGACGGCGGGCCATCAGCGCCTCACTCCCCTGCCGGATCGCGACCGGCGCATCTGCTCGACGCGTTCCCGCACGCCCCAGGAGGTGATTCTCCGGAGCGACTCCGCGGCCACCGCCGGGCTCATCTTGGACTCGCCGCGGATCCGCTCCACGAACTCGATCGGCACCTCACGGACGGTGAGCCCGGCCTGCAGGGTGCGCGCGACCATGTCGGTCTGGAACACGTAGCCCGTGGACCGCACCTGCCGCAGGTCGATCTTTTCGAGCGTGGCGCGGCGGAACAGCCGGAACCCTGCGGTGGCATCGCGTACGTCGATGCCGAGCAGCAGCCGGACGTAGGCGTTGCCGCCCCGGGAGAGCAGCTCCCGCTGGACCGGCCAGTTGCGGACGGAGCCGCCCGGGATCCACCGCGAGCCGATCACCAGATCAGCGTGCTCGAGTGCCCTCAGCAACAGGTGCAGCTCCTCCGGCTGGTGCGAACCGTCGGCATCCATCTCGCCGATCACGTCGTACCCCTCGTCCAGCGCCCACGCGAAGCCGTGCAGGTAGGCGGCGCCGAGGCCGCCCTTGGCCGCGCGGTGCAGCACGTGCACCCGCGAGTCGGCCTCGGCGAGCTCGTCGGCCACCCGGCCGGTCCCGTCCGGTGACTCGTCGTCGACGACGAGGACATCGACCTCGGGCTGCGCCCGCAGCAGGCGCCCGACGATCCACTCGAGGTTGGCGACCTCGTTGTACGTCGGGATCACCATCACCACGCGCCCGAGGGCGGTGCGGCGATCGGGATGGTCAGTCACGGGAGTCCTTCTCTTCGGTGGCGCCAACCAGGGCAGGCTCTACGGGCTCCGATTCGGGCGCGAGTTGCTGCTGTCGACGATACGTGAGCAGGCACAACGCAAGGCCCAGCGCGGTGAGCAGCGGAAGCAGGACAGACAACCACCCACCCAACCGGACCCCGGGCGTGATCCCGGGCCGCAGCCCCACCTGCTCGACCAGGACGGCCCGAGTGCGCGGGTCGGCCGTCGCCAGCACCTCTCCGTCGGGACTGATGACGCCGGTGATCCCGTTCGTGGAGGCCACGACGAGGTGCTTCCCCGCCTCGATGGCCCGGAGCCGAGTGATCGCGAACTGCTGGTCGATCTGGTCGGTGAAGATGAAGCTGGCGTTGCTGGTCTGTACGGCGAGGAGCTCGGCGCCGTTCCCGATCTGGTCGTAGAAGACGTCGTCGTAGGCCACGTCGAAGCAGATGGCGTCGGCCACCTCGATGCCGGCCACCTCGAGCGGCTCGTCGCTCGTGCCGGTCAGCATGTCCCGGCCGATCCGGCCGAGCTGGCCCTGGTCCTCGATGCCGAGCTTGCGGAGCAGCGGCCGGAACGGCATGTACTCGCCGTACCCGACCGGATGGTGCTTGGCGTACCGCTCCCCCGCGCCGGTCTCCGGGTCCCAGACGATGCCCTGGTTGAGCACGTGCTCCTCACCCGCGTCCACGATGGCCCCCACCAGGATCGGGACACCGATGGCCGAGGACGCCCGCACGATGGCGGCGTTGGTGCTGGCGTCGCGGAACGGGTCGATGGCCGTCGAGTTCTCGGGCCACAGCACGAAGTCCGGCTCGGGAACCGACCCATCGGCCACGTCGGCCGCGAGGTCGACGGTCGCCTCCACGTGGTTCTGGGTGACCTGCCGGTGGTCCGCGAGGATGTCGTTCTCCGGCGGTGGCACGTCGCCCTGCACCACCGCCACCGTCGCGGTCCCCCGCTCGTCGAGGTCGTACGACGCCACGCTCGGCAGAGCCATGACCGCGCATACGGCGACCAGCGCGCCAACGGCCAGCGGCCGGGTCCGCCGCTCCCGCTCGATGACCACCCAGGCCAGGAGGAAACCGCTCAGGGCGAGCAGGAAGGAGAGCCCGGTCATCCCGAGATAGACCAGCGACGCGGCCACCGGGGTGTCCACCACCCCGAAGGCGAGCCGACCCCAGGGCATCCCGCTGAACGGCCAGCCGCTGCGCCAGAGCTCCATGGTCGCCCAGGCCGCCGCCAGCCAGGCGGGCCACCAGGGAAGTCGCTGCAGGGCGGCCGCCGCAACCCCGAGCAGGCCGTAGAACAGCGTCTCCAGCGTCGCCAGGGCCAGCCACGCCGGGAGCCCGATCGACGGAGACATCCAGTAGATGTGCACAAAGTAGAACGCCGCCCCGAACGCCAGCCCGGGGATCCACGCGCGCTTGGGGCACAGCCCCCGCGTGCAGAGCGCGAAGCCGGCGAGAGCCACCGGGATGAGGTACGCGAAGGCCACCGGCTCGAAGGCCAGGGCAAGAAGGAGCCCGGAGACAAGAGCCAGGCCGACGCGCTGCAGCACGAGAAGACGCTACCCGTAGCGGCTGCACCCCGAGCCACCTGGCTCAGGGACACGGAAGGGGCGCGGGCGCCTTCGGTCCATCCCACCGACGACCGGCTGCCGAAGCCGAGACGTTGTCTAGGGGGCCCGGGCCCCTTCCGTGTTGCTCTCGCGGAGCGGACCGACCTCCGCGAACCGTCTGGGAGGACTGTTGGTGCTACAGCCTCCGACTCCGGCCACTCGGACGTCGGTTCGCCTACCACGACCTGCGTGAGCGAACGGCGCTCAGACAATCGGCCTGGGGGCTCTCTGTCAACCGCCCCGTGACCTGCACGAACGCGCGAAGTCGCAGGTCAGCGGCGTCACCCCGAGTTCACCAAAAGTTCGAGATTTCGGGTCTGGACCCGGCGTGTCGCCGAACTGGTCCAGACCGAGGGTCAGGGTACGACGACGGTTCCGGTGGCGGACGTCGCCAGCACTGGCTCGGTCAGCAGCTCGGCCGCGCCGGGGCGCTCGGCGGTCGCCGCGCCGCGCGCCACGACATGGACAGCGAAGTCCATCACCCGCGACCTGGTGCCGACCCGGACCAGCTCGCAGCTGACCTCCAGCACATCGCCGGCGCGCACCGGCGCCCGGAACTGCACGTCGGAGTAGGACGCGAACAGCCCCTCGTCGCCATCGGTGCGAATGCACATCTCGGTGGCCACGTCGCCGAACAGCCCCAGGCTGTAGGCGCCGTCGACCAGGTCGCCGGCGTAGTGGGCGTGCGAGTACGGCACGTAGCGGCGATGCACGACGCGCATCCCGACCTCGGCGGGCATCAGGCTGCCGTCCGTCCGGCCAGCCGGTGGACGAGGTACGACGCGACCTCGCCCGGCGTCGTACCCCGGCCGAACACGCGGTCGACACCGAGCTCGGCGGACATCTTCTCGTCGAACCGCGGTCCGCCGACGATCAGCACCGGCCGCTTGTCGGAGGGGTAGGACTCGCGGAACGCGGCGGACATCTCGCGGGTGTTGAGCATGTGGGCGTCGCGCTGCGTGACCACCTGGGACACCAGGACGGCATCCGCGCGCTCGGCCCGCGCGCGGGCGACAAGCTCGGGGACGGAGACCTGGGCGCCGAGGTTGACCACCTTCAGCTCCCGGTAGTACTCCAGCCCCTTCTCCCCCGCGAACCCCTTGATGTTGAGGATCGCGTCGATGCCCACCGTGTGGGCGTCGGTGCCGATGCAGCCGCCCACGACCACCAGGCGGCGACGCAGCGCCCGCTTGACGGTGGCGTTGACCTCCTTGGGGGTGAGCAGCGGGTAGTCCCGCTCGACGACCTCGACCTTGCTGGTGTCGACGAGATGGCTGACCCGGCCGTAGACCACGAAGAACGTGAAGCCAGGCCCCATCGGCTTGGCGTGCACGACCAGCGCGGGCTCCATGCCCATCTTGTTGGCCAGCTGCTCGGCGGCGCCCTCGGCGACCTTGGAGTGCGGGATCGGGAGGGTGAAGCTCAGCTGCACCATCCCGTCACCGGTGGTGTCGCCGTAGGGCCGGACGATCGTCGACTCGGTCACTTCTCCTCCAGGATCTCGGAGGCCGGGTTGTAGTAGGCGCTGGCCTTCTTGGCCACGCCGTCCAGGCCGCGACCCGCGTCGGCGGGGCGCTTCATCAGGCCGAACGTGCCGTCGGCGATCGCGTCGAGCAGGCCGTGCTCGTGGTCGAGGATCTGGTTCATCAGGTCGATGGACTCGGCCAGCACCTGACGGGCTCGCTGTGCGATGAAGCCGTCGGGCGCCGGGTGGAAGTCCTCGTGCAGCTTGCCGGCGGCGTTCATCACGTAGCGGACGTTCTGCAGGGCCAGGTCGCGGTCGGAGATCCACGGCGTCACCACGGCCTCGGTCATCATCCCGACCAGCAGGATGCCCTGCCCGGTGAGCGCCCCCACCAGGTTGAAGAAGCCGTCGAGCAGGTAGCCACGGAACACATCGCCGGTCATGTGCCGGGTCGGCGGCATCCACTTCAGCGGCGCCTTCGGGAAGAGGTCGCGGGCCAGCATCGCGTGCGCCAGCTCGAGCCGGAACGAGTCGGGGATGTCGGGGTCGATCTCGAACGCGTGGCCCAGGCCGAGCTGCCAGTCCTCGAGTCCCGCCTCCTTGGCGAAGTACTCGTTGAGGAGCTGGCTGGTGGTGACCGTGTGCGCGGCATCCACGGCGTCCGCGGTCGTGAGGTAGTTGTCTTCGCCCGTGTTGATGATGATGCCGGCCCGGGCGTGGACCTGGCGGCTGAACCGCTGGTCGACGAAGGTGCGCACCGGGTTGATGTCGCGGAACAGGATCCCGTACATCGAGTCGTTGAGCATCATGTCGAGCCGCTCGAGCCCGGCCAGGGCGGCGATCTCGGGCATGCACAGACCGCTGGCGTAGTTGGTCAGCCGGACGTACCTGCCGAGCTCCTTGCTGGACTCGTCGAGGGCGGCCCGCATCAGCCGGAAGTTGTCCTGGGTGGCATAGGTGCCGGCGTACCCCTCGCGGGTGGGGCCTTCCGGCACGTAGTCGAGCAGGCTCTGCCCGGTCGAGCGGATCACCGCGATCACGTCGGCACCCTCGCGAGCGGCCTGCTGGGCCTGCGGGATGTCCTCGTAGATGTCGCCGGTCGCGACGATGAGGTAGATCCAGGGTGTGCGCGGGGCGTCGCCGTGCCGCGCGATCAGCCGGTCGCGCTCCTTGCGGCGCCGGTCGATGGTGCGGATGCCGGCGCCGACCTGCTTGCGGCTGGCGGTGCGCGCTCGCTGGGCGTCGCGACCCTCGGGGAGCCGGAACGTGATCGAGCCTGCGCTCGCCTTCTGGGCCAGCGTGGCCAGGTCGTCGGCCTCGCCACGCACCAGCGCGTCCCAGACCGGCAGCGCGACGCCGTGCTCGAGCCCCACATCGGCCCGGACCACGTCCATCAACCGATTGACCCAGGGCGTGCCCTCGGCGTCGGCGCCCTGCAGTCCGGCGAGCCGGAGCGTCGCGCGCTCCACGGCCACGGTCGTGTGCCGCTTGGCCATCGTGACCGTCGGCCGCCCCACCTTCCGGGCCAGGCTGCGCGCCTCGCGGATGGTCCTCGGGTCGAGGTCGAGCCGCCCGCTCATCCGTCGATCCTGCTCTCGAACAACCGGCGTACGCCGTCGTTCTCGCGGAGCAGCCGGAACGCGTGCTCGGCGTGACCGGGGACATAGCCGTTGCCGACCAGCATCGTCACGTCGGCGGCCAGACCCTCGGCGCCGAGGGCCGCAGCGGAGAACGACGTGGCCATGCTGAAGAAGATCACGGTGCCCGCGCTCGGCGGTCGACAGGATCGCGCCACCCTCGCAGCCGGGGACGTCGACACACACGACGGTGATGTCGGCCGGTCCGCCCGCCTTGACCACGGCGTCGCGCAGGGCGATCGGGTCGCGGGCGTCGGCGACCACGACCTCGTCCGCCAGGCCCGGCCGCACGGAGCGCGTCCGCCTCGGCCTCGGCTGGGACGATGCCGATCGTGTGGCCGGCTCCCGCGTCGCGAGCGGCGGCCAGGCTGAGCGAGCCGGACTTGCCTCCCCCGCCGATCACGGCGACCGTCGGGGCGTCGTACGTCGCCACCACCCGGTCGGTGAGCGCCGGTGCGCCGCAGACATCGAGCACCGAGAGACTGAGCTCGGCCGGCAGGTCGTCGGGGACCTCGGCGGCGATGGAGCGGCCGAACAGGACGGCGTAGCCATCGCACGGGATCCGCTCACCCTTGCCGTCCCAGCGGGCCAGGTCGTCCTCGATGACCAGCGGGGTCAGCGTGAGCGAGACCAGGGTGCTCACCCGGGCACCGACGCGGAGGCCCAGGACCGACTCGGGTCCCACCTCCTCGACGGTGCCGACGAGCATGCCGCCGGAGCCGGTTTCGGGGTTCTGCATCTTGCCGCGGGTCCGGACGATGTCGAGGACCTCGGCACGGATCGCCCCATGATCAACAGAGCCGTCACCGCCCTTGTATTTCTGCTCGAGCTGGCGGTACGACGCGGCGTCCAGGTTGAGCATCTCGACCCGGATCCGCACCTCGTCGGGCCACAGCTCCCGGCGGGTGTCGAGCCGCTGCGCGGCCTGCGGCAGCACCACAGCGTCGTCCAGGACGCGATGGAGCCCCGTCGGGTCGCTCTCTGACAGCGCCATGGCCGTTGGTCCTCCCTCATTCTTTACGACACACCGTAGATCTTCCTGCCGTGGAATATGCGGACAGGACGATCTCCACGTACTCTGACAGAAGCACCACCCGCCAGCCAAACCACCCGCGACGGGAGCACAGCGATGTCCATCGAGACCAGTATCGGCCTGGAAACCGGTCAGCCCTACCCCTATCAACGGGTCGAGCTGGTCGAGCCCGACTGGACCCGTTTCCCCGGGTGGGCCGACGTGACCGCCGAGGACTGGGCCTCCGTCCAGTGGCAGCGCGCGCACTGCGTCAAGAACGTCAAGCAGCTGCGGGAGCTGCTGGGCGACCTCGTCGACGACCGGTTCTACGCCGACCTGGAGCGCGACCAGCAGGAGCGCGCCACCATGTCGATGCTGGTGCCGCCGCAGATGATGAACACCATGGCGCCGCACGACGCTGCCGGGCGGCCCGGGGTCACTGACCGACGCCTTCTACGCCGACCCCGTGCGCCACTACATGCTGCCGGTCTTCTCGGACCGCCGCACCGACTGGCCGTCGCACCCGCACGCCACGCGGGACTCGCTGCACGAGCACGACATGTGGGCGACCGAGGGGCTCACGCACCGCTACCCCACCAAGGTGCTGGCCGAGCTGTTGCCGACGTGCCCGCAGTACTGCGGCCACTGCACGCGGATGGACCTGGTCGGCAACTCCACCGCGGTCATCGACAAGCTCAAGTTCGTCGGCAAGCCCAACGACCGGCTCGGCGACATGCTCGACTACCTGCGGCGCACGCCAGGAGTTCGTGACGTGGTGGTCTCCGGCGGCGACGTGGCCAACATGCCCTGGCCCCGGCTGGAGTCCTTCCTCACCGACGTGCTCGAGATCGAGAACATCCGCGACATCCGGCTGGCGACGAAGGCGCTGATGGCGCTGCCGCAGCACTGGTTGCAGCCCGAGGTGGTCGAGGGGATGACCCGGATCGGCACGATCGCCCGGGAGCGCGGGGTGTCCATCGCGATCCACACCCACGTCAACCACGCCAACTCGGTCACCCCGCTGGTCGCTGAGGCGACCCGGGCCATGCTCGACACCGGTGTCCGCGACGTGCGCAACCAGGGAGTGCTGCTCAACGGCGTCAACGCCGACCCGCACGCGCTGCTCGACCTCTGCTTCCGGCTCCTCGACGGCGCGCAGATCATGCCCTACTACTTCTACATGTGCGACATGATCCCGTTCTCGGAGCACTGGCGGGTCTCGGTCGCCGACGCCCAGCGGCTGCAGCACCACATCATGGGCTACCTGCCGGGCTTCGCCACGCCGCGCATCGTCTGTGACGTGCCGTTCGTCGGGAAGCGCTGGGTGCACCAGCTGTCGTCGTACGACGCCGAGCGGGGCATCTCCTACTGGACCAAGAACTACCGGACCTCCATCGAGGCCACCGACCCCGAGGCGCTGAACCGCACCTACGAGTACTACGACCCGATCCACACCCTGCCGGCCGCCGGACAGTCCTGGTGGGCAGCCCACGCCGACCTCGACGAGAGTGCGCTGAAGGCGGCTGAGGTGGCCGAGGCGTCGCGCCGGACGGCCGCGCTGCAGGCCTACTGAGGCAGGGGCAGATTTCCCCGGCCGACCGGGGATCCCCGAACTTGTCCGGCATCACGTTGCCCGACAAGTGACGGGACTGCCTGTCTCCGGTGGCAGGTGTTACCCAAGGAAGTCCCCCGGGGATGCCGGAACCTCGCCACAGATTCACGCTCCCATCCACAGGGCAATTCCTCGTCGATTGAGAGCTGCCGCCGAAGGTGAGCCTTCCAGTCATGGATCCGGTGCTCCGAAACATCTGCGACCAGCGTGGCGTCTTCCTTCGGCGAGAGGCCGAAGCTCTCGGATATGACGACAAGACGCTGGCCAAGCTCATCCGCGCGGACGTCTTCCACCGCGTGCGGCACGGCGCGTACACCTTCGGTGATATCTGGAGCGGCCTGACCGGGAACCAGCGCTACGGGCTGCTGTGTCGGGCCGTGTACCACCAGTCCAAGACGGAGGTCGTGCTCAGTCATCTGAGCAGCGCCAACGAATGGGGCTGTCCGCTCTGGGACGCCGACAAACGCGAGGCGCATCTGACTCGCGTGGACGGCAAGACTGGCCGCCGCGAAGCCGGCGTGTGTCAACACCGCGGCCAACTGCTCGAGGCCGATGTCGTGGACCACAACGGCCTGCCGATCATGTCGCCCACCCGGACTGCGCTGGAGCTCACGACTCTCACTGACGTGGAGCACGCGCTCGTCGAGATCGACGACCTGCTGCACCGCAAGCTCACCACTCCCGACAAGCTCGTCTCCCGGTTCGAGCTCATGAGCCACTGGCCGGACACGTTGCGCACGGGCCTCGTGCTCCGCCTAATGGAAGGCCGGTCGGAGTCGGTCGGTGAAACCCGCATCCGATATCTCTGCTGGATCCAGCGCCTGCCCACCCCGATCCCGAACTACCCGATCCTGGATCGGCATGGCAAAGAGGTCCACCGGGTCGATCTGGCCTGGCCATCGCTCGGCCTGTTCCTCGAGTTCGACGGCAAGGTGAAGTACCAGCGCTACCTGCGTGAAGGTGAGTCCGTCACGGACGCCGTCCTCCGCGAGAAGAAGCGCGAGGAGCTGGTCTGCGAGCTGACCGGCTGGCGTTGCATCCGGACCATCTGGGCCGACCTCTACCAGCCCGAGCAGACCGCGGCCCGCATCCGGGCGATGTTCCGCCCCGTGGGCGGCACCGCCGCCTGAGCACCGCCAGCACCACCTGTCGGGCAATCCCTGGTCTTGTCCGGCGTCACGTTGCCTGACATGTTCGGGTTTCCCCGGCCGACCGGGGAAACCTGCGCTAGGTGGTCGGGCGGTTCTCGTACGGCGTGGAGAGCACGATCGTGGTCCGCGTGGACACGTTCGCGGCCGCGCGGATCCGGGCCAGCAGGTCCTCCAGGTCGGCGGGCGTGGGGACCCGGATCTTGAGGATGTAGGACTCCTCACCCGCGACCGACCAGCACGACTCGATCTCGGGGAGCGCACGGAGACGCTCGGGTGAGTCGTCCGGCTGCGAGGGGTCGATCGGGCGGATCGAGATGAACGCCGTGAGCGGGAGCCCGATCTCGTCGTGGTTGATCGTGGCGCCGTAGCCGAGGATGAGGCCCCGCTGCTCCAGGCGCTTCACCCGCTGGTGCACCGCCGAGGTGGACAGGCCGGTCGCCTTGCCGAGGTCGGTGTAGGACATCCGGCCGTCCCGCGCGAGCAGCTGGAGGATCTGTCGATCCATCTCCTCGACGTCGGACGCACTCACGGGGACAGCGTAGGGCGTTCCGCGGCTACGCTCGCCGCATGCCCGCCCCAGACAACCGCCTGATGCTCCTCGACACCGCCTCGATGTACTTCCGCGCCTTCTACGGCGTGCCGGAGATCTCGGCCCCGGACGGCACCAACGTGAACGCGGTCCGTGGGCTGATGGACTTCATCAGCCGGCTGGTCGACGAGTACCGCCCCACCGACCTGGTCTGCTGCTGGGACAACGACTGGCGGCCCCAGTGGCGGGTCGACCTGATCCCGTCGTACAAGGGACACCGAGTCGTCGAGGAGGTCGAGAGCGCCCCCGATGTCGAGGAGGTGCCGGACCCGCTGCAGGCCCAGATCCCGATCATCATCGACGTGCTGGACGCGTTCGGGATCTGCGTGCTCGGTGCGGACGGGTACGAGGCGGACGACGTCATCGGCACCCTGGCAACCGACGCGCAACAGCCCGTCGACATCGTCACCGGCGACCGCGACCTCTTCCAGCTGGTCGACGACGAGGCCGACGTGCGGGTCCTCTACATCGCCCGTGGCGTCGGCCGGCACGAGCGGGTCACCAACGACTGGGTGCGGGAGAAGTACGGCATCGACGCGCGTCAGTACGCCGACTTCGCCACCCTCCGCGGCGACGCGTCGGACGGCCTGCCCGGGGTCGCCGGTGTCGGCGAGAAGACCGCGGCAACGCTGCTGGGCCGGTTCGGGGACATCCCAGGCATCATCGCCGCGGCCAACGATCCGGACGCGGAGATGGGACCCGGTCCCCGCGGCAAGATCAAGGCGGCCGCTGACTACCTGGAGGTCGCGCCCACCGTGGTGGCGGTCGCTCGAGACATCGATCTCGACCGCAGCAACATCCTCATGCCGAGGACGCCCAAGGACCCCGACAAGGTGGCTGCGCTGGCGGACCAGTGGGGGCTCGGCAGTCCCGCGGAGCGCCTCACCACCGCACTGCGTACCGTGGAGGCATGACCCGCGTCGCGATCGTCGGGGGCCACGGTCAGGTGGCCCGGCATCTCCTCGTGGAGCTGCGGAGGTCGGACATCGACGCCGTGGCCCTGGTGCGCAACGAGAAGTACCGGGACGAGCTCGAGCATCGCGGCGCCGAGATGCGGCTGCTGGACATCGAGCAGCAGGACGCCGACGAGTTCGCCACCGCCTTCGATGGGTGCACCGCCGTCGTCTTCGCCGCCGGAGGCGGGCCCGACGGCAACCTCGAGCGCAAGCGCACCGTCGACCTCGAGGGATCCCTGAAGTCCATCGAGGGCGCGAGGATCGCCGGCATCCGGCGGTTCGTGCAGATCTCGGCCATCAACGTCGACGACCCGCTGCCGCCCGACACCGGCGAGGTGTGGCGGGCCTACGTCGAGGCGAAGCGGGACGCCGACATCGCGTTGCGGGACAGCGGCCTGGAGTGGACGATCATCCGGCCCGGACGACTCACCGACGAGCCGGCGACCGGCCTGGTCGCGCTCGGTTCCGACGTACGACGGGGCGACATCCCGCGCGCCGACGTCGCCGCGGTGGTGGCCGCCGTGATCGACGACGCCGCCACGGTGAACCGCCAGTGGAACGTCGTCTCCGGCGACACTCCCGTCGTCGACGCGGTGCGCGCCGTTCCCGACTAGGCGTCAGTCCGCCAGGGACGAGTACGCGACCACGCCGCGACGCAGCCGGCGGACCACCTCCCGGGCGGTCTCCCGGACCGGCGTGTCCACGGCCGCATCGGCCACCTGACCGGCGAAGTCGATCAGCTGCTTCATCTGCCTGACGAAGTCGCCGGCGGACAGGTCGGAGCCGCCGAGCACGTCGTCCAGGTCGTCGCCCTCGGCCCAGCGGAACGCGATCCAGGCGAAGCCCAGGTCGGGCTGGCGGAGGAAGTCGAGCCCGTGGTCGCGCTCCAGGGCGTCCAGCTGTCCCCAGAGGCGCACCATCTGGCCGATCGCGTCCTTGGTCGCACCTCCGGGCACCCGCGGGGCGGACGCGTCGTCGGGTCGGCGCGCCTCGAAGACCAGCACGGACAGCGCCGCGGCCAGGCCGGAGGCCGGCAGCTCGTCCCACAGGCCTTCTCGGAGGGACTCGGCGGCGACCAGGTCCAGCTCGGAGTAGATCCGCATCAACGGCCGGCCGCGGCCGGTGACCGTGTCGCCGTCGAGGTAGTCGAGTGCCGTCAGCACGTCGCACACGCGGTCGAACTGGCGGGCGACGGTGTTGGTACGGCGCTCGACCCGGCGCCGGAGCGTCGCGGCGTCCCGGTCGAGCTTGAACCAGCGCTCGGCCCAGCGGGCGTGGTCCTCCCGGTCCGCGCAGCCGTGGCAGGGGTGCGCCCGCAGCTCGGCGCGGAGCCGGGTGATCTGGTCGTCCTCCGGACCGGACCGCGCGGCACGCTGCCGCTCCGGTCGGGGCGGCGGGGTCAGGTCGTGCGTCCGGTCGCGCAGCGCGGAGGCCAGGTCGCGCCGCATCTGCGGGTTGCGGCCGTTGAAGTTCTTCGGGATCCGCAGCCGGGTGATCGGCTCGACGGGTGTCGGGAAGTCCATCGCGGCCAGCCGGCGCGCCTGGTGGCCCGCGGTGACGACGTACGGACGCGGTGTGTCGCCGGAGGTGCCCGGGTCGACGACCACGACCAGTCCCGAGAACTTCCCGGCCGGTACGTCGATCACGTCGCCCGGGCGCAGCCGGGCTAGGGAGGCGAGCGCCTCGTCGCGCCGGTCGGACCGCCGGGCCCGGCTGGCGGCCTTCTCCTGGTCGCCGATCCGCCGACGGAGCCGGGCGTACTCCATGAAGTCGCCCAGGTGGCAGGTCGCCGCCTCGGCGTACCCGTCCAGCGCGTCCTCCGCCTTCCGCAGCTGGCGGGCCAGGCCGACGACGGCCTTGTCCGCCTGGAACTGGGCGAAGGACTGCTCGAGCAGCTCCCGGGAGCGCTCCCGGCCGAACTGGTGCACCAGGTTGACGGCCATGTTGTACGACGGGCGGAAGGACGAGCGCAGCGGATAGGTCCGGGTCGAGGCCAGACCGGCGATCTGCTTCGGGTCCATACCCGGCTGCCAGAGCACCACCCCGTGCCCCTCGACGTCGAGACCTCGCCGACCGGCCCGGCCGGTGAGCTGGGTGTACTCCCCCGGCGTGATGTCGGCGTGCTCCTCGCCGTTCCACTTCGTGAGCTTCTCGATCACCACGGTGCGGGCCGGCATGTTGATGCCGAGGGCGAGGGTCTCGGTGGCGAAGACGACCTTGCAGAGTCCGCGCAGGTAGAGCTCCTCGACGATCTGCTTGAACGCCGGCAGCATCCCCGCGTGGTGAGCGGCCACGCCGCGGGTCAGGCCGTCCAGGAAGTCGTGGTAGCCGAGCACGTGCAGGTCGTCCTCGTCGAGGTCGCCGGTGTTGGACTCGACGTACTCGTAGATCGTGTCCCGCTCCTCCGGAGTCGTCAGGCGGACCCCGGCCTGGAGGCACTGGGTGACCGCTGCGTCGCAGCCCACCCTGCTGAAGATGAACACGATCGCCGGCAGCAGCGCCTGGCGGTCCAGCCGGTCGATCACCTCCGGCCTGCTGGGGATCCAGACCCGCCGGCCGTTGCCGACCTGCCGGGGTCCGCTCCGCTGGCGACCACGCTGTCGAGGCGATCGTCGGTCCCGCATCCGGCTCGAGGCCCAGTCGTCCCGGGCGACGTTGAGCAGCTCGCCGTTGACGGGAGCCCCCTCCTTGACGAACCCGGCCGCGGCATCGACGTCGGAGGACGCGAACAGGTCGAGCAAGCGGCGCCCCACCATCACGTGCTGGTAGAGCGGCACCGGCCGCTTCTCCTCCACGATCGTCGTGGTCTCGCCGCGGACCGTGGCCAGCCACTCGCCGAACTCCTCGGCGTTGGAGACCGTCGCCGACAGCGACACCAGGGTCACCGACTCCGGCAGGTGGATGATCACCTCTTCCCACACCGCGCCCCGGGCTCGGTCGGCCAGGTAGTGGACCTCGTCCATCACGACGAAGCCCAGGCCCAGCAGGGTGCGCGAGCCGGCGTACAGCATGTTGCGCAGCACCTCGGTCGTCATCACGACGACCGGTGCCTCGCCGTTGACGGTGTTGTCGCCGGTGAGCAGCCCGACGTTGTCGGCGCCGTGGCGGGCAACCAGGTCGTGGTACTTCTGGTTCGACAGCGCCTTGATCGGCGTGGTGTAGAAGCACTTGCGACCACCGTGCAGGGCCAGATGGACGGCGAACTCCCCCACCACCGTCTTGCCGGACCCGGTGGGTGCGGCGACAAGTACGCCGCGTCCGTCCTCGATCTCGCGGCAGGCGGCCGCCTGGAAGTCGTCGAGCGGGAACGCGTATCCACCCGCGAACTCGCGGAGCACCGGGTGTCGGCGGTCCCGCCGGTAGTCGGCGTACCGCTCCGAGGGGGTCGGGTCGCTCATCCGGGGTCCCTGCGGCGTTGTTCGACGGAGGAGCGAAGCGGGGGAGGCGAAGAACGTCGTGGGGTGGTCATGCCAGCACCTTGAGCGCCTGCGGCACGCACTCGATCGTCATCGGCAGCGGGCCGAACCGCTCCCCGTCGGCGTACCCGACGATCCCGGGGGCGGCGACGGTGACCCTGCGGACCCGGTGGTGCTCGTAGGCCGGATGGGTCGTGTGGGTGCCCTTGAACAGCTTCGGATAGGTGCGCACCAGCTCGAACTTCCCCATCGGCTTGATGATCACCACGTCCAGGAAGCCGTCGTCGAGCAGCGCGCCCTCCGCGATCCGCAGGCCGCCCCCGAAGGAGGGGCCGTTGCCGATAGCGACCAGCATCGCCGAGGTGTGCACGACGTTGCCGTCGAGCTCGAGGATGTAGGGCAGCGGCTGGAAGGTGCGCAGTTCTGCCACTGTCGCCAGGTTGTAGCGCATCTGGCCCTTCGGCCAGGTCATCCGGTTGGCTCGCTCGTTGACCACCGCGTCGAACCCGGCCGCCATCACCGTGACGTAGTAGCGGTCCAGGGTGCGGGCCAGGTCGATGGTCCGGATCTCGCCGGCGATGACCCGCTCGGCGGCCGTGGCGGCGTCCTTGCGCGGGATGTCGAAGTAGCGGGCCACGTCGTTGCCGGTACCGGCAGGAATGATGCCCAGCGGGATGTCGGTCCCGGCGAGCGCCTGGACGCCCAGGTTGACCATCCCGTCGCCGCCGACGACGACCAGCGCATCCACCCCGGCCGCCACCTGCTGGCGCGCCAGCTCCAGGGTCTGGTCGGGATCGCTGCCCTCGAGGGAGCGCACCGACAGACCGACGCTGCGGAGCCGGGCCATGGCTGCGTCCCGGGCCTTCCGACCCCGACCCTTGCCGGCGGTGGGGTTGGTCAGCAGGGCGATCTCGCGGGACACGCGTCGACCCTAGTCGGGAGTCAGCGGCCGAGCCGCAGCAGGACGGCGTACTGGTCCGGCGATGCGCCGACGGCCTTCGCCAGCCGGCCCAGGACATCGAGGACGCCCTCGGAGCCGAACTCCCTGCCGGGCGTCAGCAGCGTCAGCCGGTCGTCGTACGTCGCCAGCTGGACCTGTCCGTGCCGCCAGGCCTGGTGCGCCCGGAGCCGCACCCGGTCGTCCATGACCGGCGCGGGGTAGGCCTCGTCGACGGCCAGCAGGTCGCACGGGAGCTCATGGTCACCGCCGCGCAGGGTGCCGCGCACGTGGTGGCCGCTGCGCAGGCCGGCGTCCGCGGCCCAGATCACCTCCCCCTCCCCCAGCCAGTCGGGGAGGTCGAACGGGTCCACCTCCGCAAGGCTCACAGTGGCGAGGCTTCGTCGGGAGACAGATCCGCGAACCGGTTGCGCTTTGCCCGGCGCCGGTCGTTGAACCGCGCGATGACCTCGGAGATGAAGAACAGCAGCACCATCGGCACCGCCATGAGCGTCATCGTGAACGGGTCCGCGGACGGGGTCGCGATCGCCGCGAACAGGAAGGTGCCGACGATGATCCAGGCCCGGTGCTCGCCGAGGGTCTTGCCCTTCAGCACGCCCGCGAGGTTGAGCAGCACGACGAACAGCGGGATCTCGAACGCGATCCCGAAAACGATCAGGGTCCGGCTGAAGAACGTGAGGTAGTCGTTGAACTCCACCAGGTTCGTCAGCTCGTCGGGGTTGAAGCCGATCAGGATCTCCAGCCCCTTCGGCAGCGTGACGTAGCCGAGGAACACGCCGGCGAAGAACAACGGCCCGGCGATGGCGACGAAGATCCGACTCCACTTGCGCTCCCTGGGGTGCAGCCCGGGAAGGATGAACGCCCAGATCTGGTAGAGCCAGAACGGGCTGGTGCCGACGATCGAGGCCAGGCCGCACAGCTTGAGGTAGAGCATCAGGCCGGCGCCCGCACCGCTGGTCGTAGGCAGGGTGCTGCCCTCAGGAAGGTTCTCCTGGGCTTCGAGGTAAGGGTCGTAGATCAGGTCGAAAAGCTGGTCGAAGAACACCAGTGAGACCGCGAGCCCCAGCACGATGACCAGCGCGATCTTCAGGATCCGGGCGCGCAGCTCCCGCAGATGGTCAGAGAGCGCCATCCGGCCGTCGGGGCCGACCGGGTGAACGGGCCGGCCAATGAAGAGCTTGGCGACCCCGGAGATCGACACGGGTGGTGAGGTTGCGGCCGCGGTCAGCCGTTGTGGGTGTCGGTCTGGCGGTCCTGCGTGGTGGGCGCCTCGTCGGTGGTCGCGGGCAGCTCCGCGCGCGGCTGGTCGGGCGTCGGGTCCTCGTCGTCCTTCAGGCCTTTGGTCTCCGACTTGAAGATGCGCAGCGCCTGGCCGGTGCCGCGGGCCAGGTCGGGCAGCTTCGCGGCCCCGAACACGAGGATCACGATCGCCAGGATCACCAGCCACTCGGCGCCCTGCGGCATTCCAATCTGGGGGTTGATCATCGGGTCCTCATCCATTCGGTGGTTGTCATGAATATCGTACGCCGACCTCAGTACAGGCCGAGCGTCTCCTGGGTCACGCGGGTGAACTCTTGGGCATACTCAGGCGGCGAGAGCACTGTCGCGTGCGGGGCCAGCCGGAGCAGCAGGCGCAGCAGCCAGCGGTCGTCGGCGACGAGCAGGTCGACCTCGAGCGTGCCGTCGGCCTCCTGACGAACCGCCTCGACGGGGTAGTACTCGACCACCCAGCGGGCCGGCGGGGCCAGCCGCAGGGTGACCGGGGAGGTGTCGCTGGACTGGGTGAAGATGCCCTCGGAGAGGTCTCGCGGGGCCTCGACGGGCGTCTCGACTGGCCGGTCGGTGACCTCCGCGGCGGCGATCCTGTCGATCCGGAACAACCGGGGGGCCTCTGCGCTGTGGCACCAGGCGTCGAGATAGGTCATGCCGTGGGCGGTCACCACGCCTCGAGGATCGACGATCCGCTCGGACTCCTCGTCCCGGGAGGGGACGTAGTAGGTGAGCCGGACCTGGACGTGCCGCTCGGCCGCATCGCGCAACCGGTCGGCGAGCGCAACCAACCCGGGCTCACGGGCGTCGACGCCGGGATCGATCCGGGCCGCAGCCGGTCCCTCGGCGGCGGCCGCCTCCAGCTTGGCGAGCACCCGGTCGACGATCTCCCGGGTGTCGTCGGTGGCCCCGTCGCGCATCGCCCGCAGCGCCACGATCATCGCGGTCGCCTCGGTCGGGCTCAGCCGCAACGGTCGGGCCAGGTAGTCGGCGTTGGAGACCCGGATGATGCCCGCTGCGTTGGGTCCGGTCGGCCCCTCCAGGGCGTCCAGGTCGACGTCGATCAGGTCCTCCGGGTAGCCGCCCGGGAGGCCGACCATGAACAGCACCTTGAGGTCGCTGAGCACCTGGGCCGGCGAGACCCCGAGCGCCTCGGCGGCGGCGCCCAGAGGCATCTCGCCATGGGCGTGCAGCAGCGGGACCAGGGTGAGCAGGCGGGCGACCTGGTCCTTTGCCCCTGCCGGCGGCCGGTTCACGAGCCGACCCCCCGGAGCCGGGCGACGACGTGCGCGCGGAGCTTCTCGGGCTCCTCGACGTAGACCACGGGGCCGTAGCCGAGCACCTCGTCGCCCATGTCGATCGCGCCGCGGGTCAGCACCAGCCGGTCCCAGGCGGTGGCGGCGTCGGGGCCGGCGACGTCCTCCTCGATCGTGTCCGCGGCGCGCCTGAGGGGCAGGGCGGCACCGGTGCGAGCCAGCACCACGACCCGCTCGGAGATGCGGGCCGGGGCGAGTCGGCGGGCGATGTCGCGCACGTCGGTGTCGGCCGGGATCTCGTAGCTGCCCGGCGCACCGCGTCGTACGTCGCCCTGCACCCGCGAGAGCCGGAAGACCCGCTCGGCCTGCCGGTCGGTGTCGAAGCCGACGGCGTACCACCGGCCGGAGTAGCGGGCCACGCCCCAGGGCTGGAGGTGGCGGGTCGCCGGCGTCTGCTGGCCCGACCGCAGGTAGTCGAACGCCAAGGGCGTGCGCTCCTGGACCGCGGCCCAGAAGGCGTCGAACGCCGGCTCGTCGGCGCTCAGCCGGGGCTGGGCGATCTCGAGCTGGGTGACGTCGACGTCCACGCCTACGGCCGCGAGCTTGCGCACCGCCTCCGTGGTCGCCTTCGCCAGCGTCGCGTGCTGCCACACCTTCGTGGCCAGGCCGACCACCGCGGCCTCGTCGGGCTGGAGGTCGATCTCCGGGAGCGCGAACTCGTCGGGCCGGATCCGGTAGCCGGGCTCGTCGTCGAAGTAGGCGTCCATCTGCCCCACCTCGATGGGTACGCCGAGGCTGCGCAGCTCCTCCTTGTCGCGCTCGAACATCTTCTCGAACCCGTCCGGGGTCGAATCGGGATAGAGGATCGAGCGGATCCGGTCCTTGGCGATGTAGTGGCGCTGGACGAGCAGCATGATCAACAGGTTGAGCAGCCGCTCGCTCTTCGCCGCGGCACTCATGCCGCCCCCATCGTCAGGACGTCACCCGGCTACTTGGCGGAGACGATGTCGATGACGAAGTAGAGCGTGCTGTCGGCCGGGATGCCCTCCTGCGCCTGCGCGCCGTACCCCAGCTCCGGCGGGATGGAGAGCAGCACGCGGGTGCCCACCTTGAGGCCCGACAGGCCGTAGGTCCAGCCCTGCACGACCTCTTGGAGTGAGAACTCGGCCGGTTCGGCGGAGAAACTCTCGTCGAACGGCTCCTTCCCCTTGTAGACCATGCCGAGGTAGTCGGCCGTCACGGTGCTGGTCTCGGTGAGAGCGTCGCCCTTCCCCTCCTTGATCACGTAGCGCAGCAGGTCGTCGTCGGCCTTCGGTTTCGGCAGGCCGGAGAAGTCGAGCGACACCAATTCGCCCTTCTCCTCCACGACCTTCGGCATCCGGTTCGCGCCCACGTCCTTGGCCTCGGGCGGCTGGAACATCTCCATCAGGTCGAGGACGACGACCACGCTGTCCATGTTGCCGATGTCCATCTGCGGGTTGCCGCCCTCGCCGAAGACGTCGGTGGCCGGGGCGACCACGGCGACTCGCGAGCCGATGGTCTGGCCGAGCAGGGCGTCCTTGAACACGGGGCTCAGCTGGTCGTCGACGGTGAAGGTCTCCGGCGCGCCGCCCTTCTCGTACGTCGTGTAGGACTCCTCCTGCGTAAAGCCGTTGCCGATCCAGACGTTGACGTCGACCTTGTCGCCCTCGGCGATCTCCTCGCCGTCGCCCTCGATGAGGACCTTGGTCTCGGCCTTCTTCGCCTCGAACTGTCCCTTCCAGTCGACCTCGGGGATCGTGCCCAGGTCTCCGGTGATGCTGAGGCCGTCGAAGCCCGCCAGCATGTCGTCAGCGCTGCCGTCCTCGTCGCCGCAGCCGGCGAGGGCGAGCACGAGCAGGAGCGGGACGGCCACGGCAGCGGGACGTCGTACACGTCGGAGCACAGGGATCCACCTTCGAGCGGGGTCAGGACATTCGCTTGCGAACCCTACAAGGGGATGCTGAAGGATTCTCAGGCGCGCTCACATGCCATCGATCAGACGCTGCACCCGCTCGTCGTGAGCCCGGAACGGGTCCTTGCAGAGCACGGTGCGCTGGGCCTGGTCGTTGAGCTTGAGGTGCACCCAGTCGACGGTGAAGTCGCGGCGTCGCTCCTGCGCGCGCCTGATGAACTCGCCGCGCAGCCGGGCGCGGGTCGTCTGCGGCGGGACCGTCTTCGCCTCGAACACCTTCAGGTCGGTGGTGACCCGGGCGACCGCGCCGCGCTTCTCCAGCAGGTAGTAGAGCCCGCGGTTGCGGTGGATGTCGTGGTAGGCCAGGTCGAGCTGGGCGATGCGGGGGTGGCCGAGCGGGAGACCGTTCTTGGCCCGGTAGCGGTCGATCAGCTTCCACTTGATCACCCAGTCGATCTCGCGGTCGACCAGGCCCAGGTCGTCGGACTCCACCGCCTTCAGGCCGCGCTCCCACAGGTCCAGGGCGCGTTCGAGGACCGGGGTGCTGATGCCCTTGCGGTCGACGAAGTCGTGCGCCTTGGCGAGGTACTCCGCCTGGATGTCCAGTGCGCTCGCCTCCCGGCCGTTGGCGAGTCTCACCTTCCGACGGCCGCTGACGTCGTGCGAGATCTCCCGGATCGCCCGGATCGGGTTCTCCATCGTGAGGTCGCGCATCACCACGCCCTCCTCGATCATCCGGAGCACCAGGTCACAGCTCGCGACCTTGAGCATCGTGGTGGTCTCGCTCATGTTGGAGTCGCCCACGATGACGTGCAGCCGGCGGTACTTCTCCGCATCGGCGTGCGGCTCGTCCCGGGTGTTGATGATCGGCCGGCTGCGGGTGGTCGCGCTGCTCACGCCCTCCCAGATGTGCTCCGCGCGCTGGGAGACGCTGTAGCTCGCGCCGCGCGGGGTCTGGGTGATCTTGCCGGCTCCGACGATGATCTGGCGGGTCACCAGGAACGGGATGAGCACGTCGGCCAGCCGGCTGAACTCGCCCGCGCGGCTGACCAGGTAGTTCTCGTGGCAGCCGTAGGAGTTGCCCGCGGAGTCGGTGTTGTTCTTGAACAGGTAGATCTCGCCGGAGATGCCCTCGTCGTGGAGCCGCTGCTCGGCGTCCAGGAGCAGCCCCTCCAGCACCCGCTCCCCCGCCTTGTCGTGGGTGACCAGCTCGATCACGTCGTCGCACTCGGGCGTGGCGTACTCGGGGTGGCTGCCGACGTCGAGGTAGAGCCGGGCGCCGTTGCGCAGGAAGACGTTGCTGCTCCGGCCCCAGCTGACCACCTTCCGGAACAGGTAGCGCGCGACCTCGTCGGGACTGAGCCGGCGCTGGCCCTTGAACGTGCACGTCACGCCGTACTCGTTCTCGATGCCGAAGATCCGCCGGTCCACGTCTGCAGCCTAGGCGCTTCCCGGTGGGCGTGAGGTTGCCTCGCGGTTCTGGGTGGCGGTTTGGTCAGTCCGTGGACTCGGGCGGCGTGGGCGGAGGGGGTGCCACGGGCGGCTCGCCGGTGGTCGGGTCCTCCAGCGGGGGGACGTTGCCGCTGGTCTGGTCGGTGGGGTCGGCCGGGTCCTCCGGGAGCGGCTCGATCGGCGCGTTGCCGGGACTGCCGTCCTCCGCCGAGGGCCGGTCCGGAGTCGCCGGGCCCCGGTCCCCGAGCAGCCCGTCGAGCCGCGACGGAGGCAGCCGGACGAACTTCCTGGGCTGGTTCCGGGTGCGGTCCAGCAACGCGACCTCGAGGTCGCCGGAGGGGATCACCCGGTCCTCGGTCTCCGCGTGCCCGAGGGCTGCGACCGCGAGCCGCAGGGCGGCATCCAGGGGCGCACCCTCGGTGTAGTGCTCCTTGAGGTACTGCTCGACCGGTTCGACCTCGCCGCCCATCACGGCGTACCCGTGCTCGTCGGTGACCTGCCCCTGGTAGGTCAGCCGGTAGACCTGGTCGGCCTCGGCGGTGTCACCGACCTCGGCAACGAAGATCTCCACTTCGTACGGCTTCTCGCCGCCGCTGGAGAAGATGGTGCCGAGGGTCTGGGCGTAGGCGTTGGCGAGACCGCGGCCGGTGACGTCGCGCCGGTCGTAGGCGTAGCCCCGCATGTCGGCGAGCCGGACGCCCGCGATCCGCAGGTTCTCGAACTCGTTGTAGCGGCCGACCGCTGCGAACGCGATCCGGTCGTAGATCTCCGAGACCTTGTGCAGCGCTTGGGACGGGTTCTCCGAGACGAGCAGGATGCCGTCGGCGAACTGGACCAGCACCACCGAGCGGCCGCGGGCGATGCCCTTGCGCGCGAAGTCCGCCCGGTCCTTCATCAGCTGCTCGGGAGAGACGTAGAACGGCATGCTCATTCGGCGGCTCCCGTCAGCGGTGCGGCCGGACCGTCGGGCCGGATCATCCGGGCGGCGATCATGCGATCGGCCACGTCGGCTACCTCGGCATCCGCCCAGCGTCGACCGCCCTCGGCGGTGATGACCCGGACGACCGGGAAGATCCGCCGGGTGAGATCGGGACCTCCCGTCGCCGAGTCGTCGTCGGCCGCGTCGTAGAGAGCCTGGATGACCACGGTGACGGCATCCGACTCCGAGAGGTCGTCGCGGTAGAGCTTCTTGAGGGAGCCCTTCGCGAACAGCGAGCCGGAGCCGACGCTGTAGAACGCGGTCTCCTCGTAGCGGCCACCGGTCACGTCGTAGCTGAAGATCCGGCCCTGCCCGGTGTCGAGGTCGTAGCCGGCAAACAGGGGTACGACGGCGAGGCCCTGCATGGCCATGCCGAGGTTGCCGCGGATCAGCGCCGAGAGCCGGTTGGCCTTGCCGTCCAGCGAGAGCACGCTGCCCTCGATCTTCTCGTAGTGCTCGAGCTCGGTCTGGAACAGGCGGACCAGCTCCACCGCGAGGCCGGCAGAACCGGCGATGCCCACCGCGGAGTACTCATCCGCCGGGAACACCTTCTCGATGTCGCGCTGGGCGATGATGTTGCCCATCGTGGCGCGCCGGTCGCCGGCCATGACCAGGCCGCCCGGGAACGTGGCCGCCACGATCGTGGTTCCGTGCGGCGCCAGGTCGGCTGCGTTTCCCTGAGGTACGGCGCGGCGCCCCGGGAGCAGATCCGGTGCCTGCTCCGAGAGGAAGTCGCTGAACGACGAACTGCCCGACTGCAGGAACGCCGCCGGGAGTCGGGGGTCCGCCACTACTGTCCGCCCTTCTGGATGAACGACTTCACGAAGTCCTCCGCGTTGGTCTCGAGGACGTCATCGATCTCGTCGAGGATCGAGTCGACGTCGTCGTCCATCGCCTCCTTGCGCTCGGCGACGTCGGTCTCGGCGACGACCTCGGTCGCCTCCTCGTTCTCCGTGGACTTGCGCGGCTGCTTGTGCTCCTGGGCCATAGACCGACCCTATCCAGTTAACGGGTGAGAGCGGTGAACAACGCCTCTGCGGACTCACATCTGTCGAGCAGGTCGCCGACGTGCGCCTTGCTGCCCCGCATCGGGTCGATCGTGGGCACCCGTTGGAGAGACTCGCGGCCCGGCAGGTCGAAGATCACGGAGTCCCACGATGCCGCGGCCACGTGCTCGGCGTACTTCTCCAGGCAGCGGCCCCGGAAGTAGGCCCGCGTGTCCTCGGGCGGATCGTGCATGGCCACCTCGACCACCGACTCGTCGAGCAGCCGCTCCATCCGACCGGCCGCCACGAGGCGGTGGTAGAGGCCCTTCTCGGGCCGGATGTCGGCGTACTGGAGATCGATCAGGTGCAGCTTGGCGTCGTCCCACTCGAGCCCGTCGCGGGACCGGTACTGCTCGAGCAGCCGCAGCTTCGCGACCCAGTCGAGCTCGGTCGCGCAGAGCATCGGGTCGCGCTCGAGCCGGTCCAGGACGGACTCCCACCGGGCCAGTACGTCGAGCGTCTGCGTGTCGGCGTCGCTGCCGAGCCGGTCCTCGACGTACTTGCGGGCGAGGTCGAGGTACTCGAGCTGCAGCTGGATGGCCGTGAGCTTGCGCCCGTCGGTGAGCGTGACGGTCTGCCGCAGCGTGGGGTCGTGGGAGATCGCCCGGAGCCCCGAGACCGCGCCGTCGACGGTCAGATCGTTGGAGATGAACCGCTCCTCGATCATCGACAGCACGAGCGCGGTGGTGCCGAGCTTCAGGTAGGTCGAGACCTCGGAGAGGTTGGCGTCGCCGATGATCACGTGCAGCCGGCGGTACTTCTCGGGGTCGGCGTGCGGCTCGTCGCGGGTGTTGATGATCGGACGCTTGAGGGTCGTCTCCAGCCCGACCTCGACCTCGAAGTAGTCGGCTCGCTGGCTCAGCTGGAAGCCGTGGTCGCGGCCGTCCTGACCGATGCCCACCCGCCCGGCACCGGTGATCACCTGTCGGCTCACGAAGAACGGCGTGAGGTGGCGCACGATGTCGGCGAACGGAGTCGAGCGCCGCATCAGGTAGTTCTCGTGGGCGCCGTAGGACGCACCCTTGTTGTCGGTGTTGTTCTTGTAGAGCACGATCGGCGCGCCGCCCGGCAGCTGACCCGCTCGGCGGGCCGCGTCGAGCATCACCTGCTCCCCCGCCTTGTCCCAGCGGACGATGTCGAGCGGGTTGGTCACTTCCGGGGTCGAGTACTCCGGGTGGGCGTGGTCGACGTACAGCCGGGCGCCGTTGGTCAGGATGACGTTCGCCAGGCCCATGTCCTCGTCGGTGAGCTGGCTCGGATCCGCGACCTGCCGCGACATGTCGAAGCCGCGCGCGTCGCGCAGCGGCGACTCCTCCTCGAAGTCCCAGCGCGCACGGCGCGCGCGAATCGTCGCCGAGGCATAGGCGTTGACCACCTGCGACGAGGCCACCATGGGGTTGGCAAGCGGTTGCCCCTGGACCGAGATGCCGTACTCCACCTCGGTGCCCATGATCCGGCGCACGCTCATGAGAAGAGCCTACGGTCCATGCGGGCGTTGCGCCGGAGGCGCTCGCCACGGTAGACGGGCACGATGGGGTTCTGGGAACAGCGCGTGGTGCCGCGGATGGTCGATCTGACGTGCGGCATGAAGGCCATCGAGCCGCTGCGTGAGGACGTCTGCGCCGGGCTCACCGGCCGAGTGCTCGAGATCGGCTTCGGCAGCGGTCTGAACACGCAGTTCTACCCGCCCGGTGTCATCTCGATCGGCGCGGTCGAACCGTCCGACGTGGGGTGGAAGCTGTCGGCCGAGCGCCGGGCAGGGTCCGACGTACCCATCGAGCGGGTGGGGCTCGACGGGCAGCACCTGGAAGCGAGCGACGCGACCTACCACGCCGCGCTGTCGACGTTGACGCTGTGCACGATTCCCGACGCCCTCGCTGCGCTCGAGGAGGTCGTCCGGGTGCTGCTCCCGGGCGGGAGCCTGCACTTCCTCGAGCACGGCCTCGCGCCCTCGTCCAAGGTGCAACGGTGGCAACACCGGATGGAGCCGCTCCAGAAGCGCCTCGCCGGCGGCTGCCACCTGACGCGGGACATGCCGGCACTGGTGCGCGCGGCCGGGTTCGAGGTCGTCGACCTCAACGAGGACTATCTGCCCGGCCCGAGCCCCAGCAAGCCGTGGGGGTACGTCTACCGCGGCCGCGCGGTACGCGCCGGCTAGAGGTACTGGCCGGTGTTGGAGACGGTGTCGATCGATCGGCCCGGCTCGGTGCCCTGCTTGCCGGTGATGAGCGTGCGGATGAACACGATCCGCTCGCCCTTCTTGCCGGAGATCCGCGCCCAGTCGTCGGGGTTGGTGGTGTTGGGCAGGTCCTCGTTCTCCTTGAACTCGTCCACGCACGCCTGAAGCAAATGGGAGATCCGGAGTCCGTGCTGTGCCTGCTCCAGGAAGTCCTTGATCGCCATCTTCTTCGCGCGGTCGACGATGTTCTGGATCATCGCGCCCGAGTTGAAGTCCTTGAAGTAGAGGACCTCCTTGTCGCCGTTGGCGTAGGTCACCTCGAGGAACCGGTTCTCCTCGGTCTCGGTGTACATCCGCTCGACGGTGGCCCGGATCATGCCGCCGACGCAGGCGTGGCGGTCGCCGCCGAACTCGCCCAGGTCGTCGGCGTGCAGCGGCAGCGTCGTGGTGAGGTACTTGCTGAAGATGTCGCGGGCCGACTCGGCATCGGGGCGCTCGATCTTGATCTTCACGTCCAGCCGGCCGGGACGCAGGATGGCCGGGTCGATCATGTCCTCGCGGTTGGACGCACCGATGACCAGGACGTTCTCGAGCAGCTCGACGCCGTCGATCTCGCTGAGCAGCTGCGGGACGATGGTGTTCTCGACATCGGAGGAGACTCCCGAGCCGCGGGTGCGGAAGAGCGAGTCCATCTCGTCGAAGAACACGATGACCGGGGTGCCCTCGCTGGCCTTCTCACGGGCCCGCTGGAAGACCAGGCGGATGTGCCGCTCGGTCTCGCCGACGTACTTGTTGAGCAGCTCGGGGCCCTTGATGTTGAGGAAGTAGGACTTGCCTTCCTGTCCGGTCTTCGCGGCGACCTTCTTGGCCAGCGAGTTGGCGACCGCCTTCGCGATCAGCGTCTTGCCGCAGCCCGGGGGCCCGTAGAGCAGCACGCCCTTGGGCGGCTTGAGCTCGTGCTCCTTGAACAGCTCCGGATGCAGGTAGGGCAGCTCGACGGCGTCGCGGATCTGGTCGATCTGGTTGACCAGGCCGCCGATCGAGTCGTAGTCGATGTCCGGCACCTCTTCGAGGACCAGCTCCTCGACCTCGGACTTGGGCACCCGTTCGTAGACGTAGGCGGCGCGGGAGTCGAGCAGCAGGGAGTCGCCGGCACGCAGCTTGGACTCTCGCAGCGGCTCGGCCAGGCGGACCACTCGCTCTTCGTCCGCGTTGGCGATCACCAGGGCCCGCTCGCCGTCGGCGAGCAGCTCCTTGAACATCACGACCTCGCCGACCTCTTCGTAGTCGAAGGCCGCGACCACGTTGAGGGCCTCATTGAGCATGACCTCCTGGCCCTTCCGCAGGTCGTCGAGCTCGACCGAGGGCGAGACGTTGACCCGCAGCTTGCGGCCGCCGGTGAAAACGTCGATCGAGTCGTCCTCGTTGCGGGCGAGGAAGGTGCCGAAGCCAGCGGGCGGCTGAGCCAGTCGGTCGACCTCCTCCTTGAGCTTCATGATCTGGTCGCGCGCCTCACGAAGGGTCTGCGCGAGCCGCTCGTTCTGGGCCGTCACGGCGGCGAGCGATCGCTGGGCGTCGGCTAGCCGAAGCTCGACACCGCGGGAGTGGCTCGGGGCATCGCTGAGCCGACGCCGGAGGTCGGTGACTTCGGCCTCGAGGAAGCGCACCTGGGTCTCCAGCTCGTCGGGAGTCCGACCGCCCGTGCTGGAACCGCCATCCGATATCGACATCAGTCCCACCTCCTGTCACTTGTGACCCTACCTGCGTAGTACGCCAACGGAAGCGGATAAACAGCGCGTTTGGTCACGTTTTGATCAGCGGGCATACCGGGACCGGAAGTTGACCAGCAGCGTCATCGGGTGGGTCACCTGCACCCGATCCGATGCCGCCTTGAGGTTCGCGGCCTCGCTGGGTTCGAAGTAGCCGAACGTGGAGTAGACGTCGATCCGGGTGTGGATGCCCGCCCGGTCGAGCTCCGGATGGAACTGCGTCGCGTAGACGTTCTCCCCCACTCGGAAAGCCTGCACCGGACAGGCTGCGGACGTCGCCAACAGGACCGCGCCCTCCGGAAGCTCCGAGAGCGCCTCCTTGTGCCCGCCGTACGCCGCGAAGTCCCGGGGCATGCCCGCGAAGAGAGGGTCGGCGAGGCCGTCTTCGGTCACCGTCACCGACAGCGGTCCGACGGGTTCGGGAAAGCGACGATCAACCACACCGCCCCGGTGGGAGCCGAGCGTGCCGATGCCGTAGCAGGCTCCGAGGAACGGGAAGTCCGCCACGACCACCTGGTCGAGCACGCCGACCAGGTCGCGTTCGGCCTGTCGCTGAACCGGCGCCTTCGACGACTCCGGGTCGGAGTAGTTGAACGCACCGCCTCCCAGGATGATGCCGGACCAGTCGTCCAGGCTGAGCGCGCCGAGCGGGTCAACGCCTAGCTGCCGGCGATGCAACCCGTTCTCGTCGACGTCGAGAAACCGGCAGAAGGCGGCGTACTCGTCGTCCGCGGCGGGCCTCTCCGCGCGGATCGAGAGCAGCAGGAACGGTTTCATTCGTCCGCTGGCTCGGTCGGTACACCGGGTGGCCGTGGCCCTGCGTAGTCCGGGCCGTAGGCACCGGGGGCGGGCCTGCGCTTCTTGAGCGGCGGTGTGGCGCCAGGGGCCATGCGTCTTGCGGTCACCAGGAACGCGGTGTGTCCGATCATCGAGTGGCCGGGTCGCACCGCGAGTCCCTCGACATGCCAGTCCCGCACCATCGACTCCCAAGCCTGCGGCTCGGTGAACCCACCGTGCACCCGCACCGTCTCCACGAACCGGGAGAGCTGGGTGGTGGTTGCGACGTAGGCGCACACGATGCCGCCCGGCCGCAGGGCCGCCGCAGCGGCATCCAGGCAGTCCCAGGGCGCCAGCATGTCCAGGATGATCCGGTCGCACCGCTCCCCCGCCGCCGGGAGCGCCTCGGCGAGGTCACCGATCGTGAGCGACCAGGCCGGGTGATCCCCGCCGAAGAACTGGGTCACGTTGCGGCGGGCGACGTCGGCGAACTCCTCCCGCCGCTCGTACGACGACACGTGGCCGTGGGGGCCGACTGCACGCAGAAGCGAACAGGTAAGTGCCCCCGAGCCCACTCCCGCCTCGACCACGTGGGCGCCGGGGAACACGTCCACCATGGCGACGATCTGCGCGGCGTCCTTGGGATAGACGACGGCCGCGCCCCGCGGCATCGAGACGACGTACTCCGACAGCAGCGGTCGGAACACCAGGTACTCCCCTCCCGCCGAGGACGTGACCGCGAAACCCTCCTCGCGCCCGAGCAGCTCGTCGTGCTCGATGTGGCCACGGTTGGAGAAGAACCGCTTGCCCGGCTCGAGACAGAAGTTGTTCCGTCGGCCCTTGCTGTCGGTCAGGCGCACCCACTCGCCCGCCTGCAGCGGACCGCGGTGCACGCCCGACCACGCCTCGGGTGGGACATCGGGCTCGGTGTCGGACACGGCGGCACCCTACTGCGACCGGTCAGGCCTCCCGGAACGCGCGGTCCACGTCCGCGGTCGCCAGCACGCCGTAGATCGATCCGTCATCCTCGAGCAGGAGGTACTCGGTCGCGGGATGCGCGTTGATGGCCCGGACCAGGTCCTCGCCGGTGATGCCCACCGGAAGCCGGAGCCCCTTCTCGACGGTGCGGGCCACCGTCGAGACCGGGACCCAGGGCCGCCGGTCCTCTGGGGTCGCGAGCAGCGCCTCCTCGTTGACGACGCCCTCAAGGGTGCCTGCCGTCGTGACCGTCACGATCCCGCCGGCCTCGGCCTCCCGGGCCTGCCGGACGGCTTCCGCCAGCGGCAGGTCGCCCGGAACCGAGAGCGTGCGGCGGGCCAGGTCGCGGGCCACCAGCGCGGGCAGCTTGCGCCGCACCTTGGCCGTGTTCATCGCCGCCGAGGCACCGGCCCAGAGGAATGCCGCGACCACGAACGAGAGCAGGATGTCGAGTACGTCGGGCGGCGTGTCGAACAGCGCCTCCTGCCACACCGGCCAGCTGAGCGCGAGTACGGCGACCACGCGCCCGCCCCACCCCGCGGCCATCGTCCCGGTGTGTGCGCGGCCGGTGGCACCCCACACCGCCGCCTTCAGCACCCGGCCGCCGTCGAGCGGCAGCCCGGGCACCAGATTCAGCGCGCCGATCAGCAGGTTCGCGCCCGCGAGCCCCTCGACCGCCATCCGCAGCAGCCCGTCCGGCGTGACGAACCACAGGGCCACCGCCCCTCCCCCCACGGCCAGGGAGGTCAGCGGACCGACCACCGCGATCGCGAATTCCTGCCGCGGAGTCCGGGCCTCGCCTCTGATCGCCGTCATCCCGCCCAGGAAGTGCAGCGTGATCGAGTCCACCTGGAAGCCGTACCGTCGAGCCATCAGCGCGTGCGAGGCCTCGTGCAGCAGCACGGACATGTAGAG
Source organism: uncultured Actinomycetota bacterium (assembly GCA_963798055.1). Lineage (GTDB taxonomy): Bacteria > Actinomycetota > Actinomycetes > Propionibacteriales > Nocardioidaceae > Nocardioides. The sequence continues at coordinate 63,244 of CAWCRX010000010.1, forward strand.
CACCACCGCGAACGTGAACCCAACGACGTACTTGAAGCCACCCAGGTCGGGCTGCACCTCGTCGACACGGGGCGCCATGACGAAGGCGATGAGGGCCGCGACCAGGAACCAGGAGGAGGTGATCCGCACCTCGCTGCCGGCGATCGTGCCCAGCCGGAACGAACCCGGAGGCCGCGCTGCGGCCTCCGGTCCAGGGCGTGGGTCGGGCTCGGACACACGGCGAGGCTATCCGGGCTGTCGGTGGCGTCACCTAATGTCGGCTTCGTGAGCGTGCACGAGGTGGCGCCGGCCGACCCCCAAATCGAAGGGGTCGCCTGCGGAGCGGATCGGCACTCCGGTCGACGGGGTGAACGTCCTGGGTGCCATCTCCCCGAGCCGCGCCGGAGACTTCATGACCTGCCCGCTTCTCTATCGCTTCCGGACGATCGACCGGCTGCCTGAGCCGTTCTCCCCCGATGCCGTGCGCGGCACTGTGGTCCACAAGGTGCTGGAGGACCTGTTCGACCTGCCGGCGGTGCAGCGGACCCCGGAGCGCGCCCGCGACATGCTGGTGCCGGCCTGGGACGCGTTGCTCGAAGTAGAGCCGGAGATCGCCGAGATGTTCGGCACCGAGGGGCCTGCCGTCGGCGACTGGTTGGCCTCGTGCCGCGAGGTGCTCGACCGCTATTTCACCCTCGAGGACCCGCAACGCCTGGAGCCGGCAGAGCGAGAGATGTACGTCGAGACGCTCACCGACAGCAAGCTCTTGCTGCGTGGCTTCGTCGATCGGGTCGACATCGCGGCCGACGGGTCCATCAGAGTGGTGGACTATAAAAGCGGGAACAGCCCTGGCGAGTGGTTCGAGGCCAAGGCGCTGTTCCAGATGAAGTTCTACGCCCTGGTGATCTGGCGCATCCGTGGCGTCCTCCCGTCGATGCTCCAGTTGATCTACCTCGGCAACGCCGAGATGCTGCGCTACGTCCCCGACGAGCAGGACCTGTTGGCCACCGAACGCAAGGTCGAGGCGCTGTGGCGGGCCATCGTCACCGCCCGCGAGACCGGCGACTGGCGGCCCAACAAGAGCCGGCTGTGCGACTGGTGCGCCCACCAGGCGATCTGCCCCGAATGGGGCGGCACTCCCCCGCCGCTGCCGGAGCCTGACCCGGCTACGACGGTTCCGGCTGCCGAATGAGATCGGCGGGTGTGAGCCCGACCAGCGTCTCCCGGAAGCTCCGGCCCGCCCCGGGTGGTACCTCGACGTAGTGCGGCACGACGAGGACCTGACACCCGGCGGCCGCTGCCGACGTGGCTCCCGTGTCGGAGTCCTCGATCGCCACGCAGGCCGCGGGATCGACGGCGAGCAGCCGGGCCGCGGTCAGGTAGGGCTCCGGGTCGGGCTTGCCACGGGTGACGGCGTCCCCGGTGACGACCGCACGGAACGACCCCGCGGGGAGGTGGGCCAGGATCGGCGCCACGAACCGCTCGTAGGACATCGTCACCAGGGCGCAGGGCACCCCTAGCTCCCGGCACTGCTCGAGCAGCTCACGCGCGCCTGGGCGCCACGGAACCTCGGTGAGCACACGCGCGATCACGCCGTCGAGCAGCCGGTCCACGATCTCCTCGGGCGTCAGGTCGATGCCCATGTGCTTCCGGATGAAGCGTCCCGAGGCGATCAGGTCGCTGCCGACAAGCTCCAGCGCAAGCTCGCGGCTCCAGGTGCCGCCGTACTCCTCGGCAAGGGCGAACTCCGTGTCGATCCAGTACGGCTCGGTGTCGACGAGCGTGCCGTCCATGTCCCAGAGGACGGCCGCAGGCTCAGTCCTCTGGGTCGTAGCCCAGGTTCGCAGACAGCCAGCGCTCGGCCTCGGTGAGGGTCCAGCCCTTCCGCTCCGCGTAGTCGGCGACCTGGTCGCGGCCGAGTCGGCCGACGACGAAGTACTGCGACTGCGGGTGCGAGAAGTACCAGCCGGACACCGCCGCACCCGGCCACATCGCCATCGACTCGGTGAGCTCGATGCCGGTGGTGGCCTCGACGTCCAGCAGGCGCCACAGCGTCTGCTTCTCGGTGTGCTCGGGACAGGCCGGGTAGCCCGGGGCCGGCCGGATGCCGCGGTACTTCTCCGCGATCAGGTCCTCGTTGGCCAGGGTCTCGCCCGTGTCGTAGCCCCAGAACTGCGTGCGCACCCGCTGGTGCAGCCGCTCGGCGAACGCCTCGGCCAGCCGGTCGGCCAGCGCCTCGAGCAGGATGGCGGAGTAGTCGTCCAGGTCGGCCTTGAACTTCGTGATCCGCTCCTGGGTACCCAGGCCCGCGGTCACGGCGAAAGCGCCGACGTGGTCGGCGAGGCCCGGTCTCCTTCGGAGCCACGAAGTCGCTCAGCGCCCGGTTGGGCACGCCCTCGCGGTGCTCGCCCTGCTGGCGCAGCGCGTGCAGGGTCTCGAGGACCTCGGTCCGCGTGTCGTCGGCGTAGACCTCGATGGAGTCGCCGACCGCGTTCGCCGGGAGCAGGCCGAAGACCGCGTTGGCGGTCAGCCACTTCTCCTCGACGATCCGGTCCAGCATCTCCTGGGCGTCGTCGTAGAGCTTGCGGGCGGTCTCACCGGTCTGCGGGTTGTTGAGGATGTCGGGGAACTTGCCCTTCATCTCCCACGCGTTGAAGAACGGCTGCCAGTCGATGTACTCGCGCAGCTCGCCGATGTCGTAGTCGGACAGCACATGGATGCCGGGCTCGTTGGGCAGCGGCGGGACGTAACCGGCCCACTCGATCGGCGTCCGGTTGGCCCGGGCCGCCTCGATGTCGAGCAGCGGGCGGTCGTGCTTGGTCGCATGCCGGGTGCGCAGCGCGTCGTAGTCCTCCTGGACCGAGGCCAGCAGCTTGTCCGCGCTGCTTGTCGTCGAGCAGCGCGGCGGCGGTCGGCACCGACCGGGACGCGTCCTTCACCCAGACCACGGGGCCGTCGTACTTCTTGTCGACCTTGACCGCTGTGTGGGCGCGCGAGGTGGTGGCGCCGCCGATCAGCAGCGGGATCGTCAGACCCTGCCGCTGCATCTCCGAGGCGAAGTTGACCATCTCGTCGAGCGACGGCGTGATCAGCCCGGACAGCCCGATGATGTCGGCGTCGTGCTCGGCGGCCGCATCGAGGATCTTCTGCGCAGGCACCATCACCCCGAGGTCGATGACCTCGTAGTTGTTGCACTGCAGCACGACGCCGACGATGTTCTTGCCGATGTCGTGGACGTCGCCCTTGACGGTCGCCATCACGATCGTGCCGTTGGTGTCCTTCGCGGTCGCCAGCTCGGGGTTGTCGAGCTTCTCCTGCTCGATGAACGGGATGAGGTAGGCCACGGCCTTCTTCATCACCCGCGCGCTCTTGACGACCTGGGGCAGGAACATCTTGCCGGCGCCGAACAGGTCGCCGACGACGTTCATGCCGTCCATCAGCGGACCCTCGATGACCTCGATCGGCCGGCCCCCGCGCGCGGCGATCTCCTGGCGGAGCTCCTCGGTGTCGGACTCGGCGTAGGCGTCGATGCCCTTGACCAGGGCGTGGGTGATCCGCTCGCCGACCGGCAGCGAACGCCACTCGGCCTCGGTCGCCTCGACGACCTCGCCCTGCTTGTTGTGCTCCTCGGCGATCTCGAGCAGCCGCTCGGCCGCGTCGGGACGACGGTTGAGGACGACGTCCTCGATGCGTTCGCGCAGCTCCGGCTCGACCTGGTCGTAGACCACCAGCGCGCCGGCGTTGACGATGCCCATGTCCAGCCCGGCGTTGATCGCGTGGTAGAGGAACACCGCGTGGATCGCCTCGCGGACCGGGTTGTTGCCGCGGAACGAGAAGCTCACGTTCGAGATACCGCCGGACACCTTGGCGCCGGGCAGGTTCTCCTTGATCCAGCGGGTGGCCTCGATGAAGTCCAGGCCGTACGACGCGTGCTCCTCGATGCCGGTCGCGACCGCGAACACGTTCGGGTCGAAGATGATGTCCTCGGACGGGAAGCCCACCTCGTCGACCAGGATCCGGTAGGCCCGCTCGCAGATCGCCTTGCGACGCTCGAGGTTGTCGGCCTGGCCGTCCTCGTCGAAGGCCATCACGACCGCTGCCGCGCCGTACTTCCGGCACAGCCGGGCCTGCTCGCGGAACTTGTCCTCGCCCTCCTTCATGGAGATCGAGTTCACGATCGGCTTGCCCTGGATGTTCTTCAGGCCGGCCTCGATGACCTCCCACTTGGAGGAGTCGACCATCACCGGCACCCGGCTGATGTCGGGCTCGCTGGCGATCAGCTTGGTGAAGCGGTCCATGGCCGCGACGCCGTCGATCATGCCCTCGTCCATGTTGACGTCGATGACCTGCGCGCCGTTCTCCACCTGCTGGGCGGCGACCGTGAGCCCGGTGTCGTAGTCGCCGGCCTTGATCAGGTTGCGGAACTTGGCCGAGCCGGTGATGTTGGTGCGCTCTCCGACGTTCACGAAGAGGCTCTCGTCGGTGATCGTGAACGGCTCCAACCCGGACAGCCGCATCGCCGGCGCGATCTCCGGCACCTCGCGGCGGGGCTGGTCCGCGACCGCGCGGGCGATGGCCGCGATGTGCTCCGGCGTGGTGCCGCAACAGCCGCCGACGATGTTGACGAAGCCGCTGCCGGCGAACTCGCCGAGGATCGCCGAGGTCTCCTCGGGAGCCTCGTCGTACTCGCCGAAGGCGTTGGGCAGGCCGGCGTTCGGGTACGCCGAGACCCAGGTGTCGGCGATCCGGGACAGCTCGGCGAGGTAGGGACGCATCTCCTTGGCACCGAGGGCGCAGTTGAGCCCGACGGCCAGCGGCCGGGCGTGCCGCACGGAGTCCCAGAACGCCTCGGTGACCTGACCCGACAGGGTCCGCCCGGAGGCGTCGGTGATGGTGCCCGAGATGACGACCGGCCAGCGCCGGCCCTCTTCCTCGAACAGCGTCTCCACCGCGAAGATCGCCGCCTTCGCGTTCAGGGTGTCGAAGATCGTCTCGATGAACAGCAGGTCGGCGCCGCCCTCGACCAGCGCGCGTGCAGCGGTGAGGTACGCCGCCACCAGGGCGTCGTAGGAGACGTTGCGCGCGCCGGGGTCGTTGACGTCGGGGCTGATCGACGCGGTGCGGGTGGTGGGACCGAGTGCTCCTGCGACGAACCGCGGGCGGTCCGGCGTGCGCTCGGCCATCGCGTCGGCCTCGCGGCGGGCCAGCCGGGCGGCGGCGTAGTTGAACTCGTAGGCGAGCTCCTCCATGCCGTAGTCGGACAGGGAGACGGCGTTCGCGTTGAACGTGTTCGTCTCGATGATGTCGGCGCCGGCCTCGAGGTACTCGCGGTGGATGCCGGCGATGATGTCGGGCTGGGTGAGGGTCAGCAGGTCGTTGTTGCCGACCAGGTCGCTCGGCCAGTCCTTGAACCGCTCGCCGCGGTAGCCGTCCTCGTCCGGGCGATCGCGCTGGATCGCCGTACCCATCGCGCCGTCGAGCACCAGGATGCGCGCGGCCAGCAGGTCGTTGAGCTGCTGGGTCGCGTCGGGCCGCAGATGACGCTCATCGGGGGCGGACAAGGGGACTCCTCTCGCGGAGCTGTGGCCTGGATAGACGGGAGAGTGTCAAGCGTAGGAACGGTGTCCACGTAATGGACTGCTTTCCCGCATGTTGACACTGGCTTTCAACGACCGAGAAATCCCCGCGTCACGGATGGCCTGGATAGGCTTCGTGAGTGATCGAGATCCAGGAGGCGCCGGACCTGGTCGACCCCGTGGTGATCGCGGCCTTCGAGGGCTGGAACGACGCTGCCGAGTCGGCGTCCGGAGTGGTGGACCACCTCATGGACGTGTGGCAGGCGCGCGTCGTCGGCGCGATCGACCCGGAGGAGTTCTACGACTTCCAGGTCAACCGTCCGGTGGTGGGTCCGGACGCCAACGGGTTCCGCCGGATCACCTGGCCCAGCAGCCAGATCGCCGTCGCCTCTCCTCCGGACCTCGACCGCGACGTGATCCTGATCCGCGGCATCGAGCCCAACATGCGGTGGCGGCAGTTCTGCGCCGAGCTGCTGGCCGCCTGCGACGAGCTGGGCGGAGCGCTCGTCGTCACCCTCGGCGCGCTGCTCGCCGACACCCCGCACACCCGTCCGATCCCGGTCACCGGCACCGCCTCCGAGCCGGAGCTGGTCGACCGGCTCAAGCTGGAGCAGTCGACCTACGAAGGACCGACCGGCATCGTCGGGGTGTTCCAGGACGCCTGCGTCAAGCTCGACGTACCGGCCGTCAGCTACTGGGCCGCGGTGCCGCACTACGTCGCGCAACCGCCGTGCCCGAAGGCCACCCTCGCGCTGATCGGACAGCTCGAGGACCTGCTCGAGGTCAGCATCCCGCTCGGCGACCTGCCCGAGGACGCGCGTGCCTGGGAGCGCGGCGTCGACGAGCTCGCCGAGGAGGACGAGGACATCGCCGACTACGTGCGCGCGCTCGAGGAGACCCGGGACACGACCGATCTCCCCGAGGCCACCGGCGAGGCGATCGCCCGCGAGTTCGAGCGCTACCTCAAGCGCCGCGGTCCCAACGAAGGGGACAACGCGTAGGTCGGTCACCGCCGTTGCTGGCGGGCGGCGTCGGGCGGTGGGTGGTGGTCGCATTGGCTGCCGGAGACCGACCCCAGGTCACCGCCCGCCGAGGGCACGAAGAAGGTGATCAGGGGCTACAGGGAAAGCCCGAGCGCGGCGTCGACCACGCGGAGCATGGTGACGGCGGCATCGGGGTCGCTGGTGTCGGCGAGCCCGTCGGTGCCGAGGGTGGCTGCGACCCAGCGGTCGACCGCAGCAGTCGCGCGCGGCGCGTCCAGGTCGTCGGCGAGGAAGGCCAGCACCTCTGCGGCGACGGGTCCGGCCGGCGCTCCGGCGCCGAGTGCGATCGCCTTCCGCCACCGCGCGACGTCGTCGACCGCCTCCCAGAGCTCGGCGTCGGTCCACTCCCAGTCGCTGCGGTAGTGGTGCCGCAGCAGGGCGAGCCGGATCGCGGTGGGGTCGACGTCGCTGTTGCGCAGTGCGGAGACGAAGACCAGGTTGCCCAGCGACTTCGACATCTTCTCGCCGTTGTATCCGACCATCCCGGCGTGCACGTACGTGCGGGCGAACCTGACCCCCGGGTCGGCGACCTGGGCGTGCCCCGCCCCCATCTCGTGGTGCGGGAACACCAGGTCGCTGCCACCGGCCTGGACGTCGAACGTCGGGCCGAGGTAGCGCTGGGCGATCGCGGTGCACTCGATGTGCCAGCCGGGCCGGCCCGGGCCGAACGGGCTCGGCCAGGAGGGTTCGCCCTCGCGCTCGCCGCGCCAGATCACGCAGTCCAGAGGGTCCTTCTTGCCCGGACGGTCGGGGTCTCCCCCGCGCTCGCCGAACAGCTGGAGCATGGTCTCGCGATCGAAGCCGGACTCCTCGCCGAAGGCGGGATCCGCGGTCACGGAGAAGTAGAGGTCGTCCTCGACCCGGTAGACCGACCCCGTGGCCTGCAGCCGCTCGATCAGCGCCACGACCTCCGGGATCGACTCGACGGCGCCGATGTAGTGCGTCGGCGGCAGCACCCGGAGGGCCTGCATGTCCTGGCGGAACAGCTCGGTCTCCCGCTCGGCCAGCTCGACCCAGTCGACGTGCACCTTCGCGGCCCGCTCCAGCAGCGGGTCGTCCACGTCGGTGACGTTCTGGACGTACGTGACCTCGTGGCCGGCGTTGCGCCAGGCCCGGTTGAGCAGGTCGAAGCCGACGTACGTCGCGGCGTGGCCGAGGTGGGTGGCGTCGTACGGCGTGATCCCGCAGACGTACATGCGCGCCGGGCCGTCGGGCTCGATGACGACCTTCTGCCCGGTCGCGGTGTCGTGGACGGCGACCGAGGGTCCCGTCAGCGACAGGGAGGGGATCTCCGGAGCGGACCAGGGGCGCATGGCGTGAAGCCTAGTCGGGAGGTGTAGTTCAGAACGGCGGCCAGGGGATGGCCGGCCAGTCGCCCCGCGGCGTGGGCAGCACCCCACGGTCGAGCAGCCGCCGGCAGCGCCGATCGATGGCGTCGATCTCGTCGTCGGCCAGGGCACCGGCGAGCTCTTCGCCGAGGAGCTCCGGTGAGCGCCTTGCGAACCCGCTCCACCCCGGCCACCTCGTCGTCCGTGAGCGGTTCGCCGTGCCAGCCCCACAGGACGGTGCGCAGCTTGGGCTCGTGGTGGAACGTCACTCCGTGGTCGACGCCGTACCGATGCCCGTCGGCCATCTCGAGGACGTGGCCGCCCTTCCGGTCGGCGTTGTTGACGAGTACGTCGAAGACGGCCATCCGACGCAGCTCCTCGGTGTCCTCGTGGATGAGGATCACCTCGCGGTCGTACTGGTCGACCCCCTCGAAGACCGCCAGCCAGCCGGCCCGGTGCTCCCCCGCACCGATCAGCGTGACCGCCTCCTGCGCGGGGTCGGGCTCGCGCCAGCACTGGAGCATCCCCTCGCCGTGCGGCCCGTCGCCCATCCAGGTCTCCGGTACGACGTCCCAGCCGATGGCCTCGGAGACGGCGTACGCCGACACCTCGCGGCCGGCGAGCGTCCCGATCGGGAAGTCCCAGAGCGGTCGCTCCCCCGCCACCGGCTTGTAGACGACCTTGGTACCGGCGATCTCGGCGAGGAACGTCGCGTTGGAGGCGGGCATGATCCGGCCGTGGAGCACCAGGTCGCCCGCGAGGCGGGAACGAGCGGTCACGGGTCCCGGCGGCGGAAGCCGTTGGCCCGCGCGCACAGATGGCCGTCGGGGTCGATCGGGTTGCCGCAGAACGGGCAGCTGGGCCGACCGGCGGTGAGCACCTGCTCGGCCCTCTTGACGAACGCCCGGGCATGACCGGCGTTGATCCGGACCAGGAAGACCTCGTCGGGCTCCGGCTCCTCGAAGTCCTGGTCGACCTGGTCGGGGGTGACCACCGCGGCCTCGGTGAACGGGAAGACCTCGATCACCACCCGCTCGTCCTCGGGGTCCCAGGACAGCGTCATCGTGCCGGCCCGGAACTCCTCCTCGATCGGCTGCTCGAGCGGCTCGGTGTCCTCCAGCGCCATCGGTGCGACCGCGGGGACCAGGGCCTCCGAGGCGTCGGCGCTCATGACCTCGTCCAGCAGCTGGTCGATGCGCTCGGCCAGCGCCGCCACCTGTTGCTTCTCCAGCGCCACACTGATCATCCGGGCGCCCGATCGGGCCTGCAGGAAGAACGTGCGCGCCCCCGGCTCGCCCACGGTGCCGGCGACGAAGCGCTCCGGCGGGTCGAACCCGTGCACGATCGGCATGTCACAGAGACTAGACGGGCGCCGAAGGGCCCCCACCGCCGCCGACGGGAGCATCGGTTTCCGGCTGCGCGACGTCGGCCACGCTTCTTGGCAGGAGGCGTGAGCCAGGACAGGTCGCCGGCGTGGGTGTTGGTCGCCAGCACGTAAGGCCGGGTGGCGGTGTAGCGGACGATCGACACCGACGCCGGGTCGACGTTGATCCGCTGGAACAGGTCCAGGTGCATCCCCAACGCGTCGGCCAGGATCGACTTGATGATGTCGCCGTGGCTGACCGCGACCCAGACCGCGCCGGCCCCGTGGTCGGCCTCGACGGCGGCGTCGCGACGGCGTACCGCCTCGACCGCACGGGCCTGCATCGCCGTCATCGACTCGCCACCCGGGAAGGCGGCCGCCGAGGGCTGCCCCTGGACGGTCCGCCACAGCGGCTCCTTGACCAGCTCCTTGAGCAGCCGGCCCTGCCACTCGCCGTAGTCGCACTCGGTCAGCCCGCGCTCGCGGGACACCCGGATCCGGCTCTGCTGTGCCCGCCCGATGGCAGCGGCAGTATCGCGGCACCGCTCGAGGGGACTGCTCACCAGCGCAGCCAACCGGATCGGCGCGAGCCGCTCACCGACGCGAGCCGCCTGCTCGGCGCCGGTCGGGTCGAGACGCACCCCCGGGGTGCGGCCGGCCAGCAGGCCCGTGGCGTTCGCCTCGGTCCGGCCGTGCCGCACGAGGATCACGGTTGCCATGGTCGCGACTCTAGCCAGCGCCCTACCGTGTGACTCCGTGATCGTCGACAACGCCGTGTACCGCGCCGGAGTGCGGGTGCCGCTGGACTGCGACATCGCCGACCTGGCGACGGTTCGCGGCCAGCTGCGCGCCCGGTGACTTCGTGTGGATCGGCCTCTTCGAGCCACCCGAGGAGGAGCTGGCCGAGGTGGCGAAGGTGTTCGACCTCCACCCTCTGGCCGTCGAGGACGCCGTCACCGCGCACCAGCGACCGAAGCTGGAGCGCTACGACCAGAGCCTCTTCCTGGTCCTGAAGACGCTCTGGTACGTCGACGAGGACGACGCCGTCGAGACCGGCGAGATCAGCATGTTCGTCGGTGCCGACTTCGTGGTGACGGTCCGGCACGGGCAGGGCGGCGGGCCTGCACGAGGCCAGGCTGGCGCTCGAGAAGCGGGAGACCGTCCTGGCGCACGGCCCCTCGGCCGTCGTGTACGCCGTGTGCGACCAGGTGGTCGACATCTACGAGCAGGTGGGCGAGAAGCCCTCACCGAGGACGTCGACGAGGTGGAGGCCTCGGTGTTCTCCGACGAGCGCACCAACGACTCGGCGCGGATCTACGTGCTCAAGCGTGAGCTCGCCGAGGTCCGCCGCGCCGTGCTGCCGCTGCGGGAACCGGTCAAGCAGTTCACCGCCGGCAGCGTGCCGGGCATCGACCCCCAGGCGGGTCCCTACTTCCGAGATGTCGGCGACCACCTCGCCCGGATCGCCGAGACCATGGACAACCTCGAGTCGCTGCTGTCCGCCGCGTTCGAGGCGCACCTCGCGCAGATCAGCATTCGGCAGAACGACGACATGCGGAAGATCTCCGCCGGCGTCGCGTTGTTCGTCGCGCCCACGCTGGTCGGCTCGATCTACGGCATGAACTTCGACCACATGCCCGAGCTCGGCTGGGCCGCCGGCTATCCGCTGGCGCTGGGGCTGATGGTGTCCATCGCCGTGGTGCTGATGGTGTTCTTCCGGAAGTCCGGGCTGGTTCTGAGGCGCGCGGTCTGAGCCTGCGAAGCCCGCGATCCTGGCGCCAGGTCGAGCGGTTCGAGACCGAACCCCACTGCTCCGGGGCATCAGGCCGACAGCACGCCGGTCGCGAGCAGCAGCAGGTGGCCGTGCCCAGCGCCACCCGGTAGAGCACGAACGGCGTGTAGGAGTGCGTGCTGATGTAGCGCAGCAGCCACGCGATGGCGGCGTACCCGACCACGAAGGCGACAGCCGTCGCGACCAGCGTCGGACCCCAGCCGTAGATGTTGTCCCCGTCGGAGATGTCGTCGAGCTCGAAGATCCCGGCACCGACGACCGCGGGAATGGCCAGGAGGAACGCGTACCGGGTGGCGGCCTCGCGCTCGTAGCCGAGGAACCGGCCCATCGACAGGGTGGCACCGGAGCGGGACACCCCGGGGATCAGCGCCAGCGCCTGGGCGAGCCCCATCAGCACCGAGTCCCGCAGGGTGATCTGCTTGATGCCCCGGTCCGTCGACCCGACCTTGTCGGCGAGCCCGAGCACCAGGCCGAGGACGATCAGCATCGTGCCGATGATCCACAGGTTGCGGAAGTCCTGCTCGATCGTGTCCTTGAGCAGGATCCCGAGGATCACGATCGGCATCGAGCCGACGATGATGAACCAGCCCATCCGGGCGTCGAGCTGGCCGCGGTACTCGGGCTTGAACAGTGACTTGAGCCAGGTCGAGGCGATCCGCCAGATGTCGTTGCGGAAGTAGATGAGTACGGCGAGCTCGGTGCCGATCTGGATCACCGCCGTGAACGCGGCTCCGGGGTCGCCCCAACCGAACAGCTCGGGGAAGATCCGCAGGTGCGCGCTGCTCGAGATCGGTAGGAATTCCGTGAGCCCCTGAAGCGTGCCGAGCACGACGGCCTGGAGGAAGTCCCACACGGGCGACGATCCTAGACGGATGGGATTGGCGAGCCCTCGCCCGCGTCCCTCGCGCGGCGGCTAGGTTTTCGCCATGCAGCAGCGCTCGGTCGGCAGCACCGGCCTCAAGGTGTCCCGGCTGGGCCTGGGCACGATGAGCTGGGGCCGCGACACCGACGAGCACGAGGCGCGCGATCAGCTCATCGCGTTCGCCGAGGCGGGCGGCACGTTCGTCGACACCGCGGCCGGCTACACCGACGGTGACTCCGAGTCGCTGCTCGGCACCCTGATCGGCGACGTGATGTCCCGCGACGAGCTGGTCCTCGCGACCAAGGCGGGCATCTCCCGACGTTCGGGTGAGCGGGTCACGAACACCTCGCGTGGCGTGCTGCTGAGCTCGCTGGAGGGCTCGCTCAAGCGACTCGGCGTCGACCACGTGGACCTGTGGCAGGTGCACATCTGGACCGACGAGACCCCGCTGGAGGAGACGCTGAGCGCGCTCGACTTCGCCGTGAGCAGCGGCCGCGCGTCGTACGTCGGCATCAGCAACTACACCGGGTGGCAGACCGCGCAGGCGGCGACCTGGCAGCGCGCCGTCCCCGGCCGCGCACCCATCGCGTCCACCCAGATGGAGTACAGCCTGCTCAACCGGTCGATCGAGGCCGAGGTGCTGCCGGCCAGCGAGGCGCTCGGTCTCGGTGTGCTGCCCTGGTCGCCGCTCGGCCGCGGGGTGCTGACCGGGAAGTACCGCACCGGCACCCCCTCCGACTCCCGAGGCGCCTCCAAGGTCTACTCCAACTTCGTCGGCGCCTACCTCGACGACCGCTCGGCACGGATCGTCGATGCGGTCGTGCGCGCCGCGGAGGGGCTGGGCTGGACGCCGATGGAGGTGGCGCTGGTGTGGGTGCGCGACCGCCCCGGCATCACCGCCCCGATCGTGGGCGCACGGACCGCCGCCCAGCTGCGCGGCGCCCTCGACCTGGAGGACAAGACCCTGCCCGAGGAGTTGGTCCAAGCGCTCGACGACGTCTCGGACGACGGATGAGTAGCGCGCTGCGCCGGCCCACGGCGCGAAAGGTGGAGTGGGAGTTCGACAAGGTCACGTTCTCCCGGGAGTTCCCGCGCAACGTCGTGACCACGCTGCTCGTGGAGCGTGCCGAGCACGGCGGGTGGGAGCTGGACCGGGTCCGGATCGGCCCCGATGGGGTACGCCGGATCGTGCTGCGCCGCAAGATCATCCGCGCGGTCCGCACGGCTTGAGAGCCTGAGCTACACCTCGTCCAGGAACCGGTCGAAGACCCGCGCTCCGAACTCGAGCGCGTCGACCGGCACCCGCTCGTCGATGCCGTGGAAGAGCGCGGTGAAGTCCAGGTCCTCGGGTAGCCGCAGCGGCGTGAAGCCGTAGGAGCGCATCCCGAGCTTGATGAAGTGCTTGGCGTCGGTGCCGCCGCTCATCAGGTACGGCGCCACCAGCGCGTCGGGGTCCTCGGCCAGGATCGAGCGGCCCATCGCGGCGACCAGGTCGCCGTCGTACGGCATCTCCCACGGGGGCTGGTTGGAGACGTACTCGATGTCGATGTTGTCGCCGCACAGCTCGGCCAGGGTCGCGAAGAACTCGTCCTCGTAGCCCGGCAGGAAGCGGCCGTCGACATGCGCCGTCGCCTCGGTGGGTATGACGTTCACCTTGTAGCCGGCCTCGAGCATGGTCGGGTTGGTGGTGTTGCGGATCACCGCGCCGAGCATCCGGGTGGCGGTGCCGAACTCGTCCACCAACGCCTCGGCGTTCTCGGGTGTGGCCTCGGTGCCGGCGAGCTCCGCGACGGCGGCCAGCAGGGTCTGCATCGTCGGCGTCAGCCGCACCGGCCAGTCGTGGGCGCCCAGCCTCGCCACCGCGGTGGCCAGCTCGGTGACCGCGTTGTCGGTGTTGATCATCGACCCGTGCCCGGCGCGGCCGCGGGCCCGGAGACGCATCCAGGCCATCCCCTTCTCGGCCGCCTCGATCAGGTACATCCGCCGGCCTCGCACGCTCGTGCTGAAGCCGCCGACCTCGCCGACCGCCTCGGTGACCCCCTCGAACTCGTCCGCATGGTCGCGGATCAGCACCTCGGCGCCCTTGTGCCCACCGGCCTCCTCGTCGGCGGTGAAGCAGAGCACGATCGGTCGCTCGGGCGGACGCTCGGCGCGCTGCCGCGCCCGGACCAGCGACAGCAGCATCGCGTCGAAGTCCTTCATGTCGACCGCTCCCCTGCCCCACAGGTAGCCGTCCTGGATCTCGCCGCTGAACGGGTCCACCGTCCAGTCCTCGGCCGCCGCCGGCACCACGTCGAGATGCCCGTGCAGGAGGAGCCCCGGTCGGTCCGAGGCCGAGCCGCCCCACCGCGCCACCACCGACGCGCGGCCGGGTTCGGGCTCGTAGATGCGGGACTCGATACCGACCTCGTCGAGCAGCCCGGCGACGTACTCCGCCGCCTTCCGCTCCCCCGGCCCCTCGCGGTCTCCGTAGTTGGTGGTGTCCATCCGGATCAGCTCGCGACACACCTCAACGACCTCCGCCGCGGGGTCGTACGGCGGTCCCTGAACGTCGTTGTCCATGGGGCCATAGTGGCACCCTGAACGGCCTCGCCCCGATGCGGGGAAGAGCCCCCCGCTTTGCTAAGGTTCCTCCGCACTCGTCCGGGTGGCGGAATTGGCAGACGCGCTAGCTTGAGGTGCTAGTGCCCGTATTAGGGCGTGGGGGTTCAAGTCCCCCCTCGGACACCATTCACCTGCGGCTTTCCGCAGGTCAGCGGCCTTCGGCCGATCGGCCCGACGTACTAGTCCGAACCGACTAGGCACCCTCGCCCCGTCTCCCGATTCGAACGAACCGATACCCCGGCAGTATCGGTGTCGACCACCCGTGTGGCTCTCCACGCACTCCGACTGATCCCTTGGATCATCGTCTGCTGGGGAGAGATTTCGTGTTCCGCCCTTCACTGACCGCACTCCTGGCCGTCACCCTCGCCGTCGTCCTGTCCGGCACCTCGACGCCGGCCCCCGCCGCGGAACCCGGTTTCCCGACGATCTCCGTCTCGGAGAGCACTGCGATCCTCGGCAAGCCGGTCTTCGTCACCGGCGACGGCCCCGGCCTGCGTCGCGTCTACCTCCAGCTGAAGACCAAGGAGAACGGCTGGCAGAAGGTGGCCTCCGCACTGACCGGCGCCGGCGGCTCGTACACCTTCGTGGCTCCCGGCTGGGAGGGCACCCATCGGCTGCGCGTGGTCGTCCCGGCCACGCTGGTCACCGACGATGAGGTCAGCGAGGCCGTGACGGTGACCGTGCGGATGCCGTACCGGCCCAAGGGGCCGAGCTCGGACTGGGCCTGGCTCTTCCGCCCCGGTGCCCGATGGGACCCCTGCGAGCCGATCACGTACCGGGTCAACCCCGTGGGCGGCTACCCCGCTGCGGTCTCCGACCTCCGGCGCACCTTCGCCAGCGTCGGGCGGGTCACGGGCTTCCGGTTCAAGTACCTCGGCCGCTCGAACCGTCGGGTCGATCGGTCTCGCCACGACAACCACCCGGCCGGGACCGACGTGCTGATCGACTGGCAGTCACCGCGCCAGGAGCGCAGCCTGTCCGGCCGGGTCACGGGCATCGGTGGTCACTGGGTGCAGGGCAAGCGTCGCTTCGACGGCTACATGCTGCTCGACCAGACCGAGCGCTACCCGCGCGTCGTCTGGCGGCAGGTGATGTCGCATGAGCTCGGCCACATCCTGGGTCTGGGCCACGCCAACTCGCGCCGGCAGCTGATGTACGGCACATCTACGCAGCACAACCGGTTGTGGGGCAACGGAGACCTCACCGCACTACGCCGGGTGGGCGCGTCCCGAGGCTGTCTCGGCGGACAAACGGAACGAACCGTGCCAGTACGCGTGGAAGACCGGTGAGCACACCCGCCCCCTAGGCTCCGTGGAATGAGCGAGGCGGCGTTCCGGGTCGGGTTCGTGGAAGGCGCGATGCCGGACAAGTGGGTGCGGATCTGGCGCGAGCGACGCCGCGACCCGATCGAGCTCACCCCCGTCGGGCAGTCCGAACAGGAATCCGGCATCCGGTCCGGCGCTCTCGACATGTCATTCGTCCGACTGCCGATCGAGCGCGACGGGCTGCACTGCATTCCGCTCTACGAGGAGGTCGCGGTGGCCGTGGCCGGGAGCGAGCACTATCTCGCCGCTGCTGAGGAGGTCACCCACGCCGACATCGCCGACGACGAGGTCGACTGGTCGGCGATCTCCGCCAAGGACGCGGTCGCCGTCGTGGCGAACGGCGACGGCGTCGCGGTGATGCCGATGTCGCTGGCCCGCCTGCACCACCGCAAGGACGCGATCTACCGGCCCGTGACCGACCTGTCGCCCACCACCGTCGGGCTGGCATGGCTGGTCGAGAACGAGGACCCGCGCGTGCAGATCTTCATCGGGATCGTGCGGGGCCGGACCGAGCGGTCCACGC
>CAWCRX010000011.1:0-78152 GCA_963798055.1 uncultured Actinomycetota bacterium
CCACGGGAGTGAGCCGTTTGGGGTGAAGAGCCCCGTCTGTGGCACCATGAGCGCGCACAAATCAGCGCGGATGTAGCTCAATGGTAGAGCCCCAGTCTTCCAAACTGGCTACGCGGGTTCGATTCCCGTCATCCGCTCCAAGGAGCCTCCCGGAACCGTTCCGGTGCGGCCTCTTGGCGGGGCGTAGCGTAGTGGCTAGCGCGCCTGCTTTGGGAGCAGGAGATCGCAGGTTCGAGTCCTGTCGCCCCGACGTACCAGCCCCATCCGGGGTGTAGAAATCCACAAGAGGAGAACACTGGTGAAGAGCGCCGTCGAGACGTTGAGCCCGACCCGGGCCAAGCTGACCGTCGAGGTGCCCTTCGAGGAGCTCAAGCCGAGCCTCGACGCGGCGTACAAGAAGATCGCCCAGCAGATCAACATCCCGGGCTTTCGCAAGGGCAAGGTCCCACCGACGGTCATCGACCGGCAGGTCGGCCGGAGCGCGGTTCTCGACGAGGCCGTCAACGACGTACTGCCGCAGAAGTACTTCGCGGCGCTCGAGGAGAACTCCCTCACCCCGCTGGCCCAGCCCGACATCGAGGTCACGAAGTTCGAGGACAACGAGACGCTCGAGTTCACCGCCGAGGTCGACATCCGGCCCGAGATCGAGGTCCCGGCCTACGACGGCCTGGAGGCCTCCGTCGACGACGTCGCGGTGACCGACGCCGACGTCGAGGAGCAGGTGCAGGCGCTGCGCGAGCGGTTCGCCACCCTGAGCGACGTCGAGCGCGCGGCCGCCGAGGGCGACTTCGTGGTGATCGACCTCAAGGCCACCCGCGACGGCGAGCCGGTCGAGGGCGCCGAGGTCTCCGGCATGTCCTACCAGGTCGGCCGCGGCGGCATGATCGACGGCCTCGACGACGCCCTCACCGGCATGTCGGCCGGCGACGAGAAGAACTTCACGACCCAGCTCGTCAGCGGCGACCTCGTGGGCGAGGACGTCGAGGTCGTCGTGGCCGTCTCGCAGGTCCAGGAGCAGGAGCTGCCCGAGCTCGACGACGAGTTCGCGCAGATGGCCTCGGAGTTCGACACCATCGCGGAGCTCAACTGACGACGTGCGCGAGCGCCTCGGTCGCGGCAAGCGGCTGGAGCAGGCCGCGTCCGCCCGCGACGCGGTGCTCGAGGTGCTGCTCGGGAAGGTCGAGATCCCGCTGCCGGAGACGGTCGTCACCGACGAGCTCAACGCCCGGCGCCAGAGCGTCGAGCAGCAGCTCGCCTACGCCGGCCTGACCATGGACAAGTACCTCGAGGACGAGGGTCAGACGCTCGAGGAGTTCGAGGCCGACCTCGATCGCCGGGTCCGCGAGGCGATCGCCGCCCAGTTCCTCCTCGATGAGGTCGCCAAGCGCGAGGAGCTCGGGGTCGAGCAGGACGAGCTCTCGCAGCACCTGGTGCGCCGGGCCCAGCAGTCGGGTCAGGACCCGCAGGAGTTCGCCAACCACATGTTCCAGCACAACCACATCCCCGAGATGGTCCAGGAGATCCTGCGCGGCAAGGCGCTCGCCAGGATCGTCGAGACCGCCAGCGTCAAGGACGCTTCGGGCAACGCCGTGGAGCTGAAGAACCTGCGTCCGGACGGCTCCATCGGTGAGCCCGAGGCCGAGGTCGAGGACACGCCCGAAGACTGAGTGCACAGGCGTGCACTCGATGGGCTAGCCTGCCGCCATGACGCGCGGCCCCGGGGTGCTGGACGCCCTGTCCCTGTTGTCCGAGGTGGCTGACGAGCTGGTCGTGCGCAGCGTGCGCGACACCCATCTGGCGTGGACCGACCGGGCCGGCGGCGGGGCCGTGCACCGCGGGATCGCGACGGCGGTGTACGGCGGACTGGGCGCCGGCCTGCGCGCGACCTCACGGGGTCTCGACCGGCTGGCCGCGACCGGCGTCGGACCGCGGCTCGAGGACCGCTCCCAGGGTCGCTTCGTCAACGCCGCGGTCAACGGGCTGATCGGTGACCGCCTCGTGCAGGAGCGACCGCGGCTCGCCATCGCCATGGCGGTCCGCAACGCCGGCCGGGACGTGGTCCCGGATGCTCGCGGCCTGGCGGCTGCGTTTCCCGAGCCGACCGGACGGCTGGTCGTGTTCCTGCACGGCCTCTGCGAGAACGAGTCCTACTGGAACCGGCACCGCGACCGCACCGGGACGACGTACGGCGAGGCCCTCGCGGCGCGCGGCTGGACCCCGGTGTTCCTCCGCGCCAACACCGGACTCGGCCTACGCGAGAACGGCGTGGCGCTCGCCTCGCTGATGCAGCAGGTGGTCGATGCCTGGCCGGTGCCGGTCACCCGGATCGCGCTCGTTGGGCACTCCCTGGGTGGCCTGGTGATGCGGGCGGCCGGCGCGGTCGCGGCCGAGCCCGTGGACCACGACTGGAACGCATTGGTCTCCGACGTGATCACCCTCGGCACTCCGCACCTCGGCGCCCCGATCGCCTGGGGGATCGGGCACGGCAGTCGCGGGCTCGGCCTGCTCCCGGAGACGGCCGCCTTCGGCCGGATCCTCGACTGGCGCTCGGTCGGGGTCCACGACCTGGTGGCCGGGCTCGCCGAGGACGTGCCACCGCTCCCGCACGCGCGCTACCGCCTGGTCGCCGCCACGCTGACCGCGTCGCGGCGGCACCCGGTCGGGCACGTCGTCGGCGACCTGCTGGTGCGGCCACGGTCGGCGTACGGCCGCGACCGTCGCGGCCGCGAGCTGTTCCCAGGGGCCGACGTTCTGCATGTCGGCCGCACGGACCACTTCGGGCTGCTCAACCACCGAGACGTGCTCCACGCCATGGAACGATGGCTGGCATGACCGAGTCTTCTGGCCCCAACAAGGCCGACCGCGAGCTCCGTGCCGAAGCCGTCGTGGACGCCCCGGCCGACAAGGTCTGGGAGCTGCTGACGGACTTCTCGAGGATGCCCGACTGGAGCCCCGAGCTGATGAAGATGATGCCGCTCAAGCGGGGCGGGCTCCGCATGAACCAGTGGTACCTCGGCATCAACCGCCGCAAGGCCCTGATCTGGCCGAGCCGGTCGGTCGTGGCCGTGCTCGAGCCCGGTCGCTCGCTGGCCTGGGACACCAAGACCAGCGGCGCCCGCTGGATCTGGGAGCTCAGCCCGGACGGCGACCGCACCCGCGTCGTACACCGTCGCCCGGTGCCCGAGGGTCTGACCATGGTGAGCAACGTGTTCGCCCCGGTCTTCCTCGGTGGTTCCGCGGAGCACGCCGACGAGCTGGAGGCGGGCATGGCAAAGACTGTGGCGCGTCTCAAGGCCGCCGCGGAAGCCTGAAATCCTGCCCCGGAATCTGCTCTGCGCGAACAGCGCCTGATATGCCGTGGCTCGCCGGTCCGCACGGGCTAGGGTCGCTGGCGTGACCCAGACTCCAGGTGGACTCAACGTCCTCGACGACCACATCTACTCGCGGTTGCTGCGGGAGCGGATCGTCTTCCTCGGTTCCGAGGTGAAAGACGCCAACGCGAACGCGATCTGCGCGCAGCTGCTGCTGCTCTCGGCAGAGGACCCCGAGGCCGACATCTTCCTGCACATCAACAGCCCGGGTGGCTCCGTCGACGCCGGCATGGCGATCTACGACACCATGAACTACATCCCCAACGACGTGGCCACCGTCGGCATGGGCCTCGCCGCCTCGATGGGTCAGTTCCTGCTCTGCGCAGGGACGAAGGGCAAGCGCTACGCGCTGCCCCACGCGCGGATCATGATGCACCAGCCGTCCTCCGGCATGGGTGGCTCCGCGTCCGACATCAAGATCCAGGCCCAGCAGTCGCTGCACATCAAGAAGGTCCTCCTCCAGCTGATCGCCGACCACACCGGCCAGGACCTCGAGCAGGTGGTCGCCGACGCCGACCGGGACCGCTGGTTCACCGCCGAGCAGGCGCTGGAGTACGGCCTGGTCGACCAGGTGGTCAAGAGCGCCCGTGAAGCCGCCGACGACGGCCGACCCGCCCACAAGAAGGACTGACGCCATGAACTACTACATCCCACAGTGGGAAGAGCGGACGTCCTACGGATTCCGCCGGATCGACCCCTACGGCAAGCTCTTCGAGGACCGCATCATCTTCCTCGGGACCCCCATCTCCGACGACGTCGCCAACGCCGTGATGGCCCAGCTGCTGTGCCTGGAGTCGATGAACCCCGACCAGGACATCCAGATCTACATCAACTCGCCGGGTGGCTCGTTCACGGCGCTCACCGCGGTCTACGACACGATGCGGTTCATCAAGCCCGAGATCCAGACCGTGTGCCTCGGCCAGGCGGCCTCGGCTGCCGCGATCCTGCTCGCGGCCGGCACGCCCGGCAAGCGGCTGGCGCTGCCGACGAGTCGGATCCTGATCCACCAGCCCTACACGGAGGGCACGTTCGGTCAGACCTCCGACATCGAGATCCAGGCCAACGAGATCCTGCGGATGCGCGAGCTGCTCGAGAAGATGATCAGCGACCACAGCGGCCGCGACATCGAGCAGGTCAGCCGTGACATCGAGCGGGACAAGATCCTGACCGCGGAGCAGGCCGTCGAGTACGGCCTGATCGACGCGGTGATCGAGTCGCGCAAGGCCGCTCCGGCCCTGGCGACTTCCTGAGCGAGCCCATCGTGTCCCGTGCCTTAACTCCGTGTCGTCCCCCCATCGGGGGCGGCTCGGGGTACCGTCGGATGGTTCGCGAACCAGTAGCTCCACTCATGAGGAGGGCCCCCCGTGGCGCGCATCGGTGACGGAGGCGACCTGCTGAAGTGCTCCTTCTGCGGCAAGAGTCAGAAGCAGGTCAAGAAGCTCATCGCGGGCCCAGGTGTCTACATCTGCGACGAGTGCATCGATCTCTGCAACGAGATCATCGAGGAAGAGCTCAGCGAGGGGACCGAGGTCGGCCTCGAGGAGCTGCCCAAGCCGAAGGAGATCTTCGACTTCCTCAACTCCTACGTCGTAGGCCAGGAGCGAGCCAAGAAGGCGCTCGCCGTCGCGGTCTACAACCACTACAAGCGCGTCCAGGCGGGCCTGCAGCCGGTGTCCGGCAAGCACAGCAAGGACGAGGCCGTCGAGGTCGCGAAGTCCAACATCTTGGTGATCGGCCCGACCGGCTGCGGCAAGACCTACCTCGCCCAGACGCTGGCCCGGATGCTCAACGTCCCGTTCGCGATCGCCGACGCCACCGCGCTCACCGAGGCCGGCTATGTCGGTGAGGACGTCGAGAACATCCTGCTCAAGCTGATCCAGGCCGCCGACTACGACGTCAAGAAGGCCGAGACCGGCATCATCTACATCGACGAGATCGACAAGGTGGCCCGCAAGGCGGAGAACCCGTCGATCACCCGCGACGTCTCCGGCGAGGGCGTCCAGCAGGCGCTGCTGAAGATCATCGAGGGCACCACCGCGTCGGTGCCGCCCCAGGGCGGCCGCAAGCACCCGCACCAGGAGTTCATCCAGATCGACACCACGAACATCCTGTTCGTCGTCGGTGGAGCGTTCTCCGGTCTCGAGCACATCATCGAGCAGCGGGTCGGCAAGAAGACCCTCGGCTTCACCGCGGAGGTGCGCGGCCAGGCCGAGCGCGCGGCCGAGGACCTGCTCGCCGAGGTCCGCCCCGAAGACCTCACGAAGTTCGGCCTGATCCCCGAGTTCATCGGCCGGCTCCCGCTGATCGCGAGCGTCAACAAGCTCGACCAGCAGGCGCTGGTCCAGATCCTCACCGAGCCCCGCAACGCGCTGATCAAGCAGTACCACAAGCTCTTCGAGCTCGACGGCGTCGAGCTGGAGTTCACCCCCGATGCCATCGAGGCGATCGCCGACAACGCGATGGAGCGGGGCACCGGAGCCCGCGGGCTGCGGGCCATCATCGAAGAGGTCCTGCTGCACGTCATGTACGACGTGCCCTCGCGCGGCGACATCGCCAAGGTGGTCGTCACCCGCGAGGTGGTCGACGACGACGTCGCGCCGACCCTGGTGCCGCGCGAGTCCGAGGCCAAGAAGAAGAAATCTGCCTAACCCGTCTAGTCATTTGTGACTATTTGACGCCGGGGCTGGACCAAGAGCCCTCCTCATCGGCAAGACTGACCGCCGAAGCCTGATCTCGGGCCAAGGAAGGATCTTCTCGGTGAGCGCCAAGCACAAGCGGCCGTTCTATGTGTTCGCGGCGGTAGCCGCGGTCTGCTGCATGGTGCTGGTCACCGGCATCCGCGGCAGCAAGGCGGACGACGGCGGCAATCCGGTGGTCGCTGGCTCACAGCTGACCGAGTCCGGCGCGCTGATCGAGCGGTCACCGGGCGCAGGGGACATCACGTCGTCCGACGTCGACCCCGGAGCGACCGGCGGCGCCGGCACCGGCTTGGACGGCGACCTCAATGCGACGATCCCGGGCCTCGACGGTTCCCTGCCCGATGGCGGAGACGCCGAAGTCGGGCCGAACTCCGGGGTGTCCCTGCTGCCGCCGTACGGACTCCCGCTCCAGCCGGAGACGTCGACCCCGGCGACGTGACGGTCCCCCCGGTCAGCGACGACACCTCGGACGACAACGGCCGAGGCGAGCGGGACGGCAAGAAGGGCAAGGACAAGGACAAGGACGACGAGTCCGAGGACGAGACCGAGGCCGACGCCGAGTCCGAGTCCGAGTCCGAGGACGAGGACGAGGTCGACCCGGATGTCTACGAGCTGCCCGAGGACGAGGGCGAGGAGGGTGACGAGCTCGAGGGCGACCAGTCCGAGGAGCCGGTCGACCCGGAGGCCACGCCCTAGCTCCTACGGCGTCTCGGCCAGCTCCGCGGTCACCGAGATCTCGGTCGCGTCGTTGGCGGTGAACACCAGGTCACCCACGACCTTGCCCGCCGCCCGCAGGTCCCTGGCGGCGAGCTCCGCGGCTCGCACGAGCACCTCCGGTCCGGCGATCTCCACCCGGGACAGCTCGGCACGCATCGAGACCTTGGCCTGGGACTTCGCGCCGCGGATGCCGATCAGCGCCTGGCCGACCGCATCGACCGCGGCGGGATCGGTGGCCGCCGCCGCGCCCAGCTCGGTGACCTCCGGCCAGGCCGCGCGATGGATCGAACCCGGGCGCCACCACGACCAGACCTCCTCGGTCACGTAGGGCAGGAACGGCGCGAGCAGGCGCAGCTGCACCTCGAGCGCCAGCGCCAGGGTGGCCCGCGCCGACGCCGTGGCGTCGCCGCCGTCCTCGGCGTAGGCGCGCTCCTTGACCAGCTCGACGTAGTCGTCGCAGAACTCCCAGAAGAACTTCTCGGTGACCTCGAGCGCGGAGGTGTAGTCGAAGGCCTCGAACGCCTCGGTGGCCTTGGTGATCACACCGGCGAGCCGGCCCATCAGCGCACAGTCGATCGGCTCGGAGACGTGGACCGGGCTCGCGTCGGTCGCGCCCACGCCGTCCAGGACGAACCGCGAGACGTTGAGCACCTTCATCGCCAGCCGCCGACCGACCTTCATCTGGGTCTCGTCGAAGGGCGAGTCGAGCCCCGGCCGGGTCATCGCGGCCCGCCAGCGGACCGCGTCGGCGCCGTACTTCTCCAGGATCTCGGTCGGCACCACGACGTTGCCCTTGGACTTGCTCATCTTCTTGCGGTCCGGGTCGAGGATCCACCCGGAGAGCATCGCGTGCCGCCACGGGGTCGCGTGGTTCTCGAAGTGGGCTCGCACCACGCGGCCGAACAGCCAGGTGCGGATGATGTCGTGGGCCTGCGTGCAGAGGTCCATCGGGAAGACCCGCTGCCACAGGTCCTCGTCGGTGGCCCAGCCGCCGGCGATCTGCGGGGTCAGCGACGACGTGGCCCAGGTGTCCATCACGTCGGGGTCGCCGACGAAGCCGCCGGGCGTGCCGCGCTGGTCCTCGGTGTAGCCGCGCGGCGCATCCGTCGACGGGTCGACCGGCAGCTCGGCCTCGCTCGGCATCAGCGGGTGGTCGTAGTCGGGCTCGCCGTCGGCGTCCAGCGGGTACCAGACCGGGAACGGGATCCCGAAGAACCGCTGTCGGGAGATCAGCCAGTCTCCGTTGAGGCCGGCCACCCAGTTGTCGAAGCGGTGCTTCATGTGCGCGGGCAGCCAGTCGATCTCCGCGCCGTGCTCGAGCATCTCGTCGCGCAGCGAGGCGTCGCGGCCGCCGTTCTTGATGTACCACTGCCGGGTGGCCACGATCTCCAGCGGCTTCTCGCCGCGCTCGTAGAAGTTGGCCATCCGCTGGGTGGCGGTGGGCTCGCCGTCGAGGTCGCCGGTCTCCCGGAGCTTGGCCACCATCGCCTCGCGAGCCGAGAACACGGTCTTGCCCGCCAGGTCGGCGTACGCCGCCGCGGCGCCGTCGCCTGCCAACCACTCGGGCGTCTCCCGCGAGAACCGGCCGTCGCGGCCGATCACGGTGCGCACCGGCAGGTCCAGCTCGCGCCACCAGGTGACGTCGGTCAGGTCGCCGAACGTGCAGCACATGGCGATGCCGGCGCCCTTGTCCATCTCGGCGGCCGGGATGGGCGAGGACGGGGATCTCGACTCCGAAGACCGGCGAGGCGACCGTGGTACCGAAGAGCTTCTGGTAGCGCTCGTCGTCGGGGTGCGCGATCAGCGCGACCACCGAGGCGATCAGCTCGGGCCGCGTCGTCTCGATGAAGACGTCGCTGCCATCGGCCTGGTGGAAGGCGACCCGGTGGTAGTGGCCGGCGTACTCGCGGGCCTCGAGCTCGGCCTGGGCGACCGCCGTCTGGAACGTGACGTCCCAGAGGGTCGGGGCCTCCTGGAGGTAGGCCTCGCCACGGGCGAAGTTGCGCAGGAACGCGGTCTGGCTGACCAGCTGCGACTTCGCGCCGATGGTCGTGTAGTGCTCGTCCCAGTCCACCGACAGGCCGAGGGTGCGCCACAGCTGCTCGAAGACCTGCTCGTCCAGCTCGACCAGCCGCTCGCACAGCTCGACGAAGTTGGGCCGGCTGATCGGGATCTGCTTCTTCGGGTCGGGGTCCTCCGGCGGCGTGAAGTCGGCGTCGTAAGGCAGGCTCGGGTCGCAGCGGACGCCGTAGTAGGTCTGCACCCGTCGCTCGGTGGGCAGCCCGTTGTCGTCCCAGCCCATCGGGTAGAACACGGACTTGCCGCTCATCCGTTGGTAGCGCGCGATCACGTCGGGGTGGGTGTACGAGAACACGTGCCCGACGTGCAGCTTGCCGCTCACCGTCGGCGGGGGAGTGTCGATCGAGAAGACGTTCTCGCGGGGCTGGGTGCGGTCGAACTTGTAGGTGCCCTCGTCGCGCCAGCGAGCGGCCCACTTCTCCTCGAGTCCCTCGAGGGCGGGCTTCTCGGGCACCACGATCGTCATGGGGCGGAGTTTATGGGCGGCCGTCGGCGTCCGGAAAACCGGTATCACCCCATCGCCGCAGGTCAGTACGGTTTCGCGATGCAGCTGGAGTTCCACGACGACCCCGCGGCCTTCCTCGAGGCGGCCGGCGACCACCTCGCGGCCGACTCGGTGCTCAACACCGTCGTCGCCACGGTGACGCCGGCGCGCCGTCGAGGACGTGGACCTGCCGCCCAGCCACGGGGCCGCGCTGGTGGCTGGTGGTGCGGGACGGGTCGCGCGTCGTGGGCGTGGCGATGCGAACCGCCCCGACGCCGCCGTACCCCTTGTTCGTGCTGCCGATGCCCGACGAGGCGGCGGTCGGCCTGGCCGGGCGACTGCACGACCGCGAGGAGCAGGCGCTCGGGGTCAACGGTGCCCTGCCCGCCGCCGAGCTCGTGGCCGACGAGACCGCTCGGCTGGTCGGAGGGGAGGCGCGGGTGGCCGAGCGGACCCGGCTGCACACCGTCACCGTGGTGGTGCCGCCGCGACCGGTGCCGGGGAGGCTCCGGCTCGCGAAGCCGGACGACGTCGATCTGGTGCTGCGCTGGTACCTCGCCTTCGACGTGGACGCCGCCGAGCAGGCCGGCCGGGCCGGCGAGCACGTGATGCTGGAGCCGCCGGACGAGGCCTCGCTGCTGCCGCGCATCGAGCAGGGCCGGGTGTGGTTCTGGGAGGACGAGGACGGAATCCCGGTCCACCTGACCGCCAGCAACCCACCGGCGTACGGCGTCGCCCGGATCGGTCCCGTCTACACGCCGCGCGATCGGCGCGGGCAGGGGTACGCGAGCGCAGCGGTGGCCGAGGTGACCCAGCTGCTGCTCGACGACGGGCTCCAGGTCTGCCTGTTCACCGACCAGGGCAACCCGACCTCGAACCGGGTCTACGAGGCGCTCGGCTACCGGCCCGTCGTCGACATGGCCAACCTGGTGGTCACCACACCAACACCGGCTTGACGACCCGGCCGGCCAGCACGTCCTCGATCGCGGTGTTGATGTCCTCGAACGGGTAGGTCACGACCAGGTCGTCGACGTCGAAGTCGCCGGCCTGGTTCATCTCGATCAGCCGCGGCAGCATCTCCAGCGGGTCGGACTCGCCCTCGATCGAGGACCGGATGATCTTGCCGTTCTGGAGCAGGTCGATGGCGTCGATGGCGTACTCCTCGGCACCCAGCCCGAGCGCGATCAGGGTGCCCCGGATCCGGAGCGACTGCTGGGCCTGCTTGACCACCTCCGAGACCGCGGTGGTGTCGATCGCGTACGTCGCGCCGCCGCCGGTGAGCTCCTTGACCCGGTCGACGACGGTCTGCTCGCCGAGCGTCGTCGGGTTCACGGTGACCGCGCCGAACCGCTCGGCCTCCTTCAGCCGGGCCTCGGTGAGGTCGACGGCGACGACCGTGCAGCCGGTCGTGGCCGCGGCGATCACCGCGGCCAGGCCGACCGCGCCGCACCCGAAGACCGCCAGGCTGTCGCCGGCCTCGGGCCGCAGCAGGTTGAGCACGGTGCCGGCGCCGGTCTGGAAGCCGCAGCCGTACGGCGCCAGCTTGCTGAGGTCGAGCGACTTGTCGACGACGACGCAGTTGTCGGCGTACGCGATGGCGTGCCGAGCAAGGCTGGACTGGCCGAAGAACGAGCCGTAGACGGGTTGGCCGTCGCGCTGGTGGGTGGTCGAGCCGTCCATCCGGAAGCCCATGTAGTTGAGCATCAGCGAGTTCTCGCAGTAGCCGACGGCGCCCTCCACGCAGGCCGGACAGGTGCGGCACGAGCGGAAGCTCATCAGCACGTGGTCGCCCACCTCGATGCCGGCTGACGCCGGCACCGACCTGCTCCACGACCCCGGCGCCCTCGTGCCCGAACACCCGCGGAAACATCTCGGGCGGCAGGCTGTCGCGCAGCGAGAGGTCGGTGTGGCAGAGGCCGGCCGCGACGATCCGGACCAGCACCTCGTCGTCGCGGGGCTCGTCGAGGTCGACCTCCTCGAAGCCGAACTTTCCGCCCTGCTCGTTGACGATCACCGCCGTGGTCCTCATGCGTCGCGCTCCAGCCAGAAGTAGTAGAGGTCCTGCACGCCGAAGGCCGACTCGAGCTTGCCGTTCATGATTCCCATCAGGGTGTCGGCGTCGACCCGCTTGAAGTGGTCGAACACCGGCATCGCGTCGTAGACCATCGTCGCCGTGGTCTCGCCTCGGAACTCGACCGGCCACAGCGATGCCTCGGCGCCGCCGCCGGCCGCGAGGTTGGAGTAGAGCTCCCCGTCCTCGTCGCGACAGATCAACGGCTTGGCGTCGAGCGGCCCGTCGAACCGCTTGCCGTGCCAGCGCACCTGCTCGAGCACGGTGCTCGCGATGTGCCCGGTGCTGAAGTCGCCACCCCGCCACGGCCCGAGGATCTCGTCCACCGTGACCGGGGCGAGGTCCGCCCAGAGGGCGTCGAGGTCGGCGGGGTCCGCGTCGTCGGCGGCACGCAGCTCGTCGAACCGCTGCTTGATGTCGGTCATCGCTGGCCTTTTCGGGTTGTCGAGTAGCGAGCGCCAGCGAGTGTATCGAGACATAGAACGTGTTGCAGTTCTGCGCTCCACCTAGAGTGGTCCCGCCATGACCGAATCCGCCGCACCTCGGCTCGCCGAGACCATCGCCGAGGTCGAGGACGCGCTGCTCTCCCGGTGGCCCGAGACCCGGCTGGAGCCATCGCTGGACCGGATCCGGGCGTTCACCGAGCTGCTCGGCGATCCCCAGCGCACCTACCCGTCGATCCACCTGACCGGCACCAACGGCAAGACCTCGACGGCGCGGATGATCGACACCCTGCTGCGCGCCCTCGAGCTGCGCACCGGCCGGTTCACCTCGCCGCACGTGGAGCGGATGAGCGAGCGGATCTGCATCGACGGTGAGCCGCTGAGCGACGAGGCGTTCGTGCGCGCGTTCAACGAGGTGGCGCCGTACACCCATCTCGTCGACGCCAGCGAGGCGCATCCGCTGTCGTTCTTCGAGACCGTCGTCGGGATGGCGTACGCCGCCTTCGCCGACGCCCCGGTCGATGTCGCGATCGTCGAGGTCGGCATGGGCGGGGTCTGGGACGCCACCAACGTGATCGACGCCGCGGTGGCGGTGGTGCTGCCGATCGCGGTCGACCACGCCTCCTACCTCGGTGGCACGCCGGCCGAGATCGCCATCGAGAAGGCCGGGATCATCAAGCCGGACTCGGTGGCCGTGATCGCCCAGCAGTCGCCGGAGGCGGCCGAGGTGCTGCTGCGGCAGGCGGCCGAGGTCGGCGCGACCGTGGCCCGCGAGGGCCTGGAGTTCGGGGTCGTCTCGCGAGTGCCGGCCGTAGGTGGCCAGGTGGTGAGCCTGCAGGGGATGCGGGCTCGCTACGACGAGGTGTTCCTTCCCCTCTACGGCGCCCACCAGGCCGAGAACGCGGCCATCGCGCTGGCCGCCGTCGAGGCGTTCCTGGGGGAGGACCCGCTCGACGACGCCCTGGTGCGCGCGGCGTTCGCGGAGGCCACGTCGCCGGGCCGGCTCGAGGTGATCCGCCGGAGCCCCACGATCGTGCTGGACGCCGCGCACAACCCGCACGGAGCCGCGGCGACCGCAGCGGCACTCGACGACTCCTTCCAGTTCGCGCCGCTGATCGGGGTGATCGGAGTGATGGCCGACAAGGACCACGAGGGCGTGCTGGCGGCGTTCGAACCGCACCTGCACCACCTGATCTGCACCCAGAACTCCACCGCCCGGGCCCTGCCCGCGGAGCAGCTGGCCGAGGCGGCCCTCGAGATCTACGACGAGGACCGGGTGACCGTCGTCCCGTCCCTGTCCGACGCGATCGACCAGGCCGCGGCGCTCGCCGAGGCCGGCGAGGCGTTCGGTGACCCGCTGGGCTCGGGCGCGGTCCTGGTGACCGGCTCCGTGGTCACCGTCGGCGAGGCGCGGCTGCTGTTGGGAGGACCACGATGAGCGAGACCCCGCGGTCCCCGCGCCGCGGCATGTGCGCCGCGGTGCTCTCGCTCGAGGCGATCGTGCTCGGGCTGACGACGCCGGTGATGATCTCGATCTCGGACGTCGAGACCTCGACCGCGCTGTCGGTCGGCCTCGGGTCTGATGCTGGCCTGCCTGCTCGTCGCCGGCCTGCTCCGCGCCGAGTGGGCCTACCTGCTCGGCTGGGTGATCCAGCTGGCCGCGATCGGGCTCGGGGTGCTGGTCACGATCATGTTCGTGCTCGGCCCGATCTTCGCGCTGCTGTGGGGGACGGCGTACTTCCTGGGCCGGAAGATCGAGCGGGAGCGGGCCGAGGCCTACGCCGCGCGCGACGCCGAAGCCGAGGCCTGAGCCTCGAGCTCCACCCGCTCTCGCTCCGCACGGAGGGCCGGCAGGTAGAACCACGCGCCGAGCACGCTGAACGCGCCGGCCGTGACCATCGCTACCTGGTTGGACGCCGCGCCGGCCAGCAGTCCCAGCGCCGGGCTGACGATCGTGAAGGCGCCGAACGCGACCATGGAGTTCATCGACAGCACCGTCGCTCGGTTGCGGGCCTGCGCCTCGCGGTGCAGGAGCGAGCTGTGCGCCGGACCGCCGGAGCCGTGCAGGCTGTAGGTCAGGAGGTACGCCGCGATCAGGGCCGCGGGTCCGGCGACGAGTCCCATCACCACGGCGCCCAGGCCGTTGAGGACCCGCGCCAGGATCGCCGTACGCGCGATGCCGATCCGGGCGGAGGCGAGGCCGGCCAGGGCGGCACCGAGCGCGAACACGCCCCAGCCGACCGACGCCACCGGTCCCATCAGGGCGCCGGCCTCGCTCCTCGCTGCCGAGCATCTCGGCGAGCCGGATCGGCTGGAACGCCTCGAAGACGACCATCGCCGTGCACCAGAAGATCTCGACCAGGGTGATGCCGCGGAGCACCTTGTTGGTGGCCAGCAGCTGCAGACCCTCGCGGATGACGACCGGCGCCTCCTTCGCGGACTGCACCGCTCGTCGCGCGCCGGTGGTGTCGAGGTGGGTCCGGGGCTCCTTGAGGATGAAGAGCACCGCGACCAGGTGCACGACGTTCAGCGCCGCGAACACGATGAACGGGAGCAGCAGCGCCGAGTCGACCGGCAACGGGTTCCAGAACACGAGGCCACCGGAGAGCAGCGCACCGGTCGCGATCGAGAGGCCGAGGATCGTTCCCTCGGCCGAGAGCGACTGGTCGACATCCGCGTCAGGGAGGGTCGCGTGCACGGTGTCGACGAACCAGGCCTCGAGCGGGCCGGAATCCAGGGCCCGGAACACACCGGTGAGACCGGCGGCGACGGCGAACATCCAGAAGGAGTCGGCCACCAGGTAGGCACCCGACGCGACCACGTTCACGATGGCCGCGGCAACGAACACCGGGCGCCGCCCGAACGCGTCGGCGAACCCGCTGGTCGGGAGCTCCAGCGCGAAGATCACGAAGCCCGCCAGGGACGAGGCGAGCAGGGTCTCCGAGACCGTGAGCCCGCGTTCGAGGGCCCACAGGGGGAACAGGCCGACCACCAGGCCGACCGGGAACCACCGGGTGAACGTCAGCGTGAGGAAGACGCGTTTCGCGGCAGCGGGGGACAGGACCTCAGTCATGGCTGTTGTTCTTCGGGTGGCTCATCAGCCAGATCGACACGTCGCGCGCGGCCGGGTCCCCTTGCCCGATGTCGCGGTACCTCGCGATCAGCGCGAACAGCTCGTCGTGGAGCTGCTCCAACTGGGCCGGCGTCACCAGCAGCGCTTCGTCGCTGATGCCCAAGGCGTCGCGCCACTCCTTGGGCCAGGAGTGCTCGTGGTCCAGCCAGCGCTGCATCTTCTCGGCGGCCTGCCGTACGTAGTCGCGGGTCAGCCACGCGAGCGAAGCCTCGGCGTCCTCGTCGCCCGCGAAGTCGCTCGGCGCCCAGGAGTGGGAACGGCTGGCCGCCTGCCACTCCCGGCGCTTGCCCTCGCCCTGCCCGGTGTCCTCGACCAGGCCGACGGACTCGAGCTTGCGGAGGTGGTAGCTCGTGGCGCCGGTGTTGGTCTCCAGCCGGTCGGCGAGCTCGGTGGCGGTCGCCGGCCCGTCCCGTCGCAGCGCGGTCAGCAGGCGCGAGCGAAGGGGATGGGCGAGCACCTTGACGGCTTCGGCGTCGAGGCGGATGTCTGCGGGCATGCGTGCACAATAACTGTGCACAAGTAGTTTGCACAACTATTGTGCAAGAGAGTGAGCCGAGCACCTCGAGCGCCCGGTCGAGCTGGTCGTCGGTGACCCCGCCGAAGCCGACGATCAGCCCGGTCAGCCGGGCCGAGCGGCAGTAGTCGGCGAGCAGCGGGATGTCGAAGCCCGCGTCGCGCGCGGCCACGATGCGCCCGTCGGGCGTCGCGCTCCGGCATCAGCCAGGTCGAGTACATCCCGGCGAGCGGGCCGGCGAGCTCGGCGTACGGCGCCAGCGCGGCGGCCACGCGCGGTGCGCGCTCGGCGTACACACGGCGAGCGGTGCGGACGACCCGGTCGACGTACCCGTCCCGGAGCAGCGACAGGAACGCGCGCTGGATCGGCCACGGCGCGGCTTCGTGGGTGGCCTCGCGCCGGGCGTTGATGGTGTCGAGGAGCTGGGGCGGCGGGACCATCCAGCCCAACCGGAGGCTGGGCGCGACGCTCTTCGACGCGGTGCCCAGGTAGGCCACCCGGCCGCGGTCGAGCGTGGCCAGCGCGGGCACCGGGGCCACGTCGTAGCGGAACTCGGAGTCGTAGTCGTCCTCCACCACCACCGCGTCGGCCCGGCGCGCCGCCTCGAGCAGCCCGAGCCGCCCCTCGGCCGGCAGCACGCGCCCCAGCGGGTGCTGGTGAGCCGGGGTCACGTACGCCGCGACCCGGCCGGTGAGGTCGGTCATCGGGTCGAGCGCCGGGTGGTCGTGGACGTCGCGACCCGCGGTCCGCACGGTCTCGACGGCGGCGCGGTACCCGGGGTCCTCGATCGCCACCGGCCCCGGCGGCAGTGCGCCGAGCAGGTGCCGCAGGCCGTCCGTGGTGCCGCCGGTCACCACGATCTCGTCGGGGCCGCAGCGCAGCCCGCGGGTCCGCGCGAGGTGCTCGGCCAGGGCGACCCGGAGGTCGGGGAGGCCGCGCGGGTCGTCGTACCCACGAGGTGGGGTGGCCGCCGAGACATCCCGCCAGGCGCGCCGCCACCCGGCCGCGTGCCGCGGGTCGATCCAGGGCGTGCCGGTGTCCAGCCGGACCAGGCGCTGGGGCTCTCGGTCGGGCCGCGGCGTCGAGACCCGGACCGGTGCCAGCCCGCCCGAGGCGACGTACGTCCCGGATCCGCGGCGCGCCTCCAGCCAGCCCTCGGCCAGCAGCTGGTCGTAGGCCTGCTCGGCCACGGAGCGCGAGACGCCGAGGTCAGCGGCGAGCGCACGGCTGCTCGGGAGCCGGTCGCCGCGGCGCAGGGTGCCGGCCAGCACCTGCTCGCGTACGCCGGCGGCCAGCTGGAGTCCCAACGGCGTGGCGGAGGTGCGGTCCAGGGTGACGGGCAGCGTGGGCATGAAGTGTCCTGGCGATCTGGCTCGGAATTGGCCCGTGCGCACAGGCCACCTGGGCTTCAGGATAGAGCCGTGACCACGACTCCGCTCTCCCCCTCACCGCGCACCCGGATCAGCCGCGGTCGCAACCGCGCGGTCGACGACCGGTCCGCCCTGCACGAGTTCCTCGAGGACGCGCTGGTGGCCCACATCGGCGTCAACGTGGGTGCGCACCCGGTGGTGCTCCCCACGGCTTTCGCGGTGGACGTCGACGGGCCGGACCGCGACGGCACGCTGTACGTGCACGGCTCGGTCGCCGCGGGGTGGGTACGCCGGTCCGGCGGCGCCTCGGTCTGCGTGACCATCACCGAGCTGGACGGGCTGGTGGCCGGGCGCTCGGCCTTCCACCACTCGATGAACTACCGGTCCGCCGTGGTGATCGGCGAGGCCCGGCTGGTCGAGGACGACGACGAGCGCGCGAGGGCGCTGGCGATGATCGTCGACCACATGATCCCGGGCCGCTCGGCCACGCTGCGCGCGCACACCCGCAAGGAGCTCGCGGCGACCGCGGTGCTCGCCGTACCCCTCCACGACGCGTCGATGAAGGCCCGCGGCGGCGACCCGGTCGACGAGCCGGAGGACGTCGACGCCGGCATCTGGGGCGGGTACATCCCGCTCCGGCGGGTGGCGGCGGCACCCGTCACCGCGATCGATTCCACGGGCCCGCCCCCGGTCGACGTGGTCCGGCGCGCGGAGGCGCTGGGCTGACTGGATAGTGTGCGCGCCATGACGCAGCGCACCTTGGTCATCCTCAAGCCCGACGCCGTACGCCGGGGACTCGTCGGGGAGGTGCTGTCTCGGTTCGAGGCCAAGGGCCTGACGATCGTGGCCATGGAGCATCGGCTGATCGACGGCGAGCTCGCGGACCGGCACTACGCCGAGCACGTCGAGCGGGACTTCTACCCGCCGCTGCGCACCTTCGTGACCAGCGGCCCGCTGGTCGCGATGGTGCTCGAAGGCGACGAGGCCATCGAGGTCGTGCGCGCCCTCAACGGCGCGACCGACGGGCGCCAGGCGGCGCCCGGCACGATCCGCGGGGACCTCTCCCTGTCGAACCGCGAGAACCTCGTGCACGGCTCGGACTCACCCGAGTCGGCCGAGCGCGAGATCGCCATCTGGTTCCCCGACCTCTGAGGTTTCGCGTCAGCCGCTGACGACGTCGCCGCGCGCCACGTCCTCGCGGCCCACGCCGTCCAGCAGCAGCCCGACGTTGTCACCGGAGACGGCCTGATCGGTCTTCTTGCGGAACTGCTCGACCGCGGTCACCGTCGTCGCGATCGGCTGGGGCTCGGTGTTGACCGTGACGGGCATGCCGACCCGCACCACCCCGCTCCGTCACGCGTCCGGTCACCACGGTGCCGCGGCCGGTGATCGCGAAGACGTCCTCGATGGTCATCTCGAACGGTCCGGCCGGTTCGGTCG
The DNA here is from genome assembly GCA_963798055.1 of uncultured Actinomycetota bacterium. Taxonomy (GTDB): domain Bacteria; phylum Actinomycetota; class Actinomycetes; order Propionibacteriales; family Nocardioidaceae; genus Nocardioides. The sequence continues at coordinate 18,322 of CAWCRX010000011.1, forward strand.
TCGCCGACGTACCTGTCTGCAGCCGCTCGAGCGAGAGCTCGGCCTCGGACTTCTTCCGGTTCCAGAACGCCACGCCAGCGAGCGTATCCACAGACGCGTCATCGTCGGTTTCCGCGCCACGTAGTCGGGGCAGCCTCTGGCGATGGAGCCGCTGAACCGACCCATCGACGACCCGTTCTTCGCCGAGCTCAGGCGTCGTCGTCCCGACATCGACATCGTGCTGATGCCGCCGGAGCCACCGCCCGCCGATCCACGCACCGACGCCGAGCTGGCTGCGGCCGAGGCGCTGATCCGGGTCGGCACCCAGGCTCGACAGCTGTGGGGCGCGATCGCGCCGGACCCGGGCCGCGGACCCGAGGTGCGCTACCGCTTCGGCCGCGACTCCGCCAGCGTCCGGCCCGTCGCGACCCTGACGACGCGCCGTGACGACGGGTTCGAGGTGCTGGTCCGGCTCCGGCACGAGCTCGAGAGCGACGGCTGGGACGTACGCCGTGCGGAGGCCAGCGTCGAGCGACTGACCGGCTTCCTGGCCGAGCTCGACGTCTCGGCGTCCTACGCCCAGGCGCTCGGCGTCTTCGTCTTCACGATGAGCGGCCCGTCGGTGCCGGTCGGCCGGGAGCGGGCCCGCGAGCTCACCGCCGCCGGAAGGCGCCGGTGATGGAGGTCGTGCCGGTGTCGGTCGGGGCGGCCTCCCGATCCTGGGACGAGCAGCACCTCGACCTCGCCGCAGCCTCGAGGCAGATCGACCGCGCCGGCACGTCCGGGTTCAGCGGCTCGGTCTCCGGCGCCGCGTCGCGGTTCACCGGAGCCTGGACCCGGTACGCCGCCGACCTCGGCACCGAGTGCGAGACCCGTGCCGACGGCCTGCGCACCGCGATCGGGGACTACCTCCGCAGCGACGACGTGTCGTTCCACGACCTGCTCGCGCTCGGCAGCTACCTCCACGAGATCCGATGACCACGATCACGGTGCCGCCGGAGCCGCGGCTGGTCCCGCCGTTGGCGGTCGACCCCGACGGCATCCGGGGCTGCGGGGCCGACCTGCGCGCCGCGTCCGCCCAGATCGACGACCTCGGCACGTTCGTCGCCGGCGGGGCCAGGATCCGCGACTGGTCGGGCCTCGGCGCGACGTCGTACCGCCAAGCGATCGGCGCGACCGGCCGCCGGGCGGATGCCATGTCGCTGGCGCTGCGGGCGGTGGCCCGCCGGGTGGACGCCCACGCGGAGGAGATGCTCCGGCTGGACACCCGGCGCGGCCACCTGGTCGACGTCCGGGCGGACCTCGCACGCGAGATCGCGGCACTCAGGACCGGGCCGGGGACCCAGGCGGAGGCCGACGCGCTGGCCCGCCGGGTGACGACGTTCGAGCAGGATCTGACGGCCTGGACGGGTGCGGTGACCGCCGAGGAGACCGCCATGTCCGAGGCGTTCGGCCGGGTGCTCACGCTCGAGCAGGTCGAGCAGCGGTACGCCGGCGTCGCGGATCCGGCCGACGAGGCCCTCGCCGACAAGCCGCCTGCCGGGGCATCTCCGGAGCAGGTCAACGACTGGTGGGACGGGCTGACCCGCGAGCAGCAGCTAGCCGTGGTCGTGGCCGCGCCGGGCGCGATCGGCAACCTCGACGGCATCCCCGCCCGCGACCGGCACGCCGCCAACACCGTCGCCCTCGACCGCGACCTCGCGGATCCCACGTTCCCGTGGCCGGACAACGCGCGCGCTGCCGACGAGGCCCGTCGCGAGATCGCCTCGCGCACCGACCCGGTGACCGGTGAGCCGATTCCCGCGTACGTCTACATCTACGACCCCGGCGCGTTCGACGGCGACGGGCGGATCGCGATCGCCGCGGGCGACCCGGGCGTCCGCCGACAACGTCGCGGTCGTGGTCCCGGGGCTCGGCACCGACGCCACCAGCGCGCCCTACCACGCCGACCGGGCAGCGACGCTCTACGAAGCGGCCCGCACCCTCGACCACACGCAGACCAACGCCACGCTGTTCTGGGTCGGGTACGACGCCCCCGACAACCTTCCCTGGGAGGACGGCTGGGACGCGGCCGGGGTGATCCGCGAGGACCTCGCCGAGGCCGGAGGCGCGCGGCTGGCCGACACCATCGACGGCCTGCGCGCCGGCCGCGACGGTGAACCGGCCCACCTCACCGCGATCGGTCACAGCTACGGCTCGACCACGCTCGGACACGGCGCACACGACGAGGGCCTGGCCGTCGACGACATCGTCGTCGTCGGCAGCCCGGGGCTCGGCGGCGACACCGACCACGCCGACGAGCTCGGCATCGACCCCGGCCACGTCTGGGCCGGGGCCAACAGCAACGACCCGGTCGCCGACCTCGGCAACCACGGCGCCTTCCACCTCGAGACGTTCGGTGGTCTCGGCCTCGGCGACGACCCGGTCGAGGACGACTTCGGCGCCAACCGTTTCCAGGCCGAGTCGACGTCCCGCGGGGGTATCAACCCGTTCCTCGACCACTCCAGGTACTTCGACCACGACACCGAGTCGCTGGCCAACATCACCCGGATCGTCAACGGCGACTACGCCGACGTCGTACCCGCGGACCACGTGCACGACCCCTGGCTCGGCGGCCCCGAGGACCCCGAGGCAGACCGCGAGCCGACCGCCCCGAACACCAACTGACCCAGGGGCGCGCCCTCGGCGTGCCTCCGCCGATCCGTGGCGCCCGAAACCTACGCTCGGATCGGGTCCGGCGGGTGCGTGCGCACGCCGCCCCACCCCGCGTTGGTCAGGGAAAGTCCCTGGACGTGGGGCTTCCCCGAAAGCGCGCGCCGAAGCCACGTGAGGCCTGCTCATGGCGAACAGCTTCATCGGCCGGGACATGGCCGTGGATCTTGGCACCGCCAACACCCTGGTGTACGTCCGTGGCAAGGGCGTACTGCTCGACGAGCCCAGCGTGGTGGCGATCAACCAGACCACCGGTGAGCTGCTCGCCGTCGGCCACGAGGCGAAGCGGATGATCGGCCGCACGCCGGGCCACATCACCGCGATCCGCCCGCTCAAGGACGGCGTGATCGCCGACTTCGATGCGACCGAGCAGATGCTGCGGTTCTTCATCCAGCAGGTCCACCGGCGCCGTTACTTCGCCAAGCCGCGGATGGTGATCTGCGTGCCCAGCGGCATCACCCCGGTCGAGCAGCGGGCCGTGAAAGAGGCCGGCTACCAGGCCGGCGCCCGCCGCGTCTACATCATCGAGGAGCCGATGGCGGCCGCGATCGGCGCCGGGCTGCCGGTGCACGAAGCCACCGGCAACATGGTCGTCGACGTGGGCGGCGGCACCACCGAGGTCGCCGTGATCTCGCTCGGCGGCGTCGTCACCTCCCTGTCGATCCGCACCGCCGGCGACGACCTCGACGCGGCGATCGCTGCCTGGATGAAGAAGGAGCACTCCCTGCTGTTGGGGGAGCGCACCGCCGAGGAGGTCAAGCTGACCGTCGGCTCGGCCTTCCCGGCGCCTAACGAGCCGGAGGCCGAGATCCGTGGCCGCGACCTGATCTCCGGGCTGCCTCGCACGGTCGTGGTGTCCAGCTCCGACGTCCGGGTGGCGATGGAGGAGCCGGTGCACGCGATCGTGGACGCCGTCCGAGCGACCCTCGACCGCACCCCGCCCGAGCTGGCCGGCGACATCATGGACCGGGGCATGGTGCTCACCGGCGGCGGCGCGCTGCTCCGCGGTCTCGACGAGCGGCTTCGCGACGAGACCGGGATGCCGGTGCACGTCGCCGAGGACCCGCTGGTCTCGGTGGCGATGGGCGCCGGCCGCTGTGTGGAGGAGTTCGAGGCCCTGCAGCAGGTGCTGGTCTCGGAGCAGCGGCGGTTGGTGGCGTGACGCCGCGACCCACCCCGCCCCGCGCGCTCGTCGTGGCATTGGTGCTCGCCTCCGTGAGCCTGATGACGCTGGACGCCGGGACCGACGACGGCTCGGCTCTCGAGCCGGCCCGGCAGGCGGTGGGCGAGGTGTTCGGTCCGATCGAGGCCGGCACCACGGCGGTGATCCGGCCGATCGCGGGGATCCCCGAATGGTTCCGCGACCACGACTCGATGCGCGACGAGATCGACGACCTGGAGGCCGCGAACGCCCAGCTGCGGGCCGAGGTGCGCACCTCCGGGTTCGACCGCAACCGGCTCGCCGAGTACGACGGCCTGACCGCCGCGGCCGATCGCCTCGGCTACGCGCTGGTCCCCGCCCGGGTGATCGGGCTGGGTTCGTCGCAGTCGTTCTCCGCCACGGTCACGATCGACGCGGGGTCGCGGGCCGGCCTGCACGCCGACATGACGGTGCTCAACAACGACGGCCTGGTGGGCCGGATCCTGCGGGTCACCCGCACCACCGCCACCGTGCTGCTGATCGTGGACGCCGACTCCACGGTGGGCGGCCGGGTGGGCGACACGATGGACCTGGGGTTCCTGAGCGGCCAGGGCGAGACCGGCGACGACGCGGGGCTCGACCTGCGCCTGGTCGACCAGTCCGTGGTCCCGGCCAAGGACGCCACCGTGGTCACGTGGGGCAGCGACGGCGACGGGCCGTACGTCGCCGGCGTGCCGATCGGCCGGGTCACCGAGGTCTTCTCCAACCTGCGCGACAGCTCCACGCGAGCGGTCATCGAGCCGTTCGTCGACTTCGCCGAGCTGGACCTGGTCGGCGTCGTCGTACCCCAGGGCACCGAGAGCGACCGCGCCGTGATCGAGGCGGACGGGAGCCTCGAGCGATGACGACGTCGCGCGCCTTCGGCGCCACGGTGGCGCTGGCGATCGCGCTGGTGCTGCAGGTCTCGGTGTTCCCGCACGTCGCCTGGCACGGGGTGGTCCCGAACGTCGTACTGCTCGTCGTCGTCGGGGCCGGCCTGGTCCGCGGTGCCCAGTTCGCGATGGTGCTCGGCTTCGTGGCCGGCGTCCTGCTCGACCTGGCCCCGCCGGCCGACCACGTCGCCGGTCGCTGGGCGCTGGCGCTGCTGCTCGTGGGGTACGTCGCCGGCCGGGCGCTCCCCGACACCCGGCCCACCATGCCCGCGGTGCTCGTCACGGTCGCGGCCTCGTCGTTCCTCGGCACCTCCGTGTTCGCGCTGAGCGGCCTGGTGCTGCGCGACCCCGCGGTCGCCGTGCCCGACCTGCTGCAGGTCATCGGCGGCGCCCTCGTGTGGGACCTGCTGGTGACGCCGCTCGTGCTGCCGCTCGTCATGGGGCTGTTCCACCGGCTCGAGCCCGAGCGGGCCGTCGCCCGATGAGCAGCCCGGCGCAGAAGAGCCGACTGCGGCTGATCGTGATCCAGGCGCTGGTGTTCTCCCTCTTCGCGACCCTGTTCGTCCGGCTCTACTACCTGCAGGTGGTCTCCGGCGAGAAGTACCAGGGCCAGGCGGCCGCCCAGTCGGTGCGCGACATCGTCGTGCAGCCGCAGCGCGGGCTGATCGTCGACGCGATGGGCCGGCCGCTGGTCGCGAACCGGATGTCCTGGGTCGTTTCTGTCGACCCTTCGATGCTGGAGGATCTGGAGGCGGCACAGCAGCGCAAGCTCCTGCACCGGGTCGCGGATGCGCTGGCCGTGCGGCCGCGGTCGATCACCCAGCGCCTCGAGGAGTGGAACGGGTCGCCGTACCAGCCGGTGCCGGTCGCGGAGGACGTCCGCCAGAAGCGCGCGCTCCGGATCCTGGAGCAGCCCGAGGACTACCCGGGCGTGCTCGTCGAGCAGCAGACCGTGCGCGCCTACCCGCGGCCGTTCGGCATCAACGCGGCACACGTCCTCGGTTACCTGAGCCCGATCACCGAGGAGGAGTACTACAAGGCGCGCAACGACGGCGATCGCTCGGTCAACGGCGCCTCCTGGGTGGGTCGCTCCGGCGTCGAGAAGGAGTACGACGCCTGGCTGCGCGGCATCCCCGGGTACCGCAGCGTCGGGGTCGACTCGATGGGCCGGGTCCTCGACGACGAGGGCGAGCTGAAGAGCCAGCCCGGCGACACCCTGGTCACCTCGATCGACGCGAAGGTGCAGAGCGTCGTCGAGCAGCAGCTCGCGCAGATGATCGAGACCGCCCGGGCGACCGTCGACCCGGTCAGCGGGCGGCCCTACGTCGCCGACTCGGGCGCCGCCGTGGTGATGGAGGCGGACACCGGCCGGATCGTGGCGATGGCCAGCCAGCCGACGTACAACCCCGCGCTGTGGGTCGGCGGGATCACCCGGAAGCAGCTGGCCAACCTCTACTCGGCCAAGGCGGGCACCCCGTTGCTCGGCCGGGCCACCCAGGGGCAGTTCGCCCCCGGATCGACCTGGAAGCCGTTCATGACCGCGGGCGCGCTCACCAATGGCTACGGGTTCGACACGAGGCTGAACTGCTCCTCGTCGTTCACCGTCGGCAACCGCGACTTCAAGAACTACGAGTCCGGCGCCTACGGCCTGATCGGGTTCGACAAGGCGCTCGAGGTCTCGTGCAACACCTTCTTCTACCGGGTCGGCTACGACTTCTGGCAGCGTTTCGGCTCCGACGTCGACGACGTGGACGCGCGCGACCCGCTGGTCGAGGAGGCCCAGGAGTTCGGCTTCGGCAGCGAGACCGGCATCGACCTGCCCGGCGAGGCCTCCGGCCGGATCGCCGACCGCAAGTGGAAGCGCGCCTACTACAAGTCGCAGAAGGACTACTACTGCCGGATCGCCCACCGGCCGCAGGACTCGAAGACCAGCGACTTCGTCTACAAGTTCGCCCAGGAGTTCTGCATCGAGGGGTACGCCTACCGCGCCGGCGACGCGGTGAACTTCGCGATCGGCCAGGGCGACACCATCGTCACCCCACTGCAGCTGGCCCGGGGCTACGCCGCCATCGCCAACGGCGGCACCCTCTACGAGCCGCGGATCGGCAAGGCGATCGTCGCCCCCGACGGCACCGTGGTCCGGCGGATCGCGCCCAAGGCGGCCGGCCGGGTGGATGTCCCGGACCACGTCATCGGCTACATCGACGAGGCCCTCAAGGGGGTCACCCGCCAGGGCACGATGGCCTGGAAGATGGGCGGCTTCCCGCTCGAACAGGTGCCGATCCGCTCCAAGACCGGCTCGGCCGAGGTCTACGGCAAGCAGTCGACGTCGTGGGTGGCGTCGTACTCCGACGACTACGTCGTGGTGATGATGATCAGCCAGGGCGGCACCGGGTCCGGCACCTCCGGGCCCGGCGTCCGCAAGATCTGGGAGGCGCTGTACGGCGTACGTGGCGAGCAGGTGGTTCCCGGCGCGGCGGCGATCCCCGGCAGCACGCCGCCCTCGGGGCTGCCGACGTTCCGCAACGACGGTTCGATCCTGCCGCCGAAGGAGGACTGAGCATGATCCGGCGCGTGAACGGCGTGGACTGGGTACTGCTCGGTGCCGTGCTGCTCCTGTGTGTGCTCGGCAGCCTGCTGGTCTGGTCGGCCACCGATCAGGCCTACCTGGAGAAGCAGGTGGTCAACATCGCGATCGGGCTGGTGCTCATGCTCGTCGTGATGGCGACCGACCACCGTTGGGTCCGGATCCTCGCGCCGCTGGTGTACGCCGCGTCCGTCGGCGGACTGGCACTGGTCCTCACCATGGGCAGCACCGTCAACGGCTCGCGCTCGTGGCTGATGGTCGGTGGCCTGTCGATCCAGCCGTCGGAGTTCGCCAAGCTGGCCGTGGTGATCGGCATGGCGCTGGTCGTGGCGGAGCGGGCCGAGGGCCGCTGGCGGGCCCGCGTCGGCGTCGTCGACGTGACCGCGATGCTCGCCGTGGCCGCCGTACCCACCGCGCTGATCCTGCTCCAGCCCGACCTCGGCACCATGCTCGTGCTCTCCGCCATCGTCTTCGGGGTGCTGGCCGCGGCGGGCACCCCGCGTCGCTGGCTCGGCCTGCTCGGCCTGGGTGCCGGCGCGGCGGGGTTCGCCGCGATCGCGGGCGGCTGGCTCAAGGACTACCAGCTCGACCGTTTCCTCGCCTTCACGAACCCCGAGCTGGATCCTCGCGGCGCGGGCTACAACGTCGAGCAGGCCCGGATCGCCGTCGGCAACGGCGGGCTGTTCGGCCAGGGACTGTTCGAGGGATCGCAGACGCAGTCCGGTTTCGTGCCCGAGCAGCACACCGACTTCGTCTTCACCGTGGCCGGCGAGGAGCTCGGCCTGCTCGGGGCCGGGCTGCTGATCGTGCTGCTCGCGATCGTGATCTGGCGGGCGCTGCTGATCGCGGCCCGCACCGACGACGTGTTCGGCCGCGTGGCCGCGGCGGGGATCGCCTGCTGGCTCGGCTTCCAGGCCTTCCAGAACATCGGGATGTGCCTCGGCATCATGCCGGTGACCGGGGTACCGCTCCCGTTCGTGTCGTACGGCGGCAGCTCGATGTTCGCGGGGATGCTCGCCGTCGGCCTGCTGCAGAACATCCACCTGCGGACGAAGTGCAGCCGTGCGGCGAGGGTGACACCCACGACACGGATCCTCGTGCGCGCCTGAAACACCGACTTGGCAGGATATGGCTCGTGCTCTCGATCCAGGTGCTTCCGCGACGTGGGGTCATCCTGCGTTCGGCACTGGCCACGCTCGAGATCATGATCGTCCTGATCGCGGCGCACACCTGGGCGGGCGGACAGCTGCCCGGGGCCGGCTGGATGCTCGGCGCGGCCGGACTCGTCTTCGCCGCCGGGACGCTGGTCCTCGCGGGGCCGCGTGCCCGTTGCGGGTGATGGTCCCTGCCCTGGTCGTGGCGCAGTTCCTGCTGCACTGCTGGATGGCGGTGCTGGCCCCGGCGGCGGACCACGTGCACGGCACCCACCTCGACCTCACCTGGCAGATGGTCCTGGCCCACGTCGTAGGCGGCGTCGTCACGGCGCGTGGTCTGGGAGCTGCGTCGGCGCGCGGTCGACGTGGTGCTGTCCTGGTCGGACGTCGGCATCGTGCCGGTGCCGACGTTCCTGCGCTCGGTCGCCCGCTATGCGCCGGTGCTGCCGCTGCGGCGCCCGCTCGTCGTCGTACCCCTTCGTGGGCCTCCGGTCGGACTCGGTTTCTGCGCCTGACCTGATTCCGCACGACCAACCACGAAGGAAAACTCATGCACAAACGACGTACTCTCGCGCGCCTCGGCGCCACCGCCGGCGCTGCCGGACTGCTCACCCTCGGGCTCGCCGCTCCGGCGTCGGCCCACGTCACCGTCACCCCGAGCGACACCGCTGCCGGTGCGTTACGTGGTGCTCACGTTCAGCGTCCCGCACGGCTGCGACGGGTCGGCCACCACCGGGATCACCATCCAGATCCCGGAGGAGATCCTGTCCGTCACCCCGACGCGCAACCCCTACTACGACGTCGAGAAGACCATGGTGAAACTCGACGAGCCGGTCGAGGACGCCCATGGCAACAGCGTCACCGAGCGGGTCGGCGAGGTCACCTACACCTCCAAGCGCCGCTGCCTGACGGCGAGCGCGACGCGATGGAGCTCTCGCTGCAGCTGCCCGGACGCGGCGGGGGAGACGCTGGCGTTCCCGGTGATCCAGAAGTGCCAGAAGGGCGAGACCGGCTGGACCGAGGTCCCCGCCGAGGGTCAGGACGAGGAGGAGCTCGAGCACCCCGCCCCGACCGTGACCATCACCGAGGCCACCGGTGACGCGCATGGTGCGGCCACCACGGAGCCCGGCCGAGGCCACCGACGATTCGCGGATGACTCCGAGGACGGCAACGGTCTCGCCATCGTCGGGCTCGTCGTCGGAGCGGCCGGCGTGATCGTCGGCGGGACCGCACTCTCGCGCACGCGACGCCAGTCGTGACCTGGAGGGCGCGAGCGCTGGCCGCCGGGTGGCTGGCCGTGCTCGCGCTCTTCCTGGCGGCACCACCGGCTGCCGCGCACGCCACCCTCATCTCCACCGACCCGGTGGAGGGCGAGGTGCTGCCCGAAACTCCGGACGTCGTCACGTTCACCTACGACGAGAGGGTCTCGCTCACCGACGACTCGATCCAGGTGTTCGACGCGGCGGGCGAGCCGGTCGACTCGACGGCGAAGGGAGAGAACGAGGTCGTCACGGCGGACCTTCCGGACGACCTCGGGAACGGCACCTACGTCGTCGCGTGGCGGGTCGTGTCCGCGGACGGCCATCCGATCAGCGGGTCGCTGACGTTCTCGATCGGCGCGCCCAGCGAGAACGTCGTCGCCCCGGACGTCGGGGGCGATGCCTCTGCCGGGACCGAGGCAGACCTCGGGATCGCGCAGGCACTCGGGTACGCCGGGCTGCTGGTCGCCGCAGGTCTCGCCGTCTTCTGCGCGTGGATGCTCGGCGATGTCCGGCCGGCGCCGGAGACCATGGCGCGCCTGCGTCGGTTGCAGCGCTCCGCCACCGTGCTGGCGATCGGTGCCGCTGCGGTCGGCGTCCCGCTCGCCGGCGCCTACCAGCTGGGTCTCGGCATGCAGGGGCTCACCGACCCGGCGGCGTACGACCTGGATCTGGTGGGCGACGACGTGCTGGTGCTCGCGCTCCAAGCCGCGGGCCTGATCCTTGCTCTGGTCCTCCGGGACCGCCGCGTGCCGGTGACCCTCGCGGCCGCGCTGGCGGTCTGTTCACCGGCCCTCGTCGGTCACACCAAGGCCTATGAGCCGGTCCCGCTGCTCGTGGTCACCGACGCGCTGCACCTCAGCACGGGTGCGGTCTGGTTGGGCGGTCTGGTCGGGCTGGCGATCACGCTGCCGGCGATCCGCGGCCGCCGCCGAGACGCGGGCGCGGTGGTCTCGCGATTCTCCAGCATCGCCGCGGGAGTGCTGGCGCTGCTCGTAGCGAGCGGCACCCTCTCCGGGTGGCGGATCGTCGGGTCGTGGGACAACCTCTTCCACACGACGTACGGCCGGCTGCTGCTGGTCAAGGTCGGAATCGCGCTGCTCGTCATGGTCATCGCCGCCTGGAACCGGTGGCGGCTGTTGCCACGGCTGTCCGACGCCATCGGCCACGACGCCGGGGTCGCCGCGATCGGCCTGGTCCGGCGCACCGTGGTCGCCGAGGCGTGTCTGCTGCTGGCAGTTCTCGGCGTCACCGGCTTCCTGGTCAACCAGCCGCCGCGGGAGCAGCCGGAGGCGGCCGCACCCGCGCCCGGTCGCGTCGAGAGTGTCGTGGTCGGCGACCTTCGGGTGCTGGCGACTCTGACGCCGGGCGAGGTCGGCGGCAACACCGTCACTGTTCAGATCCAGGACCAGGCCGGCGACCCGGTCGACGCGTACGCCGCCCCCGAGGTCTCGCTGGCCTCGGACGAGGTCGACCTGGGCGTCGTACCCGTCACGCCGGTCGGTGCGGGGACGTACGCGCGCCGAGGCGGTGATTCCGTCCGCCGGCGTGTGGCGGGTGCAGGTCAGCCTGAAGGCGAGCGAGTTCGACAACCCGGTGGTGACGCTGTCGTTCGAGGTGGGGTGAGGCGTGCGCGGTTCAACATCGTCGTGTTGAACTACCGGATCTGCCGATGTGCGGGCGCAGGCCATGTCTCTAGCGACTCAGCTGGCGTGTTGTTGATGAGAACCATCTGCCGCCGCGGTCGTTCGTGGGATTCTGCTGGTTGTGGTGGCGGTGCTCCCCTCCGGTGTGGTGACGTTCGCGTTCGTGGACGTCGTCGGTAGCACGTCCGCGTTCACTGACCACGGGGAAGCCTTCGTCGAAGCACTCGACCGGTTGCACGGGGAAATCGCCAGATGCACGACGAGCAACGACGGCGTCGTGGTGAAGACCGAGGGCGATGGGGCGTTCTTGGCGTTTGGGTCCGCGGACGGCGCGCTGCGCGCGCTGATCGAGTTACAGGCCTGTGTGGAGGCCGATCGCAACAGCGCGGGCGACGCCCGAGCCGCGGTTGCGGGTCAGGGCGGGAGCCCACACGGGTACGGCGACGCCGGTTGCCGGTGATTACGTCGCGCTGCCTGTCAACGTCGCGGCAAGGGTTACCGCTGCTGCAGCTGCGGGCAGGTCGCTAGTGAGTCCAGCTGTCGTCTAGGCCCTGTTCAACTCGTCGCTGATCGAGCTCGCCGGAGAGGCGGTCGGTGAGTATGCGCTCAAGGACGTTCGTGGGCCGATGGCGTTGTACCGCGTCACCGGGGACGCGGCGACTCCGCGCGCTTCGCCGTACAAGAGGACCAACGTGGCGACACCGGTGACCTCTTTCGTCGGGCGAACAGCCGAGATGGCCGATCTGAGGGACCTCGTTGCTGCTAACCGCCTGGTCACGGTTCTCGGGCCTGGCGGCATGGGTAAGACCCGACTTGCCAGCCACTTGGTTCTTCAGGTCGCTGACAGTTACGAGGCGGGAGCCTGGCTCATCGAGCTCGCCTCGATCTCCACCGACGAGCAAGTAGTCGGACAGGTCGCTGCCACACTGGGGTCGACAGCGACAACGATGGAGGACCTCGCCACCGATTTGGGCGGACGCGGTTCGATGCTGCTCTTGCTCGACAACTGCGAGCACGTCATCGACGCCGCCTCCCGAGTGGCGGCGCAGCTCGTCGCAGAGCTCCCTGCGTTGCGAATCCTTGCGACCAGCCGCGAGTCCCTTCAGGTCGAGAATGAGGTCGTCTGGCGCATCCCCTCACTGACCGACCAGGACACGCTATGTGAGCTGTTCGAGCAGCGGCTGGTGACCGCGGCCGGGGGGAGGTCGTCGTCAAGACCGGACCGGGGCGATGTCTCAATGTTGTGCGACGCATTGGATGGCTCCCCGCTGGCCATCGAGCTCGCTGCCGTGCACGCCCTGGACGTCCCTATCTCCCGACTCATCTCAGTGGTCCGCGAAGGAACCGAGCCGCTTGCCCGGCGTGGCGGCGGCCGTCAGTCCAGTCTCGATGCCGTTGTCGCCTGGACTATGGATCGTCTCGACAGACCGCTGCGGGAGGCACTGCTGGTCCTCTCCCAGGCACGCCCGGCTCACCGCGGACGAGGCTGCGCTCATGCTGGGCGACCTCGCCGCCCAGCACGAGACGACCGCGGAGGGGCTGCTCCGTGGTCTGGTTCGGGTCAGTCTCGTCGACCTCGACGGCTATCAGTACCGGCTCCTCGACACCATTCGCGGCGCCGCGCGGCGGGCGCTGTACGCCGACGCAGAGTTCTGCTCACGTGCGCGGGCCATGCTCCACGGGGCGGCAGCCGCGCTGGTGGACGTCGACAACGACTTCAGCCTCGTCCATCTCGACGACCCTCAAGCCGATCGACTGCTTCTTTTCGAGGAAGCCGTGCTCGACGCTTGGCGCGACCGCACCCCCGGGCTCGGTGAGGTCTGGATGACACTCGGCTACATCGCGTTTGCACAGCCACTGAGCGATCGCCTACGCGCGCCGCGGAGAGGCGGTCCAGGAGGTCCCGGACACCACGGCGATCCCGCCCGACGACGCTCTGCGAATCGGCGGCGCTCTGTTCATCTTGAGGAATGCCGCCGAGGAGATTCCGTGGGACGTGAGACCGCTGTCGCTTCGGCCGAGCCGCAGCGGCGGGCAGCCCCGCAAGTGTGGCCGCTCGGGCAGTCCACGCGGTAACGATCCACCTCAGCGGTCGCGGGCACATCACCGAGATGCGGGACATGCTGAGGCTGGAAACCGAGCTCGCGAACCAGACACAGGACGTCTTCCACATCGCCGGCACGCTATCACCGAAGCGAAATTCGTGGGAGAGGAGCTAGACAACCCCGAGGCGTCATTGTGGATGATCGAACGAGTCCTCCCATTGGTCACCGAGAACTCCATGGACCGTGTGGCTGTCTTCAACAACTACGCGTGCGCGCTCAACGATCTCGGGCGCCACGAAGAAGCTCTTCGGATCGTGCAGAAAGAGCTTGACCGGCGACCGGCAACGAAGGACCGGTGGTGGCTCATAGCCACTCTCGCCGAGATCTACCGGGACTCAGGAGCGCGAGAACAGGGACTCGCGATCGCGCGTCAGCTATGCGTGGAACTCGAGAGCGAGCCCAAGCACGGCCCTGCTCGACTGGCCTTGGCCGCGACCCGGAGCTTGTTTGCCGAGCTGGAGGCCGCTCCCTGAGAACGGCCAGTTGGCCATTACCTGTGACCCCCAGCCGTGTCACCATAGGTCAAGAAGACAACGTCCGCTCATGCCGCGATGAGAACGTTCTGTCTGCCGTCGTTGGTCGCCAACGCGCGAGCGGCGAGTGTCGGTGGTCGCTGCTTGAATTTTGCTTGGAGGGTCGAACATCTCGGGGAGGGAAATGGATGGACCCAGGTCAGGCTGATTTCGAGTTCAACACCTCGGTGTTGAACGACCAGGAACTGTTGTACGGCGGCGTCGAGGACGTGCTGATCGAGAACCGGGCCAACGCCCGGCGGTGGGCGCGGCTGGTCGAGCTGTTCGGTCGTCAGCCGGACACCGAGGGCAACTTCGCGATGACCGCCCGGGAGTGGACGGTCACCAAGGTCAGTGAGGCGTGGGCGATCAGTGACCGGCATGCCCGCCACGAGCTGAACGTGGCGCTGTTCCTCGACGAGCACCTCCCCGACGTGTGGCGGCTGTGTCAGCGCGGTGCGTTGGACCGGGCGCGGGCGTTGGTGATCGTGGACATCTTGCGGCACCGGCTCGACGACCCGGCCGACTGGAGGCAGGTCGCGGAGCGAGTCAACACCTATCTGTTGAAACACCTCCGCACCGACGCCGACTCCGGTGTGGAGCTGGTGACCTGCACGATCACCCAGCTGCGCAACAAGCTGAACTACGAGACCCGGCTGCTCCAGCCGACCGACGACTTCGGGACCGCGCACGCGGACCGGTCCGTGCGCGCGGAGGAGTTCGAGGACGGGATGGGCCAGCTCGCGATCACCGCCTCGGTCGACGAGGTCCGGCTCGCCCGGCACCGGCTGCACCTGTCGGCGAAGGAGCGGCGCAAGGCAGGGGATGAGCGGACCATCGAGCAGCTGATGTCCGACCTGGCGATGGACCTGATCATCGGCCGCGCCGAGGGCGTCCCGGTGCCGGCGTACGCCCGGCCGATCATCAACGTCACCGTCCCGCTGGAGACCCTCGCCGGACTCGCCGATGACCCCGGCCAGCTGTCCGGCGGGACCGTGATCCCGGCCGAGCTCGCCCGGGCGATCGCCACCCGCGAGGGCGCGACCTGGTACCGGATGCTCACCGACCCGGTCGGCGACCTGGTCGCCCTCTCCACCCAGTCCTACCGACCCACCAGCCCGATCTGGCGGTACGTCGTCGCCGACCAGCCCACCTGCGCCCACCCCGGCTGCGACCGGCCCTCCACCGAGTGCGAGCTCGACCACCTCACCGCCTGGCCACTCGGGGCCACCAGCACCGACAACCTCCAACCGCTGTGCCGCCGACACCACAAGGCCAAACACGCCCGCGCCGAACGACCCGACCTCGACTGGGAATACGACGCGGCATGAGTTGAGACGCATCGGGTACCGCTTCCGCGCTCACCGGGCAAGGACCCGGGCCGGAGTCACAGGAGAAGCGCCGATGGAGCAGCACCCGATCTTCCTGACGGTCGAACAGGACCTCGGACTCGAGTTCGCGAGCCTGATCAGCCCTCCGTACGAGTTCGCCAAGCACGACGCCGAGGTGCGCCGGCGGATCGCTGCCCAGAAGACAGGCGAACTCCCTGAGGTGGATGAGGCGCCCGCTGCGCCGGCTTGATCAACACCGACGTGTTGAATGACGAAGTGACGGACCAGGACTGGAAACTCGACCGCATCGGCACCGCGCGAGCCGGAACCAACCCACGGTGCTCGCGAAGCTGCCGCAGTCGTTCGCCGTGATCGGTGACACCTCCTCCCGGGTACTGCGTGCTGCTGGTCGACGCCGGGTATCGACCGGTTGACCGACCTGCCGAAACCGAAGCGCCGGGAGTTCCTCGACAGCATGGACACGCTGGGCGAGGCGATCGAAACCGCCTGCGCCGAGAGCGACCCGGCCTTCCGGCGGATGAACTACGAGATCCTCGGCAACACCTATGCCACCCTCCACGTCCACTTGTTCCCGCGCTACGAGTGGGAGCCCGCCGAGCGCCGCGGGCATCCGGTCTGGCTGTACGACCACGACGTGCTCTACGGAGAGGACGCGGCGCTGGGGCCGCGCCACGACGAGCTGCGGTGAAGCATCGTCGCCGAGCTGAGTCGGTAGTCCTACCATCACCCCCGTGCTGTCATGGACCCATGTGGCAACCCGATGGATGGGAGCCGCGCACGCGGATCGGCGTCCTGACGCCGCACGCTGACGTGGGCCCGGAATCGGAGATCCGGGCGATGTCCCCCGAGGCGCTCGGTGTGCATGCGGCACGGGTGCCGTTCGGGGCGATGGCCACAGGCGGCGGGATGGATCCAACGATTCCCCTGGCACCGGTCGCGGCGTTCGTCGAACCGCCGCACATCGATGACGCTGTCGCACTGCTGTCGGCAGCGCCGGTCGAGGTCATCGGGATCGGCTTCACGAGCTCGGCGTACGTGACGGGAGCGGACGCCGAGCGGGACCTCGTCGACCGACTGCAAGGTGCCAGCGCGGGCATCCGGTTGTTGCTACCTGTGCGGCGGCCGTTCAAGCACTCAACCGCCTTGAGACGCACCGCGTCGCCGTGCTCAGCCCACCCTGGTTCGACGACGAGCTCGACCGGCTCGGCGCTGAGTACTTCGCGTCCCAGGGATTCGACGTCGTCTTCCACGCCCCGTGCGGTCTGCCGAGCGATCAAGCGAGCATCACGCCGCAAGAGCTCAACGACTGGGTGCTCGCGAACGCACCCGACAGCGCGGAGGCGGTGTTCATCGGCGGCAACGGCTTCCGCAGCGTGGGGGTCATCGCCGCGCTCGAGGAGTCCCTCGGACGGCCGGTGCTGACCGCCAACCAGGTACTGCTGTGGGGGATGCTGCAAGCGATCGGGTCGACGGTCTCGCCTGATGGGTACGGGCGCCTGTGGAAATCGGTCGCGCCAGGGTGATCGGCTGCCGCGCACTGGGCGGCTCGCCGCGACCAGCGCGGGGCCCGTCGCGGGCCAGTACCTCTGAGTCAGCGGACCGTGGCCGTTACCGGAACGGTGTGCAGGAATCCGTCGACCCGGACCTGCACGAAGAACCGGTAGCGGCCCGGCTTCGCGAACTCGGTGTGGAACGTCAGCCGGGTGCCGTCGTCGGTGGTCTCGGGCTCGCCGTACGGGTGCACGTGCACGAACGCGCCGGTGCGGAGCTGGAACCCGGTGACGTGGGCGTAGCTGCCCAGGTAGCTCCCCAGGGTGACGGGTCCGGCGCCGTCGTCGACCGTGATCTGCATCCGGCCGTCAGGGCCGGCGTCGAGCGGGTCGTCGACAGCGACCCGGACCACGCCGTCGTTGCCGATCGGGCCACCCTTCGGCTCGACGGCCTCCCAGGCGCCGGGCACTACCTCGTTGCGCCCGAGGACCACGTGTCCGTTGGACGCATCGGGGCCGGGGGTGAACTCGGTCAGCACCCGGTAGGAGCCCGGTCCGGCCAGTGCCACCCGGGCCCGCCAGGTGCCGTCCTTGCCCAGGACCGGATGCAGGTGCCGGAAGTCCTGCAGGTCGTTGCGGACGACGTACAGGTGGAGCAGCTTGGTCTGCTCCATCACGTACTTCCGCAGCGGCTGGCCCTGACGGTCGACGATCCGGAAGCTCAGGTCACCCGGCTGGCCCGAGAAGCGCGGCAGGCGCACGTCGACGAGAGAAAGGCCGGCGGCGCTGAACCGGGTGCCGTCACCGGTGACCTGCTCGCCCGCCGGGTGCGTGTGGCCCCCGGCGCCGTCGGACGGCGGCGACAGCACGGTGACGTCGTCGTCGCGCTCCGGCTCGTCGTCGCTGCATCCCGCGAGCACGAGCGCGGCGACGAGTACGGCGGCGACGGGGCGGGGCAGTCGTCACGGTCGGACCTGAACTCCTCGAACGAGGACCGCGGCGGGTGCGCCGAGCGGGTCCCACCCGGCACGCAGGTCACCGTCCACCACGAGTACGTCGGCGGCCAGACCGGCACGCAGCGAGCCGGTGACCTCGGTCAGTCCGCAGGCCTCGGCGGCCACCGACGTCGCGGTCGCCAGCACCTCCGGCATCGGCCAGCCGGCGTACACGAGATCGCGCAGGGCCAGCGCGATGCTGCCGTGCGGCTTCGTGGCGATCGCGCCGTCGTCCACACCGGTGACCACCCGGATGCCGTGCTCGCGCATGCGACGGGCGACGTCCACGCGCGCAGCCATGAAGGTCGGCGGGTCCATCCCGGTCCTCCGCATCGCCTCGAGGATCCCGGGAGGGGGCGCGGGCAGCGCATCGAACGCAGCCTGGTCGAAGCCCAGCGTGGGATCCACGGCGACTCCAGCCTCGGCCGTACGAGCCAGCACTTCGTCCGGGACCAGGAGGCCGTCCTCGACGAGACCGGTGAAGTGCTCGAGACCGTCGACACCTGCGTCCAAGGCGTGCTCGATGCCGGCCAGCGAGTGCGCGTGCGCCAGCACCTTCAGGTCGACCTCGTGGGCGGTCTCGACGAGAGTCCGCAGCTCTTCCGGCGAGAACTGCACCCCGAAGATGTCGGTTCCCACGGTCAGCATCCCGCCGGAGGCCATCACCTTCACGACGTCGACGCCACGCTCGCGCCGTTCGGCGACGGCGGCCCTGATCCCGTCGAGCCCCGACACCTCGCCACCCAGGTAGTGACAGTGACCACCCGGAGGCGTCACCGGGGGACCGGCCGCGACGATCCGCGGCCTCCCCGGAGTGGCGAGATCACGGGCTACGACGGTGCGGTAGTGCCGGTCCCCGAGGTCGCGGACCGTCGTCACCCCGGCCCGCACCTGTCGCAGCAAGGACTGGTCGATGGTCGCGTCGATCTCGTCGTCGCTCTGCTCGCCCACGCGCTCCAACGACCCGAGCGAGCCCTCCGCGGCGAGGTGCGTGTGCCCGTTGATCAGGCCGGGCAGCACCGTGCCGTCGTACGTCGTCAGCTCGCAGCCCTCGGGAAGGTCGCTCCCGAACGCCTCGACGCCGACGATCCGGTCGCCTTCGACCAGCACCGTGGCGCCGCCCTCGAGGAACCGGTGGCCGTCGAAGGCGACGGGCGCACGCACCGCGCGCATGTGCATCTGCTCAGTCTGGTCCGTAGAGTTCGCTCGTGCCAGAGTCCCTGTTCGTTCGCCTCGAGCCGCGTCTGCCGTCGGTCTCCAAGCCGATCCAGTACGTCGGCGGCGAGCTGAACTCCGTCGTGAAGGACTGGGACTCCGTCGAGGTCCGGTGGGCGCTGATGTACCCGGACGCCTACGAGGTGGGCCTCCCCAACCAGGGCGTGCAGATCCTCTACGAAGTCCTCAACGAGCGGGACTGGATCCTGGCCGAGCGCACCTACTCGGTGTGGCCCGACATGGAGGCGGTGATGCGCGAGGACGAGATCCCGCAGTTCACCGTCGACGGCCACCTGCCGGTCGCCGCCTTCGACGTGTTCGGGCTCAGCTTCTCCACCGAGCTGGGCTACACCAACATGCTCAACGCGCTCGACCTGGCCGGAATCCCGCTGCACGCCGAGGACCGCACCGACGAGCACCCGATCGTGCTCGCCGGCGGCCATGCGGCGTTCAACCCGGAGCCGATCGCCGACTTCCTCGACGCCGCGGTGCTGGGCGACGGCGAGGAGATCGTGCTGGCCATCTCCGAGGTGGTGCGCGAGTGGAAGAAGGACAAGAGGGCCCCGGCGGCTCTGCCATCAATAGGGACGAGCTGCTGCGGCGCCTCGCGGTCACCGGCAACGTCTACGTTCCGAAGTTCTACGACGTCAGCTACGGCCGCGATGGCGCGATCGCATCCGTCGTACCGAACAGGTCAGGCATCCCGCACCGGATCCGCAAGCACACGCTGATGGACCTCGACGCCTGGCCGTACCCCGCCAAGCCGCTGGTGCCGCTGGCCGAGACCGTCCACGAGCGGTACTCCGTGGAGATCTTCCGCGGACTGCACTCGCGGCTGCCGGTTCTGCCAGGCCGGGATGATCACCCGGCCGGTGCGCGAGCGCTCGATCGAGACGATCGGCGCGATGGTCGAGAACGGCATCCGCCAGTCCGGCTTCGAGGAGGTCGGCCTGCTGTCCCTGAGCAGCGCCGACCACACCGAGATCGGCGAGGTGGCCAAGCAGCTCGCCGACCGCTACGAGGGCACCAACGTCAGCCTGAGCCTGCCGAGCACTCGGGTGGACGCCTTCAACATCACCCTCGCCGACGAGTTCTCCCGCAACGGACGCCGGTCCGGCCTGACGTTCGCTCCGGAAGGCGGCAGCGAGCGGATGCGCAAGGTGATCAACAAGATGGTCACCGAGGAGGATCTGATCCGCACCGTCGCTGCGGCCTACTCCAGTGGGTGGCGCCAGGTGAAGCTCTACTTCATGTGCGGGCTCCCGACCGAGACCGACGAGGACGTGCTGGCGATCGCGGATCTGGCCAAGCGGGTGATCGCCAAGGGTCGTGAGGTCACCGGTCGCAACGACATCCGCTGCACGGTGTCCATCGGCGGGTTCGTGCCGAAGCCGCACACACCGTTCCAGTGGGCGAGCCAGCTCGACCACGAGACGACCGACGACAGACTGAAGCAGCTCCGCGACACGGTGCGCGAGGACCGCAGGTACGGCCGGGCCATCGGGTTCCGCTACCACGACGGCAAGCCGGGCGTCGTCGAAGGGCTGCTCAGCCGTGGCGACCGCCGGGTCGGTGCCGTGATCGAGCAGGTCTGGCGCGACGGCGGCCGGTTCGACGGCTGGAGCGAGCACTTCTCCTACGACCGCTGGATGGCCTCGGCCGAGACGGCCCTGGCCGGCAGCGGCGTCGACGTCGACTGGTACACCACCCGCGAGCGGGGGTACGACGAGGTCCTCCCGTGGGACCACCTCGACTCCGGCCTCGACAAGGACTGGCTGTGGGCCGACTGGGAGGACGCGCTCGCCGTCGCCGACGGTGCGGACATCGAGGTCGAGGACTGCCGCTGGACGCCCTGCTACGACTGCGGCGTGTGCCCGGAGATGGGCACCGACATCCAGATCGGCCCGACCGGGAAGCAGCTGCTGCCGCTCAGCGTGGTGTGAGCGGCAGCAGCCCGGGGAGGGAGCCTTACTCCAGGATCTTCTCGTCCAGCTTGTCGTCGCCTTCGACGTAGCAGACCAGGTGGTCGCCGTTGTTGACGTCGCTCGGGTCCTCGATGACCGCGAGCAGCTCGAGGTTGGCATCGGCGTCGATGACCTCTTGGTCTTCGGCGCTCAGGGCCACCCGGCAGTAGTCGGCCATGCCGAGCTCGATCGCCTCCTTGTTCTCGGAGTCGACCTCCTCGACGGCAACGATCTCGCCGTCGTGGGACTCGTTGCACTCCTTCTTCAGCATCGTCACCTCGTTGTCATCGGTCTCGATGTTGACGCACTGGCCGACCTCGGCGTTGTCCGGCGTGATGGCGTTGTTGAAGATCCACACGCCGCCGGCGACGACGCCGATCCAGGCCAGGATGCCCAGGGAGCCGAGCACCAGACCGGTGATGGCAGCCCAACGACCCTTGCGCTGACCGTCCTTGGTGCGGCGGATGCCGATGATGCCGAGGATCACGCCGATGGGGGCGCAGCAGAGCAGGCCGGTCACGAACGCGGCGATGGAGACGCCGTCGTTCTTGACCTCGGCGGGCTGACCGCCGGGGCCGCCCGGGAAGGGCTGGGCGCCGTAGGGGTTGTCACCGGGAGGCGGCGGCGGGCCGCCGTACGGGTTGTCGTTGCCTTCGGGAGGGTTGGGGGGAGTGGTCACACGAAGCTCCTGACTGGGACTGAGACGTCAGGACTCTATTGCCTCCCCGCGGCGCGGTGTGGCACATCAGCGAGGATGTCTAGCGTGCGTCACGTCCCGGACTCCGAGCGCCGCGCCCGCCTGGCCAGCCGCCACGGGCTGGCGCCCGGCCACCGCCACCCCGACGTGCTCGCCGCCACCCGGGCGATGACGGTGCTGCACGCCACCGAGGCCGCCACCGTGCACCTCGCACTGTGGGCGCGGGTCAGGGACGTGACCGTCGCCGACGTCGACCGGGCGTTGTACGACGACCGGACCCTGGTCAAGCAGCTGGCCATGCGCCGCACGTTGTTCGCCTTCCCGCGGGAGCTGTCTGCCCGCGGCGTGGGGGAGTGCGGCCGCGCGGGTGGCCGCGCAACAGCACCGGCAGGTGCTGAAGTTCGTCACCAACGGCGGCCTCTCCGAGGACCCCGAGGCCTGGTTGGCGGAGGCCTACGAGGCCACGCTCAGCGTGCTCGACGACGGGGCTGCCCGGACCACCACCCAGCTGCGCGAGCTCGTCCCGTTGCTCGACGGGCGGTTCACCATCGGAAAGCCCGACAAGAAGTGGGGTGGCTCCTTCCCCATCGGCCGGTGGGTCATCGGCACCCTGGCTGCCCAGGGCCGTCTCGTGCGGGCCACCAACGTGGGTCACTGGCGCCTCAACAAGCCCGCGTGGCTGCGCACCGAGCACTGGCTCGACCCGGTTCCCGACCCGCTTCCCGAGGCCGAGGGGTACGGCGAGCTCGTGCGCAGCTGGTTGCGGACGTTCGGCCCCGGGACCGAGGCCGACCTGGTGTGGTGGCTGGGTGCGACGAAGGCCGCGGTGCGGCGGTCCCTGGCGGATCTCGAGGCGGTCCAGGTGTCCCTGGACGGCGGCGCCACCGGGTGGGTCCTGCCCGACGACATCGAGCCGGTGCCGCCGGTCGAGCCCTGGGCGGCGCTGCTGCCCACCCTCGACCCCACGGTGATGGGGTGGCGGGAGCGCGAGTTCTACCTCGACCCGGCCGACACGCCGTACCTCTTCGACACCAACGGCAACGCCGGCAACACCGCCTGGTGGGACGGCCGGGTCGTCGGAGCGTGGGCGCAGGACGACGATGCGGTGGTGCAGGTGCTGCCGCGCGACGACGTCGGCGCCGCCGGCAGGGCCGCGCTCGACGCCGAGGCCGCGCGGCTCACCGAGTGGCTCGACGGGGTCCGCGTCGTCAACGTCTACCAGTCCCAGCTGATGAAGGGTGTGACCCTGTGAGTCGAGACCAGCCGGAGCAGCAGGCACCGCCGGTGCAGCGCCTGCGGATCCGCTACGCCAAGCGCGGCCGGCTCCGGTTCACCAGTCACCGCGACTTCAGCCGGGCCTTCGAGCGGGCCGTGTTCCGGGCGCGGATCCCGATGGCCTACTCCTCGGGCTTCAACCCGCACCCGCGGATCTCGTACGCCGGCGCGGCGCCGACCGGCTCGGCGAGCGAGGCGGAGTACCTCGAGATCGCGCTGGCCGAGATCGTCGACCCCGCGGACGTGCAGCGCGCGCTCGACGAGGCGATGCCGGACGGGCTCGACGTGCTGGAGGTGCTCATCTCGCCGGGCGGCGGGCTGGCCGACCTCCTCGTGGCGAGCCAGTGGTCGATGGCGCTGCCCTCGACCCCGCTGGAGGAGGGACAGCGTGTCGCCGAGGCGTTCCTGGCCACCGACTCGGTGGTCGTGGAGCGGATGACCAAGAAGGGGATGCGCGAGTTCGACTGCCGCGAGGCGGTCGTCTCGCTGGTCGCGACCGCCGACGGCGAGGGCTGTCGACTCGACCTCGTGCTCCGGCACACCGTCCCGGCGGTCCGGCCCGACGACGTACTCACCGGGCTGCGGAGCAGCACCGGACTCGACCCCGGTCCGGCGCCGCTGCTGACTCGATTGGCGCAGGGACCGCTGGCCGAGGACGGCTCTGTCGGCGACCCGCTGGAGTCTTCGCGATAATCGGTTGCGCTCGACCGTGTGCGATACTCGCCAGCGTCGACGCCCGACGCGACACGGGGTAACCCGGTGACCGCGGCAGGCGACGAACAAGACACGAAGGCTTTAACGCCGACGGCCCTGAACGCGCGGGTCGGCGGCGTCAGACACACCCGGCCACCGATGGTGCGCCGGGTCGAGGAGCAGCATGGCTGACGATCACACCGGCATAGACGCACCCGCCGACGCGGCCCCGGCCGCGAAGAAGGCGGCCAAGAAGGCCCCAGCGAAGAAGACCGCCGCGAAGAAGACTGCGGCCAAGAAGACGGCCGCCAAGAAGGCGCCGGCCAAGAAGGCCGCCACCAAGAAGGTGGCCGAGAAGGCCGAGAGAAGGCCGAGGCGCCTGCGGTCGGCGCTGCGGCGGTCCTGTTCAAGGCCCCCGAGAAGACCACGGCTACCCGGCCCGCCAAGAAGACCGCGGCCAAGAAGGCCGAAGACAAGCCGGCCGACGACAAGAAGCCCGCCGCCAAGAAGACCGCGGCGAAGAAGCCGGCCGCGGAGCCCCAGGCCGATCGGGACTCCGACGAGGGCGAGAGCGAGAGCCAGCGTCGACGCCGGCGCCGCGGCGGCCGACGCCGCCGAGGAGCGGGCGGCGGCGAGGGCGGCGACGACCAGACCACAGGTCCCGATGACTCCGGCGACGACAACGACTCCGACGGCGAGGGTGGGGACTCCTCCACGCGCCGTCGGCGCCGCCGCCGCCGCGAGGGCGACGAGGGCGACGGCACGGCCGACGACCCGCAGAACACCGTCACCCGGGTGCGCAAGCCCCGGTCCGCGGAGGACGAGATCACCGCGGTCGCCGGTTCGACCCGGCTCGAGGCGAAGAAGCAGCGCCGCCGCGAGGGCCGCGAGGCCGGACGGCGCCGCGCACCGATCGTGAGCGAGGCCGAGTTCCTGGCCCGTCGCGAGTCCGTCGACCGGGTCATGGTGATCCGGCAGCGCGAGGACCTGATCCAGATCGGCGTCCTCGAGGACAAGGTGCTGGTCGAGCACTACGTCGCCCGCGAGTCGCAGACCTCGCTCATCGGCAACGTCTACATCGGGCGGGTGCAGAACGTGCTGCCCTCGATGGAGGCGGCGTTCATCGACATCGGCAAGGGCCGCAACGCGGTGCTGTACGCCGGCGAGGTCAACTGGTCGTCGCTGGGCCACAAGGAGGGCACGCCTCGCAAGATCGAGTCGGTGCTGACCTCGGGACAGACCGTGCTGGTGCAGGTCACCAAGGACCCGATCGGCCACAAGGGCGCCCGGCTCACCAGCCAGGTCAGCCTGGCCGGACGATTCCTGGTCTACGTCCCGGACGGCACCACCAGCGGCATCTCGCGCAAGCTGCCCGACACCGAGCGCAACCGGCTCAAGACCCTGCTCAAGGAGATCGTCCCGGACACCGCGGGCGTCATCGTCCGCACCGCTGCCGAGGGCGCGTCCGAGGACGAGCTGACCCGCGACGTCGAGCGGCTGAAGGCGCGCTGGGAAGACATCGAGAAGAAGGCGAAGGGCCAGTCCCCGCAGCTGTTGTACGGCGAGCCGGACCTGACCCTGAAGGTCGTCCGCGACCTGTTCACCGAGGACTTCGGCAAGATGGTCATCCAGGGTGACGACGCCTGGAGCACCGTCCGCGACTACGTCGCCCACGTGGCCCCCGACCTGGAGGACCGGCTCGAGGAGTACAAGCCGGGCGAGGACAACAAGCCCGACCTCTTCACGAAGTACCGCATCGACGAGCAGATCGCCAAGGCGCTCGACCGCAAGGTGTGGCTGCCCTCCGGCGGCTCGCTGATCATCGACCGCACCGAGGCGATGACGGTCGTCGACGTCAACACCGGCAAGTTCACCGGCTCCGGGGGCAACCTCGAGGAGACGGTCACCAAGAACAACCTCGAGGCCGCCGAGGAGGTCGTCCGCCAGCTCCGGCTGCGCGACATCGGCGGCATCATCGTCGTCGACTTCATCGACATGGTCCTGGAGTCCAACCGCGACCTGGTGCTGCGCCGGCTGGTGGAGTGCCTGGGCCGCGACCGGACCCGCCACCAGGTCGCCGAGGTCACCTCGCTCGGCCTGGTCCAGATGACCCGCAAGCGGATCGGCACCGGCCTGCTCGAGGCGTTCAGTGAGACCTGCGAGCACTGCCAGGGCCGCGGGCTGAAGGTCCACGACATGCCGGTCGAGCCCAAGCGCGGCGGCGACGACTCCGATCGTCGCGGTGGCGGCCGCCGGAGCAGGGGCGGCCGAGGCCGCGGCCAGGGTGACGACGTCCCCACCGTTTCGAAGCCCCCCACGCCCAAGGACGTCGCCGCGATGGCGAAGGCCGAGGCGGCCGAGGAGACCGCAGAGCCCGACGAGGTCGAGGAGACCGAGCCGGTCGAGGCGACCGAGGAACCGAAGGTGGTGACCCGGACCCGCAAGCGGGCCAGCCGCCCGGCGGCGGCGGAGCCCGAGCCGGAGGCGGACGAGACCCCCGAGCCCGAGCCCGAGCCCGAGCCCGAGCCTGAGCCCGACCGGCCCGAGCCCGAGGCACCGCGCCCCCCGGAGCCGCCCAAGGTGGTCACCCGGACCCGGCGACGCGCCGCCAGCCGGCCCGCGGGTCCGCCGACTTCGTCCGGAGAGCCGCTCCGGCTGCCGCGGCGGTCGCGGTGGCCGAGCCCGAGGCCGAGCACGCCCACGTCGTCGAGCACGTGCCGATCAAGAAGAAGGGGTCGCGCAAGCGCTGACGGAGTCCTCAAATTGCCGTCCTCGGTGAGGATCCGTAGTATTGATCCTCGGTGCGCGGACGGCGTACCCCTCTGATTTCCCACTCATTTCTTTGGCTCGAAGGAGAACGCGGTGTACGCGATCGTGCGCGCAGGCGCGAAGCAGCAGAAGGTCGCTGTCGGCGACGTCATCGAGATCGACAAGATCTCCACTGCTGTGGGCGACACGCTGACGCTGCCGGTCGTGCTGGCCGTGGACGGCGAGAAGGTGACCTCCACCGGTCTCGAGAAGGCCGCGGTGACCGTCGAGGTGCTCGGCGCCATCAAGGGCCCCAAGATCGTCATCCAGAAGTTCAAGAACAAGACCGGCTACAAGAAGCGCCAGGGTCACCGCCAGAAGTACACCCAGGTCAAAGTCACCGACATCAAGCTCTGAAGGACTACCGCAATGGCACACAAGAAGGGCGCCGCGTCCACCAAGAACGGCCGCGACTCCAACTCCCAGCGCCTCGGCGTCAAGCGCTTCGGCGGCCAGGTCGTCAACGCGGGCGAGATCATCGTTCGCCAGCGGGGCACGCACTTCCACCCCGGCAGCGGCGTCGGCCGTGGCGGCGACGACACGCTGTTCGCGCTGGTCGCGGGTTCGGTCGAGTTCGGCCGCAAGCGGGGCCGCAAGGTCATCAACGTCGTCCCGGGTGAGTGACTGACGCTCACCCCCACTAGCACCGAAGGGCGTCCCTAGACTCGGGACGCCCTTCGCTATTTTCTGAGAGAGAGCCATGGCCGTCCCCACATTCGTCGACCAGGTCACGCTGCACATCGCGGCCGGCCGGGGCGGCAACGGCGTGGCCTCGGTGCACCGCGAGAAGTTCAAGCCGCTCGGCGGACCCGACGGCGGCAACGGCGGCCCCGGGGGCTCGGTGATCCTCCGCGTGGACCCCGACGTCACCACGCTGGTCGACTACCACCACAGCCCGCAGCGGCGGGCCGAGCACGGCGGCCACGGGGCCGGCGCCCACAAGAACGGCGGGCACGGCTCCGACCTGGTGCTGCCGGTGCCCGACGGCACCGTCGTCAGCGACAGCGACGGCAACGTGATCGCCGACCTGGTCGGTGTGGGCACCGAGCTGATCATCGCGGAGGGCGGTCGCGGCGGCCTCGGCAACGCGGCGCTGGCCTCCGCCAAGCGCAAGGCGCCGGGCTTCGCGCTGCTCGGTGAGCCGGGCGGCGAGCTGGACGTCGTGCTCGAGCTGAAGGTGGTCGCCGACGTCGGCCTGGTCGGCTTCCCGAGCGCCGGCAAGTCCAGCCTGATCGCGGCGATCTCGAGGGCCCGGCCCAAGATCGCCGACTACCCGTTCACCACGCTGGTCCCCAACCTGGGCGTGGTCTCGGCGGGGGACACGACGTACACCGTCGCCGACGTACCCGGGTTGATCGAGGGCGCCAGCGAGGGACGCGGGCTCGGGCACGAGTTCCTGCGGCACATCGAGCGCTGCGCGGCGCTCGTGCACGTCCTCGACACCGCGACCCTCGAGCCCGGCCGCAACCCCTCCGACGACCTCGACGTGATCGAGGCCGAGCTGACGCGGTACGGCGGTCTGGAGGACCGGCCCCGCCTGGTCGCGCTCAACAAGATCGACGTCCCCGACGGTCGCGGCATCTCGGACCTGGTCGTCGACGACCTGCGCGACCGCGGCTTCCGGGTGTTCCCGGTGTCCGCGGCGTCGGGCGAGGGCCTGCGCGAGCTCCGGTTCGCGATGGCGGAGATCGTCCAGGCGGCCCGGGCCGAGCGCCAGGTCGAGGTGGCCCAGCGGATCGTGCTGCGGCCGCCGAGCGCCGACGGCGGCGACGAGTTCACCGTGCGCGAGACCGGAGACGGCTGGCGAGTGCAGGGCGTGAAGCCCGAGCGCTGGGTCCGCCAGACCGACTTCAGCAACGACGAGGCGGTCGGGTTCCTCGCCGACCGGCTCAACCGGCTCGGTGTCGAGACCCGGCTGCTCGAGCTCGGCGCCGTGGAGGGTGACACCGTGCTGATCGGCCACCCCGATGACTCCGTGGTCTTCGACTTCAAGCCCGGCATCGACGCCGGCGCCGAGAACCTCGCCCGCCGCGGCGAGGACCAGCGCTTCGACGAGAAGCGCCCGGCTGCGCGCCGCCGCAGGGCGATCCAGGAACTGCTGCCGGAACGAGGCGAGAACGAGACCCGGGCCGACGTGGCCCGGCGGCTGGACCAGGGCGATGAGGACTGAGGTCACCGGGGCGCGCCGAGTCGTCGTCAAGGTGGGCTCCTCGTCGCTCACGACCGCCGCCGGGGGCATCGACCCGACCCAGGTGAGCGCGCTGGTCGAGGTGCTGGCCGCCGCGCGGGCGCGGGGGACCGAGGTGGTGCTGGTCTCCTCCGGCGCCATTGCCGCCGGCCTGGCGCCGCTCGGCCTCAAGCGCCGCCCGCGAGGGCTGGCGGCACAGCAGGCCGCCGCATCGGTGGGCCAGGGCCTGCTCGTGCACCGCTACACCGACGACCTGGCCCGGCACGGCGTGGTCGCGGGGCAGGTCCTGCTGACCCTCGACGACGTGACCCGGCGCTCGCACTACCGCAACGCCTACCAGACCTTCGCGAAGCTGCTCGACCTCGGCGTGCTGCCGATCGTCAACGAGAACGACACGGTCGCCACCACCGAGATCCGGTTCGGTGACAACGACCGGCTCGCCGCGCTGGTGGCGCACCTGGTGCACGCCGACCTGTTGCTGCTGCTCTCCGACGTCGATGGTCTGTACGACGGCAAGCCGGACGCGCCGGGCAGCACGCTGATCACCGACGTGGCCTCGGCGAGCGACCTCGACGGCGTACGCATCGGGCGCGCCGGCACGGCCGGCGTCGGCACGGGCGGCATGCAGACGAAGGTCGAGGCCGCGAAGATCGCGACCAGTGCGGGCATCCCGGTGGTCCTCACCTCGGCCGAGCACGCCGGAAGGGCGCTCGCCGGCGAGCCGGTGGGCACGCTCTTCCACGCGACCGGTCGCCGCCGGCCCACCCGGCAGCTGTGGCTGGCGCACGCGACCGAGCCGAAGGGCGCGGTGCTGCTCGACGCGGGCGCCGTACGCGCCGTCGTCGAGCGGCGCGCCTCGCTCCTGGCCGCCGGCATCACCGGCATGACCGGCAGCTTCGTCGCCGGGGACCCGGTCGACCTGACCGGACCCGATGGCGTGGTCGTGGCCAGGGGGCTGGTCAACTACGACTCGACCGAGATCCCCGAGGTGCTCGGCAGCCGCGGCCGGAGGGAGGTCGTCCACCGCGACGACCTCGTTCTGCTGTGAGCCGTACGCTGGTGGATGCGATGAACACCGTCTACCTCGACCACGCTGCGACGACGCCGATGCTTCCGGCGGCGATCGAGGCGATGACGGTTCACCTGGCCGACGTGGGCAACCCCAACTCGCTGCACGCCTCCGGCCGGCACGCCCGCCGGGTCGTCGAGGAGTCGCGAGAGACGATCGCGCAAGCGCTCAACTGCCGTCCGGTCGAGGTGGTCTTCACCTCCGGCGGCACCGACGCCGACAACCTCGCGTTGAAGGGCATCTACTGGTCCCGCCGGGCAGCCGACCCACGGCGTACCCGGATCCTGTCCACGACGATCGAGCACCACGCCGTGCTCGACCCGCTCGAGTGGCTGGCCGAGCACGAGGGCGCCAGCGTGGAGCTGATGCCGGTCGACAGCCGCGCCCGGCTCGACGTCGAGGCACTGCAGGCCGCGGTCGAGCGGGACCCGGAGTCGGTCGCGCTGATCTCGGTGATGTGGGCCAACAACGAGGTGGGCACGCTGCAGCCGATCGACGAGGTGGTCGCGATCGCCGCCTCCCACGGCATCCCGGTGCACACCGACGCGGTGCAGGCAGTGGGCGCGGTGCCGGTCGACTTCGCCGCATCGGGTGTCGACGCGTTGACCCTGACCGGCCACAAGCTCGGCGGTCCCTACGGCGTGGGCGCGCTGGTCGTACGCCGCGAGGTCGACGTGACGCCGATCTCGCACGGTGGCGGCCAGGAGCGGGACATCCGCTCGGGCACCCTCGACACCCCCGGTATCGCCGCGTTCGCGGCCGCGGTGGAGATGTCGGTCAAGGAGCAGCCCGCGCACGCGACCCGGGTGGCCGCGCTCCGCGACGACCTGGTGCGCCGGGTGATCGAGCAGATCCCGGACGCGCACGTCCACGGTCCCCAGCTCGACACCGCGGCGGTCGAGCGACTGCCCGGCAACGCCCACCTCGGGTTCCCCGACTGCGAGGGCGACTCCCTGCTGATGCTGCTCGACGCCCGCGGGATCGAGTGCTCGACCGGGTCCGCGTGCTCCGCCGGCGTACCGCAGCCATCGCACGTCCTGCTCGCGATGGGCTGCACCGACGAGGCGGCCCGGCACTCACTGCGGTTCACGCTGGGTCACACCAGCACGGCTGCGGACGTCGAGGCGCTGGTGCGCGAGATCGCACCGGTCGTCGAGCGCGCGCGGGGTGCGCGGGCGCAATGAAGGTCCTCGCCGCCATGTCCGGGGGCGTCGACTCGGCGGTGGCCGCGGCCCGGGCGGCCGAGGCCGGCCACGACGTCACCGGCATCCACCTCGCGCTCTCGCGCAACCCGAAGTCCTACCGCTCCGGCGCCCGCGGCTGCTGCACGATCGAGGACAGCAACGACGCGCGCCGCGCGGCCGACGTCATCGGCATCCCGTTCTACGTGTGGGACCTCAGCGAGCGGTTCCACGAGGACGTGGTCGAGGACTTCATGGACGAGTACGCCGCCGGCCGGACGCCGAACCCGTGCCTGCGCTGCAACGAGAAGATCAAGTTCGCGGCGGTGCTGGAGCGCGCGCTCTCGCTCGGGTTCGACGCTGTCGCGACCGGCCACTACGCGCGGCTCAGGACCGGGCCGGACGGGCTGATCGAGATGCACCGGGCCGCCGACCACGGCAAGGACCAGTCCTATGTGCTCGGCGTGCTCGACCAGCACCAGCTCGCGCACTCGCTGTTTCCCCTGGGCGACACCCCCAAGGAGGCGGTGCGCGCCGAGGCGGCCGAGCGCGGCTTGCTCGTCGCCGACAAGCCGGACAGCCACGACATCTGCTTCGTGGCGGACGGCGACAACGCCGGCTGGCTGCGGGAGAAGCTCCCAGAAAGATTGGGGAGTGACCGGGCGCGTCAGCTCAGTGGCGACATCGTCGACGACGCGACCGGCGAGGTGCTCGGCTCGCACGAGGGCACCTACGGGTTCACGATCGGCCAGCGCAAGGGTCTTCGGATCGGCCGGCCGGCGCCCGACGGGAAGCCGCGCTTCGTGCTCGACATCGAGCCGGTCACCGGCACCGTCACCGTCGGCCCGCGCGAGCGGCTCGCGGTGGGTCGACTCTCGGCGATCAAGCCCCGCTGGTGCGGCACCATGCCAGGTCGGCTCGAGGGCACGGTCCAGCTGCGGGCGCACGGCGGCGAGCACCGGGCGGTGGTGACCACGACCGACGGCGCCGTCGACATCGAGCTGTTGGACCCGGCGTACGGCATCGCACCCGGGCAGGCCGCCGTGGTCTACGACGGCACCCGAGTGGTCGGCTCCGCGACGATCTCCGCCACCGCCTGATGGCCTTCGCCACCGGCGTCGGGTCGATGCCCGGCGACGACCAGCACGCCTTCGACGAGGCGGTGGGCGTGGTGCTCGGCGAGCTGCCGGACCTGCCGCACCTGCCCGAGGTGCCGGGCCGTGGGCCGACGGCCACGATGACCGGCCGCGCGCTCGCCGTCATTGCCGAACTCGGCGCCGACCTGCAGCCTGCCGGCTGGCGGCTCACCGATGCGCCCGGGATCGACCAGCGACGGGCGCGCAGCCTGTTCGCCCAGGACCTCGACACGCTCGAGGAGGCGGCCGAGGGGTACGCCGGCGGGTTCAAGATCCAGGTCGCCGGGCCGTGGACGCTGGCCGCCACCGTGGAGCGACCCCGAGGCGACCGCATTCTGGCCGACCACGGTGCCCGGCGCGAGCTCGCCCAGGCGCTCGCCGAGGGACTGCGCGGCCACGTTCGCGACGTACGACGTCGGCTGCCGGGGGTCGATCGGCTGGTGGTCCAGGTGGACGAACCGGCCCTGGCCGGAGTGCTGGACGGGAGGGTGCCGACCGCGTCCGGCTTCGGTCGACACCGCACCGTCGATCGGCCCGAGGCCTCGGACACGCTGGGCTGGGTGTTGA
Source organism: uncultured Actinomycetota bacterium (assembly GCA_963798055.1). Taxonomy (GTDB): domain Bacteria; phylum Actinomycetota; class Actinomycetes; order Propionibacteriales; family Nocardioidaceae; genus Nocardioides. Next base: position 50,979 of record CAWCRX010000011.1, read on the forward strand.
CCGCGATCGCCGAGGAGGGCGCCGAGCCTTGGGTGCACGCGTGCGCGTCCGGCACCCCGCTCGACCTGCTCCGCGGTGCGGGAGCGCGGGGCCTCTCGGTGGACCTGGATCTGCAGGGGCCTGCGGATCACGACGTACTCGCGGAGGCGCTGGAGGCCGGCGAGACCGTGGTGCTGGGGCTGGTGCCGACAAACGAGGCCGAGATCGGCGAAGCGGTCGTCGTGGAGCGGGTGCTCCGCTGGCTCGACATGGTCGGGCTCGACCCGGCGACGGTCGGAGAGCGGTTGGGCATCTCGGGAACGTGCGGTCTCGCGGGTGCCGAAAAGGCGTGGGCCCGGCGGGTGATGGAGATCTCCCGCCGGGCCGCCGTTGAACTGACCGATTAGACGTGAACCGGGGTCTCCGGTCCGTCGGTCGCCAGCTCGGTGTGCTTCACGTTGAGGAACAGCCAGACGACCAGCGAGGCGCCGGCCATCATGATCGCGCCCAACAGGAATGCGTCGGTCGCGCCCTCGGTGAAGACCTGTCCCTGAGCCACGGGGTCGAAGCCGCCCGCCTGGGCGAGCTCCTTGCCGCGGTCGGTGAAGGTCTGCGTGGCCAGCGTCGAGAGGACTGCCAGCCCGAGCGCACCGCCCACCTGCTGCATCGTGTTGAGCACCCCCGAGCCGATGCCGGAGTCCTCGTCGCGCAGGTGGTGCACCGCGGTCAGGGTCAGCGGCACGAACACCAGGCCCATACCGACCGACATCAACAGGATGCCCGGTAGGACGTCGGTGACGTAGCTGCCCTCGACGAAGGTCACCGGGTAGGTGGTGTCGAACGGCAGCCGCGAGAACAGGAACAGGCCTGCCGCCGCGAGCAGCGTGCCGATCCCCGCCAGGTAGCGGGGGTCGAACCGGTTGATCAGGCTCGACGCGATACCGGCAGCGGCCACCAGGCCGAAGCAGAACGGCAGGAACGCGACGCCCGCCTCGAGCGAGCTGTAGCCCATGATGTTCTGGATGTACTGGCTCAGGAAGTAGAACATCGCGAACATCGCGGCCGGTGCCAGGAACATCGCACCGAAGCTGGCCGCCCGGGTGCGGTTCAGGAACACCCTCGAGGGCAGCAGCGGGTGCTCGACCCGGCTCTCGATGTACAGGAACACGGCCAGTACGACGGCACCGGCGGCCAGGCTCAGGAGGGTCAGGGTGTCGCCCCAGCCTTCGCTGCCCGCGCGGCTGAAGCCGTAGACCAGGCCGAGCAGGCCGAGGGTGCCGGTGATCGCGCCCGGGATGTCGAGCCAGCCCTTGTGGGGCTCGGACTCGCGCAGGAAGCGCGGGGCCAGCAGGGCGGCGGCGATGCCGATCGGGGTGTTGATCAGCAGGGTGATCCGCCAGCCCTCGATGTCCAGGCTGCCGATGCTGGGGTTCAGGCCGGTGAGCCACCCACCCAGGATCAGGCCGACGGCTGCGCCGGCGCCGGACATGGCGGCGTACACGGCGAACGCGCGGTTGCGCTGCGGTCCGGCCGGGAACGTCGTGGCGATCAGGGCCAGGGCGGCCGGCGACGCGAGAGCGGCACCGAGACCCTGCAGGCCACGGGCCGCCAGCAGCAGGCCCTCGCTGGTGGCGAGACCACCGAGCAGTGAGGCGATGCCGAAGACCGTGAGGCCGATGATGAAGATGCGTCGGCGTCCGTAGAGGTCACCGAGTCGGCCACCGAGCAGCAGCAGGCTGCCGAACGCGAGCGCATAGCCGGTGACCACCCAGGTCAGGTTGGCGTTGGAGATGCCCAGGTCGGCCTGGATGTAGGGGAGGGCGATGTTGACGATGGTGCCGTCGAGCACCACCATCAGCTGCGCCACAGAGATGAGCACGAGGGCCCATCCGAGGTGCAGCTCCTTGGGCTGTTTGCCCGGAGCCACCTCCTCAGTTGCGAGAACGTCGGTCATGAGTCCGCTTTCTTGGTGGGGGGCGGTTGGTCGATGCCGCGGGTAGCGGCGGGGATGATGACTTGGTCGATCACCTGAGTGATCACTTCCTCGGTGGGCGGCTGGCCCATCAGGAAGAGCCGGTGGAGGATGATGCCGGGCAGTGCCGGCGCGAGCAGGTCGAGATCGATGTCTTCGCGGACCTCGCCCCGCGCCTGGGCGCGTTCGTAGATGGCCCGGCCGATGGCGACCTTGGGGCCGATGAACTCGGTGCGCCAGGCCTCGGCGAAGTCGGCGTCGCGGGAGATCGCGGTGATGACCGCACCCAGGATCGACATCTGCCGCTCGTCGGTCATGCCACCCATGCCGCAGAACGTCTCCAAGAGGTCGTCCCGCAGGTTGCCGGTGTCGGGCGCCGCGATCGGGCCCTTCTGGGAGAGCAGCGCCTCGATGATCAGGCTGACCTTGCCGTTCCAGCGGCGGTAGAGCGTGGCCTTGGAGGCGCGGGCTGCGGTGGCGACCGCGTCCATCGTGAGCCGGTCGTATCCGACCTCGGCCAGCACGTCGAGGGTCGCGTCCAGGATCTCCTGCTCGCGGTCCCCCTCGATCCGGGGCCGGGTGTGCTCGACGGTGTCCATGGTGTCCTCAGGTAGGTGATGAAACGGTACTGTTTCGTATCGTCGAACAGAGTACGGATTCGTTTCATTCCGTGCAAGTCGAATTATTTCCGCGGTCTGGACCGGGGGTGGGCTGCGGCAAGATGTCCCCGTGACCGAATCCTGAGACGACAGCACGTCGAGGCCCGCGAGGAGCACCAACAGCTCGTCGACCTGATCGAGGACGCGCGCTGGCGCTACTTCGTCAGGGACGACCCGACGCTCTCCGACGCCGACTACGACAAGAAGCTGCGTCGGCTGCAGGAGCTCGAGGAGGAGTTCCCCGAGCTGCGGACGCCGGACTCGCCCACCCAGAAGGTCGGCGGCGCCGTCTCCACGGAGTTCACCGCGATCGACCACCTGCAGCGGATGGAGAGCCTCGACAACGCGTTCAGCTTCGAGGAGCTGGACACCTGGTACGCCCGGTTGGCGCGGGACGGGGTCGAGTCGCCGGCCCTGCTGTGCGAGCTCAAGGTCGACGGGCTGGCGATCAACCTGCTCTACGAGAAGGGCCGGCTGACCCGTGCCCTGACCCGCGGCGACGGGACCACCGGCGAGGACGTGACGCCCAACGTGAAGACCATCGACCCCATCCCGCACCGGCTGACGGGGACCAAGAAGTACCCCGTGCCCGATCTGCTCGAGGTGCGCGGCGAGGTGTTCCTCCCCGCCGATGCGTTCGAGCGGCTGAACGCCTCGATGGCCGACGCCGGCAAGCCGATGTTCGCCAACCCGCGCAACGCCGCCGCAGGGTCGCTGCGGCAGAAGGACCCGCGGGTCACCGCCAGCCGTGACCTCGGCATGGTCTGCCACGGGATCGGCGCCCGGACCGGCTTCGAGCCGAAGGCGCAGTCGCAGGCCTACGAAGCGCTCAAGGCCTGGGGCCTGCCCACGTCCGACAAGGTCAAGGTGCTGCCCTCGCTGGCCAAGGTGAGGGACTACGTCGAGCATGCTGGCGAGCACCGGCACGACCTCGTCGAGTACGACATCGACGGCGTGGTGATCAAGGTCGACGACGTCTCGCTGCAGCGCCGGCTCGGCTCGACCAGCCGGGCCCCGCGGTGGGCGATCGCGTTCAAGTACCCGCCCGAGGAGGTCAACGCCAAGCTGCTCGAGATCCGGGTCAACGTCGGCCGCACCGGACGGGTGACGCCGTACGGCGTGATGGAGCCGACGCTGGTGGCCGGCTCGACCGTCGAGAACGCGACCCTGCACAACGCCCACGAGGTCAAGCGCAAGGACGTGCGGCCGGGCGACACGGTGATCCTGCGCAAGGCGGGAGACGTGATCCCCGAGATCCTCGGGCCGGTGCTGGGCCTGCGTCCGAAGGGTCTCCGACCCTGGCGGATGCCGACGAAGTGCCCGGCCTGCGCGACGCCGCTCGCCCAGCAGAAGGAGGGCGACAAGGACCTGCGCTGTCCCAACCACGAGGTGTGCCCGGCGCAGGTGCGCGAGCGCGTCTTCCACGTGGCCGGCCGAGGTGCCTTCGACATCGAGGGCCTCGGCTACGAAGCCGCGGTCGCGCTCCTCGACGCGAAGGCCATCGACAACGAGGGCGACCTCTTCGACCTCGACGAGGCGAAGCTGAAGACGGCGCCGCTCTTCACCCGCGCCCCCAAGAAGGGCGAGGAGGGGCCGCAGCTGTCCGCCAACGGCGCGCGCCTGGTCGCCAACCTCCACACGGCCAAGGCGAAGGTGCCGCTCTGGCGGGTCCTGGTCGCGCTGTCGATCCGGCACGTCGGCCCCACCGCGGCGCGGGCGCTGGCCCAGGAGTTCGGCTCGATGGACGCGATCCGGGCGGCGTCCGAGGCCGAGCTCGCCGCGGCCGAGGGAGTCGGCCCGACGATCGCCGCGGCGGTGATCGAGTGGTTCAAGGTCGACTGGCACGTCGAGATCGTCGACAAGTGGGGCAAGGCCGACGTGCGGATGGCCGACGAGCGCGACGAGTCGATCGCTCGCACATTGGAGGGACTCACGGTCGTGGTCACCGGCTCGCTCGACGGCTACAGCCGCGACAGCGCCAAGGAGGCGATCCTGTCGCGCGGCGGCAAGGCCAGCTCGTCGGTGTCGAAGAAGACCGACTACGTCGTGGTCGGCGAGAACGCCGGTTCCAAGGCCGACAAGGCGGAGGAGCTCGGCGTGCCGGTCCTCGACGAGGCCGGCTTCACGGCCTTGCTCGACGGCGGGCCGGACGCCGTCTGATCAGGAGCCGTCGGTGAGCGGGTGCCGGCGGAGCCGGGTCTGGATCAGTCGTCGCTCGGCCTCGTTGCCGGTCAGGTCCAGCGCTCGTTGGTCGGCGGAGTCGGCCTCGGCGTCGCGCCCGTTGAGCCGGAGCAGCTCGGCCCGGGTCGCGTGCCAGAGGTGGTAGCCCTCGAGCCGCTCCGAGAGCGCCTCGACCTCGGCCAAGGCATGGGCGGCCTGTCGCGGGCCGAGCTGGGCGAGCGCGATGGCCGCGTTGAGCCGCACCACGGGTGAGGGGTCCTGCTCGAGGAGGACGCCGTACAACGTGACGATCTGCAGCCAGTCGGTCTCCTTCCAGGACTCGGCCTCGGCGTGACACGCGGCGATCGCCGCCTGGAGCTGGTAGCTGCCGGGGGAGCGGAGCGAGGCGGCGCGCTCGAGGTAGTGGGTGCCCTGCTCGACGGCGCGGTGATCCCACAGGCTGCGGTCCTGGTCGCGGAGCAGGATCAGCCGGCCCTCCGGGCTGAACCGGGCGGCTGCTCGGCTGTGTTGGATCGTGAGCAGGGCGGCGAGGCCCCAGGCTTCCGCGTGGTCGGGGAGGCTGGTCGCGACCACGCCGGCCAGCCACACGGCGTCGGCGCCGAGGTCGCGGTCATGGGTGCGGCCGGTCGAGGAGACGAAGCCCTCGTTGTACATCAGGTAGATGACGGCGAGTACGTCGGGCAGCCGCTCCTCGAGGCGGTCGGGGACCCGCAGGTCGATGCCGGTCGACACGATCTTGCGCTTGGCCCGCACGATCCGCTGGGCCAGCGTCTGCTCGTTGACCAGGAACGCGCGGGCGATCTGCGGTGTGGTGAGACCGATGACGGCGCGCAGGGTGAGCGGCAGCCGGGCCTCCGGCGCCAGCGCCGGGTGACAGCACGCGAACAGCAGCGAGAGCCGGTCGTCGGTGGCTCCCACGTCGGCCGCGTCGACGTCGACGGCTGGTCCGGCGAGCCGTCCGGTTGCCCGGTCCCGCCGACCGCGCGAGCGGAACAGGTCCAGGGCGTTGCGCTGGGCGGCCGTGGTCAGCCAGGCGCCGGGCCGGTCCGGCGTACCGTCCCGTCGCCAGACGGTGAGTGCCTCCATGACCGCGCCCTGCACCGCCTCCTCGGCGACGTCGAAGTCACCGTGGCGGCGGTACAGGGCGGCCACCAGTCGACCCGACTCCTCGCGGATCGTGGTCGCCAGCAGCTCGTCGCTCGGAGTCACGCTTGGGTCATTCGAACTGGCTGTAGTCCTCGACCATCGGCCGGATCTCGACGCCGACGCCAGGGAACTCCAGGTGCGGCCAGGACTTGGCGAGCTCGATCGCCGCGTCCATGTCGGGTACGTCGATCACGCTGAACCCGCCGACGACCTCCTTGGCCTCGTTGAACGGACCGTCCACGACCACGCCGCCGTGCTTGACGGTGGTCGCGGTCTCGATGCCCTGGAGCTCGGCACCCTGGTCGGCGAACACGGCCTGGTGCTCGCCGAACCAGGCGTACACCTTCCCGTAGACCTCTTCAGCCCTGGCCGGGTCGACCTCGGCAAGCTGCGCGGGCTCACTGGTGAACATCAGCACGTACTTCATCGGGTTTCCTCTCGTCGGAACGGATCTTTCACCCGTTCGTCGCCGGTCACCGACGAAATTCGACAGTTGCGTGAAAAAGGCCCGCTGACCCGTCGCAAAGTTTGCGACGGGTCAGCGCGAAGGGAGCTCAGGACTCGTAGGTCCGGCCGCCGAGCTTGACGAATGCGTCGCTCGGTACGTCGACGTCGCGCTTGGTGCAGTCGCCGGAGCCCAGGTCGCAGGTCGTGAGCACGCCCTTCGTCGATGGCGAAGGCGTCGCCGGCGGCGGTCCAGCCGAGCCCCTGTGCGCCGGCGAGCTGACCGAGGTCGACGAGCTCACCCGTGCCGACGTCGTAGACGCTGAGGTTCTCCTCGAAGGTCTCGTCGTCGAACGCCGAGACGGCCAGATGGCGACCGTCCGGCGAGAGTGTTCCCCAGGCGTCGTGGCCCACTTCGAAGCTGCGCACCAGCTCGCCGGTGGCGGCGTCGAGCACCGAGACGGTGGTGCCCTGCTGGGCGAGGGTCCGGCCACCCTGCACGTCCGGGATCCCCCCGGGCATGCCTTCGACTCCATGGTGGGCACCGGTCGCGAGGTCGACGGCCACGGCCTCGGACTCGTAGCCGACGTACAAGGTGTCGCCGTCGAGTGCGAGCGGCGGCACGTCCCAGTAGCTCGGCGGCAGGTCGGGCAGCGGCACCTCGCTGACGGTCTCACCGGTGGTCGCATCGCGGATCACGGCGACAAAGCCGCCGTCGCGGGCCTCGGCCAGGGCGTAGACCGGCTCCTCAGGGTCCGTGGCAGGACCGACGCCCTCGGGGATGGTGCCGAGGTCGACGGTGGAGCCGTCGTACCGCACCAGCGTGAGCGACTCGGGACCCGAGCCGTCCGAGGCGCCGTCATTGGGGTTGCTGCGGACCAGGACGCCCTCGGCGGTGTAGTGCAGCGAGTGCACGGTGTCCGGCACGGTCGCAGTCGTGTCGCCGAGGTAAACCTTCGACTGGAAGGCGAAAGCGGGGACATTCGCGGCAGGACTATCCGCGGGCTCGGTGGCCCGGTCGTCCTCGTCGCCTCCCGTGGCGACGAGCGCGGTCCCTCCGATGACAGCGAGGACTGCGACGGTGGCACCCGCCATCGCGAAGGTACGGCGGCGGCGCATGCCGCGGCCGCGGGTGAGTGCGGCGTCGGCGGCGACGGGCGGGATGTCGAGCTGGTCGGCTTCGGCGTGCAGCAGCTGGTTCAGGCGTTCAGTCATGGTTGGCTCCCAGGGATTGAGGGACGACCGCGTCGCCGAGCAGCGTGCGCAGCCGGGCGAGGGCGTCGGAGGTCTGGCTCTTGACGGTGCCCTCGGTGACGCCAAGGGCGGTGGCGGCCTGGGCGACGCTCAGGTCTTCGTAGTAGCGCAGCACGATCACGGCCCGCTGCCGCGGTGGCAGTACGGCGAGCGCGCTCATCAGCGCCGGCCGGTCGCTCGGGTCGGATTCGTGGACGAGGTCAGGGGGCTCGGCGGTCGGCCGTTCGTTGCGCCAGGAACGCTTGCGGAACCACGAGGTGGCGGTGTTCACCAGCACCGTGCGGGCGTACCCCGGCGCGGCGTTCACGTCTCGGACCTTCGACCACGACGCGTAGGTCTTGGCCAGGGTCGTCTGCACCAGGTCCTCGGCCTCGGCCGCGTCGCCCAGCAACAGGTAGGCGGTGCGGTAGAGCGAGGCCCAAGAAGCGTGGGCGAACTCTGTGAACTCCCCATCGGAGGGACTGCGTGGCATCGGCGGCTCCCTTGCTCGTCACCCTGTCAGATGCCGGCACCAGCCGGATCGGTTGGGTGGCCGCACGAAGCAGAGGGGAGCCGCCGATGGATCGTGGGGTCAGGCGGTGAGCTTCCTGGCCACGTCGAGGGCCCTGGTCGACCAGGTGGTCGAGGCCTCGCGTGGTCCTCGTCGTCGAGGTCGGTGCTCTCGCCGGTGACCTTGCCGACGCCGTACGGGTTGCCGTCCTCTGAACTTGAGTGGGTCGGTGTAGCCGGGGGCACGACGATGCCGCCGCAGTGGTCGAGCGTGGTGTGCAGCGAGAGCAGCGTGGTCTCCTGCCCGCCGTGCTCGGTCTGGCGTGAGCCGTGAAGCCGGCGTACACCTTGTCGGCGAGCTTGCCCTCCTCCCACAGCGGCCCGAGCGTGTCGAGGAGCGCCTGGATCTGACTCGTCACGTGGCCGTAGCGCGTGGGCGAGCCGAACAGCACGCGACGTCGGCCCAGGCCAGGTCGTCGGGCTCGCGCCCGGGTTCGTCCGCCACGGCGTCGCGGTGGGCCTGCCACTCTTCCTGCCGATTGATCGACCTCGTCCGGCGCCGTCTCGGCGACGTGCCGGAGGCGTACCTCGGCGCCGTGCTTCTCGGCGGTCGATGCGGCGCGCTCGGCCATGGCATCGGTGGTGCCGTAGGACGAGTAGTAGATGATCGCGAGCTTGGTGGACATGGAGGGTCGGTACCCGGTGCGGCCTGGGAGCATGACCCCATGGACGCCTTACGGACGCCCGACGAGCGGTTCGCGGACCTGCCCGACTACCCGTTCGACCCGCACTACGCGACCGTGGGCGAGGGGTTGCGACTGCACTACGTCGACGAAGGACCGCCGGATGCCGCGCCCGTGCTGATGCTGCACGGGGAGCCGTCCTGGAGCTACCTCTACCGGCACATGATCCCGGTCTTCACCGCCGCCGGGCATCGGGCCGTCGCACCCGACCTGATCGGGTTCGGCAAGTCGGACAAGCCGAAGCGGGTCGCCGACTACACCTACCAGGCGCACGTCGACTGGCTGCTGGAGTGGATCGAGGCGCTGGATCTGCGCGGGATCACCCTGATCTGCCAGGACTGGGGCGCGCTGCTCGGGCTCCGGCTCGCGGCCGAGCACGAGGACCGGTTCGCCCGGATCGTGGTCGCCAACGGCTTCCTGCCCACCGCCCAGCACGGCACCCCGTTCGCGTTCCGGGTGTGGCGGACGTTCGCGCGCCGGACCCCGGTGTTCAGCGCCGGCCTGATCGTCGCGATCGGCAGCCACCGCAAGCTCAGCAAGGCCGAGCGGGCGGCGTACGACGCGCCGTACCCGAACTCGTCGTACCAAGCGGGAGCGCGGGCGTTCCCCGGGCTGGTGCCCACGTCGCCGGACAACCCGGCGGTCCCGGCCAACCGCGCCGCCTGGGAGCGCCTGGGGGAGTGGGAGAAGCCGTTCCTCACGCTCTTCGGCCGGCGCGACCCGATCCTCGGCAAGGGCGACGGTCCGCTGCAGCGGCACGTGCCCGGCGCGCAGGGTCAGCCGCACGCCCGGCTGGACGGCAGCCACTTCGTCCAGGAAGACGTCGGCATAGAGATCGCCGAGCGCACGTTGGCCTGGATGTGAGATACCCACCGCGCCGGATCGCGATGCTCGTACTCGGGTGCTTCGTCCTCGGGACGGGCGTCGCCATGCTGCTGACCGCCGACCTCGGATCCGACGGCTACTCGACGCTGGTCAACGGGGTCTCCAAGGCGACGGACATCTCGTTCCTGCTGGCCAACACGCTGATCAGCCTGCTGTTCCTGCTGGTCGCGGCGGTACGCCGCGTCTACCCGGGACTCGGCACGGTCGTCCAGGTGGTCGTGGTCGGCTGGACCGTCTCGTTCCTGATCGACGTGCTGGACACTCCCGACGGCCTCGGGTGGCAGCTCGCGCTGCTCGCGGCGGCGTTCCCGGTGCTCGCGCTGGGGATCGCGGCGTACCTCGGCGCCAACACCGGCGCCGGGCCGGCCGAGGCGGCGGCGCTGGCCTGGGACCCGCCGGTCCCGTTCAAGTGGAGCTACAGCCTGGTCCAGGGCGGCGGCGCGCTGGTCGGGTGGCTGCTCGGCGCCACCATCGGGGTCGGCACGCTCGCGGTGATCTTCCTGCTCGGACCGGCGGTCGATGTGACGAGCCGCCTACTCCGGGTCGACGTGCATCAGGGCCCCGCAGCCGAGGCGGAGGCGCCCTCCTAGGATTGCCTCCATGCCCGAAATCACGCGCGACGAGGTCGCTCACCTGGCGGTGCTCGCGCGCATCGACCTGGACGACGCCGAGCTCGACCACCTGGCGCCCCAGCTGACGGTGATCCTCGAGTCGGTCGCCTCGATCGCCGGGGTCGCCGGCGACGACGTCCCGCCCACCTCGCACCCGATGCCGCTCACGAACGTGTTCCGCGACGACGTCCTGGTCCCGTGCCTGACCGCAGAGGAGGCGCTGTCGGGCGCGCCCGAGGTCGAGCAGCAGCGGTTCGCCGTACCCCGGATCCTGGGGGACGAGCAGTGAGCGACCTGACGAGGAAGACCGCCGCCGAGCTGGTCGACGCGCTGGCGGCGGGTGAGACCACCTCGGTCGAGCTGACCCAGGCCCACCTCGACCGGATCGGCGCCGTCGACGGCGCCGTGCACGCGTTCCTGCACGTCGACACCGACGGGGCGCTGGAGCAGGCCGCGGCCTCCGACGCGCGCCGGGCCTCCGGCGCGCCCGCGAGCGTCCTCGACGGGGTGCCGATCGCGGTCAAGGACGTGCTCGCTACCCGCGGCCTGCCGACCACCTGCGGCTCGCGGATCCTCGAGGGCTGGATTCCGCCGTACGACGCCACGGTGGTCACGAAGCTGCGCCAGGCGGGCCTCCCGATCCTCGGCAAGACCAACATGGACGAGTTCGCGATGGGCTCCTCGACCGAGCACTCGGCGTACGGCCCGACCCACAACCCGTGGGACCTCGACCGGATCCCGGGCGGCTCCGGCGGTGGCTCGGCCGCGGCCGTGGCCGCCTACGAGGCACCGATCGCGCTCGGCACCGACACCGGCGGCTCGATCCGCCAGCCGGGCGCGGTGACCGGGACGGTGGGCGTGAAGCCGACCTACGGCTCGGTGTCCCGCTACGGACTGGTGGCGCTGGCCAACTCGCTCGACCAGGTCGGCCCGGTGACCCGGACGGTGTACGACGCCGCGCTCCTGCACGAGATCATCGGCGGCCACGACCCGATGGACTCGACCTCGGTCCAGGACAAGGTGCCGGACCTCACCGACGCGGCCCGGCTCGGCGCCGACGGCGACCTGACCGGCGTCCGGATCGGCGTGGTCAAGGAGCTCGGCGGCGATGGCTACCAGGAGGGCGTGCTCGCGCGCTTCCAGGAGTCGATGGACCTGATGGTCAAGGCCGGCGCCGAGCTCGTCGAGGTGTCCTGCCCGACGTTCGTGCACGCGCTGGCGACGTACTACCTGATCCTGCCGGCGGAGGCGTCGAGCAACCTCGCGAAGTTCGACGCCATGCGCTACGGGCTGCGGGTGCTGCCCGAGGGCATCGAGAGCCCGAGCGCCGAGGAGGTGATGCGGGCGACCCGCGACGCCGGCTTCGGCGACGAGGTCAAGCGCCGGATCATCCTCGGCACCTACGCCCTCTCCAGCGGCTACTACGACGCCTACTACGGCCAGGCCCAGAAGGTGCGGACGCTGGTGATCCGCGACTTCGACGCCGCCTTCGAGAAGGCCGACGTGCTGGTCTCGCCGACCGCGCCGACCACCGCCTTCAAGATCGGCGCCAAGATCGACGACCCGCTGGCGATGTACCTCAACGACCTGGCCACCATCCCGGCCAACCTGTCCGGCGTGCCCGGCATCTCGATCCCCAGCGGCCTCGCCGACGAGGACGGGCTGCCGGCCGGCGTACAGATCCTCGCGCCGGCGCTCGCCGACGACCGGGTCTACCGGGTCGGCGCCGCGCTCGAGACGCTGCTGCGCGACCAGTGGGGCGGGCCGCTGCTGGCCCAGGCCCCCGAACTCACGGAAGGACCCTCGGCATGACCGCGACCCTGGTCCCGTTCGAGGAGGTCCTCGAGAAGTACGACCCCGCCCTGGGGCTCGAGGTCCACGTCGAGCTCAACACCGCCACCAAGATGTTCTGCGGCTGCCCGGCGTCCTTCGGCGAGGAGCCGAACACCTCGGTCTGCCCGGTCTGCCTCGGTCTGCCCGGCGCGATGCCGGTGGTCAACGGCAAGGCCGTGGAGTCGGCGATCCGGATCGGGCTGGCGCTGAACTGCGAGATCGCGGAGTGGTGCCGGTTCGCGCGGAAGAACTACTTCTACCCGGACATGCCGAAGAACTTCCAGACCAGCCAGTACGACGAGCCGATCGCGTTCGAGGGCTTCATGGACGTGGAGATCCAAGGAGAGACCGGCCCCCAGACTTTTAGGGTCGAGATCGAGCGCGCGCACATGGAGGAGGACACCGGCAAGTCGCTGCACGTCGGCGGCGCCACCGGACGGATCCACGGCGCCGACTACTCGCTCGTCGACTACAACCGGGCCGGCATCCCGCTGATCGAGATCGTCACCAAGCCGATCGTCGGCGCCGGCGCCAAGGCTCCGGAGGTTGCGCGCGCGTACGTGCAGCAGCTGCGCGAGCTGATCCTGGCGCTCGGCGTCTCCGAGGCGCGGATGGACCAGGGCAACCTGCGCGCCGACGTGAACCTGTCGCTCGCGCCGAAGGGCTCCGACGTACTCGGGAACCCGGACGGAGACCAAGAACGTCAACTCGTTCCGATCGGTCGAGCGCGCGGTCCGCTACGAGATGTCCCGGCACGCGGCCGTCCTGGACGCCGGCGACAAGATCCTGCAGGAGACCCGGCACTGGCACGAGGACACCGGGATCACCACCAGCGGCCGGGAGAAGTCGGACGCCGAGGACTACCGGTACTTCCCCGAGCCCGACCTGGTGCCGATGGCGCCGAGCCGGGAGTGGGTGGAGGAGCTGCGCGGCACGCTGCCGGAGAACCCGGCCCAGAAGCGGACCAGGCTGCAGGCCGAGTGGGGCTTCTCCGACCTGGAGATGCGCGACACCGTCGGCGCGGGCGCACTCGGCCTGGTCGAGGAGACCATCGCCGCCGGCGCCGCACCGTCGGCTGCGAAGAAGTGGTGGCTCTCCGAGCTGGCCCGCCGCGCCAACGACACGGGCGTCGACATCGCCGACCTCGGGGTCACGCCGCAGCAGGTGGCCGAGGTGCAGGCTCTCGTGGACGGCGGGCAGATCAACGACAAGCTGGCCCGTCAGGTCTTCGACGGGCTGCTCGCGGGTGAGGGCAGCCCGGCCGAGATCGTCGCGGCCCGGGGCCTCGCGATCGTGTCCGACGAGGGCGCGCTGAGCGCCGCCGTCGACAACGCGATCGCCGCCAACCCCGACGTCGCCGACAAGATCCGCGACGGCAAGGTCGCCGCGGCTGGCGCGCTGATCGGAGCCGTGATGCAGGAGATGCGCGGTCAGGCCGACGCCAACCGGGTCCGCGAGCTGATCCTGGAGAAGCTCAGCTGACGAGTCCGCCGCGCACCAGCGGCGGATCCGAGGGTGCGCCTCGGTCGATCAGTTCGAGCACCGCATCGACGTCTACATGCTCCTCCAGACCGTCGGCGATCGCGTCGATCCGGGCGTCGCGGGCGGCGGCGAACGATGTCGTGCCGGGTTCGAAGTCGGTGAGCCCGGCCAGCGCGGCAGCCTCGGTCACCCACGCTGCCCGGAACTCATCGCTCTCGAGGGACCCGTGCCACATGGTCCCGAAGACGGCGCCGGACCGGCTGCCACCGAGGAACTCGTCGCCGGCATCGACGCGCACGCGGCCGTGATGGATCTCGTATCCGCTGACCGTCGCCCCGAGCGCCGTGCCGGTCGGCAGGCCGAGCACCTTCTCCTTGCCGAAGGTGGTCATGACGTCGAGCAGTCCGAGTCCGGCCACGGTCACCCCCGGCCGACCTTCGACGCCGGCCGGATCGGCGATTTCCCGACCCAGCATCTGGAACCCGCCGCAGATCCCGAGCACCACTCCGCCGGCGATCGCGTGGGCGCGTACGCCGTCGGCGAGCCCACGGTCGTGCAGCCACGCCAGGTCGGCAATCGTGGCCCGGGTGCCCGGCAGCACCACGATGTCTGCCGCGCGGAGCGAGCGGGCGTCGTCGACGAAGCTCACCTCGAGTCCTGGCTCCAGGCACAAGGCGTCCAGGTCGGTGAAGTTGCTGATCCGCGGGAACCTGACGACTGCCACCCGCAGTCGCCGTTGGCCCGCGTCGGCCGGACGGGGACGATCCGCCACCGACAGTGAGTCCTCGGAGTCGAGCCACAGATCCGGGAGCCAGGGCAGCACGCCGAACACCGGCCTGCCCGTGAGTCGCTCGATCGCGGTCAGGCCGGGACGCAGGAGGTCGAGGTCCCCTCGGAACTTGTTGAGCATCAGACCGGCGACGAGTCGCTGGTCCTCGGCCTCCAGCAGGGCCAGGGTGCCGTGCATCGCCGCGAAGACACCGCCCCGGTCGATGTCGCCGACCAGCAACGCGGGCATCGTCCGCGTGCCGGGCCAGGCCCATGTTGACGAAGTCGTGAGCGCGGAGGTTGATCTCGGCGGGGCTCCCGGCGCCCTCGGCCACCACCACGTCGTAGCGGCTCGCGAGGTCGTCGAACGCGTCGTACGCCGCGCGCGCCAGGGCCGGAGCGGGAGCCGGCGAACTCCCCGGCGCCGAGGCGTCCCGCCGGCTCACCCATGACGACCACATGGCTGGTCAGATCGCTGCCCGGCTTGAGCAGCACCGGGTTCATCGCCGCCTCCGGCTCTGCGCGCGCGGCCACGGCCTGGATCCACTGGGCCCGGCCGATCTCGCGGCCGTCGGCGGTGACCATCGAGTTGTTCGACATGTTCTGGGCCTTGAACGGCGCCACCCGGATGTCGCGACGCGCCAGCACTCGGCACAGACCCGTGGTCACCACGGTCTTGCCGGCGTCAGAGGTCGTGCCGAGCACGATCAGGCGACCGTTCATCGCGGACACCCTAGGCGACTGCCGTCGGTGGCTCATCCCACACCGGCCGACGGCGCCGATCCAGCGGTCGCAGGGAGTACAGTGAGCGCGCTCCCGTCAGGTGCGGGAGCTAGCCACAGGGTTCAGTGAAGTCCGGTGCGATTCCGGTGCTGTCCCGCAACTGTGAAGCCGGCCGCTCGGGTGGCCGGACGAGCCAGGTCACCTGACCTGTGGCCACGTGACTAAGCCTCGGACGAAGGATTAGTTCGTGCGGCAGACAGCCTCGCGGCTCGAGCGGTGCGACGACAGCTTTCGTCCTCCGCAGACCCGGAGGATGCAGTGCCCTCAATGATTCGCCGACGCCGAGCCATCTGGCCGACGCTTGTGTTTCCTGACCTTGCCGTTCCTCCTCGCCGGTTGCGGCGAGTCCGACTCCGACGACGACGACCAACGACCGGCCTCGGCGTCGGACGCCAGCTTCCCCGTCGAAGTGCTCTCCGGTCCCGAGGAAGGAGGCGAGCAGATCACGGTCGAGGCCGAGCCGGCGTCGATCGTGTCGCTGAGCCCGACCACTACCGAGATGCTCTGGGCCATCGGCGCCGGAGACCAGGTGGTCGCGGTCGACGACCAGTCCGACTTCCCCGAGGGAGTCCCGGTCACCGAGCTGTCCGGCTTCGAGCCGAACGTCGAGGCGATACTCGGCTACGAGCCCGACCTGGTCGTGACCTCGGGCGACACGGGCGGTCTCGTCGACGGGCTCGAGGCGGTGCAGGTGCCGGTGCTGGTGCTGCCGTCCGCCACCGATCTGGACGAGTCCTACTCGCAGCTCGAGCGCCTGGGCGCGGCGACCGGCCACGTCGACGAGGCCGGGCAGGTCGTCGCAGACGTCCGGGCCGGGATCGACGATGCCCTGGCCTCGGCTCCGGACACCTCGGGACTCACGTACTTCCACGAGCTCGGCCCCGACCTCTTCAGCGTCAGTGGTGACACGTTCATCGGCCAGGTCTACTCCCTGTTCGGTCTCGAGAACATCGCAGACGCCGCAGGTGAGGGGGACCAATACCCGCAGCTCTCGAGCGAGTACGTCGTCTCCGCGGACCCCGACCTCGTGTTCATCGGCGACAACGAGTGCTGCGGGATCACCGCCGATGACGTCGCCGGCCGGCCGGGCTGGGAGAGCGTCGACGCGGTGGAGAACGCTCAGCTCCACGTCGTGAACGAGGACATCAGCAGCCGCTGGGGACCCCGCGTGGTGGAGTTCGCGGAGAGCATCAGCGGCCTCCTGACCGAGAACGCCGAGGCACTCGGGCTCGAGGACTGAGCAGCGCGCCATGGCACTGGACCTCGCGAAGGCCCCGGAGAGGGAGCAGACGCGCACCGCGCGGGTACTCCGCTGGTACGCCACCCGGCCCTCCGCGCGCGCCCTGAAGCTGCTGCTCGGGGTCGTGACGTTGTTCGTCGCCGTGGTCGTCGGTGCCCTCGTCGGCCCCGCGGGACTCAGCGCCCGCGGGGTCGTCCTCGAGCTCCTGGACGGGCTGCCGCTGGTCTCGATCGACTCCGGCCTGTCCCGCACCCAGGAGGCGATCCTGTGGCAGATCCGGCTGCCCCGGGTGGTGCTCGGCGTCCTGGTCGGGGCCACGCTGGCGGCGGCGGGGACGGCGTACCAAGGCGTGTTCCGCAACCCGCTCGCCGACCCCTACCTGTTGGGGGTCTCCAGCGGGGCCGGGCTCGGCGCCACTCTCGGGATCGTGTCCGGCGGCAGCATCGGGGCAGCTGGGATCCCGGTGCTCGCGTTCCTCGGTGGAGTCATCGGAGTCGCGGCGACGTACGCGCTCGGCAGCACGGTCGGCGGGACCCGCGGCGCCGTAGCGATCGTGCTCGCGGGGGTGGCCGTGGGTGCGTTCTTCAACGCGATCCAGAACTACGTTCAGCAGCGGTACGACGACTCCCTGCTGGCGGTCTACTCCTGGATGCTCGGGCGGCTCAGCACCGAGGGGTGGTCCGACGTCATGATCGCGCTCCCGTACGTCGTCGTGTCCTGCGGCGCGATCCTGCTGTACCGACGGACCCTCGACGTGATGGCCGTCGGTGACGTCGAGGCGGCCAGCCTCGGCATCAACCCGGCCCGGGTTCGGCTGATCCTGGTGCTCGCCGCGACCCTCGGCACCGCGGCCGTGGTCAGCGTGAGCGGCCTGATCGGCTTCGTCGGGATCGTGGTGCCGCACACGGTGAGGTTGTTGTTCGGCGCAGCTCACCACACGCTGATCCCGCTGTCGTTGCTGTTCGGCGCCGCGTTCCTGGTGCTCGCCGACGTGCTCGCCCGCGCCGCCACCGCTCCGGCGGAGCTGCCGATCGGTGTCGTCACCGCGATCGTGGGAGCCCCGTTCTTCGTGGTCGTGCTGCGTCGTTACAAGGGGGCGCTGTGACAGGCCTCGGGGCGCGGCCCGTGCTCGAGTGCCGGCGGGTCTGCGTCCAACGGGGCGGCGTGCAGGTGGTGACCGACGTCGACCTGTGCGTGGAACCCGGCGACTGGGTCGCCGTCGTCGGCCCCAACGGCGCCGGCAAGACCTCGCTGCTGCACGCCGTCGCGGGCCTGATCCCGGCGTCAGGTCATCTGCGGGTGGGGGGACTGGATCCCGGCGAAATCCCCGCGGCGGCGGATGGCCCGGGTGGTGGCGCTGATGCCACAGCGCCCGGTCGTGCCGGAGGGCATGAGCGTCCGGGACCTGGTGACCCTCGGCCGTACCCCGCACCTGCGCAGGTTCGGCAGCGAGACCGCCGAGGATCGCGACGCGGTGGTCCGCACCCTCGAGCGTCTCGATCTGACCGAGCTGGCCGACCGGCCCGCGGTCGACGTCTCCGGCGGCGAGCTCCAGCGGGTGGTGCTCGGCCGCGCGCTGGCGCAGGAGCCCGCAGGTGCTGCTCCTCGACGAGCCGACCAGCGCCCTCGACATCGGCCACCAGCAGAGCGTGCTCGACCTGGTCGGCCGGCTCCGGCTGCAGGACGAGCTGACCGTGGTCGCGGCCATGCACGACCTCACCCTCGCCGGCCAGTACGGACGCCGAGTGGTCCTGCTGCACCAGGGGCGGGTCGTGGCCGACGCCACCCCGGCCGAGGTGCTGCGGCCGGCCCTCCTTTCCGAGGTGTACGGCGCCCGGGTCGAGGTGCTCATGCGCGATGCGGGGCCGGCCGTGCTCCCGGTGCGGAGGCATCCAGTGAGCCTGCTGGTGGCCGCCGCCCTCGACGCGGCGGTCGAGGAGCCGCCCGCGCGCGCTGCACCCTGTTGTCTGGACCGGCCGCTATCTCGACGCGGGTCGCCGGCGTCGTACCCGCCGAGCCGCGCGGCCGAGCCATCGCCGTCGGTGGTCTCGCCTGGGCCGCCGGCGCGGTGGCCTCCGTGGTCGCCGCAGTGACCGTTGATCGGGCGACCACACGACTCGGGCGGCCGGCCCGGATCGCAATGCGTGGAGCATCGCTCTGGCCGTTGCTGTCTGCCCGGATGCTGCTGCGCGAGGTGTCGGCGGTGGAGACCGCGATCGAGACTGACACCGAGGCCGGGCGCGCCGCGTTGTCCCGGATCGTCAGCCGCGACACTCGCGACCTCGGTCCGGAGGAGGTGCGCGGCGCAGCGATCGAGTCGCTGGCCGAGAACCTTTCGGACGCGGTGGTGGCGCCCCTCACCTGGTATCTCGTGGCCGGCTTGCCGGGCGCCGCCCTCTACCGCTTTGCCAACACCGCCGACGCCTGCTGGGGCTACCGGGACCGACGCTGGCGATACGCCGGCCGGGTGGCCGCTCGTGCCGACGACGTCCTGAACTTCGTGCCCGCCCGGCTGACGGCGGTCCTGCTCCTCGGCGGGACCGACTGGCCCGGACTGCGTGGCGAGGCGCGCCGTACGGAATCGCCGAACGCCGGCTGGCCGATGGCAGCGCTGGCCCTGCGTCTGGGCCTGCGGCTCACCAAGCCCGGTCACTACGTCCTCAATCCGGCCGGCGCCGAACCGGCCGGCGGCGACGTCGAGGACGCGGTCCGGGTCGTTCGCAACGCCGTCTGGGTGGTGGTGGTTGCCGGCGCCGCCGCCGAGTACCTCCTCCACCGCAACCAAGGAGACCGACCATGACCGAGCAGCCGATCCTCCCGAGTCACGACAGTGCGAGGCCCGAACGTCGTGTCGTGCCGTCGATCGTCCTGGTCAACACGGGGGACGGGAAGGGCAAGTCCACGGCCGCGTTCGGCACGATCATGCGAGCCGTGGCGAGAGACTGGTCCGTCGGGGTCGTCCAGTTCATGAAGTCCGGGAAGTGGCGGGTCGGCGAGGAGAAGATCGCGCGTCAGCTCGGGGTGGACTGGTGGACGATCGGCGACGGCTTCACCTGGGAGTCCGACGACCTGGACCGGTCAGCCGTGATCGCCCGCGAGGCGTGGCGAGCGGCGGCGGAAGCGCTCAATTCCGACCGGTACGACCTGCTCGTGCTCGATGAGATCACCTACCCCGTGAACTACGGGTGGATCGAGGCCGAGCCGGTGTGGAGCGCGATCCGGGAGCGTGCCGAGCGGACCAACGTCTTCTGCACAGGACGCAATGCGCCTACGGAGCTGGTCGACCTGGCCGACACGGTGACCGAGATGCGGATGGTCAAGCACGCGTTCACGACCGGGGTCCGCGCCAAGCGCGGGATCGACTTCTAGTGGACTCGCTGCACGACCACGGCGACCGCCAGGTGCCGGCCGGCGCCGTCGATCTCGCGGTCAACGTCTGGGGCCCGACCCCGGACTGGCTGCTCCAAGAGCTGCGGGGCCGTCGACCCGGCCGGCTACCCCGACGACGCCCTGGCGATCGAGGCGATCGCGGCCCGGCACGCGGTCGCTCCGGACGAGTGCCTACTGCTCAACGGCGCGGCCGAGGCGTTCTGGCTGCTGGCGCAGGCGGTGCGGCCCCGCCTCGCCGCCTGCGTGCATCCCTCGTTCACCGCACCGGAGGCGGCGTTGGCGTCCGCCGGCGTGCCGGTGCACCGGGTGCAGCGACGGCCGGCGGACGACTTCGCGCTCGACCCGGCCGCGGTTCCCGAGGACGCCGACCTCGTGGTCCTGGGCCGCCCGGACAACCCGACGGGCCGCACGGAGTCGCTCGAGGTGCTCGCCGCGCTGGCCCGACCCGGGCGGGTCCTGGTTCTCGACGAGGCGTTCGCCGAGTTCCTGCCCGACGCGATGGGCGTGTACGGGGCGGGCATCCCCGGACTGGTGTGCGTGCGCAGCCTCACCAAGCTGTGGGGCCTGGCCGGGCTGCGCGTCGGCTACCTGCTCGCTGCGCCCGAGCTGACGGCCGGGCTCGCAGCCGTCCGCCAGCCCTGGCCGGTGAGCTCGCTCGCCGTCCGCGCGGCCACGCTGGCCACGGGTGCGGAGGACGAGCGGCGTCGCCGCGCCGCTGCGGTGGCCGAGGCCCGGGAGTCGCTGCTGGACCTGCTGGGTCCTCTGGACGTGACTGTCTGGTCGTCGCCCGCGAACTTTCTGCTGCTGCGCGGCCCCGACGAGGGGCTGCGCGAGCGGCTGCTCGAGCGAGGGATCGCGGTGCGCAGGGCGGAGACGTTCCCCGGCCTCGACGGCCGGTACATCCGGGTGGCCGTGCATCCCGACGCCGAGGTGCGCGCCGCCTTCGTCGCTGCGCTCGGGGCTGCGCTTCCCGAGAGCGGTGCGCCGAGGGGGACCGTCGTGCCTGCGGTGGTGCCGGCTCGGCGGACGCTCGTGCTCGGCGGAGCGCGCTCGGGCAAGTCCCGGCACGCCCAACGGCTGTTCCGGGACCGGACCGACGTGACCTACGTGGCACCCGGACCGGTGCCGGAGGCCACCGACCTCGACTGGGCTGCGCGGGTGGCGGCGCACCAGAGCGCCCGCCCCACCTCCTGGTCCACGCGGGAGACGATGGACGTGGCCGGGGTCCTCTCGGAGGCGAGCGGGCCGGTCCTCGTGGACTGCCTCGCCACCTGGCTCGCGGCCGTGATGACCGACGCCGGCGCGTGGGACTCCACGGACGGCGACGCCGGCTGGCAGGAGCGGCTCGACCGCGAGGTGGAGCGGCTGCTGGAGGCGTGGCGCTCGGTGAGGGTGCCGGTGGTGGCGGTCAGCAACGAGGTCGGCGGTCGGGGTGGTCCCCGGCACCCGGTCGGGGGTGCTGTTCCGCGACGCGCTGGGGAGGCTCAACCAGCGGCTGGCGGCCGCAAGTGACGACGTCCGGCTGGTGACAGCGGGGCGGGTGCAACGACTGACAGGAGAGCACGCATGAAGGGACCGGCGACGATCGACCAGGCGGCTCGGGACGCCGCCCGGGAGCGGTTGGACGGGCTGGCCAAGCCGCTCGGTGCGCTGGGCCGGCTGGAGGATCTCGCCGTGTGGCTGGCCGGCGTCCAGGGGACGGCGTACCCGGCGCCGCCGGCGCGCGTTGAGCTGGTGGTGTTCGCTGGCGACCACGGGGTCACCGCGCAGAGCGCACCGGTCTCGGCGTATCCCCGCCAGGTGACCGCAGCTGATGGTGCGTGAGTTCCTCCGAGGCGGCGCGGCGGTCACGGTGCTCGCTCGGGCGCACGGCGTCGGGGTGCGGGTCCTCGACCTCGGAGTCGACGACGACCTCGAGGGAGCACCGATCAAGGTAGGCGAGCACAAGGTACGTCGGGGCAGCGGCGCGATCGACCGGGAGGACGCCCTCAGCGCTGCCGAGGTCGAGGCCGCGCTCGCCGCAGGACGGACCGTCGCGGACGAGGAGATCGACGCCGGCGCGGATCTGCTCGTCCCCGGTGACATGGGCATCGGCAACACCACGGTGGCTGCGACGCTCATCGGCGCGGTGCTGGGGCTGGAGGCGGCCGAGGTGGTGGGCCGCGGCACCGGTGTGGACGATGAGACGTTGCTGCGCAAACGCGCCGTCGTGGACGCGGCGCTCGCCCGCGCCCGACGGCACGGGTCCGACCCCGTGGCACTGCTGCGGGTCGCTGGGAGCGCGGACCTGGCTGCTGCCACCGGCTTTCTGGTCCGCGCGGCGGAGCGCGGAACGCCGGTGCTCCTGGACGGTGTCATCTCGGGCGCCTGTGCCCTGCTCGCGGAGCGGCTGGCGCCGGGCTCCTCCGCCTGGTGGTGCGCGGGGCACCGCTCCACCGAACCCGCCCACGGCCGGGTGCTGGACGCCCTCGGGCTGCGCCCGATCCTCGACCTCGAGCTGCGGCTCGGCGAGGGGAGCGGCGCGCTGACCGCGTTGCCGGTGCTCCGGACCGCCCCGCTGCTCCTGGACGGGATGGCCACGCTGGCCGACGTCACCGGATGAGGGTGCTCGCCGACGCGGTGCGCCTCTCCGCCGGAACGCTAACGGTGCTGCCGGTGCCTGCGCCGCGCTCCCTGGAGCCGCGAGTCGCCGCGCTCGCCATGGTGCTCGCTCCCGTCGTCGTACTGCCGGTCGCCGCGGTAGCGGCCGCGGCCGGGTGGGCACTGGGGGCCACCGACGCACCTCCGATGCTGACCGCGGCCCTGGTGGTCGCAGTGCTGGCGCTCGGGTCGGGGGCGCTGCACCTGGACGGGCTGGCGGACACCGCCGACGGGCTCGCCGTCCAGGGCGACCGGGGGCGGCGTCTCGAGGTGATGCGCCGCGGCGACGTCGGCCCAGCGGGCGTCGCGACACTGGTGCTGGTGCTCCTCGTCCAGGTCGCCGCCCTGGCCTCGGTGGTGGCGTCGCGGGACGCGGGATCCGAGGCGGCGACGCTGTGCCTGGCCGTGGTCGCCAGCCGGGCCGTGCTGGCGCTGGGATGCGCCAGGGGCGTCCGGGCCGCGCGGACCGACGGTCTCGGGAGTGCGGTCGCCGGGTCGGTGCCGGCACTGCTCGTCGTACTCGTGCTCGGTGCGGTCGCGGCTGCGGCGGGGCTGGTCGACCAGTGGCGCGGGGTCGTCGGAGTGGCGGCGGCAGTGAGCGTCGCCGCGGTCGTCCTGGTGACGGCCCGCCACCGGCTGGGCGGCGTCACCGGCGACGTGCTCGGCGCCTGCGTCGAGGTCGCGCTGGCCGGCTACCTGGTCATCCAGGTCCTCGCCGTCTGAGATCAGGGCTGGACGAGCAGGATCCGGTCGTCCTCGTCCGCCGGGTCGCCGCGGCCGTCGCGGTTGCTCGTTGTCACCCAGAGGCTGCCCGTCGGGGGCGACCGCGATGGTGCGCATCCGGCCGTAGTCGCCGACGAAGAAGCCCTCGGGGTCTCGCGCCCGGTCGCCGGTCACCTGCACCCGCCACAGCCGCTCGCCCCGCAACGCGGCCATCCACAGGAAGCCGTCGGAGTACGCCAAACCGGAGGGGGAGGCCTCGTCGGTCGACCAGGTGACCTGCGGGTCGACGTAGTCGGGTGCGCCGCCTTCGCCCTCGACCTCGGGCCACCCGTAGTTGGCGCCCTCCTCGATGAGGTTCAGCTCGTCGAACGCGGTCCTGGCCGAACTCGGACGCCCACAGCCGCTCGCCGTCGTCGAACGCCAGGCCCTGGACGTTCCGGTGACCCCAGCTCCAGATCTCGGTGTCGAAGGGATTGCCCGGCGCCGGCTCGCCGTCGGTCGTGATCCGGAGGATCTTGCCCGCCAGCGACTCTCGATCCTGCGCGAGCTGGGGCTGCGCGCCGGTCTCTCCGGTGGAGACGTAGAGGTAGCCGTCCGGACCGAACTGCAGCCGCCCGCCGTCGTGGTTGCTGCCGAGCGGGATGCCGGTGAGGATCGGCTCGGGTGTGCCGAGTGAGTCGCCGTCGATCTGCGCGCGCAGCACCCGGTTGTCCGTTGCCGTGCTGACGTAGAAGTACGCCGTGCGGTCGCTCTCGAAGTCGGGGGACAGGGCCACCCCGAGCAGGCCGGCCTCGTTGAACGGCTCGGCTGCCTCGATGGTGCCGAGCTCGGTGATCTCGTGGTCACCCTCGGCGCCGATTCGCAGCACCCGCTTGCTGTCGCGCTCGGTGACGATCGCGTCGCCGTCGGGGAAGAAGTCCAGGCCCCACGGCACCTCGAGCCCGGTGGCGATGGTCTCCACGACCTCCGGGTCGGGGCCGTCGCTCGTCGCGGGGTCGCTCGGCTCAGAGGTGGAGGTGCTGGGGCTCGCGGGGGTGGTGCCGGTGGTCTCGAGGGTGCTCTCGTTGCCGCCCTGGTCGCACGCGGTCAGAAGAGCGGCGCAGACCAGGACCCCGAGAGCCCGGCGCATCAGCCGATCCGCTCGAGGAAGTCGAGCAGTAGCAGGTGCACGCGCTCGGGCTGTTCCATCGCGATGAAGTGGGTGCCGCGGAGCTCGACGTACTCGCCCTGCTGGAGGCGCCTCGCCGCCGAGGCCATGTCGCGGGTGCCGGCGAGGATGTCGTAGGCGCCGGCCACGAACAGTGCCGGCACGTGCACCTTGCTCAGCGGCACCCGAGCGTGCTTGGAGGTGCTCAGGGCGAGATGGAAGTACCAGTCGACCGGTGTCGTCAGGAACTCCTTGACTGCGCGCGCCGCGAGCTCAGGGTCGGCCACCGGGAACATGAATCCGCTGTGCGAGATGACCTTGATCGCGCGCCGTCCGACGGGGAGCCGGGTGCTGACCGGGGTGATCGCCTTGCCGGCGTACTTGAGCACGGTGGAGAAGCCGACCGTGACGGTCCGGGCCAGGACCCGCGGCACGTAGAGCGGCCCGAGCATCGTCGCGAAAGTGTCGCCCGGCACGCCCGCGACGGCGAACAGCCCCCGCACCCGCTCCGGGTGGTGCACGGCGAGCTCGAACATAGTGTTGACGCCCATCGACCAGCCCATCAGCACGGCCTGGTCGATCCCGAAGCTGTCCATCACGGAGAGGCCGTCCTGCACGAAGTGCTGGATCTCGACGTGGGAGGCGTCGGCCGGCCGGTCGGAGCCGCCGGTGCCTCGGTGGTTCCAGGACACCACGCGAACCCCGCACGCGGGGTCCAGCAGCGCCGGCCACGCGTACGGGCTGGTGCCGAGACCGTTGCACAGCACCACGGTCGGACCGTCGATCAACCCCTCGGGGTCGTTGGTCCAGGCGCGCAGCAGGGTGCCGTCGTCGGAGAGCAGGATCCGGTCGTCCTCGTCCGCAGGGTCGCCGCGGCCGTCGCGGTTGCTGGTGGTCACCCAGAGGTTGCCGTCGGGGCCGACCGCGATGGTCCGCATCCGGCCGTAGTCGCCGACGAAGAAGCCCTCGGGGGCCCGCGGCCGGTCGCCGGTCACCTGCACCCGCCAGAGCCGCTCGCCCCGCAGCGCGGCCATCCACAGGGAGCCGTCGGAGTACGCCAGACCCGAGGGTGAGGCCTCGTCGGTCGACCAGGTGAACTGCGGGTCGACGAAGTCGGGTGCTGCCGCCACCGCCCTCGACCTCGGGCCAGCCGTAGTTGGCGCCCGCACTCGATGAGGTTCAACTCGTCGAAGTCTGGTCTGGCCGAACTCGGATGCCCACAGCTGGTCGGCGTCGTCGAACGCCAGGCCCTGGACGTTCCGGTGACCCCAGCTCCAGATCTCGGTGTCGAAGGGATTGCCGGGCGCCGGCTCGCCGTCGGTCGTGATCCGCAGGATCTTGCCCGCCAGCGACTCCCGATCCTGTGCGAGCTGGGGCTGCGCGCCGGTCTCTCCGGTGGAGACGTAGAGGTAGCCGTCCGGACCGAACTGCAGCCGCCCACCGTCGTGGTTGCTGCCGAGCGGGATGCCGGTGAGGATCGGCTCGGGTGTGCCGAGTGAGTCGCCGTCGATCTGCGCGCGGAGCACCCGGTTGTCTGTTGCCGTGCTGACGTAGAAGTACGCCGTGCGGTCGCTCTCGAAGTCGGGGGACAGGGCCACCCCGAGCAGGCCGGCCTCGTTGAACGGCTCCGCTGCCTCGATGGTGCCGAGCTCGGTGACCTCGTGATCACCCTCGCCCCCGATCCGGAGCACCCTCTTGCTGTCGCGCTCGGTGACGATCGCGTCCCCGTCGGGGAAGAAGTCCAGACCCCACGG
Source organism: uncultured Actinomycetota bacterium (assembly GCA_963798055.1). GTDB lineage: Bacteria > Actinomycetota > Actinomycetes > Propionibacteriales > Nocardioidaceae > Nocardioides. The sequence continues at coordinate 77,102 of CAWCRX010000011.1, forward strand.
CACCTCGAGCCCGGTGGCGATGGTCTCCACGACCTCCGGGTCGGGGGAGTCGCTCGTCGTCGGGTCACTCGGCTCAGTGGCGGAGGTGCTGGGGCTCGCGGGGGTGGTGCCGGTGGTCTCGAGCGTGCTCTCGTTGCCGCCCTGGTCGCATGCTGCCAGGACCGCGGCGCAGACCAGGACCCCGAGAGCCCGGCGCATCAGCCGATCCGCTCGAGGAAGTCGAGCAGCAGCTGGTGCACGCGCTCGGGCTGCTCCATCGCGATGAAGTGGGTGCCGCGGAGCTCGACGTACTCGCCCTGCTGGAGGCGTCTCGCCGCCGAGGCCATGTCGCGGGTGCCGGCGAGGATGTCGTAGGCGCCGGCCACGAACAGCGCCGGCACGCGCACTTTGCTCAGCGGCACCCGCGCGTGCTTGGACGTGCTCAGCGCGAGGTGGAAGTACCAGTCGACCGGTGTCGTCAGGAACTCCTTCACCGCCCGCGCGGCCAGCTCAGGGTCGGCCACCGGGAACATGAACCCGCTGTGCGAGATGACCTTGATGGCCCGCCGCCCGACGGGGAGCCGGGTGCTGACCGGGGTGATCGCCTTGCCGGCGTACTTGAGCACGGTGGAGAAGCCGACCGTGACGGTCCGGGCCAGGATCCGCGGCACGTAGAGCGGCCCGAGCATGGTCGCGAAGGTGTCTCCCGGCACCCCCGCGACGGCGAACAGCCCTCGCACCCGCTCCGGGTGGTGCACGGCGAGCTCGAACATCGTGTTGACGCCCATCGACCAGCCCATGAGCACGGCCTGGTCGATGCCGAAGCTGTCCATCACGGAGAGGCCGTCCTGCACGAAGTGCTGGATCTCGACGTGGGCAGGGTCGGCCGGCCGGTCGGAGCCGCCGGTGCCTCGGTGGTTCCAGGACACCACGCGCACGCCGCACGCTGGGTCCAGCAGCGCCGGCCACACGTAGGGGCTGGTGCCGAGACCGTTGCACAGCACCACGGTCGGACCGTCGATCAGCCCCTCGGGGTCGTTGGTCCAGGCGCGCAGCAGGGTGCCGTCGTCGG
>CAWCRX010000012.1:0-19667 GCA_963798055.1 uncultured Actinomycetota bacterium
GCTGGAGCAGCTGGGTGCCGATGCTCCCGGAGAACACCTCGAGGTTCTTGCCACCGGCCGCCTCGAGCCCGATCCGCACCGCCTCGGCGACGTCGCAACTCAGGATCGTGATCCCCTCGGCCCCGCGTGCATCCTCGGGATGGTGGGTGAGCATGAAGATCTCGCCCTGCCAGTCGTCGCTGTAGGGGCGGCTGTCGCCGATGGCACTGTCGAACCCGTCGCGGCCGCAGAGCACCGCCCCGGTCGTCGAGACGTACTCCTCCTCGAGACCTGGCCGGCCGGTGAAGCCGGTCATCCAGTCCATGGAGTGCTCCGGGCCGGCGATGAAGCCGTCCAGGGTCATGGAGAAGTGCCACAGCACCTTGCCGCTCGCCGTCTGAGGTTCCGGGTCATGCAGCATCGCGGGCTCCGCTCGTTGGGTTGCACATGTGGACGCCGGCCACGCGCGAAACTCATCGCAGGCTCAGGTCCGTTCGCGCAACCAGGTCTGGGTGCCCGGGGCGAGCCCCTTGAGCTTCGGCGTACCCGCGACCGGGACGACCAGCAGCGACGTCCCTTCGGGCAGGCTCCACTTCAGCTCGTGGTAGACCCGCGACAAGGAGTCGACGCTGTCCACCATGAGCAGCCCAGCCGCCGCCACGTGCATCTCCCGCCACGGGCCCGGCAGCGGCTCAGGAACGGGCTCGGACGTCCACGCGATGAAGACGGTCACCCGACTGACGCTAGCCAAGGACCGCGCTCAAGCGGAGTGCTCGAGCACCTCCGCGGCGGGCGTCCTCAGGGCTGGCGCCTTCCGGCCCAGCACGAGCCGCCAGGCGATCACGAGCAGCACCAGGGTGATCCCGACCAGGATCGCCGTCTCGATGATCTGGAAGTCCCAGAACCGGTCCGCCGGGTGGTACCCGAACGGCTCCACCGCCCGGTTGTCGCCGCCGACCGGTCCGGACACCTGGATGTCCGATGGCACCCAGCCCTTGGCCGCCACGCCGGGGTCGTCGGTCATCACCGGGTCCTGGTAGCGAGGACGCAGCGCGAACTCCACAGGGATCCGCACCGCGAGGTAGCCGACGATGGTGATCGCGGCCGCAACGATCGTGCGCCGCACGATGACACCGGCCAGGATCCCGATGGCGACCGCCACCAACATGTAGCCCGTGAACACGGGAACCGCCTGGTTGAACTTGTCCTGCGTGAACGGTTGAGGCGCCAGCGGCCCGAACCACCAGCTCACTGCAGCCGCGAACAATGCCGCGAACACCGCCACTCCGCCGAGCACCATGGCCAGCTTGGTCGCCAGCCAGCGGGTCCGGGTGACCCCCTGGGTCCAGACCAACCGCCAGGTGCCCTGCTCGAACTCCCGCGCCAGCAGCGGCGCGCCGATGAGCATTCCGGTCAGCATGGGGAGGAACGGCAGCCAGACGGCGAACTGCTCCGGCAGCTTGGCGTACTCGCCCTCGAACGCATCGAGGGTCGTGAAGCAGGACTCGGGGAAGTCGCCGTCACCCCCGAACATCACCCGCTGGCACGCGGCGACTCCGTCCCGGTCGTACGCGTCGTGCATCGGGATCCCGTGGAGCAGAACCAACAAGCCCAGCAGGGCCAGCACGACCACCGCGCCGATCACCTCACCTCGATGCTGTCGCCATATCAACCAGGTCATGGCTGCAGCTCCTTCCCGGCGTACGCCGTATCGGCGAGGCCATGTGAACGCTGGAGGTAGGCCAGCACCAGCTCCTCCAGGCTCACGGGACGCGCCTCCCAGCCCGGCATCGGCTGGGCCGCTCCGACCTGGGCCACCACGTGGGCGTGGCGGTCGCCCTGGTCCACGTGGATCACACCGGGCCCGGCCGGGACATGAGCGTTGGAACCGGTCAGCGACCGGTGATCATCGAGGAGCTCGTCGATGTCGCCCGCGAGCTGCACCCGCCCGCCGGTGATCAGGACCAGGTAGTCGCAAACCCGTTCCAGCTCCGCGACGTTGTGGGAGGACAGCAGCACGGTGAGGTCGCCGTCGGCGACGGTGGCCATCAGCGTCTTCATGAAGTCGCGCCTGGCCAGCGGGTCCAGGCTGGCCACCGGCTCGTCCAGGATCAGCAGCCGGGGTCGCTTGGCCAGGGCCATCGTCAGCGCCAGCTGGGCCTGCTGCCCGCCGGAGAGCTTGCCCGCCGCCTTGTCGAGCGGGATGTCCAAGTCGGCCAGCCGACGCTCGGCGAGGGCCTGGTCCCAGTTCTGGTTGAGCGCTCGACCCATGTGAAGCAGGTCGCTGACCAAGAATCGCCGGTACACCGGGTGGTCCTGGGCCACGAAGCCCAGCTGCGCGAGGGCAGTCACGGACTCGGCGGGCGCGTACTCGCCGAACAGGGCGACCGACCCCGACGTGGGCCGGATCAGGCCGGCAGCCAGCTGGAGCAGGGTCGTCTTGCCGGCACCGTTCGGCCCGACCAGCGCGATCACCCGTCCCGCAGGCAACTCCAGATCGCAGTCCTGCAGCGCCCAGTTGCTCCGGTAGCGCTTGCCGAGTCCCGACGTCATCACCGCCGCGTTCACGCCGCACCCGCCTCGGCTAGTTCCCGGCGAACCACCGCGACCAGCGCGCCGACCGCCTCGTCGTCCAGACCGGCTTCGTGGGCACTCGTGAGCCACCGCTCCAGGCCACGTCGCAGGGTCGCATAGCGAGCGGGAGCCACCGGGTTCGCCGGCGCCCCGGCCACGAACGTCCCGACACCGGGCTTGGCCGAGACCAGGCCCTCCTGCTCCAGCTGGCGGTAGGCCTTCGACACCGTGTTGGGGTTGATCGCGAGCTGCTCGACCGCCTCCCTGATCATCGGCAGCCGATCGCCGTCCTTCAGGTAGCCCAACAACACAGCCTGCCTGACCTGATGGACCAGCTGTAGGTACGGCGGCACTCCCGACCTGCTCTCCAGGCGAAACACGAACATCCCGGCCTCCTCTGCTTTCCTATGATGCTAGTAAAGCAGAGAAAGCTCGGAAGGCAAGGGCGCCTCCACCGCAGTCTGGACCGGTGCCTAGGCGTACGGGCTCTCGTCGAGCGTGACCGTCGCAGTGCGCTGTTCACCATCGGTCGTCCAGGTGATCTCAACGCTCTCCCCCGGCTCCAGCTGGCCGAGTGCGGCGAGCAGGTCGGCCACCTCGCTGACCTGGGTGTCACCGACGGCGGTGATCAGGTCGCCGCCCGCGATGCCGGCGTCCGCGGCCGGGCTGCCGGACGCGACGTCGGCGACCGGGATCCCGCCGACGGTTCCCGCGTCCTCACTCACCGTCACCCCGAGGTACGCCGGCGGCCCGATGTGTACGTCGCCACCCTCCGTGCCGGCCTTGATCAGCTCGACGACGGCGAGGGCGTCCTCGATGGGGACGGCGTAGCTCTCGCCCACCCCGTTTGCCGACGCTGCCGTGGTGATGCCGATGACCTCACCCTCGTCGTCGAGCATCGGGCCGCCGGAGTAGCCGGGGACCGCCGCGGCGTTCGTCTCCAGCAGCCCGGTCAATGACTCGGCGTCGGGCGGCGAGGTGGTGATCGACTGCTCGGTTGCCGTGATCGTCCCGCTGACCGCCGAGAGACTGCCCTGGCCGCGAGCGTTGCCGACCGCGGTGACGCCGTCGCCGGTCTCGTCGTCGTCTCCGTCGTCGTCCAGCACCGCGGGATCCAGGCCACTCGCGTCGTCCAGCTGGACCAGGGCGACGTCGGCTACCTCGTCGTACCCGACGACCTGGCCGGAGTAGGTCTCCCCCGTCGACGCCACCGTCGCGGTGATGTCGGAGGAACCATCGACCACGTGGTAGTTGGTCAGCACCAGCCCGTCGTCGCTCAGCACCACGCCGGTGCCGGCGCCTGCGCCCCCGGCGAGTTCCGTGTCGATGAGGACGACTCCTGTCGTCTGGTCACCGGTCGCGTCGGTGTCGGATGTGTCTGACGGGACGAGCCCCGAGCGATCACCGAACCAGGGCACCTGGTCGGCGCGACGCTGCTCGTCGGTGGTGTCGTCGGTGCCCGTCTGCTGCTGCTGCTCCGCCACGACGAACGGGACCGCCTCGCGCGCCACCCAGCTCAGCGGGATCGCCACCGAGACGGCCAGCACCGCGCCGGCGGTGGCGCCTGCCGCGACCCAGCGCCAACGGCGGGCGGCGGGCGGCGGCTCGGGAGCGGGAGCGGCGTACGGGTCAGGCGGCGGCGTGGACGTCATGCATCGAGTGGACCCGGCGACGCTTCGAGATCGCTGAAGACCGCCTGTGGGAATGATGTGAGCATTTGCCGGCTACGAAGCCACCACGCCGGCGACCGGGGCGCACCGGGCCTGGGTCGACCGGAAGTGGGAGGGGCTGACGCCGAACCGGCTCTGGAACGCCTGACGCAGGGTCTCCGGCGTTCCGAAGCCGCAGCGCGAGGCGACCGCCTCCATGGTCAGATCGGTGGTGGTGAGCAGCTGCGCGGCGGCCTCGGTGCGCGCCCGGCGGACGAACCGGCCGGGGGTCACCTCCACCTCGCGCAGGAACAGCCGGGTGAGGTGCCTCTCGCTGACCCCGGCTCGCTCGGCCAGGACCGAGGTCGAGAGATCGTCGGCCAGATGCCCGGCGACGTGGTCGATGGTGCTCTGCACGAGCGAGTCGGGTGCGACCGGGGCGGCGGTGTACATGCTCATCTGGGCCTGGTTGCCGGGTCGCTGCAGGTACGCGACGAGCTGCCGCGCGACCTGGCGGGCCAGGTCGGCTCCGACGTCGGCCTCGATGAACGACAGGGTCAGGTCGAGCGCCGAGGTGACGCCTGCGGAGGTGCAGTAGGCACCGTCGGTGACGAAGATCGGGTCGCCGTCGAAGGTGACCGCCGGGAAGCGTTGGGACAGCAGCTGGGCGTGGTCCCAGTGGGTGGCGGCGCGGCGACCGTCGAGCAGCCCGGCCGCGGCCAGGATGCCGGAGCCGGTGCAGACGGACGCGACCCGCCGCGACTCCCCGGCGAGGCGGCGTACGTGCGCCACCAGCCGCTTGTCGTCCATCGCCTGGACATAGCCGATGCCACCGGACACCACCATCGTGTCCAGCGGTCCGGTGACCCGTTCCAACCGTTCCTGGGCCTCGAGGACCAGCCCGCTCCCGGTGTGGATCCGGCGCCCGCCCGGCGAAGCGAGTGACACCCGGTAGAGCTCCTCGCCCTTCAGGTAGTTCGCGACCGTGAACGCCGTGGTGATGCAGGAGATGTCGAGCAGCTCGGCCGCGTGATACGCGACCACCAGCACCCGGCGAGGTTCGGTCATGCTGCCACCGTACGGCGCCGTACCCGCGTTGGCTGCATGTCTGACAGACTGGTATCCCAAGATTTCGGACCTACCCCACCTCGGCCCTCGCCAGCACGTCGAGCGATCACGACGCTGGTGCCATGACCACCACCCAGATGCCCGAGACCCAGACCGCCACGTGGCGTCCACTGGCTCGCCACTACGTCGAGATGGTCGTCGCGATGTTCGCCGGAATGCTCGTCCTCGGCGGACTCCGCACCGTCCTCGGCCTGACCGTGCCGTTCGAGGAACAGCCCGGCACGGCGTACCTGCTGATGGCGATCGACATGTCCATCGGCATGGTCGCCTGGATGCGCTACCGCGGGCACGGCTGGGCCGGCACCCTCGAGATGTGCGCCGCGATGTTCGTGCCGCTCGCGCTGATGCCCCTCGTGTGGGCCGACCTGATGGGCGCGATGACGTTCATGACCGTCGCGCACGTCGTGATGCTGGTAGCGATGCTCGCCGTCGTCCTGCGCCGCCGCGACGAGCACGCGCACCACTGAGGCCGTCATGACTACCGTGGCGATCGCCCTGTACGACGGCTTCACCGCGCTCGACGTGGTCGGGCCCTACCAGATGCTGGCGATGACCCCGGGCGTCTCCGTGACGCTCGTTGCGGAACAGGCCGGCCCGGTGCGCGACGACCGGAGGTCGCTGACTCTGTACGCCGACGCCGCCTTCGCCGACGTACCGAGTCCGGACGTGATCGTGATCCCGGGCGGGCCCGGCAGCGAGCACGTGCTGACCGGTCCACTGCCCGAGTGGATCGCCGCCGCCCACCCGACGACCACGTGGACGACGTCGGTCTGCTCGGGGTCGCTGATCCTGGCGGCGGCCGGGGTGCTGACGAACGTGCCGGCGACCTGCCACTACGTGCATCTCGAGACCCTGCGCCTGTTCGGGGTCGAGGCCCGCGCGGAGCGGGTCGTCGAGGTGCCCGAGGCCCGGATCATCACCGCCGGCGGCGTCTCCAGCGGGATCGACATGGCGCTGCGGCTGGTCGAGATCCTCACCGACCGGACGATCGCCGAGACGATCCAGCTCTGGACGGAGTACGACCCGCAGCCGCCGTTCGACAGCGGCGCCCCGGAGAAGGCCACCGCGCAGGTGCGCGAGCTGGCCACGGCGTACGAGCTGGCGGCCCGTCTGCCCGCGCCAAGCGCCTAGCGCTATTCGGGCCTACCGGTGAAGGCGATCCCGACGCCGAGCCCGATCATCGACACCCCGCCGACGGTGCCCAGCGCCCGGCCGCGCCGGGCAGAGGCGTTGAACCAGTCGCGCAGTCGGCTGGCGGTGGCGGCCCAGATCGCGTCGGAGGCGAGCCCCAGGAGTACGGCGACCAGCCCGAGCACGAACATCTGCATCGGCACGGCGCCCTGACCGCGCTCCACGAACTGGGGCAGGAGCGCCGCGAAGATCATGAAGCCCTTCGGGTTGCTGACGCCGACCACGAAGCCCTGGCGCACGGCCGCGGGTGTCGAGAGCGGCACCCGGACGGGTCCGTCCTCGACGTGCAGGCCGCGCCGGTGCCGGAGCGCCTGGACGCCGAGCCAGACCAGGTAGGCGGCGCCGGCGACCTTCAGGATCATGAACACCAGGATCGACTCGGCCACCACTGCGCCGAGCCCGAACGCCACCAGGCTCATCACCACGAACAGCCCGATGCTGTTGCCGATCACGCTGGCCAGCGCCACGCCCTGGCCGTAGGCGAGTGCCCGGCCGATCACGAAGACCACGCTCGGCCCCGGGATCACGATCAGGATGAACGCCGCCAGCCCGAAGGTCAGCACCTGATCCAGGGTCACGACGCCCATCGGCTGGCCCTACTCCTCGGTCGGCTCTTCGGTGGCCAGCTCGTGCCGCTTCTTCTTGGTGGACGGGTCGTAGAGCCCGGCCTCCTCGGCCTGGTCGGCCTTCCGCAGCTGCTTGGTGAGGCTGAAGCCGAGGAACACCACGGCCGCGATCAGCAGGCCGAAGATCAGGAACGCCGTCCAGCCGGCGACGACATCGTCGTCCTTGGGCGCCTGGTCGACGACCCACAGGGCGAGCGAAACGGAAGTCATGGTTGGCAGTCTCTCAGGAGGCGTCGGTGATGCCGGCGAACAGGTCGTCCTCGGGGGTCTCGCTGGTCACGTGGCTCACGACGAGCTCGAAGTCCTCGGTCGGCGCGACCTCGAGCTGGATCTCGCGAGGGATGGCGAACCAGAAGCCGTCCGGGTCGATCTGGGTGGCGTGGGCCAGCAGCGCCTGGTCGCGGACCCCGAAGTAGTCGCCACACGGCACCCGAGTCGTGACCCGGGCGTCCCATTCCGGCTCCGAGGGCCACTCCGCCAGTCGCTCGGCCCACGGCGACTCCAGACCGTGGGCGATCATCGCGTCGTGCAGCGCCTGCATCCGCGGCCGGTTGAACGAGTGGTGGTAGTAGAGCTTGAGCACCTGCCAGGGCTCGCCGAGCTCGGGGTAGCGCTCCGGGTCGGCGGCCGCTTCGAACGCCTCCACGGAGACCTCGTGGCACTTGATGTGGTCGGGGTGCGGGTAGCCGCCGCGCTCGTCGTACGTCGTCAGCACGTGCGGCCGGAACTCCCGGATGAACTTCACCAGCGGCGCCGCTGCCACGTCGAGCGGCACCAGGGCGAAGGAGTCCTCGGGCAGCGGCGGCTTCGGGTCGCCCTCGGGCCAGCCGGAGTCGACGAAGCCGAGCCAGTCCTGGCGCACGCCGAGGATGTCGCGGGCCCGCTCCATCTCCTGGCGCCGGATCTCGGTGATGTTCTCCAGCACGTCGGGGCGATCCATCTTCGGGTTGAGGATCGAGCCACGCTCGCCACCGGTACAGGTCACGACATGGACGTCGACGCCTTCGGCGACGTACATCGCGGTCGAGGCGGCTCCCTTGCTCGACTCGTCGTCGGGGTGGGCGTGCACGTGCATCAACCGGAGGCCCGATCGGGGCCCGGTCTGAGGGCGCTGCGACATGGAGCCAGCCTAGGTGCGAGGCTGAGACGGTGAGCTCGCAGGTTGTCCCGACCGACCGGTACGGCGCTCCCGCGCCGTGGCGGCGCCGGGCCCTGATCGCGGCCTCGGTCGTCGTACTCCTGGCCTTCGGCGGGTGGCTCGTCTGGGCCACGGTGAATGAAGCGACGCCCGACGTGGAGTCGGAGCTGATCCGCTTCGAGACGGTCGACCAACACTCGTCCACCGCCGAGGTCCGCGTCGACTTCGGGTCCGACGACGTGGTGGCGACCTGCAAGCTCCGCGCCTACGCCGAGGACCACACCGTGGTCGGCGAGCTGTCCTTCACCGCGGAGCCTGACGAGGGCACCCGATACGAGCTGACGGTCCGCACCGAGCGGCTGGCCTACTCGGTCGAACTGGTGGGCTGCACGACGCCCGACCAGGCCCGCCCCCGCTGAGCCCAGCCCGCTCGATCTGCTTTCGGGCGCCTCCCTTGTTAGACTCGTCGGTCTGAGTCGTCCCGAGCGGGCCGTCCCTAAGGGGCCCGTTGACCCGCCCGCCACCAGTGCCGGGACCTCCGCACCAGTACCAGTCATGCAGTAGTCGCTATTCAGTTCAGGAGTACCCGATGTCCCAGTCGACCGAGCCGAGCACGATCTGGCTGACCCAGGACGCCCACGACAAGCTCCACGCGGAGCTCGAGGAACTCAAGGGCCCCGTCCGTCAGGAGATCATCAGCCGGATCAGTGCCGCGCGTGACGAGGGCGACCTGAAGGAGAACGGCGGCTACCACGCGGCCAAGGACGAGCAGGGCAAGATCGAGGGCCGGATCCGCCAGCTCGAGGACATGCTGCGCCGGGCCGAGGTCGGCGAGATTCCCCCGGACGACGGCATCGTCGAGCCGGGCATGGTGGTCACCTACAAGTTCGTCGGCGATGACGACGACGAGGCCGAGAAGTTCCTGCTCGGCGCCCGCGAGATCGAGCCCGAGGGCCTGACGGTCTACTCGCCCCAGTCGGCGATGGGCTCCGCGATCCTCGGCAAGCGCAAGGGCGACAAGGTCACCTACACCGCGCCCAACGGCAAGGAGCAGAAGGTCGAGATCCTCGACGCTGTGCCGTATGTCGGCTGACGGGTCACTCGTGGATGCGGTAGCCGCACTCGCGTAGCCGGGTCATCAGCTTCTCGGTGTGCTGGGCCCCGCGGGTCTCGAGCTGGAGGTGCACCTCGACGCGTTCCAGGTCGAGGGAGGGCGAGATCCGCTCGTGAACGACCTCGAGCACGTTGCCGCCTGCGCGGCCGACCTCGGTGAGCAGGTCGGCCAGGCCGCCGGGGACGTCGGGGATGTTCACGTGCAGGCTGACGTAGCGACCGGCCGCGGCCATGCCGTGCCGGATCACCTTGCCGAGCAGCAGCGGGTCGATGTTGCCGCCGGAGAGCACCGCCACGACCGGGGTCCGGTACGACGTCGGAGCGTCGAGCAGCGCCGCCACCGCGGCGGCACCGGCCGGCTCCACGATCATCTTCGCGCGCTCGACCAGGGACAGCAACGCGCCCGACATCGACTCCTCGGAGACGGTGACGATGTCGTCGACGTACTCGCGGACGGCGGCGAACGTCACCGCCCCCGGCAGGCCCACGGCGATGCCGTCGGCCATCGTGTTCATCGCGGCGAGGGGCACCGGGCAGCCCTGCCGCAGCGACTCGGGATAGGCAGCGGCGTCCTTGGCCTGAACGCCGACGACCCGGACATCGGGACGCAGCGACTTGACCGCGATCGCGATGCCAGCGAGCAGCCCGCCGCCGCCGCACGGCACCAGCACGGTCTGCAGGTCGTCCGGCGCCTGCTCCACGATCTCGAGGCCGGCTGTCCCCTGCCCGGCCACGATGTCTACGTGGTCGAACGGATGGATCAGAACCGCCCCGGTCTCGGCCTCGAACGCCCTCGCCGCGACCATCGCGTCCTCGAGATAGCGGCCGTGGAAGACCACCTCGGCGCCGTACCCCCTGGTCGCGCGCTCCTTCGGGATCGGGGCGCCCTCGGGCATGAACACCGTCGCCTTGATGCCGAGCAGCTGCGCGGCCAGCGCGACGCCCTGGGCGTGGTTGCCGGCCGAAGCCGCCACGACGCCGCGAGCCCGCTCCTCAGGGCTCAGCCGCGAGATCCGGGTATAGGCGCCGCGGGTCTTGAACGAGCCGGTGCGCTGGAGGTTCTCGCACTTCAGCAGCGACGGGCCGCCGACCACCGAGGACAGCCAGCGGGAGTCCTCCATCGGCGTCCGGATGGCGACACCCTCCAAGACCTCGCGCGCGGCCTCGATGTCGGCCAGCGTCACCTCACTCAACGATGTCATCCTCGTCCTCGACCTCAAGGGTCGCGCCCAACTCCTCGTAGTCCTCCGCGAGCTCCTTCTCCGGATCATCGCCTGGAGAGGTGTGCGACGCCAGGTGTTGCACGACCGCGTTGAGCGCCGCCGCCAGCGGTACGGCGACCAGGGCGCCCGCGATGCCACCGACGATCACGCCGGCGCCGATCGCCACGATCACGCCGAGCGGGTGCACCGAGACCCAGCGACCCATCAGGAACGGCTGCAGGACGTGCCCCTCGAGCTGTTGCACGCCGATCACCACCGCGAGCATCGCCAGCGCGGCGACCGGTCCCTGGTCGACCAGCGCGACCAGGACGGCGACCGAGCCGGCGACCGTGGCGCCGACCATCGGTATGAACGCGCCCAGGAACACCAGCACGCCGATCGCGAGCACGAACGGCACGCCGATGATCGCGGCGCCGATCATGATCCCGATGGCATCGACGAGCGCGACGATCACGGTGGCTCGGACGAACTGAGTCAGCGAGATCCACGCGACCCGGCCCGAGCTGTCCACCCGCTCGCGCGCCGCACGGGGAGCGAGCCGGACCGCCCACGACCAGATCCGCTCGCCGTCGGCGAGAAAGAAGAACGTCGCGAACAGCACGATGAAGAAGCCGGCGACCACGTGGCCCAGCGTCGCGCCGAGCTCGGTGACCTGGCTGAGCACCTCGCCGTCCTTGGAGCGCTCGCTGATCGCCTCCTGGATCTGCTCGATGTAGCCGTCGATCTGGGAGTCGCTGGCGTTGAGCGGGCCGTCCTTGAGCCATTTCTTGATCTCGCCGAGGCCCTCAACGGTCGAGTCCGCGAGGTCGGACGCGCCGCCGGCCACCTGCTGTCCGACGAACGTCAGGAGCACTGCCACCGCGGCGAGGCCACCGAGGACAACGGTGATGGCGGCCAGACCGCGCGGGATCCCTGCCCGGTCGAGCACGTTGACCAACGGGGAGACGAGTGCGGTGATCAGCAGCGCGATGACGAGCGGAAGCGTGATCACGGAGAAGTAGGCGAGCAGCCAGTAGATGCCGTAGCCGGCGGCGGCGATCACGATGGCCCGCCAGGCCCAGGCGGCAGCGAGATCCATGCCCCACGGGACCTGGGCTCGGCTGAGGTTCGAGGGACCGGTGACGATGGGCGTGGGCTCCTGGCGACGCTCGTCGCGAACCTGCGCCCAGTGGTGGGCCACCCGCTGCGCAAAGCTTTCGTCGTCCTCGCCGCGGTGGCGCCGGATCGGCCAGCGGCGCTTGGACTCCTCGGCCGCTTCTTCGGCCGACGGCTCGTCGGGTGCGTCCGGCTCGGGAGGCTCGGCGTCGTTGGTCACGTGGGTCAGGCTCCGGGGTCGATGAGGGTCAGCGCAAGACGGTACGCCGCCTCGGGGTGCGGATCGGCCAGCAACCCCACTGCGGCGAGCACGTAATCGGCGTCCACCACGACGACCGGCTCCTCGGGGAGCTGCCAGCCGCCCTCGAGATGGGCGCCCGGTACTCGGTCCCAGGACGCGCTCGGCGATGCCGTCCCTTCCATGCCGCAGCACCCCGCCCGAGCCGACGAGCAGCCGCACCTCGCGCAGGTCCTTGCCGCTGCGCTCGACCACCCGGCCCTCCGGGCTGACCACCACTCGGGAGCGGCCGGCGTGGCGGCGCAGAGCCAGGCCCGCGGCAGCGATCGCGAGCCGCTCGTCGACGTCGTGTTCCGTTGCGGTGTCCGGGACGAATCCGGGGTCCGCCGCTCGGCGCGCGGCGGCCTCGTGGAGGTCGCCGAGGTCCGCTGCCTCGGCCGTGGCGACCGCCGACCAACGCATGCCGAGGTCACCCTCGACCGTGCGGGTGACCGGCGTCGTCGCCACCACCTCCCTGGAGAGCCCGGCATCCTCCGGGTCGAGCTTCACCACCGAGTGCACGTCGGTGGTCGCCCCGCCGACGTCGACGACCACCACGTCGCCGGCCGCCTGGGCCAGCACCTCGACCCCGGTCAGGACGACGTCAGGGGTCGCGCCGCGAACCATTGCTGTGAACTCGTCCCTGGCGCTCAGGTGCTTCCCGCCGATCACGTGGGCCAGGAACATCTCCCGGATCGCGGCCCGGGCACCGTCGGGTGCGAGCACCCCGATGGTCGGTACGACGTTGTCGGTGAGCACGTGCGGGACCCCGCCCAGGATCGCCGCCACTTCATCGCGTGCGTCGACGTTGCCGGCCACCACGACCGGGCCGGTCCAGCCGGCCGCGACCAGCTGACCGGCTGCCGTGGTGATCGCCTCGGTGTTGCCGCCGTCGGTGCCGCCGGTGAGGAGTACGACGTCGGGGTCGCCCAGCTCGCCGACGGCGACCCCGTCAGCCGCCGCGGTCACCGAGACCACCCGGCCGCCGCTGCTCAGCGCGACCCGGCGCCCGGCCTCGGCGGTGACGAGCTCCTCGTTGCCGACCACGGCGATCCGCAGCCCGCCCCCGGCGCTGGAGCAGGCCAGCACCTCGGCGTCCGCAGCCCGGGGGTCGGCGCCGGTGAGTTCGGCGAGGCAGGCGTCGTACGCGTCGAGGAGGTCGGTGGCGATCGTTGTCGGGTGCTCGGCGCGGGCGACGACCCGGCCGGTGCCGAGGTCGACCAGGGACGCCTTGGTGAAGGTGGAGCCGAAGTCGACGCAGACGGCGAAGTCAGCCGAGGGCACGGTCGAGGTCCGCGAGCAGGTCGTCGGCAGTCTCTATGCCGACGCTCAGCCGGACCAGGTCGGCCGGCACCTCGAGGTCGGTCCCGGCCACCGAGGCGTGCGTCATCCGGCCCGGGTGCTCGATCAGCGACTCGATGCCGCCGAGCGACTCGGCGAGCGTGAACACCTCGGCCCGCTCGCACACCTTCAGGGCCTGCTCCTCGCCGCCGGTGACCCGGAACGAGACCATCCCCCCGAAGCGGCGCATCTGCTTCGCGGCGACCGTGTGGCCGGGGTGGATCTCGAGGCCCGGGTAGATCACCTCCGCGACGGCCGGGTGCGAGCCCAGGAACTCGACCACGCGCTCGGCGTTGTCGCAGTGCCGGTCCATCCGCACCCCCAGCGTCTTCAGGCCGCGGTGCGTGAGGAAGCAGTCGAACGGCCCGGGCACCGCGCCGATCGCGTTCTGGTGGAACGTCAACCGCTCCGCGAGCTCGAGGTCGCGCACCACGAGGGCGCCGCCGACCACGTCGGAGTGGCCGCCGACGTACTTGGTCGTGGAGTGCACGACCACGTCGGCGCCGAGGGTCAGCGGCGTCTGGAGGTACGGCGAGGCGAAGGTGTTGTCGACGACCAGCAGCGCGCCGGCCTCATGAGCGACGGCGGCGAGCGCCTCGATGTCGCCGATGTTGAGCAGCGGGTTGGTCGGTGTCTCCAGCCAGACCAGCTTGGTCTGCCCGGGGCGGACGGCCGCGCGGACCGCATCGACGTCGTCGACCGGCGCGGACGTGTGCTCGACCCCCCACGGCGCCTCGACCTTGGCGAACAGCCGGAAGGTGCCGCCGTACGCGTCGTTGGGGAGTACGACGTGGTCGCCCGGCACGCACGTCGTGCGGACCAGGGTGTCCTCGGCCGCCAGTCCGGAGGCGAAGGCGAACCCGCGCTCCCCCTCCTCCAGCGCCGCCAGCGCGCCCTCCAGGGCGGTGCGGGTCGGGTTGGCGGATCGGCTGTACTCGTAGCCGCCGCGCAGCCCGCCGACGCCGTCCTGCTTGTAAGTCGAGGTCGCGTAGATCGGCGGGATCACCGCGCCGGTGGTGGGGTCGGGCTCGTAGCCGGCGTGGATCGCACGCGTCTCGAACCCGGACTTGTGTCGGTGCTGCTGTTCGCTCACTCCGCGAGCGTACTCAGCGCAGTCGCTCGGCGATCTCGGGGACGTCGAGGGTGCCCTCAGCGACGGCCATCACCAGTTCGAAGGCCTCGTCCTGCGCCAGGGTGAAGAGACGTCCATTGAGCCGGAGGAACGTCACTGTTGCCAAGAGACCGAGCCGCTCGTTGCCGTCGACGAGTGTGTGGTTGCGACAGATCGAGTGGAGCAGAGCAGCGGCCTTGAGCTCAACCGTGGGATAAGCATCGACGCCGAACGCGGTCGACCGGGTCCGCGCGACGGCAGAATCGAGCAGACCGAGGTCACGTACAGGTCCCGCTCCGAGTAGTCGCGTCAGGAGGACCAAGTCCTCCAACTCGAGGTGTTCGACGCTCACACGGTCCCGAGGCGGTCCAGCGCCTCGGCATACTCGACCATCACGTCGGCGGCGATCGCATCGACGCGAGCCCGGTGGCCCGAACGGTCGCGCATGTCGAGGACCGCGCGTCGGATGACTTCCTGGCGCGACAGTCCCTGGGACTCGGCAAGATCGGACAGTGCCTGCTCGAGTTCCGCATCAGTGCGCAAGGTCAGGGCCATGACACGATGGTAGTACCACTTTGATACCAAGTCAGTCGTAGGTGAGCTCCCCCAGCCCGAGCAGGTTTCCCTCGCTGTCCTTGAACCAGATGGCGCGCTCCCCGGTCGGGGCCTTGGTCGGGTAGTAGCCGGGGATGGTGACGATGCCGTCGGTGACCTCGAAGCCGCCGAACTCGTACTCCTCGAACTCGAGGCCGCGGGCCCTCAGCTGGGCCACGGCGTCGTCGATGTTGGGCACGGTGAGGCCCAGCTGGGTGTGCTCCCCCGATGCCTTCCCCGTCGATTGGAAGACGGCGAACTCCTGGCCGCCGCACGAGTAGAGCAACGCCCCCTCACGCTCGTCGACCGGGTCGAGCCCGAGGCGCTCGGAGTAGAAGGCGCGCGCCCGATCCAGGTCCTGGGCAGGCAGTCGGACGGCGAGGGAGGCACCGGTGAGGGGGCCGCTCGTCGCGCCGGCCCGCTGCCGCTTCAGCACCCAGTAGTCCGGCGTCGTCTGGATCAGCTGGACGAAGTTGCCGTCGGGGTCCTCGACGGTGCCGAACCAGAGGCCGGCGTCGCGGTACTCCACCGGCGACACCCAGGGTGCTCGCAGCTCATCGAGCCTCTCCGCGGCGGCGTGGATGTCCGGCACGTGATGATTGAGGATCACCCGGCCCGGCTCGGCGGTTCTCGCGTCCACGTCGTCGCGGCCGTCGATGAGCACGCCGGGTCCGAGGGGCAGGAATCCGTCCGTGTCCGGCTGGACGTCGAACGCCTCGACGTACCACCTCTTCAGGCGCTCGGGGTGGGCGCTGGCGAGCAGGATGCTGTCGATCGATGAGGTCATGCCAGTACTGATCCGCCTCAGGCCCGGAATCCATCGGTCCGGGCGCGGCGTACCGCGACGGCGCCCGGTTCGTTGGACCCCCATGCGCAGACTCGCAGTCACGGTCACGCTCGGACTCGCCCTCTCGCTCCTGGCTCCCACCACCGCGGCGAAGGCCGTCCCGAACGACGACCCGCTCGGCCCGTTCGGACCGCTCATCCCGGGCGCGGTGTTCGGCGTCTTCGACCCCCTGATCGCGCTGCTGGGGCCGTTCCCGTCGCCGCACACGCCGTACGTCGGCGACATCTGCCCCACCGGCGAGGACGTGTGCATCGACGACGTGGTCACCGAGATGCAGGACCGCCTCGCCGGGCTGGCCGCTGCGTGCGAGCACGACGCGGTCTTCTCGCTCGCCTACCTGCGGGTGACCGAGAACGTGCGCGACGCCGCCCGCAGCGGCTACTTCCAGGACAGGAAGTGGCTGACCCAGGTCGACGCGCTGTTCGCGGAGCTCTACTTCGACGTGCGCGACGACTGGGAGTCCGGCAACCGCACCCAGATCCCGAAGGCGTGGGCGATCGCGCTCAAGGCCGAGGACGACCGGGCGATGACGGGGCTCGGGAACTTCATGCTCGCCATGAACGCGCACATCAACCGCGACTTCCCGCACGTGCTCGCCGAGGTGGGTCTGACCGCCCCGGACGGCACCAGCCACAAGCGCGACCACGACGCCTACAACCAGCGGCTCGACTCCCTCTATGCGCCGGTGTTCGCCGAGGAGGCGGCCCGCTTCGACCCGCGGTTCGACGACATCGACATCAGCACGATCGAGGAGACCCTGGCCGGCGTGATCATGCGCGGCTGGCGCGAGTTCGTCTGGCGGCACGCCGAGGCGCTGGCGCACGCGAAGTCGCCCGGGGCGCGCCGGGCGGTCGAGCGCGAGATCGAGATGTACGCCGCCAGCCAGGCGTTCGTGATGAAGGGCATCTTCAAGTCGAGCCAGGCCGGCACCGTCAAGCGCGACGCCTATTGCGCTACCCATCACGGGTAGGAACATCCGGCGGGGGCGAATTGTTGCCTTAGTGCGTCAGAATCGACGTACCAGCGACCCCTGAGGAGGTCCCGTGTCGATCTTCAACCGCCACAAGACCGAGCTGATCAGCGCCGAGGAGGCGCTACCCGGCCGCACCGAGCGGAGCTTCAACGTCGCCGACAAGCACGTCGTGCTCGGCACGCCGGTCGTCACCGACGAGGCGCCGGCCGGCCACGAGGTCGCGATCTTCGGGCTCGGCTGCTTCTGGGGCGCCGAGGAGATCTACTGGCAGCTCCCGGGCGTCTACTCCACCTCGGTCGGGTACGCCGGCGGGCACACCCCGAACCCCTCCTACGAGGAGGTCTGCTCGGGCCGCACCGGCCACACCGAGGCGATCCGGATCGTCTACGACCCCACGAAGATCGCCTACGCCGACCTGGTGAAGCGGTTCTTCGAGGTCCACGACCCGACGCAGGGCATGCGCCAGGGCAACGACATCGGCACGCAGTACCGCTCCGCGATCTACTTCACGACCCCCGAGCAGGAGCAGACCGCCCGGGACCTGACGAAGATCTACGGCGATGAGCTCGCCCGCCAGCGCCTCGGCGACATCACGACCGAGGTCAAGCCGTCCCCGACGTACTACTACGCCGAGGACTACCACCAGCAGTACCTCGCCAAGAACCCCAACGGCTATCGCTGCCACGCCAACACCGGCGTGAAGTTCCCCGCCACCGCCTGAAACTTTTCTGCCGGCGGCCGTCGTATCCGGCTGTCCTCGTTCGTGGACAAGGTGAATGCTGACCACCGGGTCCGCACGAGCAGAGGAGCAGCCATGCCCAAATACCTGATCTACTTCAACCAGCAGTGGGTGGGCGACCACACCGAAGACTGGTTCCGCGGGCGCGGACCGCTCGCAGCGGCGGTTGTCGAGGAGATGAAGACTGCCGGCGTGTACGTCTTCGCAGGGGGACTCGAGGAGGACGGTCCGGTCTACAGCGCCGACAACACCAGCGGCACCTTGATGATCACCGACGGACCATACGTCGAGAGCAAGGAGTGGTTGGGCGGGTTTGCCCTGGTGGACGTGGCAGACGACGAGGCCGCCACGGTGTGGGCCGGGAAGGTCGCGGAAGCCTGCGGCTGGCCCCAAGAGGTCCGCCGTTTCGGCAACATGGAGGCAACGGCATGACTCAATACATGATCTCGTTCCACGACGGCGACATGACTTTCCCCGAGGAGGAGCTGCCCGACGTGGCCGCGGCTGCGAACGAGGTGGTCCAGGCAGCCACGGCGGCGGGCGTATGGGTTTTCGGCGCAGGGCTGGAGCATCAGGTCCCGAGCGTCGTCGACACCGACGGCACGGTGACCGACGGGCCCTACCCGGAGAGCAAGGAGCACCTCGGCGGATTCGCGATCGTCGACGTGCCCACCCGTGAGGAGGCGCTGGAGTGGGCGGCCAAGATCGCCGTCGCCTGCCGCTGTGCGCAAGAGGTCTTCGAGGTCATGCCCGACCCGAACGCCTGATCACTCGCGAGACGGCTGTCCGCGGCCTGTGCTGAAGTGACGCCATGAGCGAGCAGGCATGGCGGGAGTTCCTCCGGGCCGAGGGGGTATCCGACTGGGTCGTGCTGCACGGCGGCGCCGCGGCGGTGTTCGACACGGACTCCTTCGCCGCTGCGGCCGCGCTTGCCCAGGCCGTCGCCACGGTGCCGGGACTCGAGGGGTCGGAGGCGCTCCTGACGGTCGGCGACAGACGCCTGACCGTGCGCCTCGCCCGTGGCGTGGAGCGGATCGAGCCGCACCACATCGACCTGGCCCGAGCCGTCTCTGCGGTTGCCCACGAGCACGGTGCGGTCGCCGACCGCAGCGCCGTCCAGGAGGTCCAGCTCGCCGTGGCGGCTCGGCCCGACGAGCTGGACGTCGGCTTCTGGCGGGCGGTGCTCGGCTACCAGACACTGGCTCCGGACAACGGCGTGGACCCGCTGGGGCACGGGTCGACGTTCTGGGTCCAGGAACTCGACCCCGCCAAGCCGCTGCGGCACGCGATGCACGTCGACGTGTCCGTGGCTCGCGAGCATGCCGAGGCGCGTCTTGCGGTCGCCCTGGCTGCGGGAGGCCGCATCGTCGACGACTCAGCGGCCCCCGAGGCCTGGATCCTCGCCGACCGTGCCGGCAACAAGGTCTGCATCGCCGCCTGGCCCGACGGCGCCACGCGTTCTGCGCCCTAGACCACTACGTCGTCACGCCTGCTCCGCAGCCCTACGCTGCTGGGATGCCCGATGAGGAGCTCACGTCCGACGTCGCGATGGCAGTCGCGGCGCTCAAGGACGGGGACTGGGCGACCGCCACCGTCCATATGCGCCGGCACGTGCGACTGCACGACCGGATGGGGCTCACGATCGTGTCCATCACCGACGACACGGCCGTACTGACCATGGAGCTGAGCGAGGAGACCGCAGGTTCCGGACCCGGCACCGTCCACGGTGGCCTGCTCGCTGCGTTCGCCGATGCCACGGCTGCCCTGGCCGTCACCAGTTCCCTGGACAACGAGACCGAGATCCAGGTGACCACCGACATGCACGTTCGCTACTTCCGTCAGCCGAGGAGCGGACCGCTCACAGCGACCGCCACCATGGTGCACCGTGGGCGGCGGGTCCTCAGCGCCGAGTGCGTGATCCGCGACGCGGAGGAGCGCGACCTGGCGCGCGCCACGGCGACGTACATGGTGGTCCCGCACTCGCTCTGAGCTTTCGCGGTCAGCGGCCGACGCTGAGCCGGACCTCGACCTCGTCGCCCAGCGTGATGGCCTCGGGCTTCCGGACGGCG
>CAWCRX010000013.1:0-61315 GCA_963798055.1 uncultured Actinomycetota bacterium
CACTCGAGCCCGTCCTCCGGAACCGTCCCTTCGATCAGATAGTCCTCGACGGCGACATCGATGCAGTCGTTGCCCTTGTTGTAGGCCGTGTGGCCGTCGCCGTCGCGGCTGACGAGCACCCCGGAGTCCAGCTGCTTCGCGAGCGCCACGGCCTCGGCGTACGGCGTCGCGGGGTCACGAGTGGTGCCGAGGACCACGATCGGTGCGGCGCCCTCGGCCCGGATGTCCAACTTCTCGTACGCCGGCTCGACCTGCAGGCCGCGGCAGTTGAGCAGGCTCCAGGCGAACACCTCGGCGAAGGTCGGCGCGACCTGTCTGAAGTCCTTGTAGTTGGAGGCCACCTCGCCCGGTTCGATCGAGGTCGGGTCGTCGAGGCAGTTGATCGCATAGATCGCCTCGAGGCTGTTGTCGGCGTACTCGCCGTTCTCGCGAGAGCCATAGAAGTCGGAGAGGAGCAGCAGCGTGGACCCGTCACCGTCGAAGGCCTGCTCGAGGCCCTGGGTCAGAAACGGCCAGTTCTCCTGGCTGTAGAGCGGCAGCACCAAGCCGTAGAAGGCGTTGCCGATCTGCAGGTCGCGCTCCTCGTTGGTCGGCAGCGGCTGGTCGTCGATCTGGTCCAGCAGGCCGCTGATCCGGTCGAGCCCGTCCTGCACGGTGTCGCCGAGGAAGCAGTCGCCGCCGTCGACGCAGTCCTGGATGTAGGACTCCAGCGCCACCTGGAACCCACCGGCCTGGTTGAGCACGCTCTGCCGCAGCGTGAGCGCCGGGTCGGTGGCGCCGTCCAGCACGAACTTGCCGACCTTCTCCGGGAACAGCTCGGCGTACGTCGACCCCAGCCGAGTGCCGTAGGAGAACCCGAGGTAGGTGAGCTTCTCCTCGCCAAGCGCAGCGCGCAGCACGTCCATGTCGCGGGCCGCCTCGTTGGTGGAGACGTGGCCGACGATGTCGTCGGAGTTCTCGACGCAGCCCTCGAAGAAGTCGGTCAGGCTCTGGGCGAACTCCTCGTCCTCGCCCGGGTCGTCGGGAGCCGGGTCGGCGGCGATGAAGGCGTCGAGCTCCTCGTCCGAGAGGCAGTCGACCGGGTCGGAGGAGCCGGTGCCGCGCGGGTCGAAGCCCACGATGTCGAACGACTCGCGCAGCGGGTCGCCGAAGTAGGACTCGGCGTCGTTGGCCGTCTTGGTGCCGGGCGCGCCGGGCCCACCGGGGTTGACCACGAGCGAGCCGACCCGCGCATCGGGATCCTCGGCGGGCGCCCGGAGCAGGGCCAGGTCGATCGAGCCCTTGCCGATGTCCTGGTAGTCGATCGGCACGCTCAGCGTCGCGCACTCCTTGCCGCTCTCGCAGTCCGTCCACTCCAGCTCCTGGGAGTAGAACTCGGCCAGGTCGCTCTGCGGCGGCTCGGTGACCGAAGAAGGGACGGGCGTGGTCGGCCGCGAGCTCGAGCCGTCGTCGTCGTCGCCGCCGTCGTCCGCGACGACGAGCGCCAGCCCACCACCGACGCCGAGGGCCATCAGCGCCACCACCACCAGGGCAACGATTGCCTTCGGACTCATCGACCGCTCCCCTCGGGCACCTTCAGTGCCACCATCATGGACTCCAGCGCCAAGGCGACCGGGACGTTGAACTCGAGCATCTGCTCGCGGGCCTCGAAGATCCAGCCGATCCGACGCAGGTTGAGCTCGGGCGTCGAAGCGCTCACCACGCGTTGTACGTCGCCGCGGATCTCCTCGTTGACCAGCGGACCGGGAGCACGGGTGGCGAGGGCGATCGCGTCGCGATAGACCGAGGTCAGGTCCATCAGGCCCCGGTCGACCATGTCGAGCTGGCGGCGCTTGGCTCGTGTCTTCTGGGCCCGCTCCATCGCGGCCAGGGCGGGGGCGTACTCACGCGGCCGCCGGCCCCTCTCGACCACGCCGTAGGCGGTGTCGAGGTCGGCCTTCTCCCTGGCGTCGAGCTCGCCGGTGATCAGGTCGGCCTCCTCCTTGGTGACCTCGGCCAGGTTGGAGGCGGCGTTCATGCACGCGCCGAGCGTGGTGAGCCGGGCCGGGATCGACACCACCTCGCGGCGCCGGTTGCGGGTCTCCTCGTCGCGGGCCAGCGCGCGGGCGCGGCCGATGTGCCCCTGGCTGGCGCGGGCGGCGTACGACGCCAGCGCGTCGTCGACCCCGTCGCGGCGGACCAGGAACGCGGCCACCTCCTCGGCGGTGGGCGTGGCCAGGGTGAGCAGCCGGCATCGCGAGCGGATCGTCGGCAGCACGTCCTCGACGGTCGGCGCGCACAGCATCCAGACCGTGCGCGCGGTCGGCTCCTCGATCGCCTTGAGCAGCGCGTTGCAGGCCTGCTCGGTGAGCCGGTCGGCGTCCTCGATGATCAGGATCTGCCAGTGCCGCCCGACCGGGGACAGGGCCGAGCGGCGGACCAGGTCGCGGACCTCGTCGACGCCGATGGAGAGCTTCTCGGTCCGGATCACGTCGACGTCGGCGTGGCTGCCGGCCAGCACGGTGTGGCAGGCGTGGCACTCGCCGCAACCGGGTTCACTCGGCCCGCGCTCGCACTGCAGGGCAGCCGCGAACGCCACCGCGGCGTTGGACCGGCCCGATCCCGGCGGCCCGGTGAACAGCCACGCGTGGGTCATGCCATGGCCCTCGGCCGCGGCACGGAGCGCCAGGGTCGCGCGACCCTGGCCGACCAGGCCGTCCCAGACGGTCATAACAGCCGATCGACCCGCTCGCGCACGACTGCCGCGATGTCGTCGACCGTGCCCGCGGAGTCGAGCACCAGGTAGTGGTCGGGGTCGGCAGCGGCGATCGCGAGGAACGCTTCGCGTGCCCGGTGGTGGAACTCCACGGACTCCGCCTCGATCCGGTCGCGGCCCTCGAACCGCCCGAGCCCGGCCTCGGGGTCGACGTCGAGCACGACGGTCAGGTGCGGCCGCAGGTCGCCCGTCGCCCAGCGCAGCACGTGCTCCAGCTCGGCGGTGTCGAGGCCGCGGCCGACGCCCTGGTAGGCGAGCGCGGTGTCGACATAGCGGTCGGTGATGACCACCGCGCCGCGGGCCAGCGCCGGAGCGACGACCTTCTCGACGTGCTCGGCCTTGTCGGCGGCGTACAGCAGCGCCTCGGTGCGGTCGGTCAGGTGGCCGGTGGCCGGGTCGAGCACGATCCGGCGGATCTCCTTGCCGACCGGGGTGTCACCCGGCTCGAACGTGAGCAGCACGTCGCGACCTGCCTCGCGCAGCCCATCGGCCAGCAGCTCGGCCTGCGTCGACTTGCCCGAACCCTCGCCACCCTCGAAGCACACGAAGACGCCTCGCTCGGCGTACACGCCCGGGGTGAGGTAGGTCGGGGTCACGCGGAGAACCTACGAGACACCGCCGACCCTCGCCACACGGGGCCAGCGTGGCTACTTCTTCGCGGACTTCTTCGTCGTCTTCTTGGCGGACTTCTTGGCGGACTTCTTTGCAGACTTCTTGGCCGACGACTTCTTGGCCGCCTTCTTCGCCGGACCCCGCTCCCGGCGGTCGGCCAGCAGCTCGGCCGCCCGCTCCAGGGTGATGCCCTCGACGGTGTCGTCCTTGCGCAGGGTGGCGTTGTACTCACCGTCGGTGACGTACTCGCCGAACCGGCCCGACTTCACCACGACCGGCTGACCCGAGACCGGGTCGTTGCCGAGCTCCTTCAGCGGTGGGGCGGCCGCTGCCCGCCCCCGCTGCTTCGGCTGCGCGTAGATCTTCAGCGCCTCGTCGAGGCTGATCGAGAAGAGCTGATCCTCGGTCGTGAGCGAGCGCGAGTCGGTGCCCTTCTTGAGGTACGGCCCGTAGCGCCCGTTCTGCGCGGTGATCTCGTCGCCGCTCTCGGGATCGGTGCCGACCACCCGCGGCAGCGACAGCAGCTTCACGGCCTCGTCGATCGTGATCGTGTCCAGCGACATCGACTTGAACAGCGAGCCGGTGCGCGGCTTGGCGCTCTTGGGCGCGTCCTCGGGGAGCGCCTCGGTGACGTAGGGCCCGAACCGGCCGTTCTTCGCGACCACCGGCAGCCCGGTCTCGGGGTGGCTGCCCAGCTCGATCTCCTCGCCGGCGGGGTTCTCGAACAGCTCCTTCGCCTTCTCGAGGGTGAGCTCGTCGGGGGGCAGGTCCTCGGGCACGTTGGCCCGCTTGCCCGTGGGGTTGCCCTCGTCGTCGGGTCCCTCGAGGTAGGGGCCGTAGCGACCCACGCGGAGGTTGATGCCGGAGTCCGGTCCGCCGACCGGGAACGTCGCGAGCTCCCGGGCGTCGATCTCGCCCAGCTCGGTCACCAGCGTGTGCAGGCCCGGCACCTTCTCGGAGCCGTAGTAGAACTCGGTGAGCTCGGTGACCCGGTCCTTGTGGCCGTTGGCGATCTCGTCGAGCACGTCCTCCATGACCGCGGTGAACTCGTAGGACACCTGGCGCGGGAAGTGCTCCTCGAGCAGCCGGATGACCGAGAACGCCAGCCAGGCCGGCACCAGAGCCGTGCCCTTCTTGTAGACGTAGCCGCGGTTGAGGATCGTCCCGATGATCGAGGCGTACGTCGACGGGCGGCCGATCTCGCGCTCCTCGAGCTCCTTGATCAGCGTCGCCTCGGTGTAGCGGGCGGGCGGCTTGGTCTCGTGGCCCGACGCGGACAGCGCGGCGGCGGAGACGGCGTCGCCCTCGGCCAGCGCCGGCAGCCGGGTCTCCGCGTCGTCCTTGGCGGCACCCTCGTCGGTGCCCTCGACGTAGGCCCGCAGGAAGCCGTGGAACGTGATCACCCGGCCGGACGCGCCGAACACCACGTCCTCACCGGTGGCGGAGGCGCCGCCGAGCCGGATCGACACGCTCTGGCCGGTGGCGTCCTTCATCTGCGAGGCGACCGTGCGCATCCAGATCAGCTCGTAGAGCCGGAACTGCTCGCCGGTCAGGCCGGTCTGCGCGGGGGTCCGGAAGGTCTCGCCGGCGGGCCGGATCGCTTCGTGCGCCTCCTGGGCGTTCTTCACCTTGGAGGCGTAGACGCGCGGGGCGTCGGGGAGGTACTCGGCGCCGTACAGCTCACGCACCTGCGACCGCGCCGCGTTGACCGCGGAGCCGGACAGGGTGGTGGAGTCGGTACGCATATAGGTGATGTAGCCGTTCTCGTACAGCCGCTGCGCCACCGACATCGCCACCGACGCGGTCATGCCGAGCTTGCGGCCGGCCTCCTGCTGCATCGTGGTGGTGCGAAAGGGTGCGTACGGCGAACGGCGGTAGGGCTTGGACTCGACCGAGCGGACGTCGTACGTCGTGTCGGCGAGCGCGGTGACCAGCGCCTCGGCCCGGGTGCGGTCGAGGTGGACGACGTCGGCGCCCGGCTTGAGCTGGCCGTCCTCGCCGAAGTTCCCGCCCTGCGCGACCCGCTTGCCGTCGATCGAGTGCAGCTTGCCCGGGAACATCCGCTGGTCGTGCTTGTCACCTGCGTCGAAGGTGCCCTCGAGGTCCCAGTACGACGCCACCCGGAACCGCATCCGGTCCCGCTCCCGGTCGACCACGAGCCGGGTGGCCACCGACTGCACGCGGCCGGCGGAGAGGCCGGACATGACCTTCTTCCACAGCACCGGAGAGACCTCGTAGCCGTAGAGCCGGTCGAGGATCCGGCGGGCCTCCTGGGCCTCGACCAGGTCCATGTCGAGCTCGCGCGGGTTGTCGGCCGCCTCCTGGATCGCCTGCTTGGTGATCTCGTGGAAGACCATCCGCTTGACCGGGATGTCCTTGGGCTTCAGCTCGTCGAGCAGGTGCCAGGCGATCGCCTCGCCCTCGCGGTCCTCATCGGTGGCGAGGAAGAGCTCGTCGGCATCCTTCAAGAGCCCCTTGAGCTTGGAGATGTGCGCCTTCTTGTCCCGGGGCACGACGTAGTAGGGCTCGAAGCCGTTCTCGACGTCGACGGCCAGCCGGCCCCACGGCTTGTCCTTGATCTTCGCCGGGGTGTCGGCGGCGCTCTGCGGGAGGTCGCGGATGTGGCCGATGGAGGACTCGACGACGTACCCGTCGCCCAGGTACCCGCCGATGGTGCGGGCCTTGGCCGGGGACTCGACGATCACCAATTTGTGCGCCACGAACTGCTGTCTCCTACCGAAACGGTGGTCGTGATCCCCGCTCATCGGGGGTCACGGCCGAACACGGTAGCGCGTGTTGTCCAGTCCCCCGCTTTCGGTGGGCCGGTCGTGAGCCGTCGTCTCAGTCGGTGACGAGGAGCTGCGCGGTCGCCGCTTCCAGGCGGTCGATCAGCTTCTGGTCACCGATCGGGACCACCGCGACGTAGAGGCCGAAGTCCTCGTCGTCACCGGTGTCGACGACGATCACCTTGGAGTAGTCGCCGTCGACCTGGATGTCCGGATCCTCGACCCGAAGCTCGCTCGTGACCGCGTACGCGTCGTGCCCGTCGACCTGGATCGCCTCACGCCCGAGGTCCTCGCGGCCACTGAAGCCGCGGTAGAAGTTCGGCGACGCGGTCATGCAGTCGATCACCTGGTCGACCGAGGCCTCCAGGTCGCTGTAGCCGCTGGCCTTGGGCAGCCCGCCGACGGCGTACAGCGAGATCCACTGCTCCTCGATGGACTTGCCGACACCGGCGACCCCGTCGGCGAACGCGAACGTGGTCGTGAGCTGGGGCTCGAGAGCGGTGTAGCCCTGCACCGGGGGGAGCTGCAGGTCGCCGCCGCTGATCGACCCGTCGCCGGACGCCTGGCCGCCGCCGGGATGGCCGCCTGTGCACTCAGCGCCGGTCGGGCCGGTGTCGGTGGGCGAGTCGGTGGGGCTCTCGGTCTCGTCGGTCGGGCTCTCCGACTCATCGGTGGGCGACTCGGACTCGTCGTCGGTCTCCTCGCTCTGCGAGGTGTCGTCGCTCGCCGAGTCGTCACCGTCGTCGTCGGTCAGTGCCCGCACGCCGAAGAAGCCCCCGACGGCCAGGCCGGCGATGAGCAGTACGGCGAGGGCGATCAGCAGGACCTTGTTGCCCGAGCCGCCGCCGGAGCTGCCCGGCGCGCCGGGATAGCCCTGGCCGCCGTACCCACCGCCGCCGTACTGGCCGGGCTGCGGCTGCGCGTACTGCTGTTGGTACTGCTGCTGGTAGGGGTCGGCCGGCTGCTGGGGGTAGGCGCTCGGCGTCACCTGGGTGGGCGGCGCGGGCGCAGGTGGCGGGACGGGCGCGCCGGGAGCCGGAGACGAGGGGTCGGAGGTCGTCTGCTCGCTCCAGGACGAGCCGTCCCAGTAGCGGAACATCTGGGGCTGACCGGACGGGTCTGGGTACCAACCTGGAGTGGCCACACCGAAGATTAACCCGACGCCCGGGCGCTCAGGAGGTGCCGGGTCGCCGCGTCGGCGGGATAGAACGCCTCGATCGCCAGCTCCGAGACGGTGACCTCGCGCGGCGTCCCGAAGACGGTCGTCGTCGACCACAACCGGGCCTCGTCGTCGCCGACCATCAGCCGCAGCGGCACCACCACCCCGGGCGTCTGCTGCGGGCTGCTCTTCGTGCCGTCGGCGTACTCCTCGATGATCGCGGCGAGCCGGTCGTCGCGGCTGACGTCGTACTCATGACGGAGCCGGGCGATCAGGTGTCCGCGCCACTCGTCGAGGTTGCGGATCATCGGGGCCAGGCCCTCGGGGTCCAGGCTCAGCCGGATCACGTTGACCGGTGGCTCGAGGAGCCGCGGGGCCACGCCACCGAGGATCGCGTAGACGGCGTCGTTCGCGGAGACCAGGTCCCAGGCGGGGTCGATCACCAGCGCCGGGTACGGCAGGTGCGACGACAGGATCGCCTCGATCGCCTCTGCGATGTCGGCCATCGGCGGCTCGGAGAGGCGGTGCTCGGGGTGGGCAGGGGCGAAGCCGCCGGCCAGCAGCACCCGGTTCTGCTCGCGCAGGGGTACGGCGAGCTCGTCGCAGAGCCGGATGATCATCCCCGGCGTCGGCCGGGACCGGCCGGTCTCGACAAAGCTCACGTGGCGGGTGGAGACCCCGGCCCGTGAGGCGAGCTCGAGCTGCGACAGGTTCCGCCGTCGCCGCCAGTCGCGCAGCAGGACTCCCGCGTTCTGACTCATGCCGCCGAACGTAGCGAGCGCGGGTAGCGGTGCCCATGACCTCACGGGTAATCGACCGTCGGCGCCCGACGGGATGGGGTGGGTGTCCCATCAACCGAGAGGACAGATCATGAACGTTCCCGCCTACGCCATCGCCTACATCCAGGACGTCGACTTCGGCCCGGAGATCATCGAGTACATCGAGAAGATCGAGGCCACCCTGGCGCCGTACGGCGGCCGGTTCATCGTGCACGGCGGCCCGATCGTCCAGGTCGAGGGCGAGTGGACCGGTGACGTGGTGATCATCGAGTTCCCGGACGCGACGGCCGCCGAGGAGTGGTACGCCTCGCCCGCCTACCAGGAGATCCTGCCGCTGCGCACCGAGCACTCGAACTCGATGACCGGCCTGCTCCGCGGCCTGCCCAAGGACTACCGGGCGGTCAACAAGATCGCGGAGCTGATGGCCGAGGCAGGCTAGTCGACGGTCTGCAGGAAGCCGTCCTCGACGAGCTCCCGGACCACCGGTAGATAGGTGGTCCGGGCGTCGTCGGGGTCGAGCTCGAGCAGGTCGGCCAGCGCGGCCAGGATCTGCCCGACGGTCAGCTCGCCGTCGCAGGCGCCGACCAAGCCGGCAACGACGGTGTCGGCGGTGCGAGCCCGGCGGAAGCCGCGCTGCTGGCGGATCACGATCGTCTCGGGGTGTTCGGCGCCCGTCGGCCCCACGGTCTCCTGGACGAGGTCGGCGCGGGCCACCAGCGTCGCGTCGAGCCCGACCTCGACGCCGATCGCGGCGCCCCACTCCGCGATCGCGGGGGCGATCGGCTGCTCGACGCCGTAGGGCCAGTCCAGGAGGCGATGTGACCCGGATTGGCTGGTCCGCCGAGGCGGAGGTTGACCCAGCCGAAGCCGATCCCCTCGATGCCCTGCTCCTCGAACCAGGCGAGCCAGGTGTCGTACCGCTCCCAGTAGTCGTCGCCGCCGTGATGGCCGGAGTCCTTCAGCCACAGCTCGACGTACGCCGCCGGGTCGACGACCTCGCGCTGGACGACCAGCGCGTCGCAGCCGTGATCCAGCCAGCCGGCCAGCCGCTCGTCCCAGGGGCGCCCGCTCTCGATGGCCCAGTTCGCCAGCACCTGGCACCAGCCGCCCTCCGTCAGGTGCTGAGGTGCCTCGCGCACGATGTGCTCGACGACGCTGTCCCCGGGCAGGCCCGAGTCGCGGTAGACCAGCCGCTCGCCGGTGGCCGGGGAGATCACGAACGGCGGGTTCGTCGCGATCAGGTCGAAGCGCTCCCCCGCGACCGGCTCGAAGTAGGAGCCGTCGCGGACCTCGATCCGGGCGAGCTCGTTGAGCTCCGCGTTGAACCGGGCGATCTCGAGGGCGCGCCGGTTCACGTCGGTGGCGACCACCCGATCGGCATGCCCGGCCAGGTGCAGCGCCTGCACCCCGCACCCGGTGCCGAGGTCGAGCGCCGAGCCGACGGGCTCGCGGATCGTCAGCTGGGCGAGCGAGGTCGATGCCGCGCTGATGCCGAGCACGTGGTCGGGCCCGACGTGCTGCGGGCCGCCGTCGAGCCCAGGGGTGAGGTCACTGACCACCCAGAGCTCGCTGTCGTCGGCGGCGTACGGCCGGCAGTCGAGGCGAGCGGCGACCTCGCCGACGCTGCGCTCGAGGAAACCCTCGGCGGCCAGCCGGTCGACCAGGTCCGGCAGCGCCCGCTCGGCCGCGGCGGCCGGCACCGGCGTCTGCAGCAGGAACAGCCGGACCAGCGTCTCGAGCGGCGACCCACCCGTCGTACGACGGCGGGCCGGCGTGGTCTCGTTGCGGCCCAGCGCCTCGTGCGCCCGCGGCCCGAGCAGGTCGGCGACGGCCGCGTAGGTGAACTCCGCGGCGACCAGCGCTGCTCGGAGTCGGGCCGGGAGGTCGCTCACGCGTGGAGCGTACGGGCCGAAATGCCCTCAAGGGTCTAGACCAGGGGGCCTCATATATCCGGCGTACGGGTCGGTAGGCCACCAACCCGTCCTAGCCTCGAAAGACCGCGCGATTGAGGGATTGCGCGTTCCTGGGAGGGAAACCATGAAGCGTCCTTTGGCGCGCGCCTTCAGCGCGGCCGTAGCAACCGTCCTGATCAGTTCCGGCCTACTAGTAGGTGCCGCCGCGACGAGCGCGCGCGCCGACGTCACTCCACCCGAGGAGAAGGACCTCCTCCAGTGCATCTTGACCCTGGACCTCGCCAACTGTCTGTCCGGCGACTCCGCACTCACGGGTACCGGCGTTGTCGGCGATCCGCTCACGCTGCTGCAGCCGGTCTTCGGGCTGCTGCCGGCCAACCTGCTCGGCCTGGTGACCACCGACGTGACGTGGTTGTGCAACGGCGTGCCGATCCCCGGGGTCGGGAACGTCACGCAGTTCGTCCCGACAGAGGCGCAAGCGGGCTGCCAGGTCGCGGCGCAGACGGTCAGTAGCCTGCTGGGATTCCTGCCGCTGACGCTGCTCACCGACCTGATCCCGATCGTCGGCGAGGACGAGAGCCAGAGCTGCCGGCCAGCCTCGCGGTCGTGCTCACTGCGAACCCGCTGCTGACCGGGACAGGTGCGATCGGTGCGCCGCTCACGCTGGCCAAGCCGGTCTTCGGGCAGCTGCCGGCCAACCTGCTCGGCCTGGTGACCACCGACGTGACGTGGCTGTGCGACGGCGTCCCGATCCCTGGCGTCGGGAACGTCACCCAGTTCGTCCCGGACGAGGTACATGCCGGCTGCGAGATCGTGGCGAAGACGGTGAGCACGCTGCTCAGCCTGCTGCCCCTGGAACTCCTGACCAACGTGATTCCGGTCGATGAGGAGGAGCCCGAGGAGGGTCAGCTGACCGCCAGCGTGGCGCCGCTCATCTCCGGCGCGCAGAAGGTGGGCGGCCTGCTGTCGATCAACCCTGGCACCTGGCTCGGCGGTCTCACCGGCATCGTCACGCCGGCCTTCTCCTACCAGTGGTACAACACGTCGGGCGCGATCCCGGGCGCCACCGCTCGGGAGTACGTGCCGAGACTCGCCGACGCCGGAAGGCCGCTGGCAGCGACGGTCACTGCCACCCTGCTGCCCTTCCTTCCCGGATTGGGCATCACGAACGTCGTCAAGGTCGCCAAGGCGAAGAGCAAGACCAAGCTCAGCAAAGCCGGCAACCGGCTGGTCAAGTTCCGGGTCAAGCCCGGCGCCGCGCACCCGACCGGCAAGGTCCGGCTGATGAAGGGCAAGAAGACCCTCAAGGTCTACAAGCTCCGGGCCGCCGACAACGGCCAGCGCACGGTCCGGCTGCCGAAGCTCGGCAAAGGCGTCCACAAGATCCGCGCGGTCTATCTGGGCAACGCTGCCTTGAAGCGCTCCAAGTCCAGGGTCCTGCGCCTGGGCTAAAGAATCCTGACCCGTCAAAAAGCGCTGACCCGTCGCGAAGTTCGCGACGGGTCAGCGCTGTTGGAACGGTCAGGCCGTGGGGGTGTCCACGGGCTCGGTCGGAGCGGTCGGAGCCGGGGCTTCGTCGCCACCGATGACCACCGAACGCTGCTTGGAGATGTAGACAGCGCCAGCGATGATCAGCGCCGCAACCACCGCGATCAGGATCCGAACGACGTCGTTCTCGTCGTCGCCGTAGGACATCGAGACGATGGCGCCGACGATCAGCAGCGAGACCAGGTTCATCACCTTGAGCAGCGGGTTGATGGCCGGACCAGCGGTGTCCTTGAACGGGTCACCCACGGTGTCACCGATGATGGTGGCCTCGTGCGCCGGCGAACCCTTGCCGCCGTGGTGGCCGTCCTCGACCAGCTTCTTGGCGTTGTCCCAGGCACCACCCGAGTTGGCCAGGAAGACCGCCATCAGCGTGCCGGTCGCGATCGCGCCCACCAGGAACCCGGCGAGCGGACCGACACCGAGGCCGAAGCCGACGGCGACCGGAGCCAGGATGGCCAGGATGCCCGGCGTCGCCAGCTCGCGCAGCGAGTCCTTGGTGACGATGTCGACGACCTTGCCGTACTCCGGACGGCCGGTGCCCTCCATGATCCCGGGGATCTCGCGGAACTGCCGGCGTACCTCGAACACGACCGCGCCCGCGGCCCGGCCGACGGCGTTGATCGCCAGGCCGGAGAAGAGGAACACCACGCCGGCACCCAGCAGGGCGCCAACGATCAGCTTGGCGTCGAAGACGAGGAACCCGCCGAAGACGTCCGCAGCGTCGGAGCCGCTCGCGCCGGACTCGGCCAGCTTCTCGAACGCCGAGGTGACGTACGACGCGAACAGCGCGCTCGCGGCCAGTACCGCGGTCGCGATCGCGATGCCCTTGGTGATCGCCTTGGTCGTGTTGCCGACCGCGTCGAGCTCGGTCAGGATCTGGGCGCCTTCGGGGCTGACGTCGCCGGACATCTCCGCGATGCCCTGGGCGTTGTCGGAGACCGGACCGAAGGTGTCCATCGCCACGATCACACCGACGGTGGTGAGCAGACCGCAGCCCGCCAGAGCGACTGCGAACAGGGCGTAGATGCCGCCCGCACCAGCGAGCAGCGCGGCTCCGAAGACGGCGGCACCGATCACGATGGCCGTGTAGACCGCCGACTCGAAGCCGACGGCGAGGCCGGACAGGATGACGGTCGCCGGACCGGTCAGCGAGGTCTGGCCGACGTCCTTGACCGGCTTGTGCTCGGTGCCGGTGAAGTAGCCGGTCAGCGCCAGGATCGCGCAGGCCAGCACGATGCCGATGACGACGGCACCGGCCGCGAAGGCGGCCGGCCCCAGGTCGGGCACGCTGCTGGCCAGGACGCTGCCGATGCCGGTGCCGGCACCGTCGAGCTCGCTCCACTCCGAGGGCAGGTAGACGAACGCCAGGACGATGCTGGCGACTGCGCCCACGCCGGCGGAGATGTAGAACGCCCGGTTGATCGTCGTCAGACCGCCCTCGCCGGCACGCGGCCGCATGAGGTAGACGCCCGCGACCGCGGACAGCGCACCGATGGCCGGGACCAGCAGCGGGAACACCAGACCGGCGTCGCCGAAGGCCTGCGAGCCGAGGATCAGCGCGGCGACCAGGGTCACGGCGTACGACTCGAACAGGTCGGCCGCCATACCGGCGCAGTCACCCACGTTGTCGCCGACGTTGTCGGCGATGGTCGCGGCGTTGCGCGGGTCGTCCTCGGGGATGTTCTGCTCGACCTTGCCCACCAGGTCGGCACCGACATCGGCCGCCTTGGTGAAGATGCCGCCGCCGACACGCATGAACATCGCGAGCAGCGCGGCACCGAAGCCGAAGCCCTCGAGTACGTCGGGCGCCTGGTCCTGGAACAGCAGTACGACGACGCTGGCGCCGAGGAGGCCCAGGCCGACGGTCAGCATGCCGACGGTCGCGCCGGTGCGGAAGCCGATGTGCATCGCCGGGTCGCGACCCTGCTCGTTGGCCGCAGCGGCCACGCGGAGGTTGGCGCGTACGGCCAGGCCCATGCCCAGGTAGCCGACCGCGCCCGAGAAGCCGGCACCGGCGAGGAAGAACAGGGAGCGTCCGATGCGCACCCAGCCGTCGTCGGCAGGCAGCGCCAGGAGGGCGAAGAACGCAATCGCCGCGAAGACGGCGAGGGTCCGGAACTGCCGGGTGAGGTAGGCGTTGGCGCCCTCCTGCACCGCTTGGGCGATTGCCTTCATGTTGTCGGTGCCTTCACCGGCAGCAAGAACTTCCTGGCGGAACATCAGACCCATCGCAAGCGCGCCAAGCGCGATCACTGCGACGACGATGACCAGGATGAGGTTGCCGCCGGAGACTTCCACGACAGCGGGATAAATCCCGGTCATGTGCTTCCTCCTGCGATTCAGGGTTGCCGCGCGTGGGAGTGCGCGCGGCTCAGGTCATGAACGCGCGGCAGTCTACGCACGGCGTGACGCAGGTGACACGGCAGGTGTGAGACACCTCTCAGCAGGCCCCGAGGCGCTAGGAGGCGAAAGCCGCGTCCGTCGTCTCGTGGATCACGAAGACCTTGGCCAGGCCGGTGATCCGGAAGATCTTGAGCAGCCGGTCCTGGTTGCAGACCAGCTCGAGCGAGCCGTCGTGGGCGCGGACCTTCTTCAGCCCGCCGACGAGGACGCCGAGGCCGGTGGAGTCCAGGAACTCGACCCCGGCCATGTCGATCACCAGGTGGTAGGTGCCGCCGCCGACGAGCTCGGTGATCATGTCGCGCAGCTTGGGTGCCGTGTAGACATCGATCTCGCCGCCGACCGACACGATGGTGCGCCCATCGACATCGCGCGTCTCAAGACTTAAGTCCACGTGCTCTCTCCCGTAAGGATTTGCCGACGAGGACCGGAACACCGGAAACACTCAACCCCGACACCCGGCCTGGAATATGTAACCACGCCGCCCCGCACAACGCACAAGAAGTAAAGCCGTGAACAATCTCCTAGACGGCACCGTCGGCGGCGACGGCCAGAATCGGAGCGTGACTCAGGTGGCCCAGCAACCGGGATCCCGGGTCGCCGACGCCGTACTCCGGCTGGCGTCGGTTCCCGGTCGCGAGGACCGGCTGACCCACCTGGAGCTGCTGCCCGCGCGCCCGGCGCAGTACGCCGACTGGCCGGCCTGGTCGGCGCCTTCGGTGGTTGCCGGCTTCGCCGCGCGCGGCGTGACCCGGCCCTGGTCGCACCAGGCCGCGGCCGCGGACGCCGCGCACGCCGGCACTCACGTCGTGGTGTGCACCGGCACCGCGTCCGGCAAGTCGCTCGCCTACCAGCTGCCGGCACTCACCGCGATCGAGGAGGGCCGCGGCCCCCGCGGCCAGCGCGGCGCGACCGTCCTCTACGTCGCACCCACCAAGGCGCTCGCGCAGGACCAGCTGGCCTCGCTGGTCGGCCTCGGCGTGGATCTCCGGGTCGGCACCTACGACGGCGACAGCCCGCTCGAGCAGCGCGACTGGGTGCGTGACCACGCCGACTACGTGCTCACCAATCCCGACATGCTGCATCGCTCGATCCTTCCCGGACATGTGCGCTGGGCGGCCTTCCTGCGCACCCTTCGCTACGTCGTGGTCGACGAGTGCCACCACTACCGCGGCGTCTTCGGGGCTCACGTCTCCCATGTGCTGCGCCGACTACGACGGGTGTGCGCTTCCTACGGTTCCTTCCCGACGTTCGTGCTCGCCTCGGCGACCGTCGCGGAGCCGGAGGAGGCGGCCGGCCGGTTGACCGGCCTCGAGGTGCTGCCGGTCACCGGCGACGGTGCGCCGCGGGGCCGGGTGGCGCTGGCGCTGTGGGAGCCGCCGCTGACGTCGTACGTCGGAGAGAACGGCGCGCCCGTACGCCGGGCAGCCTCCTCCGAGACCGCCGACCTGCTCGCCGACCTGGTCGCCGAGGGCGTGCGCACGCTGGCGTTCGTGCGGTCGCGGCGCGGCGTCGAGCAGGTCGCGCTGACCGTGGCGGACCTGCTCTCCGACGTCGACGCATCGCTGCCGTCGCGGGTCGCGGCCTACCGCGGTGGCTACCTCCCCGAGGAGCGGCGCGAGCTCGAGCAGGCGCTGCGCAGCGGTGAGCTGCTCGGGCTGGCGGCGACCAACGCCTTGGAGCTCGGCATCGACGTGTCGGGGCTGGACGCCGTACTCATGGCCGGGTTCCCCGGCACCCGGGCGGCCATGTGGCAGCAGCTCGGCCGGGCGGGGCGCGGCGCGCAGGACGCCGCCGGGGTGCTGATCGCCCGCGACGACCCGCTGGACACCTATCTCGTGCACCACCCCGAGGCGCTGCTCGGCCGGCCGGTCGAGGCCACCGTCTTCGACCCGGCCAACCCCTACGTGCTCGGGCCGCACCTGTGCGCGGCGGCCCAGGAACGCCCGCTCGTCGCGGCCGAGCTCGATCTCTTCGGCCCCGGAGCGCGCGAGGTCGTCGACGCGCTGACCGAGGCGGGGCTGCTGCGCCGACGGCCGTCCGGTTGGTACTGGACCGACCGACGGCGCGCCGCCGACCTCGCGGACATCCGCTCCACCGGCGGGACGCAGGTGCAGCTCGTCGAGTCCGAGACCGGCCGGGTGGTGGGCACCGTCGACGGCGGGCGCTCGCACAGCAGCGCGCACGAGGGGGCGGTCTACGTCCACCGGGGCGAGACCTACCTGGTCGAGTCCCTCGACCTCGACGAGCACGTGGCCGTGATCGCCCGGGCCGACCCCAACTACTCCACGTCGGCCCGGGAGGTCACCGACATCACCGTGGTCCAGGAGCGCAGCCACCGGAGCTGGGGCGAGTGCCGGCTGTCCCTCGGCGAGGTCGACGTCTCCCACCAGGTGGTGTCCTATCTCAAGCGCCGCCAGCCGAGCGGCGAGGTGATGTCCGAGGAGGCGCTGGACCTCCCGGTCCGCACCCTGCGCACCACCGCGGTGTGGTGGACGGTCCCCGACGACGCGCTCGCCGAGGCCGGCCTCGATCCCGCGGTGCTGCCCGGCGCGGCGCATGCCGCCGAGCACTGCGCGATCGGGCTGCTGCCGTTGTTCGCGACCTGCGACCGCTGGGACATCGGCGGGGTCTCGACCGCCCGGCACGCCGACACCGGTCGGCTCACCGTGTTCGTCCACGACGGCCATCCCGGTGGCGCCGGCTTCGCCGAGCGCGGCTACCGGGCGGCGCGGGAGTGGCTGACCGCGACCCGGGAGGCCATCAGCGCCTGCGAGTGCGCGGACGGCTGCCCGTCGTGCATCCAGTCGCCGAAGTGCGGCAACCAGAACCACCCACTCGACAAGGAGGGGGCGGTCCAGCTTCTTGATGTGTTGCTGGG
This sequence comes from uncultured Actinomycetota bacterium, assembly GCA_963798055.1. Lineage (GTDB taxonomy): Bacteria > Actinomycetota > Actinomycetes > Propionibacteriales > Nocardioidaceae > Nocardioides. The sequence goes on from CAWCRX010000013.1 coordinate 16,834, forward strand.
GCAGGCCGGCGGTCCCCGAGGAGTAGCCTGCGGCCATGTTGTTCCTGGGTCTGCTCCTGGTGGTGGCCGGCGCTGCCGTGATCATCGCGGCCGTGTTCACCGCCGAGGTGACTGGAGGCGACATCGAGATCATCGGCATCGAGATCGGCGCGACCACGCTGTTCGTGCTCGGCGTCGCTGCCGCGGTCGCCATCTGGTGGGGCTTCTCGATCGGCAAGTTCGGTGCCCGCCGATCGCTGCGCCAGCGCCGCGAGAACAACCGGCTCGAAGAGCTCTCGCAGAAGCTCGACAAGGTCGAGCTCAGCCGCCGCGGGGACTCCGACGAGGACCACTCGACGCCACGATCACATCTCTAGGCCAGGGCCGGCGCGCGCCTCGGCGACCAGATCGGCCGTCTGTCCCAGCCACCGCGGCCCGTCGACCTCGACGGTGACCCGGACCTCGAGTCCGTCGGGAGCACAGTCCGTCACGCTCGCGCCGTTGGCGGTGGCCACCCGCGCCGCCGCGGCACACGCGTCCTTGCCATCGGCGAGCGCCGACGCACCGGCCAGCGCGGACAGGTCGGCCGCGGCCTGGGCGACCCGGTGCGCCTTCACCATTGCTCCGACCACCCCCAGCGCCGCCCCGACGAACAGCAGCAGCCCGAGGAACGCGACCACCAGGACGGTGGCCGCGCCCCTCTCCGGCCGTCGACGGCTCACTCGGGCTCCTCGTCGGCGGCGACCGCCTCGGCCCGCACCGTGACCGCGGGCAGGAACCCGAACAGTCCGCCGGGACCATCGACCTCGGCGCTGCTCGTCGCCACCACCTGCCCGCCGGTGCGGGTGACCGCCACCTCGGCACCGTCGGGTGCCACCCGACGGCCGCGAGCCACCGCCGCTGCTCACGTCGTCGCCCCGGGCCACGGCGCGGGCGGTCTCGCGGGCGGCGTCGACGGTGCGGATCTGGGCGGCGCCGACCGACAGCAGCCACACCAGGCCGATCGTGACCGCGACCAGCATCGGCAGGCCGATCGCCAGCTCCGCGGTGACGGCGCCTCGCTCCGAGGACGGTCGGTGCGATCATCCGATGCCGAGCAGGCCGAGGACGTGGTCGAACAGGGTCTTCAGCAGCTTGTCACCGAACCCTCCGGTGAGCAGCTTGTAGAGGAGGCCGGCCAGACCGGCCCCGGCCGCCGTGCCGACGGCGTACTCCGCTGTGGTGATGCCGCGCTCGTCGCGAGAGGATGTGCAAGGTGTTCCTCCTGGTCCGGGGCCGCCAGTTGCGGCCCGTTGCCAGCACCCTGCGGCCGGTAGCCCGCCCTCGCGAATGCCGCGTCCCGGCGTTGTGGAAAGCATGGTTCTGGCTGCGCCTGTGTGCATGACTGCGCCAGTGGCGGTGGCCGTGGCGATTACCACGCAGCAGCGCGGAAGCGACTCAGCCGAAGCAGACGAGGTACGGGTATCCCGACTCCCACTCGAATTGCTCGGTATGGAAATACGGGGTGCCCGCGGGACAGCTCTCGCCGGCGAGGTTGGCGAGCTCTTCGGGGCTGGGATACGCAGGCTGGCCGGAGATGCGCGGCACGTCGACCACCGAATCGGCATGCGGTTCGCTGCAGAGGACGACGGTGCCGGTCTCCGCGGTGCACAGCGACACCGCGTCGCCTGGCTCGTCATCGAGGAAGCCGTTCCGCCACTCGGTATCCGGCAACGATCGAACCTGGCCATCGAGGGAAAGGACCAGATCACACCGGATCCACGACGCTCCATCCGCCGCCTGATCCGGCGTGGGCATCCAGAATGCAACACTCAACGCCGTGGCGAAATACCGCTCGGGCTTGTCCCCGAGCAGCGCCACCGCGTCCCTGATGCACCTGCTTCCGTCCTCCTCATCGGGGGTGTCCGTGGCGTACACCTCGAACGTGAAGGCGTTGTGCGTCTGCGAGCACGGAACGACGGGGCTGTCGTTGGCGAGGTCTTGGAGGCGATCGGGGTCCAGTGCGCGGCACACGTCGTCCTTCGGGGCGTGCGCCAGCCTCTCGTCCGTGGGTTCTGGAGGGCCTTCCGGCGTCACACTGTCGCCGTCTCGAGAGAGCAACACGATGGTCGTCACCACGCCGCCGAGAAGCAGGATCACAGCAGCGGTTGAGGATCGCGTTCAGTAGTCCCCGACCCCGCTTGGGCCGGCCAGGTCCACCGGGGGCGCCTGAGGCGACGAACCTGTCGGCCGGGGCGGGCGGCGGCAGGCTCACGTGTGCATGCGCGACCGGGATCGTCATCGCGGCTGGGCCGGTCTCGGACGATCCACGCACGTCGGCACGGACGGTCTCGAACGGATCCGGGGTATCCCGACCCTGCTCGATGGCTGCGAGCAACTCCCCGGCGTCCGCGAAGCGTCCCGCGGGATCCTTACCGAGGCAGCGTCCGAGGATGGAGTTGATCGCACCGGCTGCCGGACCGGCGTACACCGGCGCAGCTGAGTTGAGAACCTCCTGCAGACGCAGCTGCCCCTGTGGGTCGACGAACGGGGGCGACCCGTGCAACATCGCCCAAAGCACGCATCCCATGGCGTAGACATCCGTGCGAGGGTCGGCGGGGTTGCCGCTGAAACGCTCGGGAGGCATGTAGGCATACGTCCCCATGACGCCCTGCGTGACCTCTGCACTGGGGGCGCTGGTGTCACGCGCGATCCCGAAGTCGGAGAGCAGGGCCCGCAGACCGTCAGGATCCTCGGCGACCAGGATGTTCGTCGGCTTGATGTCACGGTGGAGGATGCCGACGGCGTGAGCCGCAGCCAGCCCCGCGGCTGCCTGGGAGAGCAGTCGTAGCGCCTCGTCGGGCTCCAGCAGCTCCTTCGCTATGCGGGCGGAAAGGTCGCCGAGCGGTAGGTAGGGCGTGGTCAGGTACAGCCAGCCGTCGTGTTCCCCGAACTCGTGCACCGACACCACGTACGGCGAGGACAGCTTCGCCAGCATGCGAGCTTCTCGCTCGAAACGGACGCGGAACTCCGGCTCGTCGAGCGCCGGGCTCATCAGTTTCAACGCCACATCCCGACCCAGGCCGGTCTGCGTTGCCAGGAATACGACACCCATCGCACCCCGACCCAGCTCGCGCACGATGACGTAGTCCTCGTCGATCACGGCCCCCGGACCGGGAAGCTGGCGCATCGACGAGTCCTCACTGTCACACCCGAGTCGCTGGGCTCCTCACGATAGGCGTGGTCGACGTGACGGTGTCGAACGCCGCAGGCTCTGCCGCGTCTGGTCTGGACCATGAGGCCATGGCTCGGGTCACTCGCTGTCCACATCCCCTACCCGAGTGACAGCTCAGCGAGCAGCCCGGCGACCAGGGGCACGATGCCGATCAGCACGAACGCCGGCAGCAGACAGAGCCCCAGCGGCAACGCGGCCTTGACCCCGACGGCCCTGGCCCGGTCCTCCACCTCCGCCCGGGCCTGGTGGCCGAGGTCGTCGGCGAGGCGTTGTACGGCGGCGACCACCGGGGTCCCGCTGCCGTGCGCCCGCGCCAGGGTGCGGCCCAGTCCGCCGAGCTCACGGTCACGGGCGAGCTCCGCCCAGACCTGCGCCGGGTCCGCCCCGAGGTCGAGCCGAGCCGCCAGCGGTTCGAGCCGGGAAGCGGCCGGGCCGGGAAGGGCCTGGCACACCAGAGCGATCGCGCTGCCGGGCGCGGCGCCTCTCGAGAGCGCCGAACCGAGGAGCGTCACCACGTGCGGCAGGTCGCGGCGCACGGACTCCCGTCGGCGCCGCACCTCAGGGGGTTCGGCCCGACCGATGCCCACCCAGGTCGCGAACCCCGCCAGCACCGCGCCGACGAGGCCCGCGACCCCGCCGATCAGGGCGGCCGCGCCGGCTCCCGAGAGCGCCGACCAGAGCCACCGGTGTCGCAACAGCCATCCCGGATGCGCTGCCGGCGCGGTAGGGGTCGCGGGCCCTCGCATCCGGGGACTGGGCGGCCAGAGCAGGGCCGTCGCCGCCGCCGCGGCAACGGCCGGCAGCCACGCGCTCACGACGCCCGATCGACGTCGCGGGCGATGGCCTCGATCCACCAGAGCCCGGCGAGCCCGAACGCGAGGCCTGCGGCGAGGCAGGCAAGCCCGATCGGATGACGGAACAGGAAACCCCATGGGTCGCCGCCAGTCCCCGATCCCATCAGCAGCGCGAGCACCGGCAGCCCGGCGAGGAGTCGGGCGGTGGCCCGGGCCGACGCGAGCTCGCCGTCGACGATCCGCCGGGTCGCGCGAGCGGCCCGGAGGTCGTGGGTCACCCGGTCGACGGCGTCGCCGAGACCCGCGCCGGTGCGATGCGCGACCTGCCAGGCGGCGGCCACGATCCGCAGGTCCCCCGCCCCGGGCCGGGTCGCGGCCGAGCGGAACGCCGCGGGTACGTCGGCACCCACCCGGAACGCCTCGGCCACGCCGGACAGGTGCGGCCAGTCGGCGGCCGCGCGTTCGAGGGCGGGGCCGGGTGGACGGCCGGTGCCGAGCTCGGCGGCGAGCAGCTCGCAGCCCTCGAGCACTCGCGCCGAGGTGTCCCGCGCCTCCTGACGGCGCGGCCCGATGCCGCAACAACACTGCGGTCGCCCCACCGGTCGCCGCGGCCAGGGCCACCACCAGCACCAGCTGGACCGACCCGCCGGCCACCCCGATCACTGCCGCGGCGCCGACCGTCGGTCCGATCAGCCAGTGCGGGGGAAGCGAGCGCGACCGAGCCGGCAGCCGCGGTGGCGCGGGCAGCACGGTCAGGACGGCCGCCGCCGCGCAGACCATCGCGACCGCCGTCACCCGGCCTCCCGAACGTCGAGCATCCGAGCCAACGCCGGCGCCGCCGGTCCAGGTCGTACGACGCCACCGGCAGCCACCTCCAACGCGACCGCCATCGTCACCAGCCCGGACTGCTGCCGCTCCGGAACGGCCACCTGCGCCAGCCGGCGCCGTCCATCCGGATCACGCGCCAGGTGCAGGACGAGGTCGACGGCCGAGGCGAACTGGCTGTGCGCGGCGCGCCCGGTCGAGGCCGGCCGCGACGGCCAGCGCCTCGACCCGGGCCGGCACATCGAGCGCGGAGTTGGCGTGCAGGGTCCCGCAGCCGCCCTCATGGCCGGTGTTCATCGCGGCCAACAGCTCGACCACCTCACCACCGCGCACCTCCCCGACCACGAGTCGATCCGGGCGCATCCGGAGGGCCTGGCGCACCAGCGCGCGCAGGGTGATCTCACCGGCACCCTCGATGTTGGGCGGCCTGGCCTCGAGGCCGACCACGTGCGGATGGTCGGGCCGGAGCTCGCGAGGAGTCCTCCACGAGAACCAGACGCTCGCCCGCGTCCACCATCCCGAGCAGGGCCGCCAGCAACGTGGTCTTGCCGGAGCCGGTGCCACCGCTGACCAGGAACGCCAGCCGCGCCGCGACCAGGCGACGCACCACCTCGGCGACCTCGTCGGCGACCGTGCCGGAGGCGACCAGCTCGTCGAGGGTGAAGCCGGCCCGGCGCGGGACGCGCAACGAGATCACGGTGCCGGGCCGGGCCACCGGCGCGAGCACGGCATGGAACCTGGTGCCGTCGGCCAGCCGCAGGTCGACGTACGGCGTCGCGTCGTCGAGCCGCCGACCACCGAGCCCGGCCAGCCGCTGGGCCAGCCGACGCACGGCCTCCTCGTCGGAGAACGTGACGTCGCTCAGCTCCAGGCCACGACCACGGTCGAGGTAGACCCGCCCCGCACCGTTGACGAGTACGTCGGTCACGCCCGGCATCCGCAGCAGCGGCTCGAGCGGCCCCGCGCCGAGTACGTCGCGGCGCAGGGCCTCGTGGACGGCGAGCACCGTGGCATCGCCGACCGGGCGACCGGCCTCGCGGAGGGCCAGCGCCACCCGGTGCGGGGTCAGCTCACCGGGATCCCCGGCCAGCCGGTCGCGCACCGCGTCGACAAGGGCAGCCGGCACCGCTTCCACCGGCACGCTCATGCAGCGGCGTCGAGCGTGACGGCCCGAGCCTGCGCCAGCACCTCGAGGCTGGCTCGGCCCAACGGCCCCCGCGGCGAGCGAACCGGCCCGAGGCCGAGGTCGATCGCCTCCGCGAGCCGGCGTTGGTCGGGCATCGCGGCCACCACCCCGACGCCGGTCACCCGGCCGACCTCGCTCGGCTCCAGCCCGTCGCCGCGGACCAGGAGGCGCAGCCCGCCGATGGTCGGTGAACCGGGCGCAGAGCCTGGTCGCCGACGCGACGCCGGCCACCGTCGGGACGACCACGACCAGCAGCAGGTCGCACCGTGACGCGACCTCGTCCACCAGCGCATCGGTCGACCGCGGCAGGTCGACCACGACCACGTCGTGCCCGCGCCGAGCCGCCGACAGCGCCTCGCGGACCGCGAACGCCTGCAGGCTCCCGGACGCGCCGGCGTACCACGACAGCACGCCGAGCGGCCCCCGTCGCGGCAGCGCCTCACGCAGCGAACGCGCGCTGAGCCGTCCGGTCGTCTGGCACAGCGCGTCCCAGCGGAAGCCGTCCTGCGTCTCCAGACCGAGCACCCGGTCGATGCCCGGGCCGAGCGGGTCGCAGTCGATGACGACGGCGTCACCGGACCGGGCCGCGGTCTGACCGATCGCACAGGCCAGGGTGGTCGCACCCGCGCCACCCGACCCGCCCACCACGCCGATCACCAGCCCGCGCCGGGCGCCGGTGTCGCCGAGATCGGTCAGCGTCTCGACCAGCCAGGTCTCCGAGAGCGGCAGCTCGTCGACGGCCCGCGCCCCGATCGCGACCGCCGTTCGGAACACCTCGTCGGCCACCGCGCCGAGCGCCACGATGTGCACCCGCTCGCCGGTGGTCGGGGTCGATCCGCGCCATCGGCGCGGCCTGGTCGGCGCCGACCAGGACCAACGGTGCGGCATTCCACGAACGCAGTGCGGTTGCCGGATCGGGCGCGACCTCCGGGGTCACGCCGGCGGCAGCGGCCAGTCGCAACAGCTCGTCGAGGAGGTTCGGATCGGCGGTGACGAAGAGCGGTGGGGTCATGTCGACGACGATCCCCGGATCGCCAGATCCCCCATCAGACAAGGCCAAAGTCTGTGGACGTCTCTTTGGCGAGGCCCGCCTGTGGACGCTTGCCGCACCCCTACGATTGAACATATGGCGCCGACCGCGGCCTTCTTCGACCTCGACAAGACGATCATCGCCAAGTCGAGCACGTTCGCCTTCTCCAAGCCGTTCCAGGCCGGAGGGCTGATCTCGCGTCGCGCCGTCCTTCGATCCGCCTACGCGCAGTTCGTGTACGCCGTCGGCGGCGCCGACCACGACCAGATGGAGAAGATGCGGCAGTTCATGTCGCAGCTCTGCGCCGGCTGGGACGTCGCGACCGTGCGCGAGATCGTCGCCGAGACGCTGTTCAACATCGTCGACCCGATCGTCTACGACGAGGCCGTCTCGCTGATGGAGGAGCACCGGGCTCGCCGGCCGCGACGTCGTGATCGTCTCGGCGTCGGGCACCGAGATCGTCGAGCCGATCGGTCACCTGCTGGGCGTCGACGACGTCGTCGCTTCGCGGCTGGAGATCGAGGACGGCAAGTACACCGGCGAGATCAGCTACTACGCGTACGCCGAGGAGAAGGCGCACGCGATCCTCGACCTCGCCGAGAAGCGCGGGTACGACCTCGCCGAGTGCTACGGCTACAGCGACTCGGTGACCGACGTCCCGATGCTGGAGGTCGTCGGGTTCCCGCACGCGGTGAACCCGGACCGCGAGCTGCGCCGGATCGCGGCGGCGCGAGGCTGGCCGGTGCTGGTGTTCACCAAGCCGGTCGCACTGCGCAGCCGGGTGCCGCTGCCACCCGCGAAGCCGGCCCTCGCGGCCCTCGCCGTGGGTGGTGTCGTGGCCGTCGGCGGCGTTCTGTGGGCCAACGCGCGGCGTCGCCGCCTGGGTGCCTGACCTCCCCTTCCACCGGCCAAAAGTCAACCCTTGAACCCGCCACCGGACCGGCGTACAAACGAGAGCAACAACACTCAAGAGCAGCACGTGATCCGGGTACCCACGCGGCGATCCACCCTTCCTACAGGGAGCCTGCACACCGGGAACTGCCCGGGGCAGCAACTAAGAGATGCACGCTTGGTAGCCATCGGTTCACGTGTCAGCGGTGGCACTCGAGAATCCTGTGAGATCTCGGGTGCCACCTGCATGCTCAGGCCTGAAGCGGGCTGGCCTCCGCTCCTGCGGCGAACGCCTCCGCGGCGTACAGCGCCCAGGCGTGCACGCCGGAGCGGCCGCCCGCGGCGTACCCCTGCAGGTTGGACTCGTACGCCGCCCGGTTGGCCAGGTGCCCCGCCTCCGGCACCACCAGCGACTTCTCGTCGACGCCGCGGGCGGCGAGCACCAGCCGCTCCGCGGCCCGCGCCACGATCCCGTTGTGCGAGGCGAACGGCGCCCCGGTGAGCAGCTCGGCGTGCACCATCGCGGCCACCAGCAGCGCCGGCGCCTCGGTGGTCGCGGTCAGCAACCGGGCCACGCCCTGGACCCGTTCCGCGGCTTCCTCGCCTCGCGGCCGGCCGAGCTGGTCGTCCGGGACCGACCCCGCGCCGGCCAGGGCATGCAGTCGGGCCAGCGCCTGGAGCGGCGACCGGATGACGACCGGGACCAGCCCGAGCAGCTCGGTCGACACCCGCAACGCGGCCTGGGCGGTCTCGTCTCCGGAGCCCTCACGGATCTCCTCGAGCGAGGACGACGAGCCCTCCAGCACCGCGCTCGCAGACGCCCCACGGAGCAGCGACTCGGCGGTCAGTTCGGGGGACGTGCGACGCAGGCCCCGGTCCCGCAGCATCACGTCGATGCCGTCGCGCGCCGCGGCGTACGCCGACGGGACACCCTCGAGAGACACCAACCAGGCAAGGGGATCCGCGGGCATGGCGGAACCTTAACGACCAGGGTCAGCGGGTAACCTCGCGGTGATGGACGACCAGCATCTGCGACAGGCCCGCTCGTTCGGAGGCGTCGCCGACGCGTACGACCGGGGCCGGCCGTCGTACCCCCGCGATGCGGCCGTCTGGCTGACCTCCGCGGAGCCGCTGACCGTCCTCGAGCTGGGGGCCGGCACCGGCAAGCTCACCGAGCAGCTGGTCGCCCTCGGCCACGACGTCCACGCGACCGACCCCGAACCAGCGATGCTGGAGATCCTGAAGGAGCGGCTGCCCGGCGTACGCACCGCCGAGGCGGTCGCGGAGGAGATCCCCGGCCCTGACGGCGTCTACGACGTCGTCGTCGGCGCGCAGTGCTTCCACTGGTTCGACGTCGACCGGGCGATCCCCGAGATCGTGCGGGTGCTCAAGCCGGGCGGCTCGCTCGCGCTGACCTGGAACGAGCGCGACGAGCGGATCCCGTGGGTGAAGCGGCTCGGGAAGATCATCGGCACCCAGGAGCAGGCCGTCGACCCGACCGAGACCCTCAAGAAGACGCTGCGCTTCCTCTACGTCGAGTCCGAGACGTTCAAGAACTGGCAGACCATCGACCGGAGCTCGATCCAGGACCTGGTCCGCTCGCGGTCCAACATCGCCGTCCTCGACGACACCGCCCGGGCCGAGAAGCTCGAGGAGCTGCTGGCGTTCTACGACGAGTTCGGCCGCGGCATGGACGGCATGAAGCTGCCCTACGTCACCCGATGCTTCCGGGCCAAGGTGATCAAGACCCGCGCCGAGGAGGAGTCGGCAGCTGCGGCCGACCCGGACGGGCCGACCGAGCCGCCCACCGACGACGACAGCGGGACCCTGCTCATCGACTTCCGCTGAGCCGGGCGGCACGATGTGCGCCATGGCACGGCCATGGCGCAGGACGCATCTCGGGACGGAAGCCGATCGGGCGACGTTCCGGACGCTGCACCGCGCCTCGCTCGCCTCGCCCGCGCTGCGCGAGGGCCTCAACGAGGAGAGCGCCGAGAGATCGGTGAAGCACCTGCGGGTGCTCCTCGGTACGCCGGCGATGGCGCTCACCGACACCGCGGCGCCGCTGGCCTGGGACGGGCCCGGCGACCACCACGCCGCCCAGCTGCCGGCGCTGATCGCCGGCACCATCGACCGCGGCCACACCCGCAGCTTCGACCGGAGCGACCTGCAGTGCGGCGAGCCGGGCTGCCCGATCCGCACCGCGGTGGTCAGTCCGCTGGTGGTCGACGAGCGGGTGGTGGGGACGCTCGCGGCGTTCGCGCCGTACCAGTCCGCGGGGCTGGCCCGGGCCGCCGACGAGGTGGCGCAGTGGGTGTCGGGGCAGCTCGAGCTGGCCGAGCTGGACGCCAGCCGGACCCGGCTGATGGAGGCCGAGGTGCGTGCCCTTCGGGCCCAGATCAGCCCGCACTTCATCTACAACAGCCTCGGCGCGATCGCGAGCTTCGTGCGCACCGACCCCGACCGGGCCCGCGACCTGCTGCTGGAGTTCGCGGACTTCACCCGCTACTCCTTCCGCCGCCACGGCGACTACACGACGCTGGCCGAGGAGCTGCGGTCGGTCGAGCGCTACCTGCTGCTCGAGCAAGCCCGCTTCGGCGACCGCCTCAAGGTGACACTCAGCATCGCGCCGGAGGTGCTGCCGGTCGCGGTGCCGTTCCTGTGCATCCAGCCGCTGGTCGAGAACGCCGTCCGGCACGGGCTGGAAGGCGAGGCCGGCGAGGGGCACATCAGGATCGTGGCGCTGGACCGCGGGAACGAGTGCGTGATCGAGGTCGAGGACGACGGCGCCGGCGAGGACCCCGAGAAGATCCGCCGAGCCCTCGCCGGTGACCACGCCCTCGACTCGGTCGGGCTCGGCAACGTGGACGCGCGGCTGCGCACGTCGTTCGGCGACGACTACGGGCTGGTCGTGGAGACGGCGCCGGGTGCCGGCACCAAGGTGATCGTCCGGGTGCCGAAGTTCGCTCCGGGGGTGACGACGTGAACGGGCCCGGTGGCCTGCGGGTGCTGGTCATCGACGACGAGCGCCCGGCGCTCGACGAGCTGTCCTTCCTGCTGCGCGAGGACGACCGGGTCGGCGACGTACTCACCTGCGACTCGGCGGCCGACGCGCTGCGGATCCTGCGCGAGCAGGAGGTCGACTGCGTCTTCCTGGACATCCAGATGCCGGGGCTGACCGGGCTGGAGCTGGCCCAGGTGCTGTCCCGGTTCCGGTCGCCGCCACCGGTCGTGTTCGTGACCGCGCACGAGGGCCACGCGGTCGAGGCGTTCGACCTCCAGGCCGTCGACTACGTCCTCAAGCCGGTCCGGGCCGACCGCCTGGCCGAGGCGGTACGCCGCGTGGTGCACGGCGGCGAGCGGGCCACGACCGCCGACCAGGGCCTCCAGATCCCGGTCGAGCGCTCGGGCGTGACCAGGTTCGTCGACCGCGACGACGTGACGCACGTCGAGGCGCACGGCGACTACGCCCGGCTGCACGCCAACGGCGACTCCTACCTGATCCGCACGCCCCTCTCGTCGCTGGAGGAGGAGTGGGGTCCGGCCGGCTTCGTCCGGATCCACCGCTCGCTGCTGGTCGCGCTGGCCCACGTCAAGGAGGTCCGGATGGACGCGGGCCGGTGCAGCGTGCTCGTCGGCGGGACCGAGCTCGGCGTCAGCCGACGGCACACCCGCGAGCTGCGCGACCTGCTGCTGAAGCGCGGCGGGGCCTGAGCGGATGAGCGACGAGCGGCCGCAGCGGGTGCGGGTCACCGGGCCGCCGCGTCGGCAGGGCCCGCGGCCGCGGACCGGGGACATCGACGAGGAGACCCGGCTGGGCGGGGTGTACCTCGGCTCGCTGCTGCGCGAGCAGCTGTTCCTCGCCCTGCGGATCGTCGCGCTGCTCGCCCTCGGGGTCGGCTCGCTGCCGTTGGTCTTCCACCTGGCGCCCGGACCTGGTGGACGTGGAGCTGCTCGGGATGCCGCTGCCCTGGCTGCTGCTCGGGATCGTGGTCTATCCGGTGCTGGTGCTGCTCGGCTGGCGGTACGTCCGCAGCGCGGAGCGCAACGAGCTCGACTTCGCCGAGCTGCTCAACGAAGCGGACCAGTGAGCCACGACATCGCCCCGGGCATCGTCGCGGTCGCGGTCGTCACGATCGCGACGCTGGCGATCGGGACCTGGGGGCTGCGGTTCTCGCGCACCACCAGCGACTTCTTCGTCGCCTCGCGGACCGTCCGGCCCGGACTGAACGCCTCGGCGATCGGCGGCGAGTACCTCTCCGCCGCCAGCTTCCTCGGCGTGGCCGGCCTGGTGCTGACCTTCGGCGCCGACATGCTCTGGTACCCGATCGGCTGGACCGCGGGCTACCTGATGCTGCTGGTGTTCGTGGCCGCACCGTTGCGCCGCTCCGGCGCCTACACGCTGCCCGACTTCGCCGAGGCCCGGCTCGGCCCTGGGGTGCGGGCGGTGTGCTCGGTGCTCGTGGTCGGCATCGGCTGGCTCTACCTGCTGCCGCAGTTCCAGGGCGCTGGGATCACCCTGAGCGCGGCGATCGACGCGCCGGAGTGGTTGGGGCCGGCGATCGTCGGGCTGGTGGTGCTGGTCAACGTCAGCTCCGGCGGGATGCGGAGCATCACGTTCGTCCAGGCGTTCCAGTACTGGCTCAAGCTCACCGCCCTGCTGATCCCCGCCGCGGTGCTGCTGGTCGTCTGGGCCGGCGACGGTACGCCGGGCAGCAGCGGGGGCGGGCGGCGGCTGGTCGATGCCACTCGCGGACGGCGGAGGCGAGGGCCTCTACACGACGTACTCGCTGATCATCGCGACGTTCCTCGGCACCATGGGCCTGCCACACGTGGTGGTCCGCTTCTACACGAACCCCGACGGCCGAGCCGCCCGCCGCACCACCCTCGTCGTGCTGACCCTGCTCGGCGTCTTCTACCTGCTGCCGCCGGTCTACGGCGCGCTCGGCCGGGTGTACGGCGACGAGCTGGTCGCCGCCGGACGCTCCGACGTACTGGTGCTCGAGCTGCCCCGGCTGATGGTGCCCGGGCTCGGCGGGGAGCTGCTGACCGGGCTGGTGACGGCCGGCGCGTTCGCGGCGTTCCTGTCGACCTCGTCGGGACTGGCGATCGCGGTCGCGGGCGTGCTCACCCAGGACGTCACGGCGCGTCCGTGGTCCGGGCGCCGGCTGGACGGCATCACCGCGTTCCGGATCGGCGCCGTCATCGCGGTCGTGGTGCCGCTGTTCGTCGCGATCGCGCTGCCCAACGTCGGCGTCGCGCGGGCGGTGGGGTTGGCGTTCGCGATGGCCGCCTCGACGTTCTGTCCGCTGCTGGTGCTCGGCATCTGGTGGCGCGGCCTGACCGACGTCGGCGCGGCGGCGGGGCTGCTGGCCGGCGGCCTCGGCTCCGGCGCGGCGGTCGTCTGGGTGCTCGCCGACGGCTCGGGCGACGGGCTCGGCGCCGTACTCCTGTCCCAGCCGGCGGCGTGGAGCGTGCCGCTGGCGTTCCTGACGATGATCGGCGTCTCGCTGCTCACGGCTTCCCGGGTCCCGGTGCACACCCGCCGGTTCATGGTCCGGCTGCACACACCGGAGACCGTCAAGCTCGACCGCGGCTGACGACCAGGTCGACGACGGCCTCGTGCACGCCGATCACGTCGGCGATCACGCCGGCGCCGAGCGACTCCTCGCGGGCGCGTTCGGCGAACTGCCCCGGCGCCAGGAGGTACGGCGACACGGCGTCGCCCGGCCGGACCACCTCGGCCGGCCGCTGGCCGTCGCCGCCGAGCGTGGCCAGCGCGACCTCGCCGCCCCACTCCTCCGCCAGCATCGAGGCCGCGGCCTCCAGGTCGGGCATCGCCGCAGGATCCTGGGAGCCGGCCGCCACCATCACCACCCGCTGGCCCGGGATCGCGCCCGCCTCGCGCAGCCGCTCGGCCTGGGCGAGCGCGAGCTGCGGGTCCGGGCCGAGCGCCGGTCCCAGGCGCACCTCCACCGGCGCGGCCTCCGCCGCGCGCGGCAGGTCCACCTTCACGTGGTAGCCGGTCGACAGCAGCAGCGGCACCACGACCGCGGGCTCGGTCAACGCGGCCATGACGTCGGCGAACAACGGCTCGGACAGCTCGACGTACGACGTCACCGCGGTCATCCCGAGCCGCTCACCGGCGGCCGCGGTGACCGCCCGCGCCACGTCGTTGCCGGTCGGGTGCCGGGTGCCGTGAGCGACCGTGACCAACATCATGTGGCCACCGCGAGCCGGTAGCCCCGCTTCACCACGGTCTGCACCAGCCGGGTGCCGAGCGAGGACCGCAGCCGGGCGACGGCCATCTCGACGGCGTGCTCGGAGGCGGCGGTCCCGGACGGCAGCGCGGCGAGCAGCTCCCGCCGCGACACCACGTGGCCCGGGTTGACCAGCAGCGCCTGCAGCACCGCGAGCGGCGCCGGCGTCAGCCGGACCTCGGCCCCGTCGAGCAGGACCTCGTCGCCGTGCAGCAGCAGGGTGTGGCCGGCGACGGTGAGCGTCAGCCCGTCCGAGCGGGACGGCAGCTCCAGCTCGAGCTGCTTGACCATCGCGGCCAGCCGCGACCTGTCGGGGAAGATCGACGGCACGCCCCACATCTCGAACGCCGCGGCCGTCACCGGCCCCACGCACGAGGCGAGCACGTCGGCCTGGAACGCGCCGATCACCTCGTCGCGCCGACCGGTCGACCCGGCCGCGTCCATCAGCGCGGCCACGGCCGGCGCCGAGGTGAACGTGACGGCATGCAGCGTCCGGTCGGCGATCTCGTCGATCAGGTGGAACATCGGCTCCGGATCCTCGGCGCCCGCCACCCGGTAGATCGCCACGGTGGTGACGTCGGCGCCCCTCCGGCGCAGTGCGTGGGCCGCCATCGACAGCGACTGGCCGTGCTCCTGCACGACGATCCGCTTGCCGGTCAGGTCGCGCCCGCGCAGGTGCTCGAGCACGTCGTCGAACTCCTCCGACTCCGGCGCCCACAGCTCGCGCAGTCCCCGCCGCCGCAGTGCGCCCACGCTCTTGGGGCCGCGAGCCAGGATCTCGGCGCCGCCCAGCGCCTCGAGCAGCTTGTCGACGATCCCCCACGACTCGGCGGCCGCGAACCACGTCTTCATCCCGATCCCGGTGGTCGCCAGGAACAGGTCGATCGGCCGGCTCAGCACCTCGTCGGTCGCCGCGCGCAGCGAGGCGTCGTCGACCTGGTTCGGGTCCGTCGACAGCGCCGGTGCCCAGACGACGGTCGCTCCGCGCCGCTCGAGGAGCTGTACCTGCTCGTCCACCTTGCGGGCAGCCGTCACCCCGATCCGGTACCCGGCGAGCGGCTGCATGCCCTCATTGTCGCTTGTCACCCACCACGACCGTTCCGTCCGAGGTGACGTGGACGTCGTACGTCGGCACCCGGACGCCGGGGTCGTCGAGGCACTCGCCCGTGCGCAGGTCGAACGCCTGCTTGTGGATCGGGCTGGCCACGAACGCCGCCCCGCCGCGGCTGCCGATGATCCCGCGGGCCAGCACCGACGCCTGCGAGAACGGGTCGAAGTTCGACAGCGCGAACACCTCGCCGTCGTACGTCCGGAACACCGCGACCGCCTCACCGTCCACCAGCGCGGTCACCCCGCCCTCGACCTCGATCGCCTCCAGCGGCGCAGACCGGAGTCACGGAGCACCGACCGGGATCGAGGCGCCGAGCGAGACCGGGCCGTCGGCGTCGCCGGCGAGGATCTGGCCGCGCTCCTCGCGGAAGCTGATGTTCGGGTCGGGGACGCCGGGGGCGTTGACGAACGACACGAACCGGGACAGCTTCTCCGGGTCCTCCAGCGTCGCCTTCCACTCGTCACTCGTAGTTGTCCACGTGCGCGGCCATCGCGGCCTCGAGCTCCGAGCCGAGGCCGAGCTCGTCGTCGACCACGACCGCCTTCACCCGCTCCAGCCCGCCGTCGAGGCTGTCCACCCAGGGTGCGGTCCGCTGCAGCCGGTCGGCGGTGCGGATGTAGTACATGAGGAACCGGTCGAGGTACCGGACCAGGGTGTCGGTGTCGAGGTCGCCGGCCAGCAGCCGGGCGTGCACCGGGGTCGCGCCGCCGTTGCCGCCGACGTACAGGTTCCAGCCCTTCTCGGTCGCGATCACGCCGAAGTCCTTCGACCGCGCCTCGGCGCACTCGCGGGCGCAGCCGCTGACCCCGCCCTTGAGCTTGTGCGGCGAGCGCAGCCCCCGGTAGCGCAGCTCCAGAGCGATCGCCAGGGCGACCGAGTCCTGTACGCCGTACCGGCACCAGGTCGAGCCGACGCACGACTTCACCGTGCGCAGCGCCTTGCCGTACGCGTGACCCGACTCGAAGCCGGCATCGACCAGCCGCCGCCAGATGTCCGGCAGCTGCTCCATCCGGGCGCCGAACAGGTCGACCCGCTGGCCTCCGGTGATCTTCGTGTAGAGACCGAAGTCGCGGGCCACCTCGCCGATCACGATCAGCTTCTCCGGCGTGATCTCGCCGCCGGGGATCCGCGGGACGACGGAGTAGGTGCCGTTCTTCTGGATGTTGGCCAGGTAGGCGTCGTTGGTGTCCTGCAGGGTCCGGGTGCCGGCGCCGAGCACGTGCTCGCCGAGCAGGCTGGCCAGGATCGAGGCGATCGCGGGCTTGCAGATGTCGCAGCCCCGGCCGGTGCCGTGGGCCTCGACGATGTCGTCGAACCGGCGGTACCCGTGCACCGCCACCACGTCGAACAGCTCCTGCCGGGTGAGCGGGAAGTGCTCGCACAGGCTGCGGTCGATCGTCCGGCCCTGGGCCGCGAAGTAGTCCTCGACCATCTTCTTGACCGACGACTTGCACGAGCCGCACGTGGTGCCCGCGGTGGTGGTCGTGTCCTCCTCCGCGGCGGCGAGGATCTCGCCCTTGCTGACGTTGTTGCACGAGCAGATGACGGCCTCGGCGGGCAGCTCGACCCCGGCCGAGCCCGTGCGGGGCGGGAGCAGCAGCTCCTCGGGGTTCTCCGGGAGCTCGATGCCCCCGATCCCGTCCACAGAGACCATCGCCCGCAGCGATCCGTACGCCGACGCATCGCCGACCAGGATGCCGCCGAGCAGCCGCTTTCCGTCGGCGGAGACGACGAGCTTCTTGTAGTGCCCGGCCACGGAGTCGGCCAGCACCAGCTCGAGCGCGTCCTCGGTGGTCGCGAACGCGTCGCCGAAGCTGGCCACGTCGACGCCGAGCAGCTTGAGCTTGGTGCTCATGTCGGCGCCGGTGAACTCACCCGGTCCGTCGAGCAGGGTGTCCACGACGACCTCGGCCATCGCGTAGCCCGGGCGCGACCAGGCCGTACATCCGGCCGGCCGGAGCCGCGCACTCGCCGACCGCCCAGATGTGCGGGTCTGAGGTCCGGCAGCGCTCGTCGACGAGCACGCCGCCGCGCTCGGCCAGGTCGAGGCCCGCGTCCCGGGCCAGGCCGTCGCGCGGCCGGATGCCGGCGGAGAACACCACCAGGTCGGCCGGTACGTCGTCGGCCCCGTCGAGCGCGAGCCCGGTCACGTGGGTCTCGCCGAGCACGGCCGCGGTCGCGGCGCCGGTGTGCACCGAGAGCCCGAGGGCTCGATGTGCCGGCCCAGCATCGCGCCGCCGGCGTCGTCGACCTGCACCGGCATCAGCCGCGGCGCCATCTCGACCACGTGGGTGTCGAGCCCGAGCTGGACCAGCGCGTTCGCGGCCTCGAGGCCGAGCAGGCCGCCGCCGATCACGGCACCCGTCGTCGCTCCGGCG
Source organism: uncultured Actinomycetota bacterium (assembly GCA_963798055.1). GTDB lineage: Bacteria > Actinomycetota > Actinomycetes > Propionibacteriales > Nocardioidaceae > Nocardioides. The sequence goes on from CAWCRX010000013.1 coordinate 34,502, forward strand.
GCGGCATCCCGGATCGCCTCCAGGTCCTCGATCGTCCGGTAGACGAAGCAGCCCGGCAGGTCGCGCCCGGGCACCGGCGGCACGAACGGCGCCGCGCCGGTGGCCAGCACCAGGGCGTCGTACGACAGCGTGGTGCCGTCGGCGACGGCGACGGTGCGCGCGTCGCGGGATCGATGCCGGTCACCTCGGCAGTCGAGGACCAGCCGCACCCGCGGGTCGTCGTACTCACCCTCGGGCAGCAGCGACAGCTCGTCGGCGCCGACCTCGAAGAACGAGGTGAGGCCGACCCGGTCGTACGCCGGCCGCGGCTCCTCGCCGAGCACCACGACGTCGTAGGTCTCGGTGAGGCCGCGCTCGATGGCGGCCTGGACGAAGCGGTGGCCGACCATGCCGTGGCCGACGACGACCAGCTTCTTCCGCAGGTGGGGGCTCATACGGGTACTCCTTCCATGACGAGCTCGCCGACGACGGCGGCGCAGCCGCCGCAGCCGGTGGTGGCTCGGGTCGGTGTCGCGGGCTTCGTCGAGGGACGCGCAGGCCCGGATGGCTCCGGCGCTGACGCCTGCGCAGGCGCAGATCTCGGCCTCGTCGGGCAGCGCGGTGGGCGGCGGCTTCCGGTCGCCCATCAGCAGCGAGCCCGGCTCGCTCGGCGCCAGGATGCTGCCGCGGTCGTAGTACTGCGTGATCAGCCCGATCCGGGACAGGTCGCCGACCAGCGTGCCGGCGACGATCACCCCGTCGCGGACCACGAGCTTGCGGTGCGATCCGGCGATCGGGTTGGTCACCTCGACCACCTCGCCGTCGGTGCGCTCCGGGTCGCCGAGCACCGCGACGTCCAGGCCGGTGGCACGCAGCCGGGCGACGGTGCGGGCGCCGTCGTACCGGATCCGCTCGCCGTTCAGGTGGCGTGCGAGCAGGGTGGCCTGCTCCCAGGCGGGTGGCACGAAGCCGGTGACCTGGCCGGCGTACTGGGCGCAGTCACCGATCGCGTGGATCGCCGGGTCGCTGGTCCGGAGGAGGTGGTCGACCACGACGCCACGGCGCACGTCGAGCTCGGCTCGGCGGGCGAGGGCGGTGGACGGGCGACCTCCGGCGGTGAGTACGACGAGGTCGGTGTCGAGAGTGAAGCCGTTGTCGAGGATCAGGCCCTCGTCGGTGAGCCGGGTGGCGCGGGCGCCGGTGTAGACGGCGGTGCCGAACCGCTGCAGATCGCGGGCCAGGATCGCCCCGGCCTTCGCGTCGACCTGGCTGCGCAGCAGATGGTCGCCGCCCTCGACCACCTCGACGGCGAGCCCGCGGACGCCGAGCGCGCGGGCGACCTGGAGACCGAGCAGTCCGCCGCCGACGACCACCGCGCGGCGCGCCGACCGCACCGCGGCGTCGAGGCGCAGGCAGTCGTCGAGGCTCCGGAACGCGTGCACCCGCTCGTCGAGCCGGCCGTCCACCTGGACGATGCCGCGGATCGGCGGGAGCGCCGGGATGCTGCCAGTGGCGAGGACGAGGGCGTCGTAAGCGACCCGCGACTTGTCGGCCAGCTCGACCTCGCGGTCGTCGCGGTGGATCTCGACCACGCGGGTGTCGAGCCGGAGGTCGACTTCGCCGTCGGCAGGGTCAGGCTGTCCGGCGCGTGCGTCCCCTCGAGGACGGCGGACAGCAGGATCCGGTTGTACGGGGCGTGCGACTCGTCGCCGAGCAACGTCACCTCGTGGTCGCGGCCAGAGCCCGTCGGCGCCAAGCGCGCGCGCGGCCATGCCGGCGCCGACGATCGACGGATGCCTTCATGCGGTCACCGCCGCGGCACAGACCTTGAACTCGGGCATCCGGCTGGACGGGTCGAGCGCGTCGTTGGTCAGCCGGTTGGCGCCGACCCAGTGGAACGGCACGAAGACCGTGTCGGGACGGATCGTCTCGACCACCCGGCAGGGCGCCTTCAGCTCGCCGCGGCGGGTGGTGATGAGCACCGGGGCGCCGTCGACGGCGCCGATCCGGTCGGCCAGCAACGGGTGCAGCTCGACGAACGCGTCCACTGTCGGGGAGCTCGCGGATCCGGCGGGTCTGGGCGCCCGACTGGTACTGCGCCAGCACCCGGCCGGTGGTCAGATGGATGGGGTAGTCGGCGCAGGGCACCTCGGCAGCGCCGGCGTACTCGACCGAGACGAAGCGAGCCCTGCCGTCGGGGTGTGCGAACGAGTCGGCGAACAGCCGTGGCGTCCCCGGGTGGTCGGCGGAAGGGCACGGCCAGAACACCCCGTGCTCGGCGCGGATCCGCGCGTAGTCGATGCCGGCGTAGTCGGCCTTGCCACCGGCGGAGGCCCGGCCGAGCTCGGCGAAGATCTCCTCCGGGTCGGTCGAGAAGGCGACCGGCGAGTCGAGCCGCGTCGCGCCAGCCCGGCGATCACGTCGAGGTCCGAGCGCACTCCCTCCGGGGCGTCGACGGCCTGCTCGCGCAGGATCACCCGGCCCTCGAGGTTGGTCATGGTGCCGGTCTCCTCGGACCACTGGGTCACCGGCAGCACCACGTCGGCGATCGCGGCCGTCTCCGACATCACCAGGTCGCAGACCACGAGCAGGTCGAGCGCGGCCAGCCGCTCGCCGATGTGAGTCGCGTTCGGGGCGGAGACCACGATGTTGCTCCCGAACACCAGCAGTGCCTTGGCGCCGCCGTCGGTGCCCAGCGCGTCGAGCAGCTCGTACGCCGAGCGGCCGCGGCCGGGCAGGTCGTCGGCGTCCACTCCCCAGACCGACGCGACGTGCGCGCGGGCCTCGGGGTCGTCGATCATCCGGTAGCCGGGCAGCTGGTCGGCCTTCTGCCCGTGCTCGCGGCCGCCCTGCCCGTTGCCTTGGCCGGTGAGGCACCCGTAGCCGGCGAACGGCTTGCCGGGCATGCCCAGCGCGAGGGCCACGTTGATCCAGCCGAGCACGATCGCCGTGCCCTGGCTGTGCTGCTCGGCGCCCCGGGCGGTCAGCACCATCACCCGGTCGGCCGCGCCGAGCCGGTCGGCCAGCGCGCGGACGTCGGCCGCGGCGATGCCGGTGACCCGCTCGACGCGCTCGGGCCACCACGCGGCGACCTCGCGGCGTACGTCGTCGAAGCCGGTGGTGCGGGCGGCGACGTACTCCTCGTCGACGTGGCCGGCGGCGACCAGCAGGTGCAGCACCCCCAGCGCGAGCGCCAGGTCGGTGCCCGGCACCGGCTGGAGGAAGGTGTCGGCGCGGTTCGCCGTCGGTGTCTGGCGCGGGTCGATGACGACGACGTGCCCGCCGCGCTCGCGCAGCCGGTCGAGGTGCCGCGCGGCCGGCGGCATGGTCTCGGCGAGGTTGGAGCCGACCAGCACGAGTACGTCGGTCTGCTCGATGTCGGCGAGCGGGAACGGCAGGCCCGCGGTCGACGCCGAACGCCTGGTTCCCGGCCGACGCTGCGGACGACATGCACCAGCGGCCGTTGTAGTCGATCTGCGAGGTGCCCAGCGCGACCCGGGCGAACTTGCCGAGCTGGTAGGCCTTCTCGTTGGTCAGCCCGCCGCCGCCGAACACCGCGACCGAGTCCGCTCCGTCAGAAGCCCGCAGTTGCGCCAGTTGTGCGGCGACCAGGTCCAGCGCCTCGTCCCACGACGCCGCCCGCAGCTCCCCGCTGGACCGGTCCCGGACCAGCGGGGTGGTCAGCCGTTCGCGACTGCCCCGGAGACCAGCCGCGCTCCAGCCCTTGCGGCACAGCGCTCCCTCGTTGACGGGGAACTCCGGCCAGGACTGCACCTCCAGTGCGGGACCACGCTTGGTCAGCGTCATCCCGCACTGGAGGCTGCAGTAGGGGCAGTGCGTTGAAGTCACTCTCAGATGCCCGCCCTCGCCAGGCTCGTTGCGCTGACCGTGCGGCGCAGGTAGACGGCGTACGTGACGATCGCGCACACGACGTAGAAGCAGGCGAAGACCACGAACGCGCCCTTGGTCGCGGACAGCGGGTTGTCGACCCACGGCGACGAGAAGGCGATCGGGATCAGGAACCCGCCGAGCGCACCCACCGCGCCGATCACGCCGATCGCCGCCGACGACTGCTTGGTGGCGAGTGGCGATGGCTGCCACCCGCTCCGGGGTGTTGGGCGTGGTGGCCCGCTCCGCCTCGGTGCGGAAGATCGCCGGGATCATCTTGTACGTCGATCCGTTGCCGATGCCGGTCGCGGCGAAGATGCACAGGAAGAAGCCGAGGAACCACGGGAACCAGGACTTGTTGTCCGTGGCGATCGCGACGCTCGGCGGTCGGGTTCGGAGTGAGCTGGGTCAGGGTCCACAGCACCGCGAGCGTGAACACGATCATCGCGCTGAACGCGCCGAGCGTGACCTTCGCGCCGCCGTACTTGTCGGCCAGCCAGCCGCCGAACGGCCGGGTCAGCGAGCCGATGCCCGCGCCTAGGAACGCGTAGTAGGCGAAGAAGATGCCGGTGCCGAGCGGGGCAGGATCGGGCACCCAGAAGTTGAGCTTGATCAGCAGCGGCATCGCGGCCGAGTAGCCGATGAACGACCCGAACGTGCCGATGTAGAGGAACGACATCACCCAGGTCTGCCGGTGCTTCACGACCTGGAGCTGCTCCCGCGGAGAGGAGTGCGCGTCGGTCAGGTTGTCCATGAAGAAGTACGCCGCGACGGTCGCGACGATCGCCAGGCCGGCGTACACGTACGCCGCGCGCTGCAGGTTGATGCCTTCCTCGGCCGCCTTGACCAGGCCGAAGATGCCGGCGCCGCCGACGATCACCGGGAGCAGCAGCTGGATCAGCGAGACGCCCAGGTTGCCGCCGGCCGCGTTGAGGCCGAGCGCCGTGCCCTTCTTGCTCGATGGGTAGAAGAAGTTGATGTTCGCCATCGACGAGGCGAAGTTGCCGCCGCCGAAGCCCGCCGTGGCCGCGATCAGGCAGAACACCCAGTACGGCGTCTCGGGGTTCTGCACCGCCCACGCGAACAGCAGCGTCGGGATCAGCAGCAGCGCCGCGCTGGCCATCGTCCAGTTGCGGCCGCCGAACCTCGGCACCGCGAACGTGTAGGGCAGTCGCAGCAGCGAGCCGACCAGGTTCGGCAGCGCGACCAGGAAGAACAGCTGCTGCGGGGTGAACGAGAAGCCCTGGGCCAGCAGGAACGCCGACGAGACGCTCCAGATCAGCCAGACCGAGAAGCCCAGGTGCTCGGCGAAGATCGACCAGATCAGGTTGCGCTTGGCCACCTGCCGCCCGGTCGACTCCCAGAACTCCGGCTCCTCGGGGCGCCAGTCGTCGATCCAGCGGCCGGTTCGCCGGACGGCAGGCGGGGTGGTGGTCTGCGTCATGCCGCTATCGAAGGCGGCGCACGTTTCGTCGCCGTTCGAACTACGACGACCCCGAAGTCAACTTCTCCTCACAACCTCACGCAGCAAGCGCTTGCCCCGTCGGGTATCCGGTGGCACGATCCCCGCCACGGCCAATTCTCGGAGGTCTCGCATGAAGCGCATCGTCCTGCTGGTTTCGCTGATGCTCACCGCATCCTGTCTCCTGGCCACGCCTCCGAGCGCGGCGGAGGACGAGGCGGCGCCGCCGCCGGTCGGGGAGCTCGTCAAGTCGCAGCGCTACTCCTCGTACCGGTACGCGTGGATCCCGCAGTTCAAGATGTGCGCGGGCGTCTACGTCGTCGCCACCATCAAGGCCGACGTGACGTTCACGCCGATCGAGGGCGGGGCCTACGCCACGATCCACACGCCCCGCGTCGTCGACCCCTACATGCTCGTGACCTTGAAGAAGTCCTGCGACGACAACGCGGCGCTGAAGCGCAAGCACGGAGCCAACTTCGTGGGCTACAACAACTACTTCTACGGGTACAAGTGCAGCTACAACCCGAGCTTCTCGGTGGCCTTCCCGTGGAGCATCGGCGTGGGCGTGACCCCCGACTGCGGGGACGAGAAGGTGGCCCGGCACGGGGACCGCCAGCCGAACGCCCGACGCGCCTACCGCTTCGAGGTCTCGTCCGACGGCTACGCGTTCCGCTGGAACCAGCAGAAGACGCACACCCAGCCGGCCCACCTCTCCCTGTGCACGAGCGTGGCGGGCTACCTGAGCTTCAGGGACACCGAGGGCCAAATTCGCAAGAAGGCGCTGAAGAAGGTCGGCTTCTCCGATGCCTGCGTGCGGTACGACTACAACTCCTGACCGCTCGTCGCACGAGAACGACCGCTCGCCGAATCGGCCGCTCCGCCCGTCGCATCCGGCGTACTCACCCCTGACCGAAGGGGTACCGCCCTCCCTACGGTGACCGTGATCACATCACCTCTCAGGGAGGCAATCCCGTGACATCAGCGACCGATAGCGGCGGGAACGGCGAAGTGCACCTGCGCTCCGACCACCCGATCTACGTCCACCTCCACGACGCACCAGAGTTCAGCGAGCTCCGGAAGCGGTTCCGGCGCTTCGTCTTCCCGGCGACGTTCGCGTTCATGACCTGGTACTTGCTCTACGTCGTGATGTCGAACTGGGCGACGGACTTCATGAGCACCAAGGTCGTCGGCCACATCAACGTCGCCCTCGTGTTCGGCATCCTGCAGTTCGTCTCGACGTTCTTCATCGCCTGGCTCTACGGCCGCTACATGGACGCGAAGGTCGACCCGATCGCGCGCGCGCTCGAAAAGCGGTACGACGACGAACTGCGGAATGAAGGAGCCAGCCGATGAGCTCCGAGACCCTCTCCACGATCCTGTTCATCGTGATCGTCGCGATCACGATCGGCATCACCTTCTGGGCCAGCAAGAACACCAAGAGCGCCGCCGACTACTACGCCGGCGGCCGCAACTTCAGCGGCTTCCAGAACGGCCTGGCCATCTCCGGCGACTACATGAGCGCCGCGTCGTTCCTCGGTATCTCGGGCGCCATCGCGCTGACCGGCTACGACGGGTTCCTCTACTCCATCGGCTTCCTGGTCGCCTGGCTGATCGCCCTGCTGCTGGTGGCGGAGCTGCTCCGCAACTCGGGCCGCTACACGATGGCCGACCAGCTCGCCTTCCGGATGCGGCAGCGCCCGGTGCGTACCGCAGCCGCGACCTCGACGGTCGTGGTGTCGATCTTCTACCTGCTCGCGCAGATGGTCGGCGCCGGCGCGCTGGTCACCCTGCTGCTCGGCATCGAGGGCGAGTGGGCGATCCGGTTCACGATCCTCGCCGTCGGCATGCTGATGATCTTCTACGTCGTCGTCGGCGGCATGAAGGGCACCACCTGGGTGCAGATCGTCAAGGCGGTGCTGCTGATGACCGGCACGATCCTGATCACGGTGCTGGTGCTGGCGAAGTTCGACTTCAACCTCAGCGATCTGCTGGGTGCCGCGGCCAGCAACACCGGCAAGGGCGACGCGTTCCTCGAGCCCGGCCTGAAGTACGGCATCAGCACGACCAGCCAGATCGACTTCCTGTCGCTCGGCCTGGCGCTGGTGCTCGGTACCGCCGGACTGCCGCACATCCTGATCCGCTTCTACACGGTCCCGACCGCGAAGGACGCGCGCACGTCGGTGAACTGGGCGATCGGGCTGATCGGCTCGTTCTACCTGATGACGCTGGTGCTGGGCTTCGGCGCCGCGGCACTGCTGAACACCGGGCCGACAGCGATGTCGCCACCAGCAGCGGCAACCTGGCCTCTCCACTGCTCGCCGAGGAGGTCGGCGGCGGCGCCGGCTCGAACGGCGGCGCGATCCTGCTCGCCTTCATCGCGGCGGTGGCGTTCGCGACGATCCTCGCGGTGGTGGCGGGCCTGACGCTCACCTCCGCCTCGTCGGTCGCCCACGACCTCTACGCGAACGTGTGGAAGAAGGGCAAGGCCAGCGAGAAGGACGAGGTGAAGGTGGCGCGGATCGCGGCGTTCGCGATCGGCGGCGTCGCCATCGTCCTGTCGATCTTCGCGCAGGAGCTGAACATCGCGTTCCTGGTGGCCCTGGCCTTCGCGGTCGCGGCATCGGCCAACCTGCCGGCGCTGGTGATGAACCTGTTCTGGAAGCGGTTCAACACCAGGGGCGCGACCTGGGCGATCTACGGCGGCCTGGTCACCTGTGTGGGCCTGGTGTTCTTCTCGCCCACCGTGTCGGGACCGATCGGCGTGTTCTGGACCAGCGTCGACTTCTCGTGGTTCCCGCTGGCCAACCCGGGCATCATCTCGATCCCGGCCGGCTTCCTGTTCGGCATCCTCGGGACGCTCACGTCCCGTGAGGACGGCGACGACGAGGCCTACATCGAGCTCGAGGTCCGCTCCCTCACCGGAGCGGGCTCCGAGAAGGCCACCGGCGAGTAGCCGGATGTACCAGCCGCCCGCCCCGGAGCCAGAGGCCCGGGGCGGGCGAGCGCCCGTCTTGATAACCGCGCTGGGAGTTCTACTGTGAGCCTTGCCAGCCGATCCGAAACATCCGGGAGACACCGTGACCGAAGAGACCCTGTCGAACCTCCTCAAGGAGGACCGGCGCTTCGAGCCCCCCGCGGATCTCGCGGCCGACGCCAACCTCAAGGAGGAGGCGTATGCCCGGGCCGACGCGGATCGCGAGGGCTTCTGGGCGGAGCAGGCCGAGCGGCTGAGCTGGGACACCAAGTGGGACCGGGTGCTCGACTGGGACGACGCGCCGTTCGCGAAGTGGTACGTCGGCGGCAAGCTCAACGCGGCGTACAACTGCGTGGACCGGCACGTCGAGGAGGGCCGCGGCGACCGGGTGGCGTTCCACTGGGTGGGCGAGCCCGAGGACGACACCCGCGACCTCACCTACTCGGATCTGAAGGACGAGGTGTGCCAGGCGGCCAACGCGCTGACCGACCTCGGCGTCGAGGCCGGCGACCGGGTGGCGATCTACATGCCGATGATCCCCGAGGCGATCGTGGCGATGCTGGCCTGCGCCCGCATCGGCGCACCGCACACGGTGGTCTTCGGCGGGTTCTCCTCCGACGCGCTGGCCACCCGGCTGGTCGACTGCCAGGTCAAGCTCGTGGTCACCTCCGACGGCGGCTACCGGCGCGGCACGGCGTCGGCGCTGAAGCCGGCCGTCGACGAGGCGCGCGAGAAGACCGCCAGCGAGGGGCACACGGTCGAGAAGGTGCTGGTCGTTCGTCGCACCGGCCAGGACTGGGTGAAACGGCTGGGACGACGACGATCGACGTCTGGTGGCACGACGTCGTCGACACGGCTTCGACCGAGCACACGCCCGAGGCCTTCGACTCCGAGCACCCGCTCTACGTCATGTACACCTCCGGCAGCACCGGCAAGCCGAAGGGCATCCTGCACACGACCGGCGGCTACCTCGTCGGGGCGGCGTACACCCACTGGGCGGTCTTCGACCTGAAGCCGGAGACCGACGTCTACTGGTGCACCGCGGACATCGGCTGGGTGACCGGCCACAGCTACATCGTCTACGGGCCGCTCGCCAACGGCACCACCCAGGTGCTCTACGAGGGCACGCCCGACAGCCCCGAGCGCGGCCGCTGGTGGAAGATCATCCAGGACCACAAGGTGTCGCTGTTCTACACGGCGCCGACGGCGATCCGCTCGTTCATGAAGCAGGGCCAGGAGATCCCCGACAAGTTCGACATGTCCTCCCTGCGGCTGCTCGGCTCGGTCGGCGAGCCGATCAACCCCGAGGCCTACGTCTGGTACCGGCACGTGATCGGCGGCGACCGCACGCCGGTCGTCGACACCTGGTGGCAGACCGAGACCGGCTCGATCATGATCAGCCCGCTGCCCGGCGTCACGCACGGCAAGCCCGGCTCGGCGATGATCCCGATCCCCGGCGTCTCCGCCGACGTGGTCACCGAGGAGGGCGAGTCGGTGCCCAACGGGTCCGGCGGCTACCTGGTGCTCACCGAGCCGTGGCCCTCGATGCTGCGCACGATCTGGGGCGACGACGAGCGGTTCAAGGAGACCTACTGGTCCAAGTACGCCAAGCAGGGCTGGTACTTCGCCGGCGACGGCGCGAAGAAGGACTCCGACGGCGACCTGTGGGTCCTCGGCCGGGTGGACGACGTCATGAACGTCTCCGGCCACCGGCTGTCGACGACCGAGATCGAGTCCGCGCTGGTCTCGCACCCGAAGGTCGCGGAGGCGGCGGTGGTCGGCGCGAAGGACGAGGACACCGGCCAAGCCGTGGTCGCGTTCGTCATTCTCCGCGATGAGGCGGGCGACGGCGGCGAGGACATCGTGGCCGAGCTGCGCAAGCACGTCCGCAAGGAGATCGGCCCGATCGCGACGCCGCGCCAGATCATGGTCGTGCCCGAGCTGCCCAAGACCCGCTCCGGCAAGATCATGCGCCGACTGCTCCGCGACGTCGCCGAGCACCGCGAGGTGGGCGACGTGACCACGCTCGCCGACTCCTCGGTGATGGACCTGATCTCCGAGGGGATCGACTCCGGCAAGGGCGAGGACTGACCCGCTCGATACGATGAGCGCGGTGCGCCGGGAAGGCTGGTCGGCAGTCCCCGATCGCCGACCCCGAAGGATCCGACTTGTCCGAGATCCAGCAGAACCGTCCGCTCTTCTCCAGAGGCTCGTTCCTGGAGAGCTCGCGGATCGCGCACGTACTGCGAGCCGAGACCACCGGTGGCCTGCTCCTTCTGCTGGCCGCCATGGTGGCCGTGGTGTGGGCGAACACCCCCTGGTCGGACGCGTACGTCGACCTCCGCAACCTCGAGGTCGGCCCGGCCTCGCTGCACCTTGACCTCAGCCTGGGTACCTGGGCCGCCGACGGGCTGCTCGCCATCTTCTTCTTCGTCGCGGGCCTGGAGCTCAAGCGCGAGTTCGTCGCCGGCGACTTGCGCGACCCCCGTCGCGCGGCGCTGCCCGTGGTCGCGGCCCTCGGCGGGATGCTCGTTCCGGCGGCGTTCTTCGTCGCCTGGAACCTCGGGGACTCCGGAGCCCTGCAGGGCTGGGCGATCCCCACCGCGACCGACATCGCGTTCGCCGTAGCCATCCTGGCGCTGATCAGCACCCACCTGCCCTCGGGCCTGCGTACGTTCCTGCTCACCCTCGCGGTCGTCGATGACCTGCTCGCGATCACGATCATCGCCGTCTTCTACACCGACTCGCTCCGGCTCCAGTACCTCCTCCTGGCGCTCCTGCCGATCGCGGCATTCGCGGTGCTGGTGCAGCGGCGCATCAGCGTTCCCTGGCTGTTGGTGCCGCTGGCCGTCACGGCCTGGGCGCTGGTCCACGAGTCAGGGGTGCACGCGACGGTGGCAGGCGTGATCCTGGGGTTCACGGTTCCCGTGCTGCGCAGGGATCACCGGGTGGACGCCCGCGGCCTGGCCGAGCATCTCGAGCACCTGGTCCGCCCCCTGTCCGCGGGGGTCGCAGTTCCGGTCTTCGCCTTCTTCGCGGCCGGGGTGTCGGTCGGCGGTTGGTCGGGGCTGGTCGAGGCCCTGGGGGATCCCGTGACGCTCGGCATCGTGACCGGGCTGGTTCTCGGCAAGAGTCTGGGAACGGCCGCCGCGGCCTGGCTGGTCGCGAGATTCACGCACGCCCGACTCGACGACGAGCTGTCGTGGGTCGATGTGATCGGGCTGTCCATGCTCGCTGGCGTCGGTTTCACCGTGTCGCTACTGATCGGCGAGCTCGCGTTCGGACCGGGCAGCGATCGCGACGAGTTCGCCAAGGTAGGCGTCCTGGTCGGCTCGGTTGCCGCGGCCTGCCTGGCCGCGGTGGTACTGCGAGCGCGCAACCGGGTCTACCGCCGGCTGTGCGAGGCCGAGGAGCAGGACGCCGACGTGGACGGGGTACCGGACGTCTTCGAGCGCGACCAGGGCTAGTGCCACTGGCAAGGCCGGTCCCGGTCGGTAGGGTCTGAACCGACGAGCACGCAAGAGCCACCAGGAGCATGCATGGCAACCGATCCGGCCCCGGCCGACGAGCCCACCATCGGGCGACTCGTCACCGATGCCCAGCGCGACCTCCGCACCCTGATCAGCAAGGAGATCGAGCTCGCCAAGTCGGAGCTGAAGGTCAGCATCACGGCCGGCGGGGTCGGACTCGGGCTCTTCGCAGCGGCCGCTTTCGTGCTGGTGCTGGCGGTGATCATGTTCTCGGTGGCGATCGCCTACCTGATCCACTGGAACGGCGACGGACTCGACCTGCACTGGGCGTTCCTGATCGTCTTCGGCTTCTACCTGTTCGTGGCGATGCTGATGGTCTTCGTCGGGGTGCGGAAGATGAAGAAGGTCAAGGCACCGCAGAAGGCGATGCAGCAGGGCCGGGAGATTCCCAAGGCCCTCAAGGGCCAGTCTTAGCCGGCGCAGTCCCCGGTCGACACCTCGTCGGTGCTGGCCTGCCCCTCGGCGGCGCTGTCCTGCACCTGCGCGGCGGTGAGCGCGTACCCGGTCTCGTCGTCGGTGACCGAGGCCGCGAACACCACGCCCGCCACCTCGCCGTCGGAGTCGAGGATCGGACCCCCGGAGTTGCCCGGCCGGACCAGCCCGCGCAGCGAGAAGACCTCACGGATGACCGTGCCGTCGCCGTAGATGTCGGGTGAGCGGAGCCGCTGCTCGGAGCGGATCCGTCCCGTCTGGATGTCGAAGGGGCCGTCCTGCGGGTAGCCGACGATGGCCACGCCATCGCCGCTGTCGTGCTCGGTGTCGAACGGCAGCGCGGCAGCCGCCCCGCTCTCGACAGCGAGCACGGCGACGTCCAGATCCGGGTTGTAGTAGACGACGTCCGCGTCGACCGAGTCGTCGCCGATCTCGACCTCGGGGTTGTCGACGCCGGCCACCACGTGGGCGTTGGTCATCAGGCGATCGGGCGCGTACAGGAAGCCCGGTGCCCTCGACCCCGCGACCACAGTCGTTGCTGCCCCGCACCTTGAGGACGCTCTCCTCGGAGCGGGTGATGTCGGGGTCGGTGAGCAGCCGCTCCGGCCCGGCGTCGACCTCGACGATCCGCTCCGGTGCGAACGGCTCCAGGTAGCGCGGGAAGAACGTCGTACCGACGACATCGTTGAAGGCCTGCAGCAGGTTGGCGGCCGACTGCGGCAGCGCGGCATTGACCTTCGCGAGCACCGCGGACTCCCGAACCATCGGGGTGACCTGCCCGATCCGGGAGCCCGAGATCGCGACGCCGAGCGCCCAGGCCACGATGAGTACGGCGAGCGCGCTGAGCACCGCACCGCCCACCGCGTCGACGGCGCGCGCCGGCTGCCAGGTGATCTTGTCGCGGAGCTGGGCGCCGGCGTACTGCAGCAGCGCCTGGCCGAGCGAGGCCGCCAGGATCACGATGAACAGCGCGCCGAGGGAGATCCAGATCGAGGGGTCGGCGTTGCCGAGCGCGATCGGCGCCAGCCAGATGCCGAGCAACCCGCCGAGCAGCAGCCCGGCCGTCGCGAACGCCCCGGTGACGAAGCCCTGCCAGTAGCCGGACAGCGCGTACGCCGCCACGAGCAGGAGCAGGAGCCAGTCGAGGAGGTTCACCGGGGCGGGTTCCTCTTCTCGAACTCCGTGTTGGGCTTGAAGTCCGTGTTGATCGGAGCCCGGGGCAGCATGTAGCTCGGCAGGTCGTGCAGCGGTGGGTCGTCCACCTGCTCGCCCCACCCCAGGAAGTCGAAGAGCCGGGAGATGATGCCGGCCGTGAAGCCCCAGCAGATGACGTCCTTGTCGTCGCCGATCAGGAACCCCGGGCTGACCCATCCGTTGGGCGCCCGGACGCTGATCTGGTGATCCGGGGCCAGCAGCTCCTTGAGCGGCACTCGATAGACCTCGTGCACCTCGTCGGGCGACATCACCGAGACCGGGCTCGGGTCGCGCCACCACGCGAGCACCGGGGTGACCGCGAAGTTGCTCGGCGGCAGCCACAGCTCCGGCAGCTCGGCGAACACCACCACACCGCGCGGGTCGAGGCCGGTCTCCTCCTCCGCCTCCCGGAGCGCGGCCTGCTGGGGCGTCTCGCCCTCATCGATCGTGCCCCCCGGGAACGACACCTGGCCGGGGTGGGAGCGCATGTGGTGGGCACGCTCGGTGAGCAGCAGGTCGGGGCCTTCCGGCCCCTCGCCGAACAGCATGAGTACGGCGCCCCGGCGCGCGTCGGAGTCCTCGGGCGGCATGAACCGGGTCAGGTCATGGACCGATGATCGACCGGGTGCCGGCCTCGACCGGGAGCAGCCACTCCGGAAGCGTCTGGTCGCTCATAGGTCCAGCCCGAGGTGCTCGTTGACCATCGCCAGGACCTCGTCGACGTCGTCGAGGCCTCCGGCCTGCTGGTGCACGACCTCACCCTCGCGGTCGAGGAGCAGGAACTGGGGATTGCCGTTGGCGAGCCGCAGCCCGTCCTGCTCGAGCAGCAGACCCTCGGGGTCGGCGAGCGACGGGTAGGTGGCGCCGGTGTCGCGGGCGAGGGCGAGCGCCGCGCCGGGCTGCACGTCGAGGAAGTCGATGCCGAGTACGGCGACCCGGTCGCCGTACTCCGCGTAGAACTCCTGGAGGGCGGGCATCTCCTTGCGGCAGGGACCGCAGTTGGAGGCCCAGGTGTTGATCACCATCGGGCCGCGGAGCGAGGAGAGGTCCACGCTCGGCCCGCCGCCTAGGCACGGCAGGGTGACAGCGGGCAGCGAGCCGCCACCCTGACCCTCGGCACAGTCCTCGATGCCAGCCTGCTCCTTGAGCTGACGCAGCTCGGCGGTGTCGACGTCGACATCGGTCTTGCCGGGCTCCTCGACCTCGTCGCACCCAGCCAGCAGCAACAGGACGGCCAGCAGGGCCGTCACGGGCTCGGGTCATGCGGGGCCCTCGGTCTTCACCAGCTTCGCGGCGACCTCGGGGTCGGTCGGACCCGTGCCGTAGGCGGGACACCAGCGAGCCAGCGGGCAGGCGCCACAGGCAGGCTTCTTCGCGTGGCACCGCCGGCGGCCGTGCCAGATGACGTGGTGGCTGAGCATCGTCCAGTCGCGCTTCGGGAACAGCGCGCCGATGGCGTGCTCGACCTTGACCGGGTCGGTCTCCTCGGTCCAGCCGAACCGGCGGACCAACCGGCCGAAGTGGGTGTCGACGGTGATGCCGGGGACGCCGAAAGCGTTGCCGAGCACGACGTTGGCGGTCTTGCGGCCGACGCCGGGCAGCGTGACCAGGTCGTCGAGCCTGGCCGGCACCTCACCGTCGAAGCGCTCGACGAGCGCGGCGCTCAGCTTGAGCAGGCTCTCGGTCTTCGCGCGGAAGAACCCGAGCGGGCCGAGGATCTGCTCCAGCTTGTCGCGGTCGGCGGCGGCCATCGCGACGGGGTCGGGGTAGGCGGCGAACAGCGTCGGCCGGGTCGCGTTGACCCGACGGTCGGTGGTCTGCGCGCTGAGCACGGTGACGACCAGCAGCTCGAAGGGGTTGTCGAAGTCGAGCTCGCACTTCGCGTCGGGATAGGTCTCCGCGAGCACCCGGTCGATCTTGCGCGCGCGTCGGACGAGCTGGGTCGAGGTCTCGTCGGCCGGCACCCGTCCAGACTAGATGGCCCCACCCACGGACCGATCGCGCGGATCAGGCGGGCGGCAGCACCTTCTTCAGGAGGTCGCTGGCGCTGATAGCGCCGATGAGTGACGCCGTCTCGGTGTCCTTCTCGACCACCGCGACCAGCGGGCACCGGTTGGCCGCCATGATCGCCGCGATCTCCAGCACGGTGTCGTCAGCGGTCACGACGGGAAGAGGTACCCGGTCCTTGGGGATCAGATCACGCACCGTCTTGTCCGCGAGCACCTCGTGCAGCTTGTCGGCGGACTCCTCGTCGAGCACCCGAGCGAGCGTCGGGTCGTCCTGGACATAGCTCGGGATCATCATCCGCAGCACCTGCGAACCGGGCAGCACCGCCACCGGGTGGTCGTTCTCGTCGACCACGATGAGCCCGGGACGGTTGTGCTCGGTGAGGAGTCGGGCGGCCGTCAGGCCGTCGGCGTCGACGCGCACGGTGGGATATGGGGCGGCCAGCTCACCAGCGTGCATCCATCGAGGCTAGACCGAATCCCCCGCATTGGGTCCACTAGGGTGACCGTTGGTGTGCCGGGAAGTCTGGTCGGCGATGTCCCATCGACCCCTGGAGCCTCCGTGACCACCGCCGCGATCATCGCGCTGCTGATCTTCGTCGGCGCCTACGTGCTGCTCGCCGCCGACAAGATCCACCGGACCAAGGTCGTGCTGGTGGGCGCCGGCCTGATGCTGCTGCTGCGGATCACCGACGCCGAGAAGGCCTTCTTCCACGAAGAGACCAGCATCGAGTGGAACGTCATCTTCCTGCTGCTCGGCATGATGATGATCGTCTCCGTGCTCCGGCGTACCGGCGTCTTCGAGTACATCGCGATCTTGAGCGCCAAGCGGTCCCGGGGCAGGCCCTACCGGCTGATGGTGATGCTGTGCGTGCTCACCGCCCTGGCATCGGCCGTGCTCGACAACGTCACGACCGTGCTGCTGATCGCGCCGGTCACCTTCCTGGTCTGCGAGAAGTTGGGTCTGCGCCCGGTGCCGTTCCTCATCGCGGAGGTGCTGGCCTCCAACATCGGCGGGGCCGCCACCCTGGTCGGCGACCCGCCCAACATCATCATCGCGAGCCGGGCCGACCTGACCTTCAACGACTTCCTGGTGCACATGGCGCCGTGGGTGGTCGTGCTGATGGTCGTCTTCTGCCTGATGTGTCGATGGCTGTTCCGCTCGGCGTTCGTCTACGACCCAGAGCGCGCCGAGGCGGTGATGTTGCTCAACGAGCGCGAGGCGATCAAGGACAAGCCACTACTGATCAAGTCGATGGCGGTGCTGGGCCTGGTGGTCGCGGCGTTCGTGCTGCACCCGGTCCTGCACTACGAACCCTCCGTCGTGGCGCTCCTGGGCGCGGGCCTGCTGGTGCTGATCACCCGGGTGCCCACGCAGGACGCACTCGCCGATGTCGAGTGGCCGACGCTGGTCTTCTTCGCCGGCCTGTTCGTGATGGTGGGCAGCCTGGTCGAGACCGGCGTGATCGGCGACCTGTCCCGTGCGATCGCCGACGCGACCGGGGGCGAGCTCGGCCCGGCCGCCATGTTGCTTCTCGGCGGCTCGGCGGTGCTGTCGGCGATCGTCGACAACATCCCGTACGTCGCCACGATGAGCCCGGTCGTCAGCGAGCTCGTGCAGGGCCACGGGTCGTCGGGGCAGGGGCTCTGGTGGTCGCTGGCCTTCGGTGCCGACCTGGGCGGCAACGCCACCGCGATCGGCGCGTCGGCGAACGTCGTGATGCTGGGTCTGGCCGAGCGCGCCGGTCACCGGATCGGATTCTGGGAGTTCACGAAGTACGGCTTGGTCGTCACGGTCGTGACCGTCGGCCTCACGGTGCCGTACATCGCACTGCGCTACCTGTGAGTCTGTTCTGGTCCGAGTCTGGGGTTGCCGTTACCTGTGACCTGGACCACTGGATAGGATCACGGCGGCGACCATGACTTGGAGGGTTCTGTGGACAACGACGTACTCCGTCAAGCTCCGCTGTTCAGCGCGCTCGACGACGAGGCGGCCACGGCGCTCCGCGCGTCGATGTCCGAGACCCGGGTGCGCCGCGGCGACGTGCTGTTCCACGAAGGCGACTCCGGCGACAAGCTCTTCATCGTGCTCGACGGCAAGGTGAAGCTCGGCCGCACCTCCTCCGACGGGCGCGAGAACCTGCTGGCGATCCTCGGGCCCGGCCAGATGTTCGGCGAGCTCTCGCTCTTCGACCCCGGCCCCCGCTCGGCCACCGTCACGGCCGTCACCGACTGCAACTTCGCCTCGCTCTCGCACGAGGACCTGCTGCGCTGGCTCGAGGGGCGGCCGACCGTCGCCCGGGGGCTGTTGACCCAGCTCGCTGGCCGGCTGCGCAAGGCCAACGACGTGGTGGCCGACCTGGTGTTCTCCGACGTACCCGGCCGGGTGGCGAAGGCGCTGCTCGACCTCGCCGACCGCTTCGGCCGCACCGCCGACGACGGCGTCCACGTCCACCACGACCTCACCCAGGAGGAGCTCGCCCAGCTGGTCGGCGCCTCCCGCGAGACGGTCAACAAGGCCCTCGCCGACTTCGCCTCCCGCGGCTGGCTGCGCCTCGAGCCCCGCTCGGTCGTGATCATGGACGTCGAGCGGATGGCCCGCCGCGCCCGTTGAGCAACCGAAGTACTGGCCTAAGCGCTTGCCCATCGGCGGCATTCAGATTCAGCCGACTCGCGGGCGCCTGACTTCCCCCAGCAGTTCGGCGTGAGATCTCGTCAACGCTCGGCGAGGTACTGCAGCTGAGCGCGGACGGAGAGCTCGGCGGCGCCCCAGAGGACCGGGTCGACGTCGGTGTACACGATCTCTACGACGCGGCGCGGGAGCTCGTCCTCGGCGATGCCCTCCGGGTGAGGCGCTGCCTTCAGTGCGGCGACCGCGGCCTCGACCTGCTCGAGCCGCTCCTTGCGGTGCGCGCGGTAGTAGTCGAGCGCCCCCAGCGCGTCCTCGATCACCGGGCCGTGGCCGGGCCAGATCGCGTCGACCTCGTGCGCCGCTGCCAAGCGCGTGCAACCGGTCGAGGGAGGACAGATAGGCGCCGAGCTGGCCGTCGGGGTGGGCGACCACGGTCGTTCCGCGGCCGAGCACCGTGTCCCCCGTCAGCACCGCGCGCTCGGCCGGCACCAGGAACGACAGCGAGTCGGCGGTGTGGCCGGGGGTGCCGACGACCCGGATCTCCAGCCCGTCGACCTCGACCACGTCTCCGTCGCCCAGACCCTCGGAACCCAGCCGGTACTCCGGATCCAGAGCCCGCACCCCGCAGCCCACCCGCTCCGCGAACTCGCGCGCCGCCTCGGCGTGGTCGGGGTGGTGGTGGGTCAGCAGCACGACGGCGACCTCCTCGGCGACCGCAGCCACCGAGTCCAGGTGCGACAGGATCGACGGCCCGGGATCGATCACGACCGAGCGTGCGCCGCCGGGCTCTTTCAACACCCAGGTGTTGGTTCCGTCGAGCGTCATCATGTTGGCGTTGGGCGCGAGCACGCACTCGCCCCGCGCGCCGAACGACCCGCCCGCCCAGCTCACGACGAGAAGTGTTCCTCGATGAGGGGGTCCAGCCGGACCGGGCGCGACAGCGTGAATCCCTCGCCGTCGTCGATCACCTCCGGCATGAACATCTCCACGTCCCGCTCGGCACACGCGGCAACCACATCCGACGGCGACGCGAAGCGCGACACCTCC
This sequence comes from uncultured Actinomycetota bacterium, assembly GCA_963798055.1. Classification (GTDB taxonomy): domain Bacteria; phylum Actinomycetota; class Actinomycetes; order Propionibacteriales; family Nocardioidaceae; genus Nocardioides. Next base: position 53,646 of record CAWCRX010000013.1, read on the forward strand.
AGGCACGTGAGGTACGTCGGCGGCAGCATGAACATCGACCCGTCATCCACCGCTGCCACGGCATCCCCGGCCGGCAACCAGGTCACCTTGGACGACTCCGTCGACACGTCGCGGGTCCGCTGCCCCTCGGGCAGGTCGGCGACGAAGAACCAGGTCCGGTAGCGCCGCGGCTCGAAGATCGGCGTCAGCCACCCGGCCCAGGCGCCCAGTAGATCCGAGCGCAGCACCAGCCCCCGCCGGTCCAGGAACTCGGTCATCGCCAGCTCCCGCGCCTCGAGCGCGACCCGGTCGGACTCCCAGTCGTCGCCGGTCGTGTCCGCGACCACGGAGGTCGCCGACTCCCCGGCCAGCAGCACGCCGGACTCCTCGAACGTCTCGCGTACGGCGGCGCACACCAGCGCCCGCGCCTGCTCCTCGTCGACTCCCAAGCGCCGCGCCCAGGTCGCCGGCGTCGGTCCGGCCCAGGCCACCGCGTGGTCGAAGTCGCGGGGGTCCACGCTGCCGCCGGGGAAGACGCACATCCCCGCGGCGAACTCCATCGAGGTCTGCCGCTGCAGCAGGTAGACCTCGGGAGCCGAGACGCCGCCCCGCATCAGCACCACCGTCGCCGCGTTGCGCGGCTCGGCCGGCGTCTCCGTACCGTCCGCGAACCGACGGGCCTGCTCGGCCAGCGACCCTGGCAGCGGCAGCCGCTTCATCAGCAAGGACTCAGACCTCGACGACGAGCTCGACCTCGACCGGCGCGTCCAGCGGCAGCGCCGCGACGCCGACCGCGGCCCGCGCGTGCACGCCCGCGTCACCGAACGCGCTGCCCAGCAGCTCGGAGACGCCGTTGGCGACGCCGGGCTGGCCGGTGAAGTCGGGGGTCGAGGCGACGTACACCGCCACTTTGACGACGCGCTTGACCAGGTCGAGGTCGCCGAGCTCCGCCTTGACCGCCGCGATCGCGTTGAGCCCGCACTGCTGCGCGCAGGAGTACGCCGTGTCGGCGTCCACCTCGGCCCCGACCTTGCCGGTGGCGATCAGCTCACCCGCACGCATCGGCAGCTGACCCGAGGTGAAGACGTGGTTGCCGCTGCGCACCGCGGGGACGTAGACCGCGACCGGCTTGGCGACCTCCGGCACCGACAGCCCCAGCTCGGCGAGCCGGTCCTCGACCGCGCCCATCAGCCGGCGAGGGGGCGCTTGAAGTAGCCGACCAGGTTCTCGGGGTTCATCCCCGGAGCGATCTGCACCAGTTCCCAGCCCTCGGAGCCGAAGTTGTCGAGGATCTGCTTCGCCGAGTGCGTGAGGATCGGCGCGGTGAGGTACTCCCACTTGGTCATGGCTCGCACCCTACCGGCGTGACCCGCGTCCTCTCGCGGTGCCAGATCCTGCCCGAGCCGGCTGTGCCGGCTCCCGTAGACGAAGTAGACGACGACGCCGAGCGCCATCCAGACGCCGAACACGATCGGCACCCGGAAGGCACGGGGCAGGTCGGGGCGGGTCCGTCGGAGCACCACGACCGCGATGCTGACCAGGACGAACGCGAACAGCGTGCTAGTACCCCGATAGGACCAGACCGTCACGCCCCAGCCACTCGGCGAAGCTGATGCGCCCACGCGGCCCGTCCGACGTCGGGATCAGTCGGCCGCTACGAAGGCCCTTGCCCATCTTGCCCGGCACCCACACCGGGACCACTCGCCTGCGCAGGCCGCGTGCGGCGGAGACCCGCCGGGACAGGTCGACCATCTGGAGCGGCTCGGGGCCGGCCAGGTCGGGCGCCCGCCCCGACGGTCCTGCTTCGGCGAGGTCGACCAGCGCCTCAGCCACCTCGACCGCGGCGACCGGCTGGCTGAGCATCCGCGGGACGAGCGAGAACGGACCGACCCGCACGTACGACAGCGCCTGCTCGGCGAACTCGTGGAACTGCGTCGCGCGCAGGATGCTCCACGGCACCTTGCCCTCGGTGACGAGCCGCTCCTGGAGCCTTCCCCTGGTAGTAGCCGGAGGGCACATCGTCGATGCCGACGATCCGCGCGACCTCGACCACATGGCGACCGAGCACGCCGGTCCCGCCGGCAACGGCGATCTTCATCTCTTGCCCTCCCCTTCTGCGCTTGTCGGTGCGCCGCGTCACACTCTCGTCATGGCCTACGACGAAGAACTGGCGATCCGGGTCCGAGACCTGATCATCGAGCACGGTGCGCCCGAGGAGAAGAGGATGTTCGGCGGCCTGGGCTTCCTGCTCGGCGGCAACCTGGCCGTGTGCGCCAGCCACGACGGCGGCCTGCTGGTGCGCACCGACGGCAGCGATGCCGACGATCTCCTCGCCCGGGAACACGTCGAGCCGATGGTCATGGGGGGCCGCTCGTCGCGCACCTGGCTGCGGGTCGACCCGGCCGCGCTGCGTACCGACGACGACCTGGGGTACTGGGTGAGCCGCGGGCGCGACCACCGCGAAGGCACTCCCGACGAAGGGCTGATCACTTGGAGCGAAGCGATGCGGCGGAGACCCGCCGCGACCAGCGCGAGCAGAGCTGGTTCGAGCGCTTCGTCGAGCAGGCCAACCACGTCGTCAGCCGGGCGCCGTTCTTCTACGTCTGCGTGGCCATCGTGTTCGCCTGGCTGGTCAGCGTGCCGCTGTGGACCGACCTCAAGGAGTGGCAGGCGGCGATCCACACGGTCAGCAGCGTGCTCGCTCTGCTGCTGCTCGTGCTGCTGGAGAACGCCGGGCGGCGCAGCGAGGAGGCGGCGCAGGAGAAGCTCAACGTGATCGCCGAGGCGCTCTCCGACCTGATGGCCGCGCGGGCGCACCAGGGCGACCCGGAGCTAGCGGACGCCGCCCGTCGGCTGCGCGATGCGGTCGGGCTCGAAGAGCGTCACTAGACGAGCTCGGGCTCGGTCTTCTCCCGGACCTCGTCCTCGGTGACGTCGGGCGCGAGCTCGACGAGCTTGAGCCCCTCCGTGGTCACGTCGAGCACGCACAGGTCGGTGATGATCCGTTGTACGACGCCCCGGCCGGTGTAGGGCAGCGAGCACTCGTTGACGATCTTGTAGGTGCCGTCCTTGGCGACGTGCTCCATCAGCACGATCACCCGCTTGGCGCCGTGGACCAGGTCCATCGCGCCGCCCATGCCCTTGACCATCTTCCCGGGGATCATCCAGTTCGCGATGTCGCCGGCGGCCGAGACCTGCATGGCGCCGAGGATCGCGGCGTCGATCTTGCCGCCCCGGATCATCCCGAACGACGTCGCGGAGTCGAAGAAGCTCGCACCCCGGCGCAGCGTGACCGTCTCCTTGCCCGCGTTGATCAGGTCCGGGTCCTCATCGCCCTCCAGCGGGTAGGCGCCGACCCCGAGGATGCCGTTCTCCGACTGCAGCACCAGCTCGACGTCGTCGGCGACGTAGTTGGGCACCAGGGTGGGGAGTCCGATGCCGAGGTTGACGTAGGAGCCGTCGGTCAGCTCCGCGGCCGCGCGGGCCGCCATCTCTTCGCGGGTCCAGCTCATCAGGCCTCGCCCCTCGGGGTCACGGTCCGCTTCTCGATCCGCTTGTCGGCCGCCTGCTCCGGGGTCAGCGGTACGACGCGCTGCACGAACACGCCTGGAGTGTGCACGTGGTTGGGATCGATCTCGCCGGGTTCGACGAGCTGCTCGACCTCCGCGATCGTCACCCGCCCGCACATCGCGGCCAGCGGGTTGAAGTTGCGCGCGGAGTCGCGGTAGACGAGGTTGCCGTGCCGGTCGCCGATCGAGGCCCGGACCAGCCCGAAGTCGGCCGTGATCGCCTCCTCGAGCACGAACTCCTTCGGCCCGTCGGCGGTCTCGAACGTCCTGGTGTCCTTCGGCGGGGAGGAGACGATGACGTTGCCGGCGTCGTCGTACTTCCACGGCAGCCCGCCCTCGGCCACCTGGGTCCCGCCGCCGGTGGCGGTGTAGAACGCCGGGATCCCGGAGCCGCCCGCCCGCATCCGCTCGGCGAGCGTGCCCTGCGGGGTCAGCTCGACCTCGAGCTCACCGGACAGGTACTGCCGTGCGAACTCCTTGTTCTCGCCCACGTAGGAGGAGATCATCCGGCGGATCCGCTTGGCGCCCAGGAGCATCCCGAGCCCCCACTCGTCCACGCCGCAGTTGTTGGAGACGGCCTCGAGGTCGGTGACCCCGGCCTCCAGCAGCGCGGTGATGAGCACGGACGGGATCCCGCACAGCCCGAACCCGCCCACCGACAACGTCGACCCCGATGCGATATCCGCCACAGCCTCAGCGGCGGATGCGACCACCTTGTCCATGCTCGGCACCCTAGTAGGAAGCCCCACCACTAAGGTTCCTGGGATGAGCGACTGGCCCAAGGTGCGACTGCACGTCGTCACGGGCAAGGGCGGCACCGGCAAGTCGACGGTGGCCGCCGCGCTCGCGCTGGCGCTCGCTAGTCACGGCAAGAAGGTGCTGCTGTGCGAGGTCGAGGGCCGCCAGGGCATCGCCCGGATGTTCGACGTCGACCCGCTGCCCTACGAGGAGCGGCGGCTGACGACCGGCCTCCCCGACGAGCAGGGCCGCACCGGCGTCGTGCACGCGCTGCACATCGAACCGGAGTCCGCGCTGCTGGAGTACCTCGCGATGTACTACAAGCTCGGCCGCGCCGGCCGGGCGCTCGACCGGTTCGGGGTCATCGAGTTCGCGACCACGATCGCGCCCGGGGTCCGCGACGTACTGCTCACCGGCAAGGTCTTCGAGGCGGTACGCCGCAACAGCCGCAACAAGCGGGCGATCCAGTACGACGCCGTGGTGCTCGACGCTCCGCCGACCGGCCGGATCAGCCAGTTCCTCAACGTCAGCAACGAGCTCGCCGGGTTGGCCAAGATGGGCCCGATCAAGGCGCAGTCGGACACGATGATGACGCTGTTCCGCTCGCCGCAGACCGCCGTGCACCTGGTGACCGTGCTCGAGGAGATGCCGGTGCAGGAGACCGCCGACGGCATCGCCGAGCTGCGCCGGATCGGCCTGCCGGTCGGCGGCATCGTCGTCAACCTGGTCCGCCCGCAGGACCTGTCGGCCGACGACCTGGCGGCAGCCCGCGCGGGCACCCTGGACCGGCGCGCGATCCAGAAGCAGCTCAAGGCCGGAGGCATCGAGGCGGACCTGGCGCTGGTCGACGGCCTGTTCGCCGAGGCCCACGACCACGCCGAGCGCCGTGCGCTCGAGGACTCCCAGCGGGCACTGGTCGAGAAGCTCGAGGTGCCGGCGTACGAGCTGCCGCGGCTGCCGCAGGGGATCGACCTCGGCGCGCTGTACGAGATCGCCGGGATGCTTCGGGAACAGGGGCTGGCATGAGCAGGACCCGCACCCGAGTGGGCCCGCTGTCCACCGGCAAGGCGCCGATGCTCGACGTCGACGCGCTCATCGACGACCCCCAGACCGGCATCATCGTGTGCTGCGGCTCCGGCGGCGTCGGCAAGACCACGACGTCGGCCGCGCTCGCGCTGCGCGCCGCCGAGCGCGGCCGCAAGGTCGTAGTCCTCACCATCGACCCAGCCCGCCGGCTCGCGCAGTCCATGGGCATCGAGGAGCTCGACAACACCCCCCGCCCGGTCTCCGACGTCGACGCCACGTCCGGTGGGTCGCTCGACGCGATGATGCTCGACATGAAGCGCACCTTCGACGAGGTGGTCGAGGGCCAGGCCACCCCGGAGAAGGCGAAGCAGATCCTGGAGAACCCCTTCTACATCGCGCTCTCCAGCTCGTTCGCGGGCACCCAGGAGTACATGGCGATGGAGAAGCTCGGCCAGATCCATGCCGACGCCCGCAAGAACGGCGGCTACGACCTGATCGTCGTGGACACCCCGCCCTCGCGCTCCGCCCTGGACTTCCTGGACGCCCCCGAGCGGCTGTCGAGCTTCCTCGACGGGCGGTTCATCCGGCTGATGCTCGCTCCGGCGCGCGGCCCGGCCAAGCTGATGACCGCGGGGTTCAGCATGATCACCAACGCGCTCAACAAGATCCTGGGCGGCCAGGTGCTCCGCGACCTGCAGACGTTCGTGACCGCGCTGGACACCGTCTTCGGCGGGTTCCGCCAGCGGGCCCAGAAGACCTACGCGCTGCTGCAGGCAGACGGTACGGCGTTCCTCGTGGTGGCGGCCCCGGAGCCGGACGCGCTGCGCGAGGCGGCGTACTTCGTCGAGCGGCTCAGCGAGGACCGGATGCCGCTGGCCGGGCTGATCGTCAACCGGGCCAGCCCGAGCCCGGCCGGCGATCTCGATGCCGACGAGGCGATGGCGGCCGCCGGGCGCCTGCGCAAGCGCGAGCCGGACTCACTCGCGGCGGGGCTGCTGCGGCTGCATGCCGACCGCAGTCGGCTGGTCGAGCGGGAGGCGCTGCTCCGCGACCGGTTCGCGACGGCGCACCCGCAGGTGGCCACCGCGGTCGTGCCGGCACTGGCCGGCGACGTACACGACCTCGACGGTCTGCGGCGGGTGGGCGAACTGCTTGCCAGGCAGTGAGCTGAGGATCAGGCGGTGACGACGGCCGGTGTCGACTGGCCGCTCTTCTCGCGAGCCTTCTCGAGCACCGCTCGCCACGAGGCGTTCGGGTGCCGCCGCAGCAGCGCCCGCCGCTCGCGCTCGGTCATGCCACCCCAGACGCCCCATTCGATCTGGTGGTCCAGTGCCTCAGCGAGGCACTCGGTGCGAACCGGGCATCCCGAGCACAGCTGCTTGGCCTTGTTCTGCTCGGCCCCACGTACAAACAGCTGGTCCGGTGCTTCAGTTCGGCAGGCAGCCCGCGGCGCCCAGTCCTCAACCCACATGTCTCTGTCCCCAGTCTGAGAAGGTTCGCGTCCCCATGACGCCCCACTCCGTCTTCTCGGGTTAAAGGTAAAGACAAGTGCGGTGTGAGTAACAGGCTCATTCGACCCAACTTGTCTAGTCCCAAATGACTAGACGGGTGCGACTATCCATCCCTAGTCCGGGCGAAATCGCCGAAAATGTGCTCCACACCGCGCCTCACGTACATTTGGCGCGTGCCTCGTCCCGCGTCAGAGCGTCCCTCCGCGCCCAAGGTGCTCTCGCATCTCGGCGTGATGCTCGCCGTGGCCGTGGTGATGGGCGTGGTCGTGTCCGGGCTGGCGATCCCGTTCGCGGGCCTGGTCGGGTTCACCACCCGCGAGGTGGCGGACGCGATGGACGACCTGCCCACCGAGCTCGAGACCGAGCCGCTGGCCGAGAAGAGCACGATCGTCGACGCCGCCGGCAACGTGATCGCGACGATCTACGACGAGAACCGGATCAACGTCCAGCTCAACCAGGTCTCGCGCACGATGGTCAAGGCGATCGTCTCGATCGAGGACTCCCGCTTCTACGAGCACGGCGCCCTCGACCTGCGCGGCACTCTCCGCGCCCTGCTCACCAACCAGGCGAACGCCGACGTGGTCCAGGGTGGCTCGTCGATCACCCAGCAGATGGTCAAGCTGACCCTGATCGACCAGGCCGACACCGACGAGGAGCGCGAGGCCGCCCAGGACGACACCTACGCGCGCAAGCTCAAGGAGCTGCGCTACGCGATCGCGCTCGAGCAGAAGTACTCCAAGGACTGGATCCTGGAGCGCTACCTCAACATCGCGTTCTTCGGCGACGGCGCGTACGGCGTCCAGGCCGCCGCCCAGCACTACTTCGGCGTCAACGCCAAGGACCTCGA
>CAWCRX010000014.1:0-119000 GCA_963798055.1 uncultured Actinomycetota bacterium
ACACAAACACTCAACAAAAACAACAAAGACACACACTACAAAAACAACACCCACACAAAACAACCCAGCACATCCACGACAAAACATCCAGGACGGACCGGGAACAGTGCGGGCGATGCTCGCGTCCACTATCCAGAAATCAAACAACAAGAAACCAACCAGCCAAGCCCCCAAACGGGGCTCCCGGGGTCTGATGCCTCAGACACCCAACAGCATGTTTGAAAGCAACCCCACCTCACCCACCCCACGTTCCACACACCCACAGGCGAACCCGCAGCTGCCGTACTAGCAAAGAGAGCTCCGATGAAGAAGCTGTTCGTCGACGGCTCCACTATCCGAACACCACCATCAGCCCCACCACACATTCGGCGGCGGCGACCTCCCCCACACAAGGCAGGGGCGGGTGTGTGCTCCTTAGAAAGGAGGTGATCCAGCCGCACCTTCCGGTACGGCTACCTTGTTACGACTTCGTCCCAATCGCCAGCCCCACCTTCGACCACTCCCTCCACAAGGGTTGGGCCGTGGGCTTCGGGTGTTGCCGACTTTCGTGACGTGACGGGCGGTGTGTACAAGGCCCGGGAACGTATTCACCGCAGCGTTGCTGATCTGCGATTACTAGCGACTCCGACTTCATGGGGTCGAGTTGCAGACCCCAATCCGAACTGAGACCGGCTTTTTGGGATTCGCTCCCCCTCACGGGATCGCAGCCCTTTGTACCGGCCATTGTAGCATGCGTGAAGCCCTGGACATAAGGGGCATGATGACTTGACGTCATCCCCACCTTCCTCCGAGTTGACCCCGGCAGTCTCCCATGAGTCCCCAGCCACCCGAAGGTGCTGCTGGCAACATGGGACGAGGGTTGCGCTCGTTGCGGGACTTAACCCAACATCTCACGACACGAGCTGACGACAGCCATGCACCACCTGTACACCAGTATCAAAGAGACCACTATCTCTAGCGGCTTCCGGCGTATGTCAAACCCAGGTAAGGTTCTTCGCGTTGCATCGAATTAATCCGCATGCTCCGCCGCTTGTGCGGGCCCCCGTCAATTCCTTTGAGTTTTAGCCTTGCGGCCGTACTCCCCAGGCGGGGCGCTTAATGCGTTAGCTGCGGCACGGAACCCATGGAATAGGCCCCACACCTAGCGCCCAACGTTTACGGTGTGGACTACCAGGGTATCTAATCCTGTTCGCTCCCCACACTTTCGCTCCTCAGCGTCAGGTAATGCCCAGAGAACCGCCTTCGCCACCGGTGTTCCTCCTGATATCTGCGCATTTCACCGCTACACCAGGAATTCCGTTCTCCCCTGCATACCTCTAGTCTGCCCGTATCGAAAGCCAGCACTGAGTTAAGCCCAGTGTTTTCACTCCCGACGCGACAAACCGCCTACGAGCCCTTTACGCCCAATAATTCCGGACAACGCTCGCACCCTACGTATTACCGCGGCTGCTGGCACGTAGTTGGCCGGTGCTTCTTCCCCACCTACCGTCACCACACACACTGTGCGGCTTCGTCAATGGTGAAAGAGGTTTACAACCCGAAGGCCGTCATCCCTCACGCGGCGTTGCTGGATCAGGCTTCCGCCCATTGTCCAATATTCCCCACTGCTGCCTCCCGTAGGAGTCTGGGCCGTGTCTCAGTCCCAGTGTGACCGGTCACCCTCTCAGGCCGGCTACCCGTCGAAGCCTTGGTAGGCCATTACCCCACCAACAAGCTGATAGGCCGCGAGCACATCCCCCACCCACAAAAGTTTCCACCACTATCAGATGCCTAAAGTGGTCGTATCCGGTATTAGACCCCGTTTCCGAAGCTTATCCCAGAGTGAAGGGCAGATTACTCACGTGTTACTCACCCGTTCGCCGCTCGTGTACCCCCGAAGGAGCCTTACCGCTCGACTTGCATGTGTTAAGCACGCCGCCAGCGTTCGTCCTGAGCCAGGATCAAACTCTCCATAGAAAACTTGAAACCCAGCAAACAACAAACCCCAGCTTTCGCCAGAATCATATGAATTGCCGAAAAACAAACCCCAACCAAAAACAGGTCAAGGCATACAAACTAATCCGTCGACTATCAAACACACTGTTGAGTTCTCAAACATCAGACGCGCTTGCGCCGGGCCTCACGGACCGGTCGCAGGGCAACCTACAGAAACTTACCGGGTTGGCCTGCCCTCGTCAACTTGGATCGACGCTCACAGACCGCCCCCGTCAGGCGTGCGAAACCCCCTCCGATTCGACCTTCCGGCCGAGGTTGTGGGGGCCGCTCACCGCGACGTCGGAACGTTAGCAGGGCTCCGCCGCCGACTCCCAATCGGGGGTCTCCACCCTGGGGGTTTGGGCAAGGCTCCTCGGTGGGACACCTTCAAGACAGCCAACGGAAGCGTCACAGGGACGACACAGGGAGGGTGGTGGTACCCGTGGGCATCAACCTCGTCCACGAGGCGATGCGCGGGGCCAGGTCCGACGTGCGCGCTGCGAGCGAGCGGCTGGCAGGCGACCGGCGGACCGCGGACCGACGCGTCTCCACCTTCCTCGGAAGCGGGTGGACGGGGGTCGCCGCCGACGCGTTCTCGGATGCTTGGGACGACTGGATCCACGCGGCCGACCAGGTGAAGGCCGGGCTCGACGCGATGGCGGAGCTCCTCGATGCGGTGCACCGGGACCTCTCGGAGAGCGATGCCGATTCCCAGCTGGCCCTGGACCGGATCTCTCAGCGCATCGTGGACAGGCTCGGCTGATGGCCGGCCCGGACGACTACACGGTCGACCTCGACGAGCTGGACGACGTCATCGGTGATCTCGAAGGCACCGAGCGAGCCCTGGAATCGCTGACGAACGACCTCGAACGCCAGATCGCGAGGCTGCACGACACCTGGGAAGGGCTGAGCGCCCAGGCCCAGCGTGAGGCGCACGAGGAGTGGGAGGAAGGCATGCGCGACATGCGGGCCGCTCTCGCCGACATGAGGGCGGCGGCGCGCACGGCGCACGGCAACTACTCCAAGGCGATCGGCACCAACGTCGGCATGTGGCGGGGGATCTGATGAACGTCGCGATCAAGGCCGGCGAGATCGACGCGGCCGCCGAGTCCTTCGCCACCGCCAATGGCGTCGCGGCCCAGTTCTACAACGGCCTCACCGAGGCTCTGGGCAAGTACGGCGCCATGGCCGGGGACGACAAGACCTCCGACGAGTTCGCGGCCCAGTACGACGGCGCCGCCAAGGAGGCGGTGGGCGGATTCGCCGACCTGGTAGGTGCCCTCGCCGGCATGGCTCGGCTCATCTCGCTGACCGGAGCGAACCACCGCGCTGCCAACGCCAGCTCGGTCTACAGCGCCACTCCGCCCGCGTACGACGGCGACCAGTACGACGCGCTGCCCGACTCGACCGTCACCGTCACGGCGTACACCCCGCCGAGCGCAGTGGGTGGCGACGACCCGGACACGCCCGAGCTCTGGGACCAGATCACGGACTACCTGGAGGGTTGGACCTGGCCCGGGGCGGACACCGGACGACTTCGTGAGGCAGCCGGGACCTGGCGCAACATCGGCACCATCCTGACCGCGCAGATCACGCCGTACCTCGACTCGGCGAAGTCGAAGCTCGAGGCCCAGAACTCCCCCGAGATGGCCGACGCCCTGGGTGTGATCGCCGACCTGCGGTTGCAGATCGAGCAGCTCGGCTTCCACTGCAAGGACCTCGGCGAGGCCTGCGACGGCTACGCCCAGCAGGTCGACGACGTGAAGGAGGTCGTGCGCGGCATCCTGCGCGACCTGGCCATCGAGGTGGGCATCACGGTCGTCGTTGCCGGCATCGCTTCCCTGTTCTCGTTCGGCGCGGCTGCCGGCGGCGGGGCGGCGATCGCGGGCTGGCGGCTTGCTTCTGCTGCGCGCAAGATCATCAAGGCGTTCTCGGCGATGAAGGCGGTCGTCAAGGCGGCGTCGGTGGCCCGGCTGACCAAGGTGGCAAGCAAGATCCCCGTGCTTCGCCGCCGGTTCACCCGGATCAGTGACGCGGCGAACCGGGCGCGTCACGAGCAGTACAAGGACGCGCTCCGGGCGGCGATGGGCAAGCCGCACACCAAGGACCCCAGCCTGACCAAGATCATGGACAAGACCTACCGGGAGAACGCGCAGGTCGGCAGCGGTTCGACGGCCGCCGCGGTCCGCCACGAGCTGGCCACCGGGCAACCGGTGGGCGGCGCGTGGCACAGTCAGAAGGCGAGGGACACGATCGTCGAGCTCCAGCGGTGGCTGAAGAACCACCCCGATGCCGCGCCGGGTGACCGAGCCGCGGCGGAGAACGTGGTCAAGGACCTGCAGAACGCACTGGACGGACACTAGGAGCGACATGAGCGACTTCGAGGAGTTCGCCCGGGAGCTGTTGAGCCTGGCTCCCGAGGTAGGTGAGGCGATGGTGGCCGCGGGCGACGACGTCTCCCCCGACCTCGAGATCCCGGTCGCCTGGATGGGCTCGGTAGGCAGCGCCCTGGCCACCGTCTTCCCGCGGCTCTCCCCCGGCGTGCGTGCCGACGCCTTCGCCCTGGTGGAGCGTCACCTCGCGCGCGGCTCGGAGCTCATGCAGGCGGCGGTGACCACCGGACTCCTCGAGTCGGTCGCCTCGGCAGTCTCCGGCGGCCGGGTCAGCGGTCCCGAGCTCGCGACCGTGCTAGGCCCGCGCTCCCGGGAGTTCCTCGACGCCTGGGACGAGTACTCCCTGGGCCGATCGAGCCTGGTCGACCCGTGACCGCGGCACCCGGGTCGCCCGACTCGTTCCTGGCGATCACCGGCGGCGACGTCGCCGCCGCCCGGCTGCTGCGCGCGAACCTGACGCAGCTCGCCGAGCAGGTCGACGACGAACGTCTCAGGCGCGACATCCGCGCGACGCTCGCCGGGTCGATGAGCGTGCGTGAGCTCGCCGACACTCCCCTGCTCCGCGGCATGGTGCAGCAAGGCGTTCGCGAGTTCGCGGAGGCGTGGGAACAGCTCACCCCCGAGCAGCGGCAGGCAGAGATGCGGGTCGGCCGGGAGCAGGACGAGAAGACCCACGCGGACTGATCAGCTCATGCCAGCCGGTGTCGACGGTACGGCGACACGGTGGGATCCCCCGCGATCCAGAACCGCCAGGGTCGGTCCGGCGCGCCGCGCAGGCCGACCCGTGGACCCGTCACCACCTCGGCGGGAGGCGGGCCCACCTCGAGCGTGATCGGACCGGCGGACAGGTCGTTGCCGTTGTCGGTCAGCTCGATCCCCAGCGCCTTGCACAGCCGCGCAGGACCGCGCGCGAGATCGCGGTCGCGAGCTCCGCCGCGGCGCTCCCGGGCCGTCTCCGAGCCGGCGATCACCTCCCCCGCCCGGAGCAGCACCGCGCTGGGGCTGTCCTCGGGTCCGACGGTGACGTTGGAGCAGACGTGCATGCCGTAGGTGAAGTAGCAGTACAGGTGGCCGGCCGGCCCGAACATCACCGCGTTGCGGCGGGTCATGCCGCGGTAGGCGTGCGAGCCGGGGTCGTCGGGGCCGGCGTACGCCTCCACCTCGCTGATGCGTACGGCGACGTCGCCATGCCGCAGTACCGCGTTCAGCAGCCGAGGCGCGACCTCGAGGACCGGCCCGGTCAGCACCTCACGCAGGTCGGGCGACGTGCTCACGGTGCCTCGCCAGGGTCTCCCGCAGCTCGACCAGCTGAGCCCGTACGGCGTCTGGGAGCGGTGCCGCCGCGGCCATCCCGAGCCGCCACCGACCCCTCGACCGTGAGCACGGCACGGACGTCGGGGGTCAGGCTCGGCGAGATCGCGGCGAACTGCTCGTCGGTGAGCTCGTGCAGGTCGACACCCAGCTCCTCGCAGCGCTGGACGCACGCGCCCGCGACCTCGTGAGCCACCCGGAACGGCACTCCCTCCCGGACCAGCCACTCCGCCACGTCGGTCGCCAGCGAGAAGCCCTGCGGCGCCAGCTCGGCCATCCGCACCGTGTCGAACTCCAGGGAGGCGATCATCCCGGTGAACGCCGGCAGCAGCACCTCGAGCGTGTCGACGGAGTCGAAGACGGGCTCCTTGTCCTCCTGCAGGTCGCGGTTGTAGGCCAGCGGCAGTGCCTTCAGCGTGGTCAGCAGCCCGGTCAGGTTGCCGACCAGCCGGCCGGCCTTGCCGCGCGCCAGTTCGGCGATGTCGGGGTTCTTCTTCTGCGGCATGATGCTCGACCCGGTCGACCAGGAGTCGTGCAGCCGGACGAAACCGAACTCGCGGGTCGCCCACAGGATCACTTCCTCGGCGAGCCGGCTGACGTCGACCCCGGTCTGCGCGGCGACGAAGGCGAACTCGGCGACGAAGTCCCGCGACGCGGTCCCGTCGATGGAGTTCGCGGTCGATCCGGTGAAGCCCAGCTCTCGGGCGACGAGCTCGGGGTCGAGACCCAGCGTCTGCCCGGCGAGCGCGCCCGAGCCGTACGGCGAGTCCGACTCGACCCGGCCCCGCCAGTCCGCGAGGCGGTCCACGTCACGCAGCAACGGCCAGGCGTGGGCGAGCAGGTGGTGCGAGAGCAGCACCGGCTGGGCGTGCTGGAGGTGGGTGCGGCCGGGCATGATCGCGCCGAGGTGCTGCTCCGCCTGGCCGGCGATCGCCTCGACGAGGTCGAGCATCAGCCCGCTGACCGTCAGCGAGTGGTCGAGCAGGTACGAGCGGAACAGGGTCGCGATCTGGTCGTTGCGCGAGCGACCGGCGCGCAGCTTGCCGGCGGTCTCCGGGCCGATCTCGTCGACCAGCATTCGCTCCAGCGCGCCGTGCACGTCCTCGTCCGACGGGTCGGGCCGCAGCTCGCCGGCGGTGATCCGGCGGTCCAGCTCGTCGAGCCCGCCGTGCATCAGGTTCAGCTCATCCGGCGTCAGCAGGCCGGCAGCCGCCAGGGCCTTGGCGTGCGCGTGCGAGCCGGCGATGTCGTACGACGCCAGCCGCCAGTCGAAGTGCGTCGAGCGGGACAGCGCCTCGAGCTCCGGGGACGGCCCGCCCGCGAACCGGCCGCCCCAGAGCTTGCCCTCGTTGGTGTCCGCGTCACGGCAGCTCACGGCGTACCGCGCGATCACGCGGACGGCATCGCCTGCGGGATCTCGGTCAGCCGCCCGTTGGCGGCCGAGCCGTCCGCGTCGAGCGCGTCGGGCGTCCACCAGCCCGCGCCGCGACGATGCTCGGTTCGCTCATCGGCTCAAGTCCGTCGAAAGGTCACCTCGGCGGGTTCGTGGTCGAGCGCGAGCGCGAAGAGGTGCGGCGTCCTGCACGTAGCCGCGACCCGCCCAGTCGAAGGGCTGCGTCACCCTCAGGCGATCGGCCCGATGAGCCGAGTCGGATCGGTGACGATGCCGGTCTCCTCGCGCATCTCGCGGACCGCGGCCTCGACGAGGCTCTCCCCCGGGTCGACCGCTCCGCCGATGCTGCCCCAGTACGGCGCATGCGGGTACGGCGGGGTCCTGCCCGTGCAGCAGCAGCACCTCGCCCGCCGCGCTCACCGGTAACACACGGGCACACGCCCGGTTCCGGACCTGCCGTCCGTTCGCCGTCGTCATCAGTCGGTACCGAACTCCATCGCGGCATTGTCCAGCGCATCGTCGCTGATATCGCCCTGGGCCTCCGGGTTGCTCGAGATGACCTCGCCACCGCCGGCCTCCAGCGCGCCGAGCAGGTGCCCGTGCTCCACCAGGACCTGGCCCTCGTCGAGCGGCTGGGTCGCGTAGATCTCGAGCTTCGCCCGCGAGTCGGCGATGTCGAGGTTGCGCATGGTGAGCTGCCCGATCCGGTCGGTGGGGCCGAACGCGGCGTCGTCGTTGCGCTCCATCGAGAGCTTGTCGGGGTGGTAGGAGAAGTGCTCGCCCTCGGTGCGCAGGATCGTGTAGTCCTCGCCCCGGCGCAGCCGGACGGTGACCTCGCCGGTGACCACGGAGGCGATCCAGCGCTGGATCGCCTCGCGCTGCATCAGCGCCTGCGGATCCAGCCACCGGCCCTCGTAGAGCAGCCGGCCGAGCTTGCGGCCCTCGTTGTGGTAGTTCGCGACGGTGTCCTCGTTGTGCACCGCGTTGAGCAGCCGCTCGTAGACGATCCAGAGCAGCGCCATCCCGGGCGCCTCGTAGATCCCGCGCGACTTGGCCTCGATGATCCGGTTCTCGATCTGGTCGGACATGCCGAGACCGTGCCGGCCGCCGACGGCGTTGGCCTCGTGCACGAGCTCGACCGGGTCGTCGTACCGCTTGCCGTTGATGGCGACCGGCCGACCGCGCTCGAACCGGACCGTGACCTCCTCGGGAGCGATCTCGACCAGGGGGTCCCAGAACTTGACGCCCATGATCGGCTCGACCGTCTCCAGCGAGACGTCGAGGTGCTCGAGGGTCTTGGCCTCGTGGGTGGCGCCCCAGATGTTGGCGTCGGTGGAGTACGCCTTCTCCTCGCTGTCGCGGTAGGGCAGGTCGTGCCGGGCCAGCCACTGGCTCATCTCGGTCCGACCGCCGAGCTCGGTCACGAAGTCGGCGTCGAGCCACGGCTTGTAGATCCGCAGGCTCGGGTTGGCGAGCAGCCCGTAGCGGTAGAACCGCTCGATGTCGTTGCCCTTGAACGTCGAGCCGTCGCCCCAGATGTCCACGCCGTCCTCGTGCATCGCGCGGACCAGCAGGGTGCCGGTGACGGCGCGGCCGATCGGGGTGGTGTTGAAGTAGGCGCGGCTGCCGCTGCGGATGTGGAACGCCCCGCAGGCCAGCGCCGCGAGCCCCTCCTCGACGAGGGCGTGCCGGCAGTCGACCGCGCGGGCGAGCTCGGCGCCGTACTGCATCGCCCGGCCGGGGATGCCGTCGATGTCGGGCTCGTCGTACTGCCCGAGGTCGGCGGTGTAGGTGCACGGGACGGCGCCCTTGTCGCGCATCCAGGCCACGGCCACGGAGGTGTCCAGCCCGCCGGAGAACGCGATTCCGACGCGCTCTCCGACCGGCAGGGTGGTCAGGACCTTGCTCACGAGGTGCCTTTCTGGTTGGTGCGATTGCGGTTCGGGTTCGGCCAGCGCGAGGAACCGGCGGGCGAGCTCGTCGCCGCCGTCCGGCTCCCGCCCGATGACCAGGACGGTGTCGTCGCCGGCAATGGTGCCGAGGACGTCGGGCATCTCGGACTTGTCGAAGGCCGAGGCGAGGAACTGGGCGGCGCCCGGCGGGGTGCGCAGGACCACCAGGTTGGCGCTCGCGTCGGCGCTGACCAGGAGCTCGCTGCAGAGACGGGCCAGCCGCTGACGTCCGGCGGCGGTCTCGGCCGGCGCGCTCGGGCGGCGGTCGCCGCCCTCGGCGGGTACGGCGTACACGAGTGCTCCGCCGGCGGCGCGCACCTTGACCGCGTCGAGCTCGACCAGGTCGCGGGACAGCGTCGCCTGGGTGACGTCGATGCCCTCGTCGGCGAGCAGCTCGCGGAGCTCGCCCTGCGAGTGCACCTCGTGGTGGGTGACGATGTCGATGATCAGCTGGTGCCGGGCGTTCTTGGTGGCCGGGCGCAGCGCATGCTCAGTCATCCC
This sequence comes from uncultured Actinomycetota bacterium, assembly GCA_963798055.1. Lineage (GTDB taxonomy): Bacteria > Actinomycetota > Actinomycetes > Propionibacteriales > Nocardioidaceae > Nocardioides. The sequence continues at coordinate 9,525 of CAWCRX010000014.1, forward strand.
GGCGCTCCCAGAGGTAGGTGAGGATCGCCTTCTGCGCGTGCCGCCGGTTCTCCGCCTCGTCCCACACGACGCTCTGCGGGCCGTCGATGACCGAGGCCTCGATCTCGGCCCCGCGGTAGGCCGGCAGGCAGTGCATGACGATCGCGTCCGGCTTCGCAAGGCCCATCAGCTCGGCCGTCACCTGGTACGGCGCGAAGATCGCCCGGCGTGCCTCGGCCTCGTCCTCCTTGCCCATCGACACCCAGGTGTCGGTCACCACGACGTCGGCGTCCGCGACTGCCGCCGCTGGGATCCGTCACGGCACCGACGGAGCCGCCGGTGCCGCTCGCGATCGCCCCGGGCCCGCTCGAACATCTCCTCGCTCGGCCGGTAGTCCTCGGGCGCCCCGACCACGATGTGCATCCCGGCCGTGGCGCCAGCGAGCAGCCACGAGTTGCCCATGTTGCAGGCGCCGTCGCCGACGAACGCGACCCGGAGCCCGGCCAGCTCGCCCTTGTGCTCGCGCACCGTCTGCAGGTCGGCGAGCAGCTGGCAGGGGTGGAAGTCGTCGGTCAGCGCGTTGACGACGGGTACGCCGGCGTGCGCGGCCATCTCCTCGATCCGGGCCTGCTCGTAGGTGCGCCACACGATCAGCGCCGCCTGCCGGCCGAGCACGCGGGCGACGTCGGCGATCGACTCGCGCTTGCCGATGCCGGCCAAGGTGCCGTCGACGAGCATCGGATAGCCACCGAGCTCGGCGATTCCGGCGGCGAAGCTGGCCTGGGTCCGCAGGGTCGGCTTGTCGAAGATCATCGCGACCGTGCGCGGGCCCTCGAGCGACTGGTTCTCGAACGGCACCTGCTTGAGCAGCGCAGCCAGGTCCAGCACCACGGCCTGCTCGTCCGGGCTCAGGTCGTCGTCGGCCAGGAAGTGCTTCATGCCTGATCCCCCGTCACGATGTCCGCCCAGGCGTTGCCGAGGGCGGCGATGTCGGCCTCGGTGATCGTGAGCGGCGGGGCGAACCGCAGCCGGGCCGGCCCGGTGTTGTTGAGCAGGAAGCCCCGGTCCTGGGCCCGCGCCACCACCGCGGCAGCGGTCTCCTCGGCCAGCTGGGCGCCGAGCAGCAGGCCGCGTCCTTCGACCTGGACCACCTGCGAGCTGCGAGGTGAGGAGCTGCCGGAGCTGGTCGCCGCGTGCGACCGCGGCCTCCATCAGCCCCTCCTTCTCGATCGTGTCGAGCACCGCGAGGGCCGCGGCGCACGCGACCGGGTTGCCGCCGAACGTGGTGCCGTGGTTGCCGGGCTCCAGCAGGCTCGCGGCCGCACCGAGTCCGATGGTCGCGCCGATCGGGATGCCGCCGCCGAGTCCCTTGGCGAGGGTGACGATGTCGGGCGTGACGCCGGAGTCGGTGTGGGCCAGCCAGGCGCCGGTGCGGCCGACGCCGGTCTGCACCTCGTCGATCCAGAGCAGCGCGCCGTGCCGGGCCGTGATCTCGCGAGCCGCCGGCAGGAAGCCCTCGGGCGGCACGACGACGCCGGCCTCGCCCTGCATCGGCTCGACGATGACCGCGGCCGTGCTGTCGTCGACGGCCGCTGCGAGCGCGTCCGCGTCGCCGTACGGCACGAAGGTGACGTCGCCGGGAAGCGGCTCGAACGGCTCGCGGTAGGCGGCCTTGGAGGTGAGCGCCAGCGCGCCCATGGTGCGGCCGTGGAAGGAGCCCTCCATCGCGACCAGCCGGGTGCGACCGGTCCGCCGGGTCATCTTCAGCGCCGCCTCGTTGGCCTCGGTGCCGGAGTTGGAGACGAACACCCGGCCGTCGGGCTCGAACCATCCGAGCAGCCGCTCCGCGAGCTCGACCTGCGGGCCGCTGGTGAAGAAGTTGGAGACGTGGCCGAGGGTGCGCAGCTGCGTGGTCACCGCCTCGACCAGCGCCGGGTGCGCGTGGCCGAGCGCGTTGACCGCGATGCCGCCGAAGAAGTCGACGTACTCCTTGCCGTCCTCGTCCCAGACGTGCGCCCCCTCGCCCCGCACCAGCGCCAGCCGGGGCGGGCCGAAGGTGTTCATCAGCGCGGTGGGATAGCGCTCCTTGAATCCGTCGGTCACGACATCACCTCCCGCGCCTTGCGCGTCTTGGTCTCGACTCCGGGCAGCACCTGGGTGCCGACGCCCTCCTTGGTGAACAGCTCGAGCAGTACGGCGTGCGGCTCGCGCCCGTCGACCACCGTGGTGCGCGAGACGCCGCCCTCGATCGCCTGCAGGCAGGCCTTCATCTTCGGCACCATCCCGCTGGCGAGCGTGGGCAGCAGCTCCGCCAGCGCCTCCGGGCTGATCTCGCCGATCACGTCCGTCGGGTCCGGCCAGTCGGCGTACAGCCCCTCGACGTCGGTGAGCACCAGCAGCTTCTCCGCCTTCAGGGCGACCGCGAGCGCCGCTGCCGCCGAGTCGGCGTTGACGTTGTGGATCTGGCCGTCGGCGTCCGGCGCGACGCTGGAGACGACCGGGATCCGGCCCGCCTCGATCAGGTCGAGCACCGCCTCGGGCCGCACCTTCGCGACGTCGCCCACCAGGCCGAGGTCGATCTCCTCGCCGTCGATCACCGACGTCGTCGGCTCCGCGGTGAACAGCCCCGCGTCCTCGCCGGACAGGCCGACCGCGAGCGGACCGTGCTCGTTGATCAGGCCCACCAGCTCGCGCTGGACCTGGCCGACCAGCACCATCCGGACCACGTCCATCGCCTCGGGCGTGGTCACCCGCAGCCCGCCCTTGAACTCCGACTCGATGCCGAGCAGGTCGAGCATCTTGGAGATCTGCGGGCCGCCGCCGTGCACGATCACCGGGCGGAACCCGGCGAACCGCAGGAACGCGATGTCCTCGGCGAACGCGCGCTTCAGGGTGTCGTCGGTCATCGCGTTGCCGCCGTACTTCACCACGATGATCTTCCCGTGGTACTGCTTCAGCCACGGCAGAGCGGCGGCCAGGGTCCGGGCCTTGGCCTGGTCGGGCTTGCTGGTGTCGAACTCGCCGGCGCTGGAGTCGTTGCTCATCGGGGCGCTCATGACGAGTACGCGCTGTTCTCGTGGACGTAGCCGTGGGTCAGGTCGTTGGTCCAGACGGTGGCCCGTTCGGTCCCGGCCTTCAGGTCGATGGTCACACTCACCTCGCGCGGCTTGAGGTCGACGGTGGCCGGGTCCTCGGCCGGGGTGGACGACCGGCAGACCCAGACGCCGTTCATCGCGACGTCGAGGTCGGCCGGATCGAAGGCGGCGTCCGTGGTGCCGATGCTGGCCAGCACCCGGCCCCAGTTGGGGTCGTTGCCGAACACCGCTGCCTTGAACAGGTTGCTCCGGGCGACGCTGCGACCGACCGTCACCGCGTCCTCCTCGCTGGCCGCGTTGAGGGTGGTGATCGCGATCTCGTGGTCGGCGCCCTCGGCGTCCTTGAGCAGCTGCATGGCCAGGTCGGTGCAGGCCTGGGTCAGCGCCTCGGTGAAGTCGGGCAGCGACGGCGTGATGCCGCTGGCGCCGCTGGCCAGCACCGTGACCGTGTCGTTGGTCGACATGCAGCCGTCGGAGTCGAGCCGATCGAAGCTGACCCGGGTCGCGGCCCGGAGCGCCGTGTCGAGGTCGGCGGCCGGGACGACCGCGTCCGTGGTCAGCACCACGAGCATGGTGGCCAGCTGCGGGGCCAGCATCCCGGCGCCCTTGGCCATCCCGCCGATCGTCCAGCCGGCGCCCTCGACGACGACCTGCTTGCTGACCGAGTCCGTGGTCATGATCGCCTCGGCCGCGTCGACCCCGCCGTCGGCAGAGAGCGCGGCGTACGCCGTGTCGACCCCGGCGAGCAACCGCTCGGGAGGGTTGGCCAGCCCGATCAGGCCGGTCGAGCAGACCACGACGTCGCCGGCTCCGATCCCGACCGCCGAGGCCACCTGCTCGGCGACCCGATGCGTGGTCTGGAAGCCGTCGGGCCCGGTGTAGCAGTTGGCGCCGCCCGAGTTGAGGACGACGGCGCGGACGGTGCCGTCCTTGACGACCTCCTGGCTCCACAGCACCGGGTTGGCCTTGCACCGGTTGGCGGTGAACACCGAGGCGGAGTCGTAGGTCGGCCCGTCGTTGACGACGAGGGCGAGGTCCTTGGCGCCGGTCGACTTGAGGCCGCAGGCGACGCCGGCGGCCCGGAAGCCGCCGGGGGTGGTGACCGTCATGGCGCCAGCCCCACCGTCGTCAGGCCGGTCTCCTCGGGGAGTCCGAGCGCGAGGTTCATGCACTGAACGGCGGCGCCGCCGGTGCCCTTGGCCAGGTTGTCGACGACTCCGACCGCGATCAGCCGACCGGCGGTCTCGTCGACCGTCACCTGGATCTGCACCGCGTTGGAGCCGAGCACCGACTGCGTCTGCGGCCACTGGCCGGGTGGCAGCACGTGCACGAACGGCTCGTCGGCGTACTGCTTCTCGTAGACCCGATGCGCGTCCTCGGCCGTGATGCTCTGCCCATTTTTGGCGTTCAGCGGCGCCGAGCAGGTGGCCAGGATGCCGCGCGACATCGGGACCAGCAGCGGGGTGAAGCTGACCGAGACCGGCGCACCGCTGGCCTTCGAGAGGTTCTGGGTGATCTCGGGCGTGTGCCGGTGCCCGCCGCCGACGCCGTAGGCGCTCGCGTTGCCCATCACCTCGCTGCCGAGCAGGTGCGGCTTGGCCGCCTTCCCGGCGCCGCTGGTGCCGGAGGCGGCCACGACCACGAGCTCGGGCCGCACCAGCTCCTCCACGACCGCGGGCAGCAGGGTCAGGGTGGAGATCGTCGGGTAGCAGCCCGGGACCGCGATCCGGGTGGCGCTCGCGCAGCAGGTCGCGCTGGCCCGGCAGCTCGGGCAGGCCGTAGGGCCAGGTGCCGGCGTGGGTGCCGCCGTAGAACCGCTCCCACTCGCCGGCGTCGTCGAGCCGGAAGTCGGCGCCGCAGTCGATGACCACGGTCTCGTCGGGAAGCTGCGCGGCGACCTCCGCCGACTGGCCGTGCGGGAGGCCGAGGAAGACGACGTCATGCCCCGCGAGCGTCTCCGCGGTGGTCGCCTCGAGGACCCGGTCGGCGAGCGGCAGCAGGTGCGGCTGCAGGGTGCCGAGGCGCTCGCCGGCGTTCGATCCTCCGGTGAGCGCGCCGATCTCCACGCCCGGGTGGCCGAGCAGGAGTCGCAGCACCTCGCCGCCGGCGTACCCGCTGGCTCCGGCGACCGCTACCCGCTTCGTCGTCATGTGCATGACTATACAGGGTGATGCAACTTCATTTGCAACCGGGTAACCCAGGTGCGGCCACCCTTCCTCGAACACTAGCCTCGCCCCCGATGACCCGACTCACGCACGACGCCTACCTCGCCCACATTCGCACCGAGTCCCAGCGCTTCCGCGCGGTGCTCGCCGACTGCGACCTCGACGCCCGGGTGCCCTCGTGCCCCGACTGGAACGCCGGGGACCTGCTCTGGCACCTGGGCGCCCAGGTGCAGCTCTTCTGGGCGGGGGTGATCGAGCGGCGGCCCGAGGGACCGGAGTGGTGGACCGAGCCGGACCGGCCGGACTCCCCCGCGGGCTGGTTCGACACGTTCGACGACGCAACCGCCCGCCTCACCGCGGGCCTGGAGTCCGTCGACCCAGCCGAGTTCGCCTGGACCTGGTCCACCGACCAGACCGTCGGGTTCATCGGCCGTCGTCAGGCCCACGAGGCGCTGATCCACCGGCTCGACGCGGAGCTCGCGGCAGGGGTCGTCACCGATCTCGATCCCACGCTTGCCGCCGACGGCGTCGACGAGGTGCTGGCCGTGATGTACGGCGGCACCCCGGCCTGGGGCGCCTTCACCCCCGGCGAGGGACTCCTGCGGGTCGACATCACCGGCGCCGACGAGTCCATCTGGGTGCGGCTCGGCCACTTCACCGGCACCGACCCCGACGAGGGCAAGAGCTACCAGGACGAGCCGGACCTCAACGTCGTACCGGACCCCGGCTCCGAGCCGGAGGCCGTCGTCAGCGGGCCGGCCGGGCCGATGGACGCCTGGCTCTGGGGTCGCGGCGACGACAGCTCGATCACCGTCACCGGTGATCGTGACGTCTACGGCCGCTTCGCCGCGCTGGTCAACTCCGACATCGACTAGCGCCCCTAGCGGGTTCCCCAGGCGGGGATTCCGGTGTCGCCAGGCATGTCGTGGGCCAGCAGCTCCGGTTCGGTGAACCCGTCCCCCTCGATCGACGCCGTCGCCAGCTGTTCGGTGCCGTCCTCGTTGCGGATCACGAACACCACGCTCTCGCCGTCGGGCGACCACGCCGGGTGGCCCCACAGGACTCCCTGCAGCACTGGGACCCGGGGTCGCCGTTCGCGTCGCATCGTGAGCAGATCGCCGAAAGGCGCTGCGTCCTCATGCCGGCTGAACAGCAGCAGGTCAGCCTCCTCGGACCAGTCGGCGTGGGTGTCCCAGCCCTCGCTGCCGTCGGTCAACGGGTGGCCTGGGTGCCACCCACCTCCGCCTCCCACAGCGTCGTGGGGTCGCTCTCGGTCAGACCGAGCTGCGCCCAGGCCAGGGTGTTGCCGGACGTCCACGTGGGCGAGCCGTTCGGCTCTCCCGTGAGCGGGAGGCCCGAGACGTACTGACCCCGCAGGTCGACGACGTACGTCCCGGCGTAGCCGCCGAACTCGTCGAGGCAGAGGACGACGACCCGGTTGCCGGCCGGGTTGAAGCCCGGACGCCCGGCGAACTCGCAGGGCGCGTTCTTGCCGAGGAGCGGCCTCGTCTTCCCGGTCTCGAGGTCCATGACCATCGGCTTGCTGGACTCACCCTCGGTCACCTCGAGGTAGATCACGGTCTGAGCGGTCCGGGGAGATCGACGGACCGCGGTCGTCGGGACCGTCGGTGAGCGGCGCGTAGTCGCCGGTCTCGACGTTGATCTCGATAGATCTTGGTGACGCCGCCCTCGTCGGTCACCGGGACCAGCACCGACTCGGCGGGGATCCCGCCCTGGACCGGCGTCCCGGTGCCTCCGGTGTCGTCGCCGGACGTGTCGTCGCCACCGGTCGGCTCGCTGCTGTTGTCGTCGGCGGCCTGGTTCGGGTCGTCGTCGCGCGAGCCGAGCCAGATCCCGACCCCCACGGCAGCGGCCACGATCGCCGCCACGAGTACGGCGACCAGGACCACTCGACCCCTGCGCCGAGGCCGAGGTCCGGGCGCGACCGGCACCGGCGCGGGCGCCAAGTCCTCGGTGTTCGGGAAGGTCCGGGGTGTGTGCGCCGTGTCCGGCGCGGGTGGCGCCGGCCGCTCCGAAGGCGGGTACGGCGGCGGCGGAAGCGTCGACGGATGCGAGGGCGGGAGCGTCGACGGATACGAGGGCGGGGGCGGTGGCGGGCTCGTTGGCACTCCCGTGATCGGAATGCTCTGCGGCCCCGTCGGGCGGAACGTCGGCCGCCTCGACCAGGCCCAGCGCATAGCCGACTACCGCGACCGCCCAGCGACACCGGGGCAGGTCGTCGGTGCCGCGATCGCGCGCGAAGGCGTCTCCGGCCTCCTCCACCGCGGCCTGCGGACTGCCGCCGTGAGACAGGATCGAGCGCAGCCGGACGACGGCACCGAGCCGCACCGCGTCCACGAGCAGGTTGAGCTCGCCGGTGGTGGCCTCGTCCTCGGTCAGGAAGTCGTCGAGGGCGGCACGGAACGTCTCGGCGGTGTCGACCACGTTCGGTCCCTGACGCGCCACCAGTTCGCGCAGGTGCTGGTGCAGGTTCATCCGGCTCCCTCAGGTCGGACTCGATCGTAGGGCCGGCGCCGGGCAGCCGCTACGGTCAGCTGCTGGACCGCGCCGGTGCGCTCCGCGGCGACCGCCACGGCCGCGTCCCGGGCAGCGGAGGTCTCCTCCTCGGTGAGGGTCCGGTCCGGTGCGCGGAACCGCAGCGCGAAGGCCAGCGACTTCTTCCCGGCACCGATCTGGTCGCCGGTGAAGACGTCGAAGAGCCGGACCGACTCGAGCAGCTCGCCGGCTCCGTCACGCAACGCCTCCTGAACGGCGGCGACCGTGACCTCGGCGCCGACCACCAGCGCGACGTCCTCCTTGGCGATGGGGTACGTCGAGAACTCGGGTCCGGGCACCACGTCGACCGCGTGCTTGATCAGGAAGTCGAGGTCGATCTCGACGGCGGCCGTGCGGGCCGGGACGCCGTACGCCTTGCAGACCTTGGGGTGCAGCTCGCCGGCGTGCCCGAACTCCGCGTCACCGATGGTGACCTGGGCGCACCGGCCCGGGTGCCACGGCATCCGGCTCGCCGAGCGCACCTCTACGTCGACACCGAGCTCGCGGCCGAGTCGGCGCACCAGCTCGATCGCATCCGACCAGCCGGCCTCGCGACCGCTCCCCCACCAACCGGCTCGCTCCCGCTCTCCGGCGAGGACGACCGCGAGGAACTGCGGCTGGGTCGGGATGGCGTCGAGGAGCTTCGCGAGCTCGTCGTCGCTCGGCCGCCAGTCGACGCCGTAGATCGGGGCCGGGCCGTGGTCGACGGGGAACGCGACCGTGCCGGTCTCGAACAGCGCCACCCCAGGAGCCCCTCGACCGAGGTTGCGGGCGGCCGCCTTGAGCACGCCCGGCAGCAGCGTCGTGGTGTACGACGGCTCCTCCGACGAGATCGGGTTGGCCAGCCGCACGGTGCGGCGCAGCGGGTCGTCGGCGGGCAGTCCGAGCGCGTCGAACGTCGCCGGTCCGACGAACGGGAACGAGATCACCTCGACGCAGCCGGCGCCGGCCAGCGTCCGCCCCACCCGGCGACGCAGCCGCTGCTCGCGGGTCAGCCCGCGGCCCGCGGCCTCGCGCGGGACCACCGACGGCACCTGGTCGTAGCCGACGATCCGGACGACCTCCTCGACCAGGTCGTAGGGGTCGGTGAGGTCCGGGCGCCAGGTGGGCGGGACGAATCCGCCGTCGGAGGCGACGCACCCGACCTTCGCCAGGTTCTCGATCGCGGTGTCCCCCGAGATCTCGACGCCGGAGATCCGCGCGGGCAGGTCGAGGTCCATCGGGATCGCGGCGGGGTGCGGCGGCTCCCCGACCACGGTGACGCCGGGCTCGGCGGTGCCGCCGCCGTACTCGACCAGCAGCTCGACCACCCGGTCGGCCGCGGCGGGGGTGATCACCGGGTCGACGCCGCGCTCGTTGCGCTTGCCCGCCTCGGAGGTGAGCTTGTGCCGCTTGCCGGTGCGGAACATCGAGACCGCATCCCAGTGCGCCGCCTCGACGAGGACGCGAGTCGTGTCCTCGGACATCTCGGTGGTCTCGCCGCCCATGACGCCGCCGAGGCCGATGATCCCGGAGTCGTCGGTGACCACGAGGTCCTCGGTGGACAGCGCCCGGTCGGTGCCGTCGAGCGTGGTCAGCCGCTCACCCTCGGTGGCGCGGCGGACCCGGATCGGACCCTGCAGCTTGTCGGCGTCGTACCCGTGGATCGGCCGGCCGAGCTCGAGCATCACGTAGTTGGTGATGTCGACGGCCAGCGAGATCGGGCGCTGGCCCGAGAGCGAGAGCCGCTGGGCCATCCAGTCCGGCGTCGTCGCGGCCGGGTCGATGCCGCTGACCACGCGGGCCACGAACACCGGGCAGCCGGCCGGGTCGTCGATGACGACCGGGTATCCCGTCGCCGTTGGGCGCCGGGACGTCGCGCTGCGCCGGGTCGGTGTACGGCGCGTCGTAGGCCAGCGCCGCCTCCCGGGCCACCCCGCGCATCGAGAGCGCGTAGGCGCGGTCCGGGTTGATCTCGAACTCGATGACTTCCTGGTCCAGGCCGAGCACCGGACGGGCGTCGGCACCGGGCTCGCCCGCGTCGGCCGGCAGCACGATGATCCCCGCGTGGTCCTCGCCGATCCCGAGCTCGGCGGCCGAGCAGATCATCCCGGCCGAGACGTGGCCGTAGGTCTTGCGCGCCGAGATCTCGAAACCGCCCGGGAGCACGCCGCCGGGCAGCACCACGACGACCAGGTCGCCGGGAGCGAAGTTGTGCGCGCCGCAGACGATGCCCTGCGGCTCACCCGTGCCGTTGGCGTCCGCGACGTCGACTGTGCACCAGTTGATGGTCTTGCCGTTCTTCTGCGGCTCGGGCTCCATCGTCAGCACCCGGCCGACCACCAGCGGCCCGCTGATCGCGTCGCCGGGTCGGTGCAGGGCCTCCAGCTTGAGGCCGAGCGCGGTCAGCCGCGCGGCCAGCTGATCGGTGGTGACCTCGGCGGGGAGGTCGACGAACTCGCGGATCCAGGAGACGGGGGCGCGCATCAGATCTCCGTCCCGAACGCGCGGGTGAACCGCACGTCGCCCTCGAACAGCGTGCGCAGGTCCTCGATGCCGTGCCGGAACATCAGCGTCCGGTCGATGCCCATGCCGAACGCGAAGCCCGTGTAGCGCTCGGAGTCGACACCGCAGGCGGTGAGCACCCGCGGGTTGACCACGCCGCAGCCGCCCCACTCGATCCAGCCCTCGCCCCGGCAGGTGCGGCAGGCGTCGCTGTCGACCCCGCGGCAGACGAAGCAGACCAGGTCGACCTCGGCGCTCGGCTCGGTGAACGGGAAGTACGACGGCCGGAACCGCGTGGTGATGCCGTCGCCGAACATCGCCGTGGCGAAGTGGTCGAGCGTGCCCTTGAGGTGCCCCATCGTGATGCCCTCGTCGATGGCGAGGCCCTCGACCTGGTGGAACATCGGGCTGTGCGTCGCGTCGTACTCGTCGGTGCGGAAGACCCGACCGGGGCAGACGACGTAGATCGGCGGCGTCCGGGTCAGCATCGTCCGTGCCTGCACCGGCGAGGTGTGGGTGCGCAGCACCAGGTGCTGCTCGGCCGGATCGGTCCAGAACGTGTCCTGCATGGTCCGGGCGGGGTGGTCCGGGCCGAGGTTGAGCGAGTCGAAGTTCAGCCACTCCGCCTCGATCACCGGGCCCTCGGCCACCTCCCAGCCCATCGCCACGAAGATGTCGCCGATGTACTCGGAGCCGGTGGTGATCGGGTGCCGGGCGCCGACCGGGGACCGGTCGGTGGGCAGGGTGACGTCGACGGTCTCCTCGGCGAGCATCCGCTCCTCGTGCTCGACCTCGAGCACCGCCTCGCGCTCGGCCAGGGCCTTGCTCACCGCACCGCGCGCCTGGCCGATCCGCTGACCGGCCTCCTTGCGGGCCTGCGGGGGCAGCGCCCCGATCTCGCGGTTGGCCAGGGCCAGCGGGGACCGGTCGCCGGTGTGCTCGATCCGGACCCGCTTGAGCTCGTCGAGGTCGCCGGCGGCGGCGATCGCCGCCACGGCGGCATCGCGCGCTGCCTCGACCTCTTCGGGCTTCAAGGCGGTGACCTCCACGGGGTCGAAGTCGGTGTTGGGTCCGGACACGGGACGCAAGTCTAGGAAGCGGCGCGGTCGGAGGCGTTACCCGGTTTCACCTACGGGCCACGTAGTGGTCACCCGGGCCCCGCCGCCAGGCGCGTCATCGATGCTGAAGGCGCCACCGTGGGCGCGCACCAGCCCGTTCACGATGTAGAGGCCGAGCCCGGATCCGCCGCGGGCTCCCCCGGTCCAGAACTTCGTGACGACCCGCCGACGCATCTCGGGTGGGATCCCCTCCCCCTGGTCGCTCACCTCGACCGTGATCGTGTCGTCCTGAGCACCCGCGACGACCACGCGCACCTCGCCCTCACCGTGCCGCACCGCGTTCTCCACGAGGTTGGTGACCACCTGGGTGAACTTGTCCGGGTCGACGAGTACGTCGGGGAGCCCGTCCGCTACCTCGAGCTCGATGTGGCGAGCGGTGCCCACCGCCACCGACTCGACGACCCGACCGGTGAGGACACCCACGTCCGAGGGCCGGGGATACATCTGCAGCCGACCAGTGTCGATCCGGGCGACGTCGAGCAGCTCGGCGATCAACCGGCTGAGCCGGTCGGAGTCGGCGCTGACCGTGGTCAGCATCAGCTTCTTCTGCTCGTCGTTGAGCCGGTCCCAGCGGTTCAGCAGCGCCTGGACGAAGCCCTTCACGCCGGTCAGCGGCGAGCGCAGCTCGTGGGCGACGGTGGCCACCAGGTCGGAACGCTCGCGGTCGAGCCGCGCCCGGCCACGTCCCGACCGAATGGTGACCGCGACTCCGGTGACGGGCGCGCCGGGTCCGGGGCGGTGGATGCGCGCCGCGACCAGGACCTCGGTGCCGTCTGGCAGTAGCCAGGACTGCTCGGGGATCGCCACCCGGATGCCCAGGCCGTCGTACGGCGCGTTGCACGCGACCCAGGCCTGGCCGTCCTGGTCGCGCAGCGCCAGGACCTCGGCGAGCGGGCGGCCGATGCATCGTTCGAGCGTCGTCCCCAGCATCGTTGCCGCGCGCTCGGAGACCAGCGTGACTATGCCCGCGTCGTCGGCGAGCACCACGCCCTCAGGCAGCAGGTCGGCGAGCTCCTGGGACACGGGCACCACGGTAGTGCCGGACGTCCGCTCAGCCGCGCTGGACGCGGGCGCTCTCGTAGAGGCAAAGCGCGGCGGCGGTGGAGAGGTTGAGGCTCTCCGCACGACCGTGGATCGGGATCCGGACCCGGTGGTCGGCGGCCGCCGCGAGGGCGACCGGGAGGCCGTGCGCCTCGTTGCCGAACAGCCAGGCGGTCGGGGCGCCCAGCAGGTCGCCGGCGGCGTGCAGGTCGACGTCGCCCGAGCCGTCGGCCGCCAGCACCTGGAGCCCGGTTTCCTGGGCGGCCCGGACCGCGGCGTACGGGTCCGGCTCCTGGGTGACCGGGAGGTGGAAGAGGCTGCCGACGCTGGCCCGCACGGTCTTGGGGTTGTAGGGGTCGACCGCGTCGCCGGCGAGTACGACGCCGTCGGCACCGGCGGCATCGGCGCAGCGGATCACGGTGCCGGCGTTCCCGGGGTCACGGACCTCGGCACAGATCGCGAGCAGCCGGGGCGTGACCGGCAGCGTGGCGTCGAGGAAGCGGCACACCGCGACCAGCCCGGCGGGCGTGACGGAGTCACTGAGCGAATCGAGCGCGCGGTCCTCGACCAGGGTCCAAGCCGGCGCCGCTGCGGCCAGCTCGGCGTACCGCTCGGTCGCGGCAACGGTCGCGAACACCTCGACCACGCAGTCGGACACGGTGAGCGCCTCGGCGACCGCGTTGGGCCCGTCGGCAAGGAAGAGCCGCCGCTCGGCGCGAACCGAGCGGCGGCTGAGCTTCCGTGCCTCCTTGACGCGAGCGTTGCCCGCGGTCAGGGGCGTGCTCGAGGTCAGGCAGACACCCGAGGGGCGTTGACGTCCTCGGGCAGGGCGGCCTTGGCGGTGGCGACGAGCGCGTTGAACGCGGCGACGTCGTTGACGGCCAGGTCGGCCAGGATCTTCCGGTCGACCTCGACGCCGGCCAGGTTGAGGCCCTGGATGAACCGGTTGTAGGTCAGCCCCTGGGCGCGGGCCGCGGCGTTGATCCGCTGGATCCACAGCCGACGGAAGTTGCCCTTGTTCTTGCGGCGGTCGTTGTAGCTGTAGACCAGCGAGTGGGTGACCTGCTCCTTGGCCTTGCGGTACAGGCGCGAGCGCTGGCCGCGGTAGCCGCTGGCGCGCTCGAGGGTGGTACGGCGCTTCTTGTGGGCGTTCACTGCCCGCTTGACGCGTGCCATGGTGTTACTCCTTGTTCGTTATGCGTGCGGGCAGGCTCAGATGCCGAGCATCTTCTTGGCGCGCTTGACGTCGGCCTTGGCGATCTCGGTGGTGCCGGACATCCGGCGGGTCACCTTCGAAGGCTTCTTCTCCAGGTTGTGCCGCTTGCCGGCCTTCTCGCGCAGGATCTTGCCCGAGCCGGTCACGCGGAACCGCTTGCCCGCTCCGGAGTGCGACTTGTTCTTCGGCATCTGTTTCTCTCTCTACTTCGGTACCTGATCGGTGGTGGTTGCCACCGACGAGTTCTTAGGCCTCGATCTCGGGATCGAGGTTCTCGGAGCGGCCGCGCTCCTTCTTCTGGGCGACCGGTCGCCCGGCGTTGTGGGCCGTGCGCTCGGCCTGCTCCTCGGCCTCCTCGGCGGCGCGCTCGGCGGCCTTCGCGTCCCTGTCGGCGCGGTGCTGCGCCTTGGCGTCGGCCTTCTTCGTGTGCGGGCCGAGCACCATGATCATGTTGCGGCCGTCCTGCTTCGGCGAGGACTCGACGAACCCCAGCTCGGTGACGTCCTCCGCCAGCTTCTGCAGCAGCCGGTAGCCCAGCTCGGGGCGGTGCTGCTCACGACCGCGGAACATGATGGTGATCTTGACCTTGTCGCCGGCCTTGAGGAACCGCACGACGTGACCCTTCTTGGTCTCGTAGTCGTGCTGGTCGATCTTGGGCCGGAGCTTCATCTCTTTGATGATCACGTTCGTCTGGTTACGACGTGCCTCACGGGCCTTCTGGGCGTTCTCGTACTTGAACTTCCCGTAGTCCATGAGCTTGCACACGGGCGGGCGGGCGGTCGGCGCGACCTCGACCAGGTCGAGGTCTGCCTCCTGGGCCAGCTTCAGGGCCTGGTCGGTCGGCACGATGCCGACGGTCTCGCCGTTGGGTCCGACGAGGCGGACCTCGGGTACCCGGATCCGCTCGTTGATACGAAGCTCGGTGCTGATGTGTCCTCCATGGGGTTCTGTGGGCCGGAACCCGCCCCATCTCGGCCTAGAAATGAGAAACGGCTTCCGCTCTGTCCAAGCGGAAGCCAGCCGTGACACCTCACCTCGCGCACCGTCGTGTGCGAGGCCGGGGCCTTCGGACCGGACCCGACGACCTGTGGAGCAGGGCGGTCGATGCGGGTGGGAGAAGTGTGTTGCCTGATCTCCGCTTGTAGATCGGCAAGGACATCCGGAGATGTCCCAACTGATCGGTCAACGCTTGATGCTATCCGAACATTCCTTCGGACGACCAATCGAGCCGGTGGTTTCGAGGCTCGCTGGCGCTCGCACCTCAACCAGCGGACGGTGCCACCCAACCGACCCGTTCGCCGACCTTCGCGAGCCGCCATCCCGCCGCCAGTGCGCTCAGGTCCTCCCCCTCGACGGCCACCGGGACCGGGCCGGAGACGTCGATCAGCAGCGCCTCCGCCCCTTCCTGGAGCGCGGACAGCGCAGCGGTGCGCGTCGGGACCGGCACCGGCCGGCTGTCGGCGTTCCACGCGGTCAGGGTCTCCGCGCTGCTGAAGGCCAGCAGCGCGGTGCGGCCGTCCGCGCCGCGGAGCAGCACGGTCGCCATGTCACTGGACTTGTCCCGGGCCAGGCCGTCGGGGCCGGTCTCGACCTCGCCGAGTACGGCGACCACGGGCACCAGCAGGCGGGCCGTGCCCAGGGCAGCGAGTACGTCGGGATAGCGCGCCTCGTCGGCGGCGTACCCAGAAAGGGCGGTGGCGAGCAGCGGCGACGCCTCACCGGTGTCGTCGGGGTACTCCGACCCCTGCAGCAACCGCTCGTTCACCCGGCCATTGTTGCCCCTCCAAAAGAATTCGGTATTGCGGCAGCGGCACCCAGGTGCACCGCGGCGACCGTGGCGCGATTGTGCCGAAGTCGTGTACGCGGGTGCTTGGACTTAATCCGGAAAGAGGCATGGGTGGCCTCATAGGTGGGCTGTGCGATTGTTGAGTCGTGGACGACGTCGCCTGGGGTGCACTGGCCGTCGCGCTGACCGTGCTCGGCGGGATCTACACGTGGTTCGCCTACCGCCGGCGGGGGCTGGCGGCCGGCATGCGCGGCGCCGCGTTCACGCTGCTCCCGCTGGCCGCCTACCTCACGAAGACGCTGGAGATGTTCGGCGAGATCGCCGACGCGGTCGCCGACTGGGCCGTCGACCTGG
Source organism: uncultured Actinomycetota bacterium (assembly GCA_963798055.1). GTDB lineage: Bacteria > Actinomycetota > Actinomycetes > Propionibacteriales > Nocardioidaceae > Nocardioides. The sequence goes on from CAWCRX010000014.1 coordinate 25,319, forward strand.
TGTTCAGCCCGCGGGTCTGGCTCGGCCTGGTGGTCGTCGGGGTCTCCGGAGTCCTGTTCGTCGTCTCCGGGTGGCTCGGGCGGCGGCGCGACGGCAAGCCGAAGCAGGTCAAGGGCGAGCAGCCGCGGGCGGTGGGAGGCGCCAGCGGCGAGGACGACGACCTGGCCGACATCGAAGCCATCCTGCGCAGCCGCGGAATCACCTGATGTCGCACGACTTCGTCGACCGCAACCGCCTGTGGTCGCGGCTCCGCGACGCCGTGGCCGCCCTGGACCAGGCGCCGAGCTCCCCCGTCATGGTCGTCGATCTCGACGCCTTCGACGCGAACGCCGAGGATCTGCGCCGGCGGGCTTCCGGCACCCCGATCCGGCTGGCGTCGAAGTCGGTGCGGGTGCCCGCCCTGATCCGGCGCGGCCTCGGCCACGAGGGCTTCCACGGCGTGCTCTCCTACACCCTCGCCGAGGCGCTCTGGCTCGAGGAGAACGACGTGTGCGACGACCTCGTGGTCGCATACCCCACGGTCGACCGTGGTGCCCTGACCCGGCTCGTGGAGTCGCCGCGCGCGGCCGGCCGAATCACGATCATGGTCGACGACCCCGCTCACCTCGACGTGGTGGACTCGGTGCGCGCATCGCAGGCCGTTCCCGTGCGGGTCGCCATCGACATCGACGCCGGTCTCCGGATGGGACGCCAGCACGTGGGACCCAAGCGCTCGCCGCTGTACGACGCCGCCGGGGTGCTCGAGCTGGCCCGCTGCATCCAGTCCCGGCCCGGGGTTCCGGCTCGTCGGCGCGATGACCTACGAGGGCCAGGTGGCCGGGGTCCAGGACGACGTACCGACGCAGCGGGCCAAGTCAGCCGTGGTGCGCCGGCTCAAGTCCCTGTCGCTGACCCAGCTCGAGGTACGCCGGCGCGAGATCGCCGATGCGCTGCGCGGCGTCGTCGAGCTGGAGTTCTGGAACGCCGGTGGCTCGGGTTCGGTCGAGGAGACGGTTGCGGACCCGGTCGTCACCGAGGTCGCCGCGGGCTCCGGTCTGCTGGCGCCCACGCTCTTCGACCACTACCAGTCCTTCCGGCCGCGGCCGGCGGCGTTCTACGGGCTGCCGGTCGTCCGTCGGCCATCGCCGCAGGTGGCGACCGTCCACGGCGGCGGGTTCGTGGCCTCCGGGCCTGCCGGTGCCGACCGGCTGCCCATGCCCTGGGCGCCCGCGGGGCTGCACCTGACCGGCCTCGAGGGCGCCGGGGAGGTGCAGACACCGCTCACCGGGAAGCCGGCCGCGCTCCTGGCGATCGGCGACCTGGTCTGGTTCCGGCACGCCAAGTCGGGCGAGCCCTTCGAGCACGGCGATCGGGTGCACCTGCTCCAGGGCGATCGGTTCGTCGACACGGTGCCGACCTACCGCGGCCACGGCTGTGTCTTCTGATCCCGCCGACCAGCTCCTCGAGCTCGCCCGATCGCGCCCGCCTACCCTCGGCACCGGCCGGCTGATCTGCGTCGACGGACCCGCCGGCTCCGGCAAGACGACGCTGGCAGCGCGCCTCGCCGCCCTGCGCCCCGGCATCCTCGTGATCCACATGGACGACCTCTACCCGGGCTGGGACGGGCTGCCGGAGGTCGATGCCCAGCTGGAGACCCTGCTGCGGCCCATCGCCGAGGGCGCGCCCGGCAGCTACCGCCGCTACGACTGGCACCTGGGGCGCTTCGCGGAGACCGTCCAGGTCCCGCCGGTCGAGCTGATGGTGATCGAGGGGGTGGGCTCCGGATCGACGACGATCGAGGACCTGGTGACGGTCCTGGCCTGGGTCGAGGCGCCGTACGAACTGCGGATGCGGCGTGGCATCGAGCGGGACGGCGACGACTTCGCGCCGTACTGGGAGGCCTGGGCGCGTGCCGAGAGCGAGCACTTCGAGCAGCACCACACCCGGGACCGCGCTGATCTGGTCATCGACACCGATGACCCGTCGCTCATCTAGGGACGGGTCACGGGAGGGTCGTCCACAAGAGCACGCAATTCGCGGACTGCCGTCTTCGCCCGATCCCCGTCGGAGCCCTGGATACCCATGGCCGAGCACGTGGTCCCGTCGGCGAGATCGAGGGTCACCCAGGGGGCACCGGGCGGGAGCCGCACCGCGATCACCTCGGCCCACTCGAAGTCGTGGCGCCGGTAGCCGTTGACCACGGTCAGCCGATCGGTGTCCGCGACCACGCGCGACCGGATCAGCGCGTACAGGCAGCTCAGCCCCAGCAGACCCAACGCGATCACGGTGCCCCGCTGGAACGGCGTGATGGCGTCGCGAGTCTCCTCGTCGAAGCCGAACCAGAGGAACGAGGCCATCACGACGAGTACGCCGCCGGCGACCGCACCTGCGATCCGAGGCCCGAGGGGTCGCCAGGTGCGCGGCAGTTCGGTAGAGGTCACAACCGGCAGGCGTGGATGTCGGTGAGGATGATCCCCTTCGCCCCGATGTCCCACAGGTCGTCCATCAGCTGCTGGGCACCGTCGCGGCGGACCATCGCCCGCACCGCGACCCAGCCCTCCCGATGCAGCGGAGAGATCGTCGGGCCCTCGATGCCGGGGGTCAGCTGGACCGCCTCGTTGACCCGGGCCGCCTCGATGTCGTAGTCCATCATCACGTAGCTGCGGGCCACCAGGACGCCGTCGAGCCGGCGCTTGAACACCTCGAAGCCCTCGGGCACCGCGCCGGTGCGAGTGATCAGCACCGCCTCGGACTCCATCACCGGCTCGCCGAACGTCTCCAGGCCCGCCTGGCGCAGGGTGCCGCCAGTCTCGACCACGTCGGCGATCACGTCCGCGACCCCCAGCTGGATGCTGGTCTCCACGGCTCCGTCGAGGCGAGTGACCGTGGCGTCGATGCCGTGCTCCTCCAGGAACGCCTGGACGATGCCGGTGTACGACGTGGCGATCCGGGCGCCGGCGAGCTGGCTGACGTCGTTGAAGACGCCCAGCGGCCCGGCGAACCGGAACGTGCTGCGCCCGAACTCCAGCGACCGCACCTCCTCGGCCTTGGCGCCCGAGTCGAGCAGCAGGTCACGCCCGGTGATGCCGACGTCGAGGGTGCCCTCGCCGACGTACAGCGCGATGTCGCGCGGGCGCAGGTAGAAGAACTCCACGCCGTTGTCGGCGTCGACGAGCCGCAGCTCCTTGGAGTCGGAGCGCTGCCGGTAACCGGACTCGCGCAGGATCTCCACCGCGGACTGGGACAGCGACCCCTTGTTGGGGACCGCGATGCGCAACAGGGACATGCCGGGTGACCTCACAGGTGGGCGTAGACGTCGTCGAGCTCGATGCCGCTGGCCAGCATCAGCACTTGGGCGTGGTAGAGCAGCTGGCTGATCTCCTCCGCCGCCCGGTCCTTGCCCTCGTGCTCGGCGGCCATCCAGGACTCGGCGGCCTCCTCGACCAGCTTCTTGCCGATGGCATGCACGCCGGCGTCCAGTGCGCGCACCGTGCCGGATCCATCGGGTCGGGTCCGCGCCTTCTCGCTCAGCTCGGACCAGAGCTCGTCGAACGTCTTCACGAGGGTTAAGCCTAGGGTCTCCACCCGCCCACCGGGTGCCTGGCGCGGCCCGCTGAGACCGCGATCCGTGGCGCGCGGGTGCCCGACGGTCTAGCGTCGAAGCGTGAGCCACATGGGGATGCCGGCCGAGGCCGGACGAGTTGTGAACCGCCAATGCCCCCTGTGCGAGGCCCACTGCGGCATCCGGGTGCACGTCGGCGGGAGCGCACAGGTACTCCGGATCGAGGGCGATCCGGACGACGTACTCAGCCACGGGTACATCTGTCCGAAGGCCACCTCGCTGCAGACGTTGCACGAGGACCCTGAGCGTCTGCGGACGCCGATGCGCCGGGTCGGCGACGACTTCGAGCCGATCTCCTGGGCCGAGGCGTACGCCGAGATCGGCCAGCGGATCCGCGACCTGCGGCGCCGGCACGGCAAGGACGCCGTAGGCATCTACCAGGGCAACCCGACCGCGCACTCGACCGCGGCCCTCGCGGTCGAGGGCTTCAAGAAGGTCCTCGGGAGCCGCAACGTCTTCTCGGCGTCGTCCGTCGACCAGTTCCCGCAGTACCTGAGCTCGCTGCTGATGTTCGGCGACCACACGCTGCTCCCGGTCGCCGACATCGACCGGACCGACTACCTGCTCGTGATCGGCGCCAACCCGGCGGTGTCCAACGGCTCGCTGTCGACCATGCCGGACGCCCGGGGCCGGCTGAAGGCGGTGCGAAGGCGCGGCGGCACGGTCGTCGTGCTGGACCCGCGGCGCACCGAGACCGCGCGCCTGGCCTGCGAGCACGTGTCGATCCGTCCGGGCGGCGACCCGTACCTGCTGCTCGCGATGCTGAACGTCATCTTCGCCGAGGGGCTCGATCGACCGCCCTCGTGGGTGGACGGCCTCGACGAAGTCCGAAGGCTTGTGGCGCAGCACCCGCCTGAGTCGGCCGCCACGAGCAGCGGGGTCGACGCCGAGACGATCACCCGGCTGGCCCGTGAGTTCGCCGGAGCCCGCTCGGCAGTGGCCTATGGACGGCTCGGCGTCTGTCACCACGCCACGGGCAGCGTGACGCACTGGCTGATCAACGTCCTCAACGCCGTGACCGGCAACCTCGATCGGGCGGGCGGCTCGATGTTCTCCTCGCCACCAGTAGACCTCGGCCGACTGTTGCGGACGCTCTGGGGTCGGTCGTCGTACGACGAGTTCCGCAGCCGCGGTGCCGGCCTGCCTTCCCTCGCCGGCGAGATGTCGGTGGCGGCGATGCCCGACGAGATCACCCGACCTGGAGAGCGGCAGCTGCGCGGCCTGGTCGTCGTGGCGGGCAACCCCGCGGTGTCCGGCCCGGACGTCTCGCAGATCAGAGCGGCCCTGGACGAGCTCGACCTGCTCGTCTGCCTCGACTTCTACGTCAGCGAGACCGCCCGGCAGGCCGACTTCATCCTGCCGCCGATGAGCCACCTGGAGCGTTCCGAGCTCGATCTGGTGTTCCCGGCGTTCAGCGTCCGCAACAACGTCCGGTACTCGCCGAAGGTCTTCGATGCGCCGGAGGGTTCTCAGGAGGACTGGGACATCCTGTACTCGTTGATCGCCGAAGTGCCCCGCAACGGTGTCGTACGTCGCGTGCTCCGGACGGTCCTGCCCCGAGTGAAGGCGGCACCGATCACCGCTGGCCTCGTCTTCTTCGGACCTCGCGGAGCCTGGCGTCGCCCGCGCCGCGGGCTCACCGCCGGCCGCGTGAAGCGCGCGGTCGGAGGGCTGGACCTCGGCCCCCTGGAGCCGCGCCTCCCCGGGATCCTGCGCACGAAGGAGCGCCGGGTCCGGCTCGCCCCCGCCGAGCTGCTCGCCGCAGCGGCCGACCTCGTCGCGCCGGCTGGTGGGTCGACGTACGACCTGCAGCTGATCGGCCGTCGGCACCTGCGCAGCAACAACTCCTGGCTCAACCGGGTGCCCGCGATGGCCAAGGGCGAGCGCCGCTGCACGGTTCTCGTGCACCCGGACGACGCGGTCGCGCGCGGCATCGACGACGGTCAGCCGGTCTCGGTGCGGTCGCGCGTGGGCGCGGTCGAGCTGCCCGCTCAGCTGTCCGACGAGATCCGCCCCGGCGTCGTCAGCATCCCGCACGGCTGGGGCGGTCTGGACGGCGGCGCCAACGCCAACGTGCTCACCGACGGCGCGCTCGTCGACACGCTGTCGGGCAACGCCGCACTGAACGCGACCTGGGTCGTGGTCGAGCCAGCCGCTATGGCCCCAGTCGCGGATCTCGCCACGAGTGCACCTCGCGCAGCGTCCGGGCGGTGACCAGCGCGGCGGCGGTCGCTTCGTAGCCCTTGTCCTCCTGCGACCCCTCCAGCCCGGCCCGGTCGAGGGCCTGCTGCTCGGTGTCGCAGGTGAGGACGCCGAACCCGACGGCGACGGTGTGGTCGAGGGCCACGCGGGTCAGGCCATCGGTGGCGGCGTTGCAGACGTACTCGAAGTGCGGAGTGCCGCCCCGGATCACCACGCCGAGGGCGACCACGACGTCGTACCCCCGCTGCGCGAGAGCGGAGGCGACCACCGGCAGCTCGAACGCGCCGGGCACCCGCATGATCTCGGGGTCCCGCACGGAGTAGTCGGCGAGCGCGCGCTGCGCGCCGGCGACCAGCCCGTCCATCACCTCGGTGTGCCAGCTCGCGGCGACCACCGCGACCCGCAGGTCGCTGCAGTCGACCGGCTGCTGGTCGGGTGCGCCGTGGCCGCTCATGCGGGGCCTCCGTCCAGGTTGGGTAGGTCGTGGCCCATCCGGTCCCGCTTGGTGAGCAGGTAGGCGAGGTTGTGGTCGTTGGGGTGCGGGGTGAGCGGCACTCGCTCGATCACGGGTACGCCGTAGTCCTCGAGCTGGGCGACCTTGTCGGGGTTGTTGGTGAGCAGCCGGACGCTCTCCACCTTCAGGTCGTGCAGGACCTGGGTCGCGGTCCCGTAATGACGCGCGTCGGCGGGCAGGCCGAGGTCGAGGTTGGCGTCGATGGTGTCGCGGCCGCCGTCCTGGAGCTGGTAGGCCTGCAGCTTCGCCACCAGCCCGATCCCACGCCCTTCGTGGCCGCGCAGGTAGACGACTACGCCACGGCCCTCCGCCACGATCCGCTCGAGCGCCTCGTCGAGCTGCGGTCCGCAGTCGCAGCGCCGGCTTCCGAAGACGTCACCGGTGAGGCACTCCGAGTGCACGCGGGTGAGCACCGGGTCTGGGCCGGTGACATCGCCGTAGACCAGGGCGAGGTGCTCGCTGCCGTCGACGGTGATCCGGTAGCCGTACGCCGTGAAGTCACCGTGCCGGGTCGGCAGCCGGGTCTCCGCGACCCGCTCGACGAGGTTCTCGTTGCGCCGGCGGTAGCGGACCAGGTCCTCGATCGAGATCATCGCCAGCCCGTGCTCGTCGGCGAACTCGCGCAGCTCGGGACCGCGCTTCATGCTGCCGTCGTCATTGACGACCTCGACCAGGACGCCGGCCGGGGTGAGTCCCGCCAGCTTGGCCAGGTCGACCGCCGCCTCGGTGTGGCCGCGGCGCATCAGGACACCGCCCTCGCGGTAGCGCAGCGGGAACACATGTCCGGGGCGGGTGATCTCCCACGGCTCGGTCGCGGAGTCGGCCAGCACCCGCACCGTGTGCGCCCGGTCGGTCGCCGAGATGCCGGTGCTGACACCGTCGCGGGCGTCGACCGAGATCGTGTACGCCGTGCGCAGCTTGTCCTTGTTGTGCGGGGTCATCAGCGGGATCTCCAGCCGGTCCAGCATGTCGGCCGGCATCGGCACACAGATCACGCCGCTGGAGTAGCGGATGGTGAACGCCAGCAGCTCGGGCGTCGCCTTGCTCGCGGCGAAGATGATGTCGCCTTCGTTCTCCCGGTCCTCGTCATCGACGACGATGACCGCGCGGCCGGCCGCGATGTCCTCGATGGCCCGCTCGACGGTGTCGAGCTCGTAGGTCTGGGTCATGACTGCTCCTTGGTGTAGGCGCGGACGAGCTTCTCGACATGCTTGGCGATCACGTCGACCTCGAGGTTGACGACGTCGCCGGGCTGCTTGATCCCGAGCGTGGTGCGGGCGAGCGTCTCCGGGATCAGGGAGACCGTGAAGCTGTCGTCGGTGGCGGTGACAACGGTCAGCGAGACCCCGTCGACCGTGATCGACCCCTTGTCGACGAGGTAGCGGTCCATCCCGTCGGGCAGGCCGATCTCGACGACCTCCCAGTGCTCGCTCGGGGTTCGCGAGCGAATCGTGCCGGTGCCGTCGACGTGGCCCTGCACGATGTGTCCGCCGAGACGCTTCTCGGCGGTGACCGCACGCTCGAGGTTGACCCGGGTGCCCGGCCGGAAGTCGCCGAGCGAGGTCTTGTCGAGGGTCTCGCGCATCACGTCGGCGGTGAAGACCTCGCCGTCGTACGTCGTCACGGTGAGGCAGCAGCCGTTGACGGCGATCGAGTCGCCCTCGCCGGCGTCGGAGACGACCAGGGGGCCGCGCACGCTGAGGCGTACCGCGTCGCCCTGGTCCTCGATGGCCTCGACCGTGCCGAGCTCCTCGATGATCCCGGTGAACATGTCAGTCCTTCCCTTCGCCGGCGGGCCGCATGGTCAGCCGGACGTTGTCGTCGAGGACGGTGACGTCCTCGACCTGGAGATGCAGCGCCTCGGAGATCGTGGTGATTCCCAGGTCGCCGACGGCGTTGCGCCCCGCCCCGAGCAGCATCGGGGCGACATAGGTGATGACCTCGTCGATGAGCCCGGCCCGGAGGAAGGCGGCGGCCAGGGTCGGGCCGCCCTCGAGGAACACGTGCTGGCGGTCGCGCGCGAACAGCTCCTTGAGCGCCGCGTGCGGGTCGCGGGTGCGCAGGTGCAGGCTCTCCGCGGCCTCGTCGAAGATCTGGCTCTTGGGATCCAGGTCTCGCTCCCCCATCACCACGCGCAGCGGCTGGTGCGGCAGCGGCTGGTCGTGCTCGTCGCGCACGGTGAGGGCCGGGTTGTCGACGGCGACGGTGTTGGTGCCGACGAGCATCACGTCGCAGAGGGCGCGCAGCCGGTGGGTGTCCCTGCGGGCGGCCGGGCCGGAGACCCAGCGCGAGGTGCCATCGGCCGCGGCGCTGCGGCCGTCGAGCGTGGTGGCGAACTTCCAGGTGACGAACGGGCGCTGGTGCTCCACCGCGAAGGTCCACACGGCGTTCAGAGCGCGTGCCTGGTCGAGGAGCAGGCCGCCGGCCACGTCCACCCCGGCGGCGCGCAGGGTGTCGGCGCCGCCGGCCGCGACCGGGTTCGGGTCCGGCTGGGCGAACACCACGCGGCGTACTCCGGCGGCGACGAGCTTCTCCGAGCACGGCCCGGTGCGGCCGGTGTGGTTGCACGGCTCGAGGGTGACCACGGCCGTGGTCCCCCGGGCGAGGTCGCCGGCGTTGGTCAGGGCATCGGCCTCGGCGTGCGGCGAGCCGGCTCCACGGTGGTAGCCCTCGGCGACGACGGTCCCGGTGTCGTCGATCAGGACGCAGCCCACGCGGGGGTTGGGACCGAGCGGCACACCGGGCGTCGCCGCGAGCTCGAGCGCGCGCAGCATCGCCGCCTGCTCGGCCGGCGTGGTGGTCATCGTGCCCCTCATGTCCGGTCGCGGACTCCGGGGCCGACGGCGCGTCGCTCACGGCCCGGCAAATGCCGGGACGTTCGACGTCACCTGCGTGCGCTTCCCATCCGGACTTTCACCGTCGGTCCAGGACTTACACCTGGTCAACCGGTCACTGGCTGTGACCGGGTCGCGGACTTCTGAACGAAGCTTCTCGATCAGTCACCGCCGGTTCGGAATTACACCGACCCCAGAGCACGCGAGCTATCAACTCGTCAGGACAAGCGTGCCACATGGGGGTCAGAGCGGGAATGTGATGCTGGGCACTGGACTCCGCGCCGGCGTGCGAGGGTGGCCACATGTCCGCCACGTTCACCCGCCACGATCCCTCCGACGTCCCCGCCCCTGAGGGCGGCTACACGCACGGGCTCGAGGTGTCGCACCCGAGTCGCTGGCTGCTGGTCAGCGGGCAGACTCCGGAGCCGCTGAACGGCCCAGTACCCGACACCGCCGAGGAGCAGTGCCGGGTGATCTGGGCGCACATCAACGCGGTACTGGCCTCCGCGAGCATGTCCATCCGCGACGTGGTCAAGGTGACGACGTTCCTCAGCTCGCGATCCGTCGCCCCCGCCAACACCCAGGTGCGCACCGAGATCCTCGACGGCCACCGCCCGTCGCTCACCGTCGTGATCGCCGAGATCTTCGACCCGGCCTGGCTGCTGGAGATCGAGGTACTGGCAGCGGCCTGAGGTCAGCTCCAGCTCCGCCGCAGCACGCTGGTGACGGACCAGGGGTCGGTGCCGCGGCATCCGGCGAGCACGCCCGCGCCGTCCGGGTTGCCGGTGTAGATCGCGGGGCCGCCGCCGACCCAGCGCACCCACGCGGTCGCGAACGCCTCCGCGAGCTCGGCCCGGGCGCCCAGCACCGATGGCACCGGGTGCCACACGACACGGTCCGGCCGGTACCACGCCAGCGGCAGCAGCCCTTCGAGCGCGCTGACCCGGTCGTCGACGTAGCGCGGCACCAGATAGCGCGGCGCACCGATCGGGGCCACCATCTCGGCTAGCGCGGCGGCGAACACCTCGCTCTGGTCCGTCCCGTCCGCACCGGCGTCGAACACGACCCGCAGCTGCCCCGACGAGTCGACGTGCCAGTCGACGCCTGCGGCGCCCACGCTGGCCAGCCCCGCGGCGTGGAGTCCGTCGGCCAGTGCACAGGCGGCCTGGATGAGGTCGGCGTCGGCGCTCGCGGCTGCCAGGACGCGGCGGCGCTTGGCCGTGGCCACCGCCGGCGCCCCGCCCAGCAGCAGCGCAGCGGGCACCAGCCCGAGTGGGCCGAGCGCCACCACGCTCGCCAGCGACAGCACGGACCCGGCGATCATCGCGAACGGCGTGTACCGCCAGACCTTGGGCGCCTTCTGCCCGCCGACTCCTCGCTCGAGCAGCACTGTCTCCGGCGGCTCGATCGCCGCCGCAGCGTCGCGCGCCGCCAGTTCACGACCCGGACGGCGCAGCCGCATCCAGACGGTGTGCCGCACCTCGTCGTCGTACGGCGTCCCTACCCGCCACAGGGCCAGGACCTCGGCGCGGTGTTCGGCGCGCACCAGCATCTCGGCGTTGGTCGCCGAGAACGTCGATGCCGCGGGAGGCGCATGCGGCGAGAAGCTCGGGTGGATGTGCGCGACGCCGTCGACGATGTCGCCGGTGGCGTCCACGCCGAAGTAGCCCTGGTGCTTGCGCACCGTGCGCTGCCAGTCGTTGTCGCCCTTGGGGTGGCCCTCGGCGACACAGCAGACCGTCCAGTTCACGGCGACCTTCTGCGGGTCGCGCGGGTCCAGGCGCAGGGTCCGGCCGCGGGTCTGTACGACGGCGCCCGGCGTGCTGGCCATGCTCAGGTCGACCAGGCCGGTCGCCGTCGGCGCGTCCCAGCCCTCGCCGAGCAACGCGCGGGTGCCGATCAACACCTGGCAGCGCGCACCCGTGAAGAAGTCGGTGACCGCGCGCACCCATTCGCGGCTCGACCATGGTCCGGTGAGCTCGGCGATCCCGTCGCCGTCCGGTTCGCCGACCACCAGCCCGGGTACGCCGCACTCGCCCCGCAGCCTCTCGAGTACGGCGGGCGCCGCCGCGACGGTCTTGCCGGTCACCATCAGCGGGGCCAGACCTGAAGTCGCGGGATCCGCGAGCAGCTGGGCGAGCGCGAGCCGGGCCGAGCCGGCCCGGTCCTGCAGCACCCCGGCCAGGTCGGCGGAGACCGTGGCGGCCGCCTCCTCGTGGTCGCAGATCACGAGCATCCCCATCCGGTCGCCGAGGCTGCGGTGCTCCGCGCTCACGATCTCCACGAGGGCCGCCGACTTGGCCGCGCTCCGCGCCAGCACCCGGTCGACGGCCGTGCGACCCCGGCGGATCCCGGCACGGGTGAGGCTGAAGCCGATCGAGGGCAGCGCCCGCTTCAGCACCTCCCGGACGTCCTGGTCGCGGTCGTCGACGCTGTCGACGACGCAGGCGTCGTACCAGTCGTCGATCAGCACCGCCCAGTCGTCCGCGGTCGGAGCATGGGCGTGCGCCTCGCCGCGGGCCACGTCATCGGGCAGCCGCAACAGGCCGGCATGCGCGAGGCGCAGCGCCGCATCGGCGAGCGCCGGTTGCTTCGCGGCAATCCGGGCGAACGGAACCTCGCCGTGGAACCGCAGGTCCGCCCAGACCAGGAACGGCTTCGACCCGAACGTGGGGTCGAGCAGCTGGGTGGTGAGCTCGGCGAACCGCTCGGCCTGGCCCGCCAGCCAGTCCGCCTCCGCTGCCGATGGCGTGGTGAGCCAGATCAGGTCCATGAACGGCGCCAGGTGGCCCTCGCGCACCACCGCCGGGATGGAGGTGGCGTAGACGATGTCGCCGAACAGCTCGGCAACCAGCTCCGCCTGCTCGGGCCCGAGCGTGTCGGGCGGCGTGGCGGTGAGCCCCAGCACCGTCGCCTCCGGCAGTTCTTCGAGGATCTCGGCGAGCAGCCGGCCCCAGACCTCGAGCAGGTGGTGGCACTCGTCCAGCACCAGGGTGATCGGCCCGGCCTCCTGCAGCGCAGCGATCAGCGCTCGACCGTTCTCGTGCAGCCGCTCCAGCTCCGAGGTCGTCGGCTCCTCGTCGTCGGCCTCGGCGTCGAAGACCGCGAGGGACTGGTACGTCAGCGAGGTGACCGCAGCCGCGAGGTTCCGGTCGGTACCGATCGGCACCGGTGGACCCTCGAACGCCTCCCAACCGCGCACCCACTGACCCTGGATCGCGGTGTTGGGGCTGAGCACCAGCGCCCGCACGCCCTCGCGACGAATCGTCTCCAGCCCGACCAGCGTCTTGCCTGCTCCTGGGGGCAGCACCACCCAGGCCCGCCTGCGTCCCGCCGCCCGCACGGCCGCCAGCGCCTCCAGGGCCTCGCGTTGATGCCGGCGAAGCGGATGCGGGAAGGCTCGGGCGGCGTACGCCGAGGAATCCGGCAGGCTCACCCTGCGGCGGCCTCGGCCCGCGCCCGCAGGTCGGCGACCATCCTGTCCGGGTCCTCAGCCGAGTAGACCGCGGACCCGGCCACGAACACGTCTGCCCCGGCGGCAGCGGCCCGCTCGATCGTCTCCAGCGAGACCCCGCCGTCGACCTGTAGCCAGGTCTCGATGCCGTGCTTGTCGAAAAGCGCCCGCGCCGCCCGGATCTTGGGCAGGCACAGGTCGAGGAACTGCTGGCCGCCGAAGCCCGGCTCGACGGTCATGATCAGCAGCATGTCCAGCTCCGGGAGCAGGTCCTCGTAGGGCTCCACCGGGGTGGCCGGCTTGAGCGCCATGCTCGCTCGTGCTCCTGCGGCGCGGATCTCCCGGGCCAGCCGCACCGGCGCACGCGCCGCCTCGACGTGGAACGTGACCGAGCCGGCGCCCGCCTCGACGTATGCCATCGCGTTGCGGTCGGCGTCCTCGATCATCAGGTGCGCGTCGAGAGGCGTGTCCGTGGCCTTGCTCAGCGCCTCGACCATGGTCGGGCCGAACGTCAGGTTGGGCACGAAGTGGTTGTCCATCACGTCGACGTGGATCCAGTCGGCGCTGCCGATCCTGGTCACCTCGGCGCCGAGCGCGGCGAAGTCGGCGTTCAGGATGCTCGGGGTGATCTGGATGCCCACGGGCGGCAGCCTAGACGGGTAGCTCAAAGGTGTCGCGCATGCGAGCGGCGCTCAGCGCCGCGCTGGCAAGGCGCCGATGCGAAGGCAGACTGGGCGTCTTTCGAGCGTCGGCAACGCCGCCAGCGCGGATGATGAGCGTCGCGCAGCGCGCGAGACCTTGGAGCTGGCCGTCTTAGCGTCAGCCTCGGGCTCGTCCGGCGTCTCCTTGCCCTCGGCCTCGTCGCGGTCCGCCCACTCCAGCAGCGGCGCGATGTCGAACACGTGGTCGTCGATGTCCTCGTGGAGGTCGCCGATCTCGGCGAACCTCGCCGGCATCGTGAAGATCGTGAAGTCGTGGGGATCGCAGGCGTCGATCTCGTCCCATCTCACCGGCGCCGACACGCGGGCGTCGGGGAACCCGCGGACGGAGTACGCCGCGGCGATGGTGTGGTCTCGCGCGTTCTGGTTGTAGTCGACGAACAGGTGGTGCGGGTCGCGGTCCTTGCGCCACCAGGTCGTCGTCACGTCGTCGGGCGCCCGTCGCTCGACCTCGCGTGCGAACCCGAGCGCCGCTCGGCGGACCACCTTGTGCCCGTGGTCGGGCCGGATCCGGACGTAGATGTGCAGGCCGCTGCCGCCGCTGGTCTTGGGATAGCCGACCGCGCCGAGCTCGTCGAGGATCTCGTGGGCGACGTGCGCGACCCGCTGGACCTGCGCGAAGTCCGAGAGCGGACCCGGGTCGAGGTCGATCCGCCACTCGTCCGGCTTCTCCGGGTCCTCGCGGCGGCTGTTCCACGGATGGAACTCAACCGTCGACATCTGCACCGCCCAGATCACGCTGCCGAGCTCGGTGACACAGAGCTCGTCGGCGGTCCGGTTCCACCGCGGGAAGTGCAGCCGCACGGTCTCGACCCAGTCCGGCGCCCCGGCCGGCAGCCGCTTCTGGTGGACCTTGTCCCCGGCCAGGCCCTTCGGGAACCGGTGCAGCATGCACGGCCGCTCCCACAGCGCGTTGACGATGCCGGGCCCGACCGCGAGGTAGTACTCGACCAGGTCGTGCTTGGTGGCTCCGCTCTCCGGGAAGTACACGCGGTCGGGGTTGCTGACCCGGATCACCCGGTTGTCGACCTCGATCTCGACCGACGGCGACTTCGACGCTGCCACTCGCCAACCGTAGTCGGCCGTACCGTGTGCCCGTGGACTTCGACCAGCCGCCCGTCGTACGCGTGTCGGCCCGCGGCCACGGCGCTCGATCCGGGCGAGTGGCCGATGACCATCCCGGCGGTAGCGCAGGTGGTGCGCGAAGGCTTCGACCTGCGCGAAGGGCGTCACGTTCCTCGTCGGCGAGAACGGCTCGGGGAAGTCGACGCTGGTCGAAGGCGTGGCGATGGCGTACGGCCTGTCACCGGAGGGCGGCAGCAAGAACTCCCAGCTGTCCACCCGATCCTCGGAGTCGCCGCTCGGCAATGTGCCTGGCCATACAGAGAGGCATCGGCGCGGACCGCTGGGGCTTCTTCCTCCGCGCGGAGACCATGCACGGCTGGTACACGCATATGGAGGATCGCGCTGGTCCACTCGACCCGGTGTTCCATGAGATGAGCCACGGCGAGTCGTTCCTGGCGGTGCTGCGTACCCGGTTCAACTCCGGCGGCTTCTACTGCCTGGACGAGCCGGAGGCGGCCCTGTCGTTCTCTTCGACGCTCGGTCTCGATCGCGGCCCTTCACGACGTTGTCGAGCAAGGCGGCCAAGTGCTGTGCGCCACCCACTCCCCCGTCCTCGCGGCGATGCCCGGTGCCACCCTGCTGGAGGTCGGCGACTGGGGCCTCCGCGAGACAACCTGGGCCGAGCTCGAGCTGGTGCAGCACTGGCAGCGCTACCTGGCCGAACCCCAGCGCTATCTGCGGCACGTGCTCGACTAAGCCGAGCAGGTCCAGGGCGAGCAGGTCATCGGCGTCGTACGGCATCGAGGTGGTCACCCGGTCGGCGAGACCGGCGAACCGCGCCCGGACCTCCGCTCCGGCGGCGTCCAGCTCCGCGACCACCGCGAACGTCGCCAGGACCTCGTCGTCGACCAGGTCACCGAGCTCGGTCCATCGATCGGCCTTGGTCATCGCGTGCGCCTCGCCGTGCAGGTCGCCCCAGCCGTGGTGCTCGAGCACGGGCTTGTACGCCGGCGTGGAGGCGTAGAAGCCGATCTGGCGCCGCACCCCGGCGACCGCGTCGGCGAGCTGCTCCTCGGTGCGACCGGTCGCCACCATGCAGAGGGTCGAGATCTCGAAGGGCTCGGCCGTGCGTCCGGAGGCCTCCCGGCCCTTCCGGACCATCGGCTCGACCACGTCGGTGAGGTAGGACCGGGACAGCAGCGGATGACAGATCAGCCCGTCGGCGACCGCACCCGCCGCCTCGAGCATCAGCGGCCCGACGGCGGCCAGCCACACCCGCGGGCTGGGCGTCTCGAGCGCGCCCGGCGAGAACAGCGGCGGCATCAGCGTGTGCTCGTAGAAGTCGCCGCGGAAGTCGAGCTGCTCCCCCGTCTGCCAGGAGTGCCAGATCGCCTTGAGCGCGGCGACGTACTCCTGCATCCGCGCGGCCGGGCTCGACCAGGGCATGCCGTAGCGGCGGGTGATGTGCGGCTTGATCTGCGAGCCGAGGCCGAGGACCAGCCGGCCACCGGACAGCCGGTGCAGGTCGTACGCCGAGTAGGCCATCAGCATCGGCGTCCGGGCGAAGGCGAGGGCGATCGACGTACCCAGCTCGATCCGCTCGGTCGTGGTGGACGCCATGGTCAGCGCGACGAACGGATCGTGCGCGGCCTCCGCGACGAACAGCCCGCGCACGGTGCCGCGGCTCTCGGCCTCGCGGGCGAGGTCCGCGATCCGCTCGGGGCCGCCGTGGAAGGCGATATCCACGGCGATCTCGGCGGTCATGCGAGGAGGCTACGGCGTAGCAGCGCCATGAACATCGCGTCCGTGCCGTGCCGGTGCGGCCACAGCTGCACGGTGCGGTCCAGCGGGCCGGCGCAGTCCGGTACGCCGGGCAACAGCGCTCCGCGCATCCTCGAGCACCGCGTCCGGTCGCGCCTTCAGGGTCGCGGTGACCACGTCAGCCGTCTCGGCGAGCACCGGCGAGCAGGTCGCGTAGAGCACCACGCCGCCGGGTCGCACCAGCTCGAGCGCCGCGGAGAGCAGCAGCCGCTGGAGCGGCACCAGTGCCTCCAGGTCCTCCGGAGTACGCCGCCAGCGTGCCTCCGGCCGCCGGCGCAGCGCGCCGAGCCCCGTGCAGGGCGCGTCGACCAGCACCCGGTCGAAGCTGGCCGGGTGCAACGGCGGTGCGGTGCCGTCGGCGGTGAGCACGGCGGTGACCCCCTCCGCCCCCGCCAGCGCTCGGGCGACCAGCCTGCTGCGGTGGTGCTGCCGCTCGATCGCGACCAGCCCGGCACCCCGCTCGGCGGCCAGCCCGGCCAGCAGCGCCGACTTGCCGCCGGGTCCGGCGCACAGGTCCAGCCAGGCCACGTCCGGGCCTTCGACCGGCGCCGAGGCCAGCACCACCGCCACCAGCTGCGACCCCTCGTCCTGGACGCCGGCCCGCCCCTCCGCGACCGCCGGCACCGCGGCCGGGTTGCCGCCGTCGAGCACCACGCCGTACGGCGAGTACGGCGTCGGCTCGCCCGGCAGCTCGGCCCGCTCCGCACGCCCTGGTCGGGCGACGAGGGTGACCTTCGGGGGCGCGTTGTCCGCCTCGAGCAGCGCCTCGAGCTCGTCATCGCCGACCGCACGGCGCAGCTCCTCGACCACCCACGCCGGGTGACTGTGTCGGGTGGCGGCATCGGGGGCGACCTGGGCCACCCACGCGTCGAGATCGCGCGCGGACACCTTGCGCAGCACCGCGTTCACGAACCCGGCGGCGCTGGTCTTGCCGCGCGCCCGGACCAGGTCGACGCTGGTACTGATCGCGGCGTGCGGCGGCACCCGCATGTTGAGCAGCTGGTGGGCGCCCATCCGCAGCGCGTCGAGCACGACCGGGTCGATCTTCGCCAGCGGCCGGTTCGAGCAGGTGGCCAGCACCGCGTCGTACGTCGCCCGGCGGCGGATCGTGCCCGAGACCAGCTCGGTCGTCAGCCCCGCGTCGCGGGAGTCGAGCCGGTGCCGATCGATGGCGGTCGGGAGCGCCAGGTTGGTGTAGGCGTCGTCCTCCCGGACCGCCGCCAGCACGTCGAGCGCCGCCAGCCGCGCGCGGTCGGATTGCTTAGCCATCCGCGAAGTACGCCTTGACCAGCCGCTTCGGGGCGCGGGTCGCCCACGCCTCGGTGATGATCTCGGCGAGCTCGTCGCGGCTCAGCTCCCCGAGCCGGGACTGCTGCACCAGCACCGCGTTGAAGCCCTTGAAGTGGTCGATCGTGAAGAACGGGGTGTCCGGGTCCTCGACCAGCGCCATCTTCTCGGCCTCTCCGGGCGTGACGATGACGAGCAGGTCGTCGTACATCTCGCCGGTTTCCGGATCGACCGCGGTCTTGTGCGGCATCCGGTAGAGCAGGAAGCCGCGGCCTTTCTCGCCCTTCGGCACCTTGTAGGTCGGCCGGTCGCCCCAGGTGATGCCGAACTCCACCTCCGGCAGGCCCAGGCAGATCGCCTCGATGTCGTCGGGCGTTGCCGGGCGGCTCATGCGCTCACCCTAGGACGAGCCGAACCGGGTGGCGGCGGCCGATGGCAGCCCGCGCGCCCAGTCGGCCGCCGGCATCTGCCGCTTGCCGAACGCCTTGACCTCGCCGAGCCGCACCGGCTCGGTGCCGGTACCGACCAGCACCTCCTGCTTGCCGATCCGGAGCTCGCCGGGCGCGAGCGTCTCGGCGTCGGCGGTCATGGCGACCGGACCGATCTTGATCCGCTCTTCGCCGTGCGTCGTCCAGGCTCCCGGCGTGGGCGTGCAGGCCCGGATCCGCCGATCGACGGCCACGGCGGGCTCGGTCCAGTCGATCTGCGCGTCGTCCACGGTGATCTTGGGGGCGAAGCTCACCCCATCCGCCGGTTGCGCGCGGGCCTCCAGGGAGCCGTCCTCGATCCCGTCGAGCGTCGTCACCAGCAGGCCGGCGCCGTACTCGGCCAGCCGGGCGAGCAGGTCGCCCGCGGTGTCGTCGGGGCGGATCCGCTCGGTCATCACGCCGTACGTCGGCCCGGCGTCGAGCTCCTTCACGATCCGGAACGTCGTCGCGCCGGTCACCTCGTCGCCCGCCCAGATGGCGTACTGCACCGGCGCGGCACCCCGCCAGTTGGGGAGGCAGGAGAAGTGCAGGTTGATCCAGCCGTGCTCGGGGATGGCCAGCGCGGACTCCGGCAGCAGCGCGCCGTACGCGACCACCGGGCAGGCGTCCGGACGGAGCTCGCGCAGGGTGTCCTGGAACTCGGGCTCGCGGGGGTGCGCCGGCTTGAGCACGGGTACGCCGAGCTCCTCGCCGCGCAGCGCCACCGGGCTGGCCACCAGCTTGCGACCGCGCCCGGCGGGGGCATCCGGGCGGGTGACGACGCCGACCAGGTCGTGCTGCGGAGCTCGGCGATCGCATCCAGCGCGGGCAGCGCGACCTCAGGGGTTCCGGCGAAGACGACCCTCACAGACTGAGTCCACCGGTGGCGTGCGGGCTGATCCGGACCGTCGGCCGCTCCACCCCGAACCACTCGGACTCGCGGATCTCCTTCATCGCCGCCTTGCGGGCGTCGGTGTCGAGCCGGTCGATGAACAGGATCCCGTCGAGGTGGTCGGTCTCGTGCTGGATCGCCCGGGCCAGCAGCTCGGAGCCCTCGATCGTGACCGGCTCGCCGTACATGTCGAAGCCGCGGGCGACCACCGAGAGGGCGCGCTTGCAGTCGAAGGTCAGCTCGGGGAGGGACAGGCAGCCCTCGGGGCCGTCCTGGAGCTCCTCGGACAGGTCGAGCACCGGGTTGATCAGATGGCCGGTCTCCCCCTCGACGTACCAGGTGAACGCGCGCAGCCCGACCCCGATCTGCGGAGCGGCCAGGCCCGCGCCGGGCGCCTCCAGCATGGTGTCGGTGAGGTCGGTGATCAGCGTGCGCAGCTCCTTGTCGAAGTCGACGACCTCGATGGCGGGTCGGCGCAGCACGGGGTCACCGAACAGCCGGATCGGCTGGATGGCCAACGGGATCTCCTCGGGGTCGACGGCGCGGGCAAGTCTACGAACCCATCAGATGATCTAGAGAACGACCGGGTCCACCTGGATGCGTACGGCGTCCAGCTTGCGGCCCGACCTGGCCCGCTGCAGGTCGCCCAGGGCGCGGGACAGTCCGCCGCCCTGGGCCCGCGGCACCCGGACCACCACCCGCTCCTCGTCGTCGATCCGGACCGGGCCGAGCACCTCTGCCGCCTCCGGAAGCTGCAGCAGCGTGACCGCGTCGTCCACGGCGCCGGGGTCACCGGTGATGGTGGC
Source organism: uncultured Actinomycetota bacterium (assembly GCA_963798055.1). Lineage (GTDB taxonomy): Bacteria > Actinomycetota > Actinomycetes > Propionibacteriales > Nocardioidaceae > Nocardioides. The sequence continues at coordinate 44,981 of CAWCRX010000014.1, forward strand.
CAGCCGGGAGGCGGGCGGCAGGTGCGCCTCCTGGCGGTCGGCGATCTCGCGCCCGGCGAACCCCGCGTGGTCCCAGCGCACCAGCGCCTGGAGCGCCGGCTCGGCCGGGTCGCCGACCGCGAGGGCCGTGCCGCCGGGCCGGACCAGCCCGACCGCGTTGCTCCAGCGGCGCAGGGCCTCCTCGGCCGCCCGCAGGTCGGCCCGGGCGAGCAGCATCCAGGTGTCCAGCAGCACCACGGCGGCGTAGCCGCCCTCCGCCACCGGCTCGGCCCCTGGTGTGGCCACCACGATCGACGGGTGGCGGTCGACATCGGTGATGATCCGGTCGCGCGCCGAGGTCCAGACCCGGATCTGGGGAAACGCGCGACCCAGCTCCTCGGCGGTCCGTTCGTCGCCGAGCACGGGCGCCCGCAGCCCTCGACCGCCGCACTCGGGACACCCCCACGGATCGGCGACGGTGCCGCACCAGCGGCACGCCGGTGGCGTGGTCGGTCCGGTCAGCGCCAGCGGCCCGGCGCAGGTCTGACAACGTGCGGGGGTGCGGCAGCGGTCGCAGGCCAGCGCGAGCGCATAGCCCGCCCGCGGGGTCTGCACCAGCACCGGCCCGTCCCGCAACGCTTCGGTGAGCGCCGAGTGCACCTCCCGCGGGATCCGGGAGGGGTGGGGATCCCGCTGCTGGGCCTGCTCGGTGGCCCCGCTGACTCCGACCGTGACCCGCTCGCGCAGCAGCTCGCGTGGCGGGGCGATCTCCTGGGCCCAGCCCGTGCGCAGGAGGTACTCCCCCTCGACGCTGCGCGCGAAGCCGCCGACCAGCACCGCCGCCCGCTCGCGCTCGGCCCGCATCAGCAGCGTCTCGCGGGTGTGCGGATAGGGCGCCCGCGGCTCGGCGTACAGGTCGTCGCCGTCGTCCCAGATCGCGACCAGGCCGAGGTCGTGGACCGGCGCGAACGCCGCGCTCCTGGTGCCGACCACCACCCGCCGCGCGCCGCGCGCCACCGCCAGGAAGTCGCGGTAGCGGGCCGCCGGCCCGCCCTCGCTGGTGAGCACCACGTGATGGCCCGGGCCGAGCACCGTGGTCAGCGCGGCATCCACGCGCCGCGCGTCCTTGTTGTCGGGGACGCAGATCAGCGCCCCGCGACCGCCCGCGGCAGCCGCCCCGGCCGCCTGCGCGAGCAGGGTGGGCCAGTCGTCACCGGGGGCCGCGCTCCACACGGCTCGCGGCGCTCCGCCGTCGCGCAGGTGCTGGAGGTACGTCGCCGCGTGGCCGTGATGTGACCAGGCCGCCGCTGCGGCCTCGGCGTCCCACGCCGACGTGTCCGGGGCCGGCTCGGAGGGCTGCTTCTCGGTGGCTGCGTGCCGCGGCGGCACCGCCAGCCGCAGCACGTCGGAGCGCACGCCCGCGTAGCGCTGGGCGAGGTCGCCGGCCAGGTCGGCAACGACCGGACTCAGCACCCGCTCCGCGCTGACCACCCGGCGCAGCGGCGTGAGCCGGCCGGCGTGCTCGGAGTCGTCGACCCGGGCCACGACGTACCCGTCGACGTCCTGGCCCGCGAACCGCACCTTGACCCGCACGCCCGGCTGGGCATCGCGGGCCCACGAGGCGGGCACCAGGTAGTCGAAGGGTCGGTCCAGGTGGGCGAGCGGGACATCGACCAGCACCCGCGCCACCGGCTGCTCCTTGGCGGGCTCGGCCTCGGCGGACTTCTTCGCGCGGGTCGCCTTCGCCTTCGCCCGCGAGTCGTCGACCGCCGCGCGCAGACCGGGCAACAGGTCCTGCTGCTCCCCCGCTCCGGTCATGGCCGAATGTCTACCAGCGACCACCCCTCCGGTGACCCGTCGAGCAGGCGAGCCCCTGGCGCGAAGTCCGTCGTACGAGTCAGCGCCTCACGACGGGTCAGGCTGCCGGCGGCGGCCTTGAGTGCCTCGGCGCGGTCGGTCCGCTCCCAGGTGAACTCGGGCAGCTCGCGGCCGAAGTGGCCGTACGCCGAGGTCTTGGCGTAGATCGGGCGGAGCAGGTCGAGGTCGCGGACGATCGCGGCCGGGCGCAGGTCGAACACCTGGAGCACGGCTTCCTGGATCTTCTCGTCCGAGACGGTGCCGGTGCCGAACGTCTGGATGAAGACGCCGACCGGGTGGGCCTTGCCGATCGCGTAGGCGACCTGCGCCTCGCAGCGACGGGCCAGGCCCGCGGCGACGACGTTCTTGGCCACCCAGCGCATGGCGTACGCCGCGGAGCGGTCCACCTTCGACGGGTCCTTGCCGGAGAAGGCGCCGCCGCCGTGGCGGGCCATGCCGCCGTAGGTGTCGACGATGATCTTGCGGCCGGTCAGACCGGCGTCGCCCATCGGGCCGCCGATGACGAAGATGCCGGTCGGGTTGACCAGCAGCTTGTAGCCCTCGGAGGAGATCGGGGCGGTCGCCAGGATCGGGTCGATCACGTGCTTCTTCACGTCCGCCTCGAGCGTCTCGAGCGTGACGTCGGCGGAGTGCTGGCTGGAGAGGACGACGGTGTCGATCCGGACCGGGCGGTCCTCGGCGTCGTACTCGATGGTGACCTGGGTCTTGCCGTCGGGCCGCAGGTAGGGCAGCGTCCCGTCCTTGCGCACCGCGGTGAGCTTCTCGGCGAGCCGGTGGGCCAGCATGATCGGCAGCGGCATCAGCTCGGGGGTGTCGTCGCAGGCGTAGCCGAACATCAGGCCCTGGTCGCCCGCGCCCTGCCAGTCGAGCTCGTCGGTGGAGTCACCGACCCGGGCCTCGTGGCCCTTGTCGACGCCCTGCGCGATGTCCGGGGACTGCTGGCCGATGGCGATCTGGACGCCGCAGCCGCGGCCGTCGAAGCCCTTCTCGCCGTCGTCGTAGCCGATCTCGACGATCTTCTGGCGGACCAGCGCCGCGATCGGCGCGTAGCTCTTGGTGGTCACCTCACCGGCGACCACGACGAGACCCGTGGTGAGCAGGGTCTCGCAGGCCACCCGGCTGGTGGGGTCGTCGGCGATCAAGGCGTCCAGGACGGTGTCGCTGATCGCGTCCGCGATCTTGTCCGGGTGACCCTCGGTCACAGACTCCGAGGTGAAAAGGCGTCCAGCCACAGTGCTTACTCCGCTCAGGCAGGTGTCGTTCGACTCAGGTCGACTCAGGATAAGTGGCGACCAGCATGCAAGATGGTCATCTCAGGAAACGAATCAACGCGCGTGCGGTCACGCCCGAAAACGGGTGACGACCTGGTCCCAGATGACGTGCGCCAGCGCGGTCTTGGAGCCGCGCGGCACCTCGACAGAGGCACCGTCGGCACCCAGGATGACGGCCTCGTTGTCCGGGCTCCCGAACACCGCTCCCCCGCTGACGTCGTTGACGACCAGGAGGTCGCAGCCCTTGCGGTCGAGCTTGGCCCGGGCCAGTTCGATGACCGAGCCGGACGAGTCGCCGGTCTCTGCCGCGAAGCCGACGATGACCGACCCGGGGCGCGCCCGCTGGGTGGAGATCTCGTGCAGGATGTCGACGTTCTGCACCAGCGAGATCGTGGGGGCGGAACCGTCGTCGGCCTTCTTGATCTTCGCCTCGGAGACGTCCGCGCTGCGGAAGTCGGCGGGCGCCGCGGCCATCACCACCGCGTCGGCGGTCGCGGCCGCGGCGACGACCTCGTGGTGCATCTGCGCCGTGGTCTCGATCCGCACCACCTTCACGCCGGCGGGGTCCGGGAGGCTCACGTTCGCCGCCACGAGGGTGACCTCGGCGCCGCGAGCGACGGCGGCCCGGGCCAGCGCATAGCCCTGCAGGCCCGACGACCGGTTGCCGAGGAACCGGACCGGGTCGAGGTACTCACGGGTGCCGCCGGCGGAGACCACCACGTGCCGCCCGGTGAGGTCGGCGGGCGCGATGCCCCGGGCGAGCACGTCGAGGCAGACCTCGAAGATCTCGGGAGGTTCGGGGAGCCGGCCCTTGCCGGTGTCGACGCCGGTCAGCCGGCCCTCGGCCGGCTCGATCACCAGCGCGCCGCGCTCACGCAGCGTGGCGACGTTGGCGCGGGTGGCGGCGTGCTCCCACATCTCGGTGTGCATCGCGGGCGCGAACACCACGGGACACCGGGCGGTGAGCAGCGTGTTGGTGAGCAGGTCGTCGGCCAGCCCGTGGGCGGCCTTCGCCAGCAGGTTGGCCGTGCTCGGCGCCACCACGACCAGGTCGGCCTGCTGGCCGATCCGCACGTGAGGCACCTCGTGCACGTTGGTCCACACGTCGGTGTCGACGGGCTTGCCCGACAACGCCGACCAGGTGGCAGCGCCGACGAACTTCAGCGCCGACTCGGTCGGCACCACGGTCACGTCGTGGCCGGACTCGGTGAACAGCCTCAGCAGCTCGCAGGCTTTGTACGCCGCGATGCCGCCGGAGACTCCGAGAACGACGCTGCTCAGATGAACTACTCCGCGTTGGTGGAGCGCGACGCGTCGAGTGCGGCCTGCTTGGCGGCAGCTTCCTCGGCGGCCAGCTCGGCCGGGTCGACGTCCTCACAGGTCAGCAGGTCGTCGTTGATCTCGCGGAGCGCGATCGACAGCGGCTTCTCCTGCACGTGCGTGTCGACGAGCGGGCCGACGTACTCCAGCAGGCCCTCGCCGAGCTGGGAGTAGTAGGCGTTGATCTGGCGGGCCCGCTTGGCGCTGTAAAGGACCAGCTTGTACTTGCTGTCGGTCTTGGTGAGCAGGTCGTCAATCGGAGGGTTGGTGACACCCTCGGCGGCGATGTTGGGCGCAGACACGCGTAAGCCTCGCTGTAGAGAATCGGGGGTCAGGGGCGATCGGGGCGCGACGGCTCCTGATCGAGCATCATCAAGGCTACCAACTGGTCGGCCGCATCGTGAACTTCATGGTTGACGATCGTCTCGTCGAACTCGTTCTCGGCGGCCATCTCCTCGCGGGCGGTGTCGAGCCTGCGGGCCCGCTCCTCCTCGCTTTCGGTGCCCCGCCCGACCAGCCGCCGGACCAGTTCCTCCCAGCTCGGCGGCTTCAGGAACACGAAAAGCGCCTCGGGCATCGAGTCCCGCACCAGCCGGGCGCCCTGGAGGTCGATCTCCAGCATCGCGGGCCGACCGGCCGCCAGCGCCTCCTCGACCGCCTTGCGCGGGGTGCCGTAGCGCGCGGCCTTGTGCACCACCGCCCACTCGAGAAGCTCGTCCTCCTCGATCATGTGGTCGAACACCTCGTCCGACACGAAGTGGTAGTGCACCCCGTCGACCTCGTCGGGCCGCGGGTCCCTGGTCGTCACCGAGACCGAGATCCAGACGTCGGGATGACGCTCTCGTACGGCGGCCGCGACGGTGCCCTTGCCGACTGCGGTGGGACCGGCGAGCACGACCAGACGACTAGGGAGTGCTCTCCGAGGTCACTCGCCGAACTCGCGCTCGAGCGCGGCGACCTGCTTGATGCCGAGCCCACGCACCCGACGCGACTCCGCGATCCGGAGCCGCTCCATCGTCTGACGGGCGCGCACCTTGCCGAGTCCGGGCATCGACTGCAGCAGGTCGACGACCCGCATCTTGCCGATGACTTCGTTGGTCGCACCCTCGCGCAGGACGTCGACGATCGAGGCGCCGGAGTTCTTGAGGCGGTTCTTGATCTCGGCCCGCTCGCGACGAGAGGCGGCGGCCTTTTCGAGGGCGGCCTGTCGCTGTTCGGGTGTCAGCGGGGGCAGAGCCACGTGTGCAGATCCTTCGAAAGCGAGAGGTGATGAGAAGCGGTGGGAGCAACCGCCGGGGCCAATCTAGTCAGAACTTCATGGCAGCGGCAATTGCCGGAATGGAACGAGTTCTACTGAACAACTAGCGCGCGCTAAAGGGTCATGGGCGTCTTGCAGACATCGCGCGCCTGTTGCTCGACGCCATCAAGGGCGGCCACCATCTCGGGGGTCGCCAAGGCCCGCGCGGCCGCATCGATCGCGCCCTTCTCCTCCTCGGTGAGACCGGCCGGCGGTTTGCGTCGGTCGTACGTCGTGGGGTCGACGCCGGCGTCCTCGAGCGCCTCGACCAGGTCGCCGATGCGCGACGTGACCGTCGCCCATTCGTCCTCGAGATCGTCGGGCGACTTGTCCTGCAGCCGCTCGAACTCCGGCAGCGCGTTGATCAACGCGGTGCCCGTGTCACCCGCCAGGTCCTCGGACAGCGACTCGCGCTGCGCCTTGACCTCCTTGCAGTACGCCTCGAACGGATCGTCGTCGTCACCGCAGCCGACCAGCAGCGTCGAGACGGCCCCGAGCACCGCCAGTCGTACGACGATCCGCCTCACCCGGACAGGCCCCGCAGGTCGTCGTTGGCACGGGCGACCGCGTCGCGCATGGCACCCAGGTCCGGGCCCAGCCGCAGCACCTCTCGCGAGGAGCTCGGCAGCACGTTGCGGGTCGCCGACCCGAAGATCCGGGCGATGTCGGCCGTGGTGCCGCCCTGGGCGCCGTACCCGGGCGCCAGGACGGGGCCATTGAAGTCGAGGTCGAGATCGGTGTCCGGGATGGTCGCCCCGATGACGGCGCCGAAGGAGCCCAGCGGCACCGCGCCCGCGTTGAGCTCGCGGAGGTGCTCGATCATCCGACCTCCCACGGTGGTGCCCTCCGTGGTCGCACCCTGCACCTCGGGGCCCTCCTTGTTGGAGGTCAGCGCCAGCACGAAGACCCCCGCGTCGTACTTGCGCGCGGTGTCGATCATCGGCGCGATCGAGCCGAACCCCAGGAACGGGCTGGCGGTGATCGCGTCGACGGCGAGCGGGGACGACTGGTCGAGGTAGGCATCGGCGTACGCCTGCGAGGTCGAGCCGATGTCGCCCCGCTTGACGTCCAGCAGCACCAGCGCACCGGCGGCCCGGCTCTCGCGGACGACCCGCTCCAGCACCGCGATCCCGCGGCTGCCGAACCTCTCGAAGAACGCCGACTGCGGCTTCAGGACCGAGGCGTACGGCGCCACCGCCTCCACCACGGTCAGCGCGAACGTCTCCAGGCCGGCGACGTCGTCACCGAGGCCCCAGTCGAGCAGCAGCTGCGCGTGCGGGTCGACGCCGACGCAGAACGGTCCGCGGTCGGCGATGGCGGCGTGCAGTCGCGCCCCGAACGTCATACAGCGACTCCCTTGATGATCCGGCGGGGCCAGAGCGGCCCCTCGTAGATGAAGGCCGTGTAGCCCTGCAGCAGCGTGGCGCCCGCGTCGAGCCGGGCGCGGGCGTCGTCGACGGTGGTGATCCCGCCGACGCCGATGAGGGTCATGGACGGGCCGACCCGTTCGCGCAGCAGCCGCATCACCGCATCGGCTCGCTCGGTGAGCGGTCGCCCGGAGAGCCCCCCGGCGCCGAGCCCCTCGACCGTCGCGGCGTCGGTGGCCAGGCCGTCCCGAGAGATCGTGGTGTTGGTCGCGATCATCCCGTCCAGGCCGATGGCGACGGCCAGGTCAGCGACCCCCACCACGTCCTTGTCAGCCAGGTCGGGCGCGATCTTCACCAGCAGCGGCACGCCGTCGGCGATCTTCTGAACCGCGGTCAGGATCGGCTCGAGCTTCTCGACCGCTTGCAGGTCCCTCAGGCCGGGCGTGTTCGGCGAGCTGACGTTGACCACCAGGTAGTCGGCGTACGGCGCCAGCAACCGCGCGGACTTCTCGTAGTCGCGCACGGCCTCGTCCTCGGGCACGACCTTGCTCTTCCCGATGTTCACGCCCAGCACCGGACGCGCCCTGCGACCGCGGGCGGCGAGCCGCGCGGCCACGACCTCGGCGCCGTCGTTGTTGAAGCCCATCCGGTTGACCACGGCCCGGTCGGCAGGCAGGCGGAAGAGCCGCGGCTTGGGGTTGCCCGGCTGCGGCTCACCGGTGACCGTGCCGATCTCGACGTGCCCGAAGCCCAGCGCGGCCAGCGCGTCGATGCCCACGGCGTTCTTGTCGAACCCGGCCGCCAGGCCGAGGACGTTGGGGAAGCTCAGCCCCATCGCCTCGACGGCCTCGCCCGGCGTCGACCGCCGCGCGAGCACCGGCCGCGCCCCGCGGATCGCCCGGAAGCCCAGACGGTGGGCCTTCTCGGCGTCCAGCCGCCGGAAGCCGTGGTCGAAGAGCGCGCGGTACATCAGGTGCGTCGCGCCCAGTCCTGCAGCGACCGCACGCCGATGTCGCCGCGCTTCAGCGCCTCGATCCCCTGCACCGCCGCGCCCAGTCCCTGGATCGTCGTGACGCAGGGGATGTTGGCGCGCACCGCGGCGGTCCGGATCTCGTAGCCGTCGAGCCGGGCGGACCCGCCGCTGGTGTCGCCGTACGGCGTGTTGACGACCAGCTGGATCTCGCCGCCGAGGATCAGCTCGACCGTCGTCTGCTGCCCCTCGGGACCCGACCCCTCGTGGTGCTTGCGCACCACGGTCGCGTCGATGCCGTTGCGCTTGAGCACCTCGGCAGTCCCCTGGGTCGCCATGATCTCGAAGCCCTGGTCGGACAGCACCTTGATCGGGAAGATCATGTGCCGCTTGTCCCGGTTGGCGACGCTCACGAACACCCGGCCGCTCGTCGGGCAGCGAGCCGAACGCGCCTGCCTGGGCCTTCGCGAACGCGGTCCCGAAGTCCGCGTCGAGCCCCATCACCTCGCCGGTCGACTTCATCTCCGGACCGAGCACGGTGTCGACGTTGCTGCCGTCGGGAGCGCGGAACCGGTTGAACGGCATCACCGCCTCCTTGACCGCGATCGGCTGGTCCGGGGGCAGGGTGCCGCCGTCGCCGGTCTCGGGCAGTACGCCGGCCTCCCGGAGCTCCTTGACCGTCTCCCCCATCATCAGCCGGGCCGCGGCCTTGGCCAGCGGGGTCGCCGTCGCCTTGGAGACGAACGGCACCGTCCGGCTGGCCCGCGGGTTGGCCTCGAGCACGTAGAGGACGTCGGACCCGAGCGCGAACTGGATGTTGAGCAGCCCGCGCACCCCGACCCCCCGGGCGATCGCCTCGGTCGCCTCGCGGATCCGGAGGATCTCGGCGGCACCGAGCGTGATCGGCGGCAGCGCGCAGGACGAGTCGCCGGAGTGGATGCCGGCCTCCTCGATGTGCTCCATCACGCCGCCGAGGAACAGCTCCTCGCCGTCGTACAGCGCGTCGACGTCGATCTCCACCGCGTCGTCGATGAACCGGTCGACCAGCACCGGGTGCGCCGGGCTGATCTCGGTGGCCCGCTCGATGTAGCCGCGCAGCGAGCCCTCGTCGTAGACGATCTCCATGCCGCGCCCGCCCAGCACGTACGACGGCCGGACCAGCACCGGGTAGCCGATCTCCTCGGCGATCTCGCGGGCGTCGTCGAAGCTGCTCGCGGTGCCGTGCTTGGGCGCCGGCAGCCCGGCCTGGTGCAGCACCCGGCCGAAGGCCCCGCGCTCCTCGGCGAGGTGGATCGCCTCCGGCGAGGTGCCGACCACGGTCACGCCGTTGTCCTTGAGCCCCTGCGCGAGCCCGAGTGGGGTCTGGCCACCGAGCTGGCAGATCACCCCGGCGACCGGACCGGCCTGCTCCTCGGCGTGGACGACCTCGAGCACGTCCTCGAGCGTCAGCGGCTCGAAGTACAGCCGGTCGGAGGTGTCGTAGTCGGTCGACACGGTCTCGGGGTTGCAGTTCACCATCACCGTCTCGTAGCCGGCCTCGCTCAGCGCCAGCGAGGCGTGCACGCACGAGTAGTCGAACTCGATGCCCTGCCCGATCCGGTTGGGGCCGCTGCCCAGGATGATCACCGCCGGGCGTTCGCGCGGCGCCACCTCGGTCTCCTCGTCGTACGACGAGTAGTGGTACGGCGTGGCCGCCGCGAACTCGGCCGCGCAGGTGTCGACGGTCTTGTAGACCGGCCGCAGCCCGAGGGCGTGCCGGACACCGCGTACGACGTCGGCGGTCATCCCGCGGATCTTGCCGATCTGGGCGTCGGAGAAGCCGTGCCGCTTGGCCGTCCGGAGCAGCTCGGGCGTCAGCTCGGGAGCAGCGGTGACCTCGGCCGCGATCTCGTTGATGAGCAGCAGCTGGTCGATGAACCACGGGTCGATCCGGGTGGCGTCGAAGACCTCGTCCGGCGTCGCGCCGGCACGCAGCGCATCCATGACCTGGCGCAGCCGGCCGTCGTGCGGGGTCCGGATCTCCTCGAGCAGCCGGTCCTTGTCGAGCTCGACCCACTCCTGGTGCCAGTCGAAGACCGCGTCCTTGGACTCCAGGGAGCGCAGCGCCTTCTGCAGCGCCTCGGTGAAGTTGCGGCCGATCGCCATCGCCTCGCCGACCGACTTCATGTGAGTGGTCAGGGTCGGGTCGGCGCCGGGAAACTTCTCGAACGCGAACCGCGGGACCTTCACCACGACGTAGTCGAGGGTCGGCTCGAAGGAGGCCGGTGTCTCGCGGGTGATGTCGTTGGGGATCTCGTCGAGCGTGTAGCCGATCGCCACCTTGGCCGCGATCTTCGCGATCGGGAAGCCGGTCGCCTTCGACGCCAGCGCGCTGGACCTGGAGACCCGCGGGTTCATCTCGATGACGATGATCCGGCCGTCGACAGGATCGACCGCGAACTGGATGTTGCAGCCGCCGGTGTCGACGCCGACCTCGCGGATCACGCCGATCGAGATGTTGCGCAGCCGCTGGTACTCGCGGTCCGTGAGTGTCATCGCCGGAGCCACCGTGATCGAGTCGCCGGTGTGCACGCCCATCGGGTCGACGTTCTCGATCGAGCAGACGATCACCACGTTGTCCGCGGTGTCGCGCATGACCTCGAGCTCGTACTCCTTCCAGCCGAGGATCGACTCCTCCAGGAGCACCTCGGTGGTCGGGCTGGCGTCCAGGCCGGCACCGGCGATCCGGTGCAGGTCGTCCTGGTCGTAGGCCAAACCAGAGCCCGCGCCGCCCATGGTGAAGCTGGGCCGGACCACGATCGGGTAGCCGAGCTCGTCGGCGGCCGCCAGGCAGTCGGCCATGGTGTGGCAGATGATCGAGCGGGCCACCTCGGCGCCCCACTCGGCCGGCAGCGACTCCACGACCCGCTTGAACGACTCGCGGTTCTCGCCCTTCTCGATCGCCTCGATCGAGGCACCGATGAGCTCCACGCCGTACTTCTCCAACACACCCGCCTCGGCCAGGCTCATCGCGGTGTTGAGCGCGGTCTGCCCGCCCAGCGTCGCCAGCAGCGCGTCCGGGCGCTCCTTGGCGATCACCTTCTCGACGAACTCCGGCGTGATCGGCTCGACGTACGTCGCGTCGGCGAACTCGGGGTCGGTCATGATCGTCGCCGGGTTGGAGTTGACCAGGACGACGCGCAGGCCCTCCTCCTTGAGCACCCGGCACGCCTGGGTGCCGGAGTAGTCGAACTCGCAGGCCTGGCCGATCACGATCGGGCCGGACCCGATCACCAGGACGCTGGTGATGTCGTCACGCCTGGGCATCGGCACCACCCATCAGGTCGCAGAACCGGTCGAAGAGGTACGCCGCGTCGTGCGGCCCGGCCGCCGCCTCCGGGTGGTACTGCACCGAGAACGCCGTCAGCCGCCCGGCGTCGTCGCGCAGCTCCAGACCCTCGACCACGTCGTCGTTGAGGCAGACATGGCTCACCGTCGCGACGCCGTACGGCGTGGGGACAGAATCGTCCAGCGGCACTCCGTCTGGCCATTGGACCGCGAACCCGTGGTTGTGGGCGGTCACCTCGACCTTGCGGGTGGTGCGGTCCATCACCGGCTGGTTGATCCCCCGGTGGCCGTACTTGAGCTTGTAGGTGCCGAACCCGAGCGCCCGCCCGAACAGCTGGTTGCCGAAGCAGATCCCGAAGTACGGCAGCCCGCGCTCGAGCGCGCCCTGCAGCAGCTCGATCTGGCTGGTCGTCGCGGCCGGGTCACCGGGGCCGTTGGAGAAGAACAGGCCGTCTGGCTCGACGGCCAGTACCTGGTCGAGGGTCGAGGTCGCGGGCAGCACGTGCACCTCGATGCCGCGCTCGGCCATCCGGAACGGCGTCATCGACTTGATGCCGAGGTCGAGCGCGGCCACGGTGAACCGTCGCTCCCCCTGGGCCGGGATCACGTAGGCCTCGTCGGTGGAGACCTCCCCGGCAAGCTCCGCGCCGGCCATGGGCGCGGACGCCAGCACTCTCTCGAGCAGCTCGCCGGGCTCGATGCCCGCCGAGGAGATGCCGACCCGCATCGCGCCCCGCTCCCGCAGGTGCCGGGTCAGCGCCCGGGTGTCGATGCCGGAGATCCCGACAACGCCCTGGTCCCGCAGCTCGTCGTCGAGCGAGCGGCGGGACCGCCAGCTGCTCGACCGGCGGGCAGGGTCGCGCACGACGTATCCGGCCACCCAGATCCGGCTGCTCTCGGGGTCCTCGTCGTTGACGCCGGTGTTGCCGATGTGCGGCGAGGTCATCACCACGACCTGCCGGTGGTACGACGGGTCGGTCAGCGTCTCCTGGTAGCCGGTCATGCCGGTGTTGAACACGGCCTCGCCGAACGTCTCGCCGACGGCGCCGTAGGCCTCGCCGTGGAAGGTGCGTCCGTCCTCGAGGACGAGCACGGCGGGCGTCACGCGACACCCACCAGGGACGCGCTGACCTCGCGCAGCTTGGCCCCCACCGCGTCGTCCTGGGCCAGCTCCGAGGGCTCCTTCAGCTTGTCGGAGTCGTAGTAGCCGCCGGTCCTGCCCTCGACCTCGGCGTCGATCACGAGGTAGGTGATGTTGGCGCCGCCGTCTGCCGGGCTGCGCATGAAGCGCTTCGCGATCGCCAGCACCGGCTTCGCGAACCACGGAGCCCCGCCCCAGAGGTCGGTCGCGACCGCTCCCGGGTGCAGCGCGTTCACGGTGACGCCGGTGCCGGCCAGCTCGGCGGCGAGGCTCCGGGTGTAGAGCACGTTGGCCAGCTTGGAGCGGCTGTAGGCCCGCATGATCTGGTAGCCGCTCTCGAAGCCCAGGTCGTCGAAGTTCATGGTCCCCGAGTAGTGGACGGTCGATGCGGTGTTCACGATCCGCGAGGGCGCACTGGCGACCAGGACGTCCTTGAGCTCCTCGGTGAGCAGGAAGCCCGACAGGTGGTTGACCTGGAACGTCGCCTCCTGGCCGTCGCCGGTCACGGTGCGGGAGGCGTAGACCGTGCCGGCGTTGTTGACGAGCACGTCGATGTGCGGGCACAGCCGCCGGATGTCCTTGGCGGCGTCGCGGATGCTGTCGAACGACTCGAAGTCGGCGACCACGGTCTCGACCGCGGAGGCTCCGGCCGCTTTGACCGCCTCGGCGGCCCGCTTCAGCTTCTCCGCGCTGCGCCCGACGAGCACCATCCGGTGACCCTCGGCCGCGATCTGCTGCGCCGACTCCAGCCCGATCCCGGCGGTGGCCCCGGTGAGGACCACGGTCTTCGGCTCGCTCACTGGAGCTTCCCGTCCAGCACGGTGGCCTTGCCGCGCAGGAACGTGGCCACCACCCGCCCGGGCAGCTCCATGCCGGCGTACGGCGTGTTCCGCGAGAGCGAGGCCGACTCCGAGGCCTCGATCGTGCGCCGCGCGGCAGGGTCGTAGAGGACCACGTTGGCCGGCGCCCCGTCCTCGATCGGCAGGCCGTGGTCGGCCACCCGGCCGATCCGCGCGGGCGCGTAGGACATCCGCTCGGCGACGCCCGCCCAGTCGAGCAGCCCGGGATCGACCATGGTCGCCTGGACGATCGACAGCGCGGTCTCGAGGCCGAGCATCCCGAACGCGGCCGCCGCCCACTCGCAGTCCTTGTCCTCGTGCGGGTGCGGGGCGTGGTCGGTGGCGACGATGTCGATGGTGCCGTCGGCCAGCCCGGCCCGAAGGGCCTCGGTGTCGGCGGCCGAGCGCAGCGGCGGGTTGACCTTGTAGATCGGGTCGTACGTCGCCGCGAGCTCGTCGGTCAGCAGCAGGTGGTGCGGGCAGGCCTCGGCGGTGACGTTCCAGCCCTTCCGCTTCGCGTCGCGCACGATCTCGACCGACCCCGCGGTGGACACGTGGCACACGTGCAGCCGGGAACCCACGTGCGCGGCGAGCAGGCAGTCGCGGGCGATGATCGCCTCCTCGGCGACGGCCGGCCAGCCGGCCAGCCCGAGGCGCCCGGAGAGCTCGCCCTCGTTCATCTGCGCGTTCTCGGTCAGCCGGGGCTCCTGGGCGTGCTGGGCGATCACGCCATCGAACGCCTTGACGTACTCCAGCGCCCGGCGCATCAGCACCGCGTCGCTCACGCACTTGCCGTCGTCGGAGAAGACCCGGACCCGCGCCGCCGAGTCGGCCATCGCGCCGAGCTCGGCCAGCCGCTCGCCGGCCAGTCCGACGGTGACGGCGCCGACGGGATAGACGTCGCAGTAGCCGGCCTCGCGACCCAGCCGCCACACCTGCTCGACGACGCCCGCCGTATCGGCGACCGGCTCGGTGTTGGCCATCGCGTGCACGGCGGTGAACCCGCCCAGCGCCGCGGCCCGGGTGCCGGACTCGACGGTCTCGGCGTCCTCCCGGCCGGGCTCGCGCAGGTGCGTGTGCAGGTCGACCAGGCCGGGCAGCGCGATCAGCCCGGTGCCGTCGATGGTCTCCAATTCGGTCTCGATACGCTCGCTGGCGCTCGCTACTCGACCAGCGTGGAGCACCAGGTCGGTCGGCGCCGCCCCCAGGACGGACACGTTCCGGATCAGGTAGCCGGCGCTCATTCGTCGTTCTCCTCGACGGTCGTGGATTCGGATCCGCTCAGCAGCAGGTAGAGGACCGCCATCCTGACGGCTACTCCGTTGGTCACCTGCTCGACGATCACGGAGCGGTCGGAGTCGGCGACGTCGGCGGTGATCTCCATGCCGCGCACCATCGGGCCGGGGTGCATCACGATCGCGTGGTCCTGCAGGGTGTTCATCCGCCTGGCGTCCAGGCCGTAGCGGCGGGAGTACTCGCGGGCGGTCGGGAAGAACCCGCCGTTCATCCGCTCCTGCTGGACCCGGAGCATCATCACGACGTCGGCCTTGGGCAGCACCCCGTCGAGGTCGTACGACGTCTCGACGCCCCAGGTGTCGACCCCGACCGGGAACAGCGTGGGCGGGGCGACCAGGGTGACCTCGGCGCCCAGGGTCTGCAGGAGCAGCGCGTTGGAGCGCGCCACCCGGCTGTGCAGCACGTCGCCGACGACCGCCACCCGGCGCCCGTCGAGCGAGCCGAGGTGCCGCCACATCGTGAACGCGTCCAGCAGCGCCTGGGTGGGGTGCTCGTGGGTGCCGTCGCCGGCGTTGACCACGCTGGACCGGACCCAGCCGGAGTGGGCCAGCCGGTGCGGAGCGCCGCTGGCGCCGTGCCGGACCACGACCGCGTCGGCGCCCATCGCCTCGAGGGTGAGGGCGGTGTCCTTGAGGCTCTCGCCCTTCGACAGGCTCGAGCCCTTGGCGGCGAAGTTGATGACGTCGGCGGAGAGTCGCTTGGCCGCGGCCTCGAACGAGATCCGGGTCCGGGTGGAGTCCTCGAAGAACAGGTTCACCACGGTGCGGCCGCGCAGCGCCGGCAGCTTCTTGATCGGCCGGTCCGCGAGCGAGCGCATCTCCTCGGCCGTGGTCAGGACCTGCTCGGCGTCGTCGCGGCTCAGGTCGGCCGCACTCAGCAGATGGCGCTTCATGAGCGGACTCCCCCGGTCGTCTCGTCGATGGACACCGCGTCCACCCCGTCGGTCTCCTCGAGCCGGACGCTCACTCGCTCCACGAGCGACGTCGGCAGGTTCTTGCCCACGAAGTCGGCCCGGATCGGGAGCTCCCGGTGGCCGCGGTCGACGAGCACCGCGAGGCGTACGCCGCTCGGCCGGCCGACGTCGGTGAGCGCGTCGAGGGCGGCTCGGATCGTGCGCCCGGAGAACAGCACGTCGTCGACCAGGACCACGGTCTTGTCGTCGATGCCGCCGGGCGGGATCTCGGTCGGCAGCAGGGTCCGCGCGGGCTTCATCCGCAGGTCGTCGCGGTACATCGTGGTGTCCAGGGAGCCGACCGGGACGTCGATGCCCTCCACCGCGGAGATCCGGCTCGGCGATCCGCTGGGCCAGCGGCACGCCGCGGCTGGGGATGCCCAGGAGCACGAGGTCGCCCGCGCCCTTGTTGCGTTCGAGGATCTCGTGGGAGATCCGAGTCAGGGCCCGGTGGATGTCACGGGCGTCGAGGACAACTCGACCATTCGACGGCAGATCTGCCGGTGCAGGCTGGGCGCACACGAAGCGCTCGACCTCCTTCTCCGCCTCACGGGACGGTTCGTTAAAGGATGTCTGTCGGTCGTCACCATACTGACGCGCACCGACCGTTTCCGAATCGACGCTCCGGATTCTTCTCACGGGTCGGACCGATCGAGTCGGTTTCGAGGCTGCGTCGCTGGCGCTCCTCGCACCTCGAGACCACTGCGATCGGCTACAGCCTTCCTGCGAGCCTCGCGATCACGCCGTCGACGTCGCGCTGGAGCATGTCCCGGCGGACGAAGTGGGCGCCGGGGAGCTCGTGGAACTCGTGCGGGATCCCGGCCTGCGCGAGCAGGCCGCGGAACTCGCGTTGGCCGTCCCGCACCGGCGTCTCGTTGACGTCCCCGTCCAGGCCGCACACCAGGAAGATCCGCTTGTTGCGGTAGCTCTCGATCCGCTGGACCGGGTTGTCCGCGCTGACCCGGCCCTCGTTCCAGCCCCGGCGCCTTCCGGCTCCGTGACTAGCTATGGACTAGAGCGCCTCGGCCATCCCCGCACAGGCCCGCAGCCACGAGGAGCGGGTGCCCTCGGACAGCTGCGGGTACGGCACCACCGAGCCGGACACCAGCACCGGGTCGTAGGGCACCCGGTAGACGGCCCGGGTGCGCTGCTCGTAGACCTGCTCCAGGTCGCGGGCGAGCTTCTCGTCGACGTGGGCCGACGGGTCGGAGATCACGCTGATCGTCTTGCGCTTGAGGTCGTGGTAGCCCGCGTCCTGCAGCGCGTCGAGCATCCAGAGGCCGCTGTAGCCGGTGTCCTCGCGGACGGTGCTGGTCACCACGAGCAGGTCGGCGGCCTCGGCCGCGGCCAGCCAGTTCTCGGCCCGCATGTTGTTGCCGGTGTCGACGAGGATCACCCGGTAGAAGCGCTCCAGCAGCTGGTGGACCTCCTTGAAGTCCGTAGCGCGGATCATGCCGGTCACGTCGGGCCGCTCGTCGGAGGCGAGTACGTCGAAGTGCGCGTCGCCCTGCGAGCGGACGAACGCGCCCAGGTCGCCGATCCGGGACTGGTAGACGTCCTTGAACCGGCCCAGGTCCTCGAGCAGCTCCCGGGTGGTGTTGCGGTGCGAGCTGCGGGTGCCCCGGATGCCGAGGGTGCCGCGGGTCTCGTTGTTGTCCCAGGCGACGACCCCGCCGCCGCGGACGGTGCCGAAGGTGTAGCCCGCGGCCAGCACGCCGGTGGTCTTGGCGGCCCCGCCCTTGGGGTTGATGAACGCGATCGTGCGCGGGCCGTCGAAGTCCTTCTGGACCGCGTGCCGGGCGGTCTCGTGGGCCTCTTCCTTCGCGCCCATGTTGGGCTCGATCAGCCCGCCCGACCAGCGCCGGATCCGGCCCCGCCAGCCCCAGTTGGCCGGTCCCAGCTCCTTCTCGCTGTCCCGGCGGTCGAGGAAGTCGGTGGCGGTCATGAACCGCCGGGGCTCCTCCGGCGGGGCCGCGGGCGGTGGGGGCATCTCGGGCGGCGGCGCGCACGGTGGCGGAGACGTCGGCGGAGGCGAGGAGGGGAACCCGGGGATCGGGTCGGTGAGCGGGTCGCCCTGGACCCGCACCCGGATCGTCGGCTCCCGAGACTCCTCGAGCTGCTGGCGCGCGAACCGCTCGAGGTCCTCGGCGGTGAACAGCCGGTCACTGGTGTCGCCGTGCACTGGATCATGCTGGGACATCGTCGTACCTCCGAGAAACGGTCCGGGTGCGCCCTATGCGACCGACCCTATGCCAGCCGTTCTGCCGCAGTGAACATGCCCAGTCAGGCCAGGTCCAACCGCCCCAGGGCCGCCTCGATCGCGCGGTGCAGCGTCGGGTACGCGTAGGGCATCGACTTCAGCGTGGGCACCCGCACCTTGGCGTGCACGGCAAGGGCCAGCAGCGACAGGACCTCCCCCGCCGCGGGTCCGACCACGGTGGCACCGACCAGGATCTCCCGCTCGCGGTCCATGACCACCTTGATCAGACCGTCCTGCTGGACCAGCCAGCCGCGCGCGCCCAGGCCCTCGTCGAGCCCGGTGCGCACATCGATCCCCTGCTCCTTGGCCTGGGCCTCCGAGAGGCCCACGGACGCCACCTCGGGATGGGTGAAGGTCACCCTCGGCACCGCCCGGTAGTCGGCCGGCGGTCCGTCCTGGCCGAGGATGTCGCGCACCGCGATCGCGGCCTGGTACATCGACATGTGCGTGAACGCGCCCTTGCCGGTCACGTCGCCGATCGCCCACAGCCCGTCGGTGACCCGCATCCGCTCGTCGGTGTCGAGGCTCCGGGCCGTCGGGTCCAGCCCGACGGTGTCCAGCCCGAGGTCGTCGAGCAGCGCCTTCCGTCCGGCCGCGACGAGGAGCTTGTCGCCGGTCACGGTCTGGTCGCCGAGGTCGACGGTGAAGGCGCCGTCGGCGTACCCGACCGACCCGATGGACACGCCCGTGTGGATCCGGATCCCGGCGGCGCTCAGCGCCTTCTCCAGGGCCGCGCCGGCCTCGGGCTCCTCGGGCGGCAGCAGCCGCGGGGCCATCTCCAGGATGGTGACGTCGACGCCGAACGCGTGCAGCGCCTGGGCGAGCTCCACGCCGATCGCGCCGCCGCCGATCACGAGCAGCGAACCGGGCAGCTCCTTCAGCTTCACCACGTCGCGGTTGGTCCAGTACGGCGTGTCGGCGAGCCCCTCGATCGGCGGCACCGCGGGGTCGGTGCCCGGGTTGAGCACCACGCCGCGCCGGGCGACGTACGTCGTCCCCTCGACCTCGACCTGTCGCTCCCCCACGAGCCGGCCCTTGCCGCGCGCGAAGGTCACCCCGGCGTCCTCGAGGCGCTTGACCGCGACCGTGTCGTCCCAGTCGTCGGTGGCCTCGTCGCGGATCCGGGCGGCGACCGGGGCCCAGTCCGGATGCACCTCCGCGGCGCCCGCCCTGCCGTTCACCCGACGCGCCTCGTCGAGCGAGGCGGCGGCCGCCAGCATCATCTTCGAGGGCACGCACCCGAAGTACGGGCACTCGCCCCCCACCAGGCGGTACTCGACCGCGACCACCTCGAGGCCGCCCTCCGCGAGCCGTGCGGCCACGTGCTCGCCGCCCGGCCCCTGCCCGATCACCACGACATCGACTTCGGTGCTTGCCGTCATCGGTCCAGCCTCGCACGATGTGCCCATGCACACGCCTACTCGACGCCTCTTTCTCGGAGCCGGCATCGCCGGTGGGGCCGCCCTGGTCGCGGGCTGTACCGACGACAACCCCTCCTCCGAGCCGGGGGCGCCGAGCGCGTCCGAGATCGACCCCCGCGCCTGGGACCCGCACGACTGGGACTCCATCCGCGCGCAGTTCCTGCTCGACCCCACGCTCGCGCAGTTCGCGGCGTTCGTCCTCTCCCCGCACACCCGGCTGCTGGATGCCGCGATCGCCGATCATCGCGACCAGCTCGGCCGGGACACCGAGGACGCCTCTTGGTGGGGTACGCGAACGAGGAGGCGGTGCGCGAGGCGGCGGCCGCGTTCGCCGGCGGCGACCCCTCGCAGTACGCGCTGACCGGCAGCACCACGATGGGCCTGGCGATGATGTACGGCGGGCTGTCGCTGCAGGAGGGCGACGAGGTGCTCACCACCAGCCACGACTTCTTCGCCACCCGGGAGTCCCTGCGGCTGATGAAGCAGCGCACCGGAGCGAAGATCCAGCGGATCGACCTGTACGACGACCCGGCGACGGCCACCGTCGACGACATGACCAAGCGGGTGCTCGACGCGGTCACGAAGAAGACGAAGGTGGTCGCGCTCACCTGGGTGCACTCGAGCACCGGGGTGCGGGTGCCGATCCAGGAGATCGCGGCCGAGCTGCGCGACGACATCATCCTGTGCGTCGACGGCGTGCACGGGTTCGCGGCCGTCGACGTCGACCTGCCGGACCTCGGCTGCGACTTCCTGGCGACCGGCACGCACAAGTGGCTGTTCGGTCCCCGCGGCACCGGCATCCTGTGGGGCGCCGACTGGGAGCCGCTCACCGAGCTCATCCCGTCGTTCTCCGGCCCCGACGGTCCGAACCGTCTGACGCCCGGCGGCTACCACGCCTTCGAGCACGTGTGGGCGACCAAGGACGCGTTCGAGTTCCAGTCCAGCATCGGCCGGTCGCGGGTCGTCGCCCGCACCGTCGAGCAGGCCAACCAGCTGAAGGACGGCCTGGCCGGGATCTCCGGTCTGACCGTCATCACCCCGAGCGACTCCGAGGTCTCGGCCGGCATCGTCTGCGTCGACATCGAGTCGATGCCGCCGGACCAGGCCGTCCAGGAGCTGCGCACCCGGGGCGTGGTCGCCAGCCAGACGCCGTACGAGACGTCGTACCTGCGGCTGGGCCCGAGCATCGCCACCTCGCCCGAGCAGGTCGACCAGGCGATCGCCGCGCTGGAGGAGATCGTCTAGGCCTCGCAGTGGGCCTTCGCCGCCAACAGCGGCTCGATGGTGGCGTCGCCCGGCGACGAGCAGTGGTCAGAGGAACGGCGCCGAGGACTGTCACCGGTCGAAGTAGCGGGCCTGGGCGAAGCAGAACAGCCCGTACGCCGCGAAGCCCAGCGCGATCGCCGCGAGCAGGAGCGGGCCCAACGGCTGGTCCAGCACCTTCGAGAGCGCCTGGTCGAGGCCGCCGGACTTCTTCGCCTCGTGGGTCGCGGCGGCGTAGCAGAACAGGCCGGCGACGATCCCGAACGCGATCCCCTTGGCCACGCAGCCGACCCTGCCCAGCCACAGGTAGACCGTGCCGCTGGTCCCGCTGAGGCCCTTGCTGTCCATCTCCTTGGCGAACCGGTCGGTCCAGGACCGTCGTGCCAGGGACACGCCGATCACCCCGATGACCACACCGACGGCGGCGACCAGCAGCTGCCCACCGGGTTGGTCCATCAGCTTCGCGGTCGTGGAGTCGGTGCCGCCGGACGAGGAGCCCGAACCGGTGGCGACGGCCACGGCCGACCACCCGATGTATCCGTAGACGACGGCGCGCCCCGCGGAGACCAGGCGACGCCGGGTCCGGGTGAAGCCGTCCTCGTCACGATGACCGAAGGCGGCCTCGGCGAGGCGCCAGACCATCAGCAGCGCCATCCCGATGGCGACCGACCACACCACGACCAGGCCGAAGGGCTCCTGGGCCAGCTCGCGCACGGCGCCGTTGCTCGAGGCCGACCCCGAACGGTCGCCGAAGGCGAGCTGGAGCGCCAGCCAGCCGATGACGACGTGCACGACGCCGTACGCGACCAGTCCGACCCTGGCCGCGCGGTCCAGCCAGTCGCTCCGATGCGCGCGCCTCGCCAGCGCCTCTGCCTCCCCCACGGGGCGACAGGTACCCAGATCAGGCCAGCGTGGACTTGTTCTTCTGGATGTTGCCCAGCACGCCGTTGACGAACTGCGGCGACTCGTCGGTGGAGAGCTCCCGCACCAACGCCAGCGCCTCGCTGACCGCCACCCCGTCGGGTACGTCGTCCGCGAACAGCAGCTCGTAGACGCCCAGCCGGAGCACGTTGCGGTCGATCGCCGGCATCCGGTCGAGCGTCCAGGCCTCCGAGTACGTCGACAGCAGCTCGTCGATCCGATCCGCGTTCTCGACCACGCCCCGCACCAGCACCGCGGTGTAGTCGTTGGTCGGGCCCTCGCCGTCGGCGATCGCCCGGTCCAGCGCGTCGCCCGCGCCCTCGCCACGAAGCTCGGCGGCGTACAGGACGTCGAGCGCTCGCTTGCGGGCCTTGGACCTGGCGCCCATCGCGCTCGGCCTCAGGCCTTGACGCGGCCGAGGTAGGACGAGTCGCGAGTGTCGACCTTGACCTTCTCGCCCTGGGTGATGAACAGCGGCACCTGGATCTCGTGCCCGGTCTCCAGCGTCGCCGGCTTGGTGCGACCGGTCGCGCTGTCGCCGGCGACTCCCGGCTCGGTGAAGGTGATCTCCAGCTCGACCGAGGCGGGCATCTCGATGTAGAGCACCCGGCCCTCGTTGGTGGCGATGATCGCCTCCTGGCTCTCGAGCAGGAAGTTCTTGGCGTCGCCCACGATCTCCGGGGCGACCTCGAGCTGGTCGTAGCTGACGGTGTCCATGAACACGTAGGAGGTGCCGTCGTTGTAGAGGTACTGCATGTTCCGCTTGTCGACGCTGGCGACCTCGACCTTCACGTCGGCGTTGAACGTCTTGTCCACGGTCTTGCCGGACTCGACGGCCTTCAGCTTGGTGCGCACGACCGCGCCGCCCTTGCCGGGCTTGTGGTGCTGGAACCAGATGACCTGCCAGAGCTGGCCGTCGAGGTTGAGCACCATGCCGTTCTTCAGGTCGTTCGTCGTTGCCATGCGCGCGTTTCAGCCTTCGGTCGATGAGTCGGGGTGGCCCGCTGGGCCAGCCGCCGAGTCTATCGATTCACGCCGCATTCTCCTCATCGCCATCCGGCGCCAGGTGGGCCGTCCACCGTGTCAGCACACGATGGGCCGCGGCGGGTGAGACGGTCTCTCGGGGCGACAGATCGCCGCTCGCAGCCCGTCGATCAGCGCGGCGATTCCGTCGAGATCCTCCCGCGCGAGTCGGTGGCCGTAGAGCTGGGCCAGGTCGTCCAGCTCTGCCTGGCAAACTCGTCGACGGTGTAGCGGATCCACTCATGGGTTCGCCACAGCTCGCGCCAACCGAGCCAGGCCCGCTCCGTCAGAACATCTTCGTCATCGCCGGGCAGCCATGCGGTCACGCCCTCTTCTCCGACCCGAATCCGCCACCGACGGTGCTCCAGGCGCGCAGTTCCCGTGACATGGGCCGCCACCCGGAGCATGTGCTCTCGAGATCCGTAGTGGGCAGACAAGGTGGACGGACTCAGTCTGGCGACGGCTCCGATGCCGCGCATCGTCAGGCCTTCGAGACCGCGTTCGACGATGACGTGGTTGATCGCGGCGGTCACGTGGTCCGTGCGGGCGAAGGGGTTGATGAGGCGAGGCATGGAGCAATCCAGCCACAACTTCCGCTCTCTCCGCGTGCTCCTCCACAACCCGCAGGCAGCCTCGGGAAGGTCCGTCGGAAGCGTTGTTGGATCGTTCGTTCAAGTTGGTGTTGTGAACGAACGATCCAGCAACGCGATTCACGACACCTGGACGGGAGGCCGCCAACCGACCTGAGGCGCGCCTATCGGGCGCCGTTGGTGCCGCTGCTGCCCGCCCAAGCTGCCGCGGCACCCATCGCGGGTGACGGTCAGTCGGCCAGGAACTCCAGCGCCATCCGATACCCCTCGATGCCCTGACCCGAGATCACCCGGTCGGCATGGGGGGTGACCACCGAGGTGTGCCGGAACTCCTCCGGCCGCTGCCTCGGGTGCCGAGATGTGCACCTCGACCAGTGGCGCGGTGAGCTGCGCGCAGGCGTCGAAGAGCGCGTAGGAGTAGTGCGTCCAGGCGGCCGCATTCAGGACCACCGGCGTGACCGTGTCGGCAGCCTCGTTGAGCCAGTCGAGCAGCTCGCCCTCGTGGTTGGTCTGCCGCACCTCCACCTCCAGCCCGTGCGCGTTGCCCCAGTCGACGCACAGGTGGGCGAGCTCGGCGTAGGTCGTGGTGCCGTAGATCTCCGGCTGCCGCCGGCCGAGCCGGCGCAGGTTGGGGCCGTTGAGGACCAGCACCTTCCGGTGCGCCGAACCGCTCGGGGTCGTCATGAGTCCGCTCCGATCGCGTCGTACGCCGCCCGAAGGTCGTCCTCGGACGGTCCGGCAAGCACCACCGGCCGGGCCAGGTCGTCGAGGACGACGAAGCGCAGCTGGTTGCCCCGGGCCTTCTTGTCGATCCGCATCGCGTCGTGCAGGTCCTCGAACGACGCCCCGGAGTACGACGTCGGCAGGCCCACCCGGGCGAAGGCCGTCCGATGCCGGTCGGCCACCTCGTCGGGAAGTCGACCGGCCCGTCGGGCGAGCTCGGCGACGTAGACGCAGCCGATCGCCACCGCCTCGCCGTGCCGGATCCCGTAGGCCTCCACCCGCTCGATCGCGTGCGCCAGGGTGTGTCCGTAGTTGAGCACCTCGCGGCCGATTCCGTGGTCGCGCCGTCGAGACGCCGCCGGTCTCCTTGAGATCGGCCACCACGACGTCGATCTTCACCCGGATCGCCCGCTCGACGAGCTCGCGCAGCACCGGCGAGGACGGGATCAGCTCGTCGGGATCGGTCTCCTCGACCAGCCGCAGGATCTCGGGGTCGGCGATGAAGCCGCACTTGACCACCTCGCCGAGCCCGGCCCGCAGCTCCTCGCCGGGCAGGGTCTCGAGCAGGGCCAGGTCGCACAGCACGCCCGCGGGCTCGTGGAAGGCGCCGACCAGGTTCTTGCCGGACTCGGTGTTGATGCCGGTCTTCCCGCCGACGGCGGCGTCCACCATCGCCAGCAGCGTGGTCGGCACATGCACGACCCGGACGCCGCGCAGCCAGGTGGCGGCGACGAAGCCGCCGAGATCGGTGGTCGCGCCTCCGCCCACGGTCAGCACGACGTCGGACCGGGTGAAGCCCTCCTCGCCCAGCGCCTCCCAGCAGGCCTCGGCGACGTCCGCCCGCTTGGCGTCCTCGCCGTCCGGGACCGCGAGGACCGTGATGTCGAGCTCGGCGATCGGCTCGACGAGGTCGTCGACCAGTCCCTCGAGCCGGTCCGGGCAGATCACCGCCACCCGCTCGACACCCGGGCCGAGCAGGGCGGGCAGGTGGTGGGCGAGGTCGTGCCCCACCACCACGTCGTACGGCGACGCGCCGCCCACGTGCAGCACGGTGTCGGTCATGCGTCCAGCGCCTTCCGGATCTCGTCCGCCACATCCTGCGGGGAGCGCTCGTCGGTGTCCACGGAGATGTCCGCCACCGACTCGTAGATCGGGGTCCTCTCGTCGAGCAGCGCCTTGATCCGGGAGCGGATGTTGCCGAGCAGCAGCGGCCGCCCGATCCCGAGCCCGACCCGCTTCACCGCCTCGGAGAGCCCGACCCGGAGGAACACCACTCGGTGGTCCGAGAGCAGCTCGCGGGTCGACGGGTCCAGCACCGCTCCCCCGCCCAGCGCGAGCACGCCGTCGTGCGAGGCCAGCGCGTCAGCAACGGCCGCCCGCTCCAGCTCACGGAAGTGGTCCTCGCCCGAGTCGACGAAGATGTCCGAGATCGACCGCCCTTCGGCGGCCTCCACGTCGGCGTCGGTGTCGCGCGCGGTCACGCCGTACGCCTCGGCGAGCAGCCCGGCCACGGTCGACTTGCCGGCGCCCATCGGCCCGACCAGCACGACGAGCGTCATTTGCTCGCCTCATTTGAAGCGGCAGGGTGTCGAGGTAGCTCTGGACGTTGCGCCGGGTCTCTCCCACCGAGTCGCCGCCGAACTTCTCCAGCACCGCCTCGGCGAGCACCAGCGCCACCATCGCCTCGGCAACCACCCCGGCGGCGGGCACCGCGCACACGTCGGAGCGCTGGTGATGGGCGACCGCCTCCTCGCCGGTGCTGACGTCGATCGTGCGGAGCGCGCGCGGGACCGTGCTGATCGGCTTCATCGCCGCCCGGACCCGCAGGATCTCGCCGGTGCTCATCCCGCCCTCGGTGCCGCCCGAGCGTCCCGACGTACGCCGGATGCCCTCGTCGGTCGGCACGATCTCGTCGTGCGCCTTCGACCCGGGGGTCGCCGCGAGCGCGAACCCATCGCCGACCTCGACTCCCTTGATCGCCTGGATGCCCATCAGCGCGCCGGCCAGGCGCGCGTCGAGCCGCCGGTCCCAGTGAACGTGCGACCCGAGGCCGGGCGGCAGACCGTGCACCACGACCTCCACGACGCCGCCGAGCGTGTCGCCGTCCTTGTGGGCCTGGTCGATCGCGCGCCACCATCGCCTCGCTGGTGCGGGGGTCCAGGCAGCGCACCTCGTCGGCGTCGAGTCGCTCGACGTCGTCGGGTTCGGGCCAGAGCCCGTCGGGGGCGCGCACACCGCCGAGCTCGATCACGTGCGCCACGAGCCGGGCACCGACGGCCTGCTCGAGGAAGTTGCTGGCCACGCGCCCGAGCGCCACCCGGGCCGCGGTCTCGCGCGCGGACGCCCGCTCCAGGATGGGCCGGGCCTCGTCGAAGTCGTACTTCTGCATGCCGACCAGGTCGGCGTGGCCGGGCCGGGGGCGGGTCAGCGGCCTCGTTGCGGGCCAGGCCCTCCAGGATCTCGGGGTCGACCGGGTCGGCCGACATCACCGTCTCCCACTTGGGCCACTCGGTGTTGCCGATCTGGATGGCGACCGGCCCGCCCTGCGTCTTCCCGTGCCGGACGCCGCCGGTCAGCGTCACCTCGTCCTGCTCGAACTTCATCCGGGCGCCGCGCCCGTAGCCGAGACGGCGGCGCGCCAGGGACGCGGCGATGTCGTCAGTGGTGATCTCGACGTGCGCCGGCAGCCCCTCCAGGATCGCGACCAGGGAGGGGCCGTGGGACTCACCGGCCGTCAGCCAACGCAGCATGCCCCCATCCTTTCATTCCCGGCCGCCGCGGCCGCGGCGGTCACCTGAGGGCGAGATCGCCGAGCAAGGGCTCGCCGAAGAGGATGCCGAGCAGCGCGCCGAGGAGCAGGAAGGGCCCGAAGGGATACGCCTTCTTGAGCAGGCTGCGATCCCGGCGGACCAGCGCGAGCACCAGCCCCGGAAGCCCGAAGATCAGGAATCCCGAGTAGAGGCCGAGGGCGTACTCCGGCCACCCGAGGTAGGCGAGCGCGAACCCGAGCAGCGCGGAGAGTCGTACGTCGCCGAAGCCCATGCCGGCCGAGCGCACGAACCACAGCACCCAGAAGACCGCCCGGGCCGCGATCATCCCGATCAGCCCGCGCACCAGCGCGTCGGGCTCACCGCTGATCGGCCAGACGATGACTCCATAGGCGATGGCGGCCAGGGTCGCGGGGATCACCACGATCCGGGGCAGCAGCCGGGTGCGCAGGTCGACCACCGCGAGCAGGGTGCCGATCGGCGCGAGCGGGAGCAGCAGCACGAGCAGCCGGTCCATGCCGATCACCCAGCCGATCAGCGCCCCGGCGACCCCCGAGATCAAGGCCGTGATCAGCGCCAGCCGCGGGAGTGCGCCGAGGTCGGCGTACAGCTCCTTGGGTCCTTCGTCGAGCAGCACCTTCTGGGCGGGGGTCGGCTCCTCCCCCTCCTCGGGCTCGGGCGTCGGTGGTGGCTCGGGAAGTCGCCGGATCGCCCAGGGCACCACCAGACCGGAGACCACCCCGACGCCACCACCGAGCGCGGCGGCCCAGACGTCGCTCACCCGAGCGCCTGCAGGCCGGCGGCGCGCATCCGCTCGAGCGGGGCGGGCAGCCCGGTGAAGGTGGAGAACTGCAGTGCCGCCTGGTGCACGAGAAGGTCGAGCCCGCTCACCAGGACCCTGTCGCCTGCCGACGCCGCGAGGGGTGTGGGCCAGGGGTCGTAGATCGCCTCGAAAATCACGGCGGAGTCCGCGCAGCGGGCCACCAGGTCGTCGTCCTGAGCCGACGCCGGGATCGTGGAGACCAGCACCTCGCCGACGGGCCGGATCAGCGCCAGCGAGCCCACCTCGACGCGCGGCGCTTCGGAGTGCCGCTCGATCGCGGCCACCGTCTCCTCGGCCCGCGCCGGGTCGCGGGCCAGCAGCAGCACCGAGCGCGCACCGAGGTCGCAGAGCGCGAGGCCGACCGACGCCGCGGTGGCACCGGCTCCCAGGATCGTTGCTGCCGCGACGGGTCCGTCGTACCGCTCGCGCAGGGCGGCCGCGGCGCCGGGCAGGTCGGTGTTGTCGGCGTGCACCTCGCCGTCGACGAGAAGCAGCGTGTTCGCCGCGCCGACCAGCGCGGCCCGGGCCGAGACGCTTTCGGCCAGCGGCATCGCCTCGCGCTTCAGCGGCATCGTCAGCGAGAGCCCGCGCCAGCTCGCGTCCAGGCCGGCGAGATGCTCGGCGAGACCGCCTGCCGGCACCCGCACCGCGTCGTAGGTCCAGTCCAGCCCGGTCGCGTCGTACGCCGCCCGGTGCAGGACCGGGGACAGCGAATGTGCGATCGGGTCACCCAGGACGGCGCACTTCACCGGGGCCTCAACAGGCTTCGGAGGTTTCGCAGTACTCGAGGTACTCGCCCTTGTACTGCTGGAACTGCTCGTAGGTCTCGGCGAACTTCGTCTCGCCGGTCTTCAGGTTGACCGTCACGTAGTAGTACCAGTCGCCGTCCGCGGGATTCGCGGCCGCCTGCATCGCCGCATCTCCCGGAGCCTCGATCGGGCCTGGAGGCAGCCCGGCGACGCGGCGGGTGTTGTAGGGCGAGTCGACGTTCAGGTCTTCCTCCGACAGCGCGACTCCCAGGTTGCGACCCAGTGCGTAGTTGACCGTTGCGTCGATCTCGAGCCTGCCGATGGTGCCGGCGGTGCCGACGTTCTCGAGTCGGTTGTAGATCACCCGGGCGATCTTGGGCATGTCGTCGCCCCGGCCCTCGGCCTCCACCAGGCTGGCGATCGTCATCATCTCGTGCGGCGTGTATCCGAGCCGCTCGGCCGCGCCCACGAGGTCCGCATCATCGGCGGCCTGCTGCCATCGGTCGACCATCGCTTGCAGCATGCTCAGCGGGGTCGCGTCGGGGCCGAACCCGTAGGTCGACGGGAACAGGTAGCCCTCGGGGTTGCCGCCGGCGTAGTCGGGCAGACCGAGCCGGTCCGGGTTGCCGAGCGCCTTCTCGAACTGGGCCTAGCTGAAGTCGGTGTTCTTCACCAGCAGGTCCACGATGTCGACGACCCGGAGCCCCTCCGGGAACGTGATCTGCGTGGTGATGATCTGGCTGGGGTCGACCAGGATCTCGACGACGGTGGAGGCCTTCATCTCCTTCTTCAGCGGGTAGAACCCGGCCTGGATGCCGGTCGCGTCCGGGTTGTCCGACGCCGCGTCCGTGAACGCCTCCGCCGAGGCGACGATGCCCGGCCTCCTCGAGGTTGCGGCCCATCTCCGAGATCGTGTCGCCCTGCTCGACCTGGAACGTCACCGACCCCGTGCCCGGGCCCGCGTAGTCCTCCGGATCACCGAACTGGTCCTCGATGAAGTCCTTGCCCCACATGAAGCCGAAGTAGAGGAGCCCGGCGACCACGGCGAGGACCAGGAGCACCGGGATGCACCCCGAGGCCTTCCGCCGCTTGCGGCGCCCGCCGCCCGCAGCGCGCATCGGCGGCTGGGGATGCGGGGCTGTCTCGGGGCTGAGCTCACTCATCGCTTTCCTCCACGATCTCACCCGGCGGGTGCCCCGTCGCCCGCTCGGTGTCGAGGGCGTGCTGCAGGATCAGTACGGCGGCCGCCTGGTCGACAACCGAACGCCGATCGCTGCCCTTGCGGCCCCGGTCGCGCAGCATAGCCTCGGCGGACACCGTCGTGAGCCGTTCGTCGCAGAGCCGCACCGGCACCGGCGCCACCCGGCGCGAGAGCGTGCGCGCGAACTCCCGGGTCTTCACGGCGGCCGGGCCCTCGCCGCCGGACAGCGAGCGGGGCAGTCCCACGACCACCTCCATGGCCTCCGACTCCTCGAGGATCTGGGCGATCCGGCGCAGGTCTCCCTTGCCCCGGCGCACCGTCTCGACGGGGCTGGCCAGGAACCCGGACGGGTCGCTGCGGGCCACGCCGATCCGGGCGTCGCCCGGGTCGATGCCCAGCCGCACGCCCGTCCTCATCCGGCTGCTCCGATCAAGTGGTCGACATCCTCGCGACCTCGACCGGGACCAGCGCCAGCGCCTCGTCGACCCGGGAGCTGTCGGTGCCGCCGCCCTGGGCCACGTCGGCCTTGCCGCCGCCCTTGCCGCCGACCAGCGGCCCGATCGCGCGGACCAGCTCGTTGGCGCTCTGTCCCCGCGCCTGGGCCTCGTCGTTGACCGCAGCGACCACCGAGACCTTGCCGTCGTCGACTCCGATCACGACCACCACCGCGGGGGCGTCGGCCGGCAGCCGTCCTCGCACGTCCAGCGCCAGGGTGCGTACGTCGCCACCCGCGGCGCCGTCGATCCGGTGCGCGACCACCCTGACGCCGGCGACGTCGGCCGCGCCGCTCGCAAGGTCGGCACCGGCGGTCAGCAGCTGCTGGACCCGGACCTTGTCGATCTCCTTCTCGGCGGCGCGAAGCCGCTCGAGGATGTCGTCGACCCGCTCGGGCAGCTCCTCGGGGCGCGCCTTGAGCGTCTCGGAGAGCTGCGCGACCAGGACGTGCTCGCGGGCCAGGAACCGGTAGGCGTCGCCGCCGACGAGCGCCTCGACCCGGCGCACGCCGGAGCCGATCGACGCCTCACCGAGCAGCTTGACCACGCCGAGCTGGCCCGAGCGGCCCGCGTGCGTGCCGCCGCACAGCTCGCGCGCCCAGTCACCGACCGAGATGACCCGCACCTGGTCGCCGTACTTCTCGCCGAACAGCGCCATCGCCCCGGCCTTGACCGCCTCGGCCTGGGTCATCACCTCGGCGTGCACGGCCAGGTCGTCGACCACGATGTCATTCACGCGGGCCTCCACATCGGCCATCACCGAGTGCGGGATCGCGCCGGTCGCGGAGAAGTCGAACCGGAACCGTCCCGGCGCGTTCTCCGAGCCCGCCTGGGTGGCGGTCTCCCCCAGCGCCTCGCGGAACGCCTTGTGCACCATGTGGGTCGCGGTGTGGGCGCGCGAGATGGACAGGCGCCGCTCCAGGTCGACCTTGGAATGGGCGGCCAGCCCCGGCGTCACCTCGCCCGAGACGACGACGGCCTGGTGCACGATGAGGCCCGTGATCGGCGACTGCACGTCACGTACCTCGACCAGGGCGCCGTTCTCGAGCGCGATCAGCCCCTCGTCGGCGAGCTGCCCGCCGCCCTCCGCATAGAACGGCGTGCGGTCGAGCACCAGCTCGATCTCGTCGCCCTCGCGGGCCGACTCGAACTGTGCCGGACTCGGCGACGATGCCCCGGACCCGTCCCTCGGAGACCACTTCGTCGTACCCGGTGAACTCCACGGGCTGGCCGAGGGTGTCCGCGATCGCGCGGTACGCCGTCGCGTCCTTGTGGGCACCCCGCTTGGCCCGGGCGTCGGCCTTGGCGCGCTCGCGCTGCTCGGTCATCAGTCGGCGGAACTG
Organism: uncultured Actinomycetota bacterium; assembly: GCA_963798055.1. Taxonomy (GTDB): domain Bacteria; phylum Actinomycetota; class Actinomycetes; order Propionibacteriales; family Nocardioidaceae; genus Nocardioides. The sequence continues at coordinate 76,197 of CAWCRX010000014.1, forward strand.
GGCCTCGTCGACGCTGAGGCCGCGCTCGGCCGCCATCTCCAGGGTCAGCTCGATCGGGAAGCCGTAGGTGTCGTGCAGGGCGAACGCCTGGTCGCCCGAGAGCTGCGTCTGCTGCTTCGCGGTGGCCTCGGTCGCGGCCAGGTCGAAGATCTTGGTTCCGGACCGCAGCGTCTGCCGGAACGCGTCCTCCTCGGCGTACGCGACCGTGGAGATCCGGTCCCAGTCGCGCGTGAGCTCGGAGTAGGTCTCGCCCATCTTGTCCCGGCTGACGGGCATCAGCTCGGGCAGCACGCGGTCCTCGCAGCCGAGCAACCGCATCGAGCGCACCGCCCTGCGCAGGAGCCGGCGCAGCACGTAGCCGCGCGCCTCGTTGCCGGGGTTCACTCCGTCGCTGATCAGCATCATCGAGCTGCGCACGTGGTCCGCGACCACCCGGAACCGGACGTCGTCGACCGGGTCCGCGCCGTACCGGCGGCCGGTCAGCGCCTCGGCGCGCTGGATCACCGGGAACATCACGTCGATCTCGTACATGTTCTCGACGCCCTGGAGCAGGAACGCGACCCGCTCCAGTCCCATGCCGGTGTCGATGTTCTTCTTCGGCAGCGAGCCGCGGATGTCGAAGTCCTCCTTGGACCGGACCGCGCTCAGCTCGTCCTGCATGAAGACCAGGTTCCAGATCTCGAGGTACCGGTCCTCGGCGGCGAAGTCGCCGTCCGGACCGTACGCCGCACCGCGGTCGTAGAGGATCTCCGAGCAGGGCCCGCCGGGTCCGGGGACGCCCATCGACCAGTAGTTCTCCTTGGGGCCGAGCCGGATGATGCGCTCGTCGGGAAGGCCCGTCACCTTCTTCCAGAGCCCGAGCGCCTCGTCGTCGCCCTCGAGAATCGACGGGTACAGCAGGCTCTCCTCCAGGCCCCAGCCGCCGTCGGCCAGCGGCTTGGTGACCAGGTCCCACCCGATCTCGATCGCGCCTTCCTTGAAGTAGTCGCCGAACGAGAAGTTGCCGCACATCTCGAAGAACGTGCCGTGCCGCGTGGTCTTGCCGACGTCCTCGATGTCGGGCGTGCGCACGCACTTCTGCACGCTGACCGCCCGGTCGTACGGCGGCGTCTCCTGGCCCAGGAAGTAGGGCTTGAAGGGCACCATGCCGGCGTTGACGAACAGCAGGTTCGGGTCGTCGAGGAGCAGGGAGGCCGAGGCCACCGCCCGGTGCGCCCCCACGGTCTCGTTGTGCTCGAAATGAGCCACGAAACGGCGGCGGATCTCCGCGGTGTCCATCAGCTGTTCCCTTCCGCTGGTTGAGGAAGGCGCGCGAGCGCCTGTCTCGAAACCACTCGTAGCTCGGGTGTTCCATGAGGCACCAGGCCGAGCCGGTCCCGCAACCCGGATTCGGCGTCCGCCCGACCCTGGGCCACCTCGTCGCGGAACATCCGGGCGCCGACGACGGCCGCGCCGACGCGGTCGCGCATCCCGTCGACGGTCAGGCTCTCGGCGGCGCGGCGGGCACGGAGCATCCCGTAGATCCCCACCCCGGCCCCGGCGACGAACCAGAGGCCGCGGTTCATGCGGCGCTGTCCTCGTCGAGATCGACCTGGGCGCGCTGCCGCGCCTCCCACTCCCGGCGCGCCTCGCGGAGGTCGGCACGGCGCTGCTTGCGGGCCCGCTTGACCTCGCGGCGCATCTCGAACCTGATCCGGTTGCGACTCTCGGGCGACAGCGCCCGGCGCAGCCCGGCCGCCAGCGCCGCGGCCTGCACCACGGTCTCGCGCAGCACGATGTCGGCGAACAACGGCGCCGGCACGGTCTCAACGCTGGTCGAGTAGTCGGAGCGAGGAACGAGCGACGACGTATCGAGACCACCATCGAGAATCGAGACCAGTGATGACGTACTCCCGCTCGTCCCGCACCGCCGGCGGCGCGGTCACCAGCCGCTGGATCTCCTCGACCTGGACCCGCAGCGCCTCGGCCTCCGCGTGCGCCGCGTCCAGACGTCGCGCGATCCGGCGTCTGCCCCGCACGAGGACCGCCACGAGTACGGCGGCGATCAGCAGCAGGCCGGCCGCCACGGCGGCGACGGCCCACACGGGCACGCTCACGTCCTGCATAAGGCGGAACCCTACCCGCCAACGGTGGTCGAGCAGCGAGCGCCAGCGAGCGTCGTCGAGACCCGCACCAAAGCAGGGCCGCGCTACCCTGTCGCCCGGATCAGCTTCCTGATCCGCTCCCAGCGCTCCTTGACCGCGGCCTCCGCGCCCAGGGACGTCGGCTGGTAGTACTCCTCGTCCAGCACCACGTCGGGCGCGTACTGCTGCTCGGCGATTCCGTACGGCGCGTCGTGGCTGTAGGCGTAGCCCGCGCCGTGGCCGAGCTTCTCCGCGCCGCCGTAGTGCGCGTCGCGCAGATGGGACGGCACTCCGCCGATCTTGCCGGCACGGACGTCGGCACTGGCGGCGTCGATCGCCTTGATCACCGCGTTCGACTTGGGCGCCACGGCCAGCGCGATCACCGCCTGGGCCAGGTTGAGCCGAGCCTCGGGCATGCCGATCAGCTGCACCGCCTGCGCGGCGGCGACCGCCGTCTGCAACGCGGTGGGGTCGGCCAGCCCGATGTCCTCGCTGGCCAGGATGACCAGCCGGCGTGCGATGAACCGGGGGTCCTCCCCCGCCTCGAACATCCGGGCGAGGTAGTGCAGCGCGGCGTCGGCATCGGAGCCCCGGATCGACTTGATGAACGCGCTGATCACGTCGTAGTGCTGGTCGCCCTGGCGGTCGTAGCGCACCGCCGCCTGGTCCACCGCGGTCTCGGCGGTCTCCAGGTCGATCGCGTCCGCGCCCGCGACTCGGCCGCGCCCGCGGCGGCCTCGAGGTAGGTGAGCGACCGGCGCGCGTCGCCGCCGGCGAGCCGGACCAGGTGCTCCAGCGCATCGTCGGTGATCGTCACCGAGCCGCCCAGACCGCGTTCGTCGGTGAGCGCCGACGTCAGCACCCCTCGGATGTCGTCGTCAGAGAGAGGTTCGAGCCGCAGCAGCAGGCTCCGCGAGAGCAATGGCGAGATGACACTGAAGAACGGGTTCTCGGTGGTGGCGGCGACCAGGGTGACCCATCTGTTCTCGACCCCTGGCAGTAGTGCGTCCTGCTGGGCCTTGCTGAACCGATGCACCTCGTCCACGAACAGCACGGTCTCCCGGCCGCTGCCGCTGAGCTCGGCGCGAGCCGCATCGATCGCGGCCCGGACCTCCTTGACCCCGGCCGACACCGCGGACACCTCCACGAACCGACGGCCGGTGTTGCGGCTCAGGATCGAGGCGATCGTGGTCTTGCCGGTGCCCGGAGGCCCCCACAGCAGCAGCGACATCGCCTGGTCGGCCTCGACCAGCTGCCGCAGCGGTGAGCCCTGGGCACGCAGCTGCTCCTGGCCGACCAGCTCGTCGAGCGTCCGCGGTCGCATGCGTACGGCGAGCGGTGCCGACGCGTGGTCGGTCGACGACAGCGCGCCTCCGCCGACGCGCGCCGGCGACGCCTCACTCGCTTCGAACAGGCCCTCCACTCAGCCGAGGCTAGCGATCGGTCGCCCCGCAGCCAGCCGCCGAGCCTCGAAGTCGTACCACGTGTCGGTGTAACCGGAGCCGGTCACCTGGTCGAGGTCCGAGCTGGAGCCGCCTGGCACCGGCACACCGTGGTTGTCGACGCCGAGCAGCGGCGCGGTCACCGGCTCGGCCGGGTGGGACCCGATGTCGCCCGCGAAGTGGCAGGCCACCTTGTGCCGCTTGCCGATCTGGATCAGCGGCGGCTCGACCGCGGCACAGATGTCCTGGGCGATCGGGCAACGGGTCCGGAACCGGCATCCCGGAGGGCGGGTCGATCGGGCTGGGCACGTCGCCCTGCAGCTGGATCCGCTCGCGCCGGCCGCCGATCTCCGCCTGCTTGACGTCCGGCACCGCCGAGAGCAGCGCCTGGGTGTAGGGGTGCTTGGCGTGCAGGTAGATCTGGTCGCGCTCGCCGATCTCCACGATCTTGCCGAGGTACATCACCGCGACCTCGGGGCAGAAGTGCCGCACCACCGCGAGGTCGTGCGCGATGAACAGGAACGCGACGCCGAACTCGTCCTGGATGTCGTGCAGCAGGTTGATCACCTGCGCCTGGATGGACACGTCGAGCGCGGAGACCGGCTCGTCGGCAACGAGGAGCTTCGGCTTCAGGGTCAGCGCCCGAGCGATGCCGATCCGCTGCCGCTGACCGCCCGAGAACTCGTGCGGGTACCGGTTGTAGTGCTCGGGGTTGAGGCCGACGATCTCGAGGAGCTCCTGCACGCGCGACAGGACCTGCTTCTTCGGGATCGTCTTGTGGATCAGCATCGGCGCGCCGATGATCGCCCCGACGGTGTGCCGTGGGTTCAGCGAGCTGTAGGGATCCTGGAAGATCATCTGGATCTCGCGGCGCAGCGGCTTGAGTCCGCCCGCCTTCAGCTTGGCGATGTCCTGGCCCTCGAAGCCGATCGAGCCACCGGTCGGCTTGTAGAGCCGGGTGATCAGCCGCCCGGTCGTCGACTTCCCGCACCCGGACTCGCCGACCAGGCCGACGGACCCTCCGGTCGGGACCTGGAAGCTGATGCCGTCGACCGCCTGGACGTGACCGACGGTACGGCGGATGAGCCCGGCCGACTTCACCGGGAAGTACATCTTCAGGTCCTTGACGTCCAGGATCGGCGGCGCGCCCGAGGCGGTCGCCTCTGCCGCTGTCATATGCACTTGGGTCATGACGTCGCCACCTCCTCGCGGTAGATCTCATCCGGGTTGACCAGGTGACACCTCTTGAGGTGGCCCTCGCCTCGCCCTCCGGGCGTCAGGTCCGGGAGCTCGGTCGTGCACAGGTCGCCCGGCACCTTGTCCTTGTGCAGGCAGCGTGGGCTGAAGGAGCAGCCCGAGGGCAGGTTGACCAGGCTGGGCGGGGCGCCCGGGATCGGCACCATCTTCTCGTTGGGGTCGCCCAGCAGGTCGGGCACGCTGGAGAGCAGGCCCCAGGTGTAGGGCATCTCGGGGTGCGTCAGGATCTCCTTGCAGGCGCCGTACTCCACGGCGCGGCCGGCGTACATCACGAGTACGTCGTCCGCCATCTCGGCCACGACGCCGAGGTCGTGGGTGATGATGATGACCGCGGTGTTGAACTCCCGCTGGAGGGTCTGCAGCAGGTCGAGGATCTGCGCCTGCACGGTGACGTCCAGGGCGGTCGTGGGCTCGTCGGCGATGACCAGGGTCGGGTCGTTGATCAGTGCCATCGCGATCATGGCGCGCTGCCGCATGCCTCCGGAGAACTGGTGCGGGTAGTCGTCGACCCGCTGACCGGGCTGTGGGATGCCGACCAGCTCGAGCATCTCGATGGTGCGCTTCTTGGCGGCCTTCTTGTTGACGTCGTGATGGACCCGATAGGCCTCGGCGATCTGGTTGCCGACCGTGTAGAACGGATGCATCGCCGACAGCGGGTCCTGGAAGATCATCGCCACGTCCCGGCCGCGGCGCTGGCGCATCTCCTCGTTGGTGAGCGTCAGCAGGTCGACGTCCTCGAGCAGGATCCGGCCGCTGACCTGGGCATTGGTGCCGCGGTGCAGACCCAGGATCGCCGAGCTCGAGACCGACTTGCCCGAGCCCGACTCACCGACGATGCCGAGCGTCTTGCCCCGTTCGAGCTCGAACGACAAACCGTCCGTCGCCTTGACCACGCCGTCGACCGTCGGGAAATGCACCTTCAGATCCTCGACAACCAAGAACTTGTCCATCTGGGCAGCCACTTCCTACCCGAGCCGGACTCGGGGATCGATGAATGCGTAGGAGATGTCGACCACGATGTTGGCCAGGATCACGAACGACCCTGCCAGGACGACGACGCCGACCTGCGTAGGTAGGTCGAAGGCTCGGCTGGCCTGCACGGTCAAGAGCCCGAGGCCCGGATAGGCGAACACTTGCTCGGTGATGATCGCTCCACCGAGCAGCGTCGCGAAGTCGAGTCCGGCCATCGTGACGAGTGGCGTCAGAGCCGCCCGCAGCCCGTGTTTGAACAGCACCGTTCGACCCTTGAGGCCCTTCGCCTTCGCGGTCCGGATGTAGTCCTCGCTGAGCGACTCGAGCACGAACGCTCGCGTCATTCGGACATACGACGCCATGAAGAGCAGCGCCAGCGTGAAGCCGGGTAAGAGGAGGTTGCTGAACCAGGTGGTGAGGCCGAACTCCTCTATGGGGGAGTAGGAGGGATACGAGAGTATCCCCCACTTGACCACGACGAACTTCAGGAAGAAGACCGCGATGAAGAACGAGGGGAACGCGTAGGCGATCAGGGTCAGACCGACGATCCCGCGGTCTAAGAACGATCCCTGGGTGACCGCGGCCAGGATGCCGAAGAGGATTCCGCCGATCAGCCACATCACCAGCGCCACGAGGGCCAGCGACATCGAGACCGGCGCCGCTGCCGCTGACCAGCTCGTTGACCGTCTTCGCGTTGAGCTGGGAGTAGCCGAGGCACGGCGCCTCGCAGTGGGTCACGAGCTCGGGGGCGGCCTTACGCAGCTCGGGGTCGAGGGGGAAGTCCCGGCCGGCGACCAGGCCCTTCATGAATCCCGCCCACTGCTCGTAGGCCGGCTTGTCGTAGCCGAGCGCCGCGCGGGTGACGTCCTTCTGCTCCTCGGTGCAGTTCTTGCCGCACGCGAACCGCGCGGGATCGACCGGAGAGGCGAAGAACAGGATGAACGTCACCAGGGTCAGCGCCAGGACTAGGACCAGACCCATCAAGACCCGGCGCACGATGTAGGCACCCATATCTCGGTCTCGCCTCCTCGGTCGTCATTGGGGAGCGCCGTTCGTGGCGCTTCAGATGAGAGGGGCCGGGCCACACCCGGCCGGGTGGTGCTGGGGTGGGCGCCGATGGCGCCCACCCCAGCCTCTCAGTGTGAGAGTTGGTTCAACCGAGCGTCAGTTCTCGACGCCGATCAGACCGATCTCCGGGTAGCTGCTCGACGCAGGCGTCGTGGTGAACCCGGTGATCTTCGAACCGCGCAGCCACGGGAAGCTGGTGATCTCCAGCGGGATGTAGGCGTAGTCCTGACCCAGGACTGCGTCTGCCTCCTGCAGTGCGGCGACCTGCTCCTCGGCGCTCGCCGCGTTCGCGGCCTCGTCGACCAGAGCCTCGAACTCGTCGCTCTGGTAGCAGCCGTAGTCCTGACCGCACGTGGCGCTCGAGATGTTCGGCCGGCTGTCGAACAGCGGCGGCAGCACCGTGCTCATCGACGGCCAGTCAGCACCCCAACCTGCCCACGAGACGTCGAAGTCGTCGTCCGGGAGCGAGATCACGTCGTAGTACGTGTCACTCAGACCCTCGAGCGTGACCTCGAAGCCCGCCGCTTCCCAGCTCTCCTTGACGGTGGCCATGGCCTTGTCCATCGTCGGCGAAGCGCTGTAGCCGAGCTTGATCGGGAACGGCGTCTCGACGCCGGCCTCCTCGAGGAGCGCCGCAGCGGCCTCGGGGTCACCGTCGTTGTTGTTGTCCTCGGCGAACGCGGGGTTGTCCTGCGCTCCGGTGACACCCGGGTTGACGATCGTCTCACCCGGAGCGGCCGCCTTCTCGCCACCCAGTGCCTTCACGTAGCCGTTCAGGTCGAGCGCGACGGCCAGGGCCTTGCGCACGTTGACGTCCTCCATGTTCGGCGAGTTGAAGTTGGGCGTCAGGTACGAGTTGTACGGCGACAACACGTTCAGGTAGCGGTCTGCCACCGGCCCTTCCAGCTGCGCGAACTGCGACGGGTCGACCCGCGCAGTGGTGATCGCGGTCTGGTCCGGACCCGCGTCGGCGATCAGCCGGTCGTTGAACAGCACACCGGCCTCGTCGGACGGGTCGACCTGGTAGTCGATCTGTCCGGCAGCGCCAGACGCAGCTGCTCCGGGTCGTCGGTCGCGGGGTCGTAGTTCGTCGTTGCGAACCAGCGTCGCGCCACTGTTCTTGTCCCAGACGCCACCCTCGACCTTGTAGGGGCCGTTGGCGAGCACCTTCCACTGGCTCTTGTCGGCCTCGTCGAAGTCCTCGCGGTACGGGTCGGTCATCATCATGCCGGCCGCCGCCTGGTTGAAGTCCGGCCAGGGCTTGTTGAACGTGGAACGTGATGGTGTTGCCGTCACAGCTCACGAGCTCCTCGAACGCGGCCTGCTCCTCATCCGTGGCCTTGTACGGGCCGGGGTAGCTGCCGTCGCCGATGTAGCTGAGCGTGTAGTTGGGGCCACCGATGATGATGTCGTTGGCGAACACGCGCGAGGTGCCGTACTGGACGTCCTCACAGGTGATCGGCTTGCCGTCTTCCCACGTCACGCCTTCCTTCAGCGTGAACTCCCACACCGAGGAGTCCTCGTTGGGGGTACCGGTGTCGGTCGCCAGGTCGGCTACCGGGGTGTTGGCCACCTCGGGGTCCTCGGACATCGGGAACGCGACCAGACCGCGGTACAGCAGCCGGCGGAACCAGGACAGCTCCACGCCGTAGTAGATGCGCTGCGGGTCCGAGCTCTCGTACGGGAAGTGCTGCAGCACGGTCAGCGTGCCGCCCGCGGCACCCGGCTCGTCACCGCGCTCGTTGTCCTCGGCCGTCGCCGTCGTCGTCCCCGCCGCATGCGGCCAGGAGAGTCAACCCAAGGACCGAGGCAGCACCCGCCGCCATGGTCCTCCTCAGTTTCAATCCCATTTGCTTCCTCCTTGGATGTGCAATCCGGATTCCGGCTGCACGTTCGACGACAGGGTGTCGACGAGTTCTTGGGTGGTGGGGCCCGTGACCACTTTCAGGTCACCGATGCCCCTTCGGGTCCAGCGCGTCCCGCATGCCGTCGCCGAGCAGGTTGAAGCACACGACGATGAGCGCGATCAGGAACGCTGGGAAGAAGAAGTACGACGAAGTCGTTCGAGGCGTATCTGAGCGAGTCGTTCAGCACGTTGCCGAGCGTGGGCGTCGGCGTGCGGATGCTGATCCCGAGGAAGGCGAGTGCCGCCTCGGCCGAGACGAACGCCGGCATGATCAGCGTGAACGACACCAGGATCGGGGCCCACAGGTTGGGCAGGATCTCCTTGAAGTAGATCCGGAACTTGGATGCCCCCAGCAGCTGCGAGGCCGCCACGAACTCGCGTTCGCGGATGGAGAGCACCTGGCCGCGCACGATGCGGGCGACAGCGGTCCAGCCGAAGAGGCCGAGGATGGCTATCACGTAGAACGCTCTGGCGCCGTTGCCGCCGATGCCGATGACCTCTTCGATGAACGCGATGCCGGTCGCCGACAGGGCCAGCAGCATCAGCGTCTGCGGGAACGCCAGGGTCAGGTCGATGATCCGGCCGATGATCGCGTCGACCCAGCCGCCGGAGGCGCCGGAGATGATCCCCAGCGTGACGCCCAGGAAGACCGCGATCAGCGTGGCGGTGATCGAGATCCCGAGCGAGAACGTGATGCCGTACCAGATCCGAGAGAGCACGTCCCGGCCCAGCTCCGGGCTCGACGCCCAGCGGGTGGTCCCAGGAGATGCCGCCCCACTTGCCGATCGGCAGCGTGTTCTCGTCGAGCAGGTCCTGGTTGGACTTCTCCGGTTCCAGGACCCCGGTCTTCACCAGGATCGGCGCGACGATCGCCGCCAGGAAGTAGAACACCACGACGCAGAACGAGATCATCGACAGCTTGTCCTTGCGGAACCGCGCCCTGGCCAGCTGGGTCGGCGACTTGCTGACGACCGCCTTGCCGCTGGTCTCGTCAACCGGGACCTCGGGCTCGCCGCCGATGAGATGGCTTTCCAGCTCACTTCCGGCTGTCATGCCCACCTCGCGTCCTGAGTTTGATGCTGCGTCCGAGTGGCGCGGTCGCCGCTGCGCCGCACAGGACTCTAGGTGAGCCAGACCACTCGCGCGATCATCAACGAGTAACGATATGGACACACCCAGCGACGGGCAGGCGTCCGCTCAGAGAACGTTCGGGACGCAAAGTTTGTCGTGAGGCGACGCTTCGCCGCTACTTCTCCGCACCCGGGTCGGGCTCCGGTACGGCGTCCACACCGGCCTCTTTGCGCTGCTGCGGCGTGATCGGCGCCGGTGCGGCCGTCAGCGGGTCGAAGCCGCCTCCGGACTTCGGGAAGGCGATCACGTCGCGGATCGACTCGGTGCCGGCGAGCAGCGCCACGATCCGGTCCCAGCCGAAGGCGATGCCGCCGTGCGGAGGTGCGCCGAACTTGAACGCGTCGAGGAGGAACCCGAACTTCGAGCCGGCCTCCTCGTCGTCGATGCCCATCAGGGCGAGCACCCGGCGCTGCACGTCCTCGCGGTGGATACGGATGGAGCCGCCGCCGATCTCGTTGCCGTTGCAGACGATGTCGTAGGCCCACGACAGTGCGGTGCCCGGGTCCTGGTCGAACGTCTCGGCGTCCTTGGGCGCGGTGAAGGCGTGGTGGACGGCGGTCCAGGCGCCGCTGCCGACGGCGACGTCGCCCGCCGCCGTGGCCTCGTCGGCGGGCTCGAACAACGGCGCGTCGACGACCCACACGAAGCTCCAGGCACTCTCGTCGATCAGGTCGCAGCGGCGGCCGATCTCCAGGCGGGCGGCGCCGAGCAGGCCGCGCGTGGACTTCACCGCACCGGCACCGAAGAACACGCAGTCGCCCGGCTGGGCACCGACGTGGGCCGCCAGCCCGGCGCGCTCCTCCTCGGAGAGGTTCTTGGCGACCGGGCCGCCGAGCTCGCCGTCCTCCTGGACCAGCACGTAGGCGAGTCCCTTGGCGCCGCGCTGCTTGGCCCACTCCTGCCACGCGTCCAGCTGCTTGCGCGGCTGGCTCGCGCCACCCGGCATCACCACCGCCCCGACGTACGACGCGTTGTCAGGGGAGAACACCCGGAAGGGGGTGTTCCGAAAGAATTCGGTGCAGTCGACCAGCTCGAGGTCCAGCCGCAGGTCCGGCTTGTCGGAGCCGTAGCGGGCCATCGCCTCGGCGTACGCGATCCGCGGGATCGGCGTGGTGATCTGGAAGCCGACCAGGATCCACAACGCGGCCAGGATCTGCTCCGACAGCGTGATCACGTCGTCCTGCTCGACGAAGCTCATCTCGATGTCGAGCTGGGTGAACTCCGGCTGCCGGTCGGCCCGGAAGTCCTCGTCGCGGTAGCAGCGAGCGATCTGGAAGTACCGCTCCATGCCGGCGACCATCAGCAGCTGCTTGAACAGCTGCGGGCTCTGCGGCAGGGCGTACCAGCTGCCGGGCTGCAAACGCGCCGGCACCAGGAAGTCGCGGGCGCCCTCGGGGGTGCTGCGGGTCAGCGTGGGCGTCTCGATCTCCACGAAGCCGTTGTCGTCCAGCACGTCGCGGGCGGCCTTGTTGACCTGGCTGCGCAGCCGGATCGCGGCGTTCGGACCGGACCGACGCAGGTCGAGGTAGCGGTGCTTGAGCCGCGCCTCCTCACCCACGTCGACGTGGTCGTCGATCGGGAACGGCAACGGGGCCGCGGCGCTGAGCACCTCGACGTCGGTCGCGACCACGTCGATCTCGCCGGTCGGCATGTTCGGGTTCACGTTCTTCGGTTCGCGGGCGACGACCTCGCCGACGACCTTCAGGCAGTACTCGTTGCGGAGCGTGTGAGCCACCTCGTCGTCACGGATGACCACCTGCGCGGTGCCGCTGGCCTCGCGCAGGTCGATGAACGTCACCCCGCCGTGATCACGTCGACTGGCCACCCACCCGGCGAGGGTGACGGTCTGGCCGACGTGCTCGGCGCGGAGTGCGCCGGCGTCATGGGTGCGGATCACGAGTCTTGCTCCTTGTTCGATTCGTCGACGGTGACCTGCGGGCGCAGGTCGTCGATGGGGGGTTGCCACGTTGCAGGGTCGGCGACCACCTGGTCGCCGCTGCGGATGTCCTTGACCTCGTGCTGCTCTCCGGGGAACCAGACGAACGGGATCCCCCGCCGCTCGGCGTACCGGATCTGCTTGCCGAACTTCTGCGCCGACGCTGCGACCTCGCAGGGGATGCCTCGCGCGCGGAGGGCCGCGGCAACGGCCTCGCTCTCCGGGCGCGACTCCTCCTCCACCAGCGCGACCAGTACGGCGCTCGGCACCGGGCGACTGCCCGAGAGGACGCCGTCGGCGAGCAACGGGATCAGGGTGCGGGAGACGCCGAAGGAGACGCCGACGCCCGGGTACGTCGTCTTGCCGTCCGAGGCGAGCGCGTCGTAACGCCCGCCGCCACCCACGGACTTCAGCCGCTCGTAGCCGGCCATGAAGATCTCCACGACGGTGCCGGTGTAGTAGTCGAGCCCGCGGGCGATGCGCAGGTTGGCCTCGACCGTCACCCGCTGCCGCTCCCCCGCGGCACAGCCCTCGATCACGGCAGCCAGCTCGGCCAGCCCCTCGTCGAGCAGCTCGGTCTGGACGCCCAGCGCCCGGACCGCCTCGACGAACGACGTGTCGGGCACCCGGATCGTGGCCAGCTCGAGGCAACGCGCGGCTTGTTCGGGGGTTGCGCCGGCATCGGTCACCAGCAGCTCGGCCACCGTCTCGGCCGGCAGCTTGTCGAGCTTGTCGATCGTGCGGATCGCGGCCGTCACATCGGGCAGGCCCAGGCCCTGGTAGAAGCCCTGGATCAGCTTGCGGTTGTTGAACTGGAAGCTCAGTGGCGGGAGTGGCAAGGCGTCGAGCGCGTCGACCATCACCCGCATCACCTCGACATCGTGGTGGAACGGCAGCTCGTCGCGGCCCACGATGTCGACGTCGGCCTGGTTGAACTGCCGGTAGCGACCCTCCTGAGGCCGCTCGCCACGCCAGGCGGGCTGGATCTGGTAGCGCCGGAACGGGAACTCCAGGTGCCCGGCGTGCTCCAACACGTAGCGGGCGAACGGCACGGTGAGGTCGAAGTGCAACGCCAGTCCGGCGTCGCCCTCCCCCTCCTCGGCCTGGACCCGGCGGAGCACGTAGAGCTCCTTGTCGATCTCCCCGCCCTTCGCCAGCCGGTCGAGCGGCTCGACGGCCCGGGTCTCGATGTTGGCGAAGCCGTGCAGCTCGAACGTGCGCGACAGCGACTCGATCGCCTGCCGCTCGACGACGCGGGCGGCAGGCAGCAACTCAGGGAACCCGCTGAGCGGGGTTGGCTTGTTCACAGCTATCTACAGTCCCCGCGTGACGCGCCCGGCGACGCCGGACTCCTGCAGCTCGAGCAGGAAGGGATTGGTCGTCGCGCTCGCGGCCGATCACCGTCTGCTCGCCGTGGCCCGGCAGCACCACGATGTCGTCGGCCAGCGGGAGCACCTTCTCGGCGAGGCTGCGCATCATCGTCGGGTGATCGCCACCGGGGAGATCGGTGCGGCCGATCGAGCCGGCGAAGAGCAGGTCGCCGCTGAACATCACCTCGCTGATGTCGGCGTCGTCGTACGGCGTCCGGAACGTGACCGACCCCTGGGTGTGCCCCGGGGTGTGGTCGACGACGAACGTGAGCCCGGCGATCTCGAGGTCCTGACCGTCGCCGAGGTCGCGTACGTCGTCGGGCTCGGCCCACTGGTGGTCGGCGCCGAGCAGGCTCGGGAGCATCGACTTCGTCTCGGGCGACATCCCGGCGAGCGGGTCGGTGAGCAGGTGCCGGTCCTCGGGGTGGATCCAGGCCGTGGCGTCGTAGGTGCCGGCGACCGGCGCGACACACCAGATGTGGTCGAGGTGGCCGTGGGTGGCCAGCACCGCGATCGGCTTGAGCCGGTGCTCGCGGACCAGCTCGGCGACCCCGTCGGCGGCGTCCTTGCCCGGGTCGATCACCACGCACTCAGCGCCGGGACCGGTGGCGGCGACGAAGCAGTTCGTGCCCCACGGTCCTGCGGGAAAGCCGGCGATCAACACCGGCTCAGCCTATCGAGGGGAATCGACGGACGTCGCCCCGGTATCTGCCGCCGTGACTATCCTGGGCCACTGCGCTGCGCATGCCGATGTTGGCTATGAGGAGAAGGAACGCTTGTGACGAGCACCGAATGGGGTCGGGTCGACGACGACGGCACCGTCTACGTGAAGACCGCCGACGGCGAGCGGTCCGTGGGGCAGTACCCCGCGGGGACGCCCGAAGAGGCGATGAAGTTCTTCACCGAGCGGTATGCCGCGCTCGCGTTCGAGGTGGATCTGCTGGAGCAGCGGGTGCGCTCCGGGGTGCTGTCGCCCGAGGAGGCCAGCGAGTCGGTCAAGACCGTCCTCGCCCAGGTGACCAACGCCAACGCCGTAGGCGACCTGGCCGCGCTGTCCGCTCGCCTGGAAGGGCTGAGCCCGGTCATCGCCGAGCAGCGCGAGTCCCGCAAGGTCGAGAAGGCGAAGAAGCAGGAAGAGGCGAAGGTAGAGAAGGAGCGCCTGGTCGCCGAGGCCGAGAAGATCGCCGCCGGCTCCGACTGGCGGCACGGCGCCAACAAGCTGCGCGAGCTGCTCGACCAGTGGAAGGCGCTCCCGCGCATCGACCGCTCCTCCGACGACGCGCTCTGGCGTCGCTTCTCGGGTGCCCGGACGGCGTACACCCGACGTCGCAAGACGCACTTCGCCGAGCAGGACGAGAAGCGCGAGGGCGCGCGGGTCATCAAGGAGAAGCTGGCGAAGGAGGCCGAGGAGCTCGCCGAGTCGACCGAGTGGGGCCCCACAGCCGGGCGCTACCGCGACCTGATGCGGCAGTGGAAGGCGGCCGGGCCGGCGCGCAAGGACATCGACGACGAGCTGTGGAAGCGGTTCCGCGGCGCGCAGGACCAGTTCTTCGGCAACCGCGACGAGACCAACGCCAAGCTCGACGCCGAGTACGCCGCCAACGCCGAGGTCAAGGAGAAGCTCCTCGTCGAGGCGGAGGCGCTGCTGCCCGTCACCGACATCGAGGCGGCCAAGAAGGCGTTCCGCGACCTCGCCGACCGCTGGGACGCGGCCGGCAAGGTGCCGCGCGAGCGGATGAAGGACCTCGAGGGCCGGATCCGCAAGGTGGAGACGGAGATCCGCGGCGTCGAGGAAGCGGCCTGGGAGCGCTCCGACCCGGAGAAGTCCGCCCGCGCCGACGACATGGTCGCCAAGCTCGAGGCCGCCATCGCCGACGTCGAGGCCGACCTCGAGAAGGCCAAGGCCGCCGGCAACGACAAGAAGGTCAAGGAGCTCGAGGAGAACCTCGAGTCCCGCCAGAGCTTCCTCGAGATGGCCAAGCAGGCGTCGCAGGACTACAGCGCGTAGCGCTACGGAGTCGACCCGGCTCTTGTTGTCGCAACACGCGCCGGGTCGACGCAGCCTGTTGACAACAAGAGCCGGGTCGGCGACCACACGCACGAACGCGCACCCGGCAGCGGCCCGGAACCAATAGGGGGTTGGCTCGAACGGCGCTGCGAGGCGTCTACTGCGTGACGCGGTAGGCGTCGAAGACGCCGGGGACACTGCGTACGGCCTTGAGCACGGTGTCGAGGTGCTTGGCCTCGGCCATCTCGAAGGTGAACCGCGACTTGGCCACCCGGTCGCGGGTGGTGTTGAGCGTGGCGCTGAGGATGTTCACGTGCGCGTCCGACAGCACCATGGTGATGTCGGAGAGCAGCCGGGCCCGGTCGAGCGCCTCGACCTGGATGTTGACCAGGAACGTCGACTGGCCGGTCGGCGCCCACTCGACCTCGAGCACCTTCTCGGGCTGCCGCAGCAGCTCGTTGGCGTTGGTGCAGTCGCGGCGGTGCACCGAGACTCCCCCGCCCTTGGTGACGAAGCCGAGGATGTCGTCAGGCGGCACCGGCGTGCAGCACTTCGCGAGCTTGACCCAGACGTCGGGTGAGCCCTTGACGATCACCCCGGAGTCGCCGCCGGCGAGCTTGGGGCGGCCGCGTCGACCGGTGATCGTCACCGCTTCGGCGAGGTCCTCCTGGGCACCCTCGTTGCCGCCGTGCAGCTCGACCACGCGTCGTACGACGGCCTGGGCGCTGAGGTTGCCCTCGCCCACCGTGGCGTAGAGCGCGGTGACGTCGGTGAGGTTGAAGTGCGCGGCAGCGAGCGACAGCGACTCGTGCGAGAGCAGCCGCTTGATCGGCAGGCCCTCCTTGCGCATCAGCTTCGCGATCTGGTCCTTGCCGCGGTCGATCGCCTCCTCGCGACGTTCCTTGGTGAACCACTGCCGGATCTTCGAGCGGGCCCGGGGCGAGCGGACGAACTGGAGCCAGTCCTGGGAAGGGACCGGCGTTGGCTGCCTTGGACGTGAACACCTCGACCACGTCGCCGTTGTCGAGCTTCGACTCGAGCGGCACCAGGCGGCCGTTGACCCGGGCGCCGATCGTGTGGTGCCCGACCTCGGTGTGGACGGCGTAGGCGAAGTCGACCGGCGTGGCGTCGGCGGGCAGCGCGATCACGTCGCCGCGTGGGGTGAACACGTAGGTCTCCGCGCGGTTGATCTCGAAGCGCAGCGACTCGAGGAACTCGCCCGGGTCCTCCACCTCGCTCTGCCAGTCGAGCAGCTGCCGGACCCAGGTCATGTCGTCGAGGTCGCCGGCCTTCTCGGTCTCCCGACCGGCGCGGCCGTCCTCCTTGTACTTCCAGTGCGCGGCGACGCCGTACTCCGCCCGGCGGTGCTGGGCGAAGGTCCGGATCTGCATCTCCACCGGCTTGCCCTGCGGGCCGATCACGGTGGTGTGCAGCGACTGGTACATGTTGAACTTCGGCATCGCGACGTAGTCCTTGAACCGGCCGAGCACCGGGTTCCACCGCGAGTGCAGGATGCCGAGCACCGAGTAGCAGTCGCGGTCCTCGTCGACGAGGATCCGGATCCCGACCAGGTCGTAGATGTCGGAGAACTCGCGGCCGCCGACGATCATCTTCTGGTAGATCGAGTAGTAGTGCTTCGGCCGCCCGGTCACCGTGGCCTTGAGCTTCGACTCGCGCAGGTCCGCCTCGACCTGGGTGATCACCTCGGCCAGCATCTGGTCCCGTGAAGGCGCCCGCTCGGCCACCATCCGCACGATCTCGTCGTAGATCTTCGGGTGCAGGGTCGCGAACGCCAGGTCCTCGAGCTCCCACTTGATGGTGTTCATGCCCAGCCGGTGGGCCAGTGGGGCGTAGATGTCCAGCGTCTCGCGCGCGGTGCGCTCCTGGCTGCGCTGCGGGACGTAGCGGAGGGTGCGCATGTTGTGCAGTCGGTCGGCGAGCTTGATGACCAGGACCCGGATGTCGCGCGACATCGCGACGATCATCTTGCGGATGGTCTCGGCCTGCGCCGAGTCGCCGTACTGGACCTTGTCGAGCTTGGTCACGCCGTCGACCATCTGCGCGACCTCGTCGCCGAAGTCCTTGCGGCACTGCTCGAGGGTGTACGGCGTGTCCTCGACCGTGTCGTGGAGCAGCGCGGCGACCAGGGTCGGCTCGGTCATCCCGATGCCGGCCAGGATCGTGGTCACCGCGAGCGGGTGGGTGATGTAGGGGTCGCCGCTCTTGCGCATCTGGGTGCCGTGCATGGCCTCGGCGGTCGTGTAGGCGCGCTCCAGCAGGGCGAGGTCCGCCTTGGGGTGGTTGGCGCGGACCGCGCGGAACAGCGGCTCGAGGACCGGGTTGGCGCCCTGGCTGCGGGTGCCCATCCGGGCCAGGCGCGCGCGCATCCCCCGCCCGCCGGCCGATGTGCCCTCGGTGGCCGGCTCGGGCGCGGTTTCCCGGGTCTCCGGGTCGATGCGCTCCTCGGTCACCTTTGAAGTGTAGGAGTCAGACCGTCATCAGCGAGGTGAGCGGCAGGTCGCCGATCGTCTCGCGGCCGGGCAGGAACGACAGGTCCATGAGTACGGCGGCTCCCACCGCGACGCCACCACACTTCTCGATCAGCTCACGGGTGGCCGCAACGGTGCCGCCGGTGGCCAGCACGTCGTCGATGACCAGCACCCGGTCGCCCGGTGAGATCGCGTCCTGATGCAGCTCGAGGGTCGCCTCGCCGTACTCCAGCGAGTAGGCGACCGCGTGGGTGGCCCGAGGCAGCTTGCCGGCCTTGCGCACCGGAACCATCCCGACCCCGAGCGCGAGCGCGACCGGGGTGGCGAGGATGAAGCCGCGCGCCTCCATGCCGACCACCTTGTCGACGACGGTCACGCCACCGGACTCTCGGCCGGCATCGGCGAGCGCCTCGATAACCGTCCGCAGCCCGTCGGGGTCGGCGAGCAGCGGCGTGATGTCCTTGAAGACGATCCCCGGCTCCGGGAAGTCGGGCACGTCCACGACGAGCCGCTCCAGAGCCGCGCGCGCCTCCTCGGTCACTGCTACTTCTGCCGCTTGGACTTCGACTGGCGCGACGGCTGCTGGCGACCGCTGGAGCGGCTCTCCTGCACCGGACGCCGGGTCTCGGGGACGGTCCGGCCGCTACTGGGGGAACTCGGCGGCTTCCGGGTGGGCGCCGACGATCCGGAGACCGGCGCGTCCTCCTCGAGCACCTCGTCGGCCTCGTCGCCCTCCTCGCCCACCGGCAGGTCCTCGGTGAACACCGGCACCTCGGCGTACGGGTCGGCGGCAGCCCGGGATTCGCCCGCGCCTTGGCCCGGCGCTCGGCCTCTTTGCATCTCCGACTCGTTCTGACTTCAGGTGCGCCACGAGCGGGGTCGCGATGAAGACCGAGGAGTAGACACCAGCGGCAGTACCCACGAACAGAGCGAGCGACAGGTCCTTCAGCGAGCTCGCACCCAGCTGCACCGCGCTGACCCAGAGGATCACACCCACCGGGATCAGCGCCACGATCGACGTGTTGATCGACCGCACCAAGGTCTGGTTGATGGCCAGGTTGGCGGCCTGCGCGTAGCTCTGCCGCGACTGGCGCAGGTTCTTCGTGTTGTTGCGCACCTGGTCGAACACCACGACCGTGTCGTAGAGCGAGAAGCCCGAGGATGGTGAGCACACCGGTGACGGTCGCCGGCGTGACCTCGAACCCGGAGATCGCATAGACGCCGACGTGATGAGCACGTCGTGCGCCACCGCGACCAGCGCGCCGACCGCCATCTTCCACTGCCGGAAGTACGCCCAGATGAAGAGCACCAGCGCGATCAGGAACACGACCAGACCGATGGTGGACCGTTCGGCCACCTCCTCGCCCCAGCTCGGGCCGATCTCGTTCTCGGAGATGTCCTGCGATCGCGATCGACTCCGGTGGCCTCCACGATGCGTCTCTGCGACCTCGGTCGCCCTCGTCGTCGGTGAGCGGCTCGGTCTGTACGACGATGGCTTCGTTGCCCTGGGTCGTGACGATCGGCGCGGACGCGTCGTCGATGCCGGTGTCGGCGATGACATCACGCAGCTCGTCGGCCGTGTCCTGGTTGGCCTGGTCCTGGCCGACGACGACGGAGTACTGCGTGCCACCGGTGAACTCGATGCCGAAGTTGAGGCCCTTGATGGTCCAGCCGCCGATGGCGATCAGCAGGATGACCGCGGAGATGGCGTACCAGAGCCAGCGGCGCCCGATGAAGTCGATGGACTTCTTGCCGGTGTAGAGGTCGTTGCCGAGCCTCGAGAACTTGCCCATCAGGCCTTCCCTCCCGCGGTGCCGACGATTGATCGAGTCGACGCCGAGAGCACTCGCGTCCAGGCCGGACATCCGGTGACCGGAGTTGAAGAACTTGTAGCGCGCCAGCCAGGACACCAACGGCTTGGTGAAGAAGAAGAAGACGACGACGTCGATGAGCGTGCTGAGGCCGAGCGCGAACGCGAAGCCCTTCACCACGCCGACGGCGAAGATGAACAGCAGCGATGGCGGCGAGGAAGGAGACCGCGTCGGCGGCGAGACAGGTGTTACGGGCCCTGACTCCAACCGGACTCGACCGCGACCCGCATCGACTTGCCCTCGCGCATCTCGTCGCGTATCCGCTCGAAGTAGACGATGAAGGAGTCCGCGGTGATACCGACCGCCACGATCAGTCCCGCGATGCCGGGCAGCGTGAGCGTGAAGTTGGCCGACTCCCCGAGCAGCAGCACCATCGCGTAGGTGACCCCGGCCGCGACCAGCAATGACGCCAGCACGACCAGTCCCAGGCCGCGGTAGTAGATCAGGCAGTAGAGCATCACCAGTGCCGAGGCCGATCAGACCCGCGGTGATGCCGGCGGCGAGCTGGTTGCCGGCGAGGGTGGGGCCGATCTCCTCGGTCGTGGTGCTGTTGTCGTCGAAGGTGAGCGGCAGCGCGCCGTACTTCAGGCTGGTCGCCAGGGCGTTGGCGGACGCCTCGGTGAAGTTGCCGCTGATCTGCGCCTGACCGTTGGTGATCAGGCCGTCCATCGTCGGCGCCGAGATCACCGTGCCGTCGAGGACGATCGCGAACTGGCGTTCCGAACCGACCAAGGCCCGGGAGATCGCGGTGAACGCGTCCTGGCCGTCTCCGCCGATCTCGAGGTTGACGACCCAGCTGACCTGGTTCTGCGGCACGCCGGCGCTGGCGGAGCTGAGGTCGGAGCCCTGGATGACCGCTCGCGACAGCAGGTACTTCACCGCGGGCCGGTCCTGGTCGGTGCCGGGAGCATTCTCCGGCGGCTCGCAGGTCATCAGCGGCTTGCTCGGGTCGTCGACCGACGGAATGGTCACCGGTGCCGTGGGCCTGACCGTGGCCGGCGAACCGTCGGCGTTGACCAGGGTCCCGTCCTCGGCACAGGCGTAATTGGCGAACTCCGCTGCAGCCCCCGGGTCGGGCGACTGGGACCAGGCGAGCTCTTCGTCGACCGGCGCGGTGAACTTCTGGTCGTCGACACCGGGTACGTCGTCCACGGGGGCCGACTCAGTGGACTCCGGCTCCGTGGGCGACTCGGTGTCGGTCGGCTCGTCGGAGGGGTCCCCCGTCGGGTCGGCGGTGCTGCCGAAGCCGACCGGCGGCCGGTTGTTGCCCTGGCGGCTCGTCGGTCTGCTGCCCGGTCGGCTGCTGGTCCGTGGGCTCCGTCGGACGGTGGCCTCGGGCTGAAGTGGATTCTCCGGCTGCGGCGTCGTCGTACCGGTCCCGCACGGCTCGTAGTCGCTGCAGGCGACCAGCCGGAACCGGAGCTGCGCCTGGCGCTTCACTACCTCTTCCAGGTCACTCGCGGCTGTCACCCGGGATCTCGACGACGATCTGGTTGCCGCCCTGGGTGGTCACCTCGGCCTCGGCGACGCCGGTGCCGTTGACCCGCTGGTCGATGATGCTGCGCGCCTCTTCGAGGCTGTCCTCAGTGGGATCGCCCTGCGCGGTCAGCTGGATCCGGGTCCCGCCCTGGAGGTCCAGGCCGAGCTCGGGCTTCCAGGTCCCGGTGAGCGCGACCAGCCCGTAGGCGATCGCGACGCCGAGGAAGAAGACCACCAGGGTGCGACCCGGGCGGAGTTGCTTGCTCGCCATCAGCGCTCCTCCGAGCCTTCGTCACGGTCGACGGGCTCGGTTGCTTCCGGCTCCGGCTCGTCCGTCGGTACGACGGACCCGATCGCGCCGCGGGCGACGCGGATCGTGACCCCCGGTGCGATGTCGACCATCAGCCGGTCGTCGGTCAGCTCGGTTACCTTGCCGAAGATTCCGGAGGTGAGCATCACCTCGTCCCCCAGGTTGAGGGACGATTGCATCCGGACCTGATCCTTCTGCCGGCGACTGGCCGGGCGGATGATCAGGAGCCAGAACAACAGGGCGATGGCTACCAAAGGCAGCAGGCCTGCAAGCCCTTCCACGACGAAACCTCTCGAGCATTGGGTGAGATTGCGGCCACCGCGAAACAGTGGCGGGGCCGACCGACGGGCAAGTGTAACGGTGTGTGTCGGGGGACACGTGAATCCCGACGAACCGACCCTACTCGTCGAACAACGAGTCCTCGCCAGCGGGCGTGGGCGGCGCGTCCAGGTCGAGGTGCTCCCAGGCGGCAGGGGTGGCGACCCGACCCCGAGGGGTGCGGGCCAGGAAGCCGTTGCGGACCAGGAACGGCTCCGCGACCTCCTCGACGGTCTCCCGTTCCTCACCGACCGCCACGGCCAGCGTGGAGATGCCCACCGGCCCGCCGCCGAAGCGTCGGCAGATCGCGTCGAGGACCGCCCGGTCGAGCCGATCCAGGCCGAGCTCGTCCACCTCGTAGAGAGCGAGCGCCGCCTTGGCGACGTCCAGCGTGACGATGCCGTCGGCGCGCACCTGCGCGTAGTCGCGGACCCGTCGCAGCAGCCGGTTGGCGATCCGTGGGGTGCCCCGGGACCGGGAGGCGATCTCGGCGGCGCCCTGGTCGGTCAGGTCGACCCCGAGCAGGCCCGCGGACCGGTGCACGATGACGTCGAGCTCCTCGGGGTCGTAGAACTCCAGATGCCCGGTGTACCCGAACCGGTCCCGCAGCGGCCCCGGGAGCAGACCGGCGCGGGTCGTGGCGCCGACCAGCGTGAACGACGGGATCTCCAGTGGGATCGCGGTCGCGCCCGGCCCCTTGCCGATGACGACGTCGACCCGGAAGTCCTCCATCGCCATGTAGAGCATCTCCTCGGCGGGCCGGGACATCCGGTGGATCTCGTCGACGAACAGGACGTCGTCCTCGTTCAGGCCGGAGAGGATCGCCGCCAGATCGCCGGCGTGGGTGATCGCCGGGCCGCTGGTCAGCCGCAGCGGTGCGGACATCTCGTGGGCGATGATCATCGCGAGCGTGGTCTTGCCGAGGCCCGGTGGGCCGGAGAGCAGCACGTGGTCGGCGGCCCGGCCGCGTTTGCGCGCCGCTTCGAGCACCAACCCGAGCTGGGCCCGGACCCGGCCCTGTCCCACGACCTCGTCGAGCGTCCGCGGCCGGAGCGCCGCCTCCACCGCCCGCTCGTCGCCCTCCGCCTCGGCCGCGGTCAGCGACTCGAGATGGACCTGCTCGGCCGCTTCGAGGTCGTCCATGTCAGGCCTTGCTCAGCGAACGGAGCGCGGAACGGAGCAGGGCCGCCACATCCGGGGTCTCGCCGGCCTCAGTCGCCACCGCGTCCACCGCCTTGTCGGCGTCCTTGGTCGACCAGCCGAGCCCGACCAGGCCCTGGTGCACCTGGCCGCGCCAGGGCGCGTCGGCCGGCCCGGTTGGCGCCACGTGTCCGGTCGTAGGAGCGCCGATCCGGTCCTTGAGCTCGAGGATGATCCGCTGCGCGCCCTTCTGCCCGACGCCCGGCACCCGGGTCAGGGTCTTCACGTCGTCGGTCGCGACCGCGCGCCGAAGGTCGTCGGGACTCAGGCAGGCCACCATCGCCTGGGCGAGCTTCGGTCCGACCCCCGACGCCGTCTGCACGAGCTCGAAGGTCTGCTTCTCGTCCTCGTCGACGAAGCCGAACAGCGTCAGCGAGTCCTCGCGCACCACCATGCTCGTCGGCAGCGTCGCCTCCTGGCCGGTCCGCAGCCCGGCCAGCGTGCCCGGCGTACACATCACCTCGAGGCCGACCCCGCCGACCTCGAGAACGGCGCTGGACAGGGTGAGGCCGGCGACCCGGCCGCGCACGAACGCGATCATGCCCTGCTCCTCACTGCCGCGACGGCCGCATCGATCCTGGCCTGGGCTCCCCCGCGCCAGATGTGCGTGATCGCCAGGGCCAGTGCATCGGCAGCGTCCGCGGGTTGGGGTACGGCGTCCAGCCTCAGGAGCCGGGCCACCATCGCCCCGACCTGCGCCTTGGTGGCGCGGCCGTTGCCGGAGACCGCGGCCTTCACCTCGCTCGGGGTGTGCAGCGCGATCGGCAGCCCCCGGCGGGCCGCGGCGACCAGCGCGATCCCGCTCGCCTGGGCGGTGCCCATGATGGTGCTGGAGTCGGAGCGGGCGAACACCCGCTCCACGGCCACGGCGTCTGGCTCGTGCTCGTCGAGCCAGGCGTCGATGCCCCGCTCGATCGTCACGAGTCGCTCGGCGACCGGAACGCCGGCGGACGTGCGGATCACGTTGACGTCGACCAGTCGGAGCGGCCGCCCCACGTCGCCCTCGACAATGCCGAGCCCGCAGCGGGTCAGCCCCGGATCGATCCCCAGCACGCGCACGTCGCAACCCTTCGTCCGAACACCTGTTCGGAGACCACGCTAACCGCGGACGGCGTCAGACCGCGGCACGACACGCGGCGTACCCGGTGGTCGAGGAGCAGGAGCGTCGCGATGGCCTCGAGTAGCGCCGAGTGATGGTATCGAGGCGCAGCGCGTATCGGCTTCGCACCTCATCCGTCAGGCGTCTTCGAGTTGCTGCATGATCTCGTCGGAGACGTCGTAGTTGGCGAACACGTTCTGGACGTCGTCGAGGTCTTCGAGCGCGTCGACCAGCCGGAACATCTTCCCGGCGCCCTCGCGATCGAGCGCCACCTCCATGTCGGGCACGAACGACGCCTCGGCCGAGTCGTAGTCGATGCCGGCCGCCTGCAGGGCGGTGCGAACGGCGACAAGGTCGGTCGCCTCCGAGATCACCTCGAACGCCTCGCCGAGGTCGTTGACGTCGTCGGCGCCCGCATCGAGGGTCGCCTCCAGCACGTCGTCCTCGCTGACCTCACGGCCGTCCTGCCCCGTGGGCACGATCACCACGCCCTTGCGGTTGAACAGGAACGAGACCGAGCCCGGGTCGGCGAGCGAGCCGCCGTTGCGGTTCATCGCGGTCCGGACCTCCATGGCCGCCCGGTTCTTGTTGTCGGTGAGGCACTCGATGAGCATCGCGACGCCCGAGGGGCCGTAACCCTCGTACATGATCGTCTGGTAGTCGGCGCCGCCGGTGTCCTCGCCCGATCCGCGCTTGACGGCACGGTCGATGTTGTCGTTGGGGACCGATGACTTCTTGGCCTTCTGGATCGCGTCGTAGAGCGTCGGGTTGCCCGCCGGGTCACCGCCGCCCATCCGCGCGGCGACCTCGATGTTCTTGATGAGCTTGGCGAACATCTTGCCGCGCTTGGCGTCGACGACCGCCTTCTTGTGCTTGGTGGTCGCCCATTTGGAGTGGCCGGACATGCGGGTTCCTTATCTGCGTCTACTCGACCGGCGCAGCCCGCACCAGGTCGACGAACATCTGATGGATCCGGGTGTCGCTGCCCACCTCGGGATGGAACGCCGTCGCCAGCAACGGACCCTGCCGGACCGCGATGATCCTATCCGCGGCCGGACCGGCCGCGACCCGCGCCAGTACTTCGACACCCGGACCGGCCTCCTCGACCCACGGCGCTCGGATGAAGACTCCGTGCACCGGACCGTCGATGCCGTCCATGAGCAGGTCGCCCTCGAACGAGTCAACCTGACGCCCGAACGCGTTGCGCCGCACGGTCACGTCGAGACCGCCGAAGGTCTCCTGGCCGGCGATGCCGTCGACGATCCGCTCGGCGAGCAGGATCATCCCGGCACAGGTGCCCAGGCAGGGCAGCCCTTCCTTGATCCGGATCCGCAGCGGCTCGATCAGCTCGAAGGTGCGAGCCAGCTTGGCCATCGTCGTCGACTCGCCGCCGGGGATGACCAGGCCGTCGCAGGCGTCCAGCTCGGACACCCGGCGGACCGGCATCGCGCCCACCCCGAGCCGCTGCAGGGCGTGCAGGTGCTCCCGCACGTCACCCTGCAGGGCGAGGACGCCGATCGTGGTCATCCCACGATTTTATGGGCTCGGTCAGGACAACCGCTCAACGGCCGCCTGCACCTCGTCCAACCGCGGACCCCAGGGATCCGGCTTCTGCGCCACCGGCCCGTCGTTCGTGAAGTCGATCAACCCCTCGCCTGCTGCCGTCGGCCACTCGACCGCGTCACCGTGGTTGGGGTCGCCGGTCTTCGCGAAGCTCACCCAGTAGTCGCAGATCTCGTCGGCGAGCTCGGGGTCCGCGGCGGTGTAGTCGAACACATACGTACCCCTCGGCCGAGTGGATCGCCCCGCCCTGGTTCGCTTGCTCCTGCGCGGAGGCGATCGAGAAGCGATAGCGGTACGTCGGCGCTCGGGCTGCGTGCGCGGTGGCCAGGAAGCGCGCGGGCTCGGTGAAGATGGCGTCGCTGACCAGGTGGAACACCAGCCCCAGCTCGCCGCCGTACAACGCGACGAACTCCGCGCGTTTGCTGCCGATCAGCTGCGTTGCGTGCGTCGACGGGCGACTTGCCGATACTCGTCAGGACCGGGTCGGGGAACTCCGCGCTGGTCGTCCCCACCAGGTAAGGAACATCGGCCTCAACTTCCCTGCCGCGAACGCGTCGGCGACCCGTTGCGGCAGCACTTCGTCGATGATCGGCAGGTCGCCGCCGAGGACGTCCTGCGGAGGTCCGAGGACCCTGTCGGCGTCGAGATCACGGAGCTCGTCGGCATCCAGGCCAGGAAGGAACTCCTCGCCCTGCTCTCTCGCCTCGTCCAGGGAGATCGACTGCTCGCGACCGAGCCCCGACTGCACGACCGCCTTGTCGAACAACCCCTCCGCGGCGGGCGAGGTCATCAGGGCGTTGACCGACATGCCGCCGGCCGACTGCCCCAGGACGGTCACGTTGTCGGGATCCCCGCCGAAGCCCTCGATGTTGTCCCTGACCCACTCCAGCGCCGCAACCTGGTCGAGCAGCCCGAAGTTCGCGATGCCGCCCTCCAGGGCCGGGTGGGCGAAGAAGCCGAACCGGCCGAGGCGGTAGTTGATGCTCACCAGCACCACGCCGCGCTTGACCACGGCCGGAGAGTTCGCGATCGGGTAGTTGCCGGTGCCGACCACGAACCCGCCACCGTGGATGACCACGATCACCGGCAGGTCATCGGCGTCCTCCGGGCGCGTTGACGTTGAGATAGAGGCAGTCCTCCGCGGAGCCCGGAGCGACCACCGCTCCCGTCTGTCCGGGCGTCGGTTCGCCCTGGATGCACTTCGCGCCGTACGCGCCGGCGCTCCTGGTGCCGCTCCAGTCGTCGTGCTCCTGCGGCGGCTCCCAGCGCAGGTCGCCCACCGGGGGTGCGGCGAACGGGATGCCGCGCCAGGCGCGGATGCCTCGGGTCTCGATGCCCTCGACCTTGCCGTGCTCGGTGTCCACGACCAACGGGTCGTCGTCGTTCCATCCGACGGAGCAGGCGGCCAGTCCGGGCGTGAGGCACAGGAGCGCAGCGCCGATCGCAACGCGGACCCGGGCTCTCACGTGCGAAAGGTTACTGACCCGGCGGTGACGCATCGGCCCCTCGGGTCAGCTGCAAAGGCTGACGAGGAGGAACGTGTAGCTGCGCGTCACCGATGGTCCCGAGACCCATGTGGTCGAGCCGTAGTTGATCTCGGTCGTGACCCATGCCGTGTTCCCACCGATGAGCCCGCTGATGGTCGCAGTGGTGCCCGTGTACGTTTGGCTTGCTGCTCCACTGTTGTAATAGACCCTGTACCGCGTCGCCCCTCCCACCGGTGACCAGTTGAAACGCACTGAACCCAGGCCGAGTCCCGAGCATGTAAATGTGGACGGGGCAGGAACAGTGTGGGCACCGAAAGTGCTACCAGCAATCGTGACTTGATCAGTCCACGGAGCTGCGGCGGCCTGACTGGGCACGAAGGCAATGACTCCTCCCAACGCCACGGCGAGCAGCGCCGGGGTGGTCCGACGCGTCGGCGTCGCCCGTCGCTTGGCCGGCGACCGGCGCCGAGGCGGAACCGGTGGATCGCCTCCGTCGCGGCCTCTGCCTCGGAGGAACACCGAGAGCAGGAAGGCGCCGTAGCCGCCGAGCAGAACCAACCCCAGGGGGCTGGTCGTCCAGGACACCACGTAACCCGCCTTGGGAAGCACGAATACCACCCGCTGCGCCTCCGCGACGGTGTAGGTCTCCTGGTCGATCGACTCGTTGGCATCACCCTTGAGTGTCAGTTGCCGCAGGTCGCCTTGCCGGACGACGTCGACCACGCGGTGGGTCACCCGGTTGCCACCTGCGTCGATCACCGACACCACGTCGTCGGGACGCAGTTCCGCTGCACTCACGGTCCGCGACAAGGCCAGGTCTCCGGTGTGGATGGTGGGCGACATCGATCCTGACTGGAAGACCAGCAGGTGCACCCCGAAGGTGACGGCCAGCAGCCCGAGCAGCAGGCAGAGGGCGCCGAGCACCGCCCCCAACGTCAGCAGCGCCTCGCGAATCCGTCGCATCAGGAGAGATCCGAGGTTCCGGTGAACGTGAACCCGACGCTGGTCGTGGCGCCCTGGAGGGCGGTCACGGCGCTTACGGGGAGCGTCACTTGGATGCAGATCGTCTCGCTGGCGCCTGCAGCCAGCAGCCGACCAGTCGGGACCAACGAAGCGTTCAACGCGGTGCCGGACCCGAGCAGTGCGGCGCCTGCGCAGGTGGCAGTCGGCGGCGTTGCGGTGACACTGGAGTCTGCAGTGACCTTGACCACCAGCGCCGCCCCCAACCCCTTGCCATCCGCGTTGGAGGCAGTGGCGGCAGCCGTGTACTTGAGCGGCGCTGTCCCATTGTTCTTGATCGTCAGGATGCCGGCTGTCGAGTTGCCCGGGACCATCGCCGAGATGTTGAGCGCGGTATACCCCGTGACGGCATCGGAGTTGTTGACCCTGAGGTCGATGGTGCCAGCGGTGAAGGTCGTGCCGCTGACCGTCACGTCGTCGGTCCAGTAGGCGAAGGTGCCCGTGGCTCCCAACCCCAGCACCATGCCCAGGCTGAGGAGAGCGCGGATCCGGCCGCTACGCCGGCGTCGGTGCGTGGATCGCGCCATCAGTGACCTCCGCTCGCTTACGTCGTGCGCGCGTCCTGTCCCGCAGCGCACCGCCCCAGCTGAGTGCGGCGTACCCCAATAGAAGAACCGCCATTGCGCAAACCGCCCACTGCCGCTGCTGACCCGTCAGCAGGTTGTTGACGTAGCCGAGGAAGGGCACCGAGTACCAGAGCTCCCCACGGACCTGGGCCGGACGCACCCATTCTTGGTCAGCCGCGCTGTTCGCATCGCCCTGAGTCTGGAAACGGGTCTGACCCTGACCGTCGATGGTCTGTGAAACGACTCGATGCGTGACCACGCTCGACTTGCCGGAATTGAGTTGATAGGTGATGACAGACCCAACGCCGATCTGTTCGGCCGGGGTCGGCTTCACCACCACTAGGGTCCCCGGCGGTAGGTCCGGCTCCATCGAGCTGCTCAGCACGGTGTAGGGCGTTGCCCCGCCGACCCTGGGCAGCAGCACTGCCACCGCCAGGATCGACAGGGTCGCCAGGATGAACAGCCACGCGAACCCGCGGCGCACGTGCCCGAGACGAATGTTGGTCACGATGGACCCGCGGTCAGGCGTGGGTCTGGGTCAGCGAGATGGTGACGTCGTTGAGGGCGGCCGTCTCGAGCTGCGCCGTCGTCCCGCTCGTAGCGGTGTCGAACGTAACCGAGATCGCCGCCACGAGCGCGTGCCCATCGTTGGCCGAAGTCACCGAGGCGCCGTCCGCGACCGAGGCCGCGTTCAGCGTGTAGGTAGCGTCGACGTCGAGAGCGCCGCTGAGGTCGACGTCACCGGTGATGGCGGACGCCTCGAGCCCTAGCGTCGCCGCCAGGTGCGACCCCGATGCATTCACGGTGTACTCGCAGGTCCTGGTGATCACGTCACCAGGCACCACGAGTGTGGTTCCCGGGACGTACGTCGTCGAGCCCCCGGCAGAGTCGAGCGTCCAGTTCGAGCAGTCCTGTCCGCTCTCCTGGCTCAGGGTCAGGTCACCGCTATTGATAGCACCACCGGTGATGTCTTCGCTGTCGCTCCAGTACGCCAGCGTGCCGACGCCACCCATGAGCAGGACCGCCGCGGAACCGGCCGCGAGTGCGCCCTTTGTGCTTTTCTTCATGGTTGCCTCCCCTACACGCCCCCATGGACGTGACTCTGATGACCGACGGAGCCGGTCACGAGTAGTGAAGGGCGGATCGAGTCGGCATTAGTCCCGAATCCCACGACAATGACCCGTTGTGACTACACGATGTGCCCGTTCGGCGGGCTGACGTGCGTTTTGGTCCCTCTTCTGACGGGACTGGGTGGCTGTGGGGGTGACGAGGGGGCGCGCCGGAGCCGAACCGCCGGAGCGTGACCCCGTCCGCACCGACCACGTCTCCGGAGACCGAGGATTCGCCGGTTGAGGGGGCATACCGCTCCTGGCTGAACGCGCTCCAGTCGCACGATGCGGCTGCCGCCTGCGCCCGGCATGCCCCGGAATTCACCATCGCGCTGCGTCAGGAGGCGATCCTGCTGCGCCGTGCCGCGCTCGGCGATCCGTGCGTCGGGTTCGTGCGGCACCCGAGGCGACTCCGAGGAGGTCGCCTCGGACCGTCCTCCGGGGTCTGAGGCCGGCTACCAGCCGCGCTCGGCGAGCCGGTGCGGCTGCGGGATGTCCTCGACGTTGATGCCGACCATCGCCTCGCCGAGCCCGCGGGACACCTTGGCGACCATCGCCGGGTCGTCGTGGAACGTGGTGGCCTTCACGATCGCCTCGGCCCGCTGCGCCGGGTTGCCGGACTTGAAGATGCCGGAGCCGACGAACACGCCCTCGGCGCCGAGCTGCATCATCATCGCCGCGTCGGCCGGGGTGGCGATGCCGCCCGCGGTGAACAGCACGACCGGGAGCTTGCCGCTCTCGGCGACCTCCTTGACCAGTGCGTACGGCGCCTGCAGCTCCTTCGCCGCGACGTACAGCTCGTCACCCTCGAGGGCGCCGAGTCGGCGGATCTCGCGGCGGATGGTGCGCATGTGGGTCACCGCGTTGGAGACGTCGCCGGTGCCGGCCTCTCCCTTGGAGCGGATCATCGCCGCGCCCTCGGTGATCCGGCGCAGCGCCTCGCCCAGGTTGGTGGCACCGCACACGAACGGCACGGTGAACGCCCACTTGTCGATGTGGTTGGCGTAGTCGGCCGGCGTCAGCACCTCCGACTCGTCGACGTAGTCGACGCCCAGGCTCTGCAGCACCTGCGCCTCGGCGAAGTGGCCGATCCGGGCCTTGGCCATCACCGGGATCGAGACCTGCGCGATGATCCCGTCGATCATGTCCGGGTCGCTCATCCGGCTGACCCCGCCCTGAGCCCGGATGTCGGCGGGCACCCGCTCGAGCGCCATCACCGCCACCGCGCCGGCGTCCTCGGCGATCTTCGCCTGCTCGGGCGTGACCACGTCCATGATCACGCCGCCCTTGAGCATCTCGGCCATCCCGCGCTTCACGCGGATGGTGCCGGTGGTGCTCTCCTGCTCGGGGGTCTCAGCCATACCGCAATCGTACGGCGGTCAGGTCGCCGACCCGACATCGGCGGCGGCCTCCTCGGCCACCACCTGCCGGTACACCTTGAGCACCCGGAAGCCCACCGTGTAGGTGCTCGCGAAGGCCAGCGCCCACAGGGCGACGAACATCAGGATCGGCAGGTCGAAGATCGCCCCGAACGCGGTCATCACCAGGATCGACACCAACCGGTCGGCACGCTCGGCGAGCCCACCCTTGGCGTTCAGCCCGAGCGACTCGGCCTTCGCCCGCGCGTACGACGTCACCGAGCCGGTCACCAGGTTGTAGAGGCACAGGCAGAGATAGAGGTAGCTGTCCCCCGGTCCGGCGAAGTAGAGGGCCAGGCCACCGAAGATCGCCCCGTCGCCGATGCGGTCGAGCGTCGAGTCCCAGAACGAGCCGAACTTCCCGGTGATGCCGGTCAGCCGGGCCATGTAGCCGTCGATGATGTCGCTGAACACGAACGCCGTGATCACCAGGACCCCGATCAGCAGCTCGCCCCGCGGGAAGAACACGAGTGCACCGGCGACCACCCCGACGGTGCCGAAGAAGGTGACCATGTTGGGGGTCACGCCGAGCCGGATCAGCAGGTGGGCGAGGGGCTTCCAGACGTTGGTCCAGAAGTCGCGGAATCTCTCGAGCATGGTGGCCGCAGGCTACCCGTGCGGCTGTCCAGACCGGTCTTGACCCACGGGTCGTAACGCTCCATTCTCCTAATCATGTTAGGAACTCCGAAGCGCGATAGGGTCGCCGAACGCCGTGAGGCGACGCGGCGCGAGATCCTCGACGCCGCCTGGGCGCTCGGCTCGGGAGTCGGGACTGACCCAGATCACGCTGCGCGACGTCGCCGACCGGGTGGGCATGCAGGCCCCGTCCCTCTACGGCCACTTCGCCTCCAAGATGGCGATCTACGACGCGATGTTCGGGGAGGCGTGGGGCGAGTACGAAGCAACCCTCGACGCCGCTGGACGGCAAGGTCGCCGAGATGGCGGAGCGACCCGCGCGCCGTGATGTACCTGATCTCGCGCCAGTTCTACGACTTCGCTGTGGCCGACCATCCCCGCTATCAGCTGATGAACGAGCGGATCGTGCCCGGCTTCGAGCCCAGCCCGGAGTCCTACGCCCCATCGGTCCGCGTCATGGAGCGACGGACGCCGCCGGGTGATGGGTCTCGGGGACATCTCGGACGCGGACTTCACGATCTGGGTGTCGATCCTCGGCGGCCTGGTCAACCAGCACTTCGCGAACGACCCAGGCGGCACGCGCATCAGCTGCGTTGCTCGCCCGCGCCGTCGACATGTGGGCCGACGCCGTCGGCCTTCCCGCCTCCCTCAACCACCGCCCTCTCCCGACGGGAGCACCCGATGAGCACCACCACCCCCAGCCGAGACGACGTCATTCGGCCGCGTATCCCCCGGCCGCTCGCCATGCAGCTCGCCAAGACCGAGTACGCGCGGATGGCCGACGCCCTCGCCGGACTCGGCCCCGACGACTGGAGCCGCCCGACGGACTGCCCCCTCTGGGACGTCCGGCAGCTCGCCTGCCACATGGTCGGCATGGCGCACATGGTCACCACGCCACTCGAGATGCGCAGGCAGTCTCGCAAGGCGGAGGCGATCGCCGAGGAGCAGGGCGTGGACCAGGTGACGGCCACTACCAGTCTCCAGGTCAGCGAACGCGCCGACTGGACGATCGACGACATCGTCGAGGGCGCCAAGAAGGTCGGACCCAAGGCCGTCCGGGGCCGGCGCCTCACTCCGGGCTTCATGCGGAAGCGGCCGTTCCCGGACCTGCAGCACGTGAACGGCCGCGACGAGCAATGGGTGATCGGCTTCCTCAGCGACGTCATCCTCACCCGCGACCCGTGGATGCACCGGATGGACATCGCCAAGGCGGTCAACGCACAACCGGTGCTGACCTCCGAGCACGACGGGGTGATCGTGGCTGACGTGGTCGCCGAGTGGGCCGATCGACACGGCCGTCCCTACTCGCTCACCCTCACCGGACCAGCCGGCGGCTCGTGGTCGCACGGCTCGGACGGCGAGCGCATCGAGATGGATGCGATCGAGTTCTGCCGCGTGCTCTCCGGACGCGGCACCGGCGAGGGACTCCTCGCCACACAGGTTCCGTTCTGAGCACCGAGAGGCAGCGATCATGGAGAAACACAAAGTAGGCACGGACGTCACCGTGCTGAGCGACCAGGCGGAGGTGCCGGGCATCGGCCATCTCGCCGTGAACACGTTCGTCCTGCACGCCGAGCAGCCGATGGTCGATCGACACCGGGCTGAGCACGCCGGACAAGGACTTCGTCACCGAGCTGGCGGAGGTGATCGATCCCGCTGATGTCCGCTGGATCTGGATCACCCACCCCGACCGCGACCACACCGGCGGACTGTGGCCGCTGCTCGATGCCGCCCCGAACGCGCGCATCGTCACGACGTTCATCGGCGTCGGCATCATGTCGACCGAGTGGATGGTGCCGATGGATCGCGTCTACCTCCTGAACCCCGGCCAGAAGCTCGACCTCGGTGACCGCACCGTCACGGGCTATCGGCCACCGTTGTTCGACAACCCCGCGACCGTCGGCCTCCTCGATGACAAGACCGGCACCCTGTTCGCCTCCGACTGCTTCGGCGGCCCGATGAGCAGCGCCGAGCTTGCGACGGGTGGTGACGTCCGCGCCGTCAGCGAGGATGAGCGGCGAGCCGCTCAGCTGCTGTGGGCTGCGATCGACAGTCCGTGGGTGCGCAACGTCGACGGCCGGAAGTTCGCGGCCACCGTCGACACCTTCCGCGCGCTCGACCCATCGGCGATCCTCAGCACCCACCTGCCGCCGGCGGTCGGGATGAACGACGCGATGTTCGCGATGCTCGACGAGGCGCCGAACGTTCCCGAGTTCGTGGGGCCGGACCAGGAGGCGCTGGAGGCGCTGCTGGCGACGTTCGAACCCGTCTAGGCCTTCAGCCAGGCTTCGGCCAACAGCGCCCGAGTGTCTGAGAGCAGCTCCGGAAGCGTCTTGGTGCGGCCGATGATCGGCATGAAGTTCTGGTCGCCCGGCCAGCGGGGTACGACGTGCTGGTGCAGGTGAGCGGCGATGCCTGCTCCGGCGATGGCGCCCTGGTTCATGCCGAGGTTGAAGCCGCCGGCGCCGGAGACCGACCGGATCACCCGCATCGCGGTGCGGGTCAGGTCGGCGATCGCGATCACTTCGGCGTCGCTGATCTCCGTGTAGTCGGCGACGTGCGGGTAGGGGCAGACCATCAGGTGGCCGGGCGAGTACGGGTAGAGGTTGAGGACGACGTACGCCAGCTCGCCCCGGTGCACCACGAGTCCGGCCTCGTCGTCCATCTGTGGGATCCGGCAGAACGGGCACTCCCCTGCGCTCTCGTCCGCCGGCTTGTTCTCGCCACGGATGTAGGAGATCCGGTGCGGGGTCCACAGCCGGTCGAGATCGTCCGGCTCACCCACGCCGTCCTGGCGGACGTCATCGCTCACGTGCTGGACTCCTGGCCCGTCGCGTTGGCGAACAGTGCCTCGACGCTCACGTCCGGGTCGAGCTCGATGCCCAGCCGGCGGGCATGGCCGTCGATGATGTGCCAGACCGAGTCGCTGACCAGCCGGACGAACGTCTCGGGCTCGGGCCGCCGCTCAGGTCGGGACAGCCAGCGCCGGGTCGCGCCGAACACGGCGCCCACGAGCCCGAACACGAGCGGGTCCAGGGCGGCGGCGTCGTCGTCGGACAGCGGTGCGCCGAGCTGCTCCGCGCCGACCGAGATGATCTCCTCGACCTGGGCGGCGATCTGCACGACTGCGACCTCGAGGGCGCTGGAGCCCGCGGCGCCGGGGACGTCGTGCTCGGCGAAGCGGTGCAGGCTCGGGTGGGCGACGGTCCAGCGCACATAGGTGCCGACGATGCGCTGGATGATCTCGTCGATCGTGCCCGCGAGGGTGACCTCGGGCAGCAGCTCACCGGCCAGCATCTCGAGGATGGCCGTCTGGACGCCTTGGTCGAGGTCGGCCCGGTCGGTGAAGTGCCGGTAGACGACGGTGCGGCTCAGGCCGGCGCGCTGGGCGATCTGCTGGACGTGGATGTCCTCGCCCGGCTCGGTCTCCTCGAGTACGGCGATGGCGGCGTCCAGGATCGTCTGCCGCCGCACCTGGTTGTGCTTGTCCCACCTCAGCTGTCGGCCGTCGGGACGGCCGCGCTCGGTGGACGACATCTCAGCCTCGCTTCTGCCTCAGTCTGC
Organism: uncultured Actinomycetota bacterium; assembly: GCA_963798055.1. Classification (GTDB taxonomy): domain Bacteria; phylum Actinomycetota; class Actinomycetes; order Propionibacteriales; family Nocardioidaceae; genus Nocardioides. Next base: position 111,539 of record CAWCRX010000014.1, read on the forward strand.
GAGCAGAACTGTAACCGGCTCGCACCCGGGTCTCCCGCGCCACCCGGCGCAGCTCGGCGGGGTCCACGAGCTTGAGCCGCGGGCGGCCGCGCTGCATGCCCCGGCGTCGCTCCTCGTGGTCGATCGCCCGCCACCCGGTCGCGTCGATCGGAATCACGCCGCGCGACTCGAGCGTCGCGGCCAGATCCTCTCGGGTGCGAGTCGGCGCCGGCAGTGCCCCGGCGTCGGCGTCGTCGAGCATCCGCTCGACGGTCTCCTGTGCGCAGGACTTGTTCGTGCCGATGAAGCCCGTCGGGCCGCGCTTGACCCAGCCGGCGACGTACACCCCGGGGCGGACGCGGCCGCGGTCGTTGGGGACGGTGCCGGTCGCGGCGTCGTACGGAAGGTCGGTGACCGGTTCGCCGTGGTAGCCGATCGCCCTGAGCACGAGGCCGCACTCGATGACCTCGGTGCGGCCGTCGCGGGTCACCTCGATGCCGGTGACCGCCTCGTCGCCGAGGATCCGCTCCGGCGTGGTCCGGAACCGAAGCACGAGCGTGCGGCGACCCTCGATCTGCGGCCGGCCGGCGAGCTCGGCGAGCAGCCGCACCTTGGCGCCGTCGCCCTCGATGGGCTGACCGCCGGTGTCCACCACCACGTTGATCCCGTCGAGGCCGGCCAGGCCGACCAGCTCGGGCATCGTGAACGCGGCCTCCGCCGGGCCGCGGCGCCCGAGCACCACCACCTCGCGCAGCGACGCCGTTGCTGAGCGTCGCCCAGGGCAGCGCCGCGATGTCGGTGCGCGCGAGGTCCTCGGGGTCCGAGGTGAGGATGCGGGCCACGTCGAGCGCGACGTTGCCGTTGCCGATCACCACCGCCCTCTCGTGATGGAGCGGGACCCGCAGGTCCTGCTTGTCGGGGTGGCCGTTGTACCAACCGACCAGGTCGGTCGCCGACAGCGAGCCGGGCAGCTCCTCACCGGGGATGCCGAGCCGGCGGTCGGTGGCCGCGCCGACGGCGTACACGACACCGTCGTAGTGACAGGCCAGCTCGTCGTGGCTGAGGTCGCGGCCGACCTCGACGTCCAACAGGTACTCGAAGCCGGGCTCGCCCTCGATCGCCTCGAACAGCTGCGTGACCTGCTTGGTCGACTGGTGGTCGGGCGCGACGCCCGCGCGGACCAGCCCGTACGGCGTGGGCAGCCGGTCGAACACGTCGACCGTGATCTCTGGGTGCTTGAGCAGCTCGTCGGCGACGTACATCCCGGCGGGTCCCGAGCCCACCACGGCGAACCGGAGCGGTGCGTTGCGCGCGAGCCGGCGCTGCTTCGGCACCAGGGCGAGCGGGGTGCGGTCGGGGTGCGGGAACACCTCGTAGTACTCGGCGTTGAGCGCGACGAACGGCTGCTCGTCGTCCGCAAGCGCGGTGTGCGGCTTGATCGCGTCCACCGGGCACGCGGTCAGGCAGGCCCCGCAGTCGACGCAGGAGTTCGCGTCGACGTACAGCATCTCGGCCTCGGCGAAGCCGGGCTCGCCGGGAGCGGGATGGATGCAGTTCACCGGGCAGGCGACGACGCAGGAGGCATCGGCGCAGCAGGACTGCGTGACGACGTAGGGCATCTGGAACCTCAGGCGGCGGCGGACGCGGGCTCGCTGCGGTAGCGCGAGGAGCGGCCGTCGATCTTCATGAGCTTCCAGACCTGGCGGGAGACCGGGTTCATCATCTGGGTGTCCTCGGCGAGCATCCGGACGTCGCCGAACAGGTCGCGCAGCATCTTCCGCGACTCGGGCTTGTCCCAGTAGAGGTCCTTGATGACGCTCTTCGGGATGCCCATGTCCTTGCGAGCCTGCTTGCTCGGAACCAGGATCTCGTCGCAGAGCCAGCGCATGATGATCGGCACCGCGACGGACAGTACGGCGCGCTCGTGGCGCTTCAGCTTGGGCGCCCGGTGCTCGAGGTACTGGTGCGCGAAGCCGATGTGGCGGGCCTCCTCGGCCACGTGGATCTGCATGATCCGCTGCAGCAGCGGGTGCATGTCGTCACCCGCGCGCAGGATCGACTTCTGCACGTGGTCGATCGGCTCCTCGCCGGCCAGCACGCCGTAGAAGAAGCCGAACGGGACGATCCGTGCGGCCAGAGGCAGGATCGGGCCGATCGACCGGAAGAAGCGGCTGCCGCCAGGGGCGTCCTGGCCGGAGCGGTTCACGAACTCCTGGAACATCTGGGTGTGGTGGCACTCCTCGGTCGCCTCGTGCGTGGAGTACCGGAACTCCGGCGAGCCGTTGGGCAGCCGGAAGACGTAGTTCATCAGGCCGGCGATCAGGATCTGCTCGAACTGCAGCCCGACCTTGACCACGTTGGCCTGGCGGTAGAGCCCGACTCGGATCTGCTCGTCCTTCGGCAGCGCCTGGTACCAGGGGTGCCGGCCGAGCACGTCGGCCTCGGGCAGGATCCAGCGCTCGTCGTTCGGGTCGATCGCGAAGTCCGGGTGGTCCCAGTCGATGTCCAGGAACGCGTCGAAGTGCTGGTTCACGGAGGCCTCGGACAGGGTCCGGAGGCGCTGCTCGTAGGTCTGGCCGTTCTCCTGCAGTGCGGTCATGAAACCGACGTTAATGTGACCCGGTGTCACATGTAAAGCGTATCCGCGACGTTACGTCGCAGTAACTTTCTCCCACACGGACACGTGAGCGTCGCTGGCCGCGGTGAACGGGCTCCGGTCCCACCACCCCCACCGCTCCCGCAGCCGGAGACCGGCGATCCGGGCCATCAGGTCGAACTCGGCCGGCCAGGCGTAGCGGAACGGGATCGAGGCCCGCTGGTAGGTGCCGTCGTCCGTGCGCGTGTAGTGGTGGGACCACATCGCCTGGGTGACGACGTCGTACTCGTCGATGCCGTGGTGCTCGTCGCCGTGGTTGAACACGCGATATCTCGCGCCGCGCGGCAGGGAGAGCACGCTGGGCACCCCGGTCTCCACCACGAAGCAGCCACCCGGACGGAGGTGCCGGGCGGCGTTCTCGAACGTCGCGACCTGGGCGTCCTGGGTCGTGACGTTCCCGATCGTGTTGTAGACGAGGTAGACCAGGTCGAACTCGCCCTCGACGCGCGTGCTGGTGAAGTCACCGATCTCGACCTGCAGCTCAGCACCGCCGGGCTTGGCCCGCATCTGCTCCACCATCGCCGCGGACAGGTCGATGCCGGCCACCTCGACTCCGCGAGCGGCCAGCGGCAGCGCCACCCGACCGGTGCCGATGGCGAGCTCCAACGCCCGGCCGCCCTCCCCCGCCACGTCCGCGAGGAAGCCGACCTCCTGCTCGAGATGCTCGGGCTCGAAGCGCGGGTCGCCCTCGTCGTACCGCGCGGCGACGGGCGTGTCGAAGTAGTTCGGAAGCATGACCTAGACCTGCTCGCGGGACTCCACGGCGGCCTGCACCCGCTGGATCGCCTCGGCGATCGGCACGCCGTTGTCCTGGTGACCGTCGCGGTAGCGGAACGAGACCGCCCCCGCCTCGACGTCGTCGTTGCCGGCGATCATCATGAACGGCACCTTCTGCAGCTGCGCGTTGCGGATCTTCTTCTGCATCCGGTCGTCGGAGTCGTCCACCTCGACGCGGAGCCCGACGGCCTTCATCTGCCGAGCCACGTCGTGCAGGTAGTCGGCGAAGGTCTCGGCGACCGGGATCCCCTGCACCTGCACCGGGGCCAGCCACGGCGGGAACGCGCCGGCGTAGTGCTCGACGAGTACGCCGATAGAAGCGCTCGATCGATCCGAACTTCGCCGAGTGGATCATCACCGGCTGCTGGCGGGTGCCGTCGCTCGCTTGGTACTCCAGCTCGAATCCGGCCGGCTGGTTGAAGTCGTACTGGATCGTCGACAGCTGCCAGGTCCGACCGATCGCGTCGCTTGCGCCTGCACGGAGATCTTCGGGCCGTAGAACGCGGCGCCGCCGGGGTCGGGGACCAGCTCGAGCCCGGACGCGTGCGCGGCGTCCTCGAGGACCTGGTGGCCGCCGCCCACTGCTCGTCGGCTGCCCACGAACTTGTCCGGCTTGGAGTCGTCGCGGGTCGACAGCTCGAGGTAGAAGTCGTCGAGACCGAAGTCGCGGAACAGGCCCAGGCAGAAGTCGAGCAGGTGCTTGATCTCGGCCGGCGCCTGCTCCGGGGTGCAGTAGGAGTGCGAGTCGTCCTGGGTGAGCCCGCGCACGCGGGTCAGGCCGTGTACGACGCCGGACTTCTCGTAGCGGTAGACGGAGCCGAACTCGAACAGCCGCAGCGGCAGCTCGCGGTAGGAGCGCCCGCGCGACTTGAAGATCAGGTTGTGCATCGGGCAGTTCATCGCCTTGAGGTAAGTAGTTCGACCCCTCGAACTCCATCGGCGGGAACATGGTGTCGGCGTAGTACGGCAGGTGCCCGGAGGTGTGGAACAGCCCCTCCTTGGAGATGTGCGGCGTACCGACGTACTCGAAGCCCTCCTCGATGTGCCGGCTGCCGGACGTAGTCCTCCATCTCCCGCTTCAGCACCCCGCCCTTCGGGTGGAAGACCGCCAGGCCCGAGCCGAGCTCGTCGGGGAAGCTGAACAGGTCGAGGTCGCGGCCGAGCTTGCGGTGGTCGCGGCGCTCGGCCTCCTCGATCCGGTGCAGGTGCTCCTCGAGCGCCTCCTTGGACTCCCAGGCGGTGCCGTAGATCCGCTGCAGCTGCTTGTTCTTCTCGTCGCCGCGCCAGTACGCCGCCGCCGACCGCATCAGCTTGAACGCCGGGATCCGCTTGGTGGTCGGCAGGTGCGGGCCGCGGCACAGGTCGCTCCAGGCGACCTCGCCGTCGCGCCGGATGTTGTCGTAGATCGTGAGCTCGCCGGCGCCGACCTCGACGCCCGCCCCCTCTGCTATTTCCTGGGCGGCGTCGTCGGTCTTGCCGCCGCCCTTGAGGCCGATCAGCTCGATCTTGTAGGGCTCGTCCTTGAGCTCGTTGATCGCGTCGGCGTCGGTGGTGACCCGTCGGGAGAACCGCTGGCCCTCCTTGATGATCTTCCGCATCCGGGTCTCGATCTTCTCGAGGTCCTCGGGCACGAACGGGGTCTCGACGTCGAAGTCGTAGTAGAAGCCGTTCTCGACCGGCGGGCCGATGCCGAGCTTCGCGTCCGGGAACAGGTCCTGCACGGCCTGGGCCATCACGTGCGCGGTCGAGTGCCGGAGGATGTCGTGGCCATCGGCGCTGTCGATGGCCACGCCTTCGACGTCGTCGCCGTCGCCGAGCTCATAGGCCAGGTCCTTGAGGTCGCCGCCGACCCGGGCCGCGATCACCTCCGCGTCGTCGCGGAACAGCTCCCACGCCTTCGTGCCCGTCGTGACCGCCTGCTCCGCGCGCTCTCCGGCGTGGATGCGGACGACCTTGATCTCGGACACGAATGCTCCCTGGACTGAATGCTGCGCTGGATGGTGGACGGACGATCGATCGTATCGACCGGCGGCGCCGCGCCGCCTGCCGGTTTCCGATGAGTACGGCGGCATGAGCGAGTCTGAGTGGCATGGACGAACTCAACGATCGCGCTACCCAGGCAATCGCCGGCAACCGGTACCTGGTCCTGGGCACCGTCGACGACGACGGACGCCCTCGGGTCTCTCCCGTCTACTTCACCCACGCGGACCACCACGACTTCTACTGGGTCTCCTCCCCCGAGTCCCACCACAGCCGCAACATCGCCGCCCGGCCACGGGTGTCGTTCGTGATCTTCGACTCGAGCGTGACGCCCGCGGAGGGGCCGAAGGCGGTGTACGTCGACGCGGACGCCGCCGAGGTGCCGGAAGCAGACCTCTCCGAGCAGTGCGCGCGCGCCTTCGCGCACTCCCGTGGCAACGACGGAGCCCGGCCCTTCGCGCCCGAGGACGTCAGTGGAGACGCGGGCATCCGGCTGTACCGAGCCGTGGCCACCCGGCACGAGGTGCACGTGCGCGGCAGCGATCCGACGTACGGGAAGGGCATCGACCACCGGGAGACCATGGCGATGTGAGTTCTACCGGGGGGTGAGGACGCAGAACTCGTTGCCGCCGGGATCGGCCATCACGACCCAGCTGACATCGCCCTGGCCGATGTCGATGCGGCTCGCACCGAGGAAGACCAGTCGCTCGACCTCCGTCTGATGGTCGACGCCGACGGACGGTGCGATGTCGAAGTGCAGGCGGTTCTTCCCGAGCTTCGGGGCGACGGGCGGCCCGCCCCAGGAGATCTTCGAGCCACCGATCGGCGACTGGATCGCGGTCTCCTCGTCCTGGTCCCAGACCAGGGGCCAGCCGAGGGCCGCACTCCAGAAGTACCCGACGGCCTGCGTGCCGTCGCTCGAGAACGCGCCGATGACGCCGGTGTCAGCGAGGAAGTTGTTGCCGGGCTCGATCACGCAGAACTCGTTGCCCTCCGGGTCGGCGAGCACGATATGACCCTCTTCCGGGCGCTGACCGACGTCGATGTGCCGACCGCCGAGCTCGAGCGCCCTGGCGACAGTGCGCTCCTGAGCCTCCGCCGAGTCGCTCGTCAGGTCGAAGTGCATCTGGTTGGGGCCGACCTTCGCCGCCTCCGTGCGGTCGAAGTAGATCCGGAACTCGGTGTCGACCTTCGGCAGGAGCGTCGGACCCTCATCGGGGTCCACGACCACCTCCCGGCCCAGGATCTCGGCCCAGAAGCGAGCCAGCGCGGGTGGGTCGTGCGCCTCGAAGCAGAGGGCGATGATCCGAGACGTCTCCATGATGGAGCGCCACGCTAGGGGTCTCCGAGACCGGGACGCACGTGAATTTCTGGGCCGAGGAGGGTGGGCGATACTGGGTTCGAACCAGTGACCTCTTCGGTGCAAACGGCGGAGCCGCGCTACCACTGCGCCAGCGTCGGGGTGAGACCTCGGCGGGTGAGAAGGGTGGGCGATACTGGGTTCGAACCAGTGACCTCTTCGGTGTGAACGAAGCGCGCTACCACTGCGCCAATCGCCCCTTCGTGCGGTCGCAGACTCTAACTCATGGGCTGGGCCGACTCACATTCCGTGGGTATTACTCGGGCACTGGAGGCAACCTCCCGGGTCTGTTCTGCGTCAGAACCTTTGTCCAGTCACGTCTCTTAGGCACCAAGTGCCTTCATCTCGGCCGAAGGAACACCATGACGCAGCAACATGCCGCACCCGCGGTGACGCAGGAGATCGCACTCCAGTGCGAGGACGAGCTCGGCCGCCCGCTGACGTTCATCTCCTCCTTCGGCTACGACCCGGCCGACCCGTACGCCGTCTGGCTGACGTTCCACATTCCCGGCGGCGACGTCCACTGGGTGCTGGCCCGCTCGCTGCTGGCCAAGGGCATCGACGAGCCCACCGGTGAGGGCGATGTCTGCCTGTGGCCGAATCTGGACGCCGATGGCTGCGCGGTCGTCTCCATGGACTTCCACTCCCCCGAGGGCCGGCTGGTCGTCGAGGCCCGGACCCGCGACGTCTACCAGTTCCTGGCCCGCAGC
>CAWCRX010000015.1:0-60180 GCA_963798055.1 uncultured Actinomycetota bacterium
TCCCGCCGACCTCCCGCAGGTTGGGCTCGGCCTCGCCCGGTGACTCCTTGCTCGACAGCAGGACGCTGTTGAACTCGTACCGGACCCCGACCACGTCGTGGCCGTCGACCCGGACGCGGCGTGGCTCGCCGGCCAGGCTGGATCTCCCACAGCTCCTGCGGCGGCAGGGGCAGCGAGAACCGGTTCTTCCCGTAGAACGCGTCGCGGAAGACGAGCCGGTACGTCGTCATCACGAGCTGGCGCTTGGCGCGCTCGACCCAGAACTCCTCGTCCTCGGCCAGCAGCGACTTCGCCACCCGGTTCCGCATCGACCGCGGGATTTCGTCGAGTACGACGGCGACACCTGACGTCGCCGTCGTACGCACGAGCGAGCCCTCCACCTGCGCCGGCGGGTCCGGGTCAGGCTTGTCGTCGTCATCGTCCCCGCTGCTGCAGGCGGCGAGCAACGTCACCAGGGCAAGGCCTGGTAAACCCCGGCTGCCCTGCGACTGCCAACCCCCACGTGTGGGCATGGAGCAATAGTCGTCCGTGGCGCGGGCGACGAACAGACCCGGGCTAGGCCTGCTCAGTTGTCCTTGCGGACCCGGAACTTCACGGCAGGACTGAGCGGACCCACGCCCATACTGTTCACGGCACGAACCTGGATCCGGTAGCGACCGGGCTTCAAGCGTCGTTTCAGACCGGCCTTGGTGGCGGGCACGCTCGTCGTGTCGCCGCTCAGGATCACCCGATACCCGGTCAGGCGGGATCCGCCGTCGGGTGGTGGCTGCCAGCGCACCACGATCCGCTGAGCCCTGACCCGCACCGTCGGCGTCGCGACCCGTTCCGGTCGGGTTGCCGGCGTTACCGGTTCGCTCGGGAGGGAGTCGGGGGACGAGCCGATGGCGTTGGTCGCGCGCACGACGACCGTGTACGACGTCCCGTTGGTCAGGCCGTCCACCTCGGCCGTCGTGGCGGGTGCCGGGACGACGAGCTCGCGACCGCCGGGCTCGAGCGTGACGACGTACTCCGTCAGCGGCGAGCCGTTCGCGGGGGCCGCGCGCCACGACACCGAGGCCGAGCCATCGCCCGCTCGAGCCGTCACCTTCGTCGCGGCGCCGGGGGGTCGAGCCTCGACGGTGAGATCGAAGGCTGGGAAGTCGAAGTTGTGGCCGCTGGGACCAACGGCACCGGCGGGCGTGATCAGGGTGTGGTCGTTGCGGAGGTACCGGATCAGGTTCAAGGACGCGTCGGCGCCGTAGACGGTCTGCAGGGTGTAGGTGCCGGCCGCCCAGTCGCCCGGGACGACCGCGCTCAGACGCCCGGTGAGGGGCTGTCTGTAGGCGAACAGCGATCGCTTGCGCCCGGTCGGGTCCTGGAACTCGAAGGCGACGAAGCTGAGGGCGGTGCTCGTGTCGTCGGCGAACGAGTAATTGACGGTCAGCAGGTCTCCCGCTCCGAGGACACGGTTCTCGACGCTGAAGAAGATCAGCGTGGGCGTCGCTCTGTCCGCCGCCGCGGCGGCGCTCGCACCGGGCGAGAGCAGGGCGAGCGCAGTCGTCACCCCGACCAGCCCGGCGCGGAACCCCATGAAGCTCACCTCCGCATTGAGGAGAACGTACGGCGATTCTCAGGTTCGGCCAAGCCTCTCCACAGCAACGGGGTCTAACGTCGAAGACGTCACGACCGGTGGCCGTCAGAGAACAAGTGGGGCATCCCGAGGCTTCAGCCCCATGCAGCTTCATCCCTTCGAGTGAGCTGGCGGCGCCGGTCGTGCCGCCATTTCTAGGCGCTCGCGATCTCGTCGCCGCCGGTCGCTCCTGGCGGCCGTCGCGTCGCGCTCTCACAGGAGCCCCAATCTCGGGCAGTGCATGTCGTGGCTCGTCCTAGCATCACGGTCATCGAGCGAGTTGGGGCAGGATGCAACGGGACTAGATGCGTGAATGCGTACGTGTAGCTACATGGAGCCGTGGCCTCCAGGAGACCTGCGCGAATCACTGACGGCCGCCCGAGGTGTTGCGCCGGGTCAGGTCAGGAGAGGCGGTGGCCGTTGAACCTGCTCGAGCGTGAGACGGTCGCGGAACTGCGGCCACCCGCCGAGGTCGCCGGCTCGCGCGCTTCTTCGCGCGGCGTGATCTCGCCGCGGATTCTCGCCACGCAGGCAGACTCGCGAGCCTTCGTGCCGATCGCGCGAGCCCGTCGCGGGGAGACCAGCCGACGACTGGTGACCCGCTCGCTTGACCGCGTCGGCGGTCTGCTGGAGCACCGAGTGGTCTTCATCGCGGCGAGGAGTGCGGGTCGCATCGCTGAACGACGAGCTGGATGCGCAATGCCCGATGAGTCGTACGTGTGTGTGGTCATCGCCGTAGGCTGGGGTGTCCACGCTCCGCGGTGAGCACAGCTCGGCGCCGAGCCGACGACCGTCTTGCCGGACTTCGAGGCGTCTGCCGATCGATACGATCGGCGCTCACACTGGCGCCCTGCGCTGCGGTGCTTTGCACGAGGCGCGAGTCGGGTCTCCATCAACGACGCCGCGTACGTCGTCGCTAGCCGCCGCGCAGGACTGCCGGCTGATCACCCAGCGACGACGCATCTCGCGCGGACGTACTGGGCACGAAGCCCGGATCGAATTGCTGGGAAGTGTCTCAGCCCTGCCCGACGTTCCGGGTCTCGACGACGCTCGCTCGCTGCTCGACCAGCGGGGTGGTGGTCTCGATACGCGCTCGCTCCTTCGTCGCTCGCGCTACTCGACCAGCGTCATGTGAGTAGGTCGACCACTTCCAGTAGGTCGTCGACGACGTACCCGGCGCCGGCCGTGGTGAGCCTGGCGGCCTCGTGGGTCGTGGTGACCGCGACGACGTGGCCCACGCCGGCGGCGACGGCGGCGCGGACGCCGGCGGGGGAGTCCTCGACCGCCATCGCGGCGGCGGGGTCGACACCGAGGCGCTCGCAGGCCAGCCGGAAGCCGGTCGGGTCGGGTTTGCCGTCGACGACGTCGTCGCCGGTGACGACGAGGTCCACCCGGTCGAGTCCGGGCAGGGCGCCGGCGGCGCGGCGTACCCAGTCCGGGCCGGCGGACGTGACGAGTGGCGACCGGAATGCCGTTGCCGGACAGCGGCGGCAAGGAGCTCGGCGGCGCCCGGCAGCGGTTCGGGTACGGCGTCCGGGTCGATGAGCGCGATCACCTCCGCCGCGAGGGCGGGGAGGTCCTCGCCGACCCACGGCCCGGGCTCGGTGGCGAAGACGTCCTCGGCCCGGCGGCCGGTGAAGAGATAGAGGTCGGGCTCGTCCCAGCCACGACCAGCGAAGAAGGCGCGGTACGCCGCCCGGTTGAGCGGCTCGGTGTCGACGAGCGTGCCGTCGAGGTCGAGCAGCAGCGCGGCCGGGGTCATGGGGTCGACGGTGAACAGGAGCTTCTCCGGTGACCGCGACGGTGCCCGCGGCCGGTGGCGGGACGGAGCCCTTCGGGCGGTCCATGGCGACCACGGGGACCAGGGTCGAGATGCCGTCGGCGGCGATGGTCGAGGGGTTCCAGCTCACCATCGGGTCGCCGGCGGCGACGGTCGCGCCCTCCGAGGCGATCACCGAGAACCCGCGACCTTCCAGCCGCACCGTGTCGATCCCGAGATGCACCAGCACCCCCACGCCGTCGTCGCCCAGGACCACGAACGCGTGCGGGTGCAGCTTGACGATCTTCCCCGCGATCGGGGACACCACGGTGACCTCGCCGGGGTCCGGGTCGATCGCGACGCCGGGGCCGACCATCTCGGCGGCGAACACCGGGTCCGGCGCGTCCGTCAGCGGGATCACCCGCCCCGGACACGGCGCGAGGACATCGGTCACATCAGGTCCTCGATGTCGCTGGCGAGGGTGTCGGCCTGCGGGCCGACGACCACCTGGACGACCTTCCCGCTCGCGATGACGCCGTGCGCGCCGGCGGCCTTGAGCGCCTTCTCGTCGACCTTGGAGGCGTCCTCGACCTCGGTTCGCAGCCGGGTGATGCACGCCTCGATCTCGACGATGTTGTCGGCTCCACCGAGCCCGGCGAGGATCTGCTCTGCCGTGATGGCCATCTGGGTTTCCTGCCCTCCGAGAGTCCTTGACAAGTGTGCCGCGGACGTCCAGTCTCACTGGTACGTACCAGAACGTACCAGTGGCTCAACGAGGTGTCGAGAGGCCGATGACCAAGCTCCGGGGCGGTCCGCAGCCCAAGCACGCGCAGCTCCGCGACGCGCTCGCCGAGCTGGCCGCGACCGAGCTGAGCCCCGACGCCGCGATGCCCTCGGAGCGCGAGCTGATGGCGACGTACGACGTCTCCCGCGACACCGTCCGCAAGGCGATCGACCGCCTGGTGGCCGACGGGCTGCTGACCCGGGTGCAGGGCCGCGGCACCTTCGTCGCCCGGCCCCGACTGGAGAGCCGGCTGCACCTCGCGTCGTTCAGCCAGGACATGCGCCGCCGCGGCCTCACGCCCTCCACCCGGTTGCTCGCCGTCGAGCTGGACCGGCCGCCGGCCGAGGTGGCCAAGGCCCTGGACCTGGACGACGACGCCAAGGCCTGGCGGCTGGACCGGGTACGTCGCGCCGACGGCCAGCCGATCGCGCTCGAGAACGGCTGGTACCCGCAGGCCCTGCTGCCCGGCCTCGACAAGCACGACCTCGGCGGCTCCCTCTACGAGCTGTTCGGCGACGTGTTCGGCCTGACCATCGACTCCGCCGAGCAGACGCTGTGGGGCGAGTCCGCCGACGACGAGGTGGCCGAGCGCCTCGATGCCCCGCTGCACACCCCGCTCCTGGTCTTCCGCCGCGTGTCCAGCGCCGCGGGCCGCCCGATCGAGTACGTCGTGTCCCGCTACCGCGGTGACCGGTACCAGATCCACATGTCTCTGGGTCGTGACGAGATCGACCCGAGCTCCACCGAAGGAGAACAGCAGTGAGCACAGCAGATGCGACCTCGGGCACTGACACCGGAGGTCGGAGATTCAACCTCGCACCCGTCCAGAAGTTCGGCCGCAGCCTGATGCTGCCGATCGCGGCCCTGCCGGCCGCGGCGCTGCTGCTCCGGCTCGGACAGCCGGACCTGCTCGGGGCCGACGGCCTCGAGTGGGACAAGGTGGCGGCGGTCATCGGCGCCGCCGGCAACGCGCTGATCGGCAACCTGCCGATCCTGTTCGCGGTCGGTGTCGCGATCGGCATGGCCAAGAAGGCCGACGGCTCCACCGCGCTGGCGGCGGTCGTCGGCTACCTGGTCTTCAAGGCGGTCGGCGACGCGATGTCGCCGTACATCCTCGACCCGCCGCCCGAGGGTGGCGTGCAGGAGCTGATCAACTACGGCGTCCTCGGCGGCATCGTGATGGGCCTGCTGTCGGCGTACCTGTGGCAGCGCTACCACCGGATCAAGCTGCCGGACTATCTCGCGTTCTTCGGCGGCCGCCGCTTCGTCCCGATCATCACCTCGTTCGCGGCGATCGGGGTGTCGGTGCTGATGAACCTGGTCTACCCGGCGTTCGACAAGGGCATCACCGAGACCGGCGAGTGGGTCACCGAGAACGACGTCGCCGGTGGCTTCGTCTACGGCACCCTCAACCGGCTGCTGATCCCGCTCGGCCTGCACCACATCCTCAACAACCCCCCGTGGTTCGTCTTCGGCGAGTACACCGACTCCTCCGGTGTGGTGCGGCACGGCGACATCCCGCGGTTCCTGGCCGGCGACCCGACCGCGGGCGCGTTCATGACCGGCTTCTTCCCGATCATGATGTTCGCGCTGCCCGCGGCCGCGCTGGCGATCTGGCTCGAGGCGAAGGCGTCGCAGCGCAAGCTCGTCGGCGGCCTGATGCTGTCGGCCGCGCTGACGTCGTTCCTGACCGGAGTGACCGAGCCGCTCGAGTTCGCGTTCATGTTCGTGGCCTGGCCGCTGTACGTCATCCACGCGCTGCTCACCGGCACCTCGCTGGCGCTGACCAACGCACTCGATATCAAGGACGGGTTCGGGTTCTCCGCGGGCCTGTTCGACTATCTGCTCAACTGGAACATCGCCACCCATCCCTGGGCGCTGATCCCGATCGGACTCGGGTACGCCGTCGTCTACTTCTTCCTCTTCAGATTCGTGATCCGGAAGTGGAACCTGCGGACACCGGGTCGCGAGGACGACGACGAGGAGTCCATCGTGACGGCGGACACGAGCGCCTGACCGTGCTCCTCAGCTGCCGACCGGATCGTCACCCCGGCGCGGATCTTCGCGCCGGGGTGGCTGCTGGTCGACGGCGACCGGATCGCGGACGTCGGTCCCGGCGCCCCTTCGCGGTCACCGGACGTCGAGCTGCCCGGCGCCACCGTGGTGCCGGGCTTCGTCGACGCCCATGCGCACGGCGGCGGCGGGGCGTCGTACGACGGCGGCTCGCCGGACGAGGCGGCGACGGTCGCCCGCACCCATCTCGCCCACGGCACCACGTCGATGATGGCCAGCCTGGTCACCGCCGACCACGCGTCGCTGGTGGGGTCGGTCGACCGGCTCGCCGACCTCGTCGACGACGGGCTGCTCGCGGGGATCCACCTCGAGGGGCCGTGGCTCAGCCCCGAGCACGCCGGCGCACACGACCCCGAGCTGCTGGTCGCCGCGACGCCCGGGGAGGTCGACGCCCTGGTGGCGGCCGGCCGCGGCCACATCCGGATGGTCACCCTCGCGCCGGAGCGGCCCGGCGGGCTGGAGGCGATCCGCCGGCTGACGGCCGCCGGCGTTGCTTCGGCGATCGGACACACCGACGCGACGTACGACCAGGCGCGGGCCGCGCTGGACGCCGGGGCCACCGTCGGCACCCACCTGTTCAACGCGATGCGCGGCCTGCACCACCGCGAGCCCGGCCCGGTCGCGGCCCTGCTCGAACACCCGGACGCGTACGTCGAGCTGATCGCCGACGGCGTCCACGTGCACCCCGCCGCGCTGCGGCTGGCCGCGGGCGCGAAGCCACTCCACACGGTGCTGATCACCGACGCCATGGCGGCCGCGGCGGCGGCGGACGGCGACTACCGGCTGGGCCGGATGAGTGTGGAGGTTCGCGACGGTGTCGCCCGGCTTCCTGGCGGCGGCGCGATCGCGGGCTCGACGCTGACGATGGCGGCGGCGGTGCGGTACGCCGTCCGCGAGGTCGGCCTGCCGATCGAGGACGCCGTGCGCGCGGCCACGGCGACACCGGCCGCGATGCTGCGGCTGGACCGGGTCGGCGCGCTGCTGCCCGGCTACCGCGCCGACCTCGTCGTACTCGACGACGACCTGGAGGTACGTCGCGTGCTGCACCGCGGCACCTGGGTCTAGCCGGTTCTCGCCACCGATTCACGCTCCCATCCACAGCCAGAAAATCCGTGGTGTCGACGTCTGAGCAGGCGGGCACGCCGTTCCCCCATGACGAACTCATACCCACTTGGGGGGACCATGCAGGAGAAGTGGAAGAAGATCATCGGCACACCGCGCTGGTGGCTCATCAACGGCGTGTGCATCGCGCTGGTCATTGCCGCCGTCGTCGTCCTCTGGCCCGACGACGCCAAAGGGGCATCGCCCCGCAGTGCCTCGGTCGCCGCGGCCACGGAGCCGGCGAAGCCATGCGCGCCGATCGAGTGCGAGGAGAACTGGCCGCAGCTGAAGGCGAAGCGGTTCAAGAAGGGCAAGCTGGGCAACGCGAAGGGCTACAAGCTGCCACCGCGGGTCCGGAAGATGGTCGCGAAGAAGTGGAACGGACGGGTCGAGCTGAGGGACGACGACCCGTGGTGGCACTTCCCGAGCCACGCCATGAAGTGCCTCGCCTACACCAACCACTTCGGCGACTGCGACGCGGCCGCCGACATCCAGGACCGCGTCGAGAAGAAGACCACCAAGGTCGCCGTCGCCTGCGGCGGCTCGGCGATCATCGGCTTCCTGGGAGGCGGCGGCTGGTGGGGGCTGGGTCGCGGCGCCGGGGTCTGTCTCTGGACGAAGTTCGTCGACCTCTGGTAGCCGGCTTGCCGGTGGCGCTGGAAATGGTAGATTTATACCATGAGAACAACCATCGATGGTGCGGGTCGCATCGTGGTGCCCAAGGCGCTGCGCGAGGCGATGGGGCTCACGGCAGGGAGGACGATCGACGTGGTGTTCACCGACGGACGGATCGAGATCGAGTTGGCGCCGGTGGAGGTCGAGCTCGACGCCAAGGGGCGGCTGCCCCGACTCGTAGCAGGAGCGTCTCAGCCGGCCCTGACCGATGAGCAGGTGCGCGACGCGCTCGAAGCCACCCGTCGGTGAGCCGCACGTGCGACACCAGCGTCCTCGTGCCTGCGCTGCTGGCCTGGCACCCCGACCATGACGCGTGCCGCTCGGCGCTCCGGTCCGTGACCAAGGTCCCGGCGCAAGTGCTGGTCGAGTGCTACAGCGTCCTGACCCGGCTGCCCGCGCCGCATCGGGTCGCGCCCGCGGACGCGGGCAGCCTGATCGATGCGCTGCCGTTCGCGCCGGTCTCGTTGCCGGCCGGCCGACATGCCGCGCTGGTGCCGGAGTGCGCACGTCTCGGCGTCCGTGGCGGCGCTGTCTACGACGCCCTGATCGCCCGTACTTCGACGCATCACGGCCTGGAGTTGCTCACCCGCGATCGCCGGGCCCGCACTACGTACGACCAGGTGGGCGTGCGCTCCGTGTACGTGTGATCCGGCGGAACTGGGTGGCTAGTCCTCGACGTCGTCGAGTGCGCGACCTCGGACCAGTCGTCGAGCTCCTTCTCGAGCCTGCCCAACCGGGAGGTGATGCCTTCATAGGCGTCGGCCCCGAGCACCAGCCGCGTCGGCGCCGTGTCGCCGGTGACGACGTCGATGGATCGCGGCGGCAGCCTTGCTCGGATCGCCGGGCTGGCTGCCGCCGGCGGTCGTCACGAACTCGCGGGTGGGGCCGACCGTGTCGTCGTACTCCGGCATCGCGGTCGACATGACCGCGGCCGAGCTGTCGAAGAGGTTGGTGCGGGACGCGCTGTGCTCGACGATCACGAACCGGACGTCGGGCACCTCGTCCACGAGCGTCTCGGTGAGCCCATCGAGGGCGAACTTCGTCGCGGCGTAGACCCCGAACCCGACTGCGTCACCTGCCCGCCGACGGACGACATCTGCACGACCGTGCCGCCGCCCTGGCGCGGAGTGCGGAAGCGCCGCTCGGGTCAGCGCGGCCGGTCCGAAGAAGTGCAGCTCGAAGAGATGGCGCAGCTCGTCCTCGGTCGTCTCCTCCAGGGCACCCACTTGCGTGCGACCCGCGTTGTTGACCAGCACGTCGATCCGGCCGTGTGCGTCCACCACCTCGTGGATGACGCTCTCGGCGGTCTTGAAGGACGCGGCGGCGAGTACGTCGAGCTCCATCGGGATGAAGCGGCCGTCGTACTCGTCCTGGAGATCCGTAGTCGATCGGCGCTGCGCGACTGCCGACGACGGTGTCCGCCGTCGAGCGCCACGCGCGTGATCGCCTCCCCGAAGCCGGAGCTCGCGCCCGTGATCAGCCACACCTTGGGAGTGTCCATACTTTCGAACGTAACTCGCGGATCAAGCCGTTCACATCGCAGGTTGAGGTGCGAGGAGCGTTAGCGACGAGCCTCAACCAAGCCCGTGTCCAGTGGTTCGAGGCTCGCTGGCGCTCGCACCTCAACCACCGGGGCCGGTTATCCACAGATTCGGGTTCGGTGGTGTCGGTGAGCGTCGGGATCGGCATTCAATATTCGCATGTTGAAAATGCGGAATCTCGGGATCGCTGCATCGGCGATCGTGCTCTCCACTACGATATTTGCGGTTGCGGGCACCGCGTATGCGCGAGCCAATGACACGGCGTGGCAGGTCGCCCCAGGCTCGCTCGGAGCGGCCATGAACCTGGCCAGGGACTGGATTCAGCCCCAGCTGAGCGAGTCTCCCTGACGGATCGTGCCTGGTACGACGACCTGCGCATCCACGCCCAACCACGGCTCCCCACCGGTGTCGGGGCGGTAGCCAGCCAGGGCCTTGAGCAGCGACCCGTCCTTGTCTCCGGTCGCCGGCTCCATGTCGATCTGGCCGCAGCGCGCGACGGCCGTCCGGACCCTGACCACGGCATCACCGATCGTGAGCTCGCGGCCGAACCAGGAGTCCTCGACGTACGGCTCGTCGCCGGCGTCGACGACCATCGTCATCCGGAACCGGGAGGCGGTCTCGAGGAGGTCGGTGCGGCCGGTGCGCTCGCCGAGGTCGCGGAGCGAGGCCGTGGACATGATGCTCACCGGAGCCCCGAACACCGCGCCGCCGCGGGGCGCGGCCGCCAGGCGGACCGGCTTGCCGAGGTGGTCGGACAGCAGGTCGGAGTGCGGTCCGGAGGTGAGGACGTGGGTGACCGTGCGGTTCCAGTACTCGCAGGTCACGGTGTCGCCGGTCAGAGGAGCGGGGGCTGAGACGGACTCGCCGGAGGGCAGCTCGAGGCCGAGCGTCTCGCCGTCCCAGTGAGCCTGGACCTGCACCAGCGTGCGGTTCGAGAGCGTGCGCTGGACCTTGCGCCGCTCGACGTCGACCACGCAGAACGCCCGGTCGCCGACGGGGCCGTGTTCATCGAGGACGACCGCGTCGCGCGCGAGATGCCGGGTGCCCTTGACGGACGCGAACCCCAGCTGCAGGACCTGCACGTGATGAGCTCTCCCAGCCATGGGTACCGAGGGTCATGGAACCTCAGTGGGTCGTCGCTGCCATCGCGATCATCATCGTTGGCGTGATCGCCTGGAGAGTGTTCGAGGGCAACAATGAGTGATGGCTTCCACCCTCGCTGACGCCTTCGACGTCCACGTCCACCAGTACGGAGGGCGCGGTGACCTGCACCTCTGGAACGCGATGAGGGAGCGGCTGGCCGGCGTACCGGTTCCGGAGGGCGAGGACGCGGTGCGGGCGGCGTACGTCGCCGCGCTCAACGCGATCGTCGGCGTCGACCTCGACACCGAGCCTGAGCGGCGTGTCTTCCGCAAGGAGCTCGACCACGGCGGGATGTCCGGCGGGGTGGTCGACCTGGAGTGGTGGCGCACCACGGGAGTGCCCCTCCTCGTCGAAGAAGCACGCCGCTGAGCAACGTGCCGTACTGTCGAAAGCCGGAGCCATGCTGGTTCCACTAGGGAGCCACGTCATGTCGGACAAGTCCCCGCGGCAGAGCAAGTCGCAGAAGAGCTCCAAATCGATCAAAGAGAAGCGTCGCGACAAGAAGGCGAAGGGCAACGAGACCAGCGGGATGGAGAAGCTTGTCACCGAGAAAGGCCATCACCGCTCCCACTGAGCCGCCCGCCGTACATCACGCACCTCACCTGCTGACGATCCTGCACCGGCTTGCCGTCAGCCTGTTCATCGCCATGGTCGTGCCGGCGACCCTGTTCTACGTGCTGCTGAGGACCGTGGGCATCACGCCGGCGATCATCGCCGCGCTCACCTGGACCTACGGCGCCATCGCGTACCGCCGCGTTGCCAAGCTGCCGGTGTCCGGGCTGCTGCTGATCATGGCCACGGTGCTGACCATCCGCACCGTCTTCACGCTGTCGACCGGCAACACCTTCGTCTACTTCCTCCAGCCGCTGATCAGCGACGGAGCCGTCGCGCTGCTGTTCCTGGCCTCGCTCGCCACGACCCGCCCCGTGGTGGCGCGCGTGGCAGCGGACTTCTACCCGATGGACGACCAGCTGCACGCCCTGCCGCGAGTACGCCGCCTGTTCCGCCGGCTCACCTTCATGTGGGGAGCCGTCTGCCTGGCCAAGGGCGGCGTCGGCCTCTGGCTGCTGCTGTCGCTGTCGACGCCGAACTTCGTGCTGATCAAGAGCCTCTCGATGATCACCATGACCGGACTCGCGGTGGCGGTCACGGTGTGGGGATCCGTGGTGGTGCTGCGCAAGGAGCGCATCGCCCTCGCCTGATCAGTCCAGGCGTCGCTCCAGCACCTGCCCCGGCCAGCCCTTCACGTCGAACGGGTGCGCCTGGGTGTACCCCGCGGACTCGTAGAACCGGACCAGCGCCTGATCGCCGCCGGCGTAGCAGTCCACGCGCAGGAGAGAGACGCCGAGCTCCCGCGCGATCACGTCCGCACACCCGAGCAGCACCCGGCCGGCGCCGCTGCCGTGGCGGGCGACCAGCGAGACGACGTACAGCTCCGGCTCCGTCGCGGGTGGCGCGTACGGCGTCGCCTCGCCCACGGCCATCGCCCCGACGGGCAGGTCGTCCAGGGTGGCGACCACGGCCGCGCCGGAACCGGCCCAGAGCGCCACCGCCGCCGCCCGCTTCGGGTCGCCGGAGAACGGGGTGGTGCCCCACTGCTGGGTGTTGCCGACGCTGTTCATCCAGACCACCGCGTCGTCGAACAGCTCGAGAATCGGTGCGGTGTCGTCGAGCGTGGCCACCCGGAGCGAGAACGGGGAGGCGTCGAAGGTCTGCCACGGCTCGGGCGACCTGCTCGTCGTACATGGCACCAAGTCATACCCTCGAGACCATGAGCAAGCTCGTGCCGGCCGGCAAGAAGGCGGCCAGTCGCGGCATGACGCCCGAAGGCGGCGGCGGCTGGAAGGTGGCGGAAGGCCATCGAGCAGGTCAAGATCACCGCGCTCGTCGGTCAACAAGAAGCACGCGTTCGAGAAGGCCCGGACGCTCACGGACGGCACCGTGCTGCGGCAGCTGCGCGGCGAGCAGGTGATCTGGGTGGTCTTCGCCGGGGACGAGCCGGTGGCGTCGTACCCCTCCCGTGCGCAGACCTCGCGAGACCTGGTCCGGCACGCCGAAATGTGGCAACCGCCAGACGCCCGAGGACTACGACCGCACGAGGGCCAAGAATCGCGCCAAGCGGGCGGCCAAGAAGGGCGCGCAGGCCGCGATCACTCGGCGACGAACTCCGCCTCAACCGTGACGTCGACCCGGATCTCCTGAGGCACCAGCGAGATCGCTGGTTGGTCCATGTCCATCTCCTTCGCGGAGAAGGACATCGTCTGGGCCATCGGGATGCCCACGCTCATGCCGTCGTCCGAGACGCGCACCGGGAGCGGGTGGCGCGAAGCCGAACGACTCGGCGTAGTCGGCGGCCTTGGCCACGGCGTCGGCGACCGCCTCGCGGCGTACCTCCGCCTCGCGGAGCCGGCGGTTGTCGGGCGTGAGGTCCCAGTGGATGTAGCCGATCGTGACGCCCTCGCGGGTCAGCCAGGCGTCGGCGAACTTCTCGAGCGCCTCGAACATCGCGAACTCCGCCCGGGCGGTCACGTTGGCCTCGTGGCGTGGCTTGCCCACGTCGCGGCCGCGGTGCCGGTCGCGCCAGGTGTGGGCGCGGACCTGGTCCGAGGACCACGTGCGTACGCCGCCGGCCTCGGCGAGGTCCTCGAGCGCAGCCGTGAGCTCCGCCTGCAAGGCCGCGGCCCGCATGTAGGCGTCGTCGCGCGACCCGGCCTCCACCGAGACCTGGATCGGGACGGACGCGGACTCCGCGGGGAAGGACCGTTCGGCGGTCCCGCGGACGCTGATGCGCAGGGTCATGGCACAGGTCTACCAGCGGCCGGGATTAGACCGGCCTTGGATGTGGTTGAGATATGCGCAGGGGATCGCGGTATCGTGGTTCCAGCATCAACCCCGGCGCCCCGGATCACGGGGGCCGAGCGCGGTCGATGCGCCGGAGCACGGGGCTTCACCCTCGACCAGCGGGACTACCCGCCGTCGGTCGATCTTCACCGCGATCCGGCAGACGTACAGAGGAGAGTGGCTTGGCACGAGGTCAGGGCCGGTCCGGCACTAGGACCGCTCAACGTCGGCGCGACAACGACGGCATCTTGCCGGTGCTCGCGAAAGCAGTCCGCGAGGTCGAGAACGCCGTCCAGCGCGGTCAGATCACCGGGGGCCAGCGGACGAAGTTCCAGGTCGCGGCGCTGCTGGCGCGCGAGGAGCGCGCCCGCGTCAGGGGCGATTCCGAGCTGACCGACGGGCAGCGCGACGCCCAGCTCAAGCGGCTCGACGGGATCGGCACGATCCTCGCCCAGACCGCCGCGCGTGAGCCGTCGCTGTTCCATCTGCTCGACGAGAACGCCGAGGTCTCCGAGGCCGCCCGCGAGCTCAGGCGCCGGATGATCGCGCAGGCCGGGCTGGAGCCCGAACCGGAGCCGGAGCCCGCCGAGCCGGACATGTTCTCGGAGAAGAACGAGAAGCAGGTGGTCCCGCAGTCGGTGATCCAGCGCCAGCTCGCCAACCCGTTCCTCACTCCCGACTTCTCCGCCGCCGCCCCGGCCATGCCGAAGGAGCGCCGGCTGGTCGGCTGGGAGCTGATCGGCCCGCTGCTCAACTCCTTCGAGTACGCCGCCCCCGGCGCCCCCAGCCACATGGAGCTGCCCGAGCACTCCTCGGTCCACGCCCCCGACGGCCTCGAGCTGATGCACCACCAGGAGCGGGTCATCGGCGCCGCCGCGGAGGGCCACCGCACGTTCCTGCTCGCCGACGAGCCCGGACTCGGCAAGACCGCGCAGGCGCTGCTCGCGGCCCAGGCCGCCGATGCGTTCCCGCTGCTGGTCGTCGTACCCAACGTGGTGAAGACCAACTGGGCCCGTGAGTCCGCGCTGTGGACCCCGCGCCGCTCGGTCACCGTGATCCACGGCGACGGCCAGAACATCGACGGCTTCGCCGACATCGTCGTCGTCAACTACGAGGTGCTCGACCGGCACGTCGGCTGGATGGACGACCACGGGTTCCGCGGGATGGTCGTCGACGAGGCGCACTTCATCAAGAACAAGAAGTCGCAGCGCTCCCAGCACGTGCTCGAGCTCTCGCGCCGGATCCGGACGCGGGTCCCGCGGCCGCTGCTGATGGCGCTCACCGGCACCCCGCTGATCAACGACATCGAGGACTTCCGGGCGATCTGGGAGTTCCTCGGCTGGATCGACGACAAGAAGCCGCTCAACGGGCTGATGGCCAAGCTCGAGGAGACCGAGCTGACCCCGGCCGACCACAGCTTCTACCCGCGCGCCCGGCAGGCCGTCGTCGACATGGGCATCGTGCGGCGCCGCAAGATCGACGTCGCCTCCGACATCCCCGCCCGCCGGATCGCCGACCTGCCGGTCGAGCTCGACGACGCGGTCGGCCGCTCGATCCGCGAGGCCGAGCGCGAGCTGGCCGCGCGGCTGCTGGCCCGCTACGACCAGGCGCTCGAGACCCGCCGCGAAGGCTCCGTCGTCGATGGCATCGACGAGGAGCTCGTACGCCGCGTCGCCAACTGGGAGCTCCACGACGCCGCCGAGTCGAAGTCGGAGGAGAACGTCTTCGCGATGGTGCGCCGGATCGGCCAGGCCAAGGCACCGCTGGCCGCCGACTACGCCGCCCAGCTGGCGCGCAGCGCGGGCAAGGTCGTGTTCTTCGCCAAGCACATCGACGTGATGGACGCCGCCGAGGAGGCCTTCGAGTCCCGCGGCATCAAGTACACCTCGATCCGCGGCGACCAGACCCGGACCGCCCGCGACAAGGCGATCGACTCCTTCACCAACGACCCCGAGGTCCAGGTCATCGTCTGTTCGCTCACCGCGGCCGGCGTCGGCATCAACCTCCAGGTCTCGTCCAACGTGGTGCTCGCCGAGCTGTCCTGGACCGACGCCGAGCAGACCCAGGCCATCGACCGCGTGCACCGGATCGGCCAGAAGGAGCCGGTCACCGCCTGGCGGATCATCGCCGCGCAGACCATCGACGCCCGGATCGCCGAGCTGATCGACAGCAAGGCCGGCCTCGCCGCCCGCGCCCTCGACGGGTCGGACGAAGAGGTCGGCTCGTCGGCCGACGTACAGCTCGAGGCGCTGGTGTCGCTGCTCACCGAGGCGCTGGAGGCGCGCGGCTAGACCGAACCGCCCGGGTTCTTTCAATCCGCCCCCGAAGGTTGAAAGTTGTTTTAGCCTGGCCCTTCAGCTTTCTGGGGAGGGAGCCGAATGGCGGGGGGATCCGTCGACGCACTGGTGCGTCGGCAAACGGAGGGGATCGCGCGCACGACTGCGAACGCGCTCAAGGCGCTGCCGGAGTCGTGGGTGGTGCTGCACGACGTGCGGTGGCCGGGTCGTCCGTTCGCCAGCATCGACCACATCGCGGTCGGTCCCGGTGGTGTCTTCGTGATCGGCAGCAAGAGGTGGTCGGGGCGGGTCCAGCTGTCCGACGACGTACTCCGCCACGACGGCCGGCGTCGCGAGCGTGAGGTGCTCAGTGTCCGCGAGGCGGCCGGCGCGGTCTGGCGGCGGCTGCCGCACCTGCCGACGGCTTGGGTGACGCCGGTGCTGTGCCTCGCGAGCCGCGACGTCGACGGGTGGGCGGGGACCGTGGCGGTCTGCCACAAGACGAGCATCGTCGACCTGCTGACCTCGCGGCCGACAGTGCTGGCGCCCGAGGTGATCCACTCCGTGGTGAACGACCTGCGGCTTCAACTGCGAGCGTCGGCCCTCATTGTTCCTTCGCAAACTCCGTCGACGGTCCCGCTGCTGGCGCGGGTGCGCGCAACCATCGCGCCGCCTCTCGCTGGCCTGGCCGTTGTAGCGGCCTTCGCCTTGAGCCCGCAGATCTTCGCTGGAGTGTCCGACGACATCGGCAGTCTGTTCATGCAGACCGTCGATTCGGGCAGCAAGCCCGTCGACGGACGATAAATGTCCTTTTGGCCATAGTTCGCCGCTTCCCGTCGAGCGGGGCCCGATCTCGTCTTAGCCTTCCGGCCAATGGATCGGGGAGGATTCATGGCGGAGGAGTCCATCGGGGGACGCGCCACCGCGGCAACGCTGGAGGCGTTGCCGCGCGACCAATGGCGCGTGCTGCACGACGTACCGTGGCCCGGACGGTCACACGCGGCGATCGACCATGTCGTCGTCGGCCCGGCCGGTGTGTTCGTGGTCGACGGCAAGTCCTGGGCCGGTGTGGTCAGCGTGCGGGAGGGCGAGCTGCGGCAGGACCGGTACTCCCGCCAGGGAGCGGTGACCCAGGCCGCGGATGCCGGCCGGGCGATCGCCCGGCAGCTGCGCAACGCCCGATGCCCGGTGTATCCGGTGCTCTGCCTGGTGCGGGACGAGCAGATCTCGGTCGAGTGCGACGGGGTGCTCGTGTGCACCACGGCCACGATCTCCGAGCTGCTGCAGTCGCGGCCTCGGGTGCTGGCCGACGTACTCGTGCAGCGCATCGCCCTCGACCTGGCGGGGCAGGCGCTGCCGCGGGCGGCGGCGCGTAGACCGAGTTCGGGGCGGTCCCGGCGAGGCGTCGCCTACCTCGCCAGCGCGCTGGCGGCGCTGGTGGTGGCGCTCCTGTTGGTCGCGAGGCCGGACGCCGCGACCGAGGCCGTCGAGGACCTGGTTCGGTGGATCGCCGATCGGATCGAGGACGTGGGCTGAGCGGTCCTCCACAGATCGAAAGTCGGTGGAGTCGCGGTACGTCGACGCGGGAACCCTGTTCCGCATGCACACCGACGTCGACTGCCTCGGCCGGATCTCCGTCACGCCTCGCCTGCTCGGCGCCGACCGGGACGAGGTCGCAGACCTGGCCACGCTCTGGGCGCCGACAAGGTTGGGGCTGGTGCTGCGGCGGTACTGCGACCGCGCAACCGTCGTCGCCGAGCTGCGTGCGCTGATCGACCTTCACTTCAGGCCCGCCGGCTTCCTGCTGCACGGGATGGTGGTGGCGCAGACCGAGGACGGGTGACGTGTTCACAGTGGCCGCCCGGCGCAACCGGGTCACGTCGCGGCAGCTGTGGACCGCCGAGGACGACCCGATCCCGGACAGCTGCCGGGTGATCGAGCTGGACCGCCGGCGGCGGCGCGAGCGTCGGTCTCGGGATCTGCCGGCTGGTTAGGGATCGATCCCGCTGACGTCCTCGGGGACGTCGACGGAGTGCTCGCGCAGCACCTCGATCGGGATGATCTCGAGGGCGCGGGCGTTGGTGGACGCGAGCACGACCGGTGCGGCCACGCCGTCGTCGTACGCCTGCAGCCAGCGGGCCGCGACCACGCACCAGCGATCGCCGGGGTTGAGGCCGGGGAAGTTCCACTCCGGCCGCGGCGTCGACAGGTCGTTGCCGACCGAGCGCTGGTGCTCGAGGAACTCGGCCGTGGCGACCGCGCACACCGCGTGCAGACCGACGTCGTCGGGACCGCACGCGCAGTTGCCGTCGCGGTAGAACCCGGTCAACGGGTCGGTCCCGCAGGGCTCGAGCTCGCCCCCGAGGACGTTGAGTTCGGTCATGGGTCAGTTGTAGCCGACCAGGAGCGGACTCGCCTCCACGATCTCGAGGGCAACCGGCTCGCCGGTGATCGTCACCGAGCCCGGCACGGGCTGCCACGAGCCGCCGCCTACGCGGAACACCGCGGTGTACGTCGTGTCCACCCGCGGGCTGACCCCGCCCTTCTCCAGGTAGTCGTGGGTGATCTCGAGCTTCGGGTACGGCGCGCCCGGCGTGGAGGTGGTCGTGCTCTTGCCGTCGTCGAAGTGCCAGGTGAACTGGGCCGGCGTGATCCGGAGCCGCACCCGCTGGCCGAGCAGCCGCACCGTCCGGGTGAACTCCGCGCGCTCGGTGTAGAAGTTGGTCGCGAAGTTCACCAGCGTGCGGCCGTTGGGTGGTTGGACTACGCAGGCGTGCCGGTGGGAGTCGGCACGCGGCGAAGCGCCGCGGCAGCTACTGCCGGACGTGACCAGGAGCGGCTCGCTGGTCGCCACGCACAGAATTCGCCGTGGCGGCTCGCCAAGTTGGATGGCGCAGCCGGCGCAAGCAGAGTCCCAGTGCGAGATCGACCGGCTCGCTGCGTCTCCGCCAGCGGACGCGGACGTCCGCAGCGATCGCATCTCGGATCTCAACAAAGACCGTGCCGTTCGTGAAGTACGCCACTTGCACCCACTTGCACTCGGCGGCTGACGGTGCTGCTCCGACGACGATAGCGCGGAGGCAACCAGGAGAACGACCGCAAGCAGCCGGATCACGCTCATCGAGACGAATCCGATCAGGGATCACCGCCCACTGGCCTTCGATCATCGTGCAAGCTCAAAGATCACGATCCGCTTTTCCTCGGGCGTACAGCTACAGGCTCTGCGTCCGGCCTCAGGAACCGTCCGTCCGCCCGCAGAACGAGTGCGGTCGCCACACTTGCGCGCTGTTCCGTTCCGCGATCGAGTCTTGGCGATTCGACCTGCCAACCATCGGTCTCGAAGTGCCCGCCTGCCGCGTAGACCGCCTCGATGGGTCGATCTGAGTCGTCACAGGAGGCGCAGTCCGCAGCGCTCAGGTCTTGGACGTCCGCTGACATCGCCGGTCGTGCACCGCGATGTTCCGCGCCTCCACCCACGCCCGCACGGTCTCCTCCGGGCTCAGCCCTCCGGCTCCTCGGTCGTCGACGAGGTCGTCGGATCGGTCGGCGCGGGGGAGGTGGACTCCGGTGGGGCGAAGTCGGGCTCGGGGTCGTCGCTGCAGCCGGCGCAGGCGACGGCCACCAGCACCGCCAGCGCGGCGAGCAGGGTGCGCTTCACAGACAGGTCCTTCCCGAGATGAAACGGACGCTACCGCGCGGCCCGGACGCCCGGAAGCCGGGTTTTCGTACCTGTGGACTATCCCGAATGAGCGGCGATCGAAAGTAAAGGGCTCTAACGTCAGCATGTGGCCGACTGGGGGCAGAAGGCTAAGGACAAGGATCGCGACGAGGCGATCAAGGTGATCAACGACGCCGCCGCGCGCGGCCAGATCGTCGACGTCGACAAGCTGAAGCGGATCCAGGAGGTCCAGGCGGCCGGCACGGTCGGGGAGATCGACCTGATCACCCGCGGACTGGCCGCGGTCGCGGGCGCCGGTGCGGGCGTCGTACCGCCCGCCGCCGACCCGCCGCCGGTGTCGGCCCCGGCGCCGCCGGCGAACCCGACGTTCCAGCAGTACACGCCGCCGGTCACCCCGCCGGTCACCGAGCCGGACCCCACGCCGGAGATCAACCTGCCGCCCACGAACGTGCAGTACGGCGAGCCGCTCACCTCGTCCGGCGGCACCCCGGTCACCACGCCGCCGATGATCACGAAGGGTGGTGGCGGCGCGAAGTGGGTGCTGATCATCGTGCTGATCGTGATCGCCGGCGTCACCGTCCCGATCTTCTTCGGGATCAAGGCGATCGTCGACACCGCGAGCGACACCATCAACGACCTCAAGCCCGGCGAAGGCCGACGTCTTCAGCGAAGAGGGGCTGGAGGAGCTCGCGGACGACCTCGAGGAGCGGCCAGGGGTTCGACCGAGATCTTCTCGGCGACCCTCTACCCGACGTACGCCGTCCTGGAGGTCCCCGCACGAGGGCTCGGGCAAGCGGATGTACCGCTACTACTGGGACGGCGACCTGGACCAGCAGAGCAAGGGCACGGTCAGCGAGCCGGAGCGGATGGACCTGCGCGACGTCGAGCTCGACGTGGTCGAGGACCTGCGTAAGAAGGCCCGCGACCAGGTGGAGGACGCCGACCCCGCAGACGAACTACGTGATCGTCTCGGCGCCCGGGGCGACGGACGAGGGCGCCTACTTCTCGGCGTACGCCTCCAACGACTTCGGCGAGGGCGGGTACGTCTCCGGGGACCTCGACGGCAAGGTCATCCGCTCTACGACGTGGTGAGCGCGTAGAGGTACCGCGACGTCGGCACCAGGTCGAGGTCGCGGTCGGCACCGATGCGAGCCACGCTCGCCATCAGCCGGTCCAGGCGTGACTTGAGCTCGTCGTCGTCGCCGTCGCTGCCGTAGAAGGCGTGCATGTCGTCGATCCCCGCCATCGGGAACAGCTCCTCGACGATTCCGCTCACCTCGGGCGTCTCCTCGGTGAGTCGCGAGACCACGAGGTTCTGCGAGTAGCCGAAGGTGGCCTGGGTCGCGATGGCGACCGGGGTGTGGTCGACCCGCCACCGGTGCAGCCACTCCTCCTGGGTGAGCTCCGCCGGGCGGCGGATCACCGCGATGTTGCTCAGCGCGTCGAGCCGCGAGCCGTCCCATTCCTCCGGCGGCTCGATCGGCTTGCGCTCCTCGACCTCCCACCCCACGACCCGGTCGGAGACCTCGAGCAGCGCGGCGGCGATGTCCGGCGCCGTCGCTGCTGGACGCCGTCCAGACGCTCGCGAAGCCGTCGATGCCCGGCTCGAACGTCGAGATCCGCATGGCCCGTTCGACGTGCTCGTCGGCGACGTTGACCTGGAGCCGGATCCCGCCGGCCGCCTCGAGTCGTCCGTGGACCTCGGGCGAGTGCAGGCCACCGAGATCCCCCCACAGCGCGAACATCAGCTTCGTCATGTCGGCACGGTATCCAGACCGGCGGCTCGAGCAACCTCTCCATAGGCGGCAGCCAGGGACGCCACCGTCTCGTGCGCGTTGAGGCCGCTCGGGTTCGGCACCACCCAGAGCTCGGAGCCGGCGAGCGGCTCGGGCTGCCGGCCGAGGACCGCCTTCGGCATCCCGAACGCGGTCCGGTACGCCGTGATGCCGGCCACCGCGACCACCCGCGGCGACTCGCGGGCGACCAGCGCCTCCAGCTCGGCGCCGCCGGCCCGCAGCTCCTCGGCCGTCAGCTCGGCGGCCCGGGCGGTGGCCCGCCGGACCAGGTTGGTGATCCCGATGCCCCGCGCCCGCAGGTGGTCGCGGTCGGCGTCGGTCATCCCGTCGGACGGCGAGATCGCGTGGGTGATCACGCCCGCGCGCAGCAGCGCCGGGTAGAACCGGTTGGCCGGGTGCGCGAAGTGGGTCTGCGTCGCAGCGGTCCACAGGCCGGGGTTGATGCCGACGAAGAGCAGCCGGAGGTCGGGCCCGAGCAGGTCGGGGACCTCGGCGTCGCGGAACGACTCGAGCTCCGCGCGCGTGAAGCTGGCCATGCCCGCAGCCTGCCGCAAGATGTTACTGACCGTCGGGTCGGCTTGCCGGGCGTTACAACGGTCGGCAAGCCGACCCGACGGTCAGTAACATCGGCCGCCGCATCGGAACCAGCGCCCGGGCAGTAGCGTCCCACCACTATGAGGCGGATTCTCTGCGCGCTCCTGCTCCTCGCGGCCCTGGCGGGCTGTGGCGACGACGACGGCGACGGGACAGTCGCCGGACCCGACGCCGAAGCCGCGGAGCCCGAGCTGGTCCAGATCGTCGTGATCACCTCGGCGGGCGGCAAGGTGGCGCCGCGGGCGTACTTCGTCGACGACCGCCAGGAGATGAAGGACTACGTGAAGACCTTCGAGAACCGCGACGACGTGGTCGAGGCGGTCCGGCAGGCGGTGACGGACGCGGGGGAGCGCGAGGGTCGGCTGGCGGTCGCGACCATCGCCATCGGGTGCGACGTACCGCCCGACGCCAGCATCGTCGTGACCGACGGACGGTCCAGAGGTTCGGCCGGGCAAGATCGTCGACCCGATCCCGGAGTGCTTCGCGCCGGCCACCAGCATCGCGCTGGTGGAGATCCCCGCTGCTAGTTAGCGGGTCAGGGCTTGTTGTAGAGGATCTCGATGCCGTTGGCGATCGAGCGCTGGTCGCCGTCGGAGGGCGAGTTCCTGACCTTCAGCTTCCCGCCGCTGCCGCGGGCGATCCAGGTCGAGGAGCCGCCGCCGTCGAGGTTGAGCGCCTCGTCGGCGCCGAGGTCGATCATCCTGTTGGCGAGCTCGACCATCGTGTAGCCGCGGCTGAAGCTCTGCCGCCCGTCGACCACCAGGAACAGCAGGGTCTTGGTCTCGGTGTCGATGCCGACCGCGGTCCGCGGGTGCAGCTCGCGGTCGTCGACCACCTGGATCTCCCCGTCGCGGATCAGGAACTTGTTGCCGGTGATGGCCATGTTGGGGGACCCCTCGAGGTGCCACCGCACCCGTGCGGCGTCGCCGACCTTGAGCGTCGAGAGCGCCTTGGCGCCCGGGCCGCGACCGACCAGCATCACGCCCTTGATGGCCTTGTCCTCGCGCAGCTTGGTGCTGGTGCGCACCACCTTGCCCTCGCGGATCAGCACCATCCGCACGTCGCGCTGTTGCCCGTCGACGATCCGGTAGCCGACGGTCCGGCCCCAGGCCTGGTTGTAGGCGCCGATCCCGCCGAGCCGGACCGTCGGAGAGTTGACGTTGGTCACCACGATCCCGGGGTGGTCCTTGACCCTCGGCTTCATCGGCAGCACGTCGATGTCGGGGCGGCCCTTGTTGTCGATGAAGAACGCGTTGTTCCACCCGGAGATGGGGCCGTTGAGCGCGCCGCGCTGCCGGTCCCTGCCGATGCCGAGCGGGGCACCGGTGTCGCCGATGTCGAAGAAGTCACCGTTGACGCCGCCCACGTCGTTCTTGTGGGTCAGCATCGTGCTGAGCGCCGAGGTACGGCGTACCGGCCCGCCGTTGGCGTAGTCGACCCGCAGTCCCTTGGTGCGCAGGTCGACGGAGAGCAGGTAGGAGCGGACCGGGCCGCGCGCGCTCTGCTCGTCCCAGATCGTCGCCTTGACGCCGGGTGCGACCTGCCACTGGTTGCGGATGCCGACCTCGGTGGGACCGCGGAACCACCGCGGCAGCTGCCGGGCGATCTCGCCGCTCACCCCGTCGGAGGTCTGCTGCCCGCGCGGGTCGCGATCGTCGGCGGCTACCGGGTCGCTCGGACTGCCGGCAGAGCCGATGGCCGCGGGGGCGGATCCGGCCAGCAGGCACGCCAACAGCAGCGCGGGGAAGATACGCATCTCCCCAGAGTAAAGAACTCAGCGGCCTACTACTGGGAGATGCACAACCGTGTCGTCGATCCGTACGGTGCCGGGCACCCGCGACCCCATCAGCAGGAACGTGTCGCTGATCGCGGTGGCCAGCAGGTAGAGGTTCTGGCCCTTCGGCACGTTCACCGCCACCGATGGCAGCACGACCCGGCGGTGCTTGCCGCGGACGGTGCGCGGCTCGTTGATCGGGAGCACGTTGTTCTGCACGAGCTTGGCGCTCGCGCGGCTGGTGCCGACCGCGAGCCCGTAGAAGGCCCGGTTCTGCACCCCGACAGCGGTGACCGAGCCGGTGAGGTAGGGCGAGCCGGCAACGCGGATCGGACCCTTGGCGACCAGGTAGGACCGGGGGAGCTCGACCGCCGTGGTGGTGCGGATCCTGCCGAGCTTGTACTTCCTGGTCCGGCGCGACCGAGTCGATCGTCGTACAGGTGCTGTTCCGCGTGGCGAAGTGGAACCGGCCCCAGCCGCCGAGGCCGGTGTTCTTGCCCTTGAGGGTCTCGTCGAAGAACTTGATCGACAGCTGGCGGAAGCTGCCGCCGGCGAGCTTCCTGCTGCACGGGTCCGAGTCGACCTGGACGCCGCCGGGCAGCAGCGCGGGCAGCACGTGGCCGCCGTTGTAGGCGACGAAGATGCTGTGCTTGCGGGCGTTGGGGGTGAGCGACTTCTGCCAGTTCTCCAGGCCCTGCTGCAGCGGGAACAGGGTGTCGGTGGTGCCCTGCCCGATCAGCATCGGGACGTCGAGGCGGCGGCCGTGGCGCACGTGCCACTTCGGGCCGTTCTTCTTGAAGAACGTGACCAGGTCCTTCGGTACCTCGCCGGTGACCGCGCCCTCGATCAGCATGTTGTAGACCTCGTGGGGCAGCGCGTCGGACGGCAGCGCGGCCGCGCTCAGCCCCAGCGCCCACTCGGTCCGGACCACGCCGTCGGGCGCGATGCTCTCGAGGAGGTCGTGCCAGGTGATCTCGGGGGCCATCGCGTCGATGACCGGCTTGCCGCGCACCCGCAGGCTCTCGAACGCGCCGAGGAAC
The DNA here is from genome assembly GCA_963798055.1 of uncultured Actinomycetota bacterium. Lineage (GTDB taxonomy): Bacteria > Actinomycetota > Actinomycetes > Propionibacteriales > Nocardioidaceae > Nocardioides. Next base: position 24,686 of record CAWCRX010000015.1, read on the forward strand.
TGGTAGCCGCCGCCGTAGCTGCCGCCGACCGTGCCCATCCGCGGGTCGCCCCTGCCGTCCTGCCGGACCCAGCTGAGCCCGCTGATCAGGGCGATCAGGCGGCGTACGTCGGCGCCCTCGAAGCGCGGGTTCTCGACGTGGGCGAAGCCGCCGGACTGGCCCCAGCCGCGCTGGTCGTAGGAGAGCACGCCGTACCCGGCGTCGAGGAACTCGCGGACGCCGTTGGGGTTCATGGTGCGCGAGCCGCCCCAGCCGTGGCTGTGCAGCAGCATCGGCACCTTCCGGGACGGCGAGGCGCCGGCCGGCCGGAAGAGGGTGTAGCAGATCTTGACCTTGGCCTTGCTGCCCGGCTCCGGGACGCTCTTGATGCAGCCGTTGGACACCGCGACCGCGGCTCCCGCGGCGGGTGCGGTGGGTACGGCGGTCAGCGCGGCCGCGAGCAGGACGGTGCCGAGCAGGGCGACCAGGCGGGATCTCACGCGGGTACTAACCGCCGCGCGGGGCCGGAGGTTACTGGCGCGTCAGCGTCAGCGACAGCCGCCGGCGCCCAGCCGGGCCAGGCCGTCGAGGTCGCCGGTGCCGTAGGTGGTGCGGGTGACCCCGTCGGCGTACATGATCTCGCCCTGGTCGTCGACGTGCGCGAGCCCGACGAGGTGGCCGAGCTCGTGCAGCAGCACCGCGAGCTCGACGGTCTCGGCGTCCTTGGAGGAGGCGAGCTTGTCGTAGGTCTCGACGTCGAGCACGACCATGCCGGTGACGTAGGAGCGCCGGCCGCCGACCTCGGCGTACGTCGCCCCGCCGATGCCCGCGACGTCGCCCTCGAGGTCGGGGACCTCGTCGGAGTCGGCCCAGCCGATCAGCACCGGCAGCGCGTCGCCGTTGGGGGCGAACCGGTCGTCGAAGTTCCGGTCCTCCGTCGTGCCCTCGAAGCGGAACCCCAGGCCGGTGCGGTCCTCGACCTCGGCGATCCCCTCGTCGACGAGGTTCTCCCAGTTCGGCGGCGAGCCGTCCGGGTTGACGACGTAGCGGATCTCGCGGCAGGGGTTCCAGCCCACCGGGTCGTCGCTGCCGCGCTGGGTGGCGAGGAACTCGTAGTGACCGCCGGGGATCCCCTGCTCCTGCACCTCGGGGTGGATCCGGCCCTCGGCGCCGATCGCCTCGCGGATCGTGGTGCCGAGGGTGCCCGGGTCGAACGCCACGAACGCCGCGAGCGCGACCGCGGTCACGACCACCGAGACGACGGTGACCGTGCGCTGGCGCTGTTCGGTCGTGGGCACCCGTACATCATCGCTCCGATGCCAGGTCCTTCGGGTTCCTGCGAGCATCTGCGTGGTGTCAGACTAGAGGAACGGACGCACCACTGAGGGGCCGCGTCGCCGTCGTTGCGGGTGCCACTCGCGGGGCGGGCCGGGCGCTGGCTGTCGAGCTCGCGTGCTCAAGGGCCTTCGTCTTCGCGACCGGACGAAGCAGTCGCGCTGCCGGGCCCTCCGAGATCGACCGCCCGGAGACGATCGAGGACGCCCTCGACATCATCACCGAGGCAGGCGGCCGAGGGGCCGCTGTGCGCGTCGACCACACGGACCTCGAGGACGTGCAGCGGCTCTTCCAGCGGAACCGCGATGACCATGGTGGCCTGGATGTGCTCGTCAACGACATCTTCGGAGGCGATCGCTATGCGCAGTTCACGTCGCGCCTGTGGGAACACGATCTGGCCGGTGGCCTGCGGATGCTGCGCATGGGCATCGACACCCACGTCATCACCAGCGCTTTGGCGCTGCCGCTGTTGCTGGAGGCGGGCAGAGGTCTGCTCGTCGAGATGACCGACGGTCCGCGTGAGGTGAACACGCAGTACCGACAGGGGGTTGGCTTCTTCTACGACTACGTGAAGGGCAGCATCGACCGGCTCATCACCAGCCTGACCGCGGAGCTGGCCGACGAACCCGTGACGGTAGTGGGGGTAACGCCGGGGTGGTTGCGATCGGAGCAGATGCTCGAGAACTTCGAGGTCACCGAGGCGACCTGGACCGAAGCCGCCGGCTGGATCCCAGGGTTCGGGGTCTCGGAGACACCCGCCTACGTGGCCCGTGGTGTGGCGGCGCTCGCGGCCGATGCCGAGATGGCTCGACACCACGGCGCGGTACTCGCTGCCCGGGATCTCTCGGACATCTATGACGTCACTGACATCGACGGGTCGCGTCCTGACTGCTAGGGGCTTATCCGCGACCTTGGCTGGCAAGGACCAACCACTGGGAATCCTGCGCGAATACCGCTGAGGGGTCGGCTTCTGGGACCCGCCCGGAAGACCTAGGGTGCTGAGCGTGGCGTCGTGGAACACCTTCATCGAGGGCGACAACCTCGACGTGCTCCCGCTGCTCGGGGCCGGCTCGGTGGACCTGGTCTACATCGATCCGCCGTACAACACCGGCAACGAGTTCGCGTACGCCGACTCCCACGGCTCGCACGAGGCCTGGGTCGCGATGATGCGGCCGCGGCTGGAGGCGGCGCGCGAGGTGCTGGCGCCGAGCGGGGCGATCTTCGTCAGCATCGACGACAACGAGGCGGCGTACCTCCGGCTGCTGATGGACGAGGTGTTCGGCGAGCGCGAACCTGCTCGCCCAGATCGTGGTGAACCTCAACCCCAAGGGGCGGCAGCTGGGCCGGGGTTCGCGACCAGCCACGAGTACCTGCTGGCCTACGCGAAGGACGCCGCGGCGTGCGTGCTGGACGCCACGAGCGCGGAGATCGTCAACGAGCGCGACTTCCCGCTGACCGACGGTGACGGCCGGCGGTTCCGGCAGCTGCCGCTGCGCAACACGAACAAGAAGTTCAACCCGGCGACCGCGCGCGACCCTGCACTTCCCGGTCTGGGGGTCGGTGGGCTCGGGCGAGGTGCGGACCGCGCCGTTCGACGACGCGGTGGAGATCCTGCCGGTGTTCGGCGACGGGTCGCCGGCGGTGTGGCGGTGGAGCCGGCCGCTGATCGACGAGCGCGGCGCGGACCTGCTGTGCCGGGTGGTGCGCGGCACCCGCGGGGAGCGCGTGGACGTGTTCCAGAAGGACTGGCTGCACACGCCCGGCGGCCGGCGCAAGAAGCTGCGCACGATCTGGCTGGCCGACGAGGTGGGCTCCACCGACACCGCGGTCGCCGAGCTGAAGGAGATCCTCGGCCACGTCTTCGAGTCGCCGAAGCCGACCGGGCTGGTACGCCGGATCCTGCACACCATGCCCGCCGACGCGGTGGTGCTCGACTTCTTCGCCGGCAGCGGCACCACCGGGCACGCGGTGGCGCTGGCGAACGCCGAGGACGGCGGGTCCCGGCGGTGCATCTCGGTGAACTCGGCCGAGCCGACCCGGGAGGGGTCGAACGCGCGGACGGCCGGCTAGCTGACCGTCGCCGACATCACCCGGGCCCGGCTGCGGGCGGTGGCGGACCGGGTGGGCGGCGGGCTCGAGGAGGACGTGGTCCTGCCGTCGGGCTAGGGGCTGTCTGGCAACCCCCGCCCTGCTATGCGACGCCCAGGACGCACGCTGCCGGCGTTGCCGACGCTCGAAAGACGCCGAGTCTGCCTTCGCGCCGGCGCCTTGGCATCGTATGCCCTGGACGCCGCTCGCGACGGCCGTTGATCTCCAGTCAGACACTAGACGCCGACGGCCTTCTCCAGCGCCTTCACCTCGTCGTCGAGGTAGGTCAGCAGCCGCTGCAGGTGCGGGACGGTGCGCCGGCAGCCGGTGAGCCCGAACGCCATGTTGCCGTCGTACGACGTGCAGGTGATGTTGAGCGCCATCCCGTTGATCGGGATCGACAGCGGGTAGCTGCCGACCAGCGCGGCGCCGTTCCAGTAGTGGGTGGTGCGCGGGCCGGGGACGTTGCTGATGATCAGGTTGTACGGCGGCCGGATCAGGCCCTGCATCCGGAACATCGGGGTGAGGATCGCCGGCGCCTGGCCGATCGCGCTCATGGCCAGGATCTGCAGCGGCGTCATCGACTGAAGCGCCTCCTTGCCGTCCTTCATGGACTGGTGGATGGCGGCCAGCCGCTCGGCCGGGTCGTGCAGGTCGGTGGCCATCTGCACCATCACCGCGCCGACCGCGTTGCCGCCCTCGGCGGAGGCGATCTGGGACTCCTTGGCCTTCAGCCCGACCGGCACCATCGCGACCAGCGGGTCCTCGGGGAGCTCGTCGAGCTCGAGGAGGTACTTGCGCACCGCGCCCGAGCACATCGCCATCACGACGTCGTTGATCGTGGTGCCGCTGGCCTTGCCGATCCCGCGGAGCCGCTCGATCGGCCAGTCGTCGGCGGCGAACCGGCGGGATCCGGTGATGCTCTGGTTGAACATCGTGCGCGGCGCGTTGAAGGAGAGCGCCGAGGTCTCGTTCTTGACGGCCTTGCTGATGGTCTTGATCAGCGCGCTCGGGAGGCCGGCGGCCTCGGCGGTGATGCCGAGGGCGCTGCGGATCGCGGAGACCGGTACCTCGGAGAGGCTGTGCTCGGACTCGATGGCGGGCTTCTTCGACGGCGGTGGCGCCCGCCGCCCACATCGCCTGCATCCCGCGCTCGTCGGGGTTGGTGCTGAGCACGCTCTGCAGCAGCCGCATCGCGGAGACGCCGTCGACCAGGGCGTGGTGGATCTTCGTGTACATCGCGACCCGGCCGTCGCGCATGCCCTCGATGACGTGCGCCTCCCAGAGCGGGCGCTCCCACGCCATCCGGGTGCTGTGCAGCCGCGAGCAGAGGTCGAGCAGCTCGCGGACCCGGCCGGGCTTGGGCAGCGCGCTGTGCCGCACGTGGTGCTCGATGTCGAACTGCTCGTCGGGCACCCACACCAGCTGGGCGCCGGTCTTGATCGAGCGGTGCGGCCGCTTCAGGAACAGCGGGGCGATCTCCTCGACGTCGCGCATCTCCTCGAACATCTCGCGGACGAAGTTGCGCCCGGCGTCTTCCGGCTTCTTGAACAGCTGCAGACCACCCACATGCATCGGCATGTTGCGGTTCTCCGCGAGCAGGAAGCCGGCTGAGGTCGGGTCGATCGGAGTGGCCACTGAAGCCCCTTTCGTCGGACCCCGATCCTGTCGTGGCGGGTCGGGGGCCACAAGTACGCCGTCCGCCAGTCGTTCCCCGAGGGTTCACCCTTGATCTTCCGTCGGCCCCTTGCGGTGCGGCGGCGACGGCCGCAGGCTCGTGCCGACCGTTCACCTCCGCCTCGGGAGTCGTCATGATGCGTCGCTTGCTGGTCTCGTTGGGCCTTCTCGCCGGTGTGGCCGCGGGAGTGATGGCGGTGCCCTCGGCGGCGTACGCCGAGACGTACTCGGCGCCGCTGCAGACCGCGATCGCGGACCTGCCGGTGGCGACCGAGGTGCGCACCGGCTACTCGCGCGACCGGTTCCAGCACTGGATCGACGCCGACGGCGACGGGTGCAACGCCCGCTACGAGGTGCTGATCGCGGAGTCCGAGACCGCGGTGACCGTCGGCAGTGGGTGCTCGCTGAGCGGTGGGCGCTGGTTCTCCTACTACGACCGGGTGTCGTGGACGAACCCAGCGGACGTCGACATCGACCACATGGTGGCGCTCGCCGAGGCCTGGGACTCGGGTGCGCGGACCTGGACCGACGCCGTACGCCGGGACTTCGCCAACGACCTGGGCGACTACCGGACGCTGGTCGGGGTGACCGACGACGTCAACCAGGCCAAGGGCGACAAGGACATCAGGGAGTGGCTGCCGACGTACGACCAGTGCCGCTACCTGCGCGAGTTCGTCGCGGTGAAGCTGCGGTGGCGGCTGACCGTGGACAGCGGGGAGAAGGCCGCGATGAGCTCGCTCGCCGGCACCTGCTCCAACACCACGATCACGGTCGTCCGGGCGCGGTAGGCGCTGCTTCCGTCCACACCCCGGCCGCTGTGGCCGGTCGTCCACAGGTACGTCGCCGTCCGGCGTTGACCGTCCTCGATCCTTCCTAACGTCCTCCGCACGCCGGAACTCGCCGGCGTATCGACCTCTCGGAGGACACATGAAGAAGCACGCCCTCACCCTCGTCGCGCTGGCGTTCGCCGGCCTGGCCCTCGGCTCGGGCGGGCTGGCCGCCGCCGATCCGGGGCCCGCATCGCACGAGCCGCACCCGAAGACGATCGTGGAGGTGACGGGCGACAAGGCCAACGGGTTCTCGATCTTCCGCTACGACGGCACCGCTGAGTTCCCGCCGACCGACAGCGAGGCGCGGGCGGAGTGCTCCGAGTACGACACGCGCGTCGCCCGGGTGCGGTGCCGCACCGAGGTGCGGGTCTGGTACTCCGCACTGCGCGACCTGAAGCGCTCGATCAACTACCAGCAGGCGATGCGGAAGTGAGTGCGGTCAGGCGATGGGGGGACGTAGCGTGGCAGCCAGGACAGCCGCCTCTCGCTCGGGATCAGGAGGCATCGTGAAGGACTCGACGAAGCGGTTGTGGCTGGGCAAGTACCGAGGCCGGAAGGCGGTCGTGTACGTCGCGATCGTCGTCCTGCTCGGTCTGCTGATCGGATTCGGGTTCCCTGCACTCGTGGACGCGGCGTGGTCGGCGCAGCATTCGGCGACGGCTACGGACAGCACCGAGAAGGAGCCAGTCTGCGGCCCCGGCAGCCAGCTCGAGTGCAAGAAGTACGTCAAGGCCTTCAAGGCGGGCAAGGCAGGACGGTCCCACGGATTGCCCGTCAAAAAGTTGTTCAAGGACCCGAAGGTCGCCAGGAAGGTGTGGGTCAACAAGATCACGGCAAAGATCAAGAAGACGTGCATCAAGACCGCGGCCGGGACGGTGTTCGAGGACGCCACGACGATTTGTCGCCAGGCCGATCGGACGTCGTGCGACCGGTGCCTCGCCTACGAGATGTACCGCGACATGGTGCAGCACGCGTCCTGTTCGGGCCGGGGCAACCTGGACCACATCAGCGATCACCTCTGCGCCGCCAAGTATCCCGGCACCGGTCCCAGGCTGACGAAGCGGCAAGTCCAGATAGGCGGAGCCGTCATCCTGTGCGCGGGGAACGTAGCGATCGCTGCTCGGGGCGGGGGCGGACTACTGGCCGGGCTTTTCGGTGGGGCGGCCTGCGGCTGGGCGCTGTGGGAGGCGGTCGATCCGGGCTAGGCGTGGCCGGATCTCCGCGCAGGGCGCCGTCCGCATCCATGGCCTCATGACCTGGCACGATCGCGTCCATGGAGGCGGGACCGCTCGACCGGATGTGGAGCCGGGGGCGGGTCTCGGCCCGGGCCCGCGTGGCCCGCCTCGCGGACAAGCGGTGGCACGTGCTCCAGTGCGCGGTGGCCGCGGGCGTCGCGTGGTTCGTGGCCGCGGACCTCCTCGACCACCCGACGCCGTTCTTCGCGCCGATCGTGGCCGTGGTCAGCCTCGGGACGTCCTACGGGCAGCGGCTGCGGCGGGTCGCCGAGGTAACGGTCGGGGTGGCGATCGGAGTGCTGATCGCCGACCTGCTGGTCATCCAGATCGGGTCCGGCTGGTGGCAGCTGACGCTGATCGTGGTGCTCGCGATGAGCGTGGCGTTCCTGCTCGACGGCGGCCAGCTGTTCGTGATGCAGGCGGCGGTGCAGTCGATCGTGATCAGCGCGCTGGTGCCCGACCCGGACCAGGCGTTCATCCGCTGGACCGATGCTCTGGTCGGCGGTGCGGTAGCCGTCGTTGCAGCCACCGTGGTGCCGGCGGCACCGCTGCGGCGGCCACGGGAGCAGGCGGCCCGGGTGATGCGCAAGATCGCCGAGCTGCTGCGAGCCGGCGCCGAGGTGATGGTCGACGGTGAGCTGGAGCGAGGGCTGGACCTGCTCGCCGACGCACGCTCGACCGACGACCTGATCCGGGAGCTGCAGGTCGCCGCCGACGAGGGGATGGCGGTGATCTCCTCCTCGCCGTTCCGGGTCCGGCATCGCGCCGGGGTGCGACGGATGGCCGAGCTCGTCGACCCGCTCGACCGGGCGCTGCGCAGCACCCGGGTGCTGGTCCGCCAGGTCGCGGTGACGGCCTACCACCGCCGGCCGGTGCCGGAGTCCTACATGCGGCTCGCGGTCGAGCTCGCCGCTGCCGCCGACCAGGTGGCCGACGAGCTCGCCGCGGACCGGATGGCGGTCGCCGCCCGCCCGGCGCTGCTCGAGGTCGGCGAGGCCACCGGCCGGGTCGAGCGGAGCGAGGTGCTCACCGCCGAGGCGATCCTGGTCCAGCTGCGCTCGATCGTGGTCGACCTGTTGCTGCTGACCGGGATGGACCAGATGGAGTCCACCGACGCGCTACCCCCGCCGCCGAGATGAACACCGATGAGCGACCGCTGGGTCCTGCACGTCGACCTCGACCAGTTCATCGCGGCGGTCGAGGTGCTCCGCCGACCCGAGCTCGCCGGGAAGCCCGTGGTCGTGGGCGGCCGCGGCGACCCGACCGAGCGCGGCGTGGTCTCGACCGCGTCCTACGAGGCCCGGGAGTACGGCGTGGGCTCCGGCATGCCGCTGCGAACCGCCGCGCGCAAGCTCCCGGACGCGATCTTCCTGCCGGTCGACGCGCCGGCGTACGACGCCGCCTCGGCGGTGGTGATGGACACGCTCCGCTCGCTCGAGTGGGGCGGGCGACCCGTGGTCGTGGAGGTACTCGGCTGGGACGAGGCCTTCGTGGCCGCGGACGGGTCGCCGGCGGAGGGGGTGGGGGGAGGTCCCTCCCAGGCAGCACCGCGCGAGTTCGCCCAGCAGATCCGGGACGCGGTGCTGGCGGCCAGCAGGCTGCACTGCTCCGTAGGGATCGGCAACAACAAGCTCCAGGCCAAGATCGCCACCGACTTCGGCAAGCCCGACCCCGGGGTCTACGTGATCACCGACGAGACCTGGTTCGCCGAGATGGGCCACCGCCCCACCAGGTCGCTGTGGGGCATCGGGCCCAAGATCTCGAAGCGGCTGGCGACGATCGGCATCGACACCGTCGAGCAGCTCGCGCGCTCCGATGCCCGGCTCCTCGCCGCCGAGTTCGGCCCGACGATGGGGCCGTGGTTCCACCGGCTCGGACGCGGCGTCGACTCCAGCCCGGTCGACGCCACGCCGTGGGTGCCGCGGGCGCACGGCCGGGAGGAGACGTTCCAGGAGGACCTCACCGACTGGGCCGAGGTCGAGGAGACGATCCGACGGATCACCCGCCGGGTGGTGGAGGACATCGACAAGGAGGGCCGGCCGGCGTTCCGGGTCGGGCTGAAGATCCGGTTCCGGCCGTTCGACACGCTCACCCGGATCCACAAGATCGACACCCCCACCAACGACCCAGAGGTGCTCGCCGACGAGGCGGTCGCGCTGCTCGACCGGATCGAGAAGCGCCGGCCGGTCCGGCTGCTCGGCGTACGACTGGAGATGGTCGAGCCCGAGGGCGGTTACTGATCCTCGAACACAAGAAATGGCCGCTCCTGTCGAGAACCTTCTTGCCACAACCGGGCAAATCACCGCCTAGGCGGTGAATCTCCCCGATCCCAACCGACCTAGAGCGCGTCCCGCAGCTCCCGCACCACGGAGTCGACGACCGCGACCAGGTCACCGTCGGTGGCCGTGGCCACCCGCCGCTGTCGCTCGTACGACGCTCCGCGCGCCGGGATGTCGGCGACCGAGGCCAGCTCGGCCGCGCAGCCCAGCCGGTCGGCCACCGGGGCCAGCCGCTCGAGCTCGTCCTTCAGGTCGTCGGTGACCAGCCGCTCGGTGCACTTGTCGTCGAGGATCACGATCGCCTCGAGGCCGTAGCGCGCCGCCCGCCACTTGTTCTCCTGCACCTGCCACGGCGGCATCGTCACCAACGTCTCCCCGCGGGCGAGCCGCTCGTCCAGGTCGACGACGATGCACTGGCAGAACGCGACCAGCGCCGCCAGGTCCCCGAACGACGAGACGCCGTCGCACACCCGGTTCTCGAGCGTGCCCAGGTGGGGCGCCGGTCGCAGGTCCCAGCGGATCTCCGACAGCACCTCGATCACCCCGGTCGTCAGTGCGTCGTCGGCGTACGCCTCGAACTCCTCCCAGGTCTGGAAGTGGAACGGCAGCCCGGCGGTCGGCAGCTGCTGGAACATCAGCGCTCGGTTCGACGCGTACCCCGTGTCCTCGCCCGCCCAGATCGGCGAGGACGCCGACAGTGCCTGCAGGTGCGGGTAGTACCGCAGCATCGCGGTCAGCACCGGCATCACCCGGGACCGCTCCGGCATGCCCACGTGCACGTGCAGCCCCCAGATCAGCATCTGCCGTCCCCACCACTGGGTGCGGTTGATCAGCTCCTCGTACCGATGCCCCTCGGTCAGCTCCTGCGAGGTCCACGACGCGAACGGGTGCGTGCCGGCGCCGAACAGGTCCACCCCGAGGTCGTCGCCCGCCGGCACCACCACCGCCAGCGTCTCGCGCAGGTCGGTCATCGCCTCGTCCACCGTGCGGCAGACGCCGGTCACCACCTCCACGGTGTTGCGCAGCAGCTCCTTGTGCAGCCGCCCCGGGTCGGGCAGCCGGGCCTTGGCCCGGGCGAACAGGTGCGCGGCGTCGTTGCGCAGGTCGCGGGTCTGCCGGTCGACGAGCGCGAACTCCCACTCCACCCCGAGCGTCGGCTCGGGTGAGGCGGCGAACTCGATGCGCACGTCATCATCCTCGCGCATGCGAGCATCTGCCTGTGCCCGAGACGCGCGAGCTCAACCTCACCCTGGACTTCTGTCTCCGGGTGGGGGAGCTGCTGCTCTCCTCGGGCGCCGGCGCGGCCGACGTCGCCGCGACCATGCTGTCCCTGGCCCGCAGCCTGGGCGCCGCCCAGGCCGAGGTCGACGTGACGTTCACGGCGCTGACCATGAGCCACCAGAGCAGTCCAGAGGAGTGGCCGCTGATCGCCACCCGGCACGTCCGGCAGCGGGTCATCGACTACCAGGACCTCACCCAGGTCGACCACCTGGTCCGCGCGGTAGTCCGCGAGGAGGTCGACCTCGCCGGCGCGCGCACCGAGCTGCTGCGGATCACCTCCACCGGCCACGACCGCCCGCGCTGGGCGGTCACCGTCGGCTGGGGAGTCATGTGCGCCGGCGTCGGCCTCCAGCTGGGTGGCGACTGGCTGGTCGTGGTGCTGGCGGCATTCGCGGCGATGGCGATCGACCGGCTGCAGATGATGATCGCCCGGCGCCGGATCCCGGGCTTCTACCAGCAGGTTGCCGGCGGCGGCCTGGCCACGCTGATCGCGGTGGGCGCGGCCGCGACGCCGCTCGAGGTCGACGTCCAGCTCGTCGTGACCGCCAACATCGTGATGCTGCTGGCGGGGATCGGGTTCATGGGCGCGCTGCAGGACGCGCTGACCGGCTTCTACATCACCGCCGGCGCCCGGCTGATCGAGGCGCTGCTGGCCACTGCCGGCATCATCGCCGGGGTCAGCGGCGGCCTGGGGCTGGCGTCGGTGACCGGCGTTGAGATCCCGCCGATCGACCCCGGCCGGACCGGCATCCAGGAGGTCGGGCTGGCCGCGCTCGGTGCGGCAGTGGCCGCGGCGGCGTTCGCGTTCTCGTCGTACTCACCCAAGCGGATGCTGGGCCCGGTGGCCCTGGTCGCCGCGGCCGCGATGGCGATCTCCCTGTCGGCCGAGACACCGGAGGGCATCGGGCGCACCTGGTCCGTCGCTCTGGCCGCGCTGTTCGTCGGCCTGGTCGGCTACACGCTCGCCGGCCGGCTGCGGGTCCCGCCACTGATCCTGGTGGTGTCCGCGGTCGTCCCGATGCTGCCGGGCCTGTCGATCTTCCGTGGCCTGTCCCTGCTCGCCGAGGGCAACCGGATCAACACCCCAGAGGGTCTGGTCGCCCTGATAACCGCCGCCTCGGTGGCGCTGGCCCTCGCGGCCGGCGTCATCCTCGGGGAGTACGTCGCCCAGCCGCTCAAGCGGGAAGCCCGTCGGGTCGAGTCCCGGCTCGCCGGCCCCCGGCTGATCGGCCCGGTCCGGGTGCTCAGCCGAACCAGCGGCGGGCGGCGCCGTCGAAGGGCGCCGCGCGAGCTTCCATCAGCTGGCGGATCCGGTCCCGAGACGCCGTCGCCAGAGTGACGACCTCGTCGGGGTAGCCCAGCTCCACCCGGTGTTGGGCAAACTCGTCCTCGTCGTCCACCCAGACCCGACCGTCGGGCTCCTCGATCACGTCCAGGTCCAGGTCCACCGCGCGCACCGTCGTCCCGTCCCACACCGGCGGCGTCGTCATGTCGACGTACACCCGCACCGGGCCGCCCACGTCGTGGAAGGTCGCGAGCCAGCCCCGCTCGACGTCCGAGCCGGGACCCGGCACCAGTCCGACCTGCGCGACCGCTGCGACGGCCTCCATGCCCGGTCGGCGCATCAGCGTTCCCGCAGCGATGCCGAGCCAGTCGCCGTACTCGTCGCTGCCGAGGTACGTCGCCGGGATCCGCCAGTGCGGCGCGTCACCCCACTTGGTCATGGAGATCAGAACAGCGGTGCCGGCGACCAGATCCACCGGACCGTTCTACACCGAGCCGAAAGCTAGACGATCGTGGCCTTCTCCGGCACGACCCGCTTGGAGACGCGGGCGACGACGTCCTGGTAGCGGGAGCCGGTGAACTTCGCGAAGTGGTGCAGCGCGTGCGCGTCGATGCCGACCAGCACGCGAGCCTGGTTGCGCAGGATCCCGCGGACGATGATCTCGGCCGCCTTCTCCGGCGTCATCCGGGCCAGCTTCTTGTCGAACAGGTCCGCCGTGGCCTTCTTGTCCTCGTTGTCGGCGACCCGGGCGTTGCGGGCGATCGCGGTCTTGATCCCGCCGGGGTGCACCGCGGTCACGCCGACCGGGTGTCCGGCGATCAGCATCTCCTCGCGGAGCGCCTCGGTCATGCCGCGGACGGCGTACTTCGTCGCGTTGTAGGCGCTCTGACCCGGCATCGAGACCAGGCCGAAGAGCGACGAGATGTTCACGACGTGGCCGTCGCCCGACGCGATCAGGTGCGGCAGGAACTCCTTGGTGCCGTGCACGACGCCCCAGAAGTTGATGCCGACGATCCAGTCGATGTCCTGGTACTCGAGCTCGCTGAAGTCGCCGGCGAGCGCGACGCCGGCGTTGTTGATGATGACGTTGACCCGGCCGAAGTGCTCGGCCACGGCGGCGGCGTACGACGTGAACGCGGCGCGGTCGGCGACGTCGAGGTGGTCGCTGCGGACCTCCTTGGCGCCGGCGGCCTTGACCAGCTCGACCGTCTCCGCGAGCCCGTCGTCGTTGACGTCGGAGATCGCGAGCAGCGCGCCATGGCGGGCCAGGTTGACGGCGAGCGCGCGGCCGATGCCGGAGCCGGCGCCGGTGATCACGACGACCTTGTCCTCGAGCGTCTTCATGCCATGACCTCCTGGGTGGAGCCGGCGCGGGCCTCGACCCGGTAGGCGTCGACGTCGAACTTCGCGGTCTCGCCCCGGAACGCGAACGTGGTCCGCGGCCAGAGCGTGGTGTTGTTGCCGTGGGCGTCGAGGTACCAGCTGGCGCAGCCGCCGGTGGTCCACACCGTGCGCTTCATCCGTCGCTGGATGTCGGCGTTGTAGTCGGTCACGACCTCGTCCTTCACCTGGACGGTGCCGTAGTCGTGGGCGCGCATCGTGCGGACCGCGTCGACGATGTAGGTCACCTGCGACTCGATCATGAACACCATGCTCGAGTGGCCGAGCCCGGTGTTGGGTCCGATGATGAAGAAGAGGTTGGGGAAGTCGGCGACCGCGGTGCCCTTGTAGGCCGCCATGCCGGTCTCCCGCCACTTGTCGGCCAGGGTCTGGCCCGAGCGTCCCCTGATGTGCTGGGTGATCGGCAGCTCGGTGGTGAAGAAGCCGGTGGCGACGATCAGCACGTCGATGGGGCGCTCCACGCCGTCCTTGGTGACGATCGCGTCGCCGGTCACCTTGGCGATGCCGTCGGTGACCACGTCGACGTTGTCGGCGTCGAGGGCGGGGTAGTAGGTGTTGGAGATCAGGATCCGCTTGCAGCCGATCTCGAACGTCGGCGTCACCTTCTTGCGCAGCTCAGGGTCCTTGATGCCCTTCTCGATGTTCTTCAGCGCCAGCTTCTTGGCCGGCCACATGAGCTTGGGCTGCAGCGCGAAGCCGGGGACATAGAGCTCGCGGCCCCAGTAGATCGCGTTGCGGTACGACCGACTGCACGCCCGGGATCCGCTTGAACGCGGTCTTCTCGACGCCGGTGTAGGGGCGGTCGTTGCGCGGCATGACGTACGGCGCGGTGCGCTGGTAGACGTCGAGGTGGGCCACCTGCTCCTGGATCGCCGGGACGATCTGGATCGAGGACGCGCCGGTGCCGATGACCGCGACCCGCTTGCCGGTGAGGTCGACGTCGTGGTTCCAGCGGGCGGAGTGGAACACCTCGCCCTGGAAGGTCTCGATGCCCTCGATCTCGGGCAGCTTCGGCTCGGACAGGCCGCCGGCGCCGCTGATGACCGTGCGGGCGGCGTACGTGCCGTTGGACGTCTCGACGATCCAGCGCTGCCGCTCCTCGTCCCACGTCGCGTCCTCGGCAGCGGTGTCGAAGACGAACCGGTCGAGGGTGCCGGACTCGTCGGCCACCCGCTTGATGTAGGCCTGGATCTCCGGCTGCGGCGAGAAGGACCGCGACCAGTTGGGGTTGGGCGCGAACGAGTACGAGTACAGCTGGCTCGGCACGTCGCACTCCGCACCCGGGTAGGTGTTGTCGCGCCAGGTGCCGCCCACGTCGGAGCCGCGCTCGACGACGACGAAGTCGTTCTCACCGGCCTCCTGGAGCTTGATCGCGGCGCAGAGCCCGGCGAAACCGGCCCCGATGATCAGGTGGTCGACCTCGCGGGGGAGGGCAGAGTCGGGCTTGGCGTGCGTCATGTCTACGACGCTATTGGCGTTATTGAACATCTGTCAATAGAATGTGCAGCGTGACGGTAACCACACGGTCCCCGCGGAGCCGGCTGAGCCCCGCCGAGCGGCGCGAGCAGCTGCTCGACCTCGGCGTCCGGCTGCTCGCCACCCGGTCCCTGGACGAGCTGTCGATCGACCTGCTGGCGGAGGAGGCCGGGATCTCCCGCGGCCTGCTGTACCACTACTTCGGCAACAAGCACGACTTCCACGAGGCCGTCGTCCAGCGGGCCTGCGACGACCTGATCGCGCAGACCGCGCCGCCGGCCGAGGGTGAGGCCCTGGAGCGGCTGCTCGCCTCCATGACGGCGTACGTCGACTACGTGACCGCCAACTACGAGGGCTACCTGTCGCTGGTCAAGGGCGCCGCGAGCGGCAACGACACGCTGCGCCGGATCTACGACGACGCGCTCGGCGTACTCACCGACCGGGTGTTCACCGAGGACGCGCTGCACTCGCTGCTCACCGACACCCCGGTCACCCGGCTCGTCGTCCGCGGCTGGGCGTCGATGTCCGAGGCGCTGGTGCTGGCCTGGGCGAAGGATCCTGCCGGCGTCACCCGCGAGCAGCTCGACGACCTGCTGGCCGCCTCGCTGCCCGCGCTGGTTGCGACGATCAGCGACTGACGACAGCCGCCAGCTGGTCGAGACCCCAGACGAGGTCCTCGGCGGAGATCACCAGCGGGGGCGCGAGCCGGATGGTCGAGCCGTGGGTGTCCTTGGCGAGAACGCCGCGCTCCATCAGCGCCTCGCAGACCTCGCGGCCGGTGCCGATCGTCGGATCGATGTCGACGCCGGCCCACAGGCCACGCACGCGTACGCCGACCACGCCGTGGCCGATCATCGCCTCGAGCCGCTCGCGCATCAGGATGCCGAGCTCGGCGGCCCGGGTCTGGAACTCCCCGGTGCTGAGCATCCCGACGACCGCACTGCCGACCGCACAGGCCAGCGGGTTGCCGCCGAACGTGGAGCCATGCTGGCCGGGCTGGAGTACGCCGAGCACGTCGCGGTTGGCGACCACGGCCGAGACCGGGACGATGCCGCCGCCGAGCGCCTTGCCCAGGACGTACATGTCCGGGACGACGTCCTCGTGGTCGCACGCGAAGGTGCGGCCGGTGCGGCCGAGGCCCGCCTGGATCTCGTCGGCGGCGAACAGCACGTTGTTGCGCGTGCAGGCCGCGCGGACGCCGCGCAGGTAGCCGTCCGGCGGGATCACCACGCCGCCCTCGCCCTGGATCGGCTCGATCAGGACGGCGACGGTGTTGGGGGTGATCGCCGCCTCGAGGGCGGCCAGGTCGCCGTACGCCACGGTCACGAAGCCCGGGGTGAACGGACCGAAGCCGTCCCGCGCGTCGGGGTCGTCGGAGAAGCCCACGATCGTGGTGGTGCGGCCGTGGAAGTTGCCGGAGGCGACGATGATCTCGGCCTGGTCGGCGGGGACGCCCTTGACCTCGTAGCCCCACTTGCGGGAGACCTTGATCGCGGTCTCGACGGCCTCGGCGCCGGTGTTCATCGGCAGCACCAGCTCCTTGCCGCACAGGTCGCCCAGCGCGGCGCAGAAGTCGGCGAACTTGTCGTGCACGAACGCGCGGCTGGTCAGGGTCAGCTTGTCGAGCTGCTCGTGCGCGGCGGCGACCAGCAGCGGGTGGGAGTGCCCGAAGTTCAGCGCGGAGTAGCCCGCGAGCAGGTCGAGGAAGCGACGGCCGTCGACGTCGGTCATCCAGGCGCCCTCGGCATTCGAGAGCACCACCGGCAGCGGGTGGTAGTTGTGCGCGGTGCGGGCCTCGGCGCGGTCGAACTCCTCGGCGGATGCAGCGGCGGGCGGGTCGCTCAGAGCGGCGGTCATCGGGTCACTCCTCTCGTCGGATCGCGGCCCCGGACGGGCCGGCCAAGATTGTCTGACAATCTGGATCCAGGGTAGCCGACGGGTATCGGATTTGTTCAAGCGACGAGCCGGACCGCATCGCGCCGGCGTGCGGGCCGTCTCTAGATATGGAGAGGGCCCCGTGCCAACCCATCGGTCGACACGGGGCCTCGCCAGAGGTGGAGCTAGGGATGGATCAGCGAACGCGGCGCTGGTTCGTGCGGTCGCGCTTGGTGTCGCTGGTCCCCTGGACCACCGCGACGTACTTCGTGAAGCCCTTGCCGTTCTTGTCGGCCTTCGTGAACGACGCGCGGCCGTTCTTGAGCGACTTGGTGCCGGCCGGGACCAGCTCGCCGCCGACGACCTTGAACAGCTTCACGACAGCGCCGTTGGCCTTCTTGGGGGCCACGACCGTGAGCTTGTCCGGCTTCGCCACCGTTGTCGGAGCCGCGGAGCTTCGCGGTGATGGCCGTCGGGCCCCCGGAACCCCACTGGATGACGTGGGTCGCATTGACCGTCTTCGCGTTCTCGTCCGGGTCGCCGTTGGCGGCCACGAGCGTCTCGTGAGCGTTGATCGCGGCTGAGACGGTCTGACGCACCTTCTGGCTGGACGACGCCGTGGCCGTGGGGTTGTCGTTGACGAAGTCCGTCTCGGCGCCACCGGTCTCCTCGGTGACCCTCGCCACCGGAGTGTCGTCCGAGATGCTGGCCTCCTCGTCGCCGATGAGGTTGCCGTACTGGTCGGCCGCGAACAGCTTGAGGTCGATCGAGCCGGGAACCGTGGGAGACCCGCCGTCGCGAACGAACGCGGCGCCGATCATGTTGAGGTAGTTGCGCACGTCGTAGTCGACCGTGACCGTGTCGGTCTTGCCACCGGCGGTCACGGTGACGGTCTGGGCGACGCAGGCCGTCGTCGTTGAAGCCGGCGTCCTTCTCGATCGTCGCCACGATGCCGGCGGCGTCGTCGCCCCCGCCATCGCTGGTGTCGACGGTCTCGGTGGTGCCGAGGTTCTCGTAGAACCCGAAGAGGTCACCCGTGTCGTCCTGGTCGGCGGTGAGGTCCAGCTCGTCGGGGTCGACGGTGAGACCCGGGCCCTGGGTGTCAGGGGTCAGGAAGCCCTTGTCCACCGAGAACGAGACCGGGTAGTCCTTGAGGATCGGGTCGTTTTCGGGCGTGGCGTCGGCGACGGCCTGGCCACGAACGACGACGTTGAGCTCGACGGGCTTGCCCGGGGCACGCGGCCCGGAGAAGGTGCCGCCATCAGTGACGTCGCTCTCGGTGACCGCGATGTGGGTGACCGGGGGAATGATCTCGAAGGAGACGGCCAGGTCCGAATGCGGACGTGAAGGCGGTGTCGGCGGTCAGCGTGCCGGAGTCAGTGGCTACCGGGAGTGCGGAGTCGGTCAGACCCACGGAGAACCCGCCATTGACACCGGTGGTGGCCGTCGCGTCGTTGTCGCCACCGCGCACCGTCCCCGCGGGCTGCGGGGTCGACATGATCACGTCGCCTGCGCTGTTCCACTGGATCGTCACGGTCCGCCCGCTGAGCGGCGTGGCCGCGGCGTTGTCGAGCGTGAGCGTGCCGGCGTAGGTGTCGCTGCCATTCTGCGGCGACGATGCGGACACCCCGTCGGCCCAGGTGATCTCACCCTCGCCTGCGACGAACGTGAAGGCCGGTGCGCTGATGTGGCTGCCCGCGGTCCGAACGGTGACCGTGTACGTACCAGCCAGCCGCCGGGTCGAACGTGAGGTCGACCTTGCCGGCAGCGTCAGTGGTGCCGCCCGGCAGGAACGGCGTGGCGGGGGCGGCGACGCCCCCCTCGGGGGTGAACACGTAGCTGTACTCGACGTCCTGGCCGACCGTCGGGGTGGTGCCGTTGGTCTCAGTGACCGTGACCAGGATGTCGTTGGGAGTTGCGTCGACGAACTCGTCGACGTCATAGGCGGAGAGCGCCGTGACGGTCACGCTCCCGGGTGCTGCATGGGCGGTGCCGGCGAGTGCTGGGATGCCGGCTACTGCGAGTGCCGAGATGGCCGTGGCGGCCAGGCCCCTCTTGATGATGCCGCTGCTGCTGATCATTAAGTGTTTCCCTCCAGTGTGTGTGCTGGTGCGGGCAGACGATCCGCTCCGCGCGAGCCTCCCGACTCGGAAGAACGCGACACCCGATCGGGCTCGCGTTCTTGGGCCATCTAAAGCTCTTGTCACAGGGCAGCGTGGCTTTATTGCCAAGGAAGGTAAAAGCCCATCACAAATGTCTAGACCGGGGTCAGAGCGTGCTTCCGCGCCAGAGAACTGCGTCGGAAGCCGGACTAGTCCACCGCATCTGAGCCACCTCCGCGCCGCTCGCCCAACCGATCTGGCTCCCGCCCCGTTCAGGGGGTAGAAGAGACCATCGGAGTGGAGGCCGGATGACCAGGCGGCAGGAGCGCGACCGCAGCTTCGGCGAGTACGTCGTCGGGCGTCGGGCGCACCTCTACCGCACGGCGTACCTCCTCTGCGGGGACCCGCACCGGGCCGAGGACATCGTCCAGCAGGCGCTGACCAAGCTGTACGCCGCGTGGCCGCGGGCCTCGAGACTGGAGTCGGTCGACGCCTACGTCCGCCGGATCGTCGTCAACGCCCACATCGACGAGACCCGACGCCCGTGGCGACGGGAGCGGCCGGTCGAATCCGGGTTGGACCAGCCGGTCGACGACGCGGTGTCCGTCGAGGACTCCGATGCTCTCTGGACGGCCTTGCGGGGGCTGGCTCCCGGACAACGGCGCGTGGTGGTGCTGCGGCACTACTGGGGCCTGTCCGTCGACGAGACCGCGGCCGACCTGGGGATCAGCCCCGGGACGGTGAAGAGCCAGACCGCCGATGCGCTCGCGCGACTCCGCGCCGCGCTGTCGGTCGTCACGACCCCGGGAGAGCACCGATGAACGACCTCGACCAGCGCCTGCACGAGCTCGGCACCCAGATCACGCCCCCTGCAGGTAGCTCTTGCCGACGACCTCGCGCGCGGCCGGACCCGGCTCCGCCGGCACCGGATGCTCGCTGGTGCCGGCGCGGTCGCGGCCGTCGCCGTGATCGGCCTCGCCAGCGCCCTCGGCCCCGAACTGGTGACGGCCGACGACAAGGAGCCGGGCTACGGCGGCGGCGAGGGCACGCCCCTGCCTGGCCCGGAGACCACACCACCGGTCAAGCAGGGAGAGCGAGAGATCCCGCGGATCCCGCAGGCCGAGGGCTCGATTCCCGCGCCGCTGGACAGCGGGAACTTCGCCGACAACGAGACCCTGCGCCTCTACAACCAGGTGCTCGCCGAGCACCTCGACCCGAGCGGGGAGCACCTCGATCGTGAAGTGACGAACATGCAGGGCGGCGGGAACTCCATCGGCGCCAAGTTCGGCTGGACGAACCCGGGCGAGGACGGCCTCGGCCTGATCGCGATCAGCGTGAACGGTGGCTGGCAGGCCACCGGCTGGTCGTGCGGGATGCCGCAGATCGATATCACCTGCCGCGACATCACCGCCCCCGGCGGGCTCGACGGCCGAGGTCGCCGAGTACGACGGCGGGATGGACGTGGCGGTCGAGCACGCCGACGGCACGGTCGTGATCCTCTCGGTCGAAGCCCTGTTCGGGAACAACTCGACCGTGCCCGTCTCCGAGATCGACCTGAGCGTCGAGGACCTGGCCGCCGCGGCGGCCGACGACCGGCTGAAGCTGCCCGACTACGCGGGCGACGCTCCGGAGCTGCTGAGTCAGCAGCTACTGACCACCGTGGGCATCGACAGGCTCGTCGGCCAGGGCGAGAGCTATGCCAAGGGCTACGCCGGCAACGACATCCAGCCCTTCCAGCAGGGTCAGTGGAGCGACGGCGCCAGCAGCGGTGAGTTGTTCTGGGACGCGATGGCACTGAGCGGGCAGGCCGATGGATATGGCTGCCTGGAGGTGCACTTCACTCGCTGCGTCGAGCGCGACGTCGACGGCGAGACCGTCATGGTCGGCTACGTCCGCAACAGGTGGGGCGGCGGCGTCCAGGTGATCTACAACGGCCCGGCCTACGAGATTCGCGTGGTCTTCGAGCCGGACCGGGCCGGTGACGAGTTCCCGATCGACCGCGCAGCCGAGTTCGTGGTCGACGGCCGGTGGCAGCCCGCGAGCTGACTCAGCCCTGACGCAAGGCGCGCTCTCGCCGAGCTCAGCCATGACCACTCGCAGTCGGTCCAGGACGTAGCCCACGCCGGCGTCGGTGAGCATGGCCGTCTCGAGCTCGGCCTCCGCCTGCCGGCCGAGTGCGAGGGCGGTCTCGGGCGAGCCACGCCCGGCCTCGGCGAGGGCGAGCAGGCCGAAGACCCACGCGGCGAGCACCGGGGTTCCCCGGGCCTCGGCGACGGTGGCCCGCAGCTGGGCCGCGGCCTCGTCGTAGCGGCCGGCATCCAGCTGCGCCTCGCCGATGTTGCCCATCAGCACGAACCAGTTGACGTTGTCGCGAGGAGTGATCTCGAGGGCCTGCCTGATAGAGCCGCTCGGCCTCGGCCAGCTCGCCGCGCAGATGGTGGAGTGTCCCGAGATCCACCAGGCATCTCACGCGTACGGGCGTCGAGCGGGCCAGCTCCAGGGCCTCGCGCTGCAGGGAGATCGCCTCGTCCAGGCCTTCGCCCCGCCCCAGGACGCCGGAGGCCACCGACGCCACGTACACCAGGGTGTCCTGGTCGCCGGTCGCGCGGGCCGCCTCGACAAGCCGGTGGACGTCGTCCGCAGACGTCGTGGCCAGGTAGCCGAGCCCGGCGAGCAACCGGATCGAAGCCGTCCGGAGGAGGATCTGGTCCTTGGTGACCGGCGTCGGCTGCTCGAGCACCCTGCGGGCGATGTCCAAGGCGACAGGGTGCCGGGTGTAGGTGAGGGACCAGCGGCCCACCTCGCGCATCACCTCGCCGCAGCCTTCGAGCCCTTGGGCGATCGCCGCACTCCAGCGCGGCCTCCATCGCACGCGCCTCCCACGCCTTGACGGGTTCGGGAGACTCCGGGTCGGCACGCGCCACGGCCCAGTCGAACAGCGCCCGCATGGCCGCGTCGTGCAGCTCCGGACGCCCGGCGAGCTCCGCGCGGGCGACGTCGCGGATCGTCACGAGCATGCGGTACTCCGCGCCGTCCAGGTCCAGGAGACTGCGGCGAGCCAGCTCGGCGGTGGCCAGGGCCGGAAGTCCCGGAACGGCCGACAGCAGGCTCCGTGCCATCTCCGCGGTGAACCGGTCCGGTACGACGGACAGCACCCGCAGGGCGTCCCGGTGCGGTCCGTCCAGCAGGTCGAGGCTCCAGCCGACCAGGGACTCCAGGCTGCGCTGACGCTCCGGCCCGCCGCGGCGGCGCAGCTCGATCTGCCCCTGACGCAGCGCCTCCAGCAGCTCGCGCGGAGGCAGCGTGGCGGTCCGGGCGGCGGCCAGCTCGACGGCCAGCGGCAGGCCGTCCAGCAGGTCACAGATCTCGGTCACCACGTCTGCGTCCTCGGCGGTCAGCTGGCCGCCGGCGGCCTCGGCCCGATCCGCGAACAGGGAGGTGGGGGTGGTCAGCGACCCCAGCCGCTGGACCCGCTCTCCCTCGACATCGAGGGGCTCCCTGCTCGTCGCCAGCACGCGCAGCCGCGGCAGCTCCGCGAAGAGCTCGCCGATCAGCTCGGCGGCGGCGTCCGCGACGTGCTCGCAGTTGTCCAGCACGAGGAGCGGCTCGCCGCGTCGCCGGAGCTCGACGGCGAGGGTCGCGCTGGTCGGCACACCGGAGACACCGAGCGCGTGGGCCACCGCCGCCGCGACCTGGTCGGGCGAGGTCACCGACGCGAGCTCGACCAGCCAGATCCCAGCGTCCAGGTCGGGGGCGCGACGGAGTGCGTACTCGCTGAGCAGCCGGGTCTTGCCCATCCCGCCGGCCCCGACGACGCTGACCAGTCCCGGGTCCTGGAGAAGCCGGTCGAGCTCGTCGATCTCCACCTCACGACCGACGAACCGGGTGAACGGCTCGGCCACGTTGGTACGCCGAGTGGGCGTGGCCCGGGGCGGCGCGTCGTCCCCGGCGATCCGCCACAGCCGCATCGGCTCCTGGATGTCCTTCAGCTCGAAGCTGCCCACATCCACCGTCGACGCGCGGTCCTCCTCGTCGAGCTCGGCGATGACGGCGGGCGTCACCAGCACCTGCCCCGCGCCGGCCGCGGAGGCGACCCGAGCGGCCACGTGGACACCCAGTGCGAGGTAGTCGTCGTCGACCGGTTCGGCATCGGCGGTGTGCGCGCCCGCCCGGATCCGGAGCCACAGCCCGTCCGCGGGCTGCTGCTCCAGGCTCTCCTGGATATCGAGCAGGGCACGGACGGCGCCGACGGCCGACGGGAACGCGAGGAAGGCGCCGTCGCCCTCGGTCTTCACCACGACGCCTCCGTGCGCCGCGGCGCAGTCCGCGATGGCGGCGTGCACGGCGGGCAGCGCCGCGACGTACGCCTCACCGTGCTCCGTGAAGGCGCGCGTGCTCCCCACCACGTCCGTGAACGCGAAGGTCACCAGCCCCGAAGGGAGCGCCCGGGCCATGCCCAAGTGTGGCTCAGCGCAGCAGGTCGCGCACCGCCAGCGAGGCAAAGACCATCGCCGAGCCGAGCGGGGCGCCGGGGCCGGGGTAGACCGAGCCGAACACCGACGCCGTGGAGTTGCTGGAGGCGTACAGCCCCTCGATCACCGAGCCGTCCTCGCGGAGCACGCGGCCGGCGGCGTCGGTGACGAGGCCGCCCTTGGTGCCGAGGTCGGAGAGCACGAACCGGGCGGCGTAGTACGGCGGCTGGTCGACGGGAGTGAGCGCCTTGTTGGGGCCCTCGCCGCCGGCGAAGAACGTGTCGTACTCGTCGCCACCGCGGCCGAACTCCTCGTCGACCCCGGTGCCGGCGTAGTCGTTGAACCGCTTCACGGTCGCGGTGAGCGCGTCCTGCGGGACGCCCATGGCGGTGGCGAGCGCTTCGAGCGAGTCGGCGCGGACCCAGGTGCCGGCCGCGAGGTGGCCCTCCGGGTCGCCCTCGGGCATCGCGATCGCGGGCAGCCGGCCGCCCTCGCGGTCGTCGAACACGAACCACGACGGGATCCGGTCGGGGGACTTCGCCATCTCCCGGCCGAACCGGTCGTAGGGGAGGCACTCGTTGGCGTAGCGCTGCCCGTTGGCGTCGACCATCAGCCCGCCCCGGAAGCCGAGCGTGAACGACCCGCTGCCGTCGGGGTGCTCGAGGCCGGGGCAGAACCAGCCGAGCGCGGAGTAGTCGGTGGCGGCGCCGAGCAGCTCGGCGGCCCGGATCGGCTCGCCGGCGTTGGTGCCGCGAGGCGCCATCGTCCAGGCCACGTCGCCCGGCACGCCGTGCTCGGAGCGCATCGTCATGCTGCCCTCGAAACCACCCGCGGCGATCAGGACGCCTCGGCGGGCGACGCACGGTCACCGGGTCGGAGCGGTACGTCGCCTCGACACCGACCACCCGGCCGCTGTCGGTGACCAGCTCGCTGACGGCGTGCTCGGTCAGGATGGTGCCGCCCTCGCGGAGCACGATCGCGGCCAGCCGGGCGATCAGCGACTGCCCGCCACTCAGAGTGTTGCGACCGCCCTCGCCGGCGCGGTCGCGCTCGACCGGGGGCCGCAGCAGCTCGCCGACCTCGGAGGGCAGCTCGGCGCGCTTGATGTTGACCGGCTGGATCGAGCGGCCGAACGGCACCCGGCCCGGCGCGTCGTAGTACTCCGGGAACGGCAGCCACTCGAACTCCATGTCCGGGTCCGCCTCGAGCTCGGCGACCAGGGCAGGCGCCTGGGCGAGGAACGCGTCGATCTTCTCGGCGTTCGGGCTCTGGAGGATCGCGTCGAGGTAGCTGCGCGCGGACTCCGTGGAGTCCGGGATCCCGGCCCGCTGCTGGACGTCACTGCCGGGCAGCCAGCAGGCGCCGCCGGAGTACGCCGAGGTGCCGCCGATCAGCGGCGTCTTCTCCAGGACGGCGACAGAGAGGCCGGCCTTGGCGGCCAGCGCCGCGCCGGTCAGGGCACCGCCGCCCGAGCCGACCACGACGACGTCGTACACAGCGGGTTCGGTCACCGGCGGATCGTCGCAAGTAGAACGCGTTCCTTGCAAACCCCTATGCAACCTCGGCGAGGTACCAGCCGAAGGCGCTGACGGCGGCCAACGCGACCAGCACCCCCGCGATCAGCCAGGTCTTCCACGAGGACGAGAAGTTCCACACGACGACTCCGGCGCCGGCCACCAGCGAGAGTGGGAGGGCGGCGTACCACGGGATGTCGAAGACGGAGACCACGGTGAAGTAGCCGATCGCGACGACGACCAGCACGATCACGACGACGACGGCCACGAGCCAGCCGGCGCCGTTGAGCACGAGCCCGCCGCTTCGCGGGGGAGGCGGCGGAGGCGGCGGGAGCTGCGGGGCACCGGTCATGGAAAAGGCCTTTCGGGCGGTTGCGAGAATGATGCCGCTATGACCGACTCCCCGCTGCGGATTTCGTATCCGCCCGAGCTGCCGGTCAGCCAGCGCCGCGATGACATCGCCGCGGCGATCCGCGACCACCAGGTCGTGATCGTGGCCGGCGAGACCGGCTCCGGGAAGACCACGCAGCTGCCCAAGATCTGCCTGGAGCTCGGCCGCGGCCGGCCCGGCAAGGGCGGCGGGATGATCGGGCACACCCAGCCGCGGCGGATCGCGGCGCGCTCCGTTGCCGAGCGGATCGCCGAGGAGCTCGGCACCCAGCTCGGGCGACCTGGTCGGCTACCAGGTGCGGTTCACCGACCGCACCTCCCGGGCCAGCCGGGTCAAGGTGATGACCGACGGCATCCTGCTGGCGGAGCTGCAGCGGGACCGGCAGCTGCGCCGCTACGACACGATCATCATCGACGAGGCCCACGAGCGCAGCCTCAACATCGACTTCCTGCTCGGCTACCTCAGGCGGCTGCTCCCCAAGCGGCCCGACCTCAAGCTGATCATCACCTCGGCCACCATCGACGTCGATCGGTTCGCCCAGCACTTCGACGCGCCCGTGGTCGAGGTCTCGGGGCGGACGTACCCGGTCGAGATCCGCTACCGCCCGCTCGTCGAGCTGCCGGAGGCCGACGAGGAGGGCGAGCCGATCGTCCGCGACCAGACCGAGGCGATCGTCGACTCGGTGCGCGAGCTGTCGGCCGAGGGTTCCGGCGACATCCTGGTGTTCCTGCCCGGCGAGCGCGAGATCAGGGACACCGCCGACGCGCTGTCCGGCCTCGAGCGCGTCGAGGTGGTGCCGCTGTACTCGCGGCTCTCCGCCGCCGAGCAGCACAAGGTCTTCGCTCCCCACTCGGGGCGGCGCGTGGTGCTGGCCACCAACGTCGCCGAGACCTCGCTGACCGTCCCGGGCATCCGGTACGTCGTGGACTCCGGCGTCGCCCGGATCTCGCGGTACTCAGCCCGCACCAAGGTGCAGCGGCTGCCGATCGAGGCGATCAGCCAGGCCTCGGCCAACCAGCGGTCCGGGCGCTGCGGCCGGGTCGCCGCCGGCATCGCGATCCGGCTGTACGCCGAGGAGGACTTCGAGGCCCGCCCGGAGTTCACCGAGCCGGAGATCCTGCGCACCAACCTGGCCTCGGTGATCCTGCAGATGACGTCGCTCGGGCTGGGCGACCTGGCCCGGTTCCCGTTCGTCGAGCCGCCCGATCGCCGCAACGTCAGCGCCGGCCGGCAGCTGCTCGAGGAGCTCAACTCGATCACCTCCGACGGGAACGCTGACCCGGATCGGGAAGCGGCTGGCCCGGCTGCCGATCGACCCGCGGCTGGGCCGGATGATCCTCGAGGCCGAGCGGCTCGGCTGCCTGCGCGAGGTGCTGGTGATCGCCGCCGCACTCTCCCTCCAGGACCCGCGCGAGCGCCCGGTCGAGCACCGGCCGCAGGCCGACCAGCTGCACGCCAGATTTTCGGACACCTCCTCGGATTTTGTTACATGGCTCAACTTGTGGCGCTACCTCAAGGAACAGCAGCGCGAGCTCAGCAGCAGCGCGTTCCGCCGGATGTGCAAGCGCGAGTTCCTCAACTACCTCCGGGTCCGGGAGTGGCAGGACTTCGAGTCCCAGCTGCGCCAGGTCTGCAAGGAAATGAAGATCCAGGTCGGTCGGCCGAGCGACAAGCCGGACGCCGATGGGATCCACCAGGCACTGCTCTCGGGACTGCTCAGCCACATCGGCCTGCTGGAGGAGCGCGACCGCGAGAAGCGCGGGCCGCGCGAGTACCTCGGCGCCCGCGGTGCCCGGTTCGCGATCTTCCCCGGCAGCGGCCTGCACCGGAAGAACCCGCAGTTCCTGATGGCCGGCGAGCTCGTCGAGACCTCCCGGCTGTGGGCCCGCCAGAACGCCGCGATCCAGCCCGAATGGGCCGAGCGGCTCGGCGCGCACCTGGTCCGGCGTACCCACTCCGAGCCGCACTGGTCCAAGAAGCGCGCGGCGGTGATGGCGCACGAGAAGGTCACGCTGTACGGCGTCCCGCTCGTCGCCGACCGGCTCGTCAACTACGGCAGCATCGACCGCGAGCTCAGCCGCGAGCTGTTCATCCGGCACGCCCTCGTCCACGGCGAGTGGCACACGCACCAGAAGTTCTTCGCCAAGAACCGCGAGCTGCTCGAGCAGGCCGAGGAGCTCGAGCACCGGGCCCGGCGCCGCGGCATCGTCGTCGACGAGCACACCCTGTTCGACTTCTACGACGCCCGGGTCGGCGCCGACGTCGTCAGCGGCGCGCACTTCGACCAGTGGTGGAAGCAGGAACGGCGCGAGCGACCCGAGCTGCTCACCTTCGACCCGGAGATGCTCACCCACGACACCGCGGACCCGGTCCGCGACTCCGACTACCCCGAGCAGTGGGCGGTCGAGGACGGGCTGAGCTTCCCGATCAGCTACCACTTCGAGCCGGGTGCCGCCGACGACGGGCTCACCATCGACGTACCGGTCGCCACCCTCAACCGGGTCGCCGCCGACGACTTCTCGTGGAACGTGCCCGGCCTCCGCGAGGACCTGGTCACCGGCCTGATCCGGAGCCTGCCGAAGAACCTCCGGGTCAACTTCGTGCCGGCGCCCAACAAGGCCCGCGAGTTCCTGACCGCGGTGCCGCCCGGGGAGGAGTCGCTGCTCGACGCCCTGGAGCGCTGGCTGCGCGTCGACCACCGGGCGTCGTGGTGCCCCGCGAGGCCTGGGACTGGGCCAAGGTGCCCGAGCACCTCCGGCCGACCTACCGGGTCGTCGACGACGGCGGCGTCGAACAGGCCCGCGGCAAGGACCTCGACGCGCTGAAGGAGCCGCTGCGGCCGAAGTTCGCGCAGGCGATGGCCGAGGTCGCCGACGACAGCGGGCTGAGCCGCACCGGCGAGACCGCCTGGGTGTTCGGGACCATCGAGGAGTCGTTCACCCGCACCCGCGCCGGCCACGAGGTCCGCGGGTTCCCCGGGCTGGTCGACGAGGGCGCGACCGTCGGGCTGCGGGTCTTCGGCTCACAGGAGGAGCGCGACGCCCACCACCGCCTCGGCGTGGCCCGGTTGCTGCTGCTGGCGCTGCCCAGCCCCGACGTGCTCGGGTCGCTCGACAACACCGCGAAGCTGGCGCTGGCCGGGTCGCCGTACGCCTCGGTGGCGGCGCTGGTCGAGGACTGCCGGGCCGCGGTGGTGCGCGCTGCCGTCGACGCGGCCGAGCCGGTGCGGGACCTGGCGGCGTACGACGCGCTGGCGGCCGGCATCCGCCTGGACGACGCGGTGGGTGAGCTCGTGGCGCTGGTGATCCGGGTCCTCGACGGCTGGCGCGCCGCCGACCGACTGCTCGGCGGCCGCGCCGACATGACCATGCTGCCCGCGCTGACCGACATGAAGGCGCAGCTCGACCGCCTGGTCCACGACGGCTTCGTCGCCGACGCCGGGCCGGGCCAGCTCGGCCGCTACCCGACCTACCTGCGTGCGCTGACCGACCGGCGGGCCCGCCTCGACGAAGGCGGCGCCGCCGTCAACCGCGACCGGCTGCTGATGGAGCGGATCGCTCACCTGCAGGAGGCCTACCTGCACCAGGTCGACGCGCTGCCGGACGGGCGGCCTCCGGGGGAGCGGCTGGGGCGGGTGCGCTGGATGCTCGAGGAGTACCGCGTCTCCCTGTGGGCCCAGCAGCTCGGCACGCCGTACCCCGTCAGCGATCAGCGGATCCGCAAGGCTCTCGACGTAGCCTGAGTCCTATGTCCGGCCGACCGCACCATCGCCCGACCCAGAGGGACGCGTCGTACTTCGACGAGTTCGTCGGCGGCTCCGATCCCGCGATCCTGTCGGAGGCGGCCGACCGTGCCGCCCAGCTGCTGGTGCGCGGGGCCCGGGAGAGCGACGACGACGCGGTCGCCGACCGGCTGCTGCACCTGGCGGACACCGAGGGCATCGAGGCGATCGCCGAGGTCTGGTCGGGCTCGCCGGCGGACTCCCTCGCCGGCTGCCTGTGGCGGCTCTTCCTGCTCCGCTCCTGGGTGTACGCCGACCCGGTGGGCGTCGCTCGCGAGTTCGAGGCCGGCTCCCGCGCCGAGGTCGCGCGCGTGGTGGCCGGGGTGGCCGAGCCACCCGGGCCGGAGGAGCT
Source organism: uncultured Actinomycetota bacterium (assembly GCA_963798055.1). Lineage (GTDB taxonomy): Bacteria > Actinomycetota > Actinomycetes > Propionibacteriales > Nocardioidaceae > Nocardioides. Next base: position 54,039 of record CAWCRX010000015.1, read on the forward strand.
CAAGGCGATGGTCGACCAGGTGCTGCGCGGGATCGCGGGCAGCGACTTCGCCGACGTACTTTTCCGGGCTGCCGCCTTCGCCCGGGTGGTGGCCACCGGCCGGGCCGGACTGCCCGATCCGTCCGACCTGGAGGTCCGCCGGATGCTGGGCCTGGCCGAGCAGCTCGAGTCCGCGGCGCACGTCGAGCTCGACCGCGGCCTGGCCTGAGGAACGCTCGGAACAACGGCCCGTCCCGTATCGTTACGCCCTGAGTGCGCCGGGCCGCGGCAGCCCCGGGCTCCACAATTAGCCGCTTCGAGCGGCCATGCGCCGAGAGGCGCTCCCGGTCCGGCGCACTTACTTCCTCCACACGGCTAAGGTCCAGTGCGTGACCGAGTACGCGCCCGAGATCGACGGCGAGCCCGACCCGGGCGAGGTGGTGTGGGGCTGGGTGCCCTACGAGGACGACCCGACCCAGGGCAAGGACCGGCCGGTGCTGCTGATCGGCCGCCGCGGGGAGCAGTGGCTCGGGCTGATGCTCACCAGCAAGGACCACGACCGGGACGCCGAGGACGAGGCGCGGTACGGGCGGCACTGGATGGACGTCGGCACCGGCGGCTGGGACCACGAGGGCCGGCCGAGCGAGGTCCGGCTGGACCGGTTGCTGGAGCTCGAAGAGTCGGCGCTGCGCCGCGAGGGCGCGGCCCTGGACCGGACGACGTTCGACGCCGTACTCGCGGAGGCGGCCAAGTTCCACGCACTCTGAAATCTCGGTGGGGCGGGGACCTACTGCCCGGTAAAGTCAGCGGTTCATGCGACGGATGGGGAGCGAATGCTGACCGAACGACGAGCACTGCGCTCGCCTGCGCTGGTCGCATTGATCACCCTCACCCTGATCGGGGCGCTCGCCCTCGTCGGCTGCGACGACGAGCCGAAGCGAAAGCCGGGCAACCGCCCCGGCGGATCCAACTCGCAGAAGACCTCCCTCACGTTCGGGATCTGGGGACCGGACGAGGAGGTGCGGGCCTACCAGGCGATGGTCGACGACTACAACGCCGGCGCCAAGGCGGTGAAGGTCAGCATCGAGTCGTGGCCCGACGCCCGGACGATGATGGCCGCGTTCGCGGGCGGTAACGACGTCCCCGACCTGTTCCTGATCACCCGCAGCGCGCTGGTCGACGTCCGCGATGCCGAGCTGAACACCCCGCTCCTCGAGCTGCTCGACGAGCGCGGGGTCGAGTACGGCGACGGCTACTACCGCGACGCGATCGAGGCGTTCTCGGGCGACGACGACCTGCAGTGCATGCCCTACGGCGTCTCTCCGATGGTCATCTACTACAACGCCGAGCTCATCGACTTCGAGGCGATGCGCCTGCGCGAGCTGCCCACCCCCGCTGAGGGCGAGGAGCACGACGGCTGGACGTTCGAACAGTTCCGGGCCGCGGCCGACTTCGCCAGCCGGCCGCGCCGCGACACCAGCGGCCTCTACGTCGAGCCGTCGCTGAGCGGGCTGGCGCCGTTCATCTACGCCGGTGGCGGCGACGTCTACAACGACGACTCCGCACCCACCTCCCTGGCGTTCGCCGAGGACGGCACCCGGGACGCGCTGACCCAGGCGCTCGAGGTGCTCCGTGACCCGCAGTTGACGCTCACCGACCAGCAGCTGTCGCGGCGGACGGCGCTGGACTGGTTCAAGCGGGGGAAGCTCGGCATGCTGCCCGGGTACCGCGAGCTGACCCCCGAGCTGCGCGGCGCCCCCGGCCTCGACTTCGACGTGATGCCGCTGCCGCGTCTCGACGACACCGCGACGATCGGCGACTTCTCCGGCCTCTGCATCTCCGCGGACTCGCCGTCGGTCTCCCAGGCCGCCGACTTCCTGGTCTACGCGATCGGGGAGGAGGCGCTGGGTCGGGTCGCCGGCGCCGGCTACCTGGCCCCGGCCAACCTCGAGGTCGCGACCTCGCCCGCGTTCCTGCAGGCGGAGCAGCGGCCGGCCCATGCCGGTGTCTTCAACGCCACCGTGAGCGACATGGTGCTGCAACCCCTGATCGACGACTACCCGGCTCTGGAGCGAGCGGTCGCCACCAGCCTGCGCCAGATGTTCCGCGCCCCGGTGCTCGATCTCGACGGGCTGACGACCGAGATCGACGACGAGTCGCGGGTGCTGCTCGACCCCGACTACGAGCCGGAGCCGCCGGACTCGGATCCTTCGGAGTCCTCGGAGTCCTCCTCCGAGTAGGCGTCGGCGTCCAGCACCGCCTGGACCACCAGCGGAGCAACGAGCGCGATCTGCCAGCCACGGGCGCCCAGCCCGGTGAGCTGGTCGATGACCGCCTCGAGGAGCTCGGTCGGCTCGCGGCTGGCCGGAGGCGCCCACAGCACTCGGCGCAGGCTGTCGGGCGTGAGCACGTTCTCGACCGGCATGCCGTGCTCGTCCGCCAGCGCGGCCATCGCCTCGCGGGCGATCTGCAGCCGGCGGGCGGCCACCGCATCGCGCTCCGCCCACGCCCGCGGCACCGGCGGCCCGTCGCCGCGCTGGGTCCGGGTCGGCAGGTCGTCCTCGGGCAGCTCCTGCGCCTCGCGCAGCGCGGCCAGCCAGCGCTTGGAGTAGCGCTCGGCGCCGCGGCCGTGGAACCCCTTGGTCTCGAGCAGCGCGTCCTTGTCGCTCGGCAGCGCCGTCGCCGCGGCGACCAGGGCCGAGTCCGGGACGATCCGCCCCGGCGTGACGTCGCGCTGTTGGGCGAGCTCGTCGCGGGTCTCCCACAGGGCGCGTACGGCGGCCAGCGCACGGCGCCCGCGCACCTTGTGCAGGCCCGACGTACGCCGCCAGGCGTCGACGCGCTCGGGGATCACGAAGCCGCGGAGGAAGTCGAACTCCTGCCGCGCCCACTCGCCCTTGCCGGACGCCTCGAGCTCCGCCTCGAGCGCGTCGCGCAGCTCGACCAGCACCTCGACGTCGAGGGCGGCGTACTCCAGCCAGGCCTCGGGCAGGGGCCGGGTCGACCAGTCGACCGCGGAGTGCTCCTTCTTCATCCGGAAGCCCAGCAGGGTCTCGACCATGGTTGCCAGCCCGACCCGGGGGTAGCCGAGCAGTCGGCCGGCCAGCTCGGTGTCGAACAGCTCCGACGGCACCAGGCCCACCTCGGCGAGGCAGGGCAGGTCCTGGGTGGCGGCGTGCAGGATCCACTCGGTGCCGTCGAGCACCTTCTGCAGCGGTGCCATGGACTCGAACGCGATCGGGTCGACGAGGTGGGTGCTGCTGCCGCGGCGGCGCAGCTGGATCAGGTAGGCGCGGTTGGAGTATCGATAGCCCGAGGCGCGCTCGGCGTCGATCGCCACCGGCCCCTCGCCGCCCTTGATCGCGGCGCACACCTCGGCCAGCCCCGCCTCGGTGTCGACGATCGGGGGGAGCCCGTCGGCGAGCGTGAGCAGCTCGGCCTCGGGCTCCGGCGGTGACTCGGGCTCGTCGCCCTCGGGGGGATCGGTTTCTTCGTCCACCATCACCCCGGGCCCCGCTGGCCGCGGCGCCCGGGCATCACCGCCACGCCCTCGGGGACCGGCTCCAGCCCCGAGGCCGTGCACAACAGCTCGCCCCACGCCTCCACGTGGGGAGCGACGTCGAGCGGGTCCCCGGGGCGCGCGTCGCGCGGCTGGACCGGGGTCCAGGAGGCGCGGATCTCGATCTGCGCGGTGCCGGGCTCGTCGGACATCCCGCCGAAGCTCTCCGTGGCCACCCGGGTCACGGTGCCCGAGGGGGCGGCGTACACGGCTCCATGGGCGGTCAGCGCCTCGGTCAGCCAGGTCCACCCGACGTCGGCGAGCAGCGGGTCGGTGATCAGGTCGAGCTCGATCTCGGCGCGGCAGTAGGCCACGCACCGGAAGGTGCCGTCCCAGGCGTCGTTGCCCGCCGGGTCGTGCAGCAGGATGATCCGGCCGGTGCCCACGTCGGTGCCGTCGACCGTGACGTCGGCGGAGAGCGCGGCGGCGTACGGCGCGATCCGCTGCGGCGCCGGCATCTCCTCGCAGAAGATCTCCGGGCGCAGCGTCGCCGCGCGCATGGAGGCGACGGCGTCCCGGAACTCGGGCGGGGCTGACCCCGTGCCGTGTCCCGGGTGCGTCTCCGGACCGACCACCATGCCTTCACAGTAAGTCGGTCAACCGCTAACCGATATGCGAACACGCCGGTTTCGGCCCTGGCCCTTGCCTCTGGGAGGCTTCCGCCATGAGCGCGTTCCTCCAGGCTGCCCGCGGTGAGCCGGTCCCGCACACGCCGGTGTGGTTCATGCGCCAGGCGGGGCGCTCACTGCCGGAGTACCTCAAGCTCCGCGAGGGCGTCGGGATGCTCGAGTCGTGCATGAACCCCGAGCTGGTCGTGGAGATCACGATGCAGCCGGTCCGGCGGTACGGCGTGGACGCGGCGATCTTCTTCTCCGACATCGTGCTCCCGCTGAAGGCCGTCGGTGTCGACCTGGACATCAAGCCCGGCGTGGGTCCCGTGGTGGCCTCCCCGGTGCGCACGCTCGCCGACGTCGAGTCGATCCCGGACCTCACTCCCGAGCACGTCCCGTTCATCAGCGAGGCGGTGCGCGGCTTGGTGGGTGAGCTGGGCGGCACGCCACTGATCGGGTTCGCGGGAGCGCCGTTCACCGTGGCGTCGTACCTCGTCGAGGGCGGGCCGTCGAAGGAGCACGCGAAGACCAAGGCGATGATGTTCGGCGCCCCCGATGTCTGGGACGCGCTGATGCGCAAGATCGGCCAGATCTCCGCGGCCTACCTCGAGGTGCAGGTCGGGGCCGGAGCCGCCGCCGTACAGCTGTTCGACTCATGGGCCGGCGCGCTCACCCCCGCCGACTACGAGGCCCACGTGATGCCGCACTCGGCGCGCGTGCTGGAGCGGGCGGGTGCGCTGGGGGTGCCGCGGATCCACTTCGGCGTGGGCACCGCCAACCTGTTGACGCTGATGGGTGAGGCCGGGGCGGACGTCGTCGGCGTCGACTGGCGTACGCCGCTCGGCGCCGCGATCCCGCAGGTGGGCGAGCGCGCCGTCCAGGGCAACCTCGACCCCACGCTCGTCTTCGCCCCCACCGACGTGATGACCGCCCGGGCCGCGGAGATCATCGAGGCCGGTCGCGCGGCCCGCGGGCACATCTTCAACCTCGGCCACGGGGTCATCCCCTCGACCGACCCCGACCAGCTCAAGCGTCTGACGGAGTTCGTGCAGGGATACCCCGTCGAAGGTTGATCCGGCGGAGGAACGGCCAGCACAGGCCGCCGATGATCAGCAGGGCGATCGACCAGGGCAGCACCGCACCGGCGACGGTGGCCAGGCCGGTGCCGAACGACGTCAGCGCGTTCCAGCCGGCCTCGAGCCCGGAGAGGAAGCCGTCGTCGTCGTCCTCCTTCTCCTTCTTCGGCACGTCCTCGGTGCGCTGGATGTTGACCGTGACGGTCGACATCGAGGTCTGGTCGCGCAGGAAGGCCAGTCGCTTCACCATCGAATCGAGGTCGGCCTGTCGCTGGGTCAGCTGGGACTCGATCGCCACGATGTCGCGGATGCTCGTCGCCTGGCCGAGCAGCACCTCGACTCGGCTCAGGCTGGCGCGCTGGGCCCGGATCCGTGAGTCGATGTCGATGATCTGGGTGGTGACGTCCTCCGAGGTGGAGCTGGACGACGTCAGGTTGGCGCCCTCGGTCTTCTCAAGTGCGTCGAACGCGTCCGAGTAGTTCTCTGCCGGGATCCGGAGCACCAGCCGGGCCAGTCGCACCTCGCCCTCGTCGTCGGTGCTGGTCTCCCGGTCGGTGATCTCGCCGCCGACCTTGTCGACCAGGGCCTGGACCTCGAAGGCCGCCTTCTCGACGTCGTCGCTGTTCAGCTGCACGTTGCCCTTGGAGATGATCGCCCGCTCCATGGCGTCGGGCTCCTCCTTGGGGGCGCTGGCCGGCTGCTCGGCGTCGAACGCCACGCCGTCGGCCGTCCCGTCGTCGAAGTCCCCGCCCGCCGCGTCCTCGCGCAGGGCGGCGTTCGGGGCGTGGCCGGAGTCGGCAGCACCGCCCGAATCGTCGCTCGCGCTGTCGTTGGCGCAGGCGGAGAGGGTGAGTACGGCGGTCAGCATCGCCACGGCAATGGCGCGAGTGGGCCTCATAGGGGTGCGACGGGACGGC
>CAWCRX010000016.1:0-76050 GCA_963798055.1 uncultured Actinomycetota bacterium
ATCAATTGCCTGCGGCAGTCAGGTATCTTAGACTCAAGCCATGGCACGCATGGAGAACCTTCTCGGAGCACTTTCACTGACGATGAGCGACCGCCTGCGGGCGGTCGGCGCCGGTCACGGGATGTCCACGTCGGAGCAGGCCGCCCTGGTCACCCTGCTGTCCCATCCTGATGTTGCGGTGTCGTGGCTAGGCGAGGTGCTCGGCCTGACCAGCTCGGGCGTGACCCGGCTCGTCGACCGGTTGGTGGAGCGGGGCTGGGTGAGCAGATCGCCGGGAAGCGACGCGCGGCAGCGCCGGCTGCGGCTGACGTCGTCGGGCACCAAACGAGCGCAGGTCCTGCTCCGCGAGCGGGACGCGACGCTCGCCGAGGCGGTCGACTCGTTGGGAGAGGCCGACCGGACGGAGTTCGAGAGTCTCCTGAGCCGCGTCGTGGGCTCGCTCGCCCGGGAGTACGTCCCGGCGCTGCGTACCTGCCGTCTCTGCGATCGCGACACGTGCAGCTCGGGCGATGAGGTCTGCCCACTGCGGCACACCGTGCCCGACGAAGCACGTCCCCTAGCGCGCCTTGCGCGCCCTGGCCGCCATCTTGGCGCGCTCGTTCTGGTCGAGGGCGACCTTGCGCAGCCGCACTGAGTCCGGCGTGACCTCCACGCACTCGTCCTCGCGGCAGAACTCCAGGCACTGCTCCAGCGACAGCTTGCGCGGCGGGATCAGCTTCTCGAAGTTGTCGGAGGTGGCGGACCGAATGTTGGTCTGCTGCTTCTCCTTGGTGATGTTGACGTCCATGTCGTCGGCGCGGGAGTTCTCACCGATGATCATGCCCTCGTAGACCTCGGTGGCGGGTTCGACGAACAGCACGCCGCGCTCCTGCAGGCTGGTCATGGCGTACGCCGTCGCAGCACCCTTGCGGTCGGCCACCAGCGAACCGGAGTTGCGCGACCGGATCTCGCCGGCCCAGGGCTCGTAGCCCTCGAACACGTGGTGGGCGATGCCGGTGCCGCGGGTCTCGGTGAGGAAGTCGGTGCGGAAGCCGATCAGGCCGCGGGCCGGGACCAGGAACTCCATCCGCACCCAGCCGGTGCCGTGGTTGGTCATCTGCTCCATCCGGCCCTTGCGAACCGCCAGCAGCTCGGTAATCGTGCCGAGGTGCTCCTCGGGGGCATCGATCGTCAACCGCTCGACCGGCTCGTGGACCTTGCCGTCGATCTCGCGGGTGACCACCTGCGGCTTGCCGACGGTGAGCTCGTAGCCCTCGCGGCGCATCTGCTCGACCAGGATCGCCAGGGCCAGCTCGCCGCGGCCCTGGACCTCCCAGGTGTCCGGCCGCTCGGTGGGCAGCACCCGGAGCGACACGTTGCCGACCAGCTCGCTGTCGAGGCGGTCCTTGACCAGGCGGGCGGTGACCTTCGAGCCCTTGACCCGGCCGACCAGCGGTGAGGTGTTGGTGCCGATCGTCATCGAGATCGCGGGCTCGTCGACGTGGATCAGGGGGAGCGCGATCGGATTCTCCGGGTCGGCGAGGGTCTCGCCGATGGTGATCTCCGGGATCCCGGCAACGGCGCAGATGTCACCGGGGCCGGCGGACTCGCCGGGCTTGCGTTCCAGTCCCTCGGTGACCAGCAGCTCGGTGATCTTCACGTTCTTGACGGTGCCGTCGCGACGGATCCAGGCGACCTGCTGGCCCTTGCGCAGCACGCCCTGCTTCACCCGCAGCAGCGCGAGCCGGCCGAGGAACGGGGACGCGTCGAGGTTGGTGACGTGGGCCTGCAACGGCGCGCCCTCGTCGTACACCGGAGCGGGGATGGTCTCCAGGATTGTCTTGAACAGCGGCTCGAGGTCCTTGCCCTCGGGCATGGTGCCGTCGGCGGGCACCTCGAGGCTGGCGATGCCGGCCTTGCCGGACGCGTAGACCACGGGGAAGTCGAGCGCGTCCTGGCTGTGGCTCTCGTCGAGCAGGTCCATGAAGAGCTCGTAGGTCTCGTCCACGACCTCGGCGATCCGCGCGTCGCTACGGTCGGTCTTGTTGACGACCAGGATCACCGGCATGTCGGCGTTGAGCGCCTTGCGCAGCACGAACCGGGTCTGCGGGAGCGGGCCCTCGGAGGCGTCGACCAGCAGCACGATCCCGTCGACCATCGAGAGCCCGCGCTCGACCTCGCCGCCGAAGTCGGCGTGGCCGGGGGTGTCGATGATGTTGATCGTCATCGGCTCGCCGCCACCGGCGGGACCGGCGTAGTGGACCGCGGTGTTCTTGGCGAGGATCGTGATGCCCTTCTCCCGCTCCAGGTCGCCGGAGTCCATCACCCGATCGGTGAGGCTCTCCGCCTGGTGGGCGGTGAACGCGCCGGCCTGGCGCAGCATCGCGTCAACAAGCGTGGTCTTGCCGTGGTCGACGTGCGCCACGATCGCGACGTTGCGGAGATCGGAACGGGTGGGCATGGGGCAATTCTCGTCTGCGGGCCCGCCCACTGACGAATCGACGTTGGCGGGGTAGTCCGCCACGTACGGCACCCCATTCGACGCCAAGAGGGGTGCCCCACGAGGCGGACTATCCCTCGGCTGCCGCGTCCTGGTTCCTGTCGACGTCCCAGTTCAGGCCAGGGCCCGGTCGAGCGCCGCCTCGACGTGCAGCGTCGTGCACGGGAAGACCGGAAGCTCGGAGTCGGCTTGATGGACGAGCAGCTCCAGCTCGGTGCAGCCCAAGATCAGGCCGCCGGCGCCGCCGTCCCAGAGCTCCTCGATCAGGCCGACGATGGTGCGCCGGGAGTTGTCGAGCACTTTCCCGTGCACCAGCTCGTCGTAGATGATCGTGTTGATCGTCTCGTGGTGCCGCTCGTCGGGGACGTGCACTTGGAGCCCGTGGCTGGCGATCCGGTCGGTGAAGAAGCTCCGGGACATCGCGAACGTGGTCCCGATCAGCGCGACCGTGTCCAGCCGCTGCGCCTTGCAGGCCTCGGCGACGACGTCGGCCAGGTGCAGCAAAGGGATGTCGATCGCGGCTTCGACCTGCTCGGCGACCCGATGGAACGTCGTCGTGCACAGCATCAGGAAGTCGGCGCCCGCTTGCTCCACGCCCTTCGCGGCGTCAGCGAGGATGGTCGCGACGTCGTCCCAGCGCTCCTCCTCCTGGAGCGCGGTGACCTCCGCGAAGTCGACCGAGGTCAGCACGGTCTTCGCCGAGCTGAACCCGCCGATCCGCTTCTCCACCCCGACGTTGAGGGCCTGGTAATAGGCGGCGCTGCTTTCCCAGCTCATCCCGCCGATCAGTCCGATCGTCTGCACGGCGGCAGTCTGCCACGGACCGGGCGAATGAGGTCGCCTTGAAGCTCACCGGATCTCGACCCGTCGGTTCCGGCTTCGTGCCTCAGCCGGACGACTCGCTCGATCTCCATCGGTCACCGAGGCATTCGTTCGTCATGCCTCGGTGCGATGGACCTTGTGCTGCGCGGCCTGGGCGCGGGGCTTGATCACCAGGCTGTCGATGTTGACGTGCGGCGGGCGGGTGACCATCCAGGTGATCGCGTCGGCGACGTCCTGGGCCACCAGCGGCTCGGCGACGCCGGCGTACACCTGATCCGCCCGCTCCCGGTCGCCGTCGAACCGCACGAGCGCGAACTCGTCCGTCTTCACCATCCCCGGCGCGATCTCACAGACCCGCACCGGCTGGTCGTAGAGCTCGAGCCGCAGGGTCTCGGTGACCACCTGGGTGCCGTGCTTGGCCGCGGTGTAGCCGCCGCCGCCCTCGTAGACGATCCGGCCGGCCGTCGAGCCGACGTTGAGGATCACCCCCGCGCCGGAAGCGATGAGAGCGGGGAGCAGGGCCTTCGTCACCCGCACCAGGCCGATCACGTTCACGTCGTACATCCGCTGCCAGTCGTCGGTGTCCGCCTCAGCGACCGGAGTGGCCCCGAACGCGCCGCCGGCGTTGTTGATGAGTACGTCGAGCGACGGGCCGACGAGGACAGCGAGGGCGGCGACATCGGGTTCGGAGGTAACGTCGCACGTGACGGGCGTACCCCCGATCTCGGTGGCCAGTGCCTCGACCCGATCGGAGCGGCGCGCCGCGCAGATCACGTGGAAGCCGGCCGCGGCCAGGCTGCGGGCAGTTGCGGCTCCGATCCCGCTGCTGGCCCCGGTGACGACGGCGGTTCGCGGGGTACCGGGCGACGTGCTGGTCATCCGCCCAGTGTGGCCGAGGTGTCTCCTCCGCTGGCACACTGCCTCCCCATGGGCCTGCGATCCGTCGCCACAGCGTTCGCGCTGGTCGGCGGCCTCTGCTGGGTCATCCGGGCGTTCTCCGACCGGGAAGTGCTCGGGTATGCCGGCTTCGCCCTGCTCGGCATCGGGGCCGCCGCCGCCGGTGCCGCCTTGGTGAGCAGCAGTGCGCCACCGCTGCGTGTGTTCGTCGCGGTGGCGTTCCCGCTGCTGGTGTGGTCGGTCCTGGAGGTCGCGAAAGACGCCGGCACGGACCGCTCGGTCGAGGGTGTTTTCGGGGCCGTAGGAGTCGTGGTTGCCCTCGTGGCGTTTCTCACCCGTCCAGTCCACGGGAATCACTGACCGATTTCCGCGGTTCGGGTGGTGTGGAGTCCATCCGTCGGCTGGCCATGATCAGCCTGCACACCTCCCCGCTCGACCAGCCCGGCGTGGGCGATGCGGGCGGGATGAACGTGTACGTCGTCGAGCTGGCCCGCCGCCTGGCTAAGCGGGGTATCGAGGTCGACATCTTCACGCGGGCGACGAACTCCGCCCTGGAACCGGTGGTCCCGGTCGCTGACGGGGTCTCCGTGCGGCACATCCATGCCGGGCCGTTCGAGGGGCTCACCAAGCAAGAGCTGCCCGCGCAGCTGTGCGTGTTCGCCCGCGAGGTGCTGCGCACCGAAGCCGGGCACCCCGTCGGCCACTACGACGCCGTGCACTCCCACTATTGGCTGTCCGGTCAGGTGGGCGCGTTGGCCCGGGACCGGTGGGGCGTGCCGCTCGTGCACAGCATGCACACGATGGCCCGGGTCAAGAACGACGCCCTTGCCGCCGACGACGTCCCCGAGCCCGAGGCGCGGATCATCGGGGAGGACCAGGTGGTCGAGGCCGCCGACATGCTGATCGCCAACACCGACGTCGAGGCCAAGCAGCTGATCAACCTCTACAACGCCCACCCCGGACGCGTCGAGGTGGTGCATCCCGGCGTCGACCTGGCCACCTTCCGGCCCTTCGACCGGTCCTCGGTACGCCGCGAGCTCGGGCTGCCGGAGGACGCGCTGGTGCTGATGTTCGCCGGCCGGATCCAGCCGCTGAAGGCTCCCGACGTGCTGCTCCGCGCGGTTGCCGTACTGCTCGAGCGCGCGCCGCACCTGCGCTCCCGGGTCGTGGTGCCGGTCGTTGGCGGCCCGTCCGGTACCGGCCTTGAGCGACCCACCGCGCTCGCCGGCCTGGCCGAGCACCTCGGCATCGACGACGTGGTGCGGTTCGTGCCGCCGGTCGCCCAGCCCGAGCTGGCCCGGTGGTACGCCGCCGCGACCCTGGTCGCCGTACCTTCCTACAACGAGTCGTTCGGCCTGGTCGCCGTCGAGGCCCAGGCGTGCGGCACCCCGGTGCTCGCCGCCGCCGTCGGCGGGCTCACCACGGTGGTCCGCGACGGGGTGAGCGGCTTGCTTCTCGACGACCACGAGGCGGGCTCGTGGGCGGCCGCGCTGCGGCGGGTCGTGGACGACCAGGATCTGCTCGACCGGCTCCGGGTGGGCGCTATCGAGCACGCGAAAGAGTTCTCGTGGGACGCCACGGCCGCCGGGACCTTGGCGGGCTACGAGCGGGCGCGGTCGTCCATGCGACAGTCGGTGATGTGAACCCAGCCGCCGCGATCCGGGAGTACCTCGACGCCAACGAGATCGAGTACGACGAGGTCCCCGACGGCGTGTTCTCGTTCGCGCTGCCGGGTGAGAAGAAGCTGCAGACCGCGGTGCGCCTCGACGTCGGCCCGCACGCGCTCGGCGTGCACGCGTTCGTGTGTCGCAACCCCGACGAGAACCACGAGCAGGTCTACCGCTGGCTGCTCGGGCGCAACCTGCGGATGTACGCCGTGGCGTTCGGCGTCGACCCGCTGGGCGACATCTACCTCGATGCGCGGCTGCCGCTGGCCGCGGTGACCGCCGAGGAGCTGGACCGGCTGCTCGGCTCGGTGCTCTCGTACGCCGACGAGTCGTTCAACACGATTCTGGAGCTCGGCTTCGCGTCATCGATCCGCAAGGAGTGGGAGTGGCGGCGCCTGCGCGGCGAGCCGACCCACAACCTCGAGGCGTTTCGGGGCTGGCTCGAAGCGGAGGACGCCGCACGGTCAGCGAGCGAGCAGGACCGCGCCGAGAGCGAGTAACGCGGGAAACGCCTGCACGGCGAGGATCCGGACGCTGACCGTGGCGGCGCCGTACACCCCGGCGACGATGACGCAGGCGAGGAAGAAGATCTGCACGTCGTCCTGCTCGGACGCCAGGCCCCAGACCAGGCCGGCGACCAGGAATCCGTTGTAGAGGCCCTGGTTGGCCGCCAGCACCTTGCTGGCCTCGGCGAACTCCGGCTCGTTGCCGAAGGTCTTCAGGCCCAGCGGCTTGGTCCACAGGAACATCTCGAGCACCAGGAAGTAGAAGTGCAGGGCCGCGACCAGCGCGACGAGCAGGATCGCGACGGTGTCCATGTGGTCAGCATCGCAGGTCAGGTGCCGGCCGGCTCCGGGGTCAGCTCGGTGACGCGGGGCTTCCGGCGGGTGAGCAGGACGCCGGAGATGCACAGCACCCCACCGACGAACGCCAGCCCGGGCGGCACCTCGCCGAGCACCACCCACGCCATCAGGGTGGTGATGAACGGCACCAGGAACGTGGTGAGCGCGAACTTGCCGGCGTCCGACCGGTTCAGGGCATAGGCCCACGTGACGAACGCGAGCGCGCTCGGCACCACACCGAGATAGGTGATCCAGAAGAGGTCGGAGGCGCTCGCGTCCTGGACGACGCCGACCAGCTCGATCGACCACGGCAGGCAGGCGATCGTGCCCACGACGTAGAACCAGAACGTCATCTCCAGCGCGGTCATGCCGCTGCCGAGCAGCTTCTTCTGGGTGATCACTCCGACGGCGAACGTGACCGCCGCCAGTGCCGAGAGGAGTACGCCGATCACGTCGCCGTTGCCGCCGCTGGACGAGGCGCGGCCGATGATGATCACGCCGGCGAAGCCGACGGCCAAGCCGATCACCAGCCAGCGAGTCAGCCGCTCCTTGAAGAAGAAGGTGGCCAGCAGGGCCACGATGATCGGCCCGATCTGGATGATCAGGGCGGCGGTCCCGGCGTCGATCCGGCGCTCCGACTCGTTGAGCGCGACGTTGTAGATCCCGATCCAGGAGACCCCGCCCAGGGCGATCAGCGGCCACTCCCGCCGGGTCGGAGGTCGGCGGCGTTCCGTCGGGACCGAGACCCGCACCATCACGCCGAGCGCGAGCACCGCGACGATCAGCCGGCCCAGGCTCAGCGAGCCGGGCGGCACGTCCTCGCCGAGGTGTCGAATGGCCACGAACGCCGAGGACCAGGTGAGCAGCGTGAACGCGACCGCGGCGATCGGGAGCCAGGTGCGGGTGGGTGCGGTGCTACTCACGTACGGAGCCTAGGCAGGACCGCCGCCACCTGACACGTGGTTATCGGACGTCGTTACGTGACTTCCCGCCAGTCCGGCTTCGGTCGTCGGGGCATAGCGCGGGTCGCGGGACGGGCCTATGCTCCGCCCAAGGCCGTCACGCTCGTGCGACCGGCTTGTCTGACTCGGGGAGAGATCCGATGCGTCGCTACCGATTGCTTGTCGCCATTGCCACTGTCGTCCTCGTGGCCCCGCTCCTGCCCTCGTCCGCGGCCGCCCCGTCGGACCCGAGACGGGCCAGCGTCGCCGACACGCTCAACGCCTTCCGGGTGAAGGCCACCGCGGAGAACCTCCGTGCACTCGCCCTCGCCGGGTACGACGTCACGGAGGGCCGCGACCTCGAACGCGGCACCGTCGACGTGGTCGGCTACGCCGACGACCTCGCCCGGTTCAACGGCCGGCAGCTGTCGTCGTACCGGGCCGCTCCCGCCAGTGCTGCCCGCGCGCAGGCGGCGCCCACCGACGGCGCGAGCGACGCCGAGTGGACGGTCTGGACGAAGTACGACGCCGTGCAGGACGACGACAAGGAGCAGTACACCGAGACCTACGACCGGATCGTCGCCGACTACCCCTCGATCGCGAAGAAGCGCGTCACCGGCACCACCTACGGCGGCCGCGAGATCGTCGCCCTCCAGATCACCAAGGGCGCCACCGGGTCGGACATCCCCAGGCGCCCCGCGGTCCTCTACAACGCGATGCAGCACGCCCGCGAGTGGCTGGCGGGCGAGACCTGCCGGCGCACCCTCGACTACTTCACCCGCAACTACGGGAAGGGCACCAGCGCGGGTCTCGAGGTCACCCGTCTGGTCAACACGACCGAGCTCTGGTTCGTGTGCGTGAACAACCCCGACGGCTACGAGTTCACGTTCACCCCCGGCAACCGGCTGTGGCGCAAGAACCTGCGCGACAACAACGACGACGGCGTGATCGGTGCCGGCGATGGGGTCGACCCGAACCGCAACTTCTCCGGCCACTGGGGCTTCGACGAAGAGGGCAGCTCGCCGGACCCCGCTTCTGAGACCTACCGTGGACCGTCAGCGGCGTCGGAGCCGGAGACCATGGCCATGGAGGCCCTCTTCGAGGAGATCAACCCGGTCTTCCAGAAGAACGACCACACGGCGGCGGAGCTGCTCCTCTACCCGCAGGGGTTCCAGCAGGACACGCCGACAGCCGACCACGAGATCTTCACAGCTCTCGCGGGAGACCCGTTCAAGCCGGCCATCCCGGGCTTCCTGCCCGAGCTGTCGGCCGGCCTCTACATCACCAATGGCGACTTCACCGACTGGGCCTACAACTCGCAGAAGACGCTGTCCTTCACGCCGGAAGGCACCTCCGCCGAGGACCCCGGCGTGACCGGGTTCGAGTACCCCGACTCCCCCCTCCAGGTGGCTCAGGAGTTCCAGCGCCACCTGCCCTTCGCCCTCGACCTCGCTCACTCGAGCCTGCACCCAGCCACGCCGACCTCGCACCTCGGCAACAAGGCTGAGCCGTTCGTCGTGGACTCCTTCGAGGACTCTTACGGCGACCCGCAACCGGTCGGTGCCGTGGTGAAACGCTCGCTCGGCAAGGTGAAGATGCACTACAAGATCAAGGGCAAGAAGGCCAAGACGAAAGACGTCAAGGCCTACCACGGCGGGGACCGCTACTACGACGACCCAGGGGTCTACTACCGACGCGTGCGCGGTGTGGTCAAGGGCACCAAGCCCGGCGACAGGGTCAAGGTCTGGTTCTCCGCAGGCAAGAAGGAGTCGGACGCGTTCCGTTACCGGGCGCGGGTCGAGTCCAACAAGCGCGTGCTCGTGCTGGCCAACGAGGACTGGTCCGGCGTGCAGCCGAACCCTGCGCCGCTCGGCGGCCCGCAGTATCTCAACTACTACACAGCCGCCTTGAAGGCCGCAGGCGTGAAGTACGAGGTGTACGACGTGGACGCCTCCGACCGCCGTCCGCCGCACCCCCTTGGTGTGCTCGACCACTTCTCCCACGTCGTCTGGTACACCGGCGACGACTATGTTCCCCGCGAGCCGGACGCCCCGGGTGGATCCGGCATCACCAAGGGGGCAGTCGAGACCCAGAACAACGTGCGTGACTTCCTCAACGACGGGGGCAAGCTCTTCTACAGCGGCAAGAACGCCGGACGGGTGTTCGCGGAGGGGTACCAGTACAACCCATTCCAGGCCGAGGAGGGCACCTACTGCCAGAACCAGAACCCGACCTGCATCGTCGTTCAGAACGACTTCCTGCAGTACTGGCTCGGCGCCTACACCTACATCACCGGCGCCGGCCAGCACCCCGAGGACGGTTCGGTCTTCGAGGTCGACGGCACCGAGGCGCCGTTCGACGCACTAGACCTCACCGTCAACGGCGCGGACTCGGCGGGCAACGCGGACCAGGCTCCGACCCTGTTGGTGACCTCTTCGATCCTCGACCCGACCGAGTACCCGCTGTTCGCGGACTCCCGCTCCGTCGCCGCCTGGGAGCGGCCGTTCGCGGCACCGTTCGACCCCGTCGAAGGTGACTGGTTCGTGTCCGCCGGAGCGGCGGACGCGGCGTACAAGCGGCTGGCGAAGACGTTCGACCTCACGGGTGAGACCGGGGCGACCCTGGACCTGTCAGCGTCCTTCGACCTCGAGCCGGACTACGACTACCTGTTCGTGGAGATCCACACCGTCGGTCAGGACGACTGGACGACGCTGGCGGACAGCAACGGGCACACCTCGGACGACGTCGGCCTCTCCTGCCCGACAACCGGGGACGGCTCGAACTGGCAGGTGTTGCACCCGTTCCTGGCGCACTACCAGACCATCACCGATGGCGGGGACAGCTGCGACCCGACGGGAACCTCGGGTGCGTGGAACGCCGCCACCGGTAACTCTGGAGGGTGGCAGGACTGGGAGATGCCGATCCCCGCGGAGTACATCGGCAAGCAGGTCGAGGTCTCGATCTCCGTGGTCAGCGACCCGGCGGTCCAGGGTCTCGGTGCCTGGGTGGACCAGGTGTCGATGCGAGGCGCGGGCGACGCGCCGATCGACAGCGCCGACCCGTCGTTCGAGACCGGGCTGGACGACTGGGCCACGCCCGGACCGCCGCCCGGGACCGCGGACCCGGTCACCGGCTGGGAACGCGCCCAGTCCGCGCCGTTCGTCGAGACCCCGATCGTCACGACGGACGAAACGGTCTACACAGGGCTCGGCCTCGAAGCGGTTTCCGGGGCCGCGAACAGGGCGGCGCTGATGAGGGCGTCGCTCGAGCACCTGGGGTTGCTGCCCTGAGGGCCGGGCTCACAGGGTCGTAGATCTCGACACGCTCACGCCGGTTCGTGCCTCGCCGGCGTCGCTCGCTCGATCCGACAGCGCCCACGCGTCGCGCTCGTTCCTCGCACGCCGCTGCGCTGTCGGCGCGCCGGACCTGTTCGCCCTGCGGGCTCACAGGTCCAGCTTGTACCCGAGCCCGCGGACCGTCACGAGGTACTTCGGTTCGCTGGGCTCGGGTTCGAGCTTCGCGCGCAGCCGCTTCACGTGCACGTCGAGGGTCTTGGTGTCGCCGACGTAGTCGGAGCCCCAGACCCGGTCGATCAGCTGGCCGCGGGTGAGCACCCGTCCGGGGTTGCGCAGGAACATCTCGAGCAGCTCGAACTCCTTGAGCGGCAGTCGCTGCTCGGTCCCGTCGACGGTGACCACGTGCCGCTCGACATCCATCCGGACCGGACCGGCCTCGAGAGTGTCCGGCAGCAGGTCGGGGTCCAGGCCGCGGCGCAGTACTGCGCGGATCCGGGCCACCAGCTCCCGGGGGGAGTAGGGCTTGGTGACGTAGTCGTCGGCGCCGAGCTCGAGCCCGACGACCTTGTCGATCTCGTCGTCCTTGGCGCTGACCATGATCACCGGCACGTTGGAGGTCTGGCGGATGGTCCGGCACACCTCGGTGCCGGGGATGCCCGGGAGCATCAGGTCCAGCAGCACGATGTCGGCGCCCCGACGGTCGAACTCCTCGAGCGCGGTGTTGCCGTCGGCCGCGATCGCGACCTCGAAGCCTTCCTTGCGGAGCACGTAGGCGAGTGCCTCGCTGTAGCTCTCTTCGTCTTCAACGACGAGTACCCGTGTCATGCGGGGTCCTCTTCTTCTGTGGGGGTGGTCGGTCGCGGAAGCGTCAACGTGAACGTCGACCCCTGGCCCTCGACGGACCAGACGCGCACCTCGCCGCCATGGGTGGCGGCGACGTGCTTGACGATGGACAGGCCGAGTCCGGTACCACCGGTGGAGCGGTGTCGGGCCGGATCGATGCGGTAGAACCGCTCGAAGATCCGGTCGATCTCGTCGTTGGGAATGCCGATGCCCTGGTCGACCACCGAGATCTCGACGGTGTGCTCCTCCGACTTCGTGGTCACCAGCACGGTCGAGCCCGGCTCTGAGTACGCCACCGCGTTGGCCACCAGGTTCGCGACCGCCGCGCTGACCTGCTCGGCGTTGCCATGCACCTTCAGGCCCTTGGTGCCACCGGCGACAACGGCGATGCCCTTGTCGCCGGCATCGATGGCGCTGGTGTCGACGGCCACGGCCACGACATCGTCCAGCGACACGGGGGTCGGGGACTCCAGCGGTTCGTCGCCCTGCAACCGGGACAGCTCGATCACCTGTTGCACGAGCCGGGTGAGCCGGTCGCTCTCGGTGACCATCCGCTCCGCGAACCGGATGACCGCGTCGGGGTCGTCTGCGGCGTCGCGTACCGCTTCCGCCAGCAACCGGATGGCGCCGACGGGAGTCTTGAGCTCGTGGCTGACATTCGCGACGAAGTCGCGGCGTACCGCCTCGACCCTCCGCTCACGGGTCCGGTCCTCGACCAGAGCGAGAACGAGCCGGGATCCGAGCGGGGCCACCCGCGCGGTCACGTGCCGCGCCGGAACACCGGGGCGATTCATGAGCAGCTCGGTCTCCCGGATCTGTCCGTCGCGCCGTACCTCACGGACCAGATCGGAGAGCTCGCCGGAGACCAGGGCGGTGCCGCGGACCAGGCCCATGGCGTAGGCCGGCGCCGAGGCCTTGAGCACCGCGTCGTTCTCGTCGACGACAACGGCGCTGCTGCGGAGAACCGAGAGAACACCTGTCACCCCGGGCGGAACCACCGGCTCGTCGGCGATCGGTCGCTGGGACTGCTGGCGGTCACTGATGTGCCAGGCAAGGACCGCGCCACCCGCGACGAGTGCACCGATCAGCGCCGCGAGGAACGCTTGCGTTGTCGGCTCCACAACAACGATCGTACGGCGACTCGGGCTGTCGTCCCTGCCCAGAACGGGGTTGCTTGCGCGATGTTCACCGCGCGTTCACGGATCCGCCCCGGCTGGACACCTGCCCCGCTTAGATTCATCGCCATGCGAGAGGTATTCGAGGAGCAGCTCGACTCCGTCTTCACCGACCTGGCTGGGATCAGCCGGAGCGTGCAGACGGCGGTCGCGAAGGCGACCGAGGCACTGGTGACCGGTGACGTCACGATCGCCGAGCAGGTGATCAGCGACGACATCGAGATCGACCGGGCCCGCGAGCGGGTCGAGGAGACCGCGTTCGAACTCCTGTCGCTCCAGGCGCCGGTTGCGGGCGACCTGCGTACGGTCGTTGCCGCGCTGCGGATGGTCAGCGAGCTGGAGCGGATGGGCGACCTCTCGGTGCACGTCGCCAAGATCGCCCGGCTGCGGGTGCCCGACCTCGCCGTACCTGAGCAGGTACGCCCCACCATCGCCCGGATGGCCCAGGTGGCCGAGGACATGGTGGCCCGGGTCACCCAGATCATCATCGGCCGCGACGTCGAGGCCGCGATCGCCCTGGGCCGCGACGACGAGGAGATGGACCGGCTGCGCCGGACCAGCTTCACCGAGCTGCTCTCCCCGAGCTGGGAGTACGGCGTCGAGGCGGCCGTCGACATCGCGTTGCTCGGCCGCTACTACGAGCGGATCGCCGACCACGCTGTTTCGGTCGCCAACCGGGTGGTTTTCGTGGTCACCGGCCAGTACCCGACTGCGGTCGACGCCTAGCTCGTTGGAATCGCGCAATCGCGCCGGTTGTGATCGGTGCGCTGGCCCGGACTCGTCCCATTCCGCGCGATTGCGCCGATTGTGACGGTGCGCTGGCCCGGACGGCGCCCTAGCGTCCTTGATCTGCCACAGCCGCGGCGGCGGCCGCGGCCGCAGCGGGGTCGAGGTAGCGCCCTCCCTCGACGGTCGGGGCGAGCGTGTCGTCGAGCTCGTAGACCAGTGGCATGCCGGTCGGGATGTTGAGCCCGGCGATGTCCTCGTCGCTGATGCCGTCGAGATGCTTGACCAGCGCCCGCAGGCTGTTGCCGTGCGCGGCGACGAGCACCGTGTGGCCGGCCCGCAGGTCAGGGACGATCGAGGCCTCCCAGTAGGGCAGGAACCGCGCGATCACGTCCTTGAGGCACTCCGTGCGCGGCAGCTCCTCGCCGAGGTCGGCGTACTGCGCCTCGCCCGCCTGGGAGTACTCGGAGTCGTCGCCGATGGCCGGCGGCGGCACGTCGAAGGACCGGCGCCAGAGCATGAACTGCTCCTCGCCGTACTCGTCGCGGATCTCGGTCTTGTTCTTGCCCTGCAACGCGCCGTAGTGCCGCTCGTTGAGCCGCCAGGAGCGGCGGACCGGGATCCAGTGCCGATCGGCGGCATCGAGGGCCAGGCAGGCCGAGTTGATCGCGCGCCGTTGCAGCGAGGTGTGGACGACGTCGGGAGCCAGTCCTTCGGCCTTGATCAGCTCACCCCCGCGCACCGCTTCGACCCGGCCCTTGTCGGTGAGGCCGACATCGACCCAGCCGGTGAAGAGGTTCTTTGCGTTCCACTCGCTCTCGCCGTGGCGGAGCAGGACCAGCGTGTAGGGCATCGTGCTTAATGCTCCGCCGGAATCTCGGCGTCGGCCGGCCCGCACTGGTACAGCGGGTCCGTCGACGGCTCCTTCGACGTGTTGTCGAGGCCTTCGAACTGGTAGCAGGGCTTCATGACCGGGATCTCCATGGTCACGGACTCGTTGTTGTCGAACTCGAGCGTGACCGTCACGAAGTCGCCCGCATCGAACTCACCGGTGACGGTGAGGCCCTCGCCGTCCTCCGCGAGGGTCGCCATGTTGACGTGGCCCTGGGCCGGGACCTCGATCGCATCGCGCTGGTCGGCGATGATGCTGCCCTTCTCGCCGCCCGTCATCGACGTGAGGCTGATCGGGGCCTCGGTGTTGTTGGACAGGGTGCCGATCAGCGTGCCGCTGTCGGCCTGTCCGGCCACGATCAGCGCGCTGCCGACGTCGACCTTGGCGTCATGGGCGGTCACCCCCGCGCCGACGGTGTTGACCCGTTCGGTGGGATAGTCGAAGCCGCAGGAGGACAGGGCGGGGACGGCAAGCAGAAGCCCGCCGGCGGCGAGCGCTAGTCGCAGGTGTGGCATCGGAAGAGGCCCTCGCTGAGGTCGTCAGTACGTCGATGATCGAGCGGGCCACAGCCTAGCGGGATGAGGGTCCGATAACGGCACGGCCCCTACTGCGAGAGACCCGCCATGCTGCCGGCCACCGCGAAGCCGACCAGGACCAGGACGAGGTACGTCGACGTCAGGACCAGCAGCCGGGTCGCTCCCAGCTTCAGGCCCAGGCGCAGCGGGAGGTAGCGCCAGCCGTCCTCGTTGTCGGCGACCAGCCCCCAGATCGAGCGGAGGAAGTGGATGCCGATGCCGAGCAGGCCCGCCAACAGCGTCATCACCGCCTCGGGCGCCGGCCCCTCCGCATCGCCGCCCCAGCCGCCGTACGAGATATAGGCGGGGTAGAGCGCGAACGACAGCGCCCACGGCACCCACGAGAAGAGGCCCTGCCGGAGGGCGACGTTGGCGAGCAGGCCGATCATCACGCAGATCAGGTAGTTGATCCCGGCGACGACTCCCGTGGAGATCGACAGCGGCACCAGCAGCAGCACCGCGATGGTCACGGCGTACCAGACACTCCCGGCGTCGAGCCGGCCGTCGGCGATCGGCTTGCGGGGGGTCTCGTGGCGGGCGTCGCGCTCGCGGTCGACGATGTCGTTGTGCCAGCCGAGGATGCTCTGCCCGACGAGCACCGTGAGCGCCACGACGCCGACCTCACGGGTGGGTCGACCGGCGAGGGCGGCGGCCGCTGCGACCCCGACCGCGGTGGCCACGGCCTGTCGTGGGTGCGCCGCCTGGATCATCAGCAGCGGCCAGAAATCGCGGAGCCGTCGTACCGACGGTCGGCCCTCTCCCCGGCGCCGCCGGGCGGCTCGACCGCCGGGGTCCTTGGCCCGCTTGGGGGCGGGCTCGCCTGCCTCGGCGACCATCGTGTCGGCTCCCTCCCCGGTGCTGTCGCGTCCCTTCTTACGCTGCCATCTCCCCATGCCGAGCAGTATTGACCACGAAACCGGAACCGATTCTCGGGGGCACCGGTCCACCACAGGAAGCGCATCCTGTCAAGCCCGCTTTGTACGTGCTGACCTGCGGAAACGCGGCCGGAGGTGAATTTCGAGCGTGATAGAATGAACGCCTAGGAAGGGGTTCATCACATATGTCTTTCACCGTCGGCGAAACGGTTGTTTACCCCAATCATGGGGCCGCAGTCATCGAGGACATCGAGATGCGGAAGATCAAGGGAGAGGACCGGGAGTACCTCGTACTGAGGATCGTTGCCCAGCAGGATCTGGTCGTGAGGGTGCCGGCGTGCAACCTCGATCTGGTGGGCGTGCGGGACGTCGTCGATAAGGAGGGCCTCGACCGTGTGTTCGACGTGCTCCGTGCCGAGCACGTCGAGGAGCCGACCAACTGGTCGCGCCGCTACAAGGCCAATCTGGAGAAGCTGCACAGCGGCGATGTCATGAAGGTCGCCGAGGTCGTTCGCGACCTGTGGCGCCGCGAGCGTGACCGCGGCCTCTCCGCAGGCGAGAAGCGGATGCTGGCCAAGGCCCGGCAGATCTTGGTCTCCGAGCTTGCGCTCGCTGAGCACACCAACGAGGACAAGGCCGAGGCCATCCTCGACGAGGTACTCGCGAGCTGAACGAGCGGTCAACGAGTCAGAAGTGGGCCCCCGGGACGAGCTCCCGGGGGCCCACTTCTTCTCACCCCTACGGTGAGTCCGCCATGACATCGGACCCGTACGACGCCCCGCCCGCCCTCGGCACCGTGGTCGAGGAGGGCCGCGGCAGCCTGCCGTTCGCGCTGATCCACGGCGAGGCGCTGGTGACCACCGCGGTCTGGGCGCTCGGCGAGGCCGGTGTCACACCGGTGGACATCGGCACCGAGTGGGTAGGCGTACAAGCGTCCGGCGAGCCGTTCGTGTTGCACGACGCGCTCTGCCCGATGACGCCACCCACGTTCATCGCCGACTGCCTGGCGAGGGCGGTGGCCGGGGGCAGTGTCGTCGTGGGCGTCCGGCCGGTCACCGACACGGTCAAGGTGCTCGAGGATGGTCGGCTCGGGGACACCGTGGACCGCTCCGGCCTGGCCGTGGTCTGCTCGCCCGTCGTGCTGCCCGCCGCGGTGGTGGCCGCGCTGGACGAGACCCCGGACCTCGACTTCGTGGCCTTCGTGGAGTCTCTGGCCGAGCGCTTCCCGGTCGAGCGGGTCGAGGCACCCGCCGAGGCGCGCCGAGTCCACTCCGACGACGACGTCGCGCTGCTAGCCGCGCTGACCGAGCCGATCCGCTAGCGCGACGTCCTCGGGGTAGGTGACCTTGAGATTGCGCGAGCTGCCGCTGACCGCGGCGATCGTCACCCCGGCGGCGTAGCGCTCCAGGCAGCTGGCGGTGTCGGTGCCCTGGAAACCATCGGCCTCCGCGGCCCGGTAGGCCGCGAGGAGAGTCGGGGCGGCGAAAGCCTGCGGGGTCTGTACGGCGACCAGCTCCCGCTCCGTTCGGGGCAGCACCGCCGTCAGCGGGGTCACCGGCAGCGCGCCGCCGTGTTCACGTGCGGCTGCGACTACCGCGTCGAACAAGGCCACTCCCGCCAGCGGCCGGGCGCCGTCGTGGATCGCGACCATGTCGACGTCGCCCGACTCGATGGCGGGCGCCAGCACCCGGATCGCCGCCCACTCCGAGGCGTGGCGAGTCGCCCCGCCCGGCACGAGCAGCACCTCGCCATCGCCGAGGTGCGGGGTGAGCGCGGCCGAGACCGCGTCCTCCTCACCCGGTCGCACCACGACCACCACGCGAGTCACGTCGGCGGCTGCCAGTGCGTCGGTCGCGGACCAGGCCAGCACCGGCCGGTCCCCGAGCGGCAGCAGGACCTTGTTGAGGCCGGCCCCGACGCGGGCGCCGGCGCCGGCGGCGACGATCACGACGGCCACGGACACGTCGTGAGTGTAGGAAGCGGTGGCGTGATCCCAAGTTTTCACCGCTGTTACACAGTAGAGACGAGGCGAGAACACGCCGTGCCTAGGTTCCGGGCATGACGCCTCGGTCACCGCACGCGGAGGAGTGGCACCCGGTGTGCCGGTTCGCGGAGCTGGAGGTACGCCGGGGCGTTGCGGCGCTCGTGCATGGCCAGGCGGTGGCGATCTTCCGGACCGATGACGACCAGGTCTACGCGGTGGGCAACCACGACCCCTACGCGCGGACGTCCGTGCTGGCCCGCGGCATCGTGTTCGTCCGCGACGACGTTCCGTTGGTAGCGCCCGGTGCCCACGGCCACGCCTTCGACCTCCGCACCGGGCGCTGCCTGGAGGACGACCAGGTGTCGGTGCCCGCCTACGACGTGAAGGTCGTCGGGGGCGTGGTGATGGTCGGTCACCGCAAGGCGGTGGCGGCCTGATCCTGTAACGCGATCTCGACCATGTCGATGAGCTCGTCGGAGACCAGTCGGGGGCGTTCCAACGGCAGGTAGTGCCCGGCGCCAGGGGCCACCAGGAACCGGGCGCCCCGCACGTTCGCGGCGATCCGGCGGCCGTGGTGCGGCGGCGTGAGGAGGTCGCTGCTGCCCACGAGAACCGTGGTCGGGATGCCGTCGTACGCCGACAGCCCGGCGGTGCGCTCGTGGATCATCAGGTCCCGGTAGTAGCCCGAGAACGTGTCAGGCGGGCAGTTGATCAGCTGGTCGACCGCCAGCCCGATGTCGCGCGGGCTGGCGCCCTTCCCGAACAGGAACCGCTGCGCCACCTGACGCTCGATCCGCGGCGATCCGCGTCGGCTGCTGCGGGACAACATCCTGGCCCGGGTCGCCAGCACCCGGGGCACCTGCGCGCGGACGAACTTGCCCATCTCGGGTAGTCCCAGCGTCACGGTGTTGATCCGGCCCGAGGAGGTGCCGACGAACATGACGCCCGCGATCCGGGCCAGCAGGTCCGGCCGGTCGTGTGGCAGCTGGGTCATCGCCATCCCACCGATGGAGTGACCGGCCAGGACCAGGCGACCGGCTGGCGCGTGCTGGTCGATCACGTCGCCCAGGTCGCGGGCCAGGTTGTCGATCGTGCACGCGCTGGCGGCACAACCCTGCGAACGCCCGTGGCCGCGATGGTCCCAGGTGACGATCCGGATCTCGTGACCGAACCGGGCCAGCAGGTCGCGCACCTGGTAGTGCCAGACGGCCTCGTCGCCGGTCCAGCAGTGCGCGAGCGCGACTGTGACCGCCGCGTCAGGCCCGTGGACTGTGACGTGCAGGTTGAGGCCGTCGTACGTCTTCATCGCGCGCTCCCGTCGCCGCCCTTCAGGATCAGCGCGGTGGCGATTGCGGCGATGCCCTCACCGCGACCGGTCAGGCCCAGGCCGTCGGTCGTTGTGGCCGAGACCCGCACCGGCGCGCCGACAGCTGCCGACAGCGCGGCCTCGGCCTCGTCGCGGCGCGGCCCGATCCGGGGTCGGTTCCCGATGATCTGCACGGCCACGTTGCCGATGGCGTAGCCGGCCTCGCGCACCAGGCGCGCGGTCTCGGCCAGCAGGGCGGTACCGGCGGCGCCGGCCCACTCCGGCTCAGCCGTCCCGAACCGGGATCCGAGGTCGCCGAGTCCCGCGGCGGACAGCAGGGCGTCGCAGGAGGCGTGCGCGGCGACGTCGCCGTCGGAGTGCCCCGCGAGGCCCTGAAGCTCCTCCGGCCAGGCCAGTCCGGCCAGTTTCAGCGGGATGCCGTCGACCAGTCGGTGGACGTCGGTGCCGACACCGATGAGCGGCGTAAGGAGTCCGTCATGCACATCCTGATGATGCCTGAGTCACAATCATGATGTGAGGACGTCCAAGGCCGCGTGGTGGCTCGCCGGTTTCGTCGCAGGCGGAGCGGGCCTGGCCACCAGCTACCTGACCGCCAACTTGCTGAAGATCCGCGAAGCGCCGGTCGTGGCGGTCGCGGAACTCGTCATCCGGGAGACCCCGGGCGGGGTGGCCCGCAGCGCCATCGACGTGCTCGGCCACAAGGACAAGCCGGTTCTCGTCATCAGCATCCTGGTGCTCCTCTCCGTGTCGTTCGCCGTGGCCGGCTGGCTGGCCCGGCGACGGTGGTGGGCAGCGGTGGTGATCTTCACCCTGATCGCGGGCTTCGGGGCGATCGCGATCATGGCCAAGGAGGCCTCGGCCGTCTCCGACCTCTTCCCGATCGGGGTCGGCCTGGCCACCTGGCTGCTCGTGCTCTTCGTGCTCGGGGAGCGACTGCGGCGGCTCGAGGCGCTGCCCGACTCCACCGAGCCGACCGAGGACGAGCCCTGGCCCCCGCTCACCGAGGAGCAGCAACACAGCCGGCGGGGGTTCCTGATCGGCGCCGGCAGCGTCGCGATCGTCGCCGGGATCGTGGGCCTGCTCGGACGCGTCGCCGGCGGTGGGCGACGCAAGGTGGAGGAGGCCCGGCGGCTGCTGCGGCTGGACGGCGTGACGAAGCCGAGCGTCCCGCGCAAGACCAAGCTGGGCGTCGACGGCGTGAGCTCCTGGATGACCCCGGCCGACGAGTTCTACCTGATCGACACGGCCGTGATCGTGCCGACGATCGAGCCCAAGGACTGGAGCATCCGGATCCACGGGATGGTGGAGCGGGAGATCGAGCTCAGCTACGACGACCTGGTCGCGCACGAGATCACCGAGAGCTGGGTGACCCTCAACTGCGTATCCAACGAGGTCGGCGGCGACCTGATCGGCAACGCCTGGTGGAGCGGGGTCCGGCTCGCCGACCTACTGGCGCTGGCCGGCCCGGATCCCGAGGCGGACGCCGTACTCCAGACCTCGGACGATGGCTGGACCTGCGGGACACCGCTCGAAGCGCTGACCGACGACCGCAACGCGATGCTGGCGGTGGCCATGAACGGCTCGCCGCTGCCGATCGAGCACGGGTTCCCGGTGCGCACGCTGGTGCCGGGGCTCTACGGGTACGTGTCCGCGTGCAAGTGGGTGGTCGAGATGGAGGTCACCACGTTCGACCGGATCACCGCCTTCTGGACCGACAAGGGCTGGTCCGAGCTGGGACCGGTGAAGATGTCGTCGCGGGTCGACGTTCCTCGTTCGGGCGACCAGGTGCCGGCCGGGCAGGTCACGGTCGCCGGGATGGCTTGGTCGCAAACGACCGGGATCGCGGCCGTGGAGGTGTCCGTCGACGAGGGGGACTGGGTGGCCGCGGAGCTCGGCGGCGTGCCCAACGACGACACCTGGGTGCAGTGGAAGGCCGTGGTCGACGTCGATTCCGGCGATCACTTCGTCCAGGTGCGCGCGACCGACAAGGCTGGGCTCGTGCAGACCGGAGAGGTGCAGGACGTCGTCCCGGACGGCGCCACCGGTTGGCACTCCGTCGACTTCTCGGCCCTCGGATGAGTGTTGACTTCGCCGGCCGGGCAGGCGCCGCTCTGGTTGTGGGTGGCAGCGGTGGGCTAGGCCGCGCGATCGCGCATCTGCTGGCCGAACGCGGTGCGACGGTCGCGGTGACCTACCGGACCCGCCCGCCCGAGGACTCCGCGGCCTCCTACGAGCTGGACCTCAACGACACGAGTGCTCCGGCCGGTGTCGTCGAGCGCGTGGTGGCCGAGCACGGAGGGCTCCATACCCTGGTGTACGCCGCCGGCCCGTTCGTCCCGATGACCCACCTGTCCCGGGTCGCCCCCGAGCAGATGGCGTCGCAGCTCGCGGCCGACGCCGCCGGCTTCTTCGCGATCGCCCACGCCGGGCTGCCCGCGCTCCGCGAGAGCAAGGGCTCCATCGTCGCGGTGACCACGGCCGCCACGTCCCGCTTCCCGGTGCGCGACGGCCTGTCGTCGGCGCCCAAGGCCGCGGTCGAGGCGATCGTGCGGGGTCTGGCGGCCGAGGAGGGCCGGTTCGGCGTCCGCGTCAACGCCGTCGGCCCGGGGATGCTGACCGACGGGATGGCCGAGCGGCTGATCTCGTCGGGCGAGCTGTCGGACGCCGACCTCGACGCCGCGCATCGCAACATCCCGATGCGGCGCTTCGGCAACGCCTCCGACGTCGCGGAGGCGGTGTGCTTCCTGGCCTCCGACCGGGCCGGCTTCATCACCGGGCAGAAGCTGGACGTCGACGGCGGGTATGGGGTGTGAGCGGTCTGCTTGCGTCTCACCGGGTCTCGATACGCCGGTCGCGACCTCGTCCCTCGGTCGCGCGGCTACTCGACCTGCGCGACCTTCGGAGTTCGCTCGTACCTCGCGACCTCCGGTCGAGGTCGCGACCTCGTCTCTCGGTCGCGCGGCTACTCGACCTGCGCGACCTTCGGAGTTCGCTCGTACCTCGCGACCTCCGGTCGAGGTCGCGACCTCGTCCCTCGGTCGCGCGGCTACTCGACCCTCGCGACCTCCGGTCGCCTACCAGTTCGAATGCTGCCCGCCCGGCAGCGGGTGCGCCTTGTCGCGGATGACGTACGTCGTCCCGCCGGAACCTTTCAGCCAGGCCCGCTCGAGCTGGCCGCGGTCGTAGACCCGCCGCACTCCCGACCTGGAGGAGGCGGCCGGGTCGTTGACGACCACGTTGCCGTTCCTCGTGAACCCGACGATCACCAGCAGATGCCCTGACGTCGAGGAGATCGGGGCGCCGTCGAGCTCGCCGGGCCCGAAGGCGATCGACGCCACCAGCGGGATACCGGCGACGATGAATCGCTCGGCCTCGCGCATCGATCGGAGCCGAGTGACGAACGCCTTGCCGGCGAGCGGGGCCGCGTACGCGGTGTTGAACGGCCAGTTGCCGGCGCCGTCGTAGTCGTAGTCGTAGGTCATCCGCGCCGCGTGGTCGACCCACGGCTGAGGGTGGTCGCCGACCCAGGCGTAGGCGCGGGCCGGCGGCAGCGCGTTGTAGTAGGCCAGCACCATCGACGTCGAGGTAGGCGAGCACCAGGCCTGCCCGCCTCCGCCCCAGCGCGGGAAGTGACCGCTGTGCACCATCTGCGAGAACTTCGGTACGTCGAGCGTGGTTCCGGCCGCCGGGCCGGGCTTCGACGTGGCGCCGGCGCCGGCGGGCAGCCGCGACGACATCGCGCCGACCGCGTCGACGGCGGGCGTGTAGTCCGCGCCGACGTGGCGCAGCAGGGTCACCCTGAGCTGGTAGGAGCGCAGGCCCCCCGTCTCCCAGGTGTCGACGTTGACGTCGGCGAGGTCGTCGCCCTGCCCGGAGACGGTACGACGCTCGAAGGAGCGGTCGCCCGCGGCCCAGCGACCCAGCACGTCCCAGCTCGACGTACGGCCGGACGCGTCGCGGCCGCGCACCCGCACCTCGATCCGGCTGTCGCCAGGCGTCACCGCCGACCACGAGGCGATCAACCGGGTGAGGTCGAAGCCGGGCTGCGTCCAGGGTGAGTCCCAGTGCCCCGAGTCGGAGGGGCCCTTGATCAGCAGCCGACCGCGGCTCACTCGGACGTCGGAAAGGGTGCCGGTGCGCCACTGGTCGCCGGTGTCCCACTGGGTGTAGTCGATCCGGCGCTCGGCGGCCCGGGCGGCCGGCTCCGGCGCGGCCGGCGCGGCGGGGATCGCGACGAGCGTTGTCGCGACGACGGCGAACAGGGCAGCAGCAGCGGGGAAGCGCACCCATCCACGGTAAGTCACACACGTCCCATCCGTCACACCGCTCGGCGCGGCGGGCTTTGGGGCCGGAAGGCCCGTCGCTCCTAGACTGAGCCGGTGACGTTCCGGCTCTACGACACCGCGACCCGCGCGGTCCAGGACTTCGTCCCGCTCGAAGCGGGACGGGCGGGCATCTATGTCTGCGGGCTGACCGTCCAGGCCGAGCCGCACGTCGGGCACGTGCGATCGGCCGTCAACTTCGACGTGCTCCGGCGCTGGCTCACCCACAGCGGCTACGACGTCACGTTCATCCGCAACGTCACCGACATCGACGACAAGATCCTCGCCAAGTCGGCCGAGCAGGGCCGCCCGTGGTTCAACCTCGCCTACGACATGCACCGCGCGCTGGGCCAGGCGCTGGCCGCGATCAACGTGCTGCCGCCGACGTACGAGCCCGGCGCGACCGGCCACATCCCCGAGATGCTCTCGCTGATCGCGGCGCTCATCGAGCGCGGCCACGCGTACGCCGCCGAGGACGGCTCCGGCGACGTCTACTTCGACGTCCGCTCCTGGCCGTCGTACGGCGAGCTCAGCGGGCAGAAGGTCGACGAGATGCAGGACGCCGGCGACGCGGACCCGCGCGGCAAGCGCGACCCGCGCGACTTCGCGCTGTGGAAGGGCTGGAAGAAGGACTCGGAGCCGGAGACGGCGGCCTGGCCGTCGCCCTACGGACCCGGGCGGCCGGGCTGGCACATCGAGTGCTCGGCGATGGCCGGCAAGTACCTCGGCACCGCGTTCGACATCCACGGCGGCGGCATCGACCTGCAGTTCCCGCACCACGAGAACGAGCAGGCACAGTCGCGCGCGGCCGGCCACCCGTTCGCGACGTACTGGATGCACAACGCCTGGATCACCACGTCCGGCGAGAAGATGTCGAAGTCGCTCGGCAACTCGCTGCTGGTGCCCGCGGTCCTGCAGCGGGTGCGCGGGATCGAGCTGCGGTTCTACATGGTCTCGGCCCACTACCGCTCCCACGTGGAGTTCTCGTTCGAGGCGCTCGACGAGGCGGCCGCGGGGTTCCGCCGGATCGAGAACTTCCTCGAGCGGGCCGGAGGCGACGAGGTCGCCTCCGCTCTCCCCGAGGCATTCGTCGCTGCCATGGACGACGATCTCGGTACGCCGGCAGCGATCGCCGTTCTCTACGACACGGTGCGCGAGGGCAACAGTGCGTTGGCCGGTGAAACGTCCTCCGCCGCGGCGCTCGCTGCGTCGGTGCGCGCGATGCTCGACGTACTCGGCCTGAGCCCCGACGACCCCGCCTGGGCCGGCGACGACAAGGCCGACGCCCGGCTGACCGCCGCCGTCGACGCGCTGATCACCGGGCTGCTCGAGCAGCGGGCGAAGGCGAGAGCCGACAAGGACTTCGCGGCTGCCGACGCGATCCGCGACCAGATCAAGGCCGCCGGCATCGAGGTCGAAGACACCCCATCCGGTCCGAAATGGAGCTTGAGCTGATGCCCGGCAATTCGCAACGCAAGGGCTCGGTGCGCAAGACGAGCAAGAAGCCGACCGCTGGATCGGGCGGTCGGGTGCGCCGTGGGCTGGAGGGCAAGGGCCCGACGCCGAAGGCGAAGGACCGGCCGTACCACAAGACCCACAAGAACGAGCAGCGCGCGCAGAAGAAGGCCGCCGCCCGTCCCCGCAAGGCCAAGGGCGGCGACGACGAGTGGGTGGCCGGCCGCAACTCGGTCGTCGAGCTGCTGCGCGAGAACGCCCCGGTCGCGGGTGTCTACGTCGCCGTGGGCGCCGAGAAGGACGGCCGCCTCCGCGAGGCGTTCCGACTGGCTGCCGACCGCGGGATCAGCCTGCTCGAGGTCAGCAAGGGCGAGCTCGACCGGATGACCAGCGCGGCGGTCCACCAGGGCCTGGCCGCGCGGATCCCGGCGTACGAGTACGCCCACCCGGACGACCTCCTCGACCGGGCCAAGGAGCAGGGTGAGCCGCCGCTGGTGGTGGTCCTCGACTCGGTGACCGACCCCCGCAACCTCGGGGCCGTCGTCCGCAGCGCGGCCGGGTTCGGGGCCCACGGCGTCGTCGTACCCGAGCGACGCGCGGCCGGGATGACCGCTGCCGCCTGGAAGACCTCGGCCGGCGCCGCGGCCCGGATCCCGGTCGCCCGCACCGTCAACCTGGTCCGCCAGCTCAAGGCCTTTCAGGACGCCGGCTGCACGGTGGTCGGCCTGGCCGCCGACGGCGATCTGTCCCTTCCCGACCTCGTGGCCGACCCCGACTACGGCCGCGGCCCCTTGGTCGTGGTGGTCGGCTCGGAGGGTGAAGGACTGTCCCGCTTGGTTGCCGAGACCTGCGACCGGCTGGTGTCCATCCCGATGGCCAACGGGCTGGAGTCCCTCAACGCCGGGGTCGCCGCTTCGGTGGTCCTCTACGCGATCGCGGAGGCGCGGCGCTAGCGACCTAGACTCGGGCCATGGCAACGGATGTTTTTCGGCTGCTGCCCGGCGAGGATGCCGAGGCGCTGCTGAAGCTGGCTCGGGACATCGCGACCAAGGAGCTCGCTCCACAGGTGGCGGACATGGAGGAGCGCGCGGAGTTCCCGGAGGCGGCGTACCGCCTGCTCGGCAAGACCGGCTTGCTCAGCCTGCCGTTCCCCGAGCGGTACGGCGGCGGCGGTCAGCCCTACGAGATCTACCTGCAGGCGCTCGAGGAGATCGCCACCGCCTGGCCGAGTGTCGGGGTCGGCGTCAGCGTGCACGCCCTGACCGTGACCGTCCTCGGCGCCAACGGCACCGAGGAGCAGCGGCAGGAGTGGCTGCCCCGGATGCTCAGCGGCGAGTGGCTGGGCGCCTACTGCCTGTCCGAGCCGCAGGCCGGCTCCGACGTCAGCGGGATCCAGACCCGGGCGGTTCGCGACGGCGACGAGTACGTCCTCACCGGCATCAAGCAGTGGATCACCAACGGCTCGCATGCCGACTACTACATCGTGTTCGCCCGCACCAGCGATGACCCGAAGCACGGGCTGTCCGCGTTCATCGTGCCCGACGGGACGCCCGGCGTGAGCTTCGGCAAGCCGGAGAAGAAGCTCGGCATGAACTGCGACGTCACCACCACGGTGATGTTCGACGACGCCCGGGTCCCCGCCTCCCAGCGGATCGGCGAGGAGGGCTCGGGCATGAAGGTCGCGCTCTCAGCGCTGGACGTCGGCCGGCTGGGGATCGCGGCGGTGGCCACCGGCATCGCCCAGTGCGCGCTCAGCCACTCGGTCGCCTACGCCAAGGAGCGGGAGCAGTTCGGCAAGCCGATCGGCCAGTTCCAGGGGCTGCAGTTCATGCTCGCCGACATGGCCGCGGCGGTGGAGCGCGGCCGGGCGACGTACCTCTATGCGGCCCGGCTCAAGGACGCCGGCAAGCCGATCAACCGACTGGCCAGCATCGCCAAGCTGACCGCGACGGACGCCGCGATGAGCGTGACGACCGACGCGATCCAGGTGTTCGGCGGCAACGGCTACATCCGGGAGTACCCCGTCGAGCGGCTGTTCCGCGACGCCAAGGTGACCCAGATCTTCGAGGGCACCAACCAGATCCAGCGGATGGTCATCGGCCGCGACCTGCTGCGTTAACGGCCGATGTTACTGACCGTTGTGCCTACTGGATGACAGTTGTAACGGTCAGTTGGTAGCAACGACGGTCAGTAACATGCGCAGGCCGGCCGCTACGTCGCGAGCGCCTCGTCCGGGCGGGACGGCAGCACGGTGCGGAAGTAGTCGTCGGCGGTGTCGAAGATGTTGACCTCGTGGCCGGCCCGCTCGGAGAGGTGCCACCGGTGCTCCAGGATCTCGTGGAAGATCTCGGCCGGCTCGAGCTTGCCCCGGACCTCGGGAGTGATCTTCCGCATGATCGGCTCGTAGACCTCGGTGAGCCAGCGGTTGGCGACCAGGGTGCGGTCCTCGCGGCCCAGGTCGTGGTGCGCGGTGAACGCGGCCAGGTCGTTGAGCAGCCGCCGGGCCTGGTTGTCCTCGACGTTGAGGCCGGTGAGTGACTGGAGCTCGCGGCGGTGGTGCCCGAGCTCGACCACCTTGGGCTGGATCCGCACCACGTCGCCGTCGATGTCGGTGACGATGTCGAGCTCGTCGACGTCGAAGCCGAGGTCGTTGAGGTGCTCGATCCGCTGCTCGATCCGCCACATCTCGTCGGAGCCGAACTCCTCGACTTCGGTCAGCTCCGACCACAGCGCGTGGTAGCGCTCGGTCAGCAGCTCGACGATCGCGTGTGCCTCCACCTCCTGGTCCAGTGACTCGCTGGCCTGCAGGTCGAGCAGCTCGGCGAAGACGTTCTCGGTGGCGATGGTCAGGTCGTGCTCGCGCATCCGCGGTGACAGCGTCGGCTGGAGCTCGCCGGTCTCCGCGTCGACGAGGTACGCCGCGAACCCGCCGGCGCTGCGCCGGAACAGCACGTTGGACAGCGACACGTCGCCCCAGTAGAAGTCCGCGAGGTGCAGCCGGACCAGCAGCACCACCATCGCGTCGACGAGCGAGGGCAGGTTGTCGGCGGTCAGGCCGTGGCTGAACAGGCTCCGGTAGGGGAGCGAGAACCGCAGGTGCTCGGTGAGCAGCGTCGCGGGCAGCGCCTCGCCGCCGGGGTCGGTCCGCCCGGTGACCACGCCCTGCGGCACCACCGCGGGCAGGCCCATCCGCTGCAGGTCGCGCAGCAGCCGGTACTCGCGGAACGCGATCGGCTCCTCGGTCTCCTTCACCGCATAGACGCGGTCCCGGAGCCGGATGATCCGCACCACGTGGCGCGACAGCCCGCGGGGCAGTGGGACGACGTACTCCTCGCCCCACTCCTCCAGCGGCGTGGACCAGGGCAGCGTCAGCAGCGCCGGGTCGGGCCGAGTGGCGACCACGTGAAGCGCCATGGCGGCAACTTAGACCCGATAGACCGAGACGCCCGTCGCCTCGGCATCGTCGGCGGTGGCGACGATCCGCTCACCGACGGCTGATCGGCAGGTCCAGCGGGGGGCCTGGCGCCCGGCGCGCCACGACGAGCAGCGTCTCCTCGGGATGCTCCCGCAGGAACGCCACCGTGTCCGCGCCGACATGTGCCCACCGCAGTCCGCCACGCCGGAGCGCGACGTGGTCGCGCCGGGCCGCGGCCAGGGCGGCGTACGTCGCCAGCGTGTCGTGGTCCCAGGTCTCCGGCCGGTGCCACGGCATCGGGCGGCGGGCATCCTCGCCGTTGACTCCCTCGAGCCCGATCTCGTCTCCCGCGAAGATCATCGGCACACCGGGCAGCGTGAACTGGAGACCGACCGCGACCTGGTGCGCCTCGCTCGAGCCCACGACAGTGCGGATCCGGGCGCTGTCGTGGGAGCCGAGGATGTTCCAGGACGAGGCGGAGGCGAGCCAGCCGTTGCGCGCGGTCCACTCCCGCATCGCCCGGACGACGGCCGGTCCCTCCCGACGGGCCACCGGCACCGGGCGGCCGAACGGCCGCGCGGGGGAGTCCGGGTCGCGCAGCCACGACCAGACCGGCCAGGAGAACCCCGAGTAGTCCATCGTGCCGTGCCAGCCGTCGCCGTCGAGGTCGCCCGAGGCGTCGTGGTTGTGCTCGCCGATGACGAGCGCGTCCGGGCGCTCCGCCTCGGCGGTCCGGCGTACGGCGCGGGCCACGTCCTGGTTGACGTCGAGTCCGCCCAGCCTGCCGGTCATGTTGGCGACGTCGATCCGCCAGCCGTCGACGTCGTACGGCGGCCGCAGCCAGCGCGCCACCACGCTGTCCGGTCCCTCGACCATCGCCCGTCGCAGCGCCGGTACCGCGTGGTTGAGCTTGGGCAGTGTCGGGTGGCCCATCCAGCACTCGTAGGTGCCGTCGGCGTGGAAGTAGTACCAGTCGCGGTGTCTCTCGAACCACTCGTGGGTGTCGCCGGTGTGGTTGGTGGTCAGGTCGCCGAGGATCCGCCAGCCGCGGGCGTGCACCGCCGCGCTGAGCCGCGCGAAGGCGTCGTCGCCACCGAGCAGCGGGTCGACGGCGTCGAACGTCGAGGCGTTGTAGCGGTGGTTGCTCTCCCCGGGGAACACCGGAGTCGTGTAGACGATCGTCGCGCCCACCCGCTCGACGTGGTCGAGGTGCTCGGCGATGCCATCGAGGTCGCCGCCGTACAGCTGGATCGGCGTGCGCGGGTCGGTGCCCTCGAACGCCACCTGGTCGTCCCAGCCCGCTGGGACCGCCCAGGGCGGGGTCGGGTGACCCGCGGCCGCCGCTGCCGATCGCGCGAACCGGTCCGGGAAGATCTGGTAGACGACGCCGTCGCGGCCCCAGTCGGGGGCGGCCGGGTGGATGCTGAGCCGGAAGTCGAACGTGTCCGGTCCGTCGTGCTCGGTCACGCCGGCCGCGGTCAGCCAGCGCTGCCGGCCGCCGTCGAGCAGGAACCGGTAGTGAGTGACCGGGTTGTGCACCGGCAGCCGCCCGCTCCACCAGACCGCGCTGTCGTCGCGGGATTCCACGGTGCATGGGTGGTAGACCGGCTCCGCGTCGTACGTCGTCCTGATCCAGACCGCCGTCCACGGGGTCGGCCGGATCGGTGCGCAGCCGGACCTCGACCTCGCTGTCGAGCGCGGGCTCCTCGTCGGACAGGTAGAGCGGCGACCCGTCGTGGTGCGGCTCGTGCAGCAGGTGGTCGGTCACGGCTCGAGCCGGACCGCGCCGGGACCGGCGGCCGCCAGTTCGTCGCCGGGGTTCATCAACGCGCAGCTCTTCAGGCTGAGGCAGCCGCAGCCGATGCAGCCGTCCAGGCGCTCGCGGAGCAGCTCGATCCGCCGGATCTGCTCGTCCAGCCGCGGCCGCCAGGCCTGGCTGAGCCGGTGCCAGTCGGACTTCGTCGGGGTCCGGTTGTCGGGCAAGGTCTCGAGCGCTTCGCCGATCTCCTCCAGGCTCAGGCCGACGCGCTGCGCGGTGCGGACGAACGCGACCCGCCGCAGCGTCGACTGGAGGTAGCGACGCTGGTTGCCGGTCGTGCGCTGCGAGGAGATCAGCCCCCGCGACTCGTAGAACCGCAGCGCGCTGGTGGCCACCCCGGAGCGGTCGGCGAGCTGTCCGATCGTCAGGCTCATGCGTTCCAGCCTGCCTGGACTTCAAGTTCACTTCAAATCCCGTCCCTAGAACACGTTCTAGTCGGCCTTGGTACTGTCCATCCGTGCACCTGACCGACGGCGACCGCATCCGCGGCCTGCTCGGCACCTACTGCCGGCTGATCGACGCCGGCGACTTCGAGGCCGTGGGCGAGCTGATGGCCCGGGC
This sequence comes from uncultured Actinomycetota bacterium, assembly GCA_963798055.1. Taxonomy (GTDB): domain Bacteria; phylum Actinomycetota; class Actinomycetes; order Propionibacteriales; family Nocardioidaceae; genus Nocardioides. The sequence continues at coordinate 30,914 of CAWCRX010000016.1, forward strand.
GACACTCGCCGACGAGCAGGGCCACGTGGTGGCGACGGGCGCGGACGAGGTCACCGCCTTGTACGCCGCCACGACGCGACGGCACGCCGATGGGACGCCCGGCACCCAGCACCTGGTGGCGAACACGTCGTTCTCCGAGCCCGCGTCCGACGGCTCGGTGACCGCGACGTCGGCGTTCGTCGTACTCCAGGCGCTCCCGGACCTGCCGCTGCAGCCGATCATCACGGGCGAGTACGTCGACACGTTCGCCTGCGACGACGGGGTCTGGTACTTCACCGAGCGCCGCTTCCGGATCGGCCGCACCGGCGACCTCTCGCGCCATCTCCTCATCGACCCTGGAGGCACTACATGACCGATCCCCGCGTCGTCGTGATCACCGGTGCCGCGTCCGGCATCGGCTTCGCGACCGCCGAGCTGTTCCGCGACCTCGGCGACACCGTCTACGGGCTCGACATCGCGCCGAGCGTGCCCGACGGCGTCACCTATGTCGAGTGCAACGTCGGCGACAAGGCCGCGGTCGACGCCGCGATCGCGAGGTGTGCCGAGCACGGCCGGATCGACGTCCTCGCGAACGTGGCGGGCATCGTGCAGTTCGGCCGGTTCGAGCAGATCACCGAGGCCGAGTGGGACCGGGTGCACGCCGTCGACCTGAAGGGCCCGTTCTTCGTGATCCAGGCGGCGCTGCCGCACCTCCGCGCCTGCAAGGGCAACATCGTCAACATCTCCTCGGTGGCGGGCAACGCCGCCCAGCCCTACGCGACGGCGTACGCCGCGGCGAAGGGCGGCCTCACGCAGCTGACCAAGGCGCTGGCCCTGGAGCTCTCTCCCGAGGGCATCCGCGTGAACGCGATCTGCCCCGGCACCGTGGACACCCCGATCGTGTCGCACGTCGCCGAGATCATGCCGGCGGACCTCGACCCGCGGCTGTTCGACCGGCTGATGATGATGCTGCCGGGACGAGCGATCACGCCGGCCGAGCTCGGCTCCGCGATCGTCTACCTGGCCTCGAAGGAGGCCCGGATGATCACCGGCGCCATCCTCGCCTTCGATGGCGGCATGAGCTGAGTACTTGACTTCAAGTTACCTTGAAGTTTAATGCTGGGGTGCATGAGTCGCACCGAAGAGCTGATGTCACTGCTGACCGGCGACGAGAAGCACTCGTCGGCGGCCACCTCGACCCTCGACGTGATCCGGGTGCTCTACGAGCGGGTGCTCAAGGTGTCACCGGAGTCCGTGGGTGACGCAGCACGCGATCGCTTCTACCTCTCCAAGGGCCACGGGCCGATGGCGTACTACGCCGTGCTCGCGGAGCAGGGGTTCTTCCCCGAGGACTGGCTGACCGGCTGGGGCTCCTATGACAGCCCGCTCGGCTTCCACCCCGATCGCAACCTGGTACCGGGCGTGGAGATCGGGTCCGGCTCGCTCGGTCACGGTCTGCCGCTCGCTGTCGGCACGGCCTTGGGGCTGCGGGCCCAGGGGTTGGCGTCCCGAGTCGTGGTCCTGGTCGGTGACGCGGAGCTGGACGAGGGCAGCAACCACGAGGCGATCGAGCTGGCCGCGGCCCTGTCCCTGGACGCGCTGACCGTCGTGGTGATCGACAACGGCTCGTCGTCGTACGCCGTCCCCGGCCGGATCGAGCAGCGCTTCGCCACCGAGGGGTGGCACGCGGTCACCGTGGACGGCCGCGACCACGACGTACTCGAGAAGGCGCTGTCGCACCGGGAGTTCGGCCGGCCGAACGTCGTCGTCGCCACCGTGGAGGAGAAGTACTGATGGACGCCCGCACGCAGTTCGCCACGACCGCCGCCGAGCTGGTCGAGACCGACGAGTCGGTCGCCCTGGTCTACGCCGAGATCTCCGGCCAGTTCTTCGGCGACGTCGAGCGCCGGCACCCAGACCGCGTCGTCAACGTCGGCATCCGCGAGCAGCTGCTCGTCAACGTCGGGGCCGGGATGGCGCTGGCCGGGATGCGGCCGATCGTGCACACGTTCGGGTCGTTCCTGGTCGAGCGCGGCTTCGAGCAGATCAAGCTCGGCTTCGGGCACCAGGACGTCGGCGGCGTGCTCGTCGGCTCCGGCGGTTCCTTCGACATCTCGTCCGCCGGCCGCACCCATCAGGTCCCGGGCGACGTCGCGCTGCTGGACACGCTGCCCGGCATCTCCATCCACGCGCCGGGCAACGCCGTGGAGGTCGACGCCGCGCTGCGGGCGACCGCCGGCGGATCGGGGCTGCACTACGTGCGGGTGGTCGGCCAGGCCAACCGCGAGACCCATCGGTTCACGCCCGGCCGGTTCCACGTAGTCCGTCGGGGCGCGGGCGCAACCGTGATCGCGGTCGGCCCGGTGCTGGACGACGTGCTGGCCGCCACCGCGGCTCGCGACGTCACCGTCCTCTACGCCAACACGATCCGGCCGTTCGACGCCGAAGGGCTGCGGGCCGTGCTGGCCACGCCGGACGTCGTACTCGTGGAGCCGTGGCTGGCCGGCACCTCGGCCCGGCACGTCGCCGAGGCGCTTCAGGACCGCCCGCACCGGCTGCTCGCTCTCGGCGTACCCCGCACCGAGCACCGGCACTACGGCCGTCCCGAGGAGCACATCGCCGCCCACGGCCTCGACGCCGCCGGCATCGCCCGCTCGCTGGAGACGTTCCTCCGGCCTGCGGCCGCGTGAACCGCGGGCCCGCGCCAACTAGGCTGTCCGGCGCTGCCGGTGTAGCTCAGTTGGTAGAGCGCCTCTCTTGTAAGCGAGGATGTCGCGGGTTCGATCCCTGTCACCGGCTCTGCGGCCGATACTCCGCCCTAGTCGTACCTCAGAGTGCGGTTTCCCGCACTCCGACCCGGCGGGCAACCGTGCGGTGGACCCCCGACGGTGTGCGGCCTGCGCGATGGGGCTGGGGCCGGAAATTCCTAGGTTCGAAGTGCGGCGAGAAGTTCCTCGCCGAACAACCCAAGAAGTTTCACTTCGAAAGGTCCACACCATGTCTCACTTCCTGTACCGCATCGGCAACTTCGCCGGCCGCCACCCGTGGCGGATCATCGCCGCCTGGATCTTCATCGCAGGCGCGATCTTCATGCTCAACTCATCCAAGGGCGGCGAGTTCGACGAGAGCTTCAGCCTCCCCGGCTCCGAGTCGCAGGGCGCGGCCGACGCCATCGAGGATCGCTTCCCTCAGGAGACCTTGTACTCCTCGAACGTGATCTTCCACTCCGAGGACGGGCTCACCGACCCGGCCACCAAGGCCGCGATCGAACAGGCCGTCGACGGAGCTCGCCGAGGGCGAGCACGTGATCGCCGTCAGCAGCCCGTACGACCCGCGTGGGCCTACCGTGAGCGAGGACGGCCAGACCGCCTTCGCGACGGTCGCCTTCGACATCGAGAAGGTCGGCATCGAGGAGCTCGACGCCGCCGAGGAGGCCGTCCAGGACGTCCGCGACGCGGGCATCCAGGTGGAGTACGACGGTGGCCTCGGCTACGCGGACCTTCCCGCCGGCGGCAACAGCGAGATGATCGGCATCATGCTGGCCGTCATCATCCTCGCCGTCGCCTTCGGCTCCCTGGTCGCGATGAGCCTGCCGATCGTGCACGGCCCTGATCGGCCATCGTGATCGGGAGCAGCGCCATCGGCATCATGTCCGGGCTCGTCGACGTTCCGAAGATCACCGGCATCGTCGCGATGATGCTCGGCCTGGGCGTCGGGATCGACTACGCGCTGTTCATCCTCACCCGGCACCGCCAGAACCTGGCGTCCGGGCTGTCCGTGCCCGTGGCCATCGGCCGCGCCAACGCGACCGCCGGCCTCTCGGTGCTCTTCGCCGGCGTCACCGTGATGGTGGCGATCCTCGGCCTCAAGGTCTCCGGCATCCCGATGCTGGAGAAGATGGGCTACGGCTCGGCGATCATGGTCGCCGTCGTCATGCTGGCGTCGATCACGCTGCTTCCCGCGATCCTCGGCGTCGTCAAGCACCGGGTGAACAGTGCCCGGGTCCCGTTCGTCAAGCAGCGGCCGGCGTACGACGCGGACTCAGCCTCGGCACGCTGGGCCGCGCGAGTGGTCGACAAGCCGCTTCGCTACGGCGGCGCCGCAGCGGTCGATCCTCGGAATCCTGGCGATCCCGGTGTTCTCGATGCACCTCGGCTTCGCTGACGCGGGCAACGACGCTCCGGACATCGACCACCCGCAAGGCATACGACCTGATGGCCGACGGCTACGGCCCCGGCACCAACGGCCCGCTCGCGGTGGTACTCGACACCGACGGCGACCGCGATCCCGGGTGCCACCATCAACGAGGTCTCGACCGCGCTGGAGAACCAGGCGGGCGTCGCGTCGGTGGACCAGCCGGTGACGAACGCAGACGGGCGACATCGCGATCATCACCGTCGATGCCGACCACCTCACCGCAGGACACCCGCACCGGCGAGCTGCTCGAGACGATCCGCGAGGACACCATCCCCGCGGCCCTCGGCGACAGCGAGGTCGAGGCGTCGGTGACCGGCTCGACGGCCCTGACCGACGACGTCGTCGACGAGGTTGCAGGATCGCATGCCGCTGTTCCTCGGAGCGGTGATCGGTCTGTCGTTCCTGGTGCTGATGATCGTGTTCCGGTCGGTGCTGGTGCCGCTGAAGGCTGCTGCCCTCAACGTGCTCAGTGTCGGTGCGGCGTACGGCGTCGTCGTCGCGGTCTTCCAGTGGGGTTGGGTCGCCAACCTGATCGGCGTTCACGAGAACGTCCCGATCATGCCGCTGGCGCCGATGCTGATGTTCGCGATCCTGTTCGGCCTCTCGATGGACTACGAGGTCTTCCTGATGAGCCGGGTGCGCGAGCAGTACCGGAAGCACTTCGACCCGAAGCGTGCCGTGGTCGAGGGTGTCGGTTCCACGGCCCGGGTGATCACCAGCGCGGCGCTCATCATGATCGGCGTGTTCGCGTCGTTCATCCTGGACGTCGACGTCACCGCCAAGATGTTCGGTGTCGGCCTCGCCGTCGCCGTCCTGCTGGACGTGACGCTGATCCGCATGGTGCTGGTCCCGGCCGCGATGAGCCTGCTCGGTCACCGCGCCTGGTGGCTGCCGGCATGGCTCGAGCGCCGGCTGCCGGCGATCGATGTCGAGGGTGGCGCGTACGACGGCCAGGAGCTGCCCGTCGCCGTTGAGCCGGAGCGGGAGGCCGTCCTGGTCTGATCACGGCAGGATCCCACCGCGCTGCGGCCGGCCCCCCAGGGGGTCGGCCGCAGTACCCATTTCGCCTTGTAGTCGAGCGCGAGGAGGTCTAGTGTCCGCAGCATGGCCCTCCGCGTCGTCCTCGCCGACGACAACTTCCTCGTGAGGGAAGGGATCGCCGCGCTGCTCGCCGAGGTCGAGGAGCTCGACCTGGTCGACAGCGTCGCCGACCCGCAGTCACTGCTCAAGTCGGTGCGCGAGCACCTTCCGGACGCCGTCCTCACCGACATCCAGATGCCGCCGACGCACACGACCGAGGGCATCGACGCCGCGAAGCAGATCCGGCTCGACCATCCGTCCATCGGCGTCGTCGTTCTCTCGCAGTACGTCGAGGAGGACTACGCGCTCGCGCTGCTCTCCGACGGGGTCGCCGGGCTGGGCTACCTGTTGAAGGAGCGCGTGTCCGACATCGACGACCTGGTTCGCGCGCTCAACGACGTGGCGAACGGCGGCTCCGCCCTCGACCCACGGATCGTGGAAGGCCTGATGACGCGCAAGGCGAGCGAGGCCAACTCACCCTTGCGCGGGCTCACCGACAAGGAACGCTCGGTCCTGGAGGAGATGGCCACCGGCCGCACCAACTCGACGATCGCGACCACCCTGTTCATGAGCGAGCGGTCGGTCGAGAAGCACATCAGCGCGGTGTTCCTCAAGCTCGGCCTGTCGGACGAGGGTGAGATGAACCGGAGGGTGAAGGCAGTGCTCACCTTCGTCGAGGCGACCCGCTGACCCGCCCGCGCGATCGGTGGGTGTCGCTGAGCGTGCTCGGCGTGACCTTCCTCGGCGTCGCCAGCGTGTACGTCGCGATCGTCCTCGGCGGCGGCGTGCTCATCGGGCACACCAGCTCCCCCCACGTCGGGCTGTCGATCCTCGCGACCGCCGTCGTCGCCCTCGGATTCGAGCCGATGCGGGCACGGCTGCACACCGTCGCCGACCGACGCGTGGATGCCGGACGCCTGTCGCCGTACGACGTCCTGAGCAGGTTCTCCGAGTCCCTGACCGCGCAGCCGACCGGGACCGAGCCACACGACCTGCCGCTGACGATGGCTCGATTGCTCGCTGAAGGCACGAACGCCAAGTGGGCGCAGGTCTGGGTCATGGTCGCCGACCAGCCGGAGCTCGCCGCGGCCTGGCCCGCCGACGCCGACGCGCACGCGGTTGCCGCCGGTGAGCCGGGCGTGCGATCCCTCGACGTGACGCTGGCGGACGTGACGCTCGGCATGCTGCGTCTTCAGGAGCACCCGGACGCGCCCCTGACGCCGGTCGAGGAGCACCTGTTCGAGGGCCTCGCCGCACAGGCAGGTCTGGTGCTCCGCCGCGCACAGCTCCGCGCGGAGCTGTCCCGGCGCGCGCGGGACCTGGGCGTGCTGGAGGGACAGCTGCTCGCTTCGCGACAACGCGTCGTCGACACCCACGACCTCGAACGACGGCGCCTGGAGCGCGACATCCACGACGGCGCCCAACAACATCTGGTGGCGCTCGTGGTCAACCTCAGGCTGGCGCAGACGCTGGCCGAACGGTCATCGGAGCGCGCGAACGCCGTGCTCGCGGAGCAGGGCATCGCCGTTGACAGCGCCATCACCACGCTGGTCGAGCTGTCTCGCGGGATCTATCCGGAGGTACTCGCGGAGCAGGGCGTGGCGGCGGCGATCCGCGGCCTGGTGAGCACGAGCGTCACTCGGGTCTCGGTCCTCGACCGGGGCATGGGTCGGCGAACCGCGGAGCTCGAGGCGGCGCTGTACTTCTGCTGCAGCGAGGCGATCCAGAACGCCGTCAAGCATGCATCCGGGAGCAGGATCGAGGTCGAGCTCGACACTGTGGCCGACCGGGTCACGCTGCTCGTTCGCGACGACGGGGTCGGCTTCGCGAGCCCGGCCGTGCTGACCGCCGGCGGCCTCGGAAACATGCGGGACCGGGTCGACTCGGTGGGCGGCGACCTGTCGGTCCGCGTCAACGAGCTCGGCGGCACCGACGTGCTCGCCTCGGTGCCGGTATGAGCGGCTCCCGGATCGCCTGGTGGATCGCCGGAGCCAGCGCACTGCTGGCCGTCGTCGACACCGCGCTGGTCGCGGCGGCGTACGAGCTCATCTCGCAAGAGGCGGTCGGGACCCATGGCTGGCCGTTGGTCAACATCGCCGCCCTCGGGAGCTCCGTGATCGGCGCGATCATCCTCGGTTCCCATCCACGCCACCCGATCGGCTGGCTCCTGAACCTGATGGGCCTCACCACCAGCATCTCGCTCGCGGCCGAGACCTACGGCACCTGGGTCTTGGCGCACGACGGCCCCGGCAGCGCGACGTACGGACACGTCGGCAGCTGGGCAGCGGCCCTTCTCGGCGGGCCGTTGGCACTGGCCAGCCTCACCGTGGTCTTCCTGCTCGTGCCGGCCGGCAGCTTCCTGTCGCCGGGGTGGCGATGGGTCGCCCGCGCGGTGGGCGGCGGGTACGCGATCTTCGCGGTGGCGCTGCTCCTGGTCGGCCCGACCAGGATGACCCAGAGCGGGGAGCCGATCGATGCGGAACCGGTCGCCGAGGTCCTGCTCGATGTGGGCACGATCCTGATCATCCTGATGCTCCTGGCGAGCGTGGTCAGCGTCGTGATGCGGCTCAGACGCTCGACCGGCGCGGTTCGACAGCAGGTGCGGGTCGTGGCCATCGGCGCGGGGTCCGTTGGGCTCGCGCTGGTGTCGTTGTTCCTCGTGGAGAACTCCGAGGACGGGCAACAGACGACGTGGTCGAGCGTGCCGTTGTACGCGTCGTACGCGTTCCTCGTCGTCTGTCTCGCCGTGGCAGTGCTGCGCTACCGGTTGTACGACGTCGAGGTGATCATCAGCCGGGCCCTGGTGCTGGCGATCGCCACCGGTCTCGTCGCGGCCGCCTACGTGGGTCTGGTCGTGACGTTCGGTGGGATGGTCGGCGACCGGGCCGACGACGGCTTCTGGCTGCCGCTGCTCGCGACCGCGGTCGTGGCGCTGGCGTTCCAGCCATTGCGGCGCTACGTCGTCCGGGTCGCCGACCGGCTCGCCTACGGGGACCGGGCCGTGCCGTACGAGGCGCTGGCGGACTTCAGCCGCCGGATCGGACGGAGCCCCGCGACCGGCCACCTGCTGACCACGATCGCAGCGGCCGCCGGCGAGGCCGTGCGCGCGACGCTGGTGATCGTCAGGGTCGACGGCGAAGGGGACGCAGAGCTGACGGCGACCTGGCCGCCGGGCGCGCCGCCGGCCTCCAGCACCGCCTTCGACCCGGCCGATGCCGCCGTGGTCGTGCCGGTAGTCGACGGAGCTGGGGTGCTCGGCTCGATCAGCCTGAGGCTGCCGCCGGGTCGCGACGTGCGGGCCCAGGAGCACCGTCTGCTGTCCGACATCGCGGAGCAGGCGGCGCTTGCTCTGCGCAACGACCGGCTGCAGATCGAGCTAGCGGCCCGGGTCCGACAGCTCGACGAGCGCACGCATCAGCTCGCGGCCTCACGCAACCGGCTCATCGGGGTGGCGGACACCGAGCGACGGCGACTGGAGGCCGACATCGGGCGGCGGGTCATCCCGACCATGCGGCGACTCGACGACGAGGTGGGTCGTGCCGCGACCGGTGCCGCCTCGCCCCAGAAGATCGGTGAGTGCCTGGACCTGGCCCTGGAAGCGGTGGAGTCTCTCCGCGAGCTGACCCGCGGGATCTACCCGACGATGCTCACCCGCTCCGGGCTGGGGCCTGCCCTGACCTCGTACGCCGCGCGCATGGGGCGCACGGAGTCCGCGCGTATCGACCCGAGCCTGAGCCTGGCGAGGTTCCCAGCCCGCGTCGAGGCCGCGGCGTACTTCTGCTGCGTCGAGGTGCTGGACCAGCGGACGGGCGACGTCGCGTTGGACCTGAACGAGGCCGGCGAGCTCGTCCTCTCCATGCACGGAGTGAGCCTGGACGCCCTGAACCGTTCGGCGATCCTGGACCGGGTCGAGGCCTGCGAGGGCTCGCTCGACGAACTCGACGCCGGAGGGCTGCGGGTCAGATTTCCGACCACAGCTGCTGCAGCCGTGCCGGGCTGAGCAGCGCCTTGGAGATGTACGCCGTGGCGTTGCAGCCGGAGAGGTCGAAGTCGTCCTCGTCATAGGTCGACAGCAGGAAGACAACGGGTGCTGCCTCGACGGTGCTGATCTGCCGGGCCGCCTCGATGCCGTCGATCCCGGGGAGGTGGACGTCCATCAGCACCAGGTCGGGTCGGAGCTCCGCGACCGCCGAGACGGACTCCTCGCCGGACGCGACGGCCCCGACGACGGCGAAGCCCTCGCTCTCCTCGACCACGGCGGCCATCGCCCGCCGAAAGGGATCCTGGTCGTCGACGACGAGCACGCCGACGGGATCACGATCGAGGGTGGACATGCCTCCAGTCTCGTCGACACGGGGCACGCGCCCCAGGGGGATAGCCGCACGATCCGAGGAGGGATCAGCGCACTTGCCGCACCTCGAAGCGTTCGGTGGGATGGGCGATCGCGTCCTGCGCGTCGACGATCCGCAGCTCGCGGGAGCCGGCGGCCAGGGTCGCCTCGAGGATCGCGAACACCGACGACGTCGTGCGCGCCAAGGCCGTGGCGGGTGAGCCGGCCTCGAGCAGGTGGGCGAGGTACAGCGCGGCGGTGACGTCGCCGCCGCCGTTGGGCGAGAGCGCCAGCATCGGGGTGGTCACCGCCCACGCGCCGGTGTCGGACACGGCGAGCACATCGAGGGTGTCCGGGGCGCGGTCCGCGAGCAGCACCGACGTCACGAGTACGTCGCGCGGCCCCCTTTCGCGTACGTCGTCGACGGCCGCGAGCACCTCGTCGAGCGTGGTGGTGGTCCGGCCCGAGAGGAAGTCGAGCTCGTAGTGGTTGGGGGTGAGGATGTCGGCGTGCGGCAGCACCCGGTCGCGCATGAACTCCGGGATCCCGGGCCGCACGAACATGCCGCGACCGACGTCGCCCATCACCGGGTCGCAGCAGTAGACGGCGGCCGGGTTGGCCGCCTTCACCGTGGCGACCGCGTCCAGGATCACCGCGCCCATCGCCGGATCACCCTGGTAGCCCGACAGCACGGCGTCGCAGGACGCCAGCACGCCACGCTCGCCGACCCCGGCGACGACGTCCGCGACGTCGCCGGGGGCGAGCAGCGGCCCGCGCCAGTCGCCGTACCCGGTGTGGTTGGAGAAGTGCACGGTCAGCACCGGCCAGACCTCGTGACCGAGCCGCTGCAGCGGGAAGACGGCGGCCGAGTTGCCGACGTGGCCGTAGGCCACCGAGGACTGGATCGACAGGATGCGCACAGCGAGATCGTCCCGTCGGACGCCTGTACGCCGCAAACTAGAACAAGTTACAGTTGTGCGGGCATTCAGAGCGGCACGAGCGAGCGAGGACCGAATGGCGAAGCAGGCCAAGCGCAAGGACTACTGGAACGACGCCGACTACGTCGTGGTCGGATCGGGAAGCTCCGGCGCCGCCGTTGCCGGCCGGCTGGCCGAGTCCGGCGCTCGCGTGATCGTGCTCGAGGCGGGCAAGACCGACGAGAAGTTCCTGGTGAAGAAGCCCGGGATGGTCGGCCCGATGCACGCCGAGCCCAAGATCAAGAAGACCGTCGACTGGGGCTACTACTCCACGGCGCAGAAGCACATCCTGGACCGCAAGATGCCGGTGCCCCGCGGCAAGGTCGTCGGCGGCTCGAGCTCCATCAACGGCATGGTCTACGTGCGCGGCAACCGCGCCAACTTCGACTCCTGGGCGGCCGAGGGCAACAAGGGCTGGGACGCCGACTCCGTCAACGCGGCGTACAAGCGGATGGAGGACTTCGAGGACGGCGAGAACCAGTTCCGCGGCGCGGGCGGCCCGATCAAGGTCACCCGCAACAACAAGAACCCGCAGGAGGGCTCGACCCAGTTCCTCCAGGCGGCCGCGGACACCCTCGGCGCGAAGATCATCGACGACTACAACGGCGCGTCCCAAGAGGGCGTCAGCTGGATGCAGCAGAACGCCCACAGCGGCCTGCGCTACAGCGCCTCGCGTGGCTACATCCACCACCTGGCGCCGGCCACGCTGCAGCTGCAGACCGAGGTGCTGGTCACCAAGGTCGTCATCGAGAACGGCCGGGCCACCGGCGTCGAGGTGCAGGACAAGGACGGCTCCACGCGCGTCGTACGCGCGGGCAAGGAGGTCATCCTCTCGGCCGGCTTCGTCGGCTCCGCGCAGATCCTGATGCTCTCCGGCATCGGCCACGCGCAGCACCTGCGCGACCACGGCATCGACGTGATCGCCGACCTGCCGGTCGGCGACAACCTGCACGACCACATGTTCCACGCGCTGACGTTCCACGCGACGAACTCGAAGATGCGCGGCAACGCGATGTTCTTCGCCCGCGGCGTGGCCAAGGAGCTGATGCGCCCGGGCAAGACGTTCCTCGCCAACACGGTCTTCGAGTCGGTCGGGTTCCTGAAGACCTCGCTCGCCACCGACATCCCCGACCTGCAGCTGCACCTGCTGCCCTGGGCCTACGTGTCGCCCAACCAGGACGAGCCGGTCCGGCACGACGTCGACCCGCGGCCGGCGATGACCGTGCTCACCACGCTGATCTACCCGCGCAGCCGCGGCACCCTCCGACTAGCCTCGGCCGACCCGACCGGGGCACCGCTCATCGACTTCCAGTACCTCGCCGAGTCCGCCGACCTCGACCTGCTCACCGAGGGCTCGGAGATGGTGCGCGAGATCTTCCGCGGCGCCGCGTTCGGCGACGCGATCAAGAGCGAGATCCACCCCGGCGCGGATCTCACGGGCACCGAGCTGCGCCAGGCGATCCTCAACCGGGCCACGTCGGTCTACCACGGTGTCGGCACCTGCCGGATGGGCGTCGACGAGCTGGCGGTCGTCGACCCCGAGCTCCGGGTCCGCGGCATCGAGGGCCTCCGCGTCGCCGACGCATCGATCATGCCGTCGATCACCGGCGGCAACACCAACGCGCCGGCGATCATGATCGGCGAACGCGCGTCCGACCTGATCCTGGGAAGAGGCTGACCATGGCACCGCAGCGCCCGGCATCGATCACCGACGCCTTCCTCCAGCAGCTCGTCTCTCGCGTGCCGTCGACAGCGGGCGGCACCTGGAAGCTCACCGAGGTCTACACCGGTGAGGTCCTGGTCGAGCTGCCGCAGTCGACGCCGGCCGACATCGAGCAGGCCTTCGCGACCGCGCGCACCGCGCAGCGCGAGTGGGCCGCGCGACCGCTGCCCGAGCGGCTCGCGGTGTTCAAGCGCGCGCACACGCTGTTCATCGACAACGCCGAGACGACCACCGACCTGATCCAGGTCGAGAGCGGCAAGAACCGGCGGATGGCGATCGAGGAGACCTGCGACCCGGTGATGGTGATGAGCCATTACCTCAAGCGGGCGCCCAAGCTGCTCGCTCCCAAGAGGCGCGGCGGGCCGGTGCCCATGCTCTCCACCTCGACCGAGATCCGTCAGCCCAAGGGCGTCGTGGGGATCATCGCCCCCTGGAACTTCCCGTTCGCCACGGGCATCTCCGATTCCATCTCCGCGCTGATGGCCGGCAACGCGATCGTGCTCAAGCCCGACAACAAGACCGCCCTCTCGCCGCTCTACGGCATCCAGATGCTCGAGGAGGCCGGACTGCCGAAGGGCCTGTTCCAGGTGGTCTGCGGTGAGGGTCCCGACGTCGGACCCACGCTCATCGACAACGCCAACTACGTGATGTTCACCGGCTCGACCGCGACCGGACGGGTGATCGGCGAGCGGGCGGGACGCAACCTGATCGGCTGCTGCCTCGAGCTCGGCGGCAAGAACCCGATGATCGTGCTCGAGGACGCCGACTTCGACGAGGTCGTGCCCGGCGCGATCTTCGGGGCCTTCGGGAACACCGGCCAGATCTGCATGCACATCGAGCGGATGTACCTACCCGCGTCGCGCTACGAGGAGTTCAAGAGCAGGTTCGTCGCGGCGACCGAGGCGCTCCAGCTCGGGGCGTCGTACGACTTCGGCATGGACGTCGGCTCGCTGGTCTCGCCGGACCACAAGGACCGGGTCCAGTCGCACGTGGAGGACGCCGTTGCGAAGGGTGCGACGGTCGTGACCGGCGGCAAGGCGCGGCCCGACCTCGGGCCGGCGTTCTTCGAGCCGACGATCCTCGAGGGCACCACCAAGGACATGCTGGCCGGGCACACCGAGACCTTCGGGCCCGTGGTGTCGCTCTACTCCTACGACTCGGTCGACGAGGCCGTCGCCCTCGCCAACGACACCGACTACGGCCTCAACGCCTCGGTGTGGGGCGGCGACGTGAAGAGCGCCTGCCAGGTGGGTGCCCGCATCGAGTCCGGCAACGTCAACGTCAACGACATCCTGGCGACCGCGTTCGCATCGAAGGGCACGCCCTCCGGTGGCGTGAAGCAGTCCGGGGTGGGCGCGCGGCACGGCGACCAGGGGCTGCTGAAGTACACCGACGTACAGAACCTCGCCGTCCTCAAGAAGCAGGTGATGGGCGCGCGCCCCGGCCAGGACTACGACAAGTACGTCAAGGGCATGCTGTCCGGCCTGAAGATGATGCGGAAGACCCGCATCCGCTGACCCGTCCCTGCGTGAGTGACGGGCCAGCGAACGCGGTGCGTGATCAGGACTCGATCGCAGCGGTCTCTCGGGAGCCGGTGCCGATCTCGACCTTGCGCGGCTTCGCCCGCTCAGCGACGGGCACGACCAGGCGCAGTACGCCGGCGTCGTAGTCGGCCTCGATCCGGTCGAGGTCGAGGTTGTCGCCCAAGACGAGCTGGCGGCTGAACGCTCCCTTGGCGCGCTCCGAGGCCAGCATCTCCCAGTCGCCGTTGCGGGGTACCCGCTCGGCGCGGACGGTCAGCACGTTGCGCTCGACGTCGATGTCGATCGTCTCGGGGCTCACCCCGGGAACGTCCAGCTCGATCACGAACGAGTCGCCCTCGCGCCAGGCGTCCATCGGCATCACCGCGGGGCGGTTCGTGGAGCCCAGCAGCTGCTGGGTGAGGCGGTCGAAGTCGCGGAACGGGTCGGTGTTGCGCAGCAACATGGTGTCTCCTCCTCGTTGGTTGCAGTAGTCGCTAGAACCTGTATCCGATGATATAGATTAACTATGGTGCGGATGTCAAGAGGATCGACGAGCGCAGGTGTCTTCGCCATCTCGGTCGCGGCCGACATGGTGTCGATGCAGATCCAGAACCTGCGCGTCTACGAACGCCGCGGTCTCGTCGACCCGGCACGCACCCCTGGTGGGTCTCGTCTCTACAGCGACGACGACATCCAGCGGTTGCACCGAATCCGCGACCTGCTCGCCGAGGGACTCAACCTCGCCGGCATCGCGCGGGTGCTCGAGCTCGAGGAAGAGAACCGCCGGCTACGCGCCAAGTACAGCTAGGCGACCTGCAACGACCGCTTCGACAGGCCCATCCAGAACCCGTCGATCACCTGGGTGCCCGGCGCGCCGGCGTCGGTCGCCGCGCCAAGGGTGACGAACAGCGGCGTGTAGTGCTCGACGGTCGGGTGGGCGTAGGGCATGCCCGGCGCCTTCGAGCGGTACGCCGCCAGCTCGTCCACGTCGCCGCGGGCCAGCGCCTCGCCAGCCCAGGCGTCGAAGTCGGTCGACCAGCCCGGAGCGTCCGCGTCGATCCGGAACTCGCGCAGGAAAGGCAGCCCGTGGGTGAGGAAGCCGGAGCCGATGATCAGCACGCCCTCCTCGCGCAGCGGGCGCAGCCGCCGGCCCAGCTCGAGCAGCCGCTCGGGGTCCTGCGTCGGCAGTGACAGCTGCAGCACCGGGATGTCGGCCGCGGGGTACATGATCTTCAGCGGCACCCAGGCGCCGTGGTCGAGACCACGGGTCGCGTGCTGATGCACCGGCTTCGGTGTCCGGCATCATCGCCGCGACCCGCTGCGCCAGCGCGGTCGCGTCGGGCGTCTCGTAGGTCATCGCGGTAGTACTTCTGGTCGAAGCCGCCGAAGTCGTAGACCAACGGCGCCGAGCTCGCCGACAGCGACACCGGCGCGGACTCCCAGTGCGCGCTGACGATCAGGATCGCCTTCGGCCGAGGCAGGTCAGCGGCCCAGGAGGAGAGCTCGCCCGACCACACCGGGTCGTCCAGCAGCGGCGGTGCGCCGTGGCCGATGTAGAGCGCGGGCATGAGGTCGTTCACGATTCAACTATACCTGACTAGAGGTTATCGGCTTGTTCTGACGCATCCCGGGCATTGCAACACCCCGGAACCTCCGGAATCCCTGGCTAGCCAGGTATCCCTACAGCGCCCAATCCACCGGCTCGCCGCCCTGATCGGTGAGCAGCTTGTTGACCCGGCTGAACGGCCGGGATCCGAAGAACCCACGGCCGGCAGACAGCGGAGATGGGTGCACCGACTCCACCCACGGGACCTGCCCGAGCATCGGCTTGAGCGACTGGGCGTCGCGGCCCCAGAGGATCGCCGCGGCGGGCGGGCCGCCGGCGCCCACGCGACGTACCAACGCCTGGATCGCGCACTCCGTGACCTCCTCCCAGCCGCGGCCACGGTGCGATGCCGAGGCGCCTGGCTGCACGGTGAGGACCCTGTTGAGCAGCATCACGCCGCGGTCCGCCCAGCCGGTGAGGTCGCCGTGCGCCGGGGGCGCGACGCCGACGTCGGTGCTGAGCTCCTGGTAGATGTTCGCCAGGCTGCGCGGGATCGGCCGCACGTGCGCGTCCACCGCGAAGCTGAGCCCGATCGGGTGTCCCGGCGTGGGGTACGGATCCTGGCCGACCACCAACACGCGTACGTCGGCGAGCGGGCGCTGGAAGGCCCGGAACACGTGGTCGCCGGCGGGCAGGTAGTGCCGGCCGGCCGCGATCTCCTCGCGCAGGAACGCCCCCATCCGGGCGATCCGGTCGTCGACCGGTGCCATCGCCTCGGCCCAGTCCGGGGCCATCAGCCCCTTCTCCACCAGCCCCGCGAGAGCGCTCACGCGCCAGAGACTAGCGAGCGAACACCGCACCCTTGGGCAGGTACGGCGCCCGGCCGCGCTCGCCGACCTCGACCGACAGGATCGCCTGGTTGGCGGCCTTGCCGAAGATCGCGGACTGGTTGGCGACCAGCACCTTGGTGCCGTGGAAGGTGGCGTTGCACGGGGTGTCGAACGGGATCGGCGATCCGTTGTCGCCGGTGAGCGGCGCATCGGGGAACCGGTCCAGCTCCTTGCCGGTGGCCGAAAGCTCGACGAGCTGGGCGGAGAGGCCGGCGTTGGCGATGTAGATGTGACCGGAGCGTCCGATGCCGAAGCCGTCGGGGAAGTCGCCGGGCCGAGAGGTCCAGATCGACGTGAGCTTCCCGGGCTTCCCGTTGGCCTTGATCGGCAGCTTGTAGAGGTGACCGTTGAGCGGCAGCAGGCCCGGCGCGGTCTGCTGGGTGATCAGCAGGTCGCCGCGGCCGGGCCGGAACGCGATGCCCGTGGTCCCGAAGCCGGCGATGCCCTCGAGCTCGTCGGAGGTGAACCACTCGACGGCCCGCCCGGTCGCGGGGATCACCTTCCAGATCGTGCTCTTCGCATAGTCCGTGACGTAGAGCGCCGGTCCCGGTCCCCAGGCTGCGTAGTTCGGGAGCGAGCCCTTCGGCAGCCGGGCGACGGTTCGGAACCGACCGGTCTCGAGGTCGAGGGTGAGGACCGCTGCGCGCGAGGTCTCGAGCAGCAGCAGCTTGCCGTCGCGGGTCTGGTTGGCCGCCTGCACGCCGTGGTCGCCGATGACCTGCCGGGGGACGGTCCAGGACCGGAGCCGCTTGCCGGCGCCCGACCACTCGAAGACCTTCGACGGTCGCTTGCTGCCCTTGGCGATGTAGCTGCCGGCGTACACCTTGCCGTTGCGGTGCTTGTAGACGTGCGCGGGATACCCGGGCGCCGGCATCTTCGCGAACACCTCGGTCTTCCACTTGGCGGGTTCCGCCTCGGCCGGAGCGGGCAGTGCGAGCAGCGCCAGCCCGAGGGCGGCGGCGAGCAGTCGCCTCATCGCAGCTCGTCCAGCACCTCGGCCGCGGCGCGCTCACCCGAGCGCACGGCGCCGTCCATGTAGCCGGACCAGTACGTCGAGGTCTCGGTGCCGGCCCAGTGCACGCGTCCGAACGGTCGGCGGATCGCCGGCCCGTACTTCGTCAACGTCCCGGGCCCGTGGACCGCGGTCGGCCCGCCGACGCTCCATTGCTCCTTGGTCCAGTCCTGCTCGAAGTACTCGATGGGGCGCAGCGCTCGCGGGCCGAACATCTCGGCGAACCCCTCGAGCACGTGCCGGCGCCGTTCGGCCGGCTTCATCCGGCCGAACTGTCGCCAGGCCGAGCCGCCGACGAACGCGAGCAGCACACCCGGCGTGCCGTCCTTCGGGGAGTTGTCGAACACCACGCGAGCCGCGCCGGAGTCGCTGATGCCGAAGCCACTGAGCCCGTCCTTGCGCCAGAACGGCGTCTTGTAGACCGCGTCGCACTTCATCAGCCGGCCCATGTCGAGGGAGCGCATCAGGCGCCGCCGCTGGTCGGGCAGGCCGGGGGACCAGTCGATGTCCAGCACCAGCGGAGGGGGTACGGCGACGACGACGCGCCGCGCCTCGACGATCCCGCGCCCGGTGTGGACCCGGACCAGCCTGCCGCCCTGGTCGATCCGCTCGACCGGCGCGTGCAGGGCCACCTGGTCGCCGAGCTGGCGGGCCATCCGGAGCGGGATCAGCTGGGAGCCGCCGACGAAGCGCTGCTCCTGTGCGCCGTTGATGGTGTCGGAGTTGCGCGCGAAGGTGCCGACGTTCTTCTCGTTACCGCTGCAGGCGACGTACCAGAGCACGTAGAGCAGCGAGAGCCGGTCGGGGTCGAAGCCGAACCCCGGCTGGGTCCAGCACTCGATCAGGTTGGAGACCCCGTTGGGGTTGAGCAGGGACTCGCCGCGAATGAAGTCAGCCACGGTCATCGCGTCCCACTTCTTGGCCTGCGGGTGCTTCCAGGGAGCGTCGACGTCGATGGTGGCGGCGTACTCGTCGATCTTGCGGAGCAGCACTGCGGCGTCGAGCAGGATCGTGGGGTCGGGCGGCACCGTGCCGGAGTACTCCACCCGGCCGAGCAGTTCCGAGACGTAGACGCTCTTGCCCTTGGCGTACTCCTTGAACGTCGGCACCTTCAGCTGGTCGGCGAGCCTGAGGATGTGGTTCTGGGTCGGGCCGACGAACGCCCCGCCCGCCTCCACGACGCCGCCGTGCCGGAGCCGATGGTTGAGCACCCGCCCACCCACTCGGCCGCGGGCCTCGACCACGAGGACCGAGCGGCCCTTGGCGGCGATCCGGCGGGCGGTCATCAGGCCGGCGATGCCGGCCCCGACGACCACCGTGTCCACGCGGCGGGGGAGCGAGCCCTGCAGTCCCTGCGGTGCGGCGAGGCTGAGCTCGGCGAGGCCGCCCGCGCCGAGCGCGAGACCTCCGAGCGACGCGCCGCCGAGCACGGAGCGACGGGTCACGGACGACAGGGTCATGCGGTCTCCCCGGGGGCAATATCTGAAGATGTGTCAGGTTCGGGTTCGTACCCTACACTGCGGAGCGTGTCCGTGGAACGCGTCAGCCAGCCCAAGGCTGTCCAGCGCCGGGTGCCCGCCCAGGAGCGGAGCCGGGTGCGGGTCCAGCGGATCCTCGACGAGGCGGCGGCGCTGGTCGTCGACAGCGGGGTCGAGGACCTGTCGACCCGCGCCATCGCGGAGGCGGCAGAGGTGCCGGTCGCGTCGCTGTACCAGTACTTCGCCGACAAGGAGGACGTGCTGCTCGCCCTCGCCGAACGCGACATGGCGGAGATGGACGAGCAGGTGGCCGCCGACGTCGCGCGCCTCGAGGAGCCGACCGTCGCCGACTTCGTGCGCACCGTGATGACCGCGTTCGTCGCCGTCTACCACCGCCGGCCGGCGTTCGTGGAGATCTACCTGCGCGGCCGCACCAACGCCGCGGTCAACCGCTTCGGCCGCGACCACAACGCCCGGATCGCCGAGTCGCTGCGCGACTTCGCACTCGACCGCGGCCTCGCCGACGAACGACTCACGCCCGGGGTCGCACTGCTCGCCGTCGAGATCGGCGACCGCGTCTTCCAGCTCGCCTTCGAGCACCAGGCCACCGGCGACCCCGAGCTGCTCGAGGAGGGCATCACGCTGATGACCGCCTACCTCGAGAGGTACGCCTGCGTGATCCGGGAGCAGGTGGCCGCCGCCGCGCGCCGGCTCGCCGACCAGGGACTTCTCGTCGGTACGGCGGGCAACGTCAGCGCCCGGGACGGGGACCGAGTCGCGGTCACCGGCACCGGCGTCGTGCTCGGCACGTGTCGCGCCGACGACGTCACCGTCGTCGATCTCGGCGGCACCGTCGTCGAGGGCGACCTGGTCCCGACCTCCGAGCTCGAGCTGCACCTCGGGGTCTACGCCGACACCGCCGCGGCCGCGGTCGTGCACACCCACGCGCCGTACTCGACGGCCATCGCGTGCGTGCTCGACGAGCTCCCGGTCCTGCACTACCAGCAGCTGCTGCTCGGCGGGGCGATCCGGGTGGCGCCGTACGCCACGTTCGGCACGCCCGAGCTGGCCGCGGGTGTCCGGGCCGCGCTCGACGGTCGTCAGGCCGCGCTGATGGCCAACCACGGGTCCGTCGCGGTCGGGGCGACCCTCGACCAGGCCGTCGAGCACGCGCTGCTGCTCGAGTGGCTGGCCACGCTGCACCACCGGGCCAGCGCGCTCGGCACGCCGCACGTCCTCACCGAGGCCCAGCAGGCCGCCGTCATCGAGGCGGCGCTCCGGCGCGGCTACGGCACCACCCAGGAGAACGCATGAAGATCGCCACCGTCGGCGTGCACGTCCTCGACACCCACGTGATCGGCATCGAGTCGATCCCCGAAGGCTCCGACGGCCAGCTGGTCGAGACGATCCGGATGTCGCCGGCCGGCACGGCCGGCGGCACCGCCGTGATCCTCGCCCGTCTCGGCGCAGAGGTGCGCACGTTCGGGCTCGTCGGTGAGGATCCGCTGTCGTTCGTCCTGCTCGACCTGCTGCGCGCCGAGGGAGTCGACACGCTCGGGGTGCTCGTGGCCGAGGAGCACCAGACCTCGTCGTCCGTGATCCCCGTGCGGCCCAACGGCGACCGCCCGGCCTGGCACTGCATCGGGGCCAACGGCGCGCTGAGCCTCGACAACCTGCCGCCGCTGGCCCACCTCGATGACTTCGACTTCGTGCACCTCGGTGGCCCGGAGTTCTTCGGCGGCGAGGCGGCCGGGACGCTGCTCGCCCGGGCGCGGGAGCGCGGAGCGGTGACCTCGCTCGACATCCTGGCTCCCGGTGATCCCGACATGCTCGCCTGGATCGCCGATGCCCTTCCCCATGCCGACTACCTGCTGCCCAACGACGAGCAGGTGCTCGGGTTCACCGGCGCCACCGACCTCGCCGAGGGCGCCCGAGCCCTGGTGGCTGCCGGCGTCGGGTGCGTGGCCGTGACCCAGGGCGCCAAGGGCGCACTGGTCGTCACCGCCGATGACGTGGTCGAGGTGCCGGCGTACCCCATCGAAGTGGTCGACACGACCGGCTGCGGCGACGCATTCTCCGCCGGCTTCCTGCGCGGGCTGTCGCTCGGCCGCAGCCCCGCCGACGCGGCCCGTCTTGGCTGCGCGACCGCTGCCCAGGTCGCGCAGGGTCTGGGCACGGACGCGGGCTCCTACACGTTGGAGACAGTTACTACCCTCGCCCCATGAGCTCCGACATCAGCGTGACCCGCAACGACGAGCGCGGCCGCTTCGAGGCGATCATCGACGGCGAGGTGGCCGGCTTCTCCGAGTTCTCGCTCGGCGAGGGTCGGATCGAGTTCACCCACACCGTCGTCGAGGACGCCTTCGAGGGCAAAGGCGTGGGCGGTGCCCTGGTCAGCCAGGCGCTCGACCAGGTGCGGGCCGAGGGTCTCGCCGTGGTCGCCACCTGCAAGTTCGTGCGCGGCTACATCGAGCGGCACCAGGAGTACGCCGACCTGCTGGCGAGCTAGCGAGCCAGCGAGCGCGACGAACCCGAGCGGTGCCGGCGGGCCTTGTTGGTGCCGATCCCCGGCTCGTCGTCCGCCGGCGCAGGGGGCTCCTCGTCGGCCTCGGACTCCTCGTCGGTGGACCACCGGGTGATCCACTCGTCCATCACCCGCCACGTGGTGGTGCGGGCGCCGCGACCGGTGAGCATGCCGAGGTGACCGCCCGGGACGATCTCGAACCGCACCTCGCGGGATCCGGTCAGCAGGGGGACCACTGCCTTCACGGCCGGGACCGGCGCGATCCCGTCGGTCGCTCCGCCGAAGACCAGGACCGGCGCGCCGATGTCGGCGAGCGAGATGGTCCGGTCGTCGAGGTCGAACGTGCCGGTGACCAGGACGTTGCCCTTCACGAACCGGTGGTAGAGCTGGCCGAACGTCCGGCCGGGGTAGGCAATCATGTTGGCGGTGAACCGGTCCACGGCCTCGATCTGGGCCAGGAAGTCGGCGTCGTCGACGTGGGTGGCGATCGCGATCGGCTTGGTCACGAGCTTCTGGAACGACGACAGCTGGAAGGCCCACTTCACGAGCGGCTTCGGCGCCCCGCCGAACGCCTGGTAGCCGCGGGTGATCAGGCCCCGGCCTTCTGTGAAGTTGAGCAGCGGACGCAGCGGGGCGACCAGCGGCACCAGGCTCACGTCGAACGGCGAGCCGACCGCAGTCACCGAGGCGATCGGCAGGTCCGGGCTGTCGGCCGCGGTGAGCAGCGCGAAGATCCCGCCGAGGCTCCAGCCGATGACGTGCACCGGCCGGCCGCCGGCGTGCTCGGACACCTCGCGGATCGCGGTGGGCACCACCTCGTCGATCCAGTGCTCCATGCCGAGGGCGCGGTCGCGGAACGACACCTCGCCGTACTCCACGAGGTACGTCGGGCGGCCCTCGCCGACGAAGTGCTCCACGAGGGAGCAGCCGCGGCGCAGGTCGAAGCAGAGGGCGGGCGCGGCGAGCGGCGTGACCAGCAGGACGGGGTCGCCCTGCTCCTGCACCTTCGCCGCCGGCCGGTAGTGGTAGACCTCGCGCAGAGTGCCCTCGTCGATCAGGGTGCGCGGCATCAGGCGCAGGTCGGCGAGCCCGCCGTAGAACATCTTGTGCGCGACGTTGCTCGCTGCGGCGGCGACCTGATCCGGCCCGGGAACCAGGCGCAGCGGATTCAGGTCCATGCCCGAAAAGTACCGCTAATCGCGCGGTGCTAGGCCGGCTCGGCCTTGCGCAGGGTCTTGGTGTGGGCGGACCGCTTGCCGGCCAGTTCGGTCATGAAGCTCTCGGCCCACGCCTTCACGTCGTGCTGGCTGATGGTCTTGCGCATCGCCCTCATCCGGCGGGTGAGCTCCTTGTCGTCGGCCCGGCAGGCCTCGAGCAGCGCAGCCTTCATCCCGTTGAGGTCGTAGGGGTTGACCAGCCAGGCCTGGCGCAGCTCTGCAGCAGCCCCCGCGAACTCCGAGAGCACGAGCGCGCCGTCGTTGTTGAAGCGGCAGGCGACGTACTCCTTGGCGACCAGGTTCATGCCGTCGCGGTACGGCGTGACCACCATGATGTCGGCGGCGCGGTAGAGCGCGGCCATCTCCTCCCGGGGGTACGACGAGTGGAGGTAGCTGATCGCCGGGCGGCCGATCCGTCCCAGGTCGCCGTTGATCCGGCCGACCAGGCGGTCGATGTCGTCGCGCAGGATCTTGTACTGCTCCACCCGCTCGCGGGACGGCACCGCCACCTGGACGAACACCGCCTCCTCGACGTCGATCTGCCCGTCCTTGATCAGCTCGCTGTAGGCGCGCAGCCGGGCGTAGATGCCCTTGGTGTAGTCGAGCCGGTCGATCCCCAGGAACACCTTGGAGGGGTTGCCGAGCGCATCCCGGATCGCCGTCGTCCGCTCGCCGACCGCATCGGACTGGGCGAGCTCCTCGAACCCGGTCGCGTCGATCGAGATCGGGAACGCCGCGGCCCGCACCGTGCGCCCGTCGGGCAGGTAGATCAGGTCGCGGTGGGTCTTGTGCCCGACGCGCTGCCGGACCAGGCGCACGAAGTTGGCGGCGGCTCCCGGCATCTGGAAGCCGACCAGGTCGGCGCCGAGCAGGCCCTCCAGGATCTGCCGGCGCCACGGCAGCTGCTGGAACAGCTCCGCCGGTGGGAACGGGATGTGCAGGTAGAAGCCGATCCGCAGGTCGGGCCGCAGCTCGCGCAGCAGCTGTGGCACGAGCTGCAGCTGGTAGTCGTGCACCCAGACCGTCGCACCCTTGGCGGCGATCTCCGCGGCCTTCTCGGCGAACCTGTGGTTGACCGAGACGTAGGCGTCCCACCACTCGCGGTGGAACTCCGGCTTGGCCACCAGGTCGTGGTAGATCGGCCAGATCGTGGCGTTGGAGAAGCCCTCGTAGAACTCCTCGATGTCCCCTGCATTGAGGCTCATCGGTACCAGGTGCAGGCCGTCGTCCTCGAACGGTTGCAGGTCCGTCTCGGTGCCGCCGGGCCAGCCGATCCAGGTGCCGTCGTTGGCCCGCATCACCGGCTCCACGGCCGTGACCAGCCCGCCGGGGGAGCGTCGCCAGCCCGGCTTCCCATCGGCCAGCTCGACCCGGTCGACGGGCAGTCGGTTGGCGACGATCACCAGGTGTGCGGACACGGGGTCACCCTAGGGGGTAGTCGGGAAGCCACAGGGAAAGGTGGTGCTAGCACCATGTCCGGCCGGTACCCATTCTTCGTAGCGTCGTGGCCATGGACGAAACCCTGCAGCTCCCGACCAGCCACCGCACCGCGGCACCCCGCGCCGAGGTGGCTCGACCGACCCTGGCCCAGCGGCTGCTGCGCGACTCGTCGTACACCCTGACGGCCCTACCGATCGGCGTGACGACGTTCGCGCTGATGGTGGCCGGTCTCTCGGCGGGCGCAGGGCTGGTCATCGTGTGGATCGGTCTCCCCCTGTTGGTCGGCACGGTGCTCGTGGCGCGAGGCTTCGCGCAGCTGGAGCGGCTCCGGCTGCGCTCGTTGCAGGGCCTGGTGGCACCGGCGCCTTCGTACCCGAGGGCGGAGTCAGACGCGAGCCCGCTGCGTCGACTGCTCACCCCGCTGCGCGGCGCCCAGTCGTGGCTGGACACGCTGTGGGGGATCGTCGGGTTCGTGACCGGGCTGGTCGCGTTCCTCGTCACCGTCATCTGGTGGTCGGCCGCCGCCGGCGGACTGAGCTACTGGTTCTGGCAGCGCTGGATCCCCGAGAGCGGTGACACCACGCTGGCCGAGCTGCTCGGTTTCGGCGAGGGCCGTGACCCGGAGATCTGGCTCAACCTCGGCCTCGGCGGGTTCGCCCTGCTGACCCTGCCGTTCGTGGTGCGAGCGGTCGCCGCGATGCACAGCGGTACGGCGCACGCGATGCTCAACGGCCGCGAGTCGATGCGGGCCGATTCCTACTCCGACTAGATCGGCTCCGCGACGTCGCGGATCTCGCGGGTGGCGATCTCGATCATCAGTCGTGCCGCGGTCGACAGGTTCGCTCCGGCCCGATGGACGATGCCGATGATGTCGTACTGCCGCGGTCGCAACGAGGCGAAGCCGGCGTTCGGCGCCAACCGGGGCAGGAGGGTCTCCGCGGCGGCCCGGGGGACCACGCTGTCGGCGAGGCCCAGCGCCACGATCTCGATGGCGGTCTCGATGTCCTCGACCTCGATCCGGGTGCGCGGGTTCTGGCCCGCGGCGTGCAGCATGTGGCGGAGCACCACCCGGGTCGAGTCGACATCGCGCCACGTCGTCTCGGCCATCACGAGCTGGGCCTGGCCGATGCGGGCGGCGGTCACCGGCGTCCGCACGTGCTCGGGGTTCGCGCTGACGTAGACCAGCTCGTCGCGTGCCACCGGGGTGACCTCGATGCCCTCGCTGGTGACCTGCGGAAGCGCGATCAGGGCCGCCTCGATCCGGCCGCGGCGGATGTCCTCGAGCACGTCCATGGAGTTCTGGCCGACCAGCTCCACCCGGACACCCGGGTGTCGGCGCAGCACCTCCGCGACGAGAGCGGTGCTCGTGTAGAGCCGGGCGGAGCCGAACATCCCGAACCGGATGGTGCCGGTCTCCAGCGCGGAGACGCTTTGCGCCACCCGTAGCGCCTCGGCGGCCTCGGACAGGGTGCGCTCGGCATGCGGTCGCAGCGTGTCGGCCACGGTCGTCGGCACCATCCCCCTGCCGACCCGGCGGAACAACGGCATCCCGATGGTCTTCTCGAGCGCCCGGACCTGCTCGGAGATCGAGGGCTGGGCGTAGCCGAGTGCCTCGGCGGCCGCGGTGAGCGAGCCGTGCTCGTAGGTGGCCATGAAGCAGCGCAGCTGGTGCAGGGAAAGCATAGGCTTCTCCTTTGGGTTCCTCTGGAAAGTCAGGCTACCCCTTTGGCTACTAGTCCGTAACAATTGGTGGACACCATCAATGGAGGAGGTCCCGAGATGTTCGACCACGAGTGCACGTCGTGCGGCAAGCACCAGCTGATTTTTCCGAGCCAGGTCACCTCGGTGACCAACAGCGACGCCGGCATCGTCGTCCGGTTCGGCTGCTGGTGCGGTTCCGAGCAGACCTGGGTCACCGGCCGTCGCCGTACCCCGGTCGCCACCGCCACCGCCGCCTGAGCAACGCTCGGTCCCGCTCGGCGGGGCGAATGACACTGCTGTGATTCGTTGTCTACAGTGGACGTAGACGACGACCTTGCGGGAGATGCGCATGCAACCACAGCGGGAGACAGCGCCCGGCCAGGCGGCCGATGCGCTTCTCAGCGACCGTGACCGCGACATCCTCGACTTCGAGCGGCAGTGGTGGAAGTACGCCGGCGCCAAGGAGACCGCGGTACGCGAGAAGTTCGACATGAGCTCGACGCGCTACTACCAGGTGCTCAACGCGCTCATCGACCGGCCCGAGGCGCTGGCCGCCGACCCGTTGCTGGTCCGCCGGCTGCGCCGGCTCCGCTCCCAGCGTCAGCGGCAGCGCTCGGCGCGCCGGCTCGGCTTCGAGGTCTGACGGTCGATCGATGACTCGCGCCATGAACAAGGGCAGCGACAGGGGTGCCGTCTTCCCGTCCCCGGTCGTGATGCTGAGCATCATCGCGGTGGTGATGGCCGGCATCGCGTTCGTGGCGACCCGCAGCGACGAGCCCACGGAGCGCGAAGTCACGACCGTGGCCGAGGACCCCCAGCCCAGTGACACCGAGCCCAGTGACACGGAGCAGACGCCGAGCTCGACGCCGACCGCCGAGGAGACCACGAAGCCGCCGCCGCCGCCGATCAAGCGTGGGGAGACGTCCGTGATGGTCTACAACAACTCCGGGATCACCGGGCTGGCCGGCGAGGTCGCCGGCCTGGCCACCGACGCGGGCTGGAGCGTTGTCGGCGCCGACAACTGGTACGGCACCATTCCGGCCAACACCGTCTACTACCCGAAACCGCTGAAGGCCGCCGCCGAGCTGCTGGCCCTGGACCTCGGCATCCAGCGCACGGCGCCCGCCGTCGACCCGATGCAGCTGGACCGGCTCACAGTCATCCTCACCGCGCAGCTGTAGGGGTACCCCCGCGCGCCGTGGCGCCGCGCGTGATTGGCTGATCGCGTGGAGTTCGTGTCCGCCGAGGGCGAGCAGCGGTACGCCGCCCTGGTGCGGGCCGCGGCCGGAGCCGTCGTCGGCCTCGACTTCGACGGCACGCTCTCGCCGATCGTCGACGATCCGACGGCTGCGCACATCCACCCAGACGCGCGCGAGGTACTGGTCGAACTGGCCGGCCAGGTCGCCGCGATCGCGGTGATCACCGGGCGGCCGGCCCGCCAGGCGCTCGACCTCGGCGGCCTCGAGGAGGTCGGCAACGCGATCGGCGACTCGGGCAAGGAGCTGCTCCTGTTCGGTCAGTACGGCAACGAGCGGTGGACCTCGACGAACCGGCGGATCATCAGCCCCCGACCGCCGGCCGGCCTCTCCGCGTTCGAGCGTGAGCTGCCGCGGGTGCTTCGGCGGGCCGACGCCGCGGACGCGTACGTCGAGGACAAGGGCCTCGCGGTCGCCGTACACACCCGGCGGCTGCCGGACCCCGAGGCGGCGTTCGCGCGGCTGCTGCCGGTGCTCCGGGATCTCGCGGCCAGCAACAATCTGATCGTCGAGCCCGGCCGCAGCGTGATCGAGGTGCGGTCGCCCGGCGTCGACAAGGGTGCGGTCGTCGAGCGGCTGGCCGAGGAGCTCGAGATCGGCGGCTTCCTGTTCGCCGGCGACGACCTCGGTGACCTCGAGGCGTTCGACGCGGTCGAGTCGCTCTCCAAGCGGGGGCTGCCCACGCTGCTGGTCTGCTCGGGTTCCGACGAGGAGAACGCCCTCGCCGGGCGCTCCGACGTCGTCGTCCGCGGCCCCGAGGGCGTCCTGGACCTGCTCCGCCAGTTCACCGCGGACGCCCGCGACTCCCGCGCCTGAACCCGTCGATTCCGGCCGTCCAGATGGTGGTACCCGAGTACGCATCGTGAGACGGCAACCCGTAGTGTTTGCCGTCAGCTCATCCAGAGGGACTGAGGGAACGGCCCAGTGAAGTCCCGGCAACCGCCACGAGCCCCCTGCCTCCCGTCACGGGAAGCAGTCGTGGAAACGGTGCTAATTCCGGCCCGGCGCGAAGGTCGCCCCGGGGAAGATGAGAAGGAGGATTCATGAGCGCCGTAGTCGCCGAACAGGCCGCGTCCCCGACGTCCATCGGGCCTCGCGAGGTCAGGGAAGGCGCGTTCGGCAACGCCACCGCCCTGTCCTGTCGCGAGTGCGGACACGAGGTGGAGCTCGGGCCGCACTACGCGTGTCCGGAGTGCTTCGGTCCGCTCGAGATCGCCTACGACTTCCCCGCGATCACGCGCGAGGAGATCGAGGCCGGCCCGCCCAACATCTGGCGCTACAAGGCGCTGCTGCCGGTGCCGACCGACATCGAGCAGAGCCCCAACATGGAGCCTGGCTTCACTCGCCTGCTGAAGGCGCACAACCTCGGGCGCGAGCTCGGCATCGACAACCTCTGGGTCAAGGACGACTCCACCAACCCGACGAACTCCTTCAAGGACCGCGTGGTCGCCTGCGCGCTCAGCGCCGCCACCGAGTTCGGCAGCAAGGTGTTCGCCTGCCCCTCGACCGGCAACCTCGCCAACGCGGTCGCCGCGGCCGGCGCCCGGGCCGGCATCAAGACCGTGGTCTTCATCCCGGCCAACCTGGAGAAGCCGAAGCAGGTCAACTCCGCCGTCTACACCGACTCGCTCGTCGCGGTGAACGGCAACTACGACGACGTCAACAAGCTCGCCTCCGAGATCGCCGGGGAGGAGGAGGGCTGGGCGTTCGTCAACGTCAACGTCCGGCCCTACTACGCGGAGGGTTCCAAGACCCTCGGCTACGAGATCGCCGAGCAGCTCGGCTGGCGGCTGCCCGACCAGATCGTGATCCCGGTGGCCTCTGGCTCCCAGCTGACCAAGGTGGACAAGGCCTTCCAGGAGCTGATCAAGCTCGGCCTGGTCGAGGACAAGCCCTACAAGGTGTACGGCGCCCAGGCCACCGGCTGCTCGCCGGTCAGCGTGGCCTTCAAGGACGACACCGAGGTGATCCGCCCGGTCAAGCCCGACACCATCGCCAAGAGCCTCGCGATCGGCAACCCCGCCGACGGCATCTACGTGCTCGACATCTGCCGGCGTACCGGCGGCGCGGTCGAGGACATCACCGACGACGAGGTCCGCGCGGGGATCCTGCTGCTGGCCCGCAACGAGGGCATCTTCACCGAGACCGCGGGCGGTACTACCGTCGGGGTTCTGAAGAAGCTCGTGGAGACCGGCCAGCTCGACCCGACGCTCGAGACCGTGGTGATCAACACCGGGATGGGCCTCAAGACACTCGACGCCGTGGCCGACGAGGTCGGTCCCGCTGCGACCATCGACCCGACGTACACCGCCTTCACCGCAACCGGACTCCAGGAGAACAACCAGTGAGCGTTTCCGTCCGCGTCCCCACCATCCTGCGCACCTACACCGACGGCGAGTCCGAGGTCAGCGCGTCCGGCGCCAACCTCGCCGAGGTGCTCGACGACCTCGAGACCAACTACTCCGGCATCAAGGCGCGGGTGCTCGACGACGAGGGCAACCTCCGCCGCTTCGTGAACGTGTACGTCGGCAACGACGACGTCCGCTTCCTCGACAACCTGGAGACGCCGACCCCCGACGGCACCCAGATCTCGGTGATCCCCGCGGTCGCGGGCGGCTGCTGACATGCGCCGGCTCACGTCGTACGCCGTGGCGCTGACCACGATGCTCGCGCTCGTCGCCACCGGGTCCGTGGCCCCGGTCGGCGGCCGAGAGCGAGAGCGCCGAGCGGCTCGGCCCGAAGGTGGTGAAGTTCGTGCCGAAGGCGTCGGACAACGCCCGCCTGCGCGCAGCGTGGAAGCTGTGGGTCGAGGCCCGCGGCACCGCACTACGCGACCCGGGTGATCCAGACCTACGGCGAGGGTCCGCCGCCTCCGGTGATCCGGACCGAGGTGCATCGCGACCGGCTGGTCTCCGTGCGGGACGTCACCCACGACAAGAGCGGTCCGCTGGCGCCGTGGGTGGCCGGTGGACAAGATCTACCGGCTGCTGCGCAAGGGCTACCGCGAGGCCGCGCACGTGTTCGTGCGCTACAGCAAGCGGGGCGTCCCGCGCAGCGTCGCCATCGACTGGTCCGAAATGATCGCCGACGAGGAGACCTTCCTGACGGTCAGGGCGCGCACTAAGTCAGGCGCGCCGCGTCTCCAGGTGCGCGCGCTCGGCGTCATTCCCGCAGCGCTCGATCGCGACGTCGTACGCCGCCCGCGCCTCGGCCGTGCGACCGGCGCGGGAGAGGAGCTCGGCCCGTACGCCCGGTAGCCGGTGGCCCGGCAGGTCCAGGCCGTCCAGGAGCCTCAGCCCCGCCTCGGGGCCGTCGGCCTCGGCCACCGCGACGGCTCGGTTGAGGCGGACGACCGGCGACCCCGTGAGGTCCTCGAGCTCGGCGTACCAGCCGGCGATCCGGGGCCAGTCCGTCGCGACGGCCGTGGGAGCGATCGCGTGCTCGGCGGCGATGAGCGCCTCCAAGAGGTACGGCGTCGAGGGGGCACTCACCCACGGCGTGAGCAGGCCGATCGCCTCGGCGATCTCGTCGTGCCGCCACCGCGAGCGATCCTGGTCCGGCAGCAGCACCAGGCGGCCGTCGAGCAGGCGCGCGTCGCGGCGCGAGTGCTGCAGCAGCATCAGGGCGAGCAGCGCGTCGAGGTCGACTGCGCCGGCGTAACCGTCCGGGAGCACCGAGCGCAGAACGCGCACCAGGCGGATCGCCTCGCCCGCGAGATCCGCCCGGAGCAGGTCGGCACCCGAGCCGGGTGCGTAGCCGGCGGTGAACGTGAGGTAGGCGACCTCGGCGACCGTCGTCACCCGCTCGTTCAGCTCGGCACCCGACGGCACGGCGAAGTGCTGGCCGGACAGCGCCTTGCGGGCCCGGGTGAGTCGGGCCGCCATGGTCGGCGTGGAGACCAGGAACAGCCGGGCGATGTCCGCGGTCGAGACCCCCAGCACCAGCCGCAGCGTGAGCGCCGCCGCGTGCTCGACGGGTAGCGACGGGTGCGCGCACAGGAGCACCAGACGGAGCCGCTCGTCGTGGAGTGTCTCGCCCGCGTCGGCCATGACCGTGCGTGCCTCCTCCGTCAGTGCGGCGTCGACCTCCAGCAGGGGTCGCTTGCGTAGCGCCATGGCCTCGCCGCGCAGCCGGTCGTAGATCCGACGGCGAGCGGTCGTGAGCAACCAGGCGGGTGGGTTGTCCGGTATGCCGTCACTCGGCCAGACCGTGGCG
Source organism: uncultured Actinomycetota bacterium (assembly GCA_963798055.1). GTDB lineage: Bacteria > Actinomycetota > Actinomycetes > Propionibacteriales > Nocardioidaceae > Nocardioides. Next base: position 62,002 of record CAWCRX010000016.1, read on the forward strand.
GCCGCCGCGAAGGCGTCGGCGAGGCCGTCCTCGGCGAGGTCGAGGCGACGGAACTGGGCGACGAGCAGGGCCAGCAGGCGGCCCCACTCATCGCGCCAGGCCGCCTCAAGTGTGGTTGTCCGCTCAGCCACCCTCGTCCACGGTCGGCCGCACCTCCACGGAGTACGACGCCGGCAGCAGCCGCGCGACCTCCACGGCGGTGTCCAGGTCGGGCAGGTCGACCAGGAAGAACCCGCCGAGCTGCTCGACCGTCTCGGCGAACGGCCCCTCGGTCACCGGGCGGTCCGCCCCCACGCCGGCGCGCACCGTCCGCGCGGTCTCCGGCCCGTCCAGGGCCGCCTCGGCCACCATCTCGCCTCGGTCCCTGACGGCCTCGCCGAACCTCTCGAAGCAGGCGAAGTGCTCGGCCTGCTCGGCCTCCGACATCGCCGCCCACTTCTCGTAGGCGCCCTCCTCGGCGATCAGCACCAGAAACTTCATGACGTGCTGCTCCCGTCGCCGGTGCAGGCCCGGACCTCGATGCCGCCGTGGGCCGGGTCGGCCAGCATCTTGGTGACCTCGACCAGGTCGTCGAGGTCGTCGGAGTCGATCAGGTAGAAGCCCGTGAGCTGCTCCACCGCCTCGGCGTAGGGGCCATCGGTCACGACGAGCCCGTCGGCCGTGCCGCGGACGTGCGAGCGGTGCTCGAGTGGGTCAGCTCGGCGCCGCCGACCACCTTGTGCCCGCGTTCCTCGAGCGCCTTGCTGAACTGCTCGTGGAGCGCGTAGACGGTCTGCGGCCCTCGGCCGGGAGGTTCTCCCAGTACTCCTCGTCGCCTGGGAGGAGGACGGCGTACCTGGTCATGGCGGATTCCTTTCGACGTGCGGTGAGTCTGTCACCGGGATGACGCGCGAACGAGGCCGAAATCGACACGGCCGTTCATCTTTTCCTGGTTCAACGACGGACGTGAGGACCCGGAAGCGCTTGTCGATCGTCGCCGGAGTGGCCGCGGGCGCCGCCGCGCTGTCGACGTACGGCGCCCGCGAGCTGCTGCATCGCCAGGCCGCGGCGGCGCGCCGGGTGATCGGCAAGCCGCTGGGCGAGGAGGCGCCGGACGCCGACCGCATCTGGAAGCGCTCGTACGGCGACCCGCTCGAGCTGCTGCTGCTCGGCGACTCGATCGCGGCCGGGCTCGGCGCCGAGCGGCGCAAGGACACCCTCGGCGGGCGGCTCGCCAAGGGAATGGCGAAGCACACGCACCGGTCGGTGCGGCTCACCACGGGAGCCCGCGTCGGGTCGGAGTCGTCGATGCTGGCCGCGCAGCTGGACGCGTTGCGCCCGACGTACCTGGCTGACGTCGCGGTGATCGTGGTGGGCGGCAACGACGTGACCCACCGGGTGCCCGTCGAGGAGTCGGTGCGCCACCTCGAGGAGGCGATCGCCCGGCTGCGAGAGGCGGGCACGGCGGTCGTGGTCGGCACCTGCCCCGACCTCGGCGCGCTGCGCCCGGTGCCGCAGCCGCTGCGGGCGCTCGGGTCCCGGATGTCGCGGCAGCTGGCCGCCGCGCAGCAGCTCGCCGCGGTGCGCGCCGGCGCCCATGCGGTATCGCTGGCGCACGTGGTCGGGCCGTTCTTCATCACGAACCCCGACGAGATGTTCAGCCTGGACCGGTTCCATCCCAGCGGCACCGGCTACCGGCGTACCGCCGCCGCGCTGCTCCCCTCGGTGCTCGCGGCCGTGGGGCTCGTGGACGAGGTTCCGTTCGGACACCATGCGCCGGTTCGGCGCACGGCGAGGTGACCTCTAGGATCACTCGGGTGACTTTGACACCCAACCCCGCCGCGGACCTCTATCTGGACATCGTGGCCAAGATGCTCACCCGCTACGACTTCGAGGGTCGGAACGTGACGGTGAAGTTCGATACCCGTACCTACGAGTCCTACCTCTGGGAGCTGATGCGGCGCGCCACCAAGGGCCGCGACATCAGGATCGTCGAGGCCGCCGAGTTCGACGCCGAGCGTCGCGAGGTAGGCAGGGACTGGCCCGCCGACGCCGAGTCGATGATCGGCATGAAGCGGATGCGCAACATCCGCGAGTGCGTCGAGAGCGTGCTGCGGGACGACGTCGCCGGCGACCTGATCGAGACCGGGGCCTGGCGTGGCGGCGCGACCATCTACATGCGCGCGATCCTGAAGGCCTACGGCGTCACCGACCGCAACGTCTGGGTCGCCGACTCGTTCGAGGGACTGCCGGCCCACGACGGTCGCTACGACGCCGACCTGGGCGACCAGCACCACACCAAGAGCGACCTGGCGATCTCGGTCGAGCAGGTGCAGGCCAACTTCCGCCGCTACGACCTGCTCGACGACCAGGTGAAGTTCCTCAAGGGCTGGTTCAGCGACACCCTCCCGACCGCCCCGATCGACAAGATCGCGGTGCTCCGTCTCGACGGCGACATGTACGCCTCGACGATGGACGCACTGAACGCGCTCTACGAGAAGGTCACGCCGGGCGGCTACGTCATCGTCGACGACTACGGCGCCGTCCCGGCCTGCGCGAAGGCGATCCATGACTACATGGACGAGCACGGCATCAAGGACGAGCTCGTCGAGATCGACTGGGCCAGCGTCTACTGGAGGAAGTCGTGACCGAGCTCCCCGAGACCGGCACCGTCGACCCGGCGATTCGGAAAGTCGTCTGGCGCCTCGACACTGAGCTCAAGAGCGCCCGCAAGTACGGCGTCAAGACCAGCCGCCAGCTGCACAAGGTGATGATCGAGGACGTTCGCCGGGCCGAGCGCCGGGCGCGGCGGGCCGAGAAGCGCGCTGCGGAGGCCGAGAAGCGGGCGGAGGCGGCCGAGGGCGAGCTGGCCGCCGTACGCTCCAGCAGCACCTGGCGGGCCGGGCGCGCGATCGTGGCCGTCCCCTCCCGGATCAAGCGGCTGGGGAAGTCCTGACCGGCGACGTACTCCTGGCCACCTGCACCAGCTGGCCTCAGGGCGAACCGGGCGCCGAGCGGCTCGATGCTGCGCTCACCTCTCGCGGCATTACCAGCCGCTGGGTGTCCTGGGACGACCCGAGTGTCGACTGGTCCGGCGCCGGGCTGGTGGCGGCCCGATCGACCTGGGACTACGACGTCCGGCTCCCGGAGTTCCTGGGCTGGGCCGAGCGCGTCGGCCCGAAGCTGATGCACGGTGCCGACGTCTTCCGGTGGAACACCGACAAGTCCTACCTCGTCGAGCTCGCCCGCGGCGGCCGGGTGCCGGTGGTGCCGACGGTGACGGTGGACGACCTCGCCGACCTGCGCGCGGCCGTCGACCGGTGGGGTGAGTGCATCGTGAAGCCGCGGATCGGTGCCGGCGGCCGCGGCGTCGTCATCGTCACCGAGGAACAGGAGCCGGCCACTCCGCGGTCCGGCACGATGATCGCCCAGCCTCTCGTCCCGAGCGTGCGCACCGAGGGCGAAATCTCGGTCTTCGTCATCGATGGCCGCCCCACCAGCCAGGTGCGCAAGCAACCGGCAGCCGGTGAGATCCGGGTCCATGAGCAGTACGGCGGCGCGACGTACCCCTCGACCCTGACCGAGGAGGCGGCCTCGATCGCGGCGGACGCGGTCGCGGCGAGCGCGGCGATCCTCGACGCCGACCTGGTCTACGCGCGGGTCGACCTGATGCGCCACGACGGCGTACTCATGGTCAGCGAGGTCGAGGTCACCGAGCCCGGCCTCTACCTCGATGTGCTCCCCGACAACGCCGAGCCGTTCGCCGAGGCCGTGCTCCGCGGGGGGTGTTTGTGTGGTGTGTTGTGTGTGTTTGCTGCTCTGTGGTATGTTGTAGTAGTGGTGTGGTGGTGAGTGTGGTGTGTTTTGGTAGTTTTTATTGTTTATATGTGTGAGTTTGTGGAGATTGTTTGGTGTGGTTTTTTGGTGTGGTGTTTGGTATATTAGTGGAGTGTGAGCTGGTAACGCTGACGTAGCGAGCTATGAGAGGGTGGTGGCACTAGCTAGGTGCTGTATGGAGTCGCGTAGAGAACAAGATACGCACCACACAGTTCTAGGTGACAAGGTGTCGGTGTGGGGACCAACCTGCGGAGCAGGTAGAGCGCGCACTGGGACGCAGTACCAGCGGGTGCGTGCTATCGACCGAGTAGGCGCCGGGAAGTCACTTCTTCTGCGGCGAACACGACGAGGTCGGCGTCGGCGAGACCAGTCGGCGAACGGTGCTGTCGGACACACCCAGCTGCTGGGCGGTGGACTGCCGGGTAGCGCACCCACGCCACGCGTCAGCACCACCTCGAAGGTGCTCGCGAAGGAATGAGAAGCGAGAGCGTAGTAGATCAACTTGGCATTGCCTTGTGTATCGAAACGCGTGTATCGGGCGGCGATATCACAGCGGTGCGTGTGGGGATGGAGCGGCAGATAGGGGATGAGGGGTGTGGGGTGCGTACATGGGAAACGGGAGCCGCGGGTTCTGGCGCGGCTCTGAATCACAGGCGACCTGGGGTCGCCCTTGCGGAAGTTCTCAGGTTCGGCCACCACGCTGCTGCGGTGCCCTCCGTCCTGGTCGTCGACGACGAGCCCGAGGTCCGGTCCAGCCTGGAGGGCGGCCTGGCCTTCGAGGGGTACGACGTCAGCACGGCGCCCGACGGCGGCCGCGCCCTCGGGCTGCTGGCCGAGCGGCTTCCGGACGTGGTGGTCCTGGACGTGATGATGCCGTTCGTCGACGGGCTCGAGGTGTGCCGGCGGATCCGGGCGAAGGGCTACGACGTACCGGTGCTGCTGCTCACCGCCCGGGACGCGACCGTCGACCGGGTCGAGGGTCTCGACGCGGGGGCCGACGACTACCTCGTGAAGCCGTTCGCGCTGGAGGAGCTGTTGGCCCGGCTGCGGGCGCTGTTGCGCCGATCCCGGGGCGGCGCGACGGACGGCCGGCTGGGCTTCGCGGATCTCACCATGGACTGCCATGCCCGCGAGGTCAGCCGGGACGGTGCGCCGGTCGAGCTGACCCGCACCGAGTACGACCTGCTCGAGCTGTTCATGCTGCACCCGCGCCAGGTGCTCACCCGCGAGATCATCCTGCGCGAGGTGTGGGGCCTCGAGTTCGATCCCGGCTCGAACACGATGGACGTGTTCGTGGGCTACCTGCGCCGCAAGACCGAGGCCGGCGGCGGAGCCCGCCTGCTCCACAACGTGCGCGGCGTCGGCTACGTGCTGCGCGAGCCGCAATGAAGCGACTGCCGCTGCGGGCGAACGTGGCGCTGCTGGCCGCGGCCACCACTGCCGCGGCGATCGTGGCGGCCAGCGTGCTGGGCTGGCTGGCCACCCGGCACGCGCTGCGCGAGCAGGTCGACAGCTCGCTCGGACAGCGGATCTTCCAGCGCCAGCTGGTGCGCGGACCGGACGGGGAGACGGTCCAGGTCCAGGTGGACCCGGAGGCGTTCTGCCGCATCCCGGAGACGATTCCGCCGCAGGACGAGGCGATTCCGAGCATGCAGCTGATCCGCTCCGATGGCACCGGGTGCGCGAACACCGATCCGGACGGGTTCATCCGCCCCACGGCCGAGGAGCTGGAAGTGGCCTCCGGCGAACGCGGCTCGGTGCTCCGCGACGCCACCACCGCCGACGGCACGCACGTGCGCACCATGACGTATCCGGTCTCCGACGGTTACGCGCTCCGCGTGAGCAGGTCGATGGAGGAGGTCGACGCCACGATGGGCGACCTGACCATGATCCTCGGCCTGGTGGCCGCGCTCGGCGTCCTGGTCGCGGGCGGGGCCGGTCTCGGCGTCGCGCGGATCGCGGTCCGTCCCGTCGACCGGCTCACCGAGGCCGCCGAGCACGTGGCCGAGACCGAGGACCTCGACGTACGGATCGACGTGTCCGGCCGTGACGAGATCGCCCGCCTGTCGAGCGCGTTCAACGCGATGACCGAGCGGCTGGCCGGCTCCCGGCGCCGGCAGCGGCAGCTGATCGCCGACGCCGGCCACGAGCTGCGGACCCCGTTGACCAGCCTGCGCACCAACCTCGAGTGGTTGGTGCGGTCCGAGGAGCGCGGCCGACCCCTGAGCCCGCCGCAGCGCCGGCAGGTAGAGCAGGCGGTGCTCGGTCAGGTCGAGGAGCTCGGCACCCTCGTCGGTGAGCTCGTCGAGCTCGCCCGAGGCGTGCCGACGGGGAAGCCGGTGCCGGTCGATCTCGACCAGGTCGTGCTGCGCGCTGTCGAACGAGCCCAGCACCGGGCCCGCGGCCGGCGCTTCGACCTGCACGTCGAACCATGGCGGGTCTGGGGGAACGCGACCGCGCTGGAGCGCGCCGTTCTCAACCTGCTCGACAATGCCCTGAAGTTCTCCGAAGGCCCGATCGGGGTGCGGCTCGAGGACGGGGAGCTGACGGTCGACGACACCGGGCCGGGCCTCACCGAGCCGGACCGCGGGCACGCGTTCGAGCGGTTCTGGCGGGCCCCGACCGCTCGCGAGCTGCCCGGCTCCGGGCTCGGTCTGGCGATCGTGGCCGACGCCGTGCGGCGGCACCGGGGCGAGGTCTTCTTCGCCGCCGGCCCAGGAGGTGGCAGCCGCGTCGGATTCTCCGTTCCAGCCCTCACGGAACTCTCAGTCGGGGCCACCGAGACCCACACGGCCGGTACCTAGCGTCCTCCGCACGGCGCGCCGCACCGAGCGCGTCCGAGAGGAGAACGGCACTCATGAGTTGGTCCCTGGTCCCGGCCCTGGTGGCCGCAATGCGCTGGCCCTGACGATGTCGGTCACCGCATGCGGCGCGGAGGAGGACGATCCCAGCGTCGCATCGCTGGACGGCTCCACCGACGACGACGGCGGCGACGCGGACGACGGCGGGGAGGCCGACTCCGCGGCGGAGCTCGAGGAGCAGGCACTGGAGTTCAGCCAGTGCATGCGCGAGAACGGCGTACCCGACTTCCCCGACCCGGAGATCGAGGACGGCCGGATCCGGATGCGGATCGGCGGCCCCGGCGGCGGCGGAGGCGAGATGGACCAGGACGCGATGGAGAAGGCCATGGAGGAGTGCGAGGACCTCGCCCCGCGCGGCGGCGGCAACTTCTCCGAGGAGGACCGCCAGGAGATGCAGGACGCGTTCCTCGAGTACGCGCAGTGCATGCGCGACAACGGCTACGACATGCCCGACCCCGACTTCGGTGACGGAGAGGGCGGCATGTTCCGGATGGAGGGCGAGCCCGACGACCCGGCGTTCCAGCAGGCCCAGGAGGCGTGCGAGGACAAGATGCCAGGTCGTCCGGGCGAGGAGGACGAGTGAGGCGGCTCGCCTTCGTCCTCGCCGTGCTGCTGGTCCTGGGTGCAGGTGGTGCCGCGGCGTTCGCGCGCTGGGGCGACGGCGCCGAGGCCAGCACCGACGATGACGAGACGGTCGAGACCGAGGTGGTCGAGGTGGAGCGTCGTACCCTCGTCGACGCGGAGCGGATCGCCGGCGAGCTCGGGTACGACGAGGCCCAGCAGGTGTCCGCCGACCAGGCCGACGGCGTAATCACCTGGCTCCCGGCCGAGGGAAGCGCGCTGCATGCAGGCGACGTGGCCTACCGCGTCGACGAGGAGCCCGTCGTACTGCTCACCGGCCGGTTGCCGCTGTACCGCGATCTGTCGTACGGCGTCGACGACGGCGCGGACGTGCGCCAGCTGGAGCGCAACCTCAAGCGTCTGGGCTACGACCCCGGGACCGTGAACAAGGAGTTCACCGGGTACACCGAGGACGCGGTCGAGGAGCTCCAGGACGACCACGGGCTCGAGGAGACCGGCGTCGTGAGCGCGACGCAGTTCCTGGTGCTGCCCGAGCCGATCCGAGTGGGCTCAGGCCAGGCCGTGGTCGGCGCCACCCTGATGCCGGGCACACCGACAGCGCTGTACGACGCGACCAGCACCCGCCGGGTGGTGACCGTCGACATCGACCCGTCCGACGAGAACCTGGTCGAAGTGGGGGTGAAGGCCACGGTCACGCTTCCCGACGGTTCGACGCTGCAGGCCGAGGTGCGCGAGGTCGGCACGGTCGCGACTGCCACGGAGGAGGAGACCGAGGATCCCAGCGCGGAGGCGACCCTCCCGGTGACGCTGACGTTCGCGGACGCGGCGGAGGCCAAGGGGCTCAGTGCCGCTCCGGTGACCGTCGATGTCACCCGGGACCGGCGCCGCAAGGTGCTGACCGTGCCGGTAACCGCGCTCGTGGCGTTGGCCGAGGGCGGCTTCGCCGTACGGCGTGAGGGCGGTGAGCTGGTGGCCGTCGAGACCGGCCTCTACTCCGACGGGTACGTCGAGGTGACCTCCGGCGTGGCCGAGGGCGACCGGATCGAGGTGCCAACCACATGAGCCATGCCGTGTTGGAGGTGCGCGAGCTCCGCAAGAGCTACGGCGACCTCGAGGTGCTGCACGGAGTAGACCTTGCCGTGGACCCGGGCGAGCTGGTGGCCGTCATCGGCCCGTCCGGGTCCGGCAAGTCAACGCTGCTGCACGTGATGGGCACCCTCGACCGGGCCACGTCCGGGACCGTCGTGGTGGACGGTGACGACACCGCGAAGATGAGCGAGCGCGAGCTCGCCGGGCTCCGGGCGCATCGGATCGGTTTCGTGTTCCAGTCCTTCCACCTGCTCGACGGGATGTCCGCGCTCGACAACGTTGCCCAGGGTCTGCTGTACGCCGGCGCGTCCCGGTCCGAGCGAAAGCGGCAGGCCCGGGAGATGCTCCAGAAGGTCGGGCTCGAGAACCGCGCCTCGCACTCGCCGAAGATGCTGAGCGGAGGGGAGCGGCAGCGGGTCGCGATCGCCCGCGCGCTCCTCAACCGTCCGGCGATCGTCTTCGCGGACGAGCCCACGGGAAACCTGGACACCCACAGCGGCGACGAGGTGCTCGGGCTGCTGCACGAGCTCAACGAGGTCGACGGCACCACGATCGTGGTGATCACCCACGAGCACGACGTCGCCGACGCGATGCGCCGCAAGGTCGAGATCCGGGACGGGCTCGTCACCCAGGACTCCCGGTGGCGGGTCAGCGCATGAGGCGGTCGAGAGTCACCGTCACCGACCAGCTGCGGGTCGGGCTGCTCGGGCTGTCCTCGCGCAAGCTGCGGACCGTGCTGTCCGCACTGGGCGTGGCGATCGGGGTGGCGACAGTGGTCAGCGTGCTCGGCATCTCGCGGACCTCGCAGGCCGACCTGCTCGACCAGCTCGACGCGCTCGGCACCAACCTGCTGGAGGTGCAGGCGGGGGAGGGCCTGGGCTTCGACGGCAGCACCGCGCTGCCCGACACCGCCGCCACTCAGGTGCGCAACGTCGATCCGGTCGACGACGTCGCCTCGGTGACGTCGCTGGACGGTCCGGTGCTCCGCAACGGGCTCTCGGACCCGGCGATCACCGGCGGGATCACCGTCAAGGCGGCCGAGCCCGACCTCCTCGACGCCCTGGCCGGATCGATGGCCGACGGCAGGTTCCTGGATGCCGCGAGCGACGACTTCCCGGTCGTGGTGCTCGGCTCGGTCGCGGCCGAGCGGCTCGGCGTCACCGAGGTCGACGGACGGACGGCGGTGTTCCTGGACGGCCGCAACTGGCTGGTCGTCGGGATCATGGACCCGTTGCCGCTCGCGCCCGACCTGGACCGCTCCGCGCTCGTCGGGTACGACGCCGCGGCGTCGTACCTCCCGGACGAGCTGGCGCCGTCCCGGCTCTACGTCCGCACCGACCCGGACGTCGTCGAGGCCGTGGCCGACGTGCTGCCGTCGCAGGCGAACCCCGAGGAGCCGGAGAACGTGGAGGTCTCGCGACCCTCCGACGCGCTGGCCGCCAAGGCCGCGGCCGGGGACGCATTCACGTCGCTGTTCCTGGGGCTCGGCGCGGTCGCGCTGCTGGTGGGCGCGGTCGGCACCGCCAACGTGATGGTGATGTCGGTGCTGGAGCGCCGCGGCGAGATCGGCCTGCGCCGCGCTCTCGGGGCGACCCGGGGGCAGGTGCGGATGCAGTTCCTGGTCGAGTCGCTGCTGCTGTCGCTCGCGGGCGGGCTCGCCGGCATCGGGATCGGTGCGGTGGTGACGGCCGGGTATGCGGTGGTCCAGGACGCGTCGTACTCCCTGCCGCTCTCGGCGGTCGGCTACGGGCTGGCCGCCGCGGTGGCGATCGGCGTACTCGCCGGCGTCCAGCCCGCGATGCGGGCGGCCCGGCTGTCGCCGACGGAGGCGCTGCGGGCGTGATCAGCGGCGGGGGAAATCACCGGCGTAGGCGGTGAAATGCCTGCGCTCTGTCAGCGAAGCGTCTTGCCCGAAACCGTCCCGATTCACCGCCTAGACGGTGGATCTGTCCCGGCGCCGACTTCGTTTGCACTCGTCGACCCCGAGTGCTAAACATGACGCTGGCACTCTTACCATGAGAGTGACAACACCGGAGTGGTGCCAGCTGAGGTCCTCAGCGTCGGGCGAGAAGGGATTGCCCGAGTCGAGCGGGACCGTCCGTCGCGGGCAGCCCATCACACCGGCCACCGAACTCAAGCGTGAGGAATCGCAGGAGTTATGCCGAAGCTGATTGCTTTCAACGAGGAGGCCCGGCGCGGGCTCGAGCGTGGCATGAACACGCTCGCCGACGCCGTCAAGGTCACGTTGGGTCCCAAGGGCCGCAACGTCGTCCTCGAGAAGAAGTGGGGCGCGCCCACCATCACCAACGATGGTGTGAGCATCGCCAAGGAGATCGAGCTCGAGGAGCCGTACGAGAAGATCGGCGCCGAGCTCGTCAAGGAGGTCGCCAAGAAGACCGACGACGTCGCCGGAGACGGTACGACGACGGCGACCGTTCTGGCTCAGGCCATGGTCCGCGAGGGGCTGCGCAACGTGGCCGCTGGTGCGAACCCGATGGGCCTCAAGCGCGGCATCGAGGCGGCCACCGAGGCCGTGTGCGAGCAGCTGCTGAGCATGGCCAAGGACATCGAGACCAAGGAGCAGATCGCGTCGACCGCGAGCATCTCCGCGGCCGACACCAGCGTCGGCGAGATCATCGCCGAGGCGATGGACAAGGTCGGCAAGGAAGGTGTCATCACGGTCGAGGAGTCCAACACCTTCGGGCTGGACCTCGAGCTGACCGAGGGCATGCGGTTCGACAAGGGCTACATCTCGGCCTACTTCGTCACCGACCCGGAGCGGATGGAGACGGTGCTCGAGGACCCCTACGTCCTGATCGCCAACTCCAAGGTCAGCAACGTCAAGGACCTGCTGCCGCTGCTCGAGAAGGTCATGCAGTCGGGCAAGCCGCTGGTGATCATCGCCGAGGACGTCGACGGCGAGGCCCTGTCCACGCTGGTCGTCAACAAGATCCGCGGCACCTTCAAGTCCGTCGCCGTCAAGGCGCCGGGCTTCGGTGACCGCCGCAAGGCCATGCTGCAGGACATCGCGATCCTGACCGGCGGCCAGGTGATCTCCGAGGAGGTCGGCCTCAAGCTGGAGACCGCCGGTGTCGAGCTGCTCGGCCAGGCCCGCAAGGTCGTCATCACCAAGGACGAGACCACCATCGTCGAGGGTGCGGGTGACACCGCCCAGATCGAGGGCCGGGTCAACCAGATCCGTGCGGAGATCGAGAAGTCCGACTCCGACTACGACCGCGAGAAGCTGCAGGAGCGGCTGGCCAAGCTGGCCGGCGGCGTTGCGGTGATCAAGGTCGGCGCGGCCACCGAGGTCGAGCTCAAGGAGCGCAAGCACCGCATCGAGGACGCCGTTCGCAACGCGAAGGCCGCCGTCGAAGAGGGCATCGTCGCCGGTGGCGGCGTCGCGCTGCTGCAGGCCGCCGACGCTGCGTTCGCCAAGCTCGACCTGACGGGTGACGAGGCGACCGGTGCCAACATCGTGCGCTACGCCACCGAGGCCCCGCTCAAGCAGATCGCGATCAACGCCGGTCTCGAGGGCGGCGTCATCACCGAGAAGGTGCGCGGTCTCGAGTCCGGGTTCGGTCTCAACGCGGCCACCGGCGAGTACGTCGACATGATCGCCGCCGGCATCATCGACCCCGCCAAGGTGACCCGCTCCGCCCTGCAGAACGCCGCGTCCATCGCGGCGCTGTTCCTCACCACCGAGGCCGTCGTGGCCGACAAGCCCGAGAAGGCCCCGGCCATGCCGGGCGGTGGCGACATGGGCGGCATGGGCGGCATGGACTTCTGAGTCCAGCCTCCTACTGATCCACCAACAGCAGGGCCCCCGCCGAGAGGCGGGGGCCCTGCTGCTTGCGTCAGACGGTCAGCCGTTCTCGCCGACCGACATGAAGGCGCAGTACGCCCCGGGGTCGTTCGCCTCGAACGCGACCATCAGCCCGCCATCGGCGGCGGTGCTGATCACGATGGGTCGGTCCTGGGCGGGCGAGTCCGCCGGGATCCGGAGCACCCAGTCATCGCCCTGGCGGGTGAGCGTGGCCGGCTCGGCGTCGCCGGTGCCGCAGTCGGGCATGTCCGGGACCTCACCGGGCAGAGCCGGCTGGGCCTGGTCCAGCCGCGCGCCGCTCCCGGGGGCGTCCTCCTTCTGGTCGAGCGAGCCGCGCTCGCCGGACGGAGCCTCGTCGACCTGTCCGTCCGGAAGGTTGAAGGTCGTGACGCCCTCGTCATCAGCGCCGGGGTTGAAGCTGACGTCGGCCTCGATGCCGTGCTCGGCAAGAGCCCGCTCGAGGCCGTCGGAGTCCTCGAGCCGGTGCACGGTGACGACGACGTCGCCGTCCGCCTGCTGCTCGACTGCGTAGGCCGGGCTGACGGCGGGGCCGCCCGGCGAGATCACGACGTACGCCGTGGCGGCGGCAGCAGCGGCGGCGATCCCGACAGCCACGCGCTTCCGGCGGCGTGGGCGCTCGCGGACGGGTTCCCGAGCCGGTTGGGTGGCGACGTGCTCCTTGAGCTCGCCGAGCAGGGCGGTCTCGAAGTGGTCGAGCTCGCGCGGTGCAGTGGGTGGGGTGTTCACGGGGTGACCTCCGGTGTGAGTGCGCCGAGCGGGGCCGGGTCAGGCTCCGATCGACGCAGGATGGCGGTGAGCCGAGCCCGGCTGCGGTGCAGCCGGACCCGCGCGGTGGCCGGCTTCACCCCCAGGCTCCGGGCGGCGTCGGCGACGGAGAGCCCGTCGAGCGCCACGAGCTCCAGCAGGCTGCGGTCGTCGTCGTTCAGCTCGGCGAGGGCTCGGTACAGCCGGCGCGACTCCCGCTCGGCGTCGATGCGGTCCTCGATCCGGGCCAGCGACGCCGGGTCGAGCAGGCGGTGCCCGCTGATCCGGCGTACGGCGTGCAGCTCGCGGCTGCGTCGTCGAACCTCGGCCGCGATGGTGTTGCGCCCGACGCCGTACAGCCAGGCGATCACCGGGCCTCTGGTCGGGGCGTACGTGTGGGCGCCGTCGATCGCGGCCAGGAAGACGTCAGCGGTCAGGTCGGCGGCCAGGTGCGGGTCGTCGACGCGGCGGGCCACGAAGCGTCCCACCGCCTCGACGTGGTCGCGGTAGAACGCCTCGAACGCCTCGGGCTCGTGACCGATCCGGGTCAACGGGTCGTAGTGGGGTGGGGGCATACCCATACTTGGAAGATAGGCGGCCCACCGTTACCGCGACGCATACTTCTGGGGCGGATGTGGCACCGTGGACGTGTGCCCGACGACGACACACTGACCGAGGAGTCGCGCCGGACCGGCACCCACGGCCGGAGCCCGCTGACGTGGCTCGTCGCGGTCGCAGTGCTGCTGCTGATCGCGGCAGCGGCGCTGTACGCCCTGCTCGGACAAGGGTCCGACGAGAACGAGACCACGTCCGACACTCCGACGGGAGCCGATGTTCCGCACTCGGTGGAGCTGGTCGCCGAGCCGCCTGCCGAGCGCTGCATGCTCCCGAACGTCGGCGTCCTGAGGCAGCAGGAGCTGGCCTTCGACGGGGTGGTCCGTTCGGTGGCCGGCGGGAACGCAACGCTGGTGCCGACCGTCTTCTACACCGGCGACGAGGCGGACGTGGTCGTCGTGAAGGCCCCGGATGGTGACCTGCAGGCGCTGCTCGCCGCGGTCGACTTCCGCGAGGGCGAGCGGTACCTCGTCTCCGCCACCGACGGCCGGGTGA
>CAWCRX010000017.1:0-112606 GCA_963798055.1 uncultured Actinomycetota bacterium
AATCGTGCGAATGCGGCGCTAGGAACGCTGATCGCCCACCGCTGCCCCAGACTGCTCAGCCCGAGCGGCGTTCGGACCAGCGGCGGTCGCCCACCGCGGCCCGCACCGGCACGTTGAGGAGTTCCCACTGGCCGGAGAAGTGCGGTGGATCGCCGGCGTACCCGCCGGCCAGCAGCTGGCGGTAGACCTCACCGACGAGGGTGCGACGGTGACGAAGCTTCTCCTTGGTGACTTGCACGTAGCGGATTCCGTGCCCGCGTAGGGACGCGTACCTGTCGACGTCGAAGCCGTAGACGACGCGATCCTCCTGGTGCTGGGCGCCTTCGTACTCCACGAACAGGCCCCACTCTCGATAGACGAGATCGCCGATCACCGTGACTCCGTCTTCCAGCTCGAGCGACATGTTGACCTCGGGCGCGGGTAGCCCGGCGAACGTCAGAACTGCGCGGGTCTCAGACTCCGGCAACGACCGAGCCTTGGCATCGAGGTGCTCAAGGATCCAGATCGCTTCGTCCGCACCGGGGCGCCAGAGCTCTGCCAAGGCGAGGTTCCAGACGGCGTCGGAGGTCATCCACCCGTGATGCAGAAGCCAGTCGCCGACCTTGATCGCGTCCACGACCCGAGCGAGCGAGCAGTAGCTGATGAAGGCCGCCGGAACGACGACACCGATCTCGTCTGTCGGGGGCAGCTTCTTCGTGCGGTGCAGGAAGACGTTCTCGAAGGCGAGATGCAGCTCGCCCTGGATCACGAACCGGATCGGGAAGCGGGGTCCGTAGTCGAGTCCGCAGGTCTGGATGCGAGAAATGCCGGTGAGGTGAGCGCCCTCCGGAAGTGCCAGCCCGGCGGCCCTCACCCAGTCCTCATGCCGCATCCCGTGGGCAGCCGTGCGCCAGACCCGCGGGTACACGCGCACGAAGCGCTTGCCGCAGAGCATGTCGTCGGTGACTCCGTGTGCTCGAGCCTCGGCGCGGGTGAAGACTCCGTGGCGCAGCGGCTCGGGGATGGGCTTCATCCCCGATGCCTCACCGTCGTCAGCGATCCGCAAACGGAGATTCGGCTCGCTGTGGACAGCGGCGGTGGACGAACCGTCGTTTCGCCCCGCTGAATGACGGATAACCCACCGCTCCCCGGCCCCCCGCCCGGCCCGACCAGGCCTGCGAGTACGGTGACCGCAAAGAACAGACAGGGGAGCACGCCGACCAGCGTGCTGAGAGTGCAGAGAGCTGCAGACCCTCCGAACCTGCTCCGGTTAGCACCGGCGAAGGGAGTCCAGATGAGGTCCACCGTCATGCTCGCGGCTGCGCTCGCGCTGAGCGCCACCTCCTGCTCGCTGATCGGCGACGGAGACGACGACGACGCGAAGGACGGCGGCAAGGGCACCGTGGTGCTGGTGACCCACGACTCGTTCGGGCTTCCCAAGAAGCTGGTCGCGAAGTTCGAGGAGGAGTCCGGCTACCAGCTGGACATCCAGCAGGTCGGCGACGGCGGGCACCCTGACCAACGAGCTGGTGCTCACCAAGGACTCGCCGCTGGGCGACGTCGCGTTCGGCGTCGACAACACGTTCGCGTCGAGAGCGCTCGACGAGGGCGTGTTCGCGCCGTACGACTTCGACGCGCCGGCCGGAGTCGATGACCACGCGCTGCCCGGCGACGACGAGCACGCCCTGACGGCGATCGACATCGGCAACGTCTGCGTCAACGTCGACACGACCTGGTTCGACAAGGAAGGGGCTGGCGCCGCCCGAGGATCTCGACGACCTGACCGACCCGACGTACCGCGACCTCTTCGTCACGCCTGCCGCGACGACCAGCACCCGGGGATGGCGTTCCTGCTCACCACCATCGCGGCGTACGGCGTCAACTGGCCGGACTACTGGGAAGACCTGATGGCCAACGGCGCCACCCTCACGAAGGGCTGGGAGGACGCCTACTACGTCGACTTCACCCAGGGAGGCGGCGACGGCAAGCGGCCGATCGTGCTGTCCTACGACTCCTCGCCCGCGTTCACCGTGGCCGACGGAGAGTCGTCGACCAGCGCGCTGCTCGACACCTGCTTCGAGCAGGTCGAGTACGCCGGCGTCATCGACGGCGCCGAGAACGTCGAGGGGGCCGAGGAGCTGATCGAGTTCCTGGTCAGCCCGGAGGTGCAGGCCGCGCTGCCCGAGAGCATGTACGTGTTCCCGGTGGTCGAGGGCATCGAGCTGCCGACCGAATGGGCCAAGTTCGCGGAGCAGCCGACCGACCCGTACGCCCTGGACCCGGCCGAGGTGGCCGCCAACCGCGAGACCTGGCTGCGCGAGTGGAGCGACGTCACCTCCCGATGAGGATGAGGCGACCGCTCACGCTGCTGGGTCTGGCGGCGCTGCCGCTGCTGGTCCTCGGCGTCTTCTTCGTGCTGCCGGTCGCGGGGATGCTGGGCCGCGGCTTCTGGCCCGACGGGGTCTTCGACCCGGGAGCCGTCGTCGAGGTGCTCGGCCGGCCGCGCGTGGGCCGGGTGGTGTGGTTCACGCTGTGGACCTCGGCGGTCGCGACGGCGCTGTCGGTGCTGCTCGGGCTGCCGGCGGCGTACGCGCTGCACCGGCTGGCGTTCCCGTTGCGGTCGGTGGTGCGGGCCGCGCTGCTGGTGCCGTTCGTGCTGCCCACCGTCGTGGTCGGGGTGGCGTTCCGGCAGCTGCTCGGCGAGGCCGGGCCGCTCGGGTTCCTCGGCTTCGACGGCACCCCGGTCGCGATCCTGGCCGGCCTGGTGTTCTTCAACGTCGCCGTGGTGATCCGCACCGTCGGCGCCGCCTGGGAGACGCTCGACCGCCGGCCGGGTGATGCGGCCGCGGCGCTCGGTGCCTCGCCGGCCCAGGTGTTCCGGACCGTCACGCTGCCGGCGCTGCGGCCGACGATCGTCTCGGCCGCGAGCGTGGTGTTCCTGTTCTGCGCGACCGCGTTCGGCGTCGTCCTCACCCTCGGCGGCACGCGCTACTCCTCGGTCGAGACCGAGATCTACCTGCTCACGAAGGACCTGCTCGACCTGCCGGCCGCCGCGGCGCTGTCGATCCTCCAGCTGGTCGCCGTCGTCGCGCTGCTCGTGGTCGCCGGGCGGCTGCGCGAAGGTGCCCGACCCGACCGTCTCCCGGGTCGTCGCCCGGCCGGTGCGGCCCCGGACGGGGCGACCTGCCGCACCTGGCGGCGACCGGCCTGCTGCTGGTGCTGGTCGCCGCGCCGATCGTGACGCTCGTGGTCGGTTCGCTGCGCGTGGACGGCGCGTGGAGCCTCGAGTTCTACCGCGCCCTGCAGACCGAGGGCTCCGACCAGGCGCTGGCGGTGCCGGCCACCACCGCGCTGCTGAACTCGCTGCGGATCGCGGTCGACGCGACCTGGATGTCGCTGCTGCTCGGGCTGCTGGTGGCGGTCGCGGTGACCCGGCGCTCGCACTCGCGCCCGGAGCGCCGGATCCGGGGCGTGCTCGACGGGGTCTTCATGCTGCCGCTCGGGGTCTCGGCGGTGACCCTCGGCTTCGGCTTCCTGATCACCCTCGACCGGCCGCCGCTGGACCTGCGCGACTCGGCGCTGCTGGTCCCGATCGCCCAGGCGCTGGTCGCGCTGCCGCTGGTCGTGCGCACGCTGGTGCCGGTGCTGGCCGGGGTCGACGACCGGCAGCGGCAGGCGGCTGCGTCGCTGGGCGCCGGCCCGCTGCGCGCCGTACTCACCGTCGACCTGCCGGCGGTCCGGACGCCGCTGCTGGCCGCGGCCGGCTTCGCGTTCGCGGTCTCGCTCGGAGAGTTCGGGGCGACGTCGTTCCTCGCTCGGGCGGAGCGACCCACGCTGCCGGTCGTGATCTTCCGGCTGATCGGCCAGCCGGGCGAGCTGAACTACGGCATGGCCCTCGCCGCGTCGGTGCTGCTCGCCGGCACGACCGCGCTCGTGATGCTCGCGGTCGAACGGCTCCGGGTTCCCGCGATCGGAGCCTGGTGATGCTGCGCCTCTCCGATGTCACGGTGCTGTTCGACGGCCAGCCCGCCGTACTCGACGCGAGCCTCGAGGTGCCCGACGGCGCGGTGCTCGCGGTGCTCGGCCCGTCGGGCTCCGGCAAGTCGACGCTGCTGCGGGCGATCGCCGGCCTCGAGCCGAGCGCCACCGGGACGGTGAGCTGGGACGAGCAGCGACCTCACCCGGGTGCCCACGCACCGACGGGGTTTCGCGCTGATGTTCCAGGACGGCCAGCTGTTCGCGCACCTGACCGTCGCCCGCAACGTCGGCTACGCCCTGCGGCTGCGCCGCGCCCCCGGCATCGACGCCCGGGTCGCGGAGCTGCTGGACCTGGTCGGGCTGACCGGGTACGCCGACCGGCTGCCCACCACCCTCTCCGGAGGCGAACGGCAGCGGGTCGCGCTGGCGCGCTCCCTGGCCGCCGAGCCGCGGCTGCTGCTGCTCGACGAGCCGCTGTCGGCGCTGGACGCCGGCCTGCGAGAGCGCCTCGCGGGCGACCTGCGCGACATCCTGCGCCGGGCCGGTACGACGGCGGTGATGGTGACCCACGACCACGACGAGGCCTACACCGTGGCCGACCGGCTCGCGGTGATGCGCGCGGGCCGGGTGGTCCAGCAGGGCGACATCGCCGAGGTCTGGGCGGCGCCCGCCGACCCGGAGACCGCGCTGTTCCTCGGCTACGCGGGCGTGCTGCGTGGGGATGCTGCCGCCCGGGTGCTGGCGGCCGGCGGCCTGCCGGCCGGCCCGGCGGTCGCCGTACGACGTTCCGCGCTGACCGCCGATCCGGACGGCGTCGCTCGCCGGCGAGGTGGTGTCCGCGCACGCCACCCCCGACCAGGTGCGGCTGGTGGTCGACGTCGACGGGGTGGGCCTGGTGGACGCGGTCGCGCCCTCCGACCGGCACCCCGGACCCGGCGAGCGGGTGCTGCTCGCCGTCGACCCGGCTCGACTCGCGGCCATCCCGAGGGCGACGCGCGGAGGACTCGTCCTTAGACTGACCCGCGTGTATCGCCGTGCCTACACCCTGCTCGTCGGCGTCGCGGCCGTCATGGGCGGTCTGGCGCTGGTGGTCTCGATCCGTTACGACCAGCCCCTGCTCGACCCCGAGGGCAAGTTCCTCGGGCCGTCGTGGGCGCGGCTGCCGATCCTGCTCGCGCTGGCGATCGGCATCGACCTGCTGCCGAAGGCGATCTGGCAGTCACGGGGCCGGCCCGGCTCGCTGATGCCCGCGGTCCGGCATCGGCTGAAGACGCACTGGACTCGCGAGCGGATCACCCTCGTGTTCCTCGGCGTCGTCTGCTTCTACGTCACCTACGTGAGCTACCGGAACCTCAAGTCGGCGCTGCCGTTCGTCATGGACAACGTCGATTACGACCGGGAGCTGCACCTGCTCGACCGGGCGCTGTTCTTCGGCAACGACCCCTCGACGGTGCTGCACACCGTGCTGGGCACCAACGTCGCCGCGCACTTCCTCTCCTACATCTACCTGTGGTTCCTGCCGCTGGTGCCGCTGGCGCTGATGGCCTGGCTGGTCTGGTCGCGGAACATGTCGCACGGCTACTGGTTCGCGACCTCCCAGTGCATCGCGTGGGCCCTCGGGACGTTCAGCTACTACGCGCTGCCGACGCTCGGGCCCGGCTTGGAGTACCGACCTCTCTACACCGATCTCGCGCATACCCCCACGGACGACCTGATCAAGTCGCTGGTCAACGCGCGACAACAGATCACAGGTCGGCGGGTACGACGGCCAGGGCGTCGAGGGCATCGTCAACTCGGTCGCTGGGTTCGCCAGCCTGCACTGCGCGATCACCCTCCTCGTCGCGCTGATGGTGCAGTACACGCTGAAGTCGAAGGTCCTCAAGTGGGTCTTCTGGCTGAACTTCGCGTTCACCGTGGTCGCCACCATCTACTTCGGCTGGCACTACCTCGCCGACGACATCGCCGGCGTGATGATCGCGTTCATCTCCTTCTACCTCGGCGGCATCGCCAGCGGGCAGAAGTTCGAGAAGCGAAGTCTGCGCTCGCACTCCACGACGACGACCTCACAGGTCCCCGTCGACGCGGACTGAGGAACTACATCTTTGTAGTTCGCAAGCCGACACGCCGTGCACTCCTGAGAAAGTTGTTAAAACTGTTCCCAATGTGACGTCTGAGCACTAACGTGCCGCGAGTTGCCTCGCCGCCGATCGTCAGGAGCTCACCCGTGCGCCCGCAGGGACGTGGATCCCGCACCGCCGCCGCGCTGGTGCTGGCGCTGGCGCTGGGTGGCGTCTCCGCCCAGGTGGCCACCGCGGACGACGACACCGACATCCCCACCCGGCACCAGGTGCGCGAGGCAAGGGAGGCGGTCGACGCCACCGAGCTGGACGTCGAGGGCGTCCAGGCCGCCCTGGACGCGGCCAACCAGCGGCTGGCGGACGCCGGCATCAGGGCCGCGCAGGCAGCCGAGGCGTTCAACGGCGCCAGGTACGAGGCGCAGCTCGCCCGGGCCGACGCGCGACGGGCAGCGGCCATCGCGGTGGAGGCGGCCGAGGACGCCGATCGGCAGCGGGAGGCGTACCAGGACACGCTCGTGACGTCGTACACCCACGGATCGAGCCTGGGCGCGCTCTCCTCGGTCGTGGAGTCCGACGGCCTCTCCGAGCTGGTGCAACGAACCGCGACGATGCGCAACTCCGAGGCCGCGATGGATGCCCGGTACGACGACCTGCTGGCCGCGCAGTCGAAGGCCGAGGACGCGCAGGAGGACGCCGACCAAGCACTCGACGCGGCCGAGGATGCCCAGGAGCGGGCCCGGGACGCCCGCGACGCCGCCCAGTCCGCGGCCGACGCCGCTGCGGTGATGGCGCAGGACGTCGCGGCGGAGAAGACCGACCTGATCACCCGGCTGGCCGAGCTCCAGGGGATCAGCATCGAGCTGGCCGAGCAGCGCCGTTCCGGGCTCGAGGCTCGGGCCGCGAAGCTGGCGGCGAAGGAGGCCAGAGAGGCTAGGGAGGCCAGGGAGCCGGCGGAGCAGCCGTCGGTCGATCCCGAGCCGCAGGACGAACCTACTGAGCCGACAGAGCCGGACCCGCCGGCCCCGAGCGGCGACGCCCAGGCCGCGATCGCGTTCGCGCGTGCCCAGCTCGGCGAGCCATACCGGTGGGGCGCCGCCGGGCCGAGCTCCTGGGACTGCTCCGGGCTGACGATGGGAGCCTGGTCCGCAGGCGGCAAGTCCCTGCCGCACTACTCGGTGGCGCAGTATGAGCAGTCGACCCCGATCAGCGCGTCCGAGCTGCAGCCCGGCGACCTGGTCTTCTGGGGATCCTCGAGCAGCTCGTCGTCGATCTACCACGTGGCGCTGTACGTCGGTACCGGCCGGATCATCCACGCCCCGCGCACCGGCCGGCCGGTGACAGAGGAGTCGATGTACTACTGGATCACGCCGAACTTCTACGCCAGACCCTGAGTAGTTTGGGGCGCATGGCCACGGACACGACCGACCCCGCCGCCGAAGCGACCCCGCTCGTCTATGTCCAGCCCGACGTCGACGTCGCAGCGCTGACGAGCCTGCTCGACGGCAAGTACGCCGAGGTCCGCGACCTCGTGCGCACCAACCTGGCGGCGTACTCCTCGATCCTGGAGGAGGCCGAGACCCTGTCGCGGTCCGAGTTCCGGGAGCGCGTGAAGAAGGTCGTCGTCGAGATGGCCGCGACCGGTCAGACCGGGATGGGCTTCCCGAAGGAGTACGGCGGCGGCGGCGACATCGGCGCCTCGGTGGCGGCGTTCGAGACGCTGTCGTTCGGCGACCTGTCGGTGCTGGTGAAGGTGGGCGTGCAGTTCGGGCTGTTCGGCGGCGCGATCCTGCAGCTCGGGACCAAGCCGCACCACGATGCTTACCTCCCCGACCTGATCACCGCGAAGACCATGGGCTGCTTCGCGATGACCGAGACCGGCCACGGCAGCAACGTGCAGGCGCTCGGCACGTTCGCGACGTACGACCCCGCGACCCAGGAGTTCGTGATCGAGACCCGGGGCGAGGAGTCCAACAAGGACTACATCGGCAACGCCGCCGAGCATGCCGAGCTCGCCGTGGTCTTCGCCCAGCTCGAGGTGGGCGGGACGTCCGAGGGGGTGCACGCGTTCGTCGTACCGATCAGGTCGAAGCGCAAGGTGCTGCCCGGGGTCCGGATCGAGGACGACGGCCAGAAGATGGGCCTCAACGGCGTCGACAACGGCCGGATCTGGTTCGACGGGGTACGAGTGCCCCGCACCGCGTTGCTCAACCAGTTCGCCGACGTCACCGCGGAGGGGGTCTACGAGAGCGAGATCGACAACGCCAACAAGCGGTTCTTCACGATGCTCGGCACGCTGGTCCAGGGCCGGGTCTGCGTGGGCGGCGCCGGCATCAACGCGGCCAAGGTCGCACTGACGATCGCCATCAAGTACGGCCTTCGCCGCCGCCAGTTCGAAGCGACCAGCGAGGAGCAGGAAGAGCTCCTCCTCGACTACGGCATGCACCAGCGCCGGTTGTTCCCGCTCCTGGCCCGCACCTACGCGCTGCACTTCGCGCAGGAGGTCGTCGCAGGCCAGCTCCACGACGTCTTCTCCGGCACCCTCAGCGACGAGAAGACGCGGCGCGAGCTGGAGTCTCGGGCCGCTGGCACCAAGGCCCTCGGCACCTGGCACGCGACCCGCACCATCCAGGAGTGCCGCGAGGCCTGCGGCGGGGCCGGCTACCTGGCGGTCAACCGGTTCACCGCCCTGAAGGCGGATACGGACGTCTTCACGACGTTCGAGGGCGACAACACCGTCCTGTTGCAGCTGGTCGCGAAGGGCCTGCTCACCGACTACGCCAGCGACTTCCAGGACCTCGACCAGCTCGGCATGGTCCGGTACGTCGCCGGGCTCGCGGTCGAGACCGTGCTCGAGAAGACCAACGTGCACAAGCTCCTCGAGCGGATCAAGGACGTCCTCCCCGGCGGAGACGAGGGCTGGGACCAGGAGGCCGGGCTGCTCGATCCGGAGTACCAGCTGGCGATGTACCGGTTCCGCGAGGACCACATGCTCGGTGGCGTCGCCCGTCGCCTGAAGCGCGGCATCGACAACAAGATGAACCCCGGCGAGGTCTTCTCGCTGGTCCAGGACCACGTGATCGGCGCCGCCCGCGCCCACGTCGAGCGGCTGGTGCTGGAGGCGTTCATCGAGAAGACGAGGGCGGTGGTGGACGGCGACCTCAAGGTGGCGCTGAACCTGCTGTGCGACCTGCACGCTCTCTCGGGCATCGAGAACGACCGGGCCTGGTTCATGGAGCACGGACGGCTCTCCTCCCAGCGATCCAAGGCGATCAGCCGCGAGGTGGGCGACCTGTGCCGGAAGATCCGGCCGATCTGCGGCGACCTCGTCGACGGGTTCGGCGTACCCGTCGAGATGCTGCGCTCGCCGGACCTGATCGGCGGATGAACGGTCCGTTCGGCGGGCTGCCGACCCGGTTCGAGCCCGACGGTGAGCCGCGCGGGCTCGGCCTGGTCCTGCCCGGCCGCGCCTACTCGCCGTCCGCGCCGCTGCTGGAGTTCGCGCGGCTGGCCCTCCTTCAGAACGGGTATGCCGTGCAGCAGGTGTGGTGGGACTCGAGCAGCAGGCCCGCCGACGCCGACCCGAACGTGTGGGTGGGCGACCAGGCCGCTGCCGCCCTGGCGGCGGAGGCGGTGCCGCCGCGGCGAGTGGTCGTGGTCGGCAAGTCGCTCGGCGCCCGCGCCACGTCGTACGCCGCCGAGCACGGCTTCGACGCGATCTGGCTGACTCCGCTGCTGGTCGAGCCGACAGTGGTGGCCGGCATCCGGGCGAACTCGGCGCGACAGCTGCTGGTGGGCGGCCTGGCCGACGAGTTCTGGGACAGCGAGGTGGCGGCCGGTCTGGTGCGGGAGGGTTGCGAGGTGATGGAGATCCCCGACGCTGACCACGGCCTGTTGGTGTCCGGCGACGCCAGCCGGAGCGTGTCGATCCACGCCGACGTGACCCGACGGATGGATGACTTCTTGTCGGGCCTGGAGTCGGCGTGAAGGTCCCCGGCCTGGGCGGGTGGAGCGACGACCCGGCGTGGGCGCACTTCTACGACTGGACCGTCGAGCATCGACGCGTCGGCGGCGCGATCTGGCGGATCGGGATGCAGAGCGACCTGGGTCTGCTCTACGCCGCTGCCGAGGAGATCGGCCGGCAGCCGAAGGGCTCTCGAATCCTCGACATCCCGTGCGGCGGCGGGGTCGCGCTCCGCGGCCTCCGACCCGGCCAGGGTGTCACCTACGTCGCGGCCGACATCGCGCAGACGATGCTCGACCGAACGATGGACGCGGCCCGCGAGCGAGGCCTCGAGGACCAGGTGGAGCCGCGGATCGCCGACGTCGGCGACCTGCCGTTCGAGGACGGCTCGTTCGACCTGGTCGTCTCGTTCACCGGGCTGCACTGCTTCCCGGACCCGGCGCGCGCGGTGGTCGAGATGGTGCGAGTCCTCCGCCCCGGCGGCGTCATCACCGGCAGCGCGCTGCTCAACGACACCGGCATCCGGCACGAACCCATCCGGCGGGCCGGACGCCTGGCCGGGCTGCTCGGTCCGGGCTGCACCGGCGACGAGGTCGTGCACTGGCTCGCCGCCCAGGGTGTCACCGAGCCGACGCTGGAACGCAGTGGTGGGATCGGCTACTTCCGCGGGGTCAAGCGCTAGACGGGCACAGTTCGGCGCCGTTCGAATACCTGGCTACCCAGGTATTCAGAAGGTTCCACGCTGTTGCAACACCCCGGAACCTTCGGGATACCTGGCTACCCAGGTATCCCGACCCGTCAGTGCTCGGGCTGGTCCTTGAGCCGCTGGAACGACGCCCGGACCTCGATCTCGGCGTCGTCGCGGCCGACCCAGTCGGCACCCTCGACGGACTTGCCGGGCTCGAGGTCCTTGTAGACCTCGAAGAAGTGCTGGATCTCGAGCCGGTCGAACTTCGGCACGTGGTTGATGTCGCGCATGTGCTCGAGCCGCGGGTCGTTGGTGGGGACGCAGAGCACCTTGTCGTCGCCGCCGGCCTCGTCGGTCATCCGGAACATGC
The DNA here is from genome assembly GCA_963798055.1 of uncultured Actinomycetota bacterium. Taxonomy (GTDB): domain Bacteria; phylum Actinomycetota; class Actinomycetes; order Propionibacteriales; family Nocardioidaceae; genus Nocardioides. The sequence continues at coordinate 11,055 of CAWCRX010000017.1, forward strand.
CGATCGCGCGGCACTTGATCAAGCAGCCGGGGAACGTCGGCGACTGCAGCAGCACCAGCGCGTCGAGCGGGTCGCCGTCGAGGCCGAGGGTGTTCTCGATGTACCCGTAGTCGGCGGGGTACTGCGTCGAGGTGAACAGGGTCCGGTCCAGCCGCATCCGGCCGCTCTCGTGGTCCACCTCGTACTTGTTGCGCTCCCCCTTGGGGATCTCCACGAGTACGTCGAACTCCAGCACCACCGTCAACCCTCCGACTCCCTAGCGAATCCGCCCCCGGTCGGGGTCGGGCTCCAGTGTCCCGCAGAATGACAGCCTCTGCGCAACGAGGAAGGGGCAGCGGGTGGCTGGACGTGACCGAGAGCACTCCGGGCACCCCATCCTGCGCGCGCTGACGCTGCTGCTGGTCGCCGCTCTGATCGCCGGTGGCGTCGCCACCTGGCGCCTCGACCTGCTCGACCGGGACCTGGGGCGGGACTTCGACCTGGACGCCGGGCCGGATGCCCGAGCCGGTCGCGGTCGCGCCGCCGCCCGGCCTCGACCTGCCGGCCGTCGAGACTCCGGACGCCGTCGCCGATCCGCTGCCCGACCAGCCCCGCCTGGACCCGAAGGCAGTACGACGGGCGGTGCAGCGGCATCTGCGCGACCGCGACCTCGGCCGGCACGTGCTCGCGATGATCGCGCCGCTGGGCGGCGGGCCGCCGTCGTACACCTTGGGCAGCGGGCTGGCGATGCCCGCGTCCACGACGAAGATCGTGACGTCGGCCGCCGCCCTCTACGCGCTCGGTCCCGACCAGGTCTTCGAGACCACGGTGGTGCGCGACGGCCGTGACCGGGTGGTGCTGGTCGGTGGTGGTGACCCGCTGCTGGCCAGCCGCCCGGACGACGAGGACACGGCGTACCCGCCGCGCGCGGACGTGGTCACCCTGGCGCAGCGCACCGCGAAGTCGCTGAAGCGCAAGGGGATCCGCGTCGTACGACTGGGCTACGACGCCGGCCTGTTCACCGGGCCGGCGGTCAACCCGAACTGGCGCGCCGACTACATCCCCGACGCCGTCGTGTCGCCTACGAGCGCGCTGTGGGTCGACGAGGGCCGGCCCGCGTCAGGCTTCGGCCGGGTCGCCGACCCGGCGGCAGCGGCCGCCGCCGCGTTCGCGTCCGCCCTCGGAAGGGCCGGGATCAAGGTGCAGGGCGCACCCCGAGGAGACCACCGCGCCCGACACCGAGCCGATCGCCACCGTCACCAGCGCCCCGCTCGCGGAGATCGTCGAGCGGGTCCTGACGGTCAGCGACAACGAGGCCGCCGAGGTGCTGCTGCGCCACGTCGGTCTCGCCCAGGAGGGAGCGGGGTCGACCGATGCCGGTCGGCGTGGGGTCCGTCGGATCCTGGACTCCCAGGGCATCTCGCTCCGCTCCAGTGAGCTGTACGACGGCAGCGGGCTGTCCCGCGACAGCCGGCTCGATCCGCGGGTTCTCGTCGACGTGCTGCGGCTCGCGCTCGACCCGGCCCACCCGGAGTTGCGGGCTGTGATCACCGGGCTGCCGGTCGCCGGGTTCACCGGCTCGCTGACCAACCGGATGGATCTGGGAGCGCCGGAGGGGCGCGGCCGGGTGCGGGCCAAGACCGGCACCCTGACCGGAGTCACGTCGCTCGCGGGCATCGCGGCCGACGTCGACGGCAACGCCATGGTGTTCGTGCTGATGGCCGACCGGGTCCGCAAGAACAAGGACCTGCTGGCCCGCGTCGCGATGGACAACGCGGCCGCTGCTCTCGGGGCGTGTCACTGCGGTCGGTAGGTTCTAGGCCATGGCGAGCTCTCAGCCCGTACATGATCGACTGGGACCTCGCGGTCCGGATCGGATCGCGGCTCGCCGGTGACGGCCCCCAGATCGGACGCGACGAGGCCGATGACGTGGTGGCCGAGCTCCGCGACGACGCCAACCGCTCGACCGGGCTGGTGCGCGACTTCACCGGGCTGGTCGCGGCCGAGCACCACGCGCCGGTGCTCGTGGTCGACCGGGCCGGGTGGGTGCAGGCCAACGCGGACGGCTTCCGGCTCGCGATCGCGCCGATGGTCGACAAGCTCTCCTCGAAGAAGGCGCCGACCGGGCTGAGCCTGGCGATCGGCTCGCGGATCACCGGCGCGGAGGTGGGTGGGCTGCTCGGCTTCCTCGCCGCCAAGGTGCTCGGCCAGTTCGACCCGTTCCATGCGCCCGACGGCCGCCTGCTGCTGGTCGCGCCCAACATCGTCCACGTCGAGCGCGAGCTCGAGGTCGACCCGCGCGACTTCCGGCTCTGGGTCTGCCTGCACGAGGAGACCCACCGCGTGCAGTTCACCGCGGTGCCCTGGATGCGCCAGCACCTGTTCTCGGAGATCTCCGCGATCGCGGACACCATGGAGCCCTCGAAGGTCCTCGACGACGGCCTGCAGCGGGTCACCGAGGCGCTCCGGGGCGGCCTCAAGGGCGGCAGCCTGATCGACCTGATGGGGACCCCGGAGCAGAAACAGATCCTGGATCGGGTGACCGGGATGATGTCGCTGCTCGAGGGGCACGCCGACGTGGTGATGGACGGCGTCGGCCCCACCGTGATCCCGTCGGTGCAGGCGATCCGCAAGAAGTTCGACCGCCGTCGCAAGGGCGTCGGCACCCTCGACAAGCTGCTGCGCCGGCTGCTCGGGCTGGACGCCAAGATGGCGCAGTACCGCGACGGCGCCGCGTTCGTGCGCGGCGTGGTCGACAAGGTCGGGATGACCGAGTTCAACGCGGTGTGGGAGAAGGCGGACAACCTGCCCTCCAAGACCGAGCTGGGCGACCACGACGCGTGGATCACCCGCGTCCTGGGGTGACCCGCGGATGACCCTGCACCCTGCCGTCGCCGCCGTACGACGGGGGGTGCGCCGTGACCTGGCCGACCTCGAGCCCGGAGACACGGTGATCGTCGCCTGCTCCGGCGGCGCCGACTCGCTCGCGCTTCTCGCAGCCACTGTCTTCGAGGGGCGCAAGCAGGCGCTGCGCGTGGTCGGCGCCACCGTGGACCACGGGCTGCAGACCGATTCGGCGGAGCGCGCACTGCGTATCGTCGAGCAGATGGCCCGGCTCGGTGTGGACGAGACCGTGAGTGCCCGGATCCAGGTGGACGGCCCGGGACTCGGTCCCGAGGCCGCCGCCCGCCAGGGCCGGTACGCCGTCCTCGACCAGATCGGCGAGCGCTTCGGTGCCGCCGCGCTGCTGCTCGGCCACACCCGCGACGACCAGGCCGAGACCGTGCTGCTGGGCTTGACCCGCGGGTCCGGCGGCCGCAGCATCGCCGGGATGCGCCGCCGCTTCGAGCGCTACCACCGCCCCCTCCTCGACGTCTCTCGGGACGACACCATCACCGCATGCCAGGTCGAGGGCATCGAGTTCTGGACCGACCCGCACAACAGCGACCCGGCCTACACCCGCAGCCGGGTGCGGGACCGGGTGCTGCCGATGCTCGAGGACGAGCTCGGCCCCGGCGTTGCCGAGACCCTGGCCCGGACCGCCGACCAGCTGCGGGTCGACATGGAGCACCTCGACGATCTGGCCGCCCGCGCGTTGGACGCCCTCCCCGATCCGGCTCCGATCGAGGGGCTGGCGGCGTTGGGCACCGCCGTACGCCGTCGGGTGGTCCGGCTCGCGGCGGTGCGCGCGGGTGCTCCCTCCTCCGAGCTGTTCCACGACCACGTCCTGGCCATCGACTCGCTGATCACCGACTGGCACGGTCAGAAGTGGGTCGACCTGCCCGGCCCGGTGCGGGCGGTCCGGCAGGCCGAGGCCCTGACGTTCGAGAGGCCGGAGTCGTGATCCCCCGCCTCGGCGGGCCTGTCGTAGCGCTCGCCCTGCTGCTGGCGGGCTGCTCCTCCGACGACACCCCTGCCGAGCCGACTCCCCCTTCCGAGGCACCGGCGGCCGCTCCCGAGCTCGGCGCCTGGCACGAGCTGGTGACCGAGCCGGGCGGTGGCGTCCTCCTCGTCAACGGCTACCCCGAGGAAGCGACCGACCGAGGCTCGCTCGGGCTCTGGCGATGGGACGGCGAGGAGTGGAGCTTTGTCGAGCCCGCTGGTGACGCACCGTCGGCCCGCAACTTCGCGGGCATCGCCCTGGACACCGATCGCGACGTGCTGCTCCTGCATGGGGGTCTCACTGCGGCGGGCGTCTCCGACGAGACCTGGGCGTGGGACGGCACCGCCTGGTCCCTCGTGGCGCGCGGCGACGACGGACCGGGGCCGCGGTCATCCACGTCGATGGCGTACGACGCCGCGGCCGGGCGCACCCTGTTGTACGGCGGCGACGACGGAGCCGACCAGTACAACGACACCTGGGCCTGGGACGGCGAGGCCTGGGAGCAGGTGGCCGCGGACGGCCCGAGCCCGGTGCGCTGGCCGGCGTTCATGGAGTACGACCCGGCGAGCGAGTCGGTCGTGATGTTCGGCGGGCACCAGGTGGTCGACGAGGACGCGCCCCTCGACGTGGGTGACACGTGGGTATGGGAGGGCGACCGGTGGCGGGCCGTCCCTGCGGCGGACCAGCCTGGATCGCTCGTCAACGCCAACGGCGTGGCCCACCCCGAACTCGGCCTCCTGCTCGTGGGTGGGGCGAACGCCGAGAGCGGGGAGACCGGCCGGGTCTGGAGCTGGACCGGCTCGGCATGGGACCCGCTGCCCGACGGCGTGATCCCGGACCGACAGGCCTTCGGCCTGGCCTACGACGCCGGGCGCGACGTCGTCGTACTCACCGGTGGCGTCGTCGAGCCGGGCAGCACCGACCGCCACCAGGACGTGTGGGAATGGTCCGGCAACCCGGACACCCCGGCGGTGCGGGTGCCCGCGGACGAGTAGCCCGGGGCACGCCCTACGCTGCACCCATGGACACCGCAGATGTCGACAAGGACCTCGTCAACGTCCTCTTCACCGAAGCCGAGATCCAGGCCCGGATCGCCGAGCTCGCCGGTGAGATCGAGAAGGACTACGAGGGCAAGGACCTGCTGATCGTCGGCATCCTCCGCGGTGCGGTGATGGTGATGGCCGACATGGCCCGCGCCTTTCACCGGCACCTCGAGATGGACTGGATGGCGGTCTCGTCCTACGGCTCCGGCACCAAGTCGTCGGGTGTGGTGCGGATCCTCAAGGACCTCGACACCGACATCTCCGGGCGGCACGTGGTGATCGTCGACGAGATCATCGACACCGGTCTGACCCTGTCGTGGCTGACCTCCAACCTCTCCTCCCGCCAGCCGGCGAGCGTCGAGATCTGCACCCTGCTGCGCAAGCCAGAGGCCCTGCAGATGCCGGTCGACGTGCGGTACGTCGGCTGGGACATCCCCAACGAGTTCGTCGTCGGCTACGGCCTCGACTACCGCGAGCGCTACCGCAACCTGCGCGACATCGGCACGCTAGCGCCCCACGTCTACTCCTGAGGCGGAACGACTCGCTGTCATTGAGCGTTTCCACCATCAGCCTGAGACAATGAATTCAGGCGGGCGACGTGTACCGTCGTCCTTTCCGTTCGTGAGCTCTGAGAGAAGTCTGTAGAAGTCCGTGAAGCGCATTTTCAAGGGCCCCTGGGTCTGGATCATCCTGGCCGTCGTGGGCGTCCTTCTGGCCCTCCAGTACCTCGCCCCCGGTGGTGGGTACGACGAGGTGCCGACCTCGAAAATGGAGAGCTACATCACCGAGGGCCAGGTCAAGGAGATCACCTTCATCGATGGTGACCAGACCATCGAGGCCACCCTCGACGAGGGAGTGCGCGACAGCGGCTCGAAGGTGATGACCCACTACGTGATGGGTCAGCAGCAGGGCATCATCAACCTGGTCAACGACCAGTTGGCCGCGGGCAACATCGAGGAGTCCAACTCCGAGAACCCCCAACCCAGCCTGCTCGGCTCGATCCTGGCCACGCTGCTGCCGTTCGCGCTGATCATCCTGCTCTTCGTGTTCCTGATGAACCAGGTCCAGGGCGGTGGCGGCCGCGGCGTCATGCAGTTCGCCAAGTCCAAGGCCAAGCTGATCTCCAAGGACATGCCCAAGACCACGTTCAACGACGTGGCCGGCTGCGACGAGGCGATCGAGGAGCTCGGCGAGATCAAGGAGTTCCTCGAGGAGCCGGCGAAGTTCCAGGCCGTCGGCGCCAAGATCCCCAAGGGCGTGCTGCTCTACGGCCAGCCCGGCACCGGCAAGACCCTGCTGGCCCGCGCGGTCGCGGGCGAGGCGGGCGTGCCGTTCTACTCGATCTCCGGTTCCGACTTCGTCGAGATGTTCGTCGGCGTCGGTGCCTCCCGGGTGCGCGACCTGTTCGAGCAGGCCAAGGAGAACGCCCCGGCGATCGTCTTCATCGACGAGATCGACGCCGTCGGCCGGCACCGCGGTGCGGGCATGGGCGGCGGACACGACGAGCGCGAGCAGACCCTCAACCAGCTGCTGGTCGAGATGGACGGCTTCGACATCCGCGGCGGCGTGATCCTGATCGCGGCGACCAACCGCCCCGACGTCCTCGACCCGGCGCTGCTGCGGCCGGGCCGCTTCGACCGGCAGATCCAGGTCGACGCCCCCGACCTCCAGGGTCGGCACAAGATCCTCCAGGTCCACGCTCGCGGCAAGCCGCTGGCCGAGGGCATCGACCTGGTGAGCGTGGCCCGTCGTACTCCCGGCTTCACCGGTGCCGACCTGGCCAACGTGCTCAACGAGGCCGCGCTGCTCACCGCGCGCGGCAACGAGAAGCTGATCACCAACTTCGCCCTCGACGAGGCCATCGACCGGGTGATCGCAGGACCGCAGCGGCGCACTCGCCTGATGAGCGAGAAGGAGAAGCTGATCACGGCCTACCACGAGGGCGGCCACGCCCTGGTGGCGGCGGCGCTGCCCGGCACCGACCCGGTGCACAAGATCACGATCCTGCCCCGCGGTCGCGCCCTCGGCTACACGATGGTGCTGCCCGACGAGGACAAGTACTCCCAGACCCGCAGCGAGATGCTCGACAAGCTGGCCTACATGCTCGGCGGCCGCGCGGCCGAGGAGATGGTGTTCCACGACCCGACGACGGGCGCCGGCAACGACATCGACAAGGCCACGAGCCTGGCCCGCGCGATGGTCACCCAGTACGGCATGACCGAGCGCCTCGGTGCGATCAAGCTCGGCGACGACAACTCCGAGCCCTTCCTGGGTCGCGACATCGGGCACACCCGCAACTACTCCGAGGACGTCGCCGCGATCGTCGACGAGGAGACCAAGAAGCTGCTCGCCGTGGCGCACCAGGAGGCGTTCGACATCCTCGAGGAGAACCGCGACGTCCTCGACGCCCTGGTGCTGGCGCTGCTCGATCGGGAGACCCTCGACAAGGCCGAGGTCGCCGAAGTGTTCACCGACCTGAGGCTGCGCCCCCAGCGTCCGGCCTGGACCGGTTCGCCCACCCGGAACCCCTCGGAGATCCCGCCGGTGGAGATCCCGCAGGAGATCAGGGACCGAGCCTCGAGCAACGGCACGATCTACGACAAGAAGGAGAGCGCCGGCGCGATCGTCACCCCGCCCGGCGCCGGTGGCGACGTACACGACACTCCGCCCGTCGGGCCTCCGGGCCCCGACCCGACGCCGCCATCCCCCGCCGGCTGACCACCATGACCGACCCGATCCACCCGCCGGAGCGGGCGCCCGAGGACGTGCCGCCGTACGACCAGGCGCGCGCGGAGGCCGCCGTGCGCGAGCTGCTCGCGGCGATCGGCGAGGACCCCGAGCGTGAGGGTCTGCTGGACACCCCGGCGCGGGTCGCGCGGATGTACGCCGAGATCACCGGCGGCATGCGGATGGCCCCCGAGGAAGTGCTGACCACGACGTTCGACATCGGCCACGACGAGATGGTGATGGTCCGCGACATCGAGCTCTGGTCGATGTGCGAGCACCACCTGGTGCCGTTCACGGGAGTCGCCCATGTCGGCTACATCCCAGCCGAGTCGGGCAAGATCACCGGCCTGTCCAAACTGGCCCGGCTGGTGGACGTCTACGCCAAGCGACCCCAGGTGCAGGAGCGGCTGACCACCCAGATCGCCGACGCCCTGATGGAGATCCTCGAGGCCCGCGGCGTGATCGTCGTCATCGAAGCAGAGCACCTGTGCATGACCATGCGCGGTGTGAAGAAGGCAGGAGCCCGCACCATCACCTCGGCCGTGCGCGGGATCATGCACAACGCAGCCACTCGCTCCGAGGCGATGGCCCTGATCCACCGCTCCGCATGATCGCCATGACTCGTCGCCGGGGCGGCGTCCTCCGCGCCTTGGGCATGGTCCTCGTTGTCGCCCTGGTGGTGACGTCGTGCAATGCCTCGGCCGACGACACCGGGGGCACCGGGGAGACCAGCGGCGCCGGCACGGTGACCCAGCGGGTCAGCAACGGCCCCAACATGGTCCTGATCAGCACCGACGACCAGGCCCTCGTCGACCTGCGCTGGATGCCACGGACCCGCAAGCTGATCGGTGACCGCGGGGCCAGGTTCACCAACTTCATCGCCCCCCACCCGCTGTGCTGTCCGTCGCGTGCCCAGCTCCTCACCGGGCAGTACGCGCAGAACAACGGGGTCAGGGGCAACCGCGGCAATTTCGGCGGCTACCGCAGCCTCAAGGACCCCGAACACACGCTGCCGGTCTGGCTGAACGACGCGGGCTACCGCACGTCGTTCGTCGGCAAGTACGTCAACGGCTACAACCGGTCCATGGGGATCCCCGACGGCTGGGAGGACTGGGACGCAACATTGCGGCTCGCCTATCACGGGTTACGAGCAGTACGACGGCAGCACCGCGCGTCGGCCGGAGGGTTACCACACCGACTACGTGGCCGAGCGGAGCGTTGAGGAGATCGAGCGGCTGGCCGCCGACGACCAGCCGTTCTTCCTCTGGTCCTCGTTCTACGCTCCGCACGGGATCTGCTCGGCCAAGAACGAGATCGGCTGCGCCAAGCCGCCCGAGGTAGCCCACCGGTTCGCGGACAAGTACCGCGGCGTCCATGCGCCGTCCTTGGAGAGCCCGTCGTTCAACGAGAAGGACGTGTCGGACAAGCCGCGATACGTCACCAAGGGCGGGAAGGTCGACAGGGACAAGGTCCAGCGCCTGTTCAAGCAGCGGATCCGGGCGCTCGCGTCCGTGGACCTGGCCGTGGCCAGGATCGTCAAGGCCCTGCGCCAGGCCGGCGAGCTCGACGACACCCTGATCGCGTTCATCTCGGACAACGGCTACCTCAACGGCGAGCACCGGTTCCAGGGCAAGAAGCTGGCCTACGAGGAGTCCGTGCGCGTGCCGCTCCTGATCCGTGGACCGGGTATCCCCGCGGGCATCGTCCTCCGGCAGACCACGGCGATGATCGACCTGGCGCCGACGTTCGCAAACCTGGCCGGCGCCGAACCTACGGTGACAGTCGACGGCCAGAGCCTCATCGAGCTGGTCAGGCAGCCCGAAGGCCAGGACCGCACTCTGCTGGTGCAGGCCGGGCTGAGCGGCCAGGATCCCCTTGGTGTGGGGTGGCACTTCGCCGGTGTGCGCACCAACCGCTACACGCTGATCTACTGGTTCACCAGCGGCTTCCTGGAGCTCTACGACCGTCGTCGCGATCCCTACCAGCTCCACAACGTGGCCAATGTCCCCCGCTACGCCGCGCCGCTCGCGGAGTTGGCCCGGCGGACCCGGGAGCTCCTCGGATGCTCCGGGGAGTCCTGCAGCACCCCCTTCGGTCGGCTGCCTGCGCCGCGTAGGTAGACGCGCTCCGATACCGTCCCCGCATGATCCCCGTCGCCGACGGCAGGCCGGTCGTGATGGGCGTCGTCAACGTCACCCCGGACTCGTTCTCCGACGGTGGGTTGTACGCCGACACCGAGGCGGCCATCACCCACGCGCGTCGACTGCTCTCCGACGGGGCCGACGTCCTGGACATCGGCGGAGAGTCAACGCGACCGGGAGCGACCCGGCCCCTCGTCTCGGAGGAGCTCGACCGGGTCGTGCCCGTGATCTCGGCGCTCGCGTCCGACGGCGCGATCGTGTCGGTGGACACGATGCGGGCGGAGGTCGCCGAGGCGGCGCTCGGAGCGGGCGCCCGCGTGGTCAACGACGTCTCCGGCGGGCTGGCCGACCCCCGGATCCTGGAGGTCGTGGCCGGGTCCGACGCGACGTACGTCGCCATGCACTGGCGGGCCCACAGCGACCGGATGCAGGACCTCGCGGTCTACGACGAGCCCGGCGGCGTGGTCGCGGCCGTACGACGCGAGCTCGGTGAGCGGGTCGACGCGATCCGCGCCGCGGGGATCCCCGACGACCGCATCGTCCTGGACCCGGGCCTCGGGTTCGCCAAGCGGGGCGAGCACAACTGGACGCTGCTGCGCGGTTTCACGGAGCTGAGCTCGCTGGGCTTCCCGCTGCTCATGGGGGCCAGCCGGAAGTCGTTCCTCGGTGCGCTGCTGGCGGGTCCAGACGGCACCCCACGGCCAGTGGACGAGCGGGAGGAGGCCGGGCACGCGATCACCGTTCTGCTGGCGCGGCAGGGCGTCTGGGGGGTCCGGGTGCACGACGTCCGGGGGACTCGTGATGTGCTGCGGGTGCTCGAGCGGATGGAGGTGCAGGAGTGACGGACGAGCTCGCGATCAGCGGCATCGAGTGCTTCGGCCACCACGGCGTCTTCGAGGCGGAGCGTCGCGACGGCCAGGCCTTCGTGATCGATGTCGCACTCGGCATCGACTCCGCGCCTGCGGCGGCTTCCGACGACTTGCGAGACACCGTTGACTACGGAAGCCTCGTGGCTCAGGTGAAAGCCGCCGTGGAGAACGATCCGGTCGACCTGATCGAGACCCTGGCCCAGCGGATCGCGGGTATCTGTCTTTTGGATCCCCGTGTTCAATGGGCTCGGGTCACGGTTCACAAACCGGACGCCCCCATCGACGCGAATTTCTCGGATGTCGCGTTGACGATCACCCGGAAGAGGCAGGGCAACCAGTGACTGAGACCCCCAACCCGTACATCCCGGACGCGGACACGCTCACCGGCGACATGCGCCCGATCCGGCGCGTGGTGCTGGCGCTGGGTTCCAACCTGGGTGAACGGATGGCCAGCCTGCAGGGCGCCGTCGACGCGATCGCGGACACGCCCGACGTGTGGGTCACGGGGGTCTCCCCGGTCTACGAGACCGAGCCGGTCGACTGTCCCGACGGCTCGAAGAACTTCCTCAACGCCGTCGTACTCGCCGACACCACCCTCGCCGCCAACCGGCTGCTCGAGCGCGCCCTGGCCATCGAGGACGCCTTCGAGCGCGAGCGCACCGACGTCGTCAACGCGCCGCGCACACTCGACGTCGACCTGATCGTGGTCGGTGACCGTCGCAGCGACACCGATGCGCTGCGGCTTCCGCACCCCCGGGCGGCGGAGCGGGCCTTCGTGCTGAGGCCGTGGCACGACCTCGAGCCGGACGCGGTGTTCCCCGACCAGGGACCGATCGCCGAGCTGCTCGAGAAGGTCGGCGAGCAGGGAGTGACCCGGCGCGACGACCTGACCCTGGAGGTCAACTGACCCCGCCCGAGGGGCCGTCCGGCGACGAGCCCCGCGGGTCGCTACGCCCGACCTCGGCCGTCGTCCTGGCGGTCTGGGCGATCGTCGGTCTGGTCTTCGGCTGGCTGCTGCACCCGCTGACCGACCGCGCCGGCACCGCGCCGGTCGTGTCCTGGATCCAGCCGCTCGCCCTGCTGCTGGTCGCGGGCATCCTCGGCTACACGGCGTACTCCACCAACCGGCAGCTGCAGGTTCGCCGCGACCTGTTGCTGCCGCACCAGGCCGTCAACCGACTGGTGCTGGCCCGGGCCTGTGCGCTCGTGGGGGCGCTGGTGCTCGGCGGCTACCTCGGGTACGCGCTGAGCTGGGTCGGCGACGACGCGGAGCTGGCCGACGAGCGGATCTGGCGGTCGGGCGCAGCCTCGTTCGCCGGCCTGATGATCGTGATCACGGCGTTGCTCCTCGAACGTGCGTGTCGCGTCGGTTCCGATGATTCAGAGTCTTAACCTCTAGTTATGTCTTCCCCCACCCGCGGGCCAGTCCGGCGCCGCCAGCGGTCCGCACGCGCGGCCGTAGCCTGCTTGCTGCTGCTGATCGGCGTCCTCGCCGTGGTCGGCGCAGTCCTCAGCGGATCGTGGCCGCTGCTCGCCACCGCCGCCGGTCTCGGAGTCGCGTTGGGCGCCGCGGCCACCCGGATCACCTACCTCGAGGTGCTGCAGTCGCGGCGCGAGGCGGCGATCGACCGTGCCGAGTTGGCGCAGGAGTACAGCGCGCTCACGGCTGAGCGCACCGACGAGAACGCCCTGTTCGTCGCCGACATGACCGGCAAGATCACCCGTCACGAGGCGTCGATCGAGCGGCTCGAGAAGCGGCTGGCCGAGGCGACCGCCGAGCTGACCGAGGCGCAGCGCGCGCTCGACGAGGCGATCGACAAGACCCGGCGGATCGAGGAGGAGAACGGCCGGCTCGCCGTCCGCCTCGAGGACGCCGAGGAACGGGCCGCGGTGGCCATCGTCCGGCTCGCCGAGCTCGAGCAGGAACGTGACGTACTCGTCGCCGAATGGCAGGCCGCGGACGCCAGCAAGAGGTTCCAGGCCGGCTAACGGCAGAATCGGGCAGCGTGATGCCCGACGAGTCCCGGTTCGAGAGCGATCCCGACGAGCTGATCGACCCACCCCCGCTGCCCGAGGGCTGGGAGATCGGTACGCCGGACCCCGCCGACCGCTTCGACGTCGCCCGGCTCACCCAGCTGCTGCGGGCCCACGAGAGCCACGGCCGCGGATGGCCGGGGTCTGGTGTGGACGACGTACTCGTCGAGGTGTCCGAGCAGGGGCTGCTGACCAGGGAGAACGTCGTCGTCCGCGACGACCGGGCGGAGATCCGGGCCTGGGGCAGCGTCCACGACCGGGCGGGCGGCCGGATGATGTTCGTGCACATCGTCGAGCGTGACCTGCCGGAGGCGGTGGGCCGGGCCTGCTCGGACCTCCTGGTGGACTGGGCGGTCGGCCAGGCCAAGGCGGTGGGCGCTGCGCGCGGGCTCGACGTCCAGCAGATCGACACCGGCGCGTTCGCCGACGACGACCGCCAGCACCGCTGGCTGGCCGCGAGCGGATTCGAGCGGGTGCGCACCTGGTGGCAGATGAAGCGACCGGTGACTCCCGAGGAGGCCGACCTGGTGCCCTCACCGGACCACTGGGAGTCCGACCAGGCCACGTTCCGGCTGGTACGCCGCGGCGGCGACGGGATGCCCGACGAGACCGACCTGCGCGAGGTGCATGAGGTGCTGGAGGGTGCGTTCGTCGACCACTTCAACTCCCGCGAGGAGACGTTCGAGGAGTTCCTGCACCGGCTCCGTGAGGACCCGGGGCACCGCTGGGACCACTGGTGGCTCGCCGAGATCGCCGGCGACGACAGTGCCGCGGAGCCGGTGGGCGCGCTGATCGGGACCGTCTCGGAGAGCACCTCCGGGCCGGACGGGTCCTACGTGTCCTACCTCGGTGTCCTGGAGGCGGCGCGGGGCCGGGGGGTCGCCAAGGGGCTGCTCAACACGATCATCGCGGACGCCGCCACCCGCGGACGCGACCGCGTCAGCCTCGAGGTCGACGCGGACTCACCCACCGGCGCGGCGGGGCTGTACCTCGGCATGGGCTGGGTGACGTCGTACATCACCGAGTCGTGGCACCGCGACGTGCCGGTGACTGGTTGAGCGGTGACCTGTGGTCGGTTGAGCGCCGTGGAAGCGACCACAGGTCACCGCCCACGCTGTCCACCCAGGGCCGCGAATCGTCCACCGCTACCTCGATGAGTCAGGTCCTCCACAGGGTCGGGTGAGACCCGGACAGGCCCGGCCCGTGCTCGCTGGACTGCTTCGTCGTGAAGTCGATTCCAGGATGCCTGCCCTACGGGCCCTTCACTCGTGAGCAAGCGGCTCGGGCCGGCGTGACTCCGCGAATGCTGCGAGGCCATCGTTTCGTGCGCATCTTTCCCCGGGTCTGGCGGTTGGCCGATCACCAGATGGCCGACGACGACTGGGTGCAGGCGGCGCGGCTCGCACTTCCGGAGCGGGCCCGCCTGACCGGGATCACCCGCATCCAGGAGCTAGGACTGGACTACGGTCCGCGCTTCCCGCTGCACTTCGTGGTCGAGGGTGACCTGCACATCGACCAAGCCGGGATCTTCCTGCACCGGACGAGGAAGCTGGCGCCCCACGACGAGCGTGTCCGTGACAGCGGCAGGTGCCTTCATCTTCTTCTGCAGCTACGCGCGGGTCATCGACGCGACCAAGGTCGGCGACTGGTTGCTCTACTGGGGTCATGTGACCATCGAGGAGGTGCGGGCAATCGCACTCTCCGCCCTCTGGCGCGACGGTGCCCATGAGGCGATCTGGATCCTCGACTACCTCGACGCCGGTTCGCGCTCGCTGAAGGAGTCCGAGACCCGCGCCGTGGTCGAGTTCGCCGGCCTGCCCCGGCCGGAGGTCAACGTCGAGCTGGATCTCGATGGTGAGGCGAGACAGGTGGTCGCCGACCTACTCTTCCGTCGCTGGGGCATGGTGCTGGAGTACGAGGGCGAGCACCACCAGACCGAGCGATTGCAGTACTCCAGTGACATCGACCGCTATGAGGTGCTGCGCCGCAACGACGTGCCCTACCTCCAAGTCACCAACGAGCGGCTCTCCCAGCCCCGAAAGCTCGTGCTCGCCGTCCACCGCGAGCTGACCGCGCTCGGCTACGACGGACAGGCACCGGTATTCGGGGACCGCTGGAGATCGCTGTTCCAGCCGATCCGGCGGGTCGTCGGCTCGCGCGAGGAGTGGCTGCGCGCCTACGGCCGAGGAGAGGTGAGCTGAGGTCGGTTTCCGGCCTTGGAACCGACCACATGTCACCGCTCCTGCTGGCAGGGCTGGTCGAGCGGTGAGCGGTGGTCGCATTGTTCGTCGGAGACCGACCACAGGTCACCGCCCCCCGGAGGACCGCTACCGCTGCAGCGAGGCGCGCAGCGCCTTGTGCACGCCGTTGGGCGTGAGGACGCCGACGAACTCGGCGCCCCGCTTCACCCCGACCATCGGCTTGTCGTCCCGCAGCATCACCGCCAGCGCCTCCTCCAGGGTGGCGCCGACGTCGACAGCCGCGGCGAGGTCGCCCACGGCGATCCCGTCGAGCGGCTCGAGGTGGTCGGGATCGATCTCGGTGACCGTGAGCCGCCGCAGGCCGCGGGTGGCGCCCACGAAGTCCTCGACGAACTCGTCCGCCGGGTTGCCGAGCAGCTCGGCCGGGGTGCCGTACTGCGCGAGCCGGCCGCCGACGGCGAACACCGCCACCCGGTCGCCCATCTTCACCGCCTCGTCGATGTCGTGGGTCACGAAGACCACGGTCTTGCCGAGCTCGCGCTGGACGCGCAGGAACTCGTCCTGGAGCCGGACCCGCACCACCGGGTCGACCGCTCCGAACGGCTCGTCCATCAACAGCACCGGCGGGTCCGCCGCCAGCGCGCGAGCGACCCCGACGCGCTGCCGCTGGCCGCCGGACAGCTGGTGCGGGTAGCGGCCGCCGTACGTCGCCGGGTCGAGGCCGACCATGTCGAGCAGCTCCGAGGCGCGCTCGCGCGCGGTGGCCTTGGACTCGCCGTACAGCAGCGGCACGGTCATCACGTTGGTGAGGATCTTCTGGTGGGGGAACAGCCCCACCTGCTGGATCACGTAGCCGATGCCGCGACGCAGCTTGACCGGGTCCTCGGTGGTGACGTCGTGACCGTCGATCTCGATGGTGCCGGTGGTCGGTTCGATCAGCCGGTTGATCATTTTCAGGGTGGTCGACTTGCCGCAGCCCGAGGGGCCGACCAGCACCACCAGCTCCCCGGCGTTGACGTCCAGGTCGAGCGACTCGACCGCGACGGTGCCGTCCGGATACGTCTTCCCGACTCCCGCCAGACGGATCATCACCTGGCCCCCGGAACCGGTAGCGTCCATGCGGTGACCCTACTCGTCGCGGCAGTCTCGGGGGCGCCGCCGGAGTCCGACGGGCCGAGCTGTTACAGCGCGCTGGTCAACGAGTGGTGGTGCGGTCAGTACGTGCAGGATCGGCGCGACGAGATCGTCGACGCGACCGTCCAGCATCTCGGGATCACGGTGGCTGCGGTGCTGTTCGGGATCGTGATCGCGTTCCCGCTCGCGCTGCTCGCGCGCCGGCTGCCCCGCCTGGAGTCGACGATCCTCGGCATCAGCACCGGCATCTACACGATCCCGTCGCTGGCGCTGCTGCCGCTGATGGTGCCGTTCACCGGGCTGTCCGCGACCACCGTGGTGATCGGCCTCGGCCTCTACGCACTCACGATCCTGGTCCGGGCGATGCTCGACGGCTTCCGCGCGGTGCCGGACGACGTGATCGAGTCCGCCACCGGCCTCGGCTACGGCCCGACCCGGCTGCTGTTCAAGATCGAGCTGCCGTTGGCGCTGCCGGTGCTGATGGCCGGCCTGCGGGTCGCGACCGTGTCGACCGTGGCGCTGACCACGGTCGGGACGCTGGTGGCGTACGGCGGCCTCGGCAACCTGATCTCCCACGGCGTACAGCGCAACTTCCGCGCCGAGCTCGTGACCGCCGCGGTGCTGTGCGTGGTGATCGCGCTGCTGCTCGACGTGCTCCTCGTTCTCGTGCAACGGGTGCTGACTCCTTGGTCCCGGGGGGTCCGGACATGACCCTCTTCGAGCTGATGTGGGAGTACCTCACCACCTGGTCCAACTGGACCGGCACCGGCGGGCTGCTCGACCGGCTGGGCGAGCAGCTGCTGCTCACGGTCACCGCCCTGGTGGTCGCGATGTTCGTCGGCCTACCGATCGCGCTGTGGCTGGGCCACATCGGCCGGGGCGGGTTCCTGGCGATCAACATCTCCAACATCGGCCGGGCGATCCCGACATTCGCTCTCCTCGCGGTGCTGGTGACGGCCGACTGGCCCGGCGTCTCCGAGCTCGGGCCCTACGGTCGGGCCGGGATGGCGACGCTGATCGCGCTGGGTGCGTTCGCGCTGCCACCGCTGATCACCAACGCCTACGTCGCGGTGCGCGAGGTACCCGAGGACATCAAGGAGGCGGCGATCGGCATGGGGATGTCCGGCGCCCAGCGCTTCTGGCGCGTGGAGCTGCCCCTCGCGATGCCGCTGGTGATGTCCGGGGTCCGGCTCGCGCTGGTGCAGGTGTGGGCGACGGCGACGATCGCGGCCCTGGTCGCGGGCCCGGGCGTGGGGCGGATCATCGTCGACGGGTTCGCCCGCAACCTCTACAGCCAGGGCATGGCCGCGGCGCTGGTGGTGGCGGTCGCGGCCCTGATCCTGGAGGTCTTCGCGGCCCTCCTCCAGCGGGCGGTGGACCCCGTCCCGAGGGCCAGCAGGCGGAATGAGGGGAGCGCATTGTCGGCGGCTGGTCCTACGCTGTAGCGAACGGCGGGGTCTCCCGTCGTACCGGACACGCGCGGGACCTGCCCGCGGGACACAGAAGGTAGACATCCATGACCCTCCGCCGAACCCTTGCTGCCGCGCTCTCGGTGGGCGCCCTGGTGCTCACCGCCGGCTGTGGCGACGACGTCGCTGACGACGACGCAGACAACCCCGACGCCAACGCGGGCGGGGGTGGAGCAGTCACCCTGGCCAGCCAGAGCTTCGACGAGGCCGCGCTCGTCACCGCGATGTACGCCGCGCTGCTCACCGATGCCGGCTACGACGTCGAGACGCAGCTCGTCGACACCCGACTGGTCTACCTCAAGGAGTTCCCGGGCGACGTCGACATCGTCCCGGAGTACGTCGCCGGGTTGGGCGACCAGCTGAACATCGAGGCCAACGGTGAGGGCGCCGCCCCGATCAGCACCAGCGACCTCGACGAGACCCTGACCGCGATGCAGCCGCTGCTCGACGAGAAGGGGATCACCCTTCTCGAGGCATCCGGCGCGGCCTCGCAGAACGCCTACTTCGTCACCCAGGACTACTCCGACTCCAACGGGGTCACCAAGCTCTCCGACCTCGAGGGTGAGTCGATCAAGCTGGCCGCCGCTCCCGACTGCACGGGTCGCGACGACTGCGAGGCGGGCCTGACCGACGTCTACGGCATCAACATCGAGCTGCTCCCCCTGGGCTACGCGTCACCGCAGACCTACCAAGCCGTCGTCGACGGCGAGGCCGAGCTCGGCCAGACCGGCACGCTCGACGGCACCCTCGACGACCAGGGCCTGGTGCTGCTCGAGGACGACCGCGGCATCCAGCCCGCGCAGAACCTGGTGCCGGCCGTGTCGAGCGAGTTCCTCGAGGAGCACCCCGATGTCCAGGAGCCGCTCGAGGCGCTGATGGCCGCCCTGGACAACGCCACCCTCGGCGAGCTGATCGCCCGGGTCAGCGTCGACCGGGAGGCCGCTGAGGACGTGGCGCAGGACTTCCTCGAGGAGAAGGGCCTGCTCTGACGGAGCACCCCGTAGGCTGACCGGCCGTGACCCCGACCCGCCCATGGAGCCGCGCGCGGGGTCACGGCGGGCTCCTTCGGGTGGGGCTCCTGGGCGTGCCCGAGACGACGTTGGGCGTGCTCGGCGAGGAGGTCGCGGCCGAACCCGTCGACCCGCGCGGGCTCGTCGGCTCGACGTACGACGTGGTCGTGTGCGGCACCGCCGGCGCCGACTTCGCGGTGGCGTCGGCGCTCCTGCCGGAGACGACGGCTGTGGTCGTCCACGCGACCCGCGTCGACCGGCTTCCAGACACGTGGGGTCGGGCCGCTGCCGTGGTGGTCGGCAGCACCGACGAGGCGGATCTGTTGCGCCGGCGGCTGGGTACGCCGGGGCCGGAGGTGGCGGCCCTGCCCCCGGCCCTCGAGGTTGCCGCACGACCCCGTTCCGCGCTGGACGGCCCCGTGGTGGTCGCGGTCGGCCCGCTGACCGGCGACGGGCGGCACGCGGACACGATCCGGGGCTTCGCGGAGGTGGCGGACCGGCTGCCCGGCTGGCGCCTGAGGATCGTCGGCGAGGGGGGCCGGCGCGGTGCCCTCCTGGCCGAGGCCCGGCGCCACGAGCTCGGCGACCGGGTGGAGGTCGTCGAGGCCGCCGACTCCCCAGCAACGATCTGGACGGAAGCCGGCCTCGGTGTGGTGACGGCCCGAAACGGCGGGCTCGCCCTGGCCGCGGAGGCGATGGCGGTCGGGGTTCCCGTCGTCGCCTACGACAGCCTCGGCGGGCCGCGGGACCTGCTCGCCGGCGGTCACGGCGGCCTACTCGTGCCGCCCGGGGACTTCCGGGCGCTCGGAGCCGCGCTGCTCCGGCTGGCCGAGGACCCGGCCAGGGCCGAGCTCGGCACGGAGGCAATCCAGGCCGCTCAGCTGGTAGATCCGGCGACGGTGGGCGAAGCCTGGACCGCGCTCCTCACTCGATTGGCTGACCCGGCGCCGCCCGACCCGCGGCCCGCGGTGGCGGTCCTCAACCCGGCCCCGGCGCTCACGCCTGCCGAAGCCCGCGCCGAGATCCTCGCGTGGGTGACCCGGATGGCGGCCGCGGCGAGCGACTTCTGGTGGGTGATCCCGACCCCCGACGGCGGTGATCCCGTGGTGGCGCTGCCCTGGTCCGCGCGGGCCGCCTTCCTCGAGCAGCTGAGCGTCGATGCCGGGCTGGCCTACGCCTGGATCGGGCTTGCCCGAGCTCGGCGGCCGCCCGTCGCGCTCCGGTCCCGTCGCCGAGCTGCTCGGACCTGCTGAGCCGTGGTGCCGAGCCGGTGCTCGGCCTCGCTCCCGCGCCCGGACCCGCCGGAGAGCCGCACCACCTGTCAGCCGGCGCCGGCGTCGACGTCGAGTTCTGGACCGAGGCCGACGGGCTGCTGTACGCGCCCCGGGCCAACGTCTTCGGCCGCCGCGTGGACCCCGCCCACCGGACGACCACTGCCGTCGTCGCCGGGGTCGAGGTGCGCACCCTCCCGCTGCTGACCAGGCCGAGCGTGCACGAGTGCCGGTTCCCGATCGACGTCGTCTACACCTGGGTGGACGGCGCCGACCCGGCCTGGCGGGAGGCCCGAGACCGACGACTCGGCGCCGCGATACAACCGCAGGCTCCTGAGGCAGCCGGCGAAGCCAGGTTCCGTGCGCGCGACGAGCTCCGCTACTCGATGCGCAGCGTCCACCTCTTCGCGCCCTGGGTGCGCACGATCCACCTGGTCACCGACGGACAGCGCCCCGACTGGCTCGGCGACGACCCCCGGGTGCGCGTCGTCGACCACCGCGAGATCCTGCCCGCCGACGTGCTGCCGACGTTCAACTCCCACGCCATCGAGACCGGGTTACACCGGGTGCCCGGGCTCGCGGAGCACTTCGTCTACCTCAACGACGACGTGCTGCTGGGCCGCCCCCTGCCACCGACGGCCTTCTTCACCCCCGCGGGGCTGCCGCTCGTCTTCCCCGACGTCTGGCCGATCGGGATCGAGGACCGGCCCGAGCGCCCCGACCTGACGGCCGGAGCCAACAACCGGCTCCTGCTCGAGCGGGACTACGACGTCACGATCACGCTCACGCTGGCGCACACCCCGCACCCGCACCGAGTCTCGCTGCTCACCGAGATGGCCGAGCGGTACGCCGCGGAGCTGGGCCGCACCGCCGCCACACCCTTCCGGTCGACCTCCGACGTCTCGCCGCTGTCGTCGCTGGCCCAGCACCTCGGGCTGGTCACCGGCCGCGCCGTGGTCGGGGGGCACGAGAGCCGCCTCGTCAACCTCGCCTCCGCCCGCCTGCCCCGGCAGCTCCGCAGGCTGCGCGAGCGCGACCAGGACTCGTTCTGCCTCGGCGACCACCACGACTACGCGCTTCCCGAGGACCAGGTGGCGGCACGGCTCGGCGACTTCCTCGACGCCTACTACCCGGTCGCCGCGCCGTGGGAGCGATGACCGGCGTGCTGCGGTCCGTGGCCCGGAAGCTTCCGGTCCGGTTGCGGGAGCGGGCGCGCCGGGTACTCCGCCCGGTGGCGCCGGTCCCGGTGACGATCGTCGTGGTCGTCGAACCGGAGGACGAGGGTCGGGTCGACGAGTGCCTGCGGTCGGTGCGCGATCAGAGCCGGGCCGCCGCCGAGGTGCTCGTCGCACCTGTCGGCGACACGGCCAGCTCCTGGCAGGCCGCCGCCAACGGCGCGGCAGATCGGGCCGGCGCCGACCTTCTCTGGTTCGTCCGCGGCTGCGACCGACTGCCGTCGTACGCCGTCGAGGCGCTGGCCGGAGCACTGGCCGCTTCGGGGTCCGACCTTGCGACGGGCGTGCTCGGCCAGGCCGGCCGCCCCGACCCGTGGCTGGAGCGGGCCCAGCGACTGGCCCATGCCGAGCCGGGCAGCGGCGTGAATCCGCCAGGAACTGCCCCGGCTGGCCGGCGACCTGGCGATCAGCAACCACGTGTTCCGCACCGATCGGTGGCGAGTCGGCGGTCACCGGTTCGAGGAGTCCGACACCTGGCTGGAGTCGCCAGCGGTGGCGGGAGCCCTGAGGGGCGCCGAGCGGGTCGATGTCGTCGACCGGGTCGTCTGCACGCACGCGCCCGACCACGGTCGGCGTCCGTTCGGCGCGATGCCCAGCCCGCTGCCAGAACTCGCCGCCTGGGTCCGGCGACGTCGCCTCCTTGGGGAGTCGCCGGCCCGGCTGCTGAGCGACGCCGACGTCGGCTTGCCCCGGTTCCTCGTCGACGCGGAGCGGGCCACGGCCGAGGAGTGGGAGCAGCTCGCCGCGCTGGCGAGGGACTTCCTCGAGCCCGGCCTGCCGCCCTGGACCGGTCCGCGTGGCGCCTCGTTGGTGTGGCTGGCGGCCGAGGGTCGGCGCCCGGATGTCGAGGCGCTCGCCGCCGAGCTCGACGACCTGGGCGAGGACCTGCGCGCCCATCCCGACGGCGAACAGCTGCTGGTCGACTGGCGGAGTGCCGACGTGCCCGACGACGTCCGGCGGATCCCGATGGCCGAGACCGCACTGGTGGCCGACGTACGCCGGGTCCAGAGCCAGGAGGCGGGCATCGTCGCCGACCTGTTCCTGCGCGTCCCGCACCTCGACCTGGCGACGGTCGACCACGCCATCGGCGCCGAGCTCCCCGACGGCACGCCCGTCGAGGTGACGCCGCACCCCGACACCACGGCCAACCGGTGGGCGGCCGATCGTTTCGCATCGGCGGCCGAGGGGGCGTGCCGGATCACGCTGCCGGCGCCGGGCGACGTGCGGATCCGGCTGGCGGCCGGCGCGCTGGTCCGCGAGGCCACCGTGTCGATCGGCGCTCCGCCCGCCGAGGACGACCCCGCGGCGGTCGTGCTCGACGACGTACGGCTGGAGGACGACGTCCTCGTCCTGGCCGGACGCGGCGCGCTGGACGGGGTGCGGCTGGTCGGCCCGCGCACCGACCTCGAGGCACGACCCGACAGGATCCCGCTGGCCAGGGACCGGTTCGGTCGTGCAGTGGGGCTCGCCACCGCGCCCTACCGGCTCACCGCCCCGGGCGGCGTGGGCTTCGGCGCTGCGCTGCGGCAGCGGCTGCCGCTCGAGCTGCCGGGCGCGCGGCACCGGGTCCAGGTGACCCGTCCCGACGACGGCGAGCCCCTGCTGCTGGTCGGGCCGCCGTTCGCGGACGACGAGATCGGTCCTTATGCCCAGCAACGGCTGCGCGACGAGTACGCCGCCTGGGCCGGGGGCGGGCTGCCGGTCACCCCCGGGCTGTTCTACTTCGAGAGCTTCGCCGGGGGGTCCGCGACCGACAGCCCGCTCGCGATCTGCGCCGAGCTTCGTCGGCGGCGCCCGGACGCGACCGTGGTGTGGGGCGTCGTCGGCAGCGGCGAGACCGTGCCCGACGGGGTGACGCCGCTGCTGGTGCGGAGCCGGGAGTGGTACCGCACCCTGGCCACCGCCGAGCTGCTGGTGACCAGCACCGAGCTGGAGGAGTGGTTCGTCACCCGCCCCGACCAGCTGGTCGTGCAGACCTTCCACGGCTACCCCTCCAAGGCGATGGGCGAGCTGCAGTGGCAGGCCTGGCAGCTGCCGCCCAGGCGGATCCGCGCGATGCGCCGTCGGGGCGTGGACACCTGGGACCTGATCCTCACCCCCACGCCCGAGATGACCCGGCACTACCGCGAGCAGTACGCCTACTCCGGCCCGGTGGCCGAGCACGGCTACCCGCGCGACGACGCGCTCACCGCCCCGGACGCCGACCGGCAGCGCGCCGCGACCAGGTCCCTGCTCGGGATCCGCGCCGACCAGACCGCCGTCCTGTACGCGCCCACCTGGCGCGACGACCTCGCGACCCGGCCACGCCGGGCCGGGATGGCCGACCATCTCGACATCCCGCGCGTGGCCGCGGCTCTCGGTGACTCCCACGTGCTGCTGGTGCGCGGTCACCGGTTCCACACGCCCCCCGCCCACGAGCTCGCTCCGGGTGCGGCCCGGGTCGTCGACGTCACCGATCACCCCGAGATCAACGAGCTCATCCTCGCCTCAGACGTCGCGGTCCTCGACTACTCCTCACTGCGCTTCGACGTCGCGATCGCCGGCAAGCCGATGGTGTTCCTGGTGCCGGACCTCGACGAGTACGCCGGGGGCGTGCGCGGGTTCCTCTTCCCGTTCGCGGAGTCCGCACCTGGTCCGCTGGTGCGCGAGTCCGACGAGGTCGTGGAGCAGGTGCGCGACGTCGCCGCCCTCGCCGCGCACTGGTCGGCCGAGTTCGCGGCGTTCAACGCGACCTACAACCCCTGGCAGGACGGCCAGGCCGCCGCGAGGGTGGCCGACCGGATCCTCGACCTGCTGGGGACGACCGACAACTGAGCCTCAGGACGCGGGCGCATCCCCCCGCGGGACGAACACCGCGTCGACCAGACGGGCGGCGGCGTGGCCGTCGTCCAGGTCGGTGTACTCCTTGCGGAACCGGGCCCGCGCGTCGGCGTACTCCGCGGCCACCTCGTCGAGTCGGCCGACCTGCCGGACCACGTCGCGGGTCGTGGCGACGTGGGGACCGGGAGCCGTCGGCGCGTAGTCGATCACCCCGCCGCGGACCGCGTCGTACTTCTCCAGGTCCGGCACCAGGAAGATCATCGGCTTGTCCGTGAGGGCGTAGTCGAAGCGCAGCGAGGAGTAGTCGAGGACCGCCACGTCGGAGGCGAGGATGAGGTCGTTGACGTCCGGGTGGTCGGTGACGTCGATGACCTTCGAGTCGCTGAGCAGCCGGTCCTCGGCACGCGCGTTGAACGCGTGGCCGCGGACCAGGATGACGACGTCGTCACCCAGCAGCCGCGAGGCCTCGCCGACGTCGAAGAAGTCGACGCGCTGGGCGGCCAGGTCGTCGGCGGACAGGTAGTCCCGGAACGTGGGTGCGTACATCACCGCGGTCTGGCCGGGTCGGATCCCGAGCAGCTCGCGGGTCGCCTCGCGGATCTCGCCGGCCCGCGCGGAGAGGAGCACGTCGTTGCGGGGGTAGCCGATCTCCAGGATCTCGGGCTCCGCGCCGGCGGGGTCGAGGAAGGCGGCCTTCAGCAGGGGCGTGGCGTACGTCGCCGGCGAGACGAAGTAGTCCCAGTCCCGCGCCCGGCGGTCGTAGTTCTTGATCTGGCTGCCGCTGAAGTCACCCTTGCGCCACCACTCGTGGCCCATCACCTTGTAGGGGTAGCCGTGCATGGTCTCGATCAGCACCTGCCCGGGAGGCTTGCTGAACCAGTAGAGCTGGTGGACGTTCACCATGTGGTAGCGGGCGCTGAACACGACCTCGTGCCAGGTCTTCGTGCCCTCGATCAGCGGCACCGCGCCCTCGGGCAGCGGGATGCTGTGGTCGTTGACCGACCAGTACAGGGGGAGGGCGACGCCACGGCGGCGCAGCTCCTCGTGCACGCCCAGGCCGTTGCAGTTGGCGGCCTCGCCGTAGAGCGCCCGGAAGAAGACGGCATCGCGGTCGGCGGCCTCGACCTGGGTCTCCTCGCGGAGCCGGCGCTGGTTGCGCTCGCCGCGCTCGTCGTCGGCCAGCGGCGGCTGCAGGTTGAAGGCGAGCGTGACCGGCTCGTGGACGAAGACCTCCGCCGTCACCCGGTAGCGGGTGGTCAGCTGCTCGTGGGAGAGCGTGGCCAGCAGCGCGGGGCTGGGCGTGACCGGCAGCATCTGGTCGTCGCGCATCAGGGACACGGCGTACTTGCCCGAGCGCAGCCCGAGCCCGTCGTAGCCCCACTTGCTGCGGGTCAGCGGGAACGCCAGCAGCCCCTCGTTGGCCGCGGTCGCCTCGAAGTGGCCGACGATCTGGTCGGCGGGCGTGTGGAGCACCGGCGTCCAGTGCTCCATCGGCGTCCCGCTCCGCACGCGTACGGCGAGGCGGTCGTCCTCGATCTCCACCTCGGTGGCGACGGGCAACCGATCGGCCAGCTCGAGCTGCCCGGTCGGCGAGCAGCTGACCACCCGGCCGCTGTCGGCTCCGACCACGCCCGGGCTGGCCGGCACGGAGGGAGGGGCCAGCAGCGGCTCGACCTTGTCGCCGGTCTCCGCCCACACCTGGATCGGCACGTCTGCCGGTGTCCCGTCGCGCAGCGGCAGCCTGGCCTGCCACGCGTCGGGGCCGGTGCTGGTCGGCGTCACCGAGCCCAGCGCCTGCGGCCGGTCGCGGTGGCCCAGCGAGACACTGCGCACCGGCCCGGGTGAGACCAGGTCGACGACCAGGTGCCCGGTGGCGTCGACGGCGGCCGCCGTTGCGTGCGTGGGCGCCTGGGAGATGCGCAGCATCACCCGGTTGCGGTCCATCCGGATGGTGGACAGCCTGCCGCCCGCGTCGACGCGCGAGTGCGCGACCCCGGCGCCGCCGCCGTACGAGACCTCCTCGAGGGGGCCGTTCCGGGTGACATCCGCGGCGGTGAGGCTGACCTCGACGTACCAGCGCCCCTCGGTCGTGGGGACCCGTTCGGCGGGCAGAACCGCCTCGAAACCGCCGGGGGTGAAGTCGCAGTACCAATGAGCGGTGAGCACGTCCACCCGGGGCTCGTGCACCTCCGTGACGTCGAACGGGATGCGGGTGCCGTCCGGGCCGACCAGGGCCAGGCCGATCTAGGGCGGATGGATGGCGAGGTCGATGAACCTGATGCAGGCCCAGCCGGCGATCTCCAGGGCGCCGTCGTCCCGCCACGACATCCGCATCGCCCGGCCGAGCAGCCGCAGCTGGCGGTCGGAGAGCACGGTCACGTCGTCCGGCAGCCCCTCGCTCATCGGCAGGTGGGCGCGGAAGCCGGCGGGCGTGTGCTCGGTGCGGAAGCGGCGCATGTCGTGCCCGAAGTTCTCCAGGAACGTCGCGGCGTCGTCCTGGCGGCCGCTGATGATCAGCTCGTAGAGCACCTTGTCCTGTGCGGCGACCTCGCGGACGTAGCGCTCGCGCGGCAGGTTGCCGACCAGGTCGCCGATCGCCACCCGCAGCAGCTCCCAGTACTCGTCGTCGGCGGTGATCAGGTGCCGCGTGAAGAACGGCATGTTGTTGGCAAGCAGCTGCAGGGCCCGGGTCTCGGCCGCGTCGTCCAGCCCCTCGTCGCGGATCGCCGCGAGCGAGCTGCGCACCGTCTCGTTGTGTGCGGCGAGGTTCTCCGACGACCACGAGCGCTGCGAGATCGAGGACCGGTCGGTGCGGATCCGCCAGGAGACCCCGATCTCGGGGAGCACGTCGAAGGCGCTGGCCTTGGCGAACGCCGCCATGGACACCGGCTGGTCCTCGTAGAGCTTGCCCTCCGGGAACTCCAGGCCCGCGTCGTCCCAGAACGCGCGCCGGTAGGTCTTGCTCCAGGCGACCGCGTTGACCATGGCCTCCGGGAACGTGTGCAGGGTCTCCCCGAGTCGTCGATCCAGGTGGGCCTTGCGGATCCACACGCCGGCCGGCGCCGAGCGACCCACCTCCAACCGGTCGTAGAGGTTGACCGCGAAGTCGGAGCCGGACTCCTGGAGCGCACCGATCGCGCTGGTGTAGGCGTCCACGGCCACCACGTCGTCGGAGTCGACGAACGTGAGGAACTCGCCCCGGGCATGCCGGACCCCGGTGTTGCGGGCCGCGCTCAGGCCGCCGTTCGGCCGGCGTACGACGATCACCCGCAGGTCCCGGCGCCGGTGCGCCCGCGCGATGTCGACGCTGCGGTCGGGGCTGCCGTCGTCGACCACGATGATCTCGACCCGGCGGTAGTGCTGGAACCGCAGCGAGGTCAGGCACTCGTCCAGATAGTCCTCGACCTGGTACGCCGGCACCACGATGCTCAGCAGGCCGGGCACCTGGCCACGCCGGTGCGTGGTGCGCTGCGCGCGGATCGCCACGCCGATGCCGACTCGTCGCACCCGGCCGCCGAGGGACCGCACCAGCGGGCGGAGGCGACCTGGCTGGGGCAAGCGGGACATGGGTTCCTTCCGACGGACGACCCCGCATGATACGAGGCGGCCTAGTCCGCGCTCGCCTCCGGCATCGTCATCGGGTCGAGCCTGCGCAGGTCGAGGATGTGCCCCGTGCCCGCGGACAGCAGGACGTCGAGCGAGGCCCGGGCCACGGAGCCGGAGCTGAGCAGGGACTCGGGATCCTCCTCGCCGAACGCCCGGGTCCGCATCGGGGTGCCGGTGCGCTCGGGGTTGACGCAGTTGACCGCGACGCCGGTCTCGGCCCACTCGTCGGCGAGCGCCTGGGTCAGGTTGACCACCGCGGCCTTCGCCGAGGAGTAGAGGCTGTAGCCGCTCCGGCCGCGGGTGTAGGAGCTGGAGGTGAAGAGCAGCAGGCTGCCGCCGGTGCGCGCCAGGTGGGGGAAGAACACCTGGGCGATGAAGACCGGGGCGAGGTAGTTGACCTCGGTCGCGGAGTAGATCGTCTCCTCGCTGGACTCGAGCAGGGAGCCTCGGGGCAGGACGCCGGCGCTGTCCACGACGTAGTCGATCCGGCCGTGCTCGGCGATCACCTGGTCGGCGGCCGCGACCAGGTCGTCCCGCCGCTCGACGTGGGTGCCGGTGCTGGACCGGCTGAACGTGCTGACGGTCGCGCCGTGCTCGAGGGCCAGCGCCGCGATGTCGGCGCCGATGCCGTAGCTGCCGCCCAGCACCACGATCGACTTGCCGCTCAGCTGCCTCCGGAGCTCCTCGGGGGTGTGCGGGTCGGCAGGTAGGTGGTGGTCAGCTGGAAGAGCTTGTCGGCCAGGTAGACGTCGATCGGGTCGGTGACCTTCATGTTGCGCTCCTCGCCGGCGACGACCCAGATCGGTACGTCGGGCAGGTACCGCAGCACCACCGAGCAGTCGTCGGTGGCGGTGAACTCGGGGTCCTCGGCCGCGGCTTCGTAGGCCTTGGCGAGCACCGAGCTGCGGAAGCCCTGAGGCGTCTGGCCGCGCCGCAGGCGGTCCCGCGCCGGGACGCGCGTGATGGTGTTGCCGTCGTCCACCTCGATGATCGTGTCGGCCGACGGGATGGCGACGTCGACGGCGTCGTACTGCTCGAGCGCGGCGAAGCAGTCGCTGATGATCCGGGCGCTGACCAGCGGCCGGACCGCGTCGTGCAGCAGCAGGTGGCAGTCGCCGTCCAGCGCGTCGAGGGCTCGTCGCGTCGTGCCGTTGCGGGTCTCGGCGCCCTCGAGGATCGCCACGACCTTGTCGTAGCCGCCGTCGCGCACGATGTCGCGGACGGCGTCGAGGTGGCCCGGCGCCATCATCACGATGATCTCGTCGACCATCGGGTGCTGCTCGAAGGCCGCCAGCGTGTGCTCCAGGATCGTCTTCCCGGCGATCTTGATCAGCTGCTTGGGGATGTCGAGCCCGACCCGGGAGCCCACCCCTCCGGCCAGGAGTACGGCGACTCGGCGCGGCCCGCTCACTGGCTCTGGGCCCGTCGTCCGACCAGTCGCGCGGCCCGAGCGCGCAGGCCCTGGCCGGCGTCGCGCTGCTCCTCACGCACCCGGCGAACGGCCTTGCGGCGTTCGCGTCGGACGGTGGCGCCGGTCCGGGTGCGAGCCACGTCGAAGCACTCGTCGTAGAAGTCGACGAACTCGGCAGCCGAGCGCGTCGAGCTCGGCCCGGACCTCGACCTGGGCGTTCGGCATGGTCCCGACCAGGCGGCCGTAGGTCTCGTAGACCCGCGAGGCCAAGTCGCGCGTCCGCGGCGGCAGGCCGAGCTCGTCCCAGTCGATGATCGAGCGGCGCAGTCCGGGGTCGACGAGATCGTCGGCCTCGGCGACCGCCGCCTCGCTCGCGCCGCTGACCAGGCCGAGGCCGAGGGACTCGTCGGCCTGTCCGATCGCGGAGTTCCAGTCGGTCAGCAGGTCCGGGTAGCTCAGGGTGGCCCGGGGCAGGTCGCGGGTGCGGGCCTCGATGCCGAGCATCATGTTCATCCAGCCGACGATCCGGGTGGTGTTGCCGGTCCGGGTGCCGTAGGCGACCTCCCGCGACCTCATCACCTCGGCGGGGTCGCGCAGCATCGTGGCGACGCGCAGGTCGGCGTCGAGGCGGGCGGCCGCCACGCGGTAGACCTCGAAGAACCAGGCCAGCCGGGGGTCCTTGACGACCAGCCGGTCGGCCTCGCCGAACTGCTGCTCGAGCCAGTCGGTGAGCGCGGTGAGCACCTCGGGCTTCTCGACCAGCTTCGCGGTGAGGTCCCAGGCCTCGGGGCGGCCGTCCTCGACGACGACGTCGACCCGCTTGAGCAGCTCGTTGTGGAAGTCGACCGCCCAGCGGGGCTCACCGAAGCCGCGGGGGTTGGAGCGGTTCGCGCTCACCTCGGGCTTGGGGATGTGAAATCCGAGCCGACCGGTGAGTCCGGCGAAGAGGCTGGTGCCGCTCCGCCCGGAGCCCGCCACCACGAGGATCTGGCGGGTCGCCGCCCCCGGAGTCGGTGCCGGCTCGTTCCCGTTTTGCATGGGCAGACTGTTTCACATCACCCGGTGCACACTGGCGCCGTGGGACACCAGCCGAACCAGGCCCCGTGCTGCGTGGGGCGGCCGCCGACGTCGCAGCCGGCCGCGCGGCGGACGCCGCTGCCGCGTGCCGCCGTCAGCCGGCGCGGTCAGGTGGCGATCACCGGCGGGAGCTTCCTCATGGGGGACCCGTTCGACGAGGGCTATCCCGCGGACGGGGAGACCCCCGTGCACCAGGTGCGGCTGTCGGCGTTCCACATCGATCCCACCGCGGTCACGAACGCCATGTTCGCCGCCTTCGTCAAGGCCACCGGCTACGTCACCGACGCCGAGGAGCTCGGGGTCTCCGCGGTCTTCCACCTGGCTTTCGGCGGCCGCAGCGCCGACGTCGTACAGCGCGTGGAGGGGACGCCGTGGTGGCTCGCGGTGCGGGGTGCCTCGTGGCGCCAGCCGGAGGGCGCAGGGTCCACCATCGGCGACCGGCAGAACCACCCGGTCGTGCACGTGTCCTGGAACGACGCCGATGCGTACTGCCGATGGGCCGGGAAGAGACTGCCGACCGAGGCCGAGTGGGAGTACGCCGCCCGGGGGGACCTCGAGCAGGCGCGGTACGCATGGGGTGACGAGCTGACCCCGCGCGGCCGATGGCAGTGCAACATCTGGCAGGGGGCGTTCCCCACGACGAACACGCTGGAGGACGGCCACCTGACCACGGCGCCGGTCAAGAGCTACCGACCGAACGGCCTCGGTCTCTGGCAGACGGCCGGGAACGTGTGGGAGTGGTGCTCCGACTGGTTCGACGCGGGCTACTACGCCCGATCGGAGGAGCAGGATCCGCGCGGTCCCGACGCGGGCGATGCCCGGGTGATGCGGGGCGGCTCCTACCTGTGCCACGACAGCTACTGCCATCGCTACCGGGTGGCGGCCCGCTCCAGCAACACACCCGACTCCGCGTCGGCCAACCTCGGGTTCCGCTGCGCGAACGACGCGGCCTGAGCCGCGCCTGGCCTCAGGTGCCGCCGCTCTGCTTCTTCTTCCCCGACCGCTTCCGCGGTCGCCCGCCACTCAGCTGGGGCAGCAGGTCGGTGGTGGGGTACTTGCCGGCGAGGTCGTGGTACTCGAAGCCCGAGGCCGCGTCCTTGTGGATGAGGAACTGCTTGTAGGGCAGCGCGTAGAACGGATGACCCATCGCCTCGGCAAAGTGGACGGCGAACGGGAACACCAGGGACGGCTCGAACCTGGCGGCGTGCTGCCAGATCGTGGGCGTCAGGTCGTCGCCCGCGAGGTACCCGCCGTCGCGCACCTTCGGATAGACCTTGATCAGGTCGATGGTGATGCCGCGCAGCGTGTGGTCACCGTCGATGTAGGCGAGGTCCAGGGACGCGTCGTCGACCTGGTCGATCACCTCGCTGGTGCGGCCGCGCAGCACCCGTCGCTTCGACGCATGCGCCTCGGTCGCCTCCATCGACTCGCGGTAGTACTCCTCGAAGACGTCGTCCGCCCGGTTGGCGGGCTTGTTCCAGTCGCTGAGGTTCCGCCACGGGTCGATCATCGTGTACTCCGTGATGTCCGGGCACGCGTCCAGGAGGGACTTCGCGAACTCACCCCTGAACACGCCTACCTCGGCGATCGTCGCCAGGCGCTGTCCCGAGATCAGGTGGCTCCAGAGCTGGAACCGGTTGCCGGCCGCGTCCATGGCGACTCGCACGGCGTCGTTGACCATGTCGTCCTTCCGTGAGGGATGACGCTCAGCGGAGCGTCCGGTGCAGCCTTCGGAGCATCAGGTTCCGCAGCTGGCTCTGCGTCGCGTGGTGGGCGGGCGCTCCGGCGAGGTTAGTCGTCTCGTGCGGGTCGTTCTCGAGGTCGAAGAGCAGATAGGTGGCGGCCGACCTGTTGACCGCCATCTTCCACTGAGGGGTGGCGATCATGCTCTCGCCGTTGAACTCCGAGGTCGCCGACCGCCGATGGCGTTCGGTCTCCCCGGTGAGCCGGGGCATCAGGCTGCGCGCGTGGCTTCCGGCTACCGGCTCGCCGCCGGCGAGCTCGACCAGGGTCGCGCCGATGTCCATCAGCTCGACCGGATCGTCCAGCACCGTGCCGGGCTGAACCCCTGGGGCTCGCAGCAGGAAGGGGATCCGTGCGGAGGGGTCGAGGAAGTTCTGCTTGTAGATCAGCCCGAAGTCGCCGTTCATCTCGCCGTGGTCGGAAACCATGGCGATCACGGTGTTGTCCAGCTCGCCGCGCTCCTCGATGACGCGAAGCAGCTCGCCCACCTGGTCGTCGATGAGGGCGAGCTTCCCGGCGTAGTCGGCGCGCATCCGCGCCACGTCCTCCGGCGGGATCCGGAGGTCGGTCATCTTGTCGAGCAGGCCAGTGTGCCGGTCGTCGCGGGCGTCGTCGCGCGCGACGAGCGGCGCCGGCATGGCGGCCGGGTCGAACCTGCTGGCATACGGCTCGGGGCAGTCCCAGGGCTCGTGCGGCCCGCTGAAGCTGACCCAACACATCCAGGGCCGCGGGTCGGACTGGTCCTCGAGCCATCGGGCGGCCTGCCGGCCGACGTACGAGTCGGGGTAGAGGTCGAGCGGGAGCGGCGAGGGGCGGACCGCCCACGGCTCGTTCTGCACGCGGCCCTGGACGTCGCGGACGTAGGCCTCGCGGACGCCGTGCTGGTCCCACAGGTCGGTGAGGTTGGAGCTGGTCTTGGTGCTGGCGCGCGGGCCGGCGATCTCGTCCACGTGGTCGAGCCCCCACGACCGCACCAGGTCGACCCGGTCGCGCAGGTCTCCGACCTGGGCGTGGAGATGGGTCTTTCCGAAGACGCTGGTCGAGTAGCCGGCCTCCTGCACCGAGCGCATCCACGTCGGTGCGTCGCCGGGCAGGTCGTAGCGACTGTTCTCCCACACGCCGGTGTTGTGGGGGTAGCGACCGGTGGCCAGGCTGACCCGGGCGGGGACGCAGACCGGTGAGTTGGTGTACGCCCGGTTCGCTCGCATGCCCTCGGCCGCGATCCGGTCCAGGTGGGGGGTGCTGAGCCAGTCAGAGACCGCGCTGAGCGCGTCCCACCGATGCTGGTCGGTCATGATCAGCAGGATGTTCGGCGGGTCGCCCATGCAGCCTCCTCCCCTCGGCTCGTTCACTCTAGTGTCGTGCGCATGAAGTCCTGCGTTTGTGATGGGCGGTGAGGCAGCGGTGTCCGACGAGGATCTCAGCCTGGCCGAGGGCTCCGTCCTGGTGCACATCGGCCCCTACAAGACCGGCAGCACGGCCATCCAGTCGTCCCTGCACCAGCACCGGGAGGACCTGGCCCGGCACGGGGTCCTGTACCCGGGTCCGAGCGCGAGGCAGTTCCGCGCGGGGTGGGCGCTGGTCGGCCGAGGCCCCCGGGGGAAGGGCCAGGTTCCCGACCACGAGTGGGACGACCTGGTGGCCGTGGTCCGGGAGTCGACCGCGTCCCGGGTGTGCCTGAGCAGCGAGAACTTCTCGAGCGCCACCACCGAGCAGGTACGCCGCCTGGTCGACGACCTCGGGCCCGACAAGGTGCACGTGTTGGCCGTCGTACGCCGGCTCGACCGGTTGCTGCCCTCGTCCTGGCAGCAGCGGCTCCAGACCACGACCGACCCGAGGTCGTACGACGAGTGGCTGCGGGAGGTGCTCGCCGCCGAGCCGCAACGGGGACCCGGGACGACGTTCTGGAACCACCACGGCGTGGGGCAGCTGCTGGAGCGTTGGCGGGCCTCGCTCCCCGCCGAGCAGATCACGCTCGCTGGTGGCCGACGAGTCCGACCGGTCGCAGCAGATGCGCGTCTTCGAGCGGCTGCTGGGGCTGCCCGAGGGGTTGCTGACCCCCGGGGCCCGCGACAACGCGTCCTTCACCTACGACCGGATCGAGCTCTACCGCCGGGTGCTCGAGCGGTCCGCCGAGCACGGCCTGGACGCCAGGCGCCGACGCACGCTGCTTCAGCACGGCCTGCTCCAGGGGCTTCGCCAGGCGCCCGCGCACGATGCGGACGTGCCGATCCCACCGCTGCCCGCGTGGACGTCCGAGCGGGTGACCGAGCTCAGCGCCCTCCGGGTCCAGGAGGTCGCCACCTCCGGGGCCCGGATCATCGGCGACCCCGAGGCGCTGCGGGTCGCCGCGATCGGCGCCGATGAGGTGCCACCCGGACCGGAGACGATCGGGATCGAGACGGCGGCCCGGGGGCTCGAGGCGCTGGTCGAGGCGGCCCTGCAGGCCGAGCGGGCCGCGCGTCGCAAGGGGAGCGGCCGCCAGGCGCCGACCCGGCGTCGTACCGTCTCCGAGACCTCGAGCAAGGAGCTGGTGCGCGAGGTCGCCGGTCGGGTGCGCGGACGGCTCCGCCGCGCTCGGTAGAATCGGCAGACCGTGACCGTGACCGACGATCTGCTGCTGCCCGAGGGCGCGGTCCTGCTGCACATCGGTCCCTACAAGACGGGCTCCACCGCGCTCCAGTCGGCGCTGTTCGCCAAGCGCGAGGAGCTGGCGCAGTACGGCGTGGCCTATCCCGGCAAGTGGCGCCGGCTGTTCGGCATCGGGCACGCGCTGATGCGGTGGGCACCGCGCGGACATCCGTTGCCGGATGTCTCCCGCTGGGACCGGTTCGCGGCCGAGGTGCGAGAGATGGGCGATCGGCGGGTCTGCCTGAGCACCGAGGACTTCGGCCGGATCCGGAAGCTCGAGCGCAGCAGGAAGATCGTCGAGGACCTCGGTGCGGACCGGCTGCACGTCGTCGCGGTGGCCCGCGCCTACCACCGGCTGCTGCCCTCGCACTGGCAGGAGCGGGTCAAGAACCACGAACGTCGCACCTACGACGAGTGGCTGCGCGAGGTGCTGACGGGCGACGAGACCGACGAGGCCAACCGGAGCTTCTGGACCTCGCACGACATGGCGTGGATGACCTCGCGCTGGCTGCCGTACCTGCCGCCGGATCGGTTCACCGTCATCGTGACCGACGACTCCGACCGTGGCCTCTTGCCGCGCACCTTCGAGCGCATGTTGGGGCTTCCCGACGGGCTGCTCACCCTCGACGACGACGTCAACGCCTCGCTCAGCTTCCAGGGCACCGAGCTGCTCCGCCGGCTGAACCTGCGGTTCGAAGAACATGGCTGGTCCGACCGCAGCTACACGGCGTACGTCCAGCGGGGCATCGTGCCCGCCCTGCAGGCGGCAGGCCGCTCGTCGCTCGAGACGGCGCTCCCGCCCCTCCCCGGCTGGGCCGAGGATCTCGTGCGGCAGCGGAGCGAGGCCCGGATCGCGGCGATCCGGGAGGCCGGGGTGAACGTGGTCGGGGACCTCGACCGGTTGCTCCCGCCCGTTGACGCGTCGGCAGCCACCGAGACGGTCGACGCCGACACGGTGTCGCTGGACTCCGCCGTCTCCGCCGCGGCCGGTGTCGTGGAGGCCGCCCTGCGACGACAGGACGAGCTGCGGCGTACCCCTCGGGCAAGCGGTTCGCTGGTGGCGGACACGTCGAGTCGGGCGATGCTGGCCGAGGTGCTGCGTCGGCAGCGACGACGGTTCGGCAGGATGCGGGCATGAGCCCCACGACGTTCTCGTCTCCCCCGCTTCGCTCCTCCGCCGAAAACGTCGCAGGGCCCCGCATGACGGAGTGGACGATGCCGCGACCCCGTGCCGGAGGGAGCCGTGCTGGTGCACATCGGGCCCCCGAAG
Source organism: uncultured Actinomycetota bacterium (assembly GCA_963798055.1). GTDB lineage: Bacteria > Actinomycetota > Actinomycetes > Propionibacteriales > Nocardioidaceae > Nocardioides. The sequence continues at coordinate 46,609 of CAWCRX010000017.1, forward strand.
ACCGGCACCACGTCCCTGCAGGGGGCGCTGCACGAACGCCGTTCCGAGCTGCGCGACCACGGCGTCGTCTACCCGGGGACCACGCGCCGCCAGAAGCGTCCCGGGTTCGCCCTGCTCGGGTCGGTGGAGGCGGGTCGGAAGATCCCGATCTCGGAGTGGCACGACCTCGCGGCCGAGGTGCGCGCGGCTGCCGACGCGCGCGTCTGCGTGAGCACGGAGAGCTTCGCCCGCGCCGGCCGTCGCAAGATCCGCACGATCGTCGAGGACCTCGGCGCGGACCGGGTGCACATGGTCGTCACCGCCCGCCGGCTCGACCGGCTGATGCCCTCGGCATGGCAGCAGCGGATCAAGGGCGTCGGTAGAGACGCTGCCGTACGCCGAGTGGGTGGAGCGAGGTGCTGGACCCGGCAGCGGCCGAAGGGAGCCGGCGCGACGTTCTGGCGGCACCACGACCTGGCCGCGACCATCGCCGACTGGCGCGAGGTGCTCCCGGCGGACCGGATCATCGTGGTCGCAGCGGACGAGTCCGATCGCGCTCAGATCCTGCGGGTCTTCGAGGGGCTCCTTGCCCTCCCCGACGGGCTGCTCCAGTCGGTCGTCGAGGCCGCGTCGAGGTCGGCACCGGCCGCGGAAACAGCAACACCTCGCTCAGCTACGAGCGCGCCGAGCTGCTGCGTCAGCTCAACGTGGCCCTCGAGCAGCTCGGGCCGGAGAGCCGCGCCGCGTCGTCGACTGGTCGCCGACCTGCGCCGCGGCGTGCTCGCCGGTGCCCGGGAGCCGTCGGAGACGACGATCCCCGGCCTGCCGGCCGCGGCCCTGGCCCGCGTCGCCGAGCTGAGCGAGCAGCGGTCCCAGGCCGTGCTGGCGTGCTGGGGTCCGGATCGTCGGGGACCTCGACCGGCTGCGGGTGCCCGTGGGCGACGCTGCCGACGAGATGGCTGCGCCGCCGACCACCGTCCCGATCGGGGTGTCCATCGAGGCGATGGCGGCCATGGTGGCAGGACTGCCTACCCCAGCACCCGGCGAGGCCTGACCCACCGAGCCCTCTTGTAGCCTTTCGGACCGTGCGTGTCTCCGACTCTCGTCGAGTCCTCTTCGTCCATGTGCCCAAGACGGGCGGAGCGACCCTGGACGCGATGTTCGACACCGAGGTCCCGGACGCGCGCCGTGTCGCCGGCATGAAGCGACACTCGTTAGGCGATGGCCGCGGCGCTGGGCCGCGTGTCGACGTCCAAACCCGTCGAGTCCTGACCCCTGGTTGCCCTCTTGTAACCTGCGCACCATGCGTGTGTCCGACTCTCGTCGCGTCGTCTTCGTCCATATCCCGAAGACCGGCGGGTCCACGCTTGACGCGGTCTTCGACACCGAGGTCCGCGACGGCCGCAAAGTGGCCGGCATGCGCCGCCACTCGACGTACGCCGACCTGCTCGAGGCCGATCCCGCCCTGGCGGACTACTGGTCCTGCGGCTTCGTCCGCAATCCGTGGGCGCGGATGGTGTCGTGGTGGTCGATGGCCGTGCGGATGCAGGAGCGCGTCGAGGCGGGTCGTGCGGACAACCTGAGGAAGGTCGCGGAGAAGCCCAACATCTGGGGCCCCCTGATGGCCTACAACGACGACTTCTCCCGCTTCGTGCTGGAAGGAACCCGCGAGGTCGAGCGCCTGCAGCGGCCGCAGGTCCGCTGGCTGAGGTCCGCGGACGGCAAACCCGTCGACTTCATCGGCCGGGTGGAGAACTTCGTTGCCGACGGCAACGTGCTGCGCGAACGTCTCGGGCTGGCCGGCCTGGAGGCGTTCCCGCGCAAGAACCTCAGCTCCCACGGCCACTACAGCGACTACTACAACGACGAGACCCGCAAGCGGGTCGCCGAGGTCTTCGCGGAGGACATCGACGCCTTCGGCTACACCTTCTGAACCGGGGTGGCTCACGTCACATATCGCTCATCCGGGGATGACCAACGCGTACCTTGGACGTTGATCAATCACTAGGACACACCGTCCGGTACCCACACCGGCCCGCACCCGCGGGTGGTCGGAGGGACTGGAACGAAAGGTTCGAACGAATGACCAAGCGCTTGAGCGTGGGCGTGGTCGGCGCGGGACGCGTCGGAGCCGTGCTCGCCGCTCGCCTCCGGGCCGCGGGCTACGACATCGTGGCCGCCGCCGGTGAGTCCGACGCCTCTCGGCACCGGATCGCCGAACTGCTCCCCGGCGTCCGCATCGACAAGCCCAGCGCCGTTGCCCGAGCCTGCGATCTGCTCCTGCTGACGGTCCCGGACGACATGCTCCCGAACGTCGTCACGGTGCTGGCCGCGAGCGGGGCGCTGCACGAGGGCCAGTACGTCGTACACACCTCCGGCCGGCACGGACTCGCCGTGCTCGAACCCGCGCGCGCCATCGGTGCGCACACCGTCGCAATGCACCCGGCGATGACCTTCACCGGCACCGCGCTCGACCTCGACCGGCTCGAGGGATGCGTGTTCGGCCTGACCGCCGAGCCGGCCGAGCGCGAGTTCGCCCGCCAGCTCGTCGACGACCTCGGTGGCCGCCCGACGTGGGTGCCCGAGGAGATGCGCACGCTCTACCACGCGGGCCTGGCCCACGGCGCCAACCACCTGGTCACGCTGGTCTCCGAGGCGGTGGAGATGCTCGCCGCGGCCGGCTCCGACGACCCCGCCGGCACCCTGCGGCCGCTGCTCACCGCGGCCCTCGACAACGCCCTCGAGCAAGGTGACGCCGCGCTGACCGGGCCGATCGTCCGCGGCGACCTCAACACCATCCGTGCGCACCTCGCCGAGATCGCCCAACGCTCTCCCCAGGTCATGGACTCCTACATCGCGCTGGCCCGGGCCACGCTCGCCCGCTCGGTCACCGACGGCCGGCTCGTGCCGATCCACGCGCTGAAGATCAACCAGCTCCTCGATTCGGCCCAGGCCGACGCCGCGGTCCGCCGGGGTCACCTGGACTTCTCATGACCACTCCGTACGTCGTCCGCACCCGCGGCGAGCTCGACGAGCGACTCGCTGCTCGGCGCGCGGCCGGCGAACGCGTCGGCTTCGTGCCCACGATGGGCGCTCTCCACGAGGGTCACGCCAGCCTGCTCCGGGTGGCCCGTGAGCGCGTGGGCGAGGGCCCCGTGGTCGTCTCGATCTTCGTCAACCCGCTGCAGTTCGGCGCGGGCGAGGACCTCGACCGCTACCCCCGCACCTTCGAGGCCGACCTCAAGCTGTGCGAGCGCGAGGGCGTCGACATCGTTTTCGCCCCTGAGGTGGACGAGGTCTACCCCGGCGGGGCGGTCACCGACCCGAGCGTCACGATCGAGCCGGGCGAGCTCGCGACCGTGCTCGAGGGCCGGGTCCGTCCCGGCCACTTCCGCGGCGTACTCACCGTGGTCGCCAAGCTGTTCGGCCTGGTCCGCCCCGACCTGGCGGTGTTCGGCCAGAAGGACTACCAGCAGCTGGTGCTGATCCGGCGGATGGTCGCCGACCTGTGCCTCGGCGTCGAGATCGTCGGCGCCGAGACCGAGCGCGACACCGACGGCCTGGCGCTGTCCAGCCGCAACGCCTACCTCGACGACGAGCAGCGCCAGCAGGCGACCGTCCTCAACCGCGCTCTGCGTGCGGCGCAGCTGGCCGCCGGGCACGGCCTGCCGGCCGCGCTCGATGCCGCCCGCGCCGAGCTGGGCACGTCGACCCACGTCGACCTCGACTACCTCGAGGTGACCACCCCCGAACTGGGCGAGCTGCCCGAGAACCCACCTCCGGGCACCGAGGCCCGGATCCTGATCGCCGCTCGGGTGGGCAGCACCCGCCTGATCGACAACCTGCCCCTGGTCATCGGGGACCCCACCCAAGGAGGCAGCTGATGCTGCGGACCATGATGAAGAGCAAGATCCACCGGGCCACCGTGACCCAGGCCGACCTGCACTACGTCGGATCGGTGACCGTCGACGAGGACCTGCTCGAGGCCGCCGACCTGCTGGCCGGCGAGCTGGTGCACATCGTCGACGTGACCAACGGCGCCCGGCTGGAGACCTACACGATCGCCGGCGAGCGCGGCAGCGGCGTGATCGGCATCAACGGCGCCGCGGCCCGACTGGTCCATCCCGGCGACATCGTCATCCTGATCGGCTACGGCCAGATGGACACCGCGGAGGCCAAGGAGTTCCAGCCGCACGTCGTGTTCGTCGACGCCGACAACAAGATCCTGGCCACCGGCTACGACCCGGCAGAGACGTTCGAGGGCGACGGCCTCGTTCGCGGTGATCTGACGGCGCACTAGGCTGCGCGGATGGCATCGGTACGCCGTGTGCCCGGCCGCCTCACGGCGCCCGAGCCCGGCTGGTCCACCCGCGCCGACGTCGTCATCGTCGGCTCCGGGATCGCGGGCCTGACCGCCGCGCTGCGGCTCCGCGAGCACGTCGACAAGGTGCTCGTGGTCACCAAGGACGTGCTCGCCGCGGGCTCCACCCAGTGGGCACAGGGCGGGATCGCCGCGGCGCTCGGCCCCGGTGACACCCCCGAGGAGCACGAGCTCGACACGCTCGTGGCCGGTGCCGGAGCGTGCGACCCGGCCGCCGTACGCGTGCTGGTGACCGAGGGACCTGAGGCGGTCCGCGAGCTGATCGCGCTGGGCGCCAACTTCGACCTCGACGAAGACGGGGTGATCTCGCTGACCCGGGAGGGCGGCCACCACCGCGACCGGATCGCGCATGCCGGCGGCGACGCCACCGGCGCGGAGATCCAGCGGGCCCTGATCGAAGCGGTTGCCAACGCCCCCGACATCGAGGTCATCCAGCACGCGCTCGCCGTCGACCTGCTGCTCGACGAGGCGGGTGGCGTGGCCGGCGTGACCCTGCACGTGATCGGTGAGGGACTGCGCGACGGGGTGGGCGCCGTGCACTGCCGGGCGGTGCTGCTGGCGAGCGGGGGGCTCGGCCAGGTGTTCGCGCAGACCACGAACCCGGCGGTTTCCACCGGCGACGGCATGGCGCTCGCGCTCCGCGCCGGGGCCACGCTCCGCGACCTGGAGTTCGTCCAGTTCCACCCGACGGTGATGTACCTCGGCGCGGACTCCATGGGCCAGCAGCCGCTGATCTCCGAGGCGGTGCGCGGCGAGGGCGCGTTCCTCGTCGACTTCGAGGGCAACCGGTTCATGCAGGGCGTGCACGAGCTCGCCGACCTGGCGCCGCGCGACGTCGTGGCCAAGGCGATCACCCGCCGGATGAACGAGACCGGTCATCCGCACATGTGGCTGGACGCCCGCCACCTGGGGGCAGCGAAGGAATTCTGGGAGAAGCGGCTTCCCCACGATCCTGGCCACCACCCGCTCGCACGGCGTGGACCCGGTGACCGACCTGATCCCGGTCGCCCCGGCCTGCCACTACGCCTCCGGCGGCGTCCGCACCGACCTCGAGGGGCGCTGCGACGTACCCGGCCTCTACGCCACCGGCGAGGTCGCCTGCTCGGGCGTGCACGGCGCCAACCGGCTGGCCTCCAACTCGCTGCTGGAAGGACTGGTCTTCTCCCGGCGGATCGCCGCCGTGCTGCCGGGCGAGCTCCGGCCCTGGTCGGAGCCGGTCGTGGACGAGCGCACGGCCGGACTGGTGTCCGGCACCATGCGGGCCGAGCTCCAGGACGTGATGACCTCCAGGGCCGGGGTGCTCCGCACCGCCGACGGACTCTCGGAGGCGGTCGAGCTGCTCGACAAGCTCAGCGCGACCCAGACCGAGACCGTCGACCTCGAGTCGTGGGAGACCACCAACCTGCTCACCGTGAGCACGGCACTCGCCGCCGCCGCCGCGCTGCGCGAGGAGACCCGCGGGTCGCACTGGCGCGAGGACTTCCCGGAGCGCGACGACGAGCGGTTCGCCGGGCACTTCGACGCCACGATGGCCGACGGCGCCACCACGGTCGTGTTCCAGCACGCCCCGGCCTCCGACGGGGTGGCCGGATGAGCATTGCCCGGACCCCCCTCGAGGAGCTGCCCGAGGAGCTGCTGACCGAGCTCACCGACTCCGGGCTGGAGCCGCTGGCGATCTACGACGCGATCGCCGGGGCCATCGACGAGGACCTTCCCGAGGGGTACGACGACGAGGACCGGACCAGCGTGGCGACGATCCCTGCCGACGCGCAGGGCGTCGCCGACTTCGCCGCCCGCGAACCCGGTGTCGTCGCCGGGCTCGGCGTGGCCGCGATGGTGTTCCACTACGTCATGGGCGACGACGTGCTCATCGCCGACCGCGTGCCCGACGGCCTCCGGGTCGCGTCCGGCGACGCGCTGATGCGGGTGACCGGGCCGACGCGAGGCCTGCTCACCGCCGAGCGCACCGCGCTCAACTTCGCCTGCCACCTGAGCGGCGTGGCCACCGCCACCGCCGCCTGGGTCGACGCACTCGAGGGCACCGGGCGCGGGTGCTCGACACCCGCAAGACGCTGCCGGGCCTCCGGATGCTGCAGAAGTACGCCGTCCGCTGCGGCGGCGGCACCAACCACCGGATGAGCCTGTCGGACCGGGCGATGGTGAAGGACAACCACGTGATCGCCGCCGGCGGGGTGGTGCCGGCGCTGGAGGCGGTGCGCTCGGCGTACCCCGGGCTGCGGGTGGAGGTCGAGGTGACCGACCTCGACCAGCTGCGCGAGCTCCTGGACGCCGGCTGCGAGGAGATCCTGCTCGACAACATGTCGACGGAGATGATGGCCGAGGCGGTCAGGATCACCGCTGGCCGGGCCACCCTCGAGGCGTCCGGTGGGCTCACGATCGAGCGGGCCAAGGAGGTCGGCGCGACCGGCGTCGACTTCATCTCGGTGGGCGCGCTCACCCACTCGGTGCAGGTGTTCGACATCGGCATGGATCTGCGCGAGGGCTGACGAGATGAGCACCGATGACCCTGCTCGCCGCCGACATCGGCAACGCCCACACCGTCCTCGGCCTGGTGGCCGACGGCGAGGTCACCGCCGACTGGCGGGTGGCCACGGTCGACACCCGCACCGCCGACGAGTGGTCGGTCCTGATCCGCGGGCTGCTCGGCGGACTGGTCGACGAGATCGACGGCATCGCCGTCTGCTCGACGGTGCCGGCCGTGCTGCACGAGTGGCGCGACATGCTCACCCGGCACTTCGGCGACGTGCCGCAGGTGGTGGTCGAGCCCGGCGTGCGCACCGGTGTGCCCGTGCTGATGGACAACCCGCGCGAGGTCGGCACCGACCGGATCATCAACGCGCTCGCCGCGGCCACGTTGTACGGCGGCCCGGCGATCGTCGTCGACTTCGGCGGCACCGCCACCACGTTCGACGTGATCAGCGACAAGGGTCAGTACGTCGGCGGCGCCATCGCGCCGGGCATCGAGATCTCGCTGGAGGCGCTCGGTCGGCGCGGTGCCCAGCTGCGCAAGGTCGAGCTGCTGCGGCCCCGGTCGGTGATCGCGAAGAACACCGTCGAGGCGCTGCAGTCGGGCATGGTCTTCGGCGTCGCGGCGCAGGTCGAGGGGATCGTGGCCCGGATGACGGCCGAGCTCGGCGCCGAGCCCGGCGAGGTCACCGTCATTGCCACCGGATATCTGGCGCCGCTGGTGATCGGTGAATGCGCTGTTTTCACCGAGCATTCACCGTGGCTCACGCTCAAGGGCCTGGAGCTGGTATTCGCGCGCAACACCTGAAATTGCGTTATCAGGGATATTCCGATATTGATGTCCGTGGCAGAATTCTCAATTGCCGTGATATTCCCTGACTACAGATGAGGTCCCTTCCGTGGCGCAAAAGGTGAACATTGTCCTGATCGACGACCTCGACGGCTCCGACGCTGTCGAGACCGTTTCGTTCGGGCTCGACGGCACGTCGTACGAAATCGACCTGAACAAGAAGAACGCCGCTTCGCTGCGCGACGCGCTGGCCGGGTACGTCGGCAACGCCCGCAAGGTCACCGGCGCCCGCCGCGCCGGTCGCCGCCCGAGCACCTCGCTCGGCCCCAGCGCCCGCGAGGTCCGCGACTGGGCCCGCTCCAACGGTTTCAAGGTCCCCGACCGGGGCCGGATCCCCGCCGAGATCCGCGAGGCCTTCGACAAGGCCAACTGAACCCGACCCGGCTCTTCTTGCCCCGGGATCACGCCGACCCGGCTCGTGTTGCAACAACACGGACCGGGTCGGCGGACGTTTTCGGCAACACGAGCCGGGTCGGCGCAGGGTGGGCAAGAAGGGCCGGGTCGGCGGGTGTTCGCTCTGGGCGTACCTACTTCTGACCAACCGTGGAACGCGTAGGGTGGTGTGAGGGGTTGAGACACGTGGAACCCCCACGAAGCTTCAGGAGCGATGCGCAATGTTCGAGCGGTTCACAGACCGAGCCCGGCGGGTAGTCGTGCTGGCCCAAGAAGAGGCCCGCATGCTCTCGCACAACTACATCGGCACCGAGCACATCCTGCTCGGCCTCATCCACGAGGGTGAGGGTGTCGCGGCGAAGGCGCTCGAGAGCCTGGACATCTCTCTCGAGGCGGTCCGCGCGCAGGTCGAGGAGATCATCGGCCAGGGCCAGCAGGCCCCGAGCGGGCACATCCCGTTCACGCCGCGGGCCAAGAAGGTCCTCGAGCTGTCCCTGCGCGAGGCGCTGCAGCTCGGGCACTCCTACATCGGCACCGAGCACATCCTGCTCGGCCTGATCCGCGAGGGTGAGGGCGTCGCCGCCCAGGTGCTGCAGAAGCTCGGCGCCGACCTCAACCGGGTCCGCCAGCAGGTGATCCAGCTGCTCTCGGGCTTCCAGGGCAAGGAGTCCACCCAGGCCGCCGCGGCCCAGGGTGGTGGCGACGCGCCGTCCTCCTCGCTGGTGCTCGACCAGTTCGGCCGCAATCTCACCCAGGACGCCCGCGAGGGCAAGCTCGACCCGGTGATCGGCCGCGAGCAGGAGATCGAGCGGGTCATGCAGATCCTTTCCCGCCGTACCAAGAACAATCCGGTCCTTATCGGTGAGCCCGGCGTCGGAAAGACCACGATTGTCGAAGGACTCGCCCAGGACATCGTCAAGGGCAATGTCCCGGAGACGTTGAAGGACAAGCAGATCTACACCCTCGATCTCGGTGCGCTGGTGGCCGGCAGCCGTTATCGCGGTGACTTCGAGGAGCGCCTCAAGAAGGTGCTGAAGGAGATCCGCACCCGCGGCGACATCGTGCTGTTCATCGACGAGATCCACACGCTCGTCGGCGCCGGCGCGGCCGAGGGCGCGATCGACGCGGCCTCGATCCTCAAGCCGATGCTGGCGCGGGGCGAGCTGCAGACGATCGGCGCCACCACGCTCGACGAGTACCGCAAGTACCTCGAGAAGGACGCCGCCCTGGAGCGCCGGTTCCAGCCGATCCAGGTCGCGGAGCCGTCGATCGCGCACACGATCGAGATGCTCAAGGGACTGCGCGACCGCTACGAGGCGCACCACCGGGTCACCATCACCGACGAGGCGCTGGTCTCGGCGGCGACGCTGGCCGACCGCTACATCTCCGACCGGTTCCTGCCCGACAAGGCGATCGACCTGATCGACGAGGCCGGCTCCCGGCTGCGGATCCGCCGGATGACCGCACCCGCCGACCTGCGCGAGTACGACGACAAGATCGCCGAGGTGCGGCAGCGCAAGGAGGCCGCGATCGACGGCCAGGACTTCGAGGCCGCCGCGCGGCTGCGCGACGAGGAGAAGCAGCTGATCCTGCGCAAGTCCGAGCGCGAGAAGCAGTGGCGCGCGGGCGACATGGACGAGGTCGCGGAGGTCGACGAGGAGCTGATCGCGGAGGTGCTCGCGGTCGCGACCGGTATCCCGATCGTGAAGCTGTCCGAGGAGGAGTCCACGCGGCTGCTCAAGATGGAGGACGAGCTGCACAAGCGCGTGATCGGGCAGGAGCAGGCCGTCGCGGCGCTCTCCCGCGCGATCCGGCGTACCCGTGCCGGCCTGAAGGACCCGAAGCGTCCCGGCGGCTCGTTCATCTTCGCCGGCCCGTCCGGCGTCGGTAAGACCTGGCTGTCCAAGTCGCTGGCGGAGTTCCTGTTCGGCGACGAGGACGCGCTGATCCAGCTCGACATGAGCGAGTACGGCGAGAAGCACACCGTCTCGCGGCTGTTCGGCTCGCCTCCGGGCTACGTCGGCTACGAAGAGGGCGGCCAGCTCACCGAGAAGGTGCGCCGCAAGCCGTTCTCGGTGGTGCTGTTCGACGAGGTCGAGAAGGCCCACCCCGACATCTTCAACAGCCTGCTGCAGATCCTCGAGGAAGGTCGCCTGACCGACTCGCAGGGCCGGGTGGTCGACTTCAAGAACTGCGTCATCATCATGACCACCAACCTCGGCACCCGCGACATCGCCAAGGGCCAGAACCTCGGGTTCGCGCAGTCCGGCGACGCGGCCGGCTCCTACGAGCGGATGAAGAACAAGGTGGAGGAGGAGCTCAAGCAGCACTTCCGCCCCGAGTTCCTCAACCGCGTCGACGAGATCATCGTGTTCCCGCCGCTGTCGGAGGAGCAGATCGTCGCCATGGTCGACAACATGATCGCGTCGGTCGAGCTGCGGATGCGCGACCGCGACATGCAGATCGAGCTGACCCAGGCCGCGAAGCAGCTGCTCGCCGAGCGCGGGTTCGACCCGGTGCTCGGTGCCCGGCCGCTGCGGCGCACGATCCAGCGGGACATCGAGGACAACCTCGCCGAGAAGATGCTCTACGGCGAGGTCGGCCCCGGCCAGATCGTGCTCGTCGACGTGGAGGGCGAGGGCCCGACCGCGACGTTCACGTTCCACGGTCAGAAGGTGGGCGAGCTGCCCGACCTGCCGCCGTTCGAGACCGCCGAGGTCGGCGCGGGCGACGCGTCCGAGGAGACCGAGGGACCGACGGACGTGCCGAAGGCCAAGGGCGTCGAAGGTGAGGGCCAGGCCGGCGCGTCCGGCTGAGCTCCTCGTCTCGTGGCTGCAGATTTCCCCGGTCGACCGGGGAAATCGGAACTTGTCAGGCAACGTGACGCCTGACAAGTTCGGGGATCCCCGGCCGGCCGGGGAAATCTCCGCGCCCGTGGCTACCCTGCACCCATGCTGATCACCGCCAGCACGGTCAAGGACACCCTGCCCAACGTGCAGCGATTCGTCGCCGGCAACCTGGCCGGCGGCGTCGACCACCTGGTGGTGTTCCTGGACGCGGCGGGGGCCGACGGGCAGGCCGAGGTCCGCGAGTGGCTCGAGCAGCAGCCGCACGTCACGGCGGTCCGCACCGGCAAGGAGTGGTGGGCCGGTGACAAGCCCGCCCAGCTCAACGTGCGGCAGCGGATCAACGCCAACCTGCTGAAGCACGTGCTCGCCGAGTTCGACTGGGCGGAGTGGCTGTTCCACATCGACGGCGACGAGATCGTCCAGATCGACCGGGGTGTGCTGGACGCGCTGCCGGCCGACGTACCGGCCGTCCGGCTGGCGCCGCTGGAGGCGGTGAGCCAGATGCACTGGGACGAGGACCCGACCTGGTTCAAGACGCTGCTGGGCGACGACGACCTGGCCCTGCTGCACACGCTCGGGGTGATCGAGAAGCCCAAGAACGGTGAGTACTTCCACGGGCACGTCGAGGGCAAGAGCGGCATCCGGCCACGGGCCGAGGGGTGGCTCACCCTGCACAAGGCGGTCGATGTCGACCGGGAGGAGCTCGAGGTCTTTCAGCACCCGGCCTTGCGGGTGCTGCACTACGAGTCGTACTCGGGCGAGGACTTCGTGCGGAAGTGGATCGCGATGGTCGGGTCCGGCCCGTCCCCGACCTTCCGGCCGGCCCGCGGCAGCACCGCCGCCGGTCTGTACGCGCTGATCAACAAGAACCTCGACGAGGAGCGGACCCGCGCCTACCTGATCAAGCTGTTCGAGCGGACCACCGAGGACGACCTCGAGACCCTGCGCGACCTCGACCTGCTCATCGAGGCCGACCCGCGCCAGGGCACGCACCAGCCCGCCGACTTCCCGGCCGGAGGTCGCGACGCCCTGAACGCCGCGCTGGACGAGCTGCGCGCCCAGCCCAAGCGGCACTTCCACCCCGCCCAGGCCGGCGTCACCAGGCTCAAGGTCAAGGGAGCGCGTAGCTTCCGGCGTCGGTCCTGACCAGGAGCCGGTCCTCGACCAGGCCGGCCAGGCACCGCTCGCGCTGCGCGACGTCCGTCCAGGCGGCGTCCAGCCGCTGAGCCGGTACGGCGCCCTCCGCGTCGCGCACCACGCCGAGCAGCCGGCCGCGGCACTGCCGGTCGGTACCTGCCCACGCCTGCGCCGGCCGGGGCGGGCCGTCGTACGCCGGGTAGCCGGCCGCCCGCCACGCGCACGACGAGGCCACCGGGCAGGCGCCGCACCGTGGGGCGCTCGACGTGCACACCAGGGCGCCGAGCTCCATCAGCGCCACCGACCAGGTGGCCGCGGTCGCGTCGTCGTCGGGCAACAGTCCGGCCGCCTGCTCGCGCTCCGCCCGGGTCGGCGAGCGCCCCGGGAACTCCACCCCCGCCACCGACCGGGCCAGCACCCGACGGACATTGGTGTCGAGCACGACGTGCCGGCCGCCCGTACGCGAAGGTCGCGATCGCCGCCGCGGTGTAGTCGCCGACGCCGGGCAGCGCCAGCAGGTCGTCGTACGACGACGGCACCTCGCCGCCGTACTGCTCCACGATGGCGACGGCGGCGGCGTGCAGCCGCAACGCGCGCCGGGGATAGCCGAGCCGACCCCAGGCGCGGACCGCCTCGCCGGTGCTCTCGGCGGCGAGATCGGCAGGCGTCGGCCAGCGCCGCAGCCACTCCTCGTGCACCGGCAGCACCCGCGCGACCGGCGTCTGCTGGAGCATGAACTCCGAGACCATCACCGACCACGGGCTCGCCGCCGGCCCGCGCCACGGCAGCTCGCGCGCGTGACCGGCGTACCAGTCCAGGATCTCGTCATGCATCGCAGAGATCATCCAACGGTGTGGCTCCGCCAGCGAGGGGCGTCCCGCAACTAGCGTGCTGGCATGACCTCGCTGACCCGAGGGCCGCTGCCCGCCAGCGTCTACTGGCGGCGCCGGGCGGTCATGCTGGGTCTCGGACTGGTGCTGGTGCTCGTGGTGAGCAACCTGTTCGGTGGCGACGACGAGAAGCCCGAAGGGTGACGCGACGGCCACCCAGGTCTCCGGCGACCCGACCGGGTCCACCACGGACGACCAGACGAAGAACAAGAAGCCGAAGAAGCCGAAGAAGACCACCGAGCCGCAGGAACCGGTGCTGGCTCAGCCGGACGGGCCGTGCACGGACTCCGACATCCTGATCACCCCCACGGTCGAGCAGGCGGTCGCCGGGCGGCCGGTCACGGTCACGCTCCAGCTGCGTACGGCGACCGCGGAGGCCTGCACCTGGCGGGTGTCGGCCAACCACGTGACCATGAAGATCACGTCGGGTGCCGACGAGATCTGGACCAGCCGTCAGTGCCCAGGCGCGGTTCCGGTGCAGGACGTGGTCGTCCGCCAGGCGGTGACTACTTTCGTCGACGTGCCGTGGAAGGCCCGGCGCTCGGACGCCGGCTGTCCGATCCCCACGCCGTGGGCGCTACCAGGCACCTACCACGTGCATGCCGCGGCGCTCGGTGGTGAGCCCGCCGAGGCGAGCTTCCAGCTGGAGCGGCCGACCGCGCAGGTGATCCCGCCCGAGAAGAACCCGACCGAGCCCAAGAAGAACAACCCGAAGACCCGGTAGTTAGACGTAGCGCTCCAGGATCGTCGACTCGGCCAGTCGGGACAGGCCCTCGCGCACGCTGCGGGCGCGCAGCTCGCCGACGCCGTCGACGGCTTGGAGGTCGTCGATGCCGGCGGACAGCAGCTTCTGCAGGGTGCCGAAGTGCTCGACCAGCCGGTCGACCACGGACGACGGCAGCCGCGGGACCTTGGCGAGCAGCCGGTAGCCGCGCGGTGCGACGGCCCCGTCGAGGTGCTCGCCGGTGCCGAGGCCGAGCACCCGCGCAGCGGCGGCCGGGTCGACGAGCTCGGTCGCCGAGAGCGCCTCGAGCCGGGCCAGCAGCCGCTCGGGCTTGATCCGGCGGCCGCTGGGGACGTAGTCGCGGATCACCAGCTCGCGCTCGATCTCGACCCCGGTGACCAGCTCCTCGAGCTGGAGCGAGAGCAGGCGACCGTCGGTGCCGAGCTCGAGCACGTAGTCCTCGATCTCGCTGGCGATCCGGGTGACCATCTCGAGCCGCTGGGCGACGACGGCGACGTCGCGCACCGTGACCAGGTCCTCGATCTCCAGTGCGGAGAGCGTGCTGGAGACCTCGTCGAGGCGCAGCTTGTAGCGCTCCAGCGTCGCCAGCGCCTGGTTGGCTCTGGACAGGATCTGACCGGAGCCCTCCAGCACATGCCGGGTCGCGCCGACGTAGGCGGCGATGATCTGCATCGACTGCGACACCGAGATCACCGGGAACCCGGTCTGCCGGGCCACCCGGTCGGCGGTGCGGTGCCGGGTGCCGGTCTCATCGGAGGGGATCGTGTGGTCGGGCATCAGGTGCACCGCGGCCCGGATGATCCGGGTGATGTCCTTGTCGATGATGATGCCGCCGTCCATCTTGGCCAGCTCGCGCAGCCCGGTGGCGGTGAACGGCACGTCGAGCTCGAAGCCGCCGGTCGAGATCTGCTCCACCACTCGGTCGTGGCCCAGCACGATCAGGGCGCCGGTGCGACCGCGAAGGATCCGCTCGAGGCCGTCGCGAAGGGCGGTCCCGGGAGCGATCGAGGCCAGCGTCTCGCGCAGGCGCAGCACCTCTTCGCTGCGTTCGGCTGGCATACCTCTCCTCGGTTGTCGAGCCGGTCGAGACACCCGGTTGTCGAGCCTGTCGAGACACTTTGTCGTCGGCCGGGGGAGTCTAACTGTCGTTGACCGCTTCGAGCGTCGCCTTTGACCGTCGGGTCAGGTCGAGCACCTCGAGCGCCGACGCGACGTCGCGCGTGGGGACCACCAGCAGGCCCTCGACCTTGCGCTCGCGGGCCACGCCCCATTTGTCGATGTCGTCGGGCTCGGCCGGCACCACGGCCATCTCGAACCCCAGCCTGGCTGCCTCCGCGATCCGCTGCGGCAGGTCGCGCACGCGGCGCAGCTCGCCGGCCAGCCCGATCTCGCCCATCGCCACCACGCCGGGTGGCGGTGGGATGTCGAACGTGGCCGACGCGAGCGCGACCGCGACCGCCAGGTCGCTCGCGGGGTCGGTGAGCCGGGCGCCGCCGACCGTCGAGGCGAAGACGTCGTGGCTGGCGAGCCGGATGCCGACGTGCTGCTGCAGCACCGCAAGCACCATCGCGATCCGCGACCCGTCGAGCCCGGACGTCGTACGACGCGGCCGCTCCAGCGCCGACCGCTGTGACCAGTGCCTGGACCTCGGCCAGCATCGGCCGCCGGCCCTCCATGGTCACCGCGACGCAGGTGCCGGCCACCCGGCCGTGATGATGCTCGACGAACAGTCCGGTCGGGTCCGTCACCTCGGTGATGCCATCGGGGGTGAGGTCGAAGCAGCCGACCTCGTCGACCGGGCCGAACCGGTTCTTGATCGCGCGGAGCATCCGGAACCGGGAGTTGCGGTCGCCCTCGAAGTGGAGCACGACGTCGACGAGGTGCTCGAGCACGCGAGGCCCCGCGATCGAGCCCTCCTTGGTCACGTGGCCCACGATGATCGTGGTGATGTTGCGGGTCTTCGCCACCCGGACCAGCGCCGCCGCCACCTCCTTGACCTGGGTGATGCCGCCGGGCACGCCCTCGACCCCGGACGCGCCGATCGTCTGGACCGAGTCGACGACCAGCAGCGTGGGCCGGGTCTGCTCGATGTGGGTGAGTACGGCGCCGAGGTCGGTCTCGGCCGCGAGGTAGAGCTCGTCGTGGACGCCCCCGGTGCGGTCGGCGCGGAGCCGGACCTGGCTCGCCGACTCCTCGCCGGTGACGTAGAGCGTCCGGTGCTGGAGTCGCGCGGTCTGGGCGGCCACCTCGAGCAGCAGGGTGCTCTTGCCGACGCCGGGCTCGCCGGCGAGCAGCACCGCGGCGCCCGGCACCAGGCCGCCGCCCAGCACCCGGTCGAGCTCCGGCACGCCGCTGCTGCGCGACTGGGACTGCTCGACGGAGACCTGGCCGATGGGGACCGCGGCGCTGGTGACCGGCGCCGCCGACGTACGCATCGTGGGCGCCGCCGCCTCCGCGACGGACCCCCACGCCTGGCACTCGCCGCACCGGCCGACCCACTTGGCGGTCTCCCACCCGCACTCGCTGCAGCGGTAGCCGGGCCGGGGTGTCTTCGCCATGAGGCGCACGCTAGGCGACGGCGCCGACAGCACGACTGCGCCACCCCGAAGCCCCGGTTATGCTGCGATTGGAACGTTCAAGGACCGGTGGACCTGGAGGCGAATGTGGCGGCACGTGGGCCCTCGGCCGCGCCCACGCTGGCCGACGTCGCCGAGCGCGCCGGGGTGTCCCGGCAGACCGTGTCGAACGCCGTCAACAACCCGGACCTGCTGCGCGCGGACACCCTGGCGCGGGTGCAGGAGGCGATCGACGACCTCGGCTACCTGCCCAACCGCGCCGCCCGCAACCTGCGCACCCGGGCCTCGCACCTGATCGGGCTGCGGATGAGCCCGGCGCAGGAGGGCACCGCGAACGCCGCGATGGACCGGTTCGTGCACTCGCTCGTCGAGACCTCGCGCGAGGCCGGCTACCACGTGCTGCTGTTCGCCGGCGATCCGCTGAACGCGACCGTGGGGTACGACGACCTGCTCCGCTCGACGGCGGTGGACGCGTTCGTCGTCACCGACACCTACCTCGGCAACCCCCAGGCCACCTGGCTCCGGGACCGGCGGGCGCCGTTCGTCGCGTTCGGCCGGCCCTGGGACGACCCCGGCGCCCGGCACCCCTGGGTCGACGTGGACGGCGCCACCGGCACCGAGCTCGCCACCACTCACCTGCTCGACCGCGGCCACCAGAGGATCGCGTGGATCGGCTGGCGCAAGGACTCCTGGATCGGCGAGGACCGACGGCACGGCTGGAGCCGGGCGCTGAAGGCGCGCGGCGTCTCCACCACCGGCATGGCGTCGCGGGTCGAGGACACGGTGCACAGCGGGCGCGAGGCCAGCGCCGTACTCCTCGACGAGGCGCACCCCTCGGCGTTCGTGTGCGCGTCCGACACCCTGGCGATGGGCGTGCTGCACACCCTCGCCGAGCGCGGCCTGCACCCGGGCCGCGACATCGCCGTCGTCGGCTTCGACGACTCGCAGGTCGCGCAGGTGGTGCACCCCGGTCTGACCTCGGTGCGGCAACCGCTCGAGCTCGCCGCGGTCGAGATCGTGAAGGCGCTCGAGGGACTGCTCGCGCATCCGCCGGCCATCGGCCCGGGGGTGCTGCTGCCGCCGACCCTGGCCGTGCGCGGGTCGAGCTAGAAGACCTTCGACCAGAGGTTGACCGCGTAGTCGACCTCGACGCCCTCGTGGTGGGCGAGGATCGACTCGGCGACGTCGGGCTTGAACTCGATCCGCACCACCGCCTCCAGGTCGGCGCGCGACGAGAACCGCCAGCCCATGTCGATCGGGGTCCGGGTCCAGCCGCGCATCGACCAGAACCGCTCGATCACCTCGGGCGGCTCCAGGTGGGGGTAGCCGCGCCGGAACCACGCGCCGAACGTCGAGCGCGAGCCGTCGTTGTCGATCACGAAGGCGGTGCCGCCGCGGCGTACGACGCGGTCCAGCTCGGCCAGGCCGGGCTCGCAGCCCGGGCCGAAGAAGTAGGCCCAGCGCGCGTGGGCGACGTCCACCGAGTCCGACGGGAGGGGCAGCGCCTGGGCGGTGCCGCGCACCACCCGCACCGCCGACAAGGAGCGGGTACGCCGGCCGGCCAGGGCGACCAGGTCGGCGTGCGGCTCGACGCCGATCACCGACGACGCGGTCGCCGCGAACGTCGGCAGGTGGTAGCCGGTGCCGCAGCCGACGTCGAGGACCGTCCGCCCCTCCCAGGACGCGATCGAGGCCATCGCGGCAT
This sequence comes from uncultured Actinomycetota bacterium, assembly GCA_963798055.1. Taxonomy (GTDB): domain Bacteria; phylum Actinomycetota; class Actinomycetes; order Propionibacteriales; family Nocardioidaceae; genus Nocardioides. The sequence goes on from CAWCRX010000017.1 coordinate 64,601, forward strand.
CGATCCGGCCGTCCGGGTCCGCCGCCCGGTTCTCGATCTCGTAGGTGGCGGTGTGCTGCCAGATGTTCGGGCTCGGGACCGCGCCCGGCAGGTGCTTGCTCAGGGCGCTAGATGCGGACGAGGCCCTGCGGAGTCTGGACCTGGGCGGCGATGATGCCGGGGGTGCCGTGCGGGGCGACCCACTCGACCTTCACGTCCTCGAGCGGCGCCTCGACCGGCTCGCCGAGCCATTCGCTGACCCGCTGTGGGTCGCCGGCGATCTCCAGGCAGGCCAGCGAGAGCGTGCCGTCGGCACCCGCGGACGGGTGCAGCTCCTCGGCCACGTCCCACTGCACGAAGAACGGCAGCTGCGGGTCGGCGATCAGGCCGTTGACGCCGATCTGCTTCCAGAGCAGCTCGGTGCCGTCGGGGCGGTGCCGGTTGCCGGCCGCCGCCGCGCGACCCAGGCGCTCCTCGACCACGGTGATGTCGTCGACGGACACGACCCAGCCGAGCCAGCCACCGCCGAGGGCGGAGCGGGCGCGCACGGCCTGGCCGAACGGTGCCTTGTCGGACGCCGGGTGGTCGAGCACCTCGACGACCTCGAGGTAGGTGCGGTCGGAGAGCGGCATGATCATGTTGCGGGTGCCGAAGCGGGGGTGCACGCCGCCGTCGGTGAACTCGCGACCGAGTAGTGAGCCGATGCGCTCGGCCGTTCCGAGAAGACCGTCAGGACCGGCTGCGAAGGAGAGATGGTCGAGGCGCATGTCCGTCATTCTCTGCAATCACTCGCGCGCTCAGGACATCGGGGTCCGGATCTCTTGACGTCGAGATGTCGGCGCGGTCAGCGCGGGTCGGCCGGATGCAGCGCGAGCGCCGACCGGGACCGAACGTGCGCCTCGCAGTGCCGCACCAGCTCGTCGTACGCCTCTCGTCCCATCAGCGCGACCAGCTCCGGTTCGTGGGTGACGTAGACCGGTTCGACAGCGACGTGCGCCTCGGTGTTGCCCGAGCAGTACCAGTCGAGGTCGTGACCGCCGGGACCCCAGCCCCGCCGGTCGTACTCGCCGATCGAGACCTCGGTGTACGTCGATCCGTCCTGGCGCTCGACCTCGCGGAACGTGCGGCGGATCGGCAGCTGCCAGCACACGTCCGGCTTGGTCTCCAGCGGGTTGCGACCCTGCTCCAGGGCGAGGCCATGGAGGGCGCAACCGGCCCCGGTCGGGAAGTCGGCGCGGTTGTGGAAGATGCATGCCGACTGACCGTCGACCTCGAGGGTCAGGGTCTTGCGCTCACCCTCCTCGTCGGTCTCGATCCAGTCGCTCTTGCGCACCTTCCGGCCGGGGTGGAACTGCCACTGGTCCTCGTCGAGCTGCTCGACGTACGACTTGACCCGCTTCTCGTCGGCCTTGTCGGCGAAGTGGGCACCGAGCGTGCAGCACCCGGTGTCGGGGGCGTCCTTGTAGATGCCGTGGCAGCCCTGCCCGAAGATGCACATGTAGCTCGACGTGAGCCAGGTGAGATCGCAGCGCATCATCTCCGACTCGTCGGCAGGGTTCACGAACTCCACGTAGGCGCGCGGAAAGTTCAGATCGACCTCGGGCATGTGACCCAGCCTACGGCGGTACGTTTGAGGCATGCGCCTTGGCGTTCTCGACATCGGCTCCAACACCGGCCACCTCCTGGTCGTCGACGCCCACGACGGGTCGGCGCCGCTGCCGGCGTTCTCGCACAAGCGTCCGTTGCGTCTCGCCGAGCACCTCGACGAGAGCGGTGCCGTCCGCGAGTCGGGGATCGACGCGCTGATCGACTTCGTGGCCGAGGCGCTCGTCGTCGCCGACGACAAGGGCTGCGAGGAGATGCTGTCCTTCGCCACCTCGGCCGTGCGCGACGCGGTCAACTCCGACGACGTGCTCGACCAGGTGCGCGAACGCACCGACGTCGACATCGAGGTGCTCTCGGGGGAGGACGAGGCCCGGCTGACGTTCCTCGCCGTACGACGCTGGTTCGGCTGGTCCGCGGGCCGGCTCGCCGTCTTCGACATCGGCGGCGGCTCGTTGGAGATCGCGGGCGGCGTCGACGAGCGGCCGGACGTCGCCTGGTCGCTGCCGCTGGGTGCGGCCCGGCTGGCCCGGAACTTCTTCGACCACACCCCGAGCGACGACGAGCTGCGCAACCTCCGCAAGAAGATCCGGACGGAGATCGCCAGGGACGCCGGCAACCTGCTCCGCGGCGGCACCCCGCACCGGGCCGCGGCGACCTCGAAGACGTTCCGTTCGCTGGCCCGGATCTGCGGCGCCGCGCCCTCCGACGCGGGCGCGCTGGTGCCACGGGCCCTGCACGTGGACGCGCTCACCGAATGGATCCCCAAGCTCGTGGCGATGTCGGCCGAGGAGCTCGCAGACCTGCCGGGCGTCTCGCCGAGCCGCACCCACCAGATCGTGCCCGGCGCGCTGGTCGCCGAGGCCTGCATGGACATCTTCGACCTGGAGGAGCTGGAGATCTGCCCGTGGGCGCTGCGCGAGGGCGTGATCCTCGAACGCATCGACAAGCTCTCGGTCCGCGACGTATGAGCACCGCATGAACCGCGTCGGCCTGTCCACGTCCTCGGTCTACCCCGAGTCGACGGCGCATGCCTTCACGTACGCCGCCAGCATCGGCTACGACGCGGTCGAGGTGATGGTCGGCATCGACGCGCTGTCCCAGCAGGTCTCGGCGGTCAAGCAGCTCTCCGACCACCACGCGATGCCGGTGTGCTCGGTGCACGCTCCCTGCCTCCTGTTCACCCAGCGGGTCTGGGGCACCGAGCCGTGGGGCAAGCTCCAGCGCTCCGCGGAGATGGCGCAGGAGGTCGGCGCCGAGGTCGTCGTCGTACACCCGCCGTTCCGGTGGCAGCGCGAGTACGCCCGCGACTTCGTCAACGGCATCGCGTCCCTCGAGAACTCCACCGGCATCGCGTTCGCGGTCGAGAACATGTATCCCTGGCGGGCGTCGTCGCGGCGCGGCATGGAGATGTACCTGCCGGGGTGGGACCCCTCGGACGAGCCGTACGCCAACACCACGATCGACCTCTCTCACGCCGCGATCGCGAAGTCCGACCCGATCGCGATGGCCCAGCGGCTCGGCGACCGGCTCCGGCACATCCACCTCACCGACGGCAGCGGCTCCGCGAAGGACGAGCACCTGGTGCCGGGGCGCGGCGAGATGGGCGCCGCGTCGTTCCTGAACCACCTCGCGGACACCGGGTTCGGCGGCGAGATCGTGGTGGAGATCAACACCCGCCGGTGCAGCTCCAGGGAGGAACGAGAGCGCGACCTGCGCGAGTCGCTGGACTTCGCCCGCGACCACTTCGCGGTGAGCACGACCTGACGCTACTGCGGCCCGAGCACGGGTTCGCCCGAGGCCGCCGGTCCCGGCTCCTTGAGCTCGACGAAGATCGAGTGGGTCGGCGTGGTGCCGCAGTTCTCGCCGGCATGCGTCTGGGCGCCGACCCAGACGGCCTGCCCCGCCGTCAATGACACCTCGCGCTCCTGGTCGCCCATGATCAGCTTCCGGTCGAAGTCGGAGAGGGTCACCATGACGCTGTCCGGGTGACTGTGCGGCGTCGTGCGGACGCCGGGGGTGTCCCGGTACTCCAGCACGCGGACGCGCTCGTTCTCGAAGACCACCTTGTAGTGGTCGGGATTGGTCTCGGTCGGGTCGCCTGACATGCAGAGCAGTGTCCCTCTCGGCGTACCGTTTGCGCCATGTCGCTGCCCCGGGAGACCCCGCGCCCCGGGGCCGGCGTCCGGGCGCGCCGGACACCAAGGCCGCGATCCTGGTCGCCGCCCGGCATGGGTTCGCCGCGGCCGGCTTCGCACGCACGTCGGTGCGCGCGATCGCCGCGGAGGCCGGCGTGGACCCGGCGCTGGTGCACCACTACTTCGGCACCAAGGACGAGCTGTTCCTCGCCGCCCTCGAGCTGCCGGTCGACCCGCGCAAGGTGCTGCTGCCGGCGATCGCGGCCGGCGGCATCGACGGCGCCGCCGAGCGGATGCTCCGCGCCTTCCTGTCCGTCTGGGACGACCCCGAGATCCGGGTCCGGCTGGTCGCGGTCTTCCGCGGGGTCCTCGACGCCGAGGGGGAGCGGCTGCTGCGCGACGGCTTCCTGCCGGTGGTCCTGGAGCCGGTCGGCGTCGCCCTGGGCATCGACCGTCCGGAGCTGCGGATGCCGCTGGTGGCCAGCCAGATCGTGGGGCTGATCGTGCTGCGCTACATCATCGGCGTGGAGCCCCTCGCCTCGCTGTCGGGCGACGACGTGGTCGAGATCTACGCGCCCACGATCCAGCGCTATTTGACCGGAGAGCTTCCCTGAGCGCATAATTCATCACATGATGAAATCTGCGGTGGAGGTCACCGGTCTGACCGTGGTCCGCGGCGGGCGGCCGGTGCTCACCGACCTGGACCTGCGGATCGAGGGCGGCGTGACCGGACTTCTCGGGCCTTCGGGCTGCGGCAAGTCGACGCTGATGCGGGCGCTGGTCGGCGTACAGCAGGTCGCCGGAGGCGACATCACGATCTTCGGCGAGCCGGCCGGCAGTCGTCCGCTGCGCGACCGGGTCGGCTACGTCACCCAGGCGGCCAGCGTGTACGACGACCTGACCGTCACCGAGAACCTTCGCTTCTTCGCCCGGGTGCTCGGCGCCGACGACGGGCAGATCAGGAAGGCCGTCGAGGCGGTCGACCTCGACAGCCACGCGGACGTGGTCGTCGGACAGCTCAGCGGCGGGCAGCGGTCCCGGGCCAGCCTCGCGGTCGCGTTGCTCAATGAACCCGACCTGCTCGTGCTCGACGAGCCGACGGTCGGCCTGGACCCGGTGCTCCGCAGGGATCTCTGGGAGATGTTCCACCGGCTGGCCGACCAGGGCGCGGTGGTGCTGGTCTCGAGCCACGTGATGGACGAGGCCGAGCGCTGCGACCGGCTGCTGCTGATGCGCGAGGGCGAGATCATCGCCGACGACACCCCCGATGCGATCAAGGGCCGGGCGGGCGCCGACGACGTCGAGACGGCGTTCCTCAGCCTCGTGGAAGGAGCGGCGGCATGAACCCCCGGATCACTCTCGCGGTCACGGCGCGCGTGCTGACCCAGATCCGCCGCGACCACCGCACCACGGCGATGCTGCTGCTGGTGCCGACGCTGCTGATCACGCTGCTGTGGTGGATGTTCGAGGAGTCCGGGTCCCGTCTTCGACCGGATCGGCCCGGCGCTGGTCGCGCTGTTCCCGTTCATCGTGATGTTCCTGGTCACCAGCGTCACCACCCTGCGCGAGCGGTCCAGCGGCACCCTCGAGCGGCTGCTCGCGATGCCGATGGGCAAGCTGGACTTCCTGCTCGGGTACGCGATCGCCTTCGGGCTGGTGGCCGCCGTGCAGTCCGCGCTGGCCGTCGCGGTCAGCGTCGGGTTCCTCGACCTGGACGTGCGGGGACCGGTCCTGTTGCTGGGCGTGGTCGCGATCGCGGACGCGGTCCTGGGCACCGCGCTCGGGCTGTTCGTCTCGGCGTTCGCGCAGAGCGAGTTCCAGGCCGTCCAGTTCATGCCGCTGGTCGTGATCCCGCAGATCCTGCTGTGCGGCCTCCTGGTCGCGCGGGATCAGCTGCCCGACGTACTCAACGCGGTCTCCGACGCACTGCCGTTGTCGTACGCCACGGACGCGATGCAGCACCTGACCCGGTCGACGTCGACCGGCGAGGTGTGGGGCGACCTCGGGGTGGTGGCAGCCTTCGCGCTGGCCGGGCTGGCGCTGGGTGCCGCGACGCTGCGTCGTCGTACTCCCTGAGCGAACGGCGGCCGACCTCCCGGCGTACCGTTTGCGCCATGTCGTTGCTCCGGGAACCGCTACTGCTGCTCTCCCGCAGCACCACCGTCAAGAAGCTGGTCAGCACCCTCCCCGTCTCGTCGGGGATCGTCCGGAACTACGTCCCCGGAGAGACGACCGAGACCGCGGTCGCCGCGACCGGACGGCTGGTCGGCGACGGCCTCACGGTCACCCTCGACTTCCTCGGCGAGGACACCCTCGACGCCGACCAGGCCGAGGCCACGGTGGCGGCGTACGTCGCCCTGCTCAAGCAGCTCTCGGCGGCCGGGCTGCAGAGCAAGGCCGAGGTCTCGGTGAAGCTGTCGGCGATCGGCCAGGCGCTGCCGGACGTCGGGCACAAGATCGCCCTCGAGAACGCCCGCAGCATCTGCCGAGCCGCCCGGAACGCCGGCACCACGGTCACCCTGGACATGGAGGACCACACCACGACCGACTCGACGCTGGCGATCCTGCAGGACCTGCGCAAGGACTTCCCCGAGACCGGCGCGGTGCTGCAGGCCTACCTGCACCGCACCGAGGCCGACTGCCGTGCGCTCGCCCACGAGGGGTCGCGGGTCCGGCTGTGCAAGGGCGCCTACAACGAGCCGGACTCGGTCGCCTTCCAGGGCCGCATGGACGTCGACAAGTCCTACGTGCGCTGCCTCAAGGTGCTGCTCGGCGGGCAGGGCTACCCGATGATCGCCACCCACGACCCGCGGATGGTCGAGATCGCGTCATCGCTGGCCAGCCGCTACGGCCGGGCCCAGGGGACCTACGAGTTCCAGATGCTCTTCGGCATCCGGCCGGAGGAGCAGAAGCGGCTCGCGTCCAGCGGCGAGACGGTGCGCGTCTACCTGCCGTACGGCGAGGAGTGGTACGGCTACCTGATGCGCCGGCTGGCCGAGCGACCGCAGAACCTGGCGTTCTTCCTCAGGTCGCTGATCTCGAAGAAGTAGGCGTCAGGAGCTGGCGATCAGCCGCCACTCCTCGAGCTTCTCGGCGATCAGCGCCGCGCGACCCTTCAGGTCGCTGCCGTCCATGATCTCGGCGTCTTCGGGTTCCGCGCGCAGGTAGACGCCCGACGTCCGGATGTTCAGGGTCGCGGTCCGTGTCTGCGAGCGGGTGATCCAGTAGCCGCTCGGCCCGGTCGACGTCCTCGAGCCGGATCTCCGCGGTGCCCTCGAGCTGTGGCGCGTCCGGATGCCGCGGCCGCTCGCCGTTCCAGAAGTAGAAGATGCCGGCCGGGTCGCGCAGCTCCTTCACCGCCTCGCTGCGGTAGCGCGAGGACAGGGTGCCGTCCTCCTGCCAGGCGGCGCCGGTCAGCTGCAGCGCGCCCACGCCGGTCGCGCGAGATGCGCAGCAGGCTGACCGCCGAGGGCTCCTGCTCGGTGCGCGCGGTCAGCGAGTGCTGCCACCAGAGCCCCTCGATCTTCGCCAGCCGGCCCTCGGCCTCGATCGCGTTGCGGAGCTTCTGGTTGATCTCCTCGACCTCCGCCGGGGTCGTGTCGGCGTACCGCACGCAGGTCAGCCCGAGCAGGTCGGTCGGCAGCTTCGCGCCGTTGGCGTGCAGGATGAACGTGCGCTTCATGCCGATCACGCCACCGAACAGACCGGCCTCGAACACCACGTTGTCGCGCGGCGACGCCTGGCCCGGCGCCTCGCCGTGGGAGGTCCAGTCGTCGGCGGCGAAGATGAACGCCGCGAAGTCGACCTCGTGGGTCAGGTCGACGAGCCGCTGGAGCGTCGAGGTCCCGGGGTTGAACGTCGTCGTCCACGGCTCGACATCGGCGATGTCCTCGAGGCCGCGGGTCAGCGCGTCGAGGAGCTCTGCCTGCTGTCCGGACGAGCCGAGGAAGATGCGTGGCTTGGTCACCCCGGAATCCTAGAGCGCGAATCCGCCACCACCTGTCATGACTTTCGGGGTGAAGCAGACAGCGATCCTTGGTGCGGGAGTGATGGGGGAGACCCTGCTCTCCGGGCTGGTGCGCGCCGGTCGCCGGGTCGACCAGCTGCTGGTCGGCGAGAAGCGCGCCGACCGGGCCGCCGAGCTCGAGGAGCGGTACGGCGTGGCCGTGGTCTCCAACGTCGAGGCCGCCACCAAGGCCGACACCCTGGCCCTCGTGGTCAAGCCCCAGGACATGGGCGACCTGCTCGACGAGATCGCCGGCGTCCTCCGCCCGGGCCAGCTGGTCGTCTCGCTGGCCGCCGGCATCACTACTGCGTTCATCGAGTCGCGGGCCCCGGAGGGGGTGGCCGTGGTTCGGGTGATGCCCAACACCCCGGCGCTCGTCGATGAGGGCATGGCCGCGATCTCGCCCGGCTCCCACTGCGACGAGGCGCACCTGGTCGAGGCCGAGGAGCTGATGGCGTCGGTCGGCCGCGTCCTGCGCATCCCCGAGCGCCAGCAGGACGCCGTCACCGCGATCTCCGGTTCCGGGCCGGCGTACATCTTCTTCGTGGTCGAGTCGATGATCGAGGCCGGCGTCCACCTCGGCCTGCCTCGCGCCACCGCGACCGACCTGGTCATCCAGACGCTGTTCGGCTCGGCCAAGATGCTGCGTGAGACCGGCACCCACCCGACGGTGCTGCGCGAGCAGGTCACCTCGCCGGGTGGCACCACCGCCTCGGCGCTGCGCGAGCTCGAGATCCACAAGGTGCGGGCCGCGTTCCTGGCCGCGATGGAGGCCGCGCGGGACCGCTCCCGCGAGCTCGCCGAGGGCAGCTGAGGATCTCGTGTCGCTCCCGTTGGTGTGGGGCGCAACCGACGCCGAGGCTCGGCAGCACTACCCGGCGGACGCGCTCGTCGACGGTCCGGTGTCGATGACGCGTGCTGTCACTGTGCTGGCTCCGCCCGACGTCACCTGGCGCTGGCTCTGCCAGCTCGCGGTGGCGCCGTACTCGTATGACTGGGTCGACAACTTCGGCCGCCGGTCGCCGCGCGAGCTGACGCCCGGCGCAGAGGAGCTGCGGGTCGGTCAGACGATGATCACCATCTTCGAGCTCGTCTCCGTCGATCCGGGCCGCAGTGGACCGGCGTCCTCCGCGACCGTCGTTCGAAGCGACTGTTCGGCAACCTGGCGGTCACGTACGCCGTCGAGCCCGACCCGGCGGGATCCCGCCTGGTCTGCCGGATCGCGGTGGCGAGTGGCTCACGGCTGTCTCGGATTCGCGTTCACGCCCTCGCCTGGGGCGACCTGGTGATGATGCGCAAGCAGCTGCTCACCCTCAAGGAGCTGGCCGAGGGCTAGAGCCCCATGGCGGCGTGGGCAGCGGCGAGGACCGGTTCGGTGACCTCGCGGCAGCGGGCGGCGCCGGCCTCGTAGACGCCGGTGACGTACGTCGGGTCGGCGGCGAGCTCGGCGTACCGCTTCTGCAACGGCTCGAGCTCGGCCAGCACCGCATCGGTGACGGCCCGCTTGAGCGCGCCGTACGTCGTGATGCCGTCGGCCGACCCGCCGCAGGCGGCCAGGATGTCGAGCAGGTTGCTCACGCCCGGCTTGCCCTCCGCGGCCCGGACCGCGTCGGGTCCGGTGTCGCTGTCGGTGACCGCCCGCGCGATCTTGCGTCGTACGACGTCGGGCGGGTCGAGCAGGTAGATCACGCCCGGGACCGTCCCCGGACTTCGACATCTTGCGGCTCGGATCGGCGAGGTCGCGCACCCGGGCACCCGCCGGCGGCGTGGTGACCTCGGGGACCGTGAACACCTGGCCGTAGGTGCTGTTGAACCGGAGCGCCAGGTCGCGGGTCAGCTCGACGTGCTGGCGCTGGTCGTCGCCGACCGGCACCCGCGCGGGCCGGTAGAGCAGGATGTCGGCGGCCATCAGCGCGGGGTAGGTGAGCAGCGAGGTGCGAGTGGACTCGCCGGCCCGGGACTTCTCCTTGAACTGGATCATCCGGCTCAGCTCACCGGTGGTCGCCACGCACTCGAGCAGGTAGCCGAGCCGGCTGTGCGCCGGCACCCGGCTCTGCACGAACAGCGTGCTGTCGTCGAGGCCGGCGGCGAGCAGCAGCGTGGCCTGCTCGCGGATCCGGTCCCGCAGGGCGACCGGGTCCTGCTGGCGTCGTGAGCGCGTGCAGGTCGGAGATGCCGTAGAAGCAGTCGGCGCGCTCCTGCTCGGCGGCCATCGGGCGCAGCGCGCCGAGCAGGTTGCCGAGGGTGAGGCGACCGCTGGGCGTCAGCAGCGACAGCCGTCGGTCGAGTGAGGTGGTGGACGCGGTGGTCATGTGGGTGCTCCTTGAGTGAGAGCCCACGGGACGACCGGCCACAGCAAACAGAACGGCCGCCCATGGGCGGCCGGGTGAGTGCGTGCTGCATCAGGTGGTCCGCCTGGTCAGGCGGGCCACCACTGGATCGAGCGGGATGTCAGCACGGGTCAAGTCTGACACGACGAGTAAGTTGCCGCACATGAGCACGGCTGCCTGCGACGGTACGGCGAGTGTCGTGTTCGACCCGACGCTGACGCAGTACAACTTCGGGCCGCAGCACCCGTTGGCGCCGGTTCGCGTGGACCTGACCATCCGGCTCGCCGAGGAGCTCGACGTACTGAAGGGCCTGCGGATGGTCCCCGCGCCGATGGCCGACGACGACCTGATCGCCACGGTGCACGAGCCCGCCCTGATCGAGGCGGTCCAGCGGATGAGCGCTCGGCCCGGTCCGGGTGAGGAGCTCCGCGGGCTGGGCACCGGCGACAACCCGGTGTTCGCCGGGATGCACGAGGCGGCGGCGCACGTGGTGGGTGCCAGCGTCGAGGCGTTCCGGCAGGTGTGGTCGGGGGAGAGCCAGCACAGCGTCAACATCGCGGGCGGGCTGCACCACGCGATGCGCGATCGAGCCAGCGGGTTCTGCATCTACAACGACGTCGCCGTCGGGATCCAGTGGCTGCTCGACCAGGGAGCCGAGCGGGTGGCCTACGTCGACGTCGACGTGCACCACGGCGACGGCGTCGAGGCGATCTTCTGGGACGACCCCCGGGTGCTCACCATCTCGCTGCACGAGTCGGGGCAGTTCCTGTTCCCCGGCACCGGCTTCGCCGAGGACACCGGCGGCGCCGGCGCGGAGGGTACGGCGGTCAACGTCGCCCTCCCGCCCGGAACCGGTGACGCGGGCTGGCTGCGGGCGTTCCACGCGGTGGTGCCGCCGCTGGTCAGGGAGTTCGCGCCGGAGATCCTGGTGACCCAGCACGGCTGCGACTCCCATGCCGAGGACCCGCTCGCGGACCTGATGCTCAGCGTCGACGGCCAGCGGGCGGCGTACCAGGCGCTGCACGAGCTCGCCCACGAGGTGCCCGGCGGCCGATGGGTGGCGACGGGAGGCGGCGGCTACGCGCTGGTCCAGGTGGTGCCGCGAGCCTGGACGCACCTGCTGGCGACCGTCGCCGGGCGCCCGCTCGACCCGGAGACGCCCATCCCGGGCGGGTGGACGGAGCACGTGCGCGAGCTCCTCGGGGTGGAGGGGCCCAGCAGGCTGACAGACGGCCGGGATCCGGCGTACCGTCCGTGGGCGGAGGGCTACGACCCGGGATCGTGGCTGGACCGGCAGGTGCACAGCACCCGGAGCGCGATTTTCCCGCTGCACGGGCTCGATCCACTGCCCTGAACCCGGCCGCAAGCCGACACGCCGGGTCCCGATAGTTAACTTTTGGCAGCCCCTTCCCCATGAGTCACTCCAGGCCCTATTCTCACCAACGAACGTGCGCGTGTGACACCGGTGGGGAAGCCGGTGCCGCGCGCCGAGGAAAGTGTGGTGCGTGATGGCTACGAACTCATCCGGAGACCTCTCGGACCCGAAGTTCCTCACTGTTGCCGAGGTGGCCGCCATGATGCGGGTCTCCAAGATGACCGTCTACCGCCTGGTGCACGGGGGAGAGCTGCCGGCCGTCCGCGTCGGGCGCTCCTTCCGCGTCAAGGAGGACGACGTGGACGAGTACCTCCGCAAGAGCTTCTACAACGCTGGCTGAGGTCGCTCGCAGGGCCTCACGCCGCTCTCGGGAAGATTCACCGCCTAAGCGGTGAAATGCCCCGGCCAAACTCGACCTGAGTGGTGGACTTCATAGCCGCTCGATTCCGCGCGTCGTACCCCTCGCCGTTAGGCTGGGCCGCGTCTTCCGGACGTCTCCGGTGGGCGTCCAGTTCGGAGAGGTAAGCCCTGTGGGTTCAGTCATCAAGAAGCGGCGCAAGCGCATGGCCAAGAAGAAGCACCGCAAGCTGCTCAAGAAGACGCGCGTTCAGCGTCGCAAGCTCGGCAAGTAGCCCCGGCTCGGACCCTCCCCACCGACATGGTCAGCCGCAGCGGCAAGGTCGTCCTGGTCACCGGGGTCTCCCGGGACCTCGGGCGGCGTTTCGCGCGCGCCCTGGCCGCCCATCCGGGCGTCGGCCGGGTCATCGGGGTCGACGTCGTACCCCCGCGAGGTGACATCGGCGACGTGACGTTCGTCCGCGCCGACATCCGCAATCCCGTCATCGCGAAGGTCCTCGCCAAGGAGGACGTCGACACCGTCGTCCACATGAGCGTGATCGCGACCCCCGGCAGCGCCGGCGGCCGCACCACGATGAAAGAGCTCAACGTCATCGGGACGATGCAGCTCCTCGCCGCGTGCCAGAAGGCGCCGGGGGTCGAGCACCTCATCGTCAAGTCCACGACCACCGTCTACGGCGCGAGCAACCGCGACCCGGCGATGTTCACCGAGGACATGGAGCCCCGCCGCGCACCGCGCGCGGGCTATGCCAAGGACGTTGCCGAGATCGAGGGCTACGTGCGCGGCTTCGCGCGCCGCCGACCTGACTGCCGGGTCACGCTGCTGCGCTGCGCCAACGTGATCGGCCCGCACGTCACCAGCCCGATCACCTCCTACTTCCGCCTGCCGGTGATCCCCAAGGTGCTGGGGTTCGACGCCCGGCTCCAGTTCCTCCACCAGAACGACCTGTTCTCGGTGCTGCAGCACGCGGTCGTCAACGACGTACCCGGCACCTTCAACGTCGCCGGCGACGGCATCCTGATGCTGTCCCAGGCGATCCGCCGCCTGCAGCGCCCGTCGGTCCCGCTGCCTGGCTTCGCGGTCGGTGGCGTCGGGTCGGGGCTGCGCTCGGCGCGCCTGGCCGACTTCTCGCCCGAGCAGCTCGCCTTCCTGACCTACGGGCGGGGTGTCGACACCACCCGGATGCGCTCCGAGCTCGCCTTCGAGCCGGCATACACCACGGCCGAGGCGTTCGCCGACTTCGCTGCGCTGCTGCCCCCGACCGGTGGCCGCACCGAGCGGGCGCTCGCCGCGCTCGAGGCACAGCTCGTCGGACCCGAGATGCTGGGAGGTGGCACCCGTGGGTGACGCCGAGATCATCCCGATCGGCACGCGTGGCCGCCCGGGCCGGGGGACCGGCAAGCAGCCGTCGTCCGCCGCCCGAGGGCTGGCGCCGAACGCGAAGGCCAAGACCCGCACTCCGGCCGAGCCGATCGCGGCACCCGAACCCGTCACCGAGCCGGCCGCCGCGCCACCCGAGCGTGCTCCCACGACCACTCGCGAGCGGCACCCCCTGGCCGGCATCCCGACGGGCGACTGGCTGGCGGCGTTCCAGTACGCCGCGCGCGAGGTGTTCGGGGAGCAGTGGGAGCCCCAGCTGGCCGCGTTCCTGGCCTTCCTGCGCCGGCGGGTGACCGGCGACTACGTCGTCGACGAGTACGGCTTCGACGCCGAGGTCACCGAGCGGTTCTTCATCGCGGCGCTGCGCCCGATCGCGGACAAGTGGTTCCGAGTCGAGGTGATCGGCGCCGACAACATCCCGGCCGAGGGCGGCGCCCTCGTGGTCTCCAACCACTCCGGCACGATCCCGGTCGACGGTCTGATGACGATGACCGCCATCCACGACCAGACCGGGCGCCATCTGCGTCCGCTGGGTGCCGACCTCGTCTTCCGGATGCCGATCGTCAGCGCCCTGGCCCGCAAGGGCGGCGCCACCATGGCCTGCAACGAGGACGCCGAGCGGATGCTGTCGAGCGGCGAGCTCGTCGGCGTGTGGCCCGAAGGCTTCAAGGGCATCGGCAAGCCCTACTCCGACCGCTACAAGCTGCAGCGCTTCGGCCGCGGGGGCTTCGTGTCCGCGGCGCTGCGGACCGGCGTACCGATCATCCCGCTGGCGGTGGTCGGCGCCGAGGAGATCTACCCTCTGGTCGGCAACATCCCCGCGCTGGCGCGACTGCTCGGGGTGCCCTACATCCCGATCACGCCGTTCTTCCCGTTGCTCGGGCCGCTCGGCCTGGTGCCGCTGCCGTCGAAGTGGCTACTGGAGTTCGGCGAGCCGATCCGCACCGACGAATACGACGAGGTCGCCTCTGACGACCCGATGCTGGTCTTCAACGTCACCGACCAGGTGCGCGAGACGATCCAGCAGACGCTCTACTCGTTGCTGATGAAGCGGCAGTCGGTCTTCCGCTGACGGTCTAGGGATTGATCCCGCCGAGCAGCCCGGCAAGGGTGTCGGTCGCGTTCTCGAGGATGCCGGCGTCGTCCTTCTCGTTCTTGTCCTTGTCCTTGCCGGTGAGCGTCTTGATCGTGTCGCCGATCAGGCCGTCATCGTCGCCCTTGTCCTGGGCCGGGGGGCCTTCGATCGTTGGCGCCGGGAGGTCGTCGCCAACGTCGTCGTTCTCCCGGGTCTCCTTCTGCTGCTTGTCCTGCTTGTCCGACTGGGGCGGAGCTGAGACGGCCTCGGTGACCGACTCGAGGAGCTCGGCGAGCGCGACGTTCGTGAACGACGGGATCTGCGTGATCACGGACGGACCGCAGGTCGGGCAGGCGATCAGCGCCTGCTGGTCGATCTGGGTCAGCGTCTGTGCGGCCCGGATCAGCGACGCCCGCGCTTCCGTGGGGACCAGGGACTCCAGGGCGGTGAGCGCCGCCATGCTGTCGGCGGTGAAGCTGCGAAGCTCCTCGACGGAGTCCCTCTTGCCGGTCTCGGCGTAGTCGTTGAGCAGCAGCTCGGAGGCCTCGCTGGCCTGGTCGGTGAAGGTCTGGAGGGTCGCGGCGATGGTGTCGCCGTCGTCGCTCTCGCGGCTGAGCTGGTCGACCTCGTCGAGCCGACCGGAGGCGTTCTCGAGCAGCGTCTTGCCCTTGTCGTCCTCGTCGGCCTGGACGCTGGTCTGGGCGTTCTCGATGGCCCGCTTCAGCGGGTACAGCGGATCGCCGGGCAGGGCGCTCTGGGAAGCAACGGCCATCCCGGTGCTCGCGCCGACCAGGGCCAGACCGCCGACGGCGGCAGCCAGGCGGCGCTCGCGGCGCCGGTCGGAGGTGGAACGAACGACGGTGAGTCGGGCGGCGGCCTCGACACCCTTACCGGTGCGCGCGATCGTGCGGGCCTCGTCGATCAGCTGCTCGCGCAGCTCGCCGACGAACTCGGGGCGGGCGGTGATGACAGGTGTCTCGCGGAGGGTCTCGACCAGCTCGAGGAACTCGGCCAGCCGCGCGTCGGAGCCGCGATCCGTCGAGGCGCCCTCGAGAATCGCCTGGAACTCATCGGCGCGTCGTCGCGCCGTGAACACGGGGCTCATCGCTTCCGTCCTGTACTGATTGCCGCTATCACCCCGTGCAACGAGGTGGCAGGGGCGGAGGTTACGGCGACTGAAACGTGTTCCATCACTCTGCCGCTCACCCCCTGAGCCCCTCTGGCATCAGCTTCGCCAGATTGCGTACGCCGCGCAGCTGGAGCTGCTTCACGGCCCCATCGCTGCGGGCCAGAACGCTGGCGGTCTCAGAGATGCTCATGCCCTGCAGGAAACGCATCACCAGGCAGTCGCGCTGCTCGTCCGGCAGCTGGGTCAGCGCGTTGAGCAGCACCTCGTTGGTGAGCGTGGCCAGCACCTGTGACTCCGGACCCTCGGTCGAGTCGTCGTGCTGGCCCATGTCCTCGGTGGTCATCTCCAGCCGGGTGCGGCCCGCCTTGAAGTGGTCGGTCGCGAGGTTGCGCGCGATGGTCATCAGCCAGGCGCCGAAGTCCTTGCCCTGCCAGCGGAAGTTGGTCATGCTCCGCAGCGCCCGGAAGAACGTCTCCGAGGTCAGGTCCTCCGCGAGCGTGCTCGAGCGGGTCCGGTAGAAGAGGAACCGGTAGACCGAGGCCTGGTAGTGGTCGTAGAGCATTCCGAACGCATCGGCGTCGCCCTTGCGCGCCAGCTCGACCAGCGCGATGAGCCGGTTGCGGTCGGCCTCGGACTCCTCCGAGGACGTGGCCAGGTCGGCATCGTTGAACCCGTCTGGACCGCCCATCTGGGCGTCCGCGCCGGTGACGGCCTTGCTGGGCAGCATCTCCGGTCCGATGCCCGCGGCGACGGCGAGAAGGGGCTGCGGGCCGATCGACTCGGCCAGGAGCAGGCGCGCGACAGCGTCGCGGAGGCTACTCAGCCCCTGCGCCACCCCGCCCGGATCCCACACCATGTGATTCAGTGCCCTCCCTAGGGCTGTCCCCCTCCTGAGCCAAGCCAGAATCGTATGCGGGATCCCGGCTAGTTGGAACAGGTTCCCGTATTTGATACCCCGGTAGGTAAAGTGTCCAGACCAGCGATGTGCTCTTCCACTCGCTAGCGCCGCCGCCCCCGCAGGGCGACGCCCGCAGCAACCGTGCCGCTGACCGCTCCGGCGGTGGCTCCCACGAGCAGGCCGAGCCGAGCCGCCTTGCGGCCGGTGCGGTAGTCCCGGATCCGCCAGCCCTCCGACCGCGCGTGGGCCCGGAGCTTGGTGTCGGGGTTGATCGCGCACGGGTCGCCGACCAGCTCGAGCATCGGAAGGTCGTTGGCGGAGTCGGAGTACGCCGAGCATCGCTCGAGGTCTAGACCCTCGCGGGCGGCCAGCGCCTTGATCGCCTCCGCCTTCGCCGGTCCGTGCAGCATGTCCCCCACCAGCTGGCCGGTATAGACCCCGTCGACGTGCTCGGAGACCGTGCCCATCGCGCCGGTCAGTCCCAGCCGGCGGGCGATGATCTGGGCGATCTCGATCGGTGCCGCCGTCACCAGCCACACCCGTTGCCCCTGGTCGAGATGCATCTGGGCGAGCGCCCTGGTGCCTGGCCAGATCCGATGCGCCATCCCCTCGTCGAAGATCTCCTCGCCGAGCTCCTCAAGCTCGCGGACCGTGTGCCCCTTGATGAAGCTCAGTGCCGAGGCCCGGGTCTCCGCGATGTGATCGGGGTCCTCGACGCCGACCACTCGGAAGTAGGCCTGCTTCCAGACCGCACCCAGGATGTCGCGGGTCGTGAAGAAGTTCCGACGGTGCAGACCCCTGGCGAGGTGGAAGATGCTGGCGCCCTGCATCACCGTGTTGTCGACGTCGAAGAAGGCTGCGGAGGTGTCGTCGGAGGGAGTGTCCAGCGCGCGCTCCACCTCAGCGGCGGCGGCCGCCGCCTCGCCCGCGAGCGTCGAACGCTGGCGCAGGTTCGGAGGCTTGCGCGGGCGTTCGGGCGGGGCGTTCACCCGGTCAGCGTACGGCTCTCCGGATGCCGCCACTTCGAGCACCGTCGCTGCGTAGGATGCCCCCCATGCCATCGGCGCACGACCTCACCGCACTGGTCCGTGAAGCCGCGGCCGAGCAGTCCGACAAGCTGGCACTCGTCGAGTCCGAGGGGCGCAGCCTGACCTGGGCGCAGCTCGAGGACGACGTACGTCGGATCGCCACCGGGCTGGGCGAGACCGGGATCGTCGCGGGCTACCGGGTGATGATCGCGACCAGCAACCGGATCGAGTTCGTCACCACCTATCTCGGCGTGCTGCGCGCCCAGGCCGTCGCCGTACCCGTCAATCCGGGCTCCACCACGTTCGAGCTGGCCCGGATGATCGCCGACTCCGGATCGCGGCTGGTGGTGGTCGACGAGACCACCGCCGAGGCGGTCCGCGAGGCGCTGCGACTGCTCAAGGAGGCGCAGGAGGGCATCGAGGAGGGCTGGGATCCCGAGGTCCTGGCCCG
Organism: uncultured Actinomycetota bacterium; assembly: GCA_963798055.1. Taxonomy (GTDB): domain Bacteria; phylum Actinomycetota; class Actinomycetes; order Propionibacteriales; family Nocardioidaceae; genus Nocardioides. Next base: position 82,350 of record CAWCRX010000017.1, read on the forward strand.
GGCCGCGCAGGCTCGAGTGGTCACGGTCGGCGTGCCGCCGGCCGACGGCGAGCTCGCCCACGACGAGCTGCGCTCCGAGGCGCCGCGCGAGATCCCGCCGCTGCCCGATCCCGAGAAGCTGGCCTGCCTGCTCTACACCAGCGGCACCACCGGCCGGCCCCGCGCCGCGATGCTCAGCCATCGGGCGCTGCTCGCCAACATCGAACAGGTCGCCGCGGTCGAGCCGCCGATGATGCACGGCGACGACGTGGTGCTGTGCATGCTGCCGCTGTTCCATGTCTACGGTCTCAACGCCGTCCTCGGCGGCGTGCTCCGCCACCGGGCCAAGCTGGTGCTCGCCGAGCGCTTCGACCCGCAGGGCACGCTCGACCTGATCGAGGACGAAGCCTGCAGCGTGGTGCCGGTCGCGCCGCCGGTGTTCGGCTACTGGCGCGAGATCGACGGCCTCGAGGAGCGGCTCGGCCCGGTCCGGCTGATCCTGTCCGGTTCGGCTCCGCTGTCGACCGACGTGATCGAGGAGTTCACCGCCCGGACCGGGATCCCCATCCACCAGGGCTTCGGGCTGACCGAGGCATCGCCGGTCGTCACCAGCACCCTGCGGTCGAAGAAGCTGCAGAACGGGTCGGTCGGTGCCGCACTCGAAGGCGTCGAGATCCGGCTGGTCGGCGAGACCGGCCAACCGCTGTCCGGTGAGGCCGCGGACGACCCGGGCGAGATCCAGATCAAGGGCGCCAACCTGTTCAGCGGCTACTGGCCCGACGGGTCGGACGGTCCGGACGCCGAGGGGTGGTGGTCCACCGGCGACGTCGGGTTCCTCGACCCCTCCGGCGACCTCTTCCTCGTCGACCGGGTCAAGGAGCTGGTCATCGTCTCCGGGTTCAACGTCTACCCGAGCGAGATCGAGGACGTGATCCGCGACGTCCCCGGCGTGGAGGAGACGGCGGTGATCGGCGTCGACGACGCCGAGACCGGCGAGGCGGTGGTCGCGTACGTCGTCGCCTCCGGCGACCGGGACGCGGTGGCGGACGCCGTACGCGCGCGGTGTGACGAACGGCTGGCCAGGTTCAAGCAGCCGAGCCGGATCGAGGTCGTCGACGAGCTGCCGCTCACGGTCACCGGCAAGGTGCAGAAGGGCCGGCTCCGCAGCGCCGAGCGGCGCAAGGCCCTCGGCCTCATCGACTGACCGCCATGGCCGCTCGCGTCACGCTCTACACCCGCCCGGGCTGCCACCTGTGCGAAGTCGCCCGCGAGGTGGTCGAGCGCGTCTGCGCCGACCTCGGGGAGCAGTACGACGAGATCTCCATCGACGACGACCCCGAGCTCACCCGGCGGTTCAGCCGAGGAGATCCCGGTCACCTTCGTGGACGGGCGTCAGCACGACTTCTGGCGGGTCTCCGAGGACCGCCTGCGCGCCGCGCTCTCCCGCTGATCGGTGCGGGCCGCGCCGTTTTGTTCTCGCGTTCACAAACTCTTAGAGTGAACGGGCCGCATGCCGGTGCCCACGCCGAGGAAAACGCTGTATGCGGCTGGAAAGCGACAGAACTGTGACCGCACGCCAGTCGAGCGAGACCGCCCGGGAGATTCCCGAGGCTACGGTCGCCCGCCTGCCCGTCTACCTCCGGGCCTTGACCACGCTCTCCGACGCGGGCATCAACACCTGCTCGAGCGAGGACCTGGCGTCGGCGGCGGGGGTCAACAGCGCCAAGCTCCGCAAGGACCTGTCCTACCTCGGCAGCTACGGCACCCGCGGCGTCGGCTACGACGTCGAGTACCTCAGCTACCAGATCGCCCGTGAGATCGGCGTGACCCAGGACTGGCCCGTCGTGATCGTCGGGATCGGCAACCTCGGGCACGCCCTGGCCAACTACTCCGGGTTCCGCAGCCGCGGCTTCCGGGTCGTGGCGCTCCTCGACGCCGACCCGGCGCGCGAGGGCGAGGCGGTGGCCGGCGTGGAGGTCCGTCCGTTCGACGACCTGGAGAAGATCGTCAGTGAGCGCGACGTCGCGATCGGCGTGATCGCGACCCCGGCGATCGCCGCCCAGGACGTCGCCGACCGGATGGTCGCCTGCGGGATCACCAGCATCCTCAACTTCGCCCCGAGCGTGATCGCGGTGCCCGAGGGAGTCGACGTACGCAAGGTCGACCTGTCGATCGAGCTGCAGATCCTCGCGTTCCACGAGCAGCGCAAGGCGCAGGTCCTGGGTGGTGCGTCGTGAGCGTTCTGGTGGTCGGCATCTCCCACAACTCCGCACCGGTGGCCCTGCTCGAGCGGGTGGCCCTCGATGACGACGGCGTCCACAAGCTGATCAGCAACGCCGCCGCCTGCGAGCACGTCACCGAGGCGACCGTGATCGCGACCTGCAACCGGGTCGAGATCTACACCGAGGTCGACCGCTTCCACGGCAGTGTCGAGTCCCTGTCCCGGCTGCTCGTCGAGCGGGCCGGCGCGGCGACCGAGGCGATGCTGCCGCACCTCTACGTCCACTACGACGACGCCGCGGTCTCGCACCTGTTCCACGTCGCGGCCGGGCTCGACTCCATGGCCGTCGGCGAGGGCCAGATCCTGGGCCAGACCCGCGAGGCGCTCCGGCTCGGCCAGGAGATCGGCACCGTCGGCCCGGCGCTCAACGTGCTGTTCCAGCAGGCACTGCGGGTCGGCAAGCGGTCCCGCGCCGAGACCGGCATCGACCAGGTCGCGCCCTCGCTGGTGAGCGCCGCGCTCGACCGCTCCGACGAGGCCGTCGGCACCGTCGAGGGCAAGCACGTCGTCGTGGTCGGGGCCGGCGCGATGGCCGGGCTCGCGACCGCCACCGTCTCCCGGCTCGGCGCCGCTCAGGTCAGCGTGGTCAACCGCACGGCCGGCAATGCCGACCGGCTGGCCACTGAGTACGGCGCCCGCTCGGTCGCCCTCATCGACCTGCGTGACGAGCTCGCCGCCGCCGACATCCTGATCACCTGCACCGGCGCCAGTGGCACCCTGATCAGCCGCGACATGCTCGCCGAGTCGCGCACCGGCGACCGGCCGCTGTCCGTCATCGACATCGCACTGCCGCACGACGTCGACCCCGCGGTGGCGTCGCTGCCCGGCGTCACCCTGATCGGCCTGGCCCAGCTCGCCGACGCGCTGCACCAGAGCGAGGCCGGCCGCGAGGTGCTCGAGGTCCGCCGGATCGTCGGCGAGGAGGTCACCGCGTTCCTCGCCGCTCGCCGCCAGGCCAGCGTCACCCCGACCGTGGTCGCGCTCCGCTCGATGGCCACCGCGGTCGTCGATGCCGAGATGGCCCGGCTCGAGGGCCGGCTGCCCGGCCTCGACGACGCCGACCTGGCCGAGATCCGGCACGCCGTACGCCGGGTCGCCGACAAGCTGCTGCACGAGCCCACGGTCCGGGTGAAGGAGCTCGCCAACGAGCACGGCGCCGTTTCCTACGCCGCCGCCCTCGCCGAGCTGTTCGCCCTCGACCCGGAGGCCGTCGACGCGGTCACCCGTCCGGAGGGTCTCGGCATGACCGCCCTCCGATCCGGATCGGCACCCGCCGCTCGCTGCTCGCGACCACCCAGGCCGAGCAGGTGGCCGCGCTCGTCCGCGAGCAGCCTCGGTCGTGAGTCCGAGCTGGTGGAGATCACCACCGAGGGCGACCTGAGCCAGGACGCCGGCGCCTCGCTCGTCGGCAGCGCCACCGGGGTGTTCGTCAACGCCCTGCGCGACGCGCTGCTCGACGACCGCATCGACGTGGCCGTGCACTCCCTCAAGGACCTTCCGACCTACCCCGCCGACGGCATCACGCTGGTCGCGGTGCCCCCGCGCGAGGACCCCCGCGACGTGGTCGTGGCCCGTGACGGGCTGACCCTCGGTGAGCTCCCCAGCGGCAGCCGGGTCGGCACCGGGTCCCCGCGTCGTGCTGCTCAGCTGCACGCCCTCGGCCTCGGTTTGGACGTGGTGCCGGTTCGTGGGAACGTCGATACCAGGATCGGGAAGGTCCGTTCCGGTGAGTACGACGCCGTCGTACTCGCTCGGGCCGGATTGGCCCGGATCGATCGACTCGATGAGGTCACCGAGGTGCTCGACCCCCTGCAGATGCTGCCCGCCCCCGGGCAGGGTGCGCTCGCGGTGGAGTGCCGTGCCGGCGACGAGCTGGCGGGCGATCTCGCTCGGCTCGACGATCCCCGGTCCCGGGCCACGACGGACGCGGAGCGGGCCGTGCTGGCCACCCTCGAGGGTGGCTGCTCGGCCCCGGTCGGCGCGATGGCCGAGGTGGCGGAAGGCGAGGACGGAGAAGAGATCTGGGTGCGAGCGATAGCGCTCTCACTCGACGGGACGCTCTCGGTGCGGATGTCCGCATCAGGAGACCCAGCCGACGCGGTCGACGTCGGAACCCGGTTGGCGAAGGAAATGCTCGCCGACGGGGCAGGACAGCTCGACAGCGTGGAACCAGCACAACCAGCAAAGGTGCAGAACGCATGACGCGAGGCAAGACCAGCAAGGCATCCGACCGGCTCGCAATGGCCTGGGTGTCGTTCGTGGGCAGCGGTCCCGGAGACCCCGACCTGCTGACGGTGCGCGCCGTCGACCTGCTCCGGCAGGCCGACGTGGTCGTGACCGAGGCCCCCGAGCACGCGCAGCTCGTCCGCACCCTGCTCGGTCTCCCCGAGCCGGTCGAGGACGAGGACGACGTCGAGGTCGAGAGCGAGGAACCGGCCGAGACCGTCGGTCCCGAGTTCGTCGACGGCGGCTTCGGCGAGGACGGCCAGCCGCTGACCCACGCGGCCCGGGCCAAGGTCGTCGTCCGGCACGCCAAGCGCGGCCTCCGGGTGGTCCGGCTGATGGCCGGCGACCCGTTCCTCTACGCCTCCGGGCCCGAGGAGGCCCAGGCGGTGGCCAAGGCCGGCATCGGGTTCGAGATCGTGCCCGGCGTCTCGTCGGTCGCGTCCGTGCCGGCGTACGCCGGTATCCCGCTGACCACCAAGGACAACCGCGAGGTGTCCGTGGTGACCTGCGGCGACCGCATCGACTGGTCGCAGTACGCCGACAACCGCACGCTCGTGCTGCTCTCGGCGGTCGGTCAGATCGGCGAGATCGCCAAGGCGCTGGTCGCCGCCGGTCGCGACGCCGACACCCCGGTCGCGATGACCCGGGTCGGCACCACCACCGACCAGGCGACGGTCACCTCGACGCTCGAGCACATCGCCGCCGACGCCCGCGCCGCGCGGATGGCCCCTCCGGCGATCACCGTCGTCGGCAAGGTCGTCGACCTGCGCGAGACGCTCTCGTGGTTCGAGACCAAGCCGCTGTTCGGCTGGCGGGTGCTGGTGCCCCGCACCAAGGAGCAGGCCGCCTCGCTGTCCACGCGGCTGCGCGGCTACGGCGCGGTGCCCGAGGAGGTGCCGACCATCTCGGTCGAGCCGCCCCGCAACCCGCTGCAGATGGACAAGGCCGTGCGCGGCCTGGTCGAGGGCCGCTACGAGTGGATCGCGTTCACCTCGGTCAACGCGGTCAAGGCGGTCCGGGAGAAGTTCGAGGAGTACGGCCTCGACGCCCGTGCCTTCTCCGGCCTGAAGATCGCCGCCGTCGGTGACAAGACCGCCGCCGCGATCGGCGACTGGGGCCTGCGCGCCGACCTGGTGCCCTCCGGGGAGCAGTCGGCGGCCGGTCTGCTGGCCGACTGGCCCGAGTACGACGAACTGCTCGACCCGATCAACCGGGTGTTCCTGCCGCGCGCCGACATCGCCACCGAGAACCTCGTCGCCGGGCTGATCGACCTGGGCTGGGAGTGCGACGACGTCACGGCCTACCGCACCGTGCGCGCGACGCCACCGCCGGCGCCGACCCGCGACGCGATCAAGACCGGCCGGTTCGACGCGGTCGTGTTCACCTCGTCCTCGACGGTGCGCAACCTGGTCGGCATCGCCGGCAAGCCGCACGCCTCGACGATCATCGCGGTGATCGGGCCCGCCACGGCCAAGACCGCCGAGGAGCACGGCCTCCGGGTCGACGTACTCGCTCCGAAGCCCGATGTCGACCTGCTCGTCGACGCCCTCGCCGACTTCGGCTCGGCGCGCCGGCTGGCGATGATCGAGGCGGGCGACCCGGTCACCAAGCCCTCGGCCCGCAAGTCGACCGGACGCCGGAAGTCCGCCAACTCGCGATGACCGAGGAGCGGGTGGGTCCCACCGTGCGGCCGCGCCGGCTGCGGACCACGCCCGCGCTCCGGCGGATGGTCGCCGAGACCTCGGTGGAGGCACGCCAGCTGGTGCTGCCGCTGTTCGTCCGTGAGGGGATCGACGAGCCTCGGCCGATCTCCTCGATGCCCGGCGTGGTCCAGCACACCCGCGACACCCTGGTGAAGGCGGCCGCGGAGGCTGCCGAGGCCGGGCTGGGCGGGGTGATGCTGTTCGGCATCCCGGAGACCAAGGACGCCGTCGGCTCCGGTGGGATCGATCCGGCCGGGATCCTCAACGTCGCGATCGCCGACGTGGTCGCCGAGGTGGGCGACGCGCTCACCGTGATGAGCGACCTGTGCATCGACGAGTTCACCGACCACGGCCACTGCGGGGTGCTCGACGCCGCCGGGCGGGTCGACAACGACGCCACGCTCGAGGTCTACGCCGAGATGGCCCGGGCCCAGGCCGCCGCCGGGGTCCACATGGTCGGCCCGAGCGGGATGATGGACGGCCAGGTCGCCGCGATCCGGTCCGCCCTCGACGGCGCGGGGCACACCGACGTCGCGATCCTGGCCTACTCCACGAAGTACGCCTCGGCCTTCTTCGGCCCGTTCCGCGAGGCCGTCGACTCCTCGCTCACCGGCGACCGCCGCACCTACCAGCAGGATCCTCCCAACGCCCGCGAGGGAGTGCGCGAGGCGCTGCTCGACGTGGCCGAGGGCGCCGACATCGTGATGGTGAAGCCCGCGCTGGCCTACCTCGACGTGCTGCGCCGGGTGCGCGACGCCGTCGACGTCCCGGTGGCGGCGTACAACATCTCGGGCGAGTACGCCATGGTCGAGGCCGCCGCCGCCAACGGCTGGATCGACCGCGAGCCCGCGATCCTCGAGACCCTCACCGCGATCCGGCGCGCCGGCGCCGACGTGATCCTCACCTACTGGGCCACCGAGGCGGCAGCACTACTGCGCTGAACCGCGCTTACTTCCCGGTGTAGTCCTTGATGCACTGGTTCCATTGCTTGACGTTGAGCGAGCTGATGCCGTCGAGGGTGCACTGGACGATGGCCTGGGCCAGGGTCAGCACCTCGTCGACCGGCTCGACCTCGGTCGAGGGCAGCGGCGGGACGGTCACCGGAGGCAGGTCGTTGCCGCCGTCGTTGCCGCCGTCGTCACCACCGTTGTCACCGCCGTTGTCGTCGCCGCCGTCGTCCGTGCCGTCGTCCTCGCCGCCGTCCGGGGTGGCCGGCGGAGCCGCGTCGATGGTGGAGTCCTCGTTCTGGTTGTTGCCGGTGTTGTAGGGCGGGTTGCCCGCCATCGGCGGCTCGGGCACGAGGTAGCCGGCGGCGGTGGTGCCGTCGGGGACGCTCATGAAGTCGCCGGCCAGGTAGTTGTGCATGATCCGCAGCACCAGGTTCACGTACGACGTGGAGTGGTTGTAGCGGTAGACCGAGGCGCGCTGGCCGCTGACCGTGGAGAGGTCGTTGGCACCCGAGCAGAGGTAGACCGCGCTGGCCAGGGCCGCGTCGTCGATGTCCTGCGGGTTGCGCTGGCCGTCGTTGTCGGCGTCCACACCGACCACCGACCAGGTGGAGGGGATGAACTGCATCGGGCCGACCGCGCGGTCGTAGGCCGTGTCGTTGTCGAGCAGGCCGGCGTCGGTGTCGCGGATCACCGAGGTCGCGCTGGGTGCCGTTGAGCGGCAGGCCGAAGATGCCGGGCTGGGCCACGCCCTGGTCGTCGAGGGCGTTGCCGCCGAACCGACCGTGGTTGGACTCCACCCGGCCGATCGCGGCGATCAGCTGCCAGGTCAGGTTGCACGACTTGTCGGCGGAGTTGATCACGGTCTCCGCGCGCTGGTAGGCCGCCAGAGCCGAGGAGGGAATGCCGTTGGCGGAAGAGGTCGCGAGGATCCGCTCGGCGTCGCCGTGATCGCCGTCGCTGGCCTCGTCGGGATCGGACACCGACGCGGGGGCCTCGATGGCCTCGCTGGGAACGCTGCTGCCGTCGGGCAGCGTCTCGTCGCCGCCTTCCTGGCTGGACACCACGGCGGGCGCCGCTCCGACGCCGGCGAGACTCGCGGTCCAGGCAGCCGACAGCAGGGCCAGCGGCACTACCGCCGCGGCCTTCTGAATGCGACCGAATCGCTTCGTGGACATCTCTCCCCTTGTACTGCGCTCGAGCTGGCTCCCCGACTCCCCATAGCCGTCGCGCGTGGTGTGCGCAACACGACCAACGAGTCGCAGCGCGCCGAGGTTACGGTGCGAACGACCTGGTCGTCTGGCTGACAAATTACCCCGTCACCGTACGGATCCGCACACGGATCCCGCCCGGTGGCAGCCCGATTCCGGCGCTCGGGGACAATGAGCCGGTGACCCCCCGTCCCGACGCGCAGTCGCGCGCGCTGTTCGACCGGGCGCGCGCGGTGACGCCCGGAGGCGTGAACTCGCCGGTGCGAGCGTTCGCCGCCGTCGGGGGCACTCCACGGTTCATCAGGTCTGCCTCGGGCGCCTGGCTGACCGACGTCGACGGCAACGAGTACGTCGACCTGATCTGCTCCTGGGGGCCGATGCTGCTCGGGCACGCCCACCCCGAGGTGCAGCGCGAGGTGGCTGCCGCCGTGGCCCGCGGGACGTCGTACGGCACGCCCACAGTGCCCGAGGTCGAGCTCGCGGAGGAGATCGTGGCCAGAGCCCCGGTCGAGCGGGTGCGGTTCGTCTCCTCCGGCACCGAGGCCACGATGTCGGCGATCCGGCTGGCTCGCGGCGCCACCGGCCGCGACGTCGTGGTGAAGTTCGCCGGCTGCTATCACGGGCACGTCGACGCGCTGCTCGCGCAGGCCGGCTCCGGCCTCGCCACGTTCGCGGTGCCCGGCACGCCCGGCGTCCCCGAGTCGTCGACCGCGCTGACCTTGGTGCTGCCCTACAACGACCGGGCCGCGGTGGAGAAGGTGTTCGCCGAGCATGGCGACCGGATCGCCTGCCTGATCACCGAGGCCGCCCCCGGCAACATGGGCGTGGTCCCGCCCGAGCCCGGCTTCAACGGGTTCCTGGCCGCGACCTGCGCGGCCCACGGCGCGCTGTTCGTGAGCGACGAGGTGATGACCGGCTTCCGGGCCAGCCGCACGGGGCAGTGGGGCCTCGACGGCGCGGTCGAGGGCTGGCGACCGGACCTGGTGACGTTCGGCAAGGTGATGGGCGGCGGCTTCCCGGCGGCGGCGTTCGGCGGGCGCGCCGACCTGATGTCGCTGCTCAGCCCCGAGGGGCCGGTCTACCAGGCGGGAACTCTGTCCGGGAACCCGATCGCGACCACCGCCGGCCTGGCCACGCTGCGGCTGGCGACCGACGAGGTCTACGCCCACCTGAGCGCCGCGGGCGAGACGATCAAGGCGGCGGCTGGCGCCGCGCTCACCGAGGCCGGCGTCGCGCACGTGATCCAGTCGGCGGGGACGATGTTCTCGGTCTTCCTCACCGAGGGCCCGGTGCGCGACTTCGACGATGCCGCGGACACCGACCTGGCGGCGTACGCCGCGTTCTTCCACGCCATGCTCGAGGCGCGGCGTCTACCTCCCGCCGTCGGCGTACGAAGCGTGGTTCCTGTCCTCGGCCCACGACGACCGCGCGGTACAGACCGTGCTCGACGCGTTGCCCGGTGCGGCGCGCGCAGCTGGAGAGGCGATCTCATGAGCACTCCCGACACCGTCGTCCACCTGCTCCGGCACGGCGAGGTGCACAACCCCGAAGGCGTCCTCTACGGCCGCCGCGACGGGTTCCACCTCTCCGAGCTCGGCCGGCAGATGGCGGAGCGGGTCGCCGACTCCATCCGGGACCGCGACATCGTCCACCTGCGTTCCTCGCCGCTCGAGAGGGCTCAGGAGACCGCGGCCCCGCTGGCCCTGGCCCGCGGTCTCGAGGTGACCCTCGACGAACGGGTGCTCGAGTCGACCAACGTGTTCGAGGGCGTCGCGTTCGCCGGTGGCGCCAAGGCACTGCGCAATCCCCGGCTCTGGCGACACCTCTGGAACCCCTTCAAGCCGTCCTGGGGCGAGCCCTACAAGGACATCGTGAGCCGGATGATGGCCGCGGTGCACGACGCGCGCGAGGCAGCCGCCGGCCACGAAGCGGTGATCGTGTCGCACCAGCTGCCGATCTGGACGACCCGGCTGCACGTCGAGAAGCGCTCGTTCCTCCACGACCCGCGCAAGCGCCAGTGCACGCTCTGCTCCCTCACCTCGTTCCACTTCGTCGGCGACGAGCTCACCCAGGTCTCCTACAGCGAACCCGCGGGCGACCTGATCCCTCGCGGCGACAAGAGCGCGCCGTTCTCGGCGGGTGGCGCGCCCGAGGAGAAGAAGCCCTGAGCCTCGTCCGCCGTCTCCTTCCTGTGTTCCTGGCTGTACCGCTGCTGTCGGGCTGCAGCGGGCTGTCCGGGACCGGCGACCTCGAGTACATCGAGGGCGACGGCACGGTCACCCAGGTCTCGATCGGCGATCGTGAGGACCCGGTCGAGATCACCGGCACCTCGCTCGACGGAGACGAGATCGACCTCGCCGACTACCGCGGAGGCGTCACGGTGGTCAACGTCTGGGCGTCCTGGTGCCCGCCCTGCCGCAGCGAGACACCCGCGCTGGCCGCGGCGGCGGCCGAGGTCGAGGCGACGTTCGTCGGCATCAACATCCGGGAGTCGGCGGACACCGCGGCGGCGTTCGAGCGCACCCAGGAGGTGCCGTACCCGTCGATCCACGACGAAGGCGGCGAGACCCTCCTGCAGTTCGGCCGCTACCGGCCCCGGCTGCCCCCCACGACCCTCGTCCTCGACCGCCAGGGCCGGGTCGCGGCCCTGGTCAGCGGCGCCATCCCCTCGGAGACCACGCTCGTCGAGCTGGTCGAGGAGGTGGCGGCCGAGGATGGGTGAGTGGTTCCAGAGCCAGGCCGCCAACGGCTCGCTGGCCCTCGCCATCCCGGTGGCCATGGTGGCCGGGCTGGTGTCGTTCTTCTCCCCGTGCGTGATCCCGCTGCTGCCCGGCTACCTCTCCTACGCCACCGGACTGTCCGGCGCGGACCTCGCGTCCGGTGAGGCCGGCAACCACCGGGGCCGGATGCTGCTCGGCTCGGTGCTGTTCGTGCTCGGCTTCACGGTGATCTTCGTGATCCTGGGCGCCACCACCGGAGGCCTGGCCAGCTGGCTGTTCACCTGGCAGGACGAGATCACCAGGGTGATGGGCGGGGCACTGATCCTGCTCGGCCTGGTCTTCGCGGGGTTCGTGCCGCTGCTGCAGCGGGAGTGGCGGATCCACAAGATCCCCGCCGTGGGCCTGGGGGCGGCGCCGTTCATCGGCGCGATCTTCGCGCTCGGGTGGACGCCCTGCATCGGCCCGACGTACGGCGTCATCTTCGCCCTCACCATCAACGACGGCACCGCCGCGCGAGGGGCCCTGCTGTCCGCGGTCTATGCGCTCGGTCTGGGCATCCCGTTCGTGATCGCCGGCCTCGCCTACCGGCGCACGCTGGGCGCGCTGGCCTGGGTACGCCGCCACCAGGCCGCCGTGATGCGCGCCGGCGGGCTGATGCTGGTGGCCGTCGGCGTACTGCTGCTGACCGGCCTGTGGAACGAGATCGTCCAGTGGCTGCAGGTCCAGCTCGTGAGCGACTTCGAGGTGCCGGTGTGACCGGCGGCGCCGACCGACAGACCGATCCGCGGCCGCCCGGCGACCTGCGGCCGCGGGAGCTGCTGCGGTGGGCCTGGCGCCAGCTCACCTCGATGCGCACGGCCCTGGTGCTCCTCCTGCTGCTCGCCCTGGCGGCGGTGCCGGGATCGGTGGTCCCGCAGGAGAGCGTCGACTCGCTGGGCACCACCCGGTGGAAGGAGCAGCACCCGGACCTCACCCCGATCTACGAGAAGCTCGACCTGTTCTCGGTCTACGACTCGGCGTGGTTCTCGGCGATCTACATCCTGCTGATGATCTCGCTGGTGGGCTGCTTCATCCCACGGATCCTCGTCTACTGGCGCGGGCTGCGTTCCGAGCCGCCGGTCGCGCCACGGAACCTGACCCGGTTGGCCGACCACACGACGTACACGATCGAGCAGCCGGCCGACGACCACCTCGAGCGGGCCCGGCAGGTGCTGCGCGGTCGCGGCTACCGGCTGCGGGCGTCGAGCGACGGCGACGAAGCGGTCAGTGCCGAACGGGGCTACCTGCGCGAGGCCGGCAACCTGGTCTTCCACGTGTCGGTGCTGATCGTGCTGGTCGGGTTCGCGGTCGGTGGGCTGTTCGGCTACAAGGGCGGCGTGATCCTGGTCGAGGGGTCGACGTTCTCCAACAACCTGACGCAGTACGACGACTTCGACCCCGGCAGCCTCTTCCGCGCCGAGGACATGGAGCCGTTCTCGTTCAGCTTCGACAAGTTCGACGTGGACTGGTTGACCTCGGGGCCGCGCAAGGGGATGGCCCAGTCCTTCAACGCCGGTCTCACCTACCGCGAGTCGCCGGATTCCGCGGAGGAGGACTACGACCTCCGGGTCAACCACCCGCTGTCGATCGGCGACACCGAGGTCTTCCTGATCGGCCACGGCTACGCGCCGGTGGTGACGGTGCACGACGGGAACGGCGACCTCGCCTACCGCGAGCCGGTGGTCTTCCTGCCGCAGGACGCCAGCTTCCTGTCCTTCGGGGTCATCAAGGCCGCGGACGCCCGCCCCGCGCAGATCGGGTTCGAGGGACTGTTCTATCCGACCTTCCTGATGCTCGACGGCGACCCGATCACGGTGATGGGCGACGACAAGAACCCGACGCTCTCGATGCTCGTCTACACCGGCGACCTGGGGCTCGACTCCGGCGCTGCTCAGTCCATCTACGTGCTGGACAAGTCCAACCTCGATCAGGTCAAGGGCAAGGACGGGAAGCCGTTCCGGGTCGACATCCAGCCCGGGCAGACCGTGCAGCTCCCCGACGGGCTGGGCTCGATCACGTTCGAGGGCGTGAAGCCCTGGACCCGGATCCAGATCAGCCAGACCCCCGGCAAGGAGGTCACCCTCGGCGGTGTGGTGCTCGCGCTGATCGGGCTGCTCGCCTCGCTGTTCATCCGGCCCCGACGGGTCTGGGTCAGGGCACGTCGAGAGGGTGAGGGCACAATGGTCGAGGTCGCCGCGCTGGACCGGTCCGGCAACGGCGAGATGGCGGAGATTCTCGACGACATCGTGGCGGAGCTGCGACGAACGGAGAAGGCATGAGCAACGGTGCCTGGGGAGACCTCAGCGACCAGGCGATCGCGGCTGCCGGGGTGGTCTACTTCATCGCCCTGCTGGTCCATCTGGCCGAGTGGGCCGCCCTGCGTGACCGGACGCCGGCGGCGTCGGTCGCCACCGCGGCCGAAGAGGGCGGCGGCGTCGCTGTCGCCACCGGCGGCCCCGAGACCGAGCCCACGCACCGCGTGGAGTTCCTCGGCCGGCTGGGCTTCCTGCTCACCCTGTTGGCGGCCGGCATCCACGTGGTCGCCCTGGTCGGTCGCGGCATGGCCGCGGATCCCAACCGGGTGCCCTGGGGCAACATGTACGAGTTCACGATCTCGGGCAGCTTCGTGGTGACGCTGCTCTACGTCGGCCTCTACCGGAAGTTCAAGCTCGGCTGGATGGCACCGATCGTGATCGGCTTCGTGCTCACGACGCTGATGGTCGCGGTGATCTGGCTGCACGAGGAGGTCGCCCCACTCACCGAGGCGCTGAACTCCTACTGGCTGGTGATCCACGTGGTCTCCGCGATCATCGCCACCGGCGCGTTCACGCTCGGCGGCATCGTCTCGGCGATGTACCTGATCAAGAACCGCAAGGGGGACGACGTCACCGGCCCGCTCGCCCGGGTCCCGTCACTCGCCTCGCTGGACCGGCTGTCCTACCGGATCCACGCATTCGCGTTCCCGGTGTGGACCTTCGCCGTGCTGATCACCGGCCCGATCTGGGCGCACGAGGCCTGGTCGTCGTACTGGAACTGGGACCCGAAGGAGGTGTGGGCGTTCATCACCTGGGTGGTGTACGCCGGCTACCTGCACGCCCGCGCGACCGCAGGCTGGAAGGGCCGCAACGCCGCGCTGCTCGCGCTGCTCGGGCTGGCCACGCTGTGGTTCAACTTCATCGGGATCAACTACTTCAGCTCCAGCAGCCAGCACTCGTACGCTTCGGCGCCATCGGTGGTTGAGGTGCGAGCGCCAGCGAGCCTCGAAACCACCAGCTAGCCGTCAGGATCCTCGGGGTTCAGCCGCTTCCGGTCGAGGTCCCGCAGGAAGTCCTCGTCGTCGTCGGGCGCCACCATCTTGGGCGGCGGCTTCCGCTGCGGCAGCGTCGGCTTGTCGGGCATCAGCCCGCGGCTCTGGATGACCCGGACGGCGAGATAAGTCGCCCCCGCGAACACGGCCACCACGAGCAAGAACCTCAGCACCCCTCCAATGTAGAGCGCACCTGGTCACGCCGTACCCTCAACCCCGTGAAGGAGTTCTGGATCTACACCGGCCTTCGGGTGCTGTTGTTCCTCGGGTCGCTGGCGATCGTGACCGGGATCTGGGCCGCCGCGGCCGGTGACGTCGAGATGATCTGGGCCGTGGTGCTGGCGTTCCTGATCAGCGGAATCGGCTCCTACTTCCTGCTCGCCCGGCAGCGGGAGGCGTTCGCGCAGCGCGTGGAGACGCGCGCTCAGAAGGCCACCGCGAAGATCGAGGAGCTGCGCAGCAAGGAAGACGCGGACTAGCTTCCGCCAGGCCATGTGCGACGCTCCAGGCTACCGTGGAACGGAGGAGCTGCCGTGTTGACCGAGGACGAGCTGGTGCGCGCGCTCCATCAGCACTGGGAGCACTCAGGAAAGAACGAGGATCTCGCGCACGAGATCTACCACGACGACGCTGTCCTGGAGTTTCCACAGTCGGGCGAGCGCTTCGAAGGCGTTGAGAACTTCCGCGAGTGGCGGCGGCAGTATCCAGCCGACCTGAAGTTCCACCTTCGGCGGATCAACCACCGCGACGACCTCGTGGTGACCGAGTACCTGATCAGCTACAACGGCGCTCCGTGGATGTTCACCGTCAGCATCATGGAGTTCCTTGGCGAAAAGGTGGCTCGAGAGCGGATCTACATCATGGACGGGTTCGAGGCCGCGGACTGGCGCGCACCCTGGCGGTCAGAGCGCCAGGCCGATCCGGTCCCGCCAGCCCCCTAACGCTTCTTGCGGTTGAGCTGCCGGTCGACCCGGCTCTCGGACTGGCCGAGCGCCTTCGCCAGCAGCTGGACCCGCATTCGCCAGGCCACGACGCCAGCGAGGATCACGGCCACGATGATCAGGAAGGTCAGCATGCAGTCGAGCGTACGCCGGGCGTGGTTGGCCACCGAGCGGTGATTTAGGGTCACTTTGGGTCGCCGAGATTGGTCCTAGGTCACCGCCCGGCTGCGTGGGCCAGGGTGAGCGGTGAGTAAGTGTCGGTTCGGGACGTCGAAAGCGACGCTGGGTCACCGCCCCTTGTCCACACCCGCCTAGCGACAGGCGAACAGCGCGGCCGTCACCAGCACCGCCCAGGCCAGCTCGGCCAGCCCGGTCTGCTGCAGCACCGGGATCAGCGCCGGTCCCCGAGCACTTCCCAGCACCGTCCGCACCGCGGGCCCGGCGACCACGAGGAATGCGAGCCCGACGAGCACGCACCAGGACGTAGCAGCCGCGACGGCGACCACCGCGGCGGCCGCGGCGAGCACCAGCAGGAGGTAGAACGCCCGGGTCCGCGGCTCACCCAGCCGCACCGCCAGGGTGCGTTTGCCGGCCACCTCGTCGGTCGGGATGTCGCGCAGGTTGTTGACCACGAGGATTGCGCAGGCGAGCGCGCCGATGCCGACGCCGGCGTACAGCGCGGCCCACTCCCAGGTCTCGGTCTGGACGTACGTCGTACCCGACGACCGCGACGAGCCCGAAGAACACGAACACCATCACCTCGCCGAGGCCGAGGTAGCCGTAGGGCGAGGAGCCGCCGGTGTAGAACCAGGCCGCCAGCACGCAGACCGCGCCCACCGCGACCAGCCACCACGCAGTCGCGGCCGCGAGACCCAGCCCGGCGACCGCCGCCACACCGAAAGACAGGAACGCGGCCCGCTTCACCGCGCCCGGCTGGGCCGCTCCGGATCCGACGAGGCGCATCGGGCCGACCCGGTCGTCGTCGGTGCCGCGGATGCCGTCGGAGTAGTCGTTGGCGTAGTTGACGCCCACCTGCAGCGCCAGGCTGACCACGAGCGCGAGGGCCGCCTTCCACCACACCGCCTCGTCGACGTACGCCGCCACACCGGTGCCGGCGAGCACCGGGGCCAGCGCGGCCGGGAGGGTGCGCGGCCGGGCGCCGGCGATCCATTGAGCGGGGGTTGCCACGACCGACGATTCAATCAGTCGCCGAAGTCGCTAGCGTTCGGCGGGTGACGACGGTGAGCCCCGCGGGGTCGGTGGGCGAGGTGGTCGCCACCCTCCGTGCCTGGCTCGACGGTCCGGACGACGTCCGCCTGGTCGTCGAGACGTCCGGGTCGACCGGCGCCCCGAAGCGGGTGCTGCTCTCGCGGGCCGCGGTCGAGGCCTCGGTCGCCGCTACCGAGCGCCGCCTCGGAGCCGCCGGCCCCTGGGTGCTCGTGCTGCCGCCGTCGTACGTCGCCGGGGTCCAGGTGATCTGTCGCTCGCTGGTAGCGGGGCACGAGCCGGCGACCGAGTGGCCGGCGGAAGGAGCCGACGCCTGGTTCACCTCGCTGGTGCCCACGCAGCTGCACCGGCTCCTCGACAGCGCCGACGACGTCGCTGCGCTGCGTACCGCGCACACCATCCTGCTCGGGGGTGGACCGATCGACGCCGAGCTCCGGCGCCGCGCGGACGAACAAGGCCTGCGGGTGGTCGCGACGTACGGCTCCGCCGAGACCGCCGGCGGTTGCGTCTACGACGGGATGCCGCTCGACGGGGTGGCCGTCGCCATCGGCACCGAGGGCCGGATCAGGATCGGCGGGCCGACGCTCTTCGACGGGTACGAAGGAGATGCGGAGCTGACAGCAGGTGCCCTTGTCGACGGCTGGTTCCTCACCTCCGATGCCGGCCACCTCGACCACGAGGGGCGGTTGACGGTGTTCGGCCGGATGGACGACATGGTCGTCAGCGGCGGCGTCAACGTGCCCGCGCCCGCGGTGGCGGCCACCCTCCGCAGACACCCGGACATCGCGGAGGTCGAGGTGCTCGGCGTCGACGACCCGGAGTGGGGGCAGCGGGTGGTCGCGTTCGTCGTGACCGTCCTGGGGGTCGATCTCGAGCGGCTTCGCGACTGGGTCGCCGAGGAGCACCCGCGGGCCTGGGCGCCGCGCCAGGTCGTGGTGGTCGACGAGATCCCGCGGCTCGAGAGCGGCAAGCCCGACCGGGTCGCACTGCGGGGGATGGCGTGATCCAGGTCTTCTCGATCCCGATGCGGACCCGGTTTCGCGGGATCACCGTGCGCGAGGGCGTGTTGCTGCGCGGGGACGCCGGCTGGGGCGAGTGGAGCCCGTTCCTCGAGTACGACGCCGCCGTCGCCGCGCCCTTGGCTGCAATGCGCGGACGAGGCGGCCGCCGGCGACTGGCCGAGACCGCTGCGGGACGAGGTGCCGGTGAACGTGACGGTTCCGGCCGTCGATCCCGAGAAGGCGCACGCGATCGTTTCGGCGGGCGGCTGCCGCACCGCCAAGGTCAAGGTCGCCGAGCCCGGGCAGACCCTGGCCGACGACGAGGCCCGGCTCGAGGCGGTCCGGGACGCGATCGGCGGCGACGGCCGGATCCGCATCGACGCCAACGGAGCCTGGGACGTGTCCGACGCGGTGGCCGCCATCGCGGCCCTCGACCGCGCGGCCGGTGGGCTCGAGTACGTCGAGCAGCCGTGCATGGAGGTCGAGGACCTCGCCGTCGTACGTCGCCGGGTCGAGGTGCCGATCGCCGCCGACGAGTCGATCCGCCGGGCCGCCGACCCCTACCTGGTGCGCGATCTCGAGGCCGCGGACATCGCGGTGCTGAAGGTGCAACCGCTCGGCGGCGTCCGCGCCTGCCTGCGGATCGCCGAGGACATCGGCCTGCCCGTGGTGGTGTCGTCCGCCCTGGAGACGTCCGTGGGGATCGCCGCCGGGGTGGCGCTCGCCGCTGCGCTGCCCGAGCTCCCCTACGCGTGCGGCCTGGCGACCGTGCAGCTGCTCACGGATGACGTCGTCGTCGAGTCGCTGCTTCCGGTCGGCGGCGTACTGCCGGTGCGACGCCCCGCGGTCGACGAGGCCGCGTTGGTCCGGCTCGCCGCGCCACCCGACCGGGTGGCTCACTGGGAGGCGCGGCTGGCCGACGTGCGGAAGGATCCGGTGACGTGACCGCGACCAGCCTCGCCCGCAGGGTGCTGCATACGCTGCTCGAGTCGGGCGTCACCGACATCGTGATCGCGCCCGGCTCCAGGAACGCACCGCTGTCGTTCGCTGCGCACGATGCCGCTGCCGCGGGTCTGCTCCGGCTGCACACCCGCATCGACGAGAGGACCGCCGGCTTCCTCGCGCTCGGGCTGACCAAGGTGGGCGCACGGGCCGCGGTGATCTGTACGTCGGGGACGGCCGTCGCCAACCTGCACCCGGCGATGCTCGAGGCCGCCCACGCCGGCCTCCCGCTCGTCGCCGTCACCGCCGACCGGCCGGCCCGGGTCCGCGGCACCGACGCCAACCAGACCACCGACCAAGTGGGCATCTTCGGTCCGCTCGTCCACACCCACGACCTGGACGAGACCGCCGAGCTGCCGGGTCTCAACCGGATCGGTCCGACACACCTCAACGTGCAGCTCGACGACCCGCTGGTCCCTGAGGGCAGCTGGGACAGTCCGCCGTCTCCGGCACCCCAAGGGACCCCACAAAGGGTGCCGCACGAGGCGGACTATCCGTCCACCGACGTTCCCTCCGGGCCACGGACGGTGGTGGTGGCGGGGAACGATGCAGGCCCGCCCGCCCGCACGTTCGCCGAGGGTGCCAACTGGCCGCTGTTCGCGGAACCCAGCAGCGGATCTCGCAACGGCACCAACACCATCCGGTGCTACCGGCTGCTGCTGGACAGCGAGCTCGGGCGGGACATCGAACGCGTCGTGGTCTTCGGCCACCCCACGCTGTCCCGCCCGGTCACGCGGCTGCTGAACCGGGCTGACGTCGAGGTGCTGGCGACGTCCGCCCCAGGTGTGTGGGCGCAGCGTCCCTTCCCGTGTACGCCGGTTGATGCGCCGATCGCGGAGCCGGACGACTCGGCATGGGTCGAGCGCTGGCGTGCGGCCGACCGCGAGGTCGCCGAGAAGCTCGACGCTCTGCTGGCCGCCGAGCCGGAGCTGACGCCGTACGAAGTCGCGGGAGCTGTGAGCCAGGCGCTGCCGGCCGAGGGGCTGCTGTTCATCGGCGCCTCGAGCCCGATCCGCGACCTGGATCTGATGGCCCGTCCCTACATCGTGGGGGAGCGGCGCAAGGTGATCGCCAACCGCGGTCTCTCCGGCATCGACGGCACCGTCTCGTCGGCGATCGGCGCCGCGCTGGGCCGCCCGCACAGCTCGCGCTCCCTCGCGCTGATGGGCGACGTCACATTCCTGCACGACAGCAACGGCCTGATCCTCGGTCCGGGACAGCCCGAACCGGACCTGACGATCGTGGTCGTCAACGACGACGGCGGCTCGATCTTCAGCATGCTCGAGCAGGGGGCGCCGGAGTACGCCGCGGCGTACGACGACCTCTTCGGCACCCCGCACGGCGTCGACCTGGCCAGCCTCTGCGCGGCGACGCGCACCCCGCACTGGCGGGTCGACTCACTGAGCGAGCTCGAGCACGCCATCGCGAACCCCAACGGCGGCATCGAGGTCATCGAGGCGCGGGTGCGCCGCGACAACCGCCGTGACCTCGACGCGAGGATCCGCGCTCTTGCCTAGGCGAGAGCGCC
The DNA here is from genome assembly GCA_963798055.1 of uncultured Actinomycetota bacterium. Lineage (GTDB taxonomy): Bacteria > Actinomycetota > Actinomycetes > Propionibacteriales > Nocardioidaceae > Nocardioides. The sequence continues at coordinate 102,462 of CAWCRX010000017.1, forward strand.
CAGAATGGGCTGCGACTCGATCAGGCCCTCGTCGCTGGGCTCCGCGCCCTCGCCGAAGACCCGGGCAGCCTGACGCGCGCGCAGCTCGAGGTGCGCGTCGCGCGGCTTGTCGTAGCCGTACCGGGCGCGAGCCTCGGCCGGCGTGACCACCTCGGGGTTGGTCGGCTCCACCCCCAGGAGGATGGGCGCGACGACGGGCACGGTCATCGGCGAGATCAGCCGGAGCACCGCGAGCTTGAGCCGCTTGTTGCTCTCGACCACGCGGAACGAGATCTTGAGGATCGGCGTGACCAGCACGTCCACGATCCGCGGCTGGCGCAGGCCGCCCATCTTCCGCATCCACTGCGGCATGGTGGCGAGCGTTCCGTAGCGGAGCATCTTGCTGACCACCCACGCGCCGGGGCGCATCAGGAGCGGCATCGGCGGCAGCATCACGTGCGCGTTGAGCAGGTGGTCCATCGCCTTCTGCGCGGCTTCGCTGCCGGCCAGCTTCGGTCGCATGTACTCGAAGTACTCGCTCACGCCCTCGCGGGTCCGGGGTACGTCGGCGGGGTCGCAGGTCTGCAGCTCGGCGCCGATAGCGCACTCCGCCCAGTACTGCTGCTCCTCCTCCGGCGTCAGCTTGCCGGGGCCGTACTTCTCGTAGGCGTAGAGGATCGAGTGCCAGGCGGTCATGTGGATCCACAGCTGGCTGTGCGGGTCGTTGGCGTCGTACTTCTGGCCGGACAGGGGCTCGATGCCGACGGCCTTGGAGTGGATCTTCACCAGGATGTCAGCGACCTTGGCGGTCTCGCGGCTGGAGCCGAAGGCCACCATCGAGAAGTAGCGCAGGGTGCGGTCGTACCGCGTGCGCGGCCGCGTGAAGATGTCCTGGGTCTTGTCGACCGAGGCGATCAGGGCCGGGTCGAGCTCCTCGACCACGACGGCGCGCTGGAAGCCGATCGTCGCGGACGTGGAGTAGCCCCACACCTTCCAGGTCACCGAGTCCGGTCCGAAGAACCCGTAGTCCTCATGGGGCTCGACGGGCTTGGCCTTGCGCTTGCGAATCGCCATGCCGGAGAAATTACTACACCACTGTAGTAATTGGAAGAGTTCGCGTACGGTGGGCACGTGACCAAGCGCCGGCCGTACGCCGCGAGGGTGCCCATCGATGAGCGCCGCGAGCAGCTGCTCGACGCCGCGATCCGGGTGATCGTCCGCGACGGGTACGACGGCATCTCGGTCGAGTCGATCGCCCGCGAGGCGGGCGTCACCCGCCCGGTCGTGTACGGCGCCTTCGACGGGCTCGGGCAGCTCCTGGGCGCGCTGCTCGACCGCCAGCAGGCGCGGGCGCTGAAGCAGCTGGCCGCGGCGTTCCCGAGCGACGCGGCCGACCCACGCGAGGCCATCCTCTCGGCGGTCCGCGCGATGGCCGAGCAGGTCCGTTCCGACCCCCTGACCTGGCGGCCTATCCTCGCCGCGCCGCACGCGACGCCGGACGTCGTACGCCGACGGATCGACGTCGACCGCGACCTGGTGCGTGGCTACTTCCGCGGGATGCTCGAGGGAGTGCTGCCCACCAACGTCGACGCCGAGCTGGCGGCGCATGCGCTGGTCGCGAGCCTGGAGTACTTCGGCCGCGTGCTCGTGGAGGACCCCGACCGGTTCGAGACCGAGCGGCTGGTCGCGTTCGCCGCCGGCATCTTGCGGCTGGAGCAGCAGACCCCCGCCTAGCCACCGCTCGGCAAGAATGCGGAGCGTGGACACCGCAGCATTCCTGGTCGCGCTCGGGGTCAGCGTGCTGGCCGGTACCGCGATCGCGCGCCGGCTCGACCTCCCGCCACCGCTGTTCCTGGTCGTCGTCGGCGTGGGGGCGTCGTACCTGCCGGGCATGCCCGAGGTGCGCCTCGAGGCCGAGGTGGTGCTGTTCGGGCTGCTGCCGCCGCTGCTGTACGCCGCCGCGATCTCCACCTCGCTGGTCGACTTCAACCGCAACCGCCGGCCGATCCTGCTGCTGTCGGTGGGCCTCGTGGTGTTCACCACCGCGGGCGTTGCCCTGCTGGTGCACGCGCTGCTGCCCAACGTGGGCTGGCCCGCCGCGTTCGCGATCGGGGCGGTCGTCGCCCCGCCGGACGCGGTCGCCGCGACCGCGATCGGCCGCCGGATCGGGCTGCCCCGACGGATCGTGACGATCCTCGAGGGCGAGTCGCTGCTGAACGACGCCACCGCGCTGGTCGCGCTGCGCACCGCGATCGCCGCCGGTGCGGCCGGGGTCGCGATGACCACCTCGGACAAGCTGGAGGTCGTCTGGGACTTCGTCCGCGCCGCGGGTGGCGGCGTACTCGTCGGGCTGGTGGCGTTCTTCGTGGTGGCCTGGCTGCGCAAGCACGTCACCGACCCGCTGATGGACACCGCGATCTCGTTGACGGTGCCGTTCGCGGCGTACGTCGCCGCCGAGCACGAGCCGATCCATGGCTCCGGCGTGATCGCGGTCGTGGTCGCCGGCCTGCTGCTCGGGCACAAGGCGCCGATCCTGCAGACCGCGCAGTCCCGGATCGCCGAACGGATCAACTGGCGGACAGTCGCGTTCGTCCTGGAGAACACGGTCTTCCTGTTGATCGGGCTACAGGCCGAGTGGCTGCTGTCCGACGTGGAGCAGAGCGGCCTCTCGACCTCGCGCATCGTCGCGGTCTGCGGGCTCACCCTGCTCGCGGTGATCGTGCTCCGGATGGCCTGGGTGTTCCCGGTTCGTTACTTGCTGATCCGACCGGGTCCGGATCCCGACACCGGCGTGCGGCCGCCATGGACCTACACGTTCGTGCTCGGCTGGGCCGGCATGCGCGGGGTGGTCACCCTGGCCGCGGCGTTCGTGATCCCACCGGACACCCCGCACCGGGAGATCCTGCTGCTGATCGCGTTCACGGTGGTGGCCGGCACCCTGCTGCTCCAAGGCATGTCGCTGCCCTGGGTGGCGCGGCGGCTGCGGGTGCCCTCACCGGACCCGATGGACGACGCGCTGGCCCGCGCGACGCTGTTGCAGCAGGCATCCAAGGCGGCGTTCAAGAAGCTCAAGGAGCTGGAGGTCGACGACGATCCGCACGGCGTGATCGCGACGATCAAGCAGCGGGTCGAGCAGCGCAACTTCGCGGCGTGGGAGCGGCTCGGCACGGCGGCGGACGAGGAGCCGCCGAGCGAGATGTATGCGCGGGTCCGGATCGCGATGATCGAGGCCGAGCGGGCTCGGGTGCTGGAGATCCGCTCGTCGGGTTCGGTGGCCTCCGAGATCGTCAGCGACGTGCTGGCGATGCTCGACGTCGAGGAGTCGATGCTCGACCTCGCCGGCCAGGAGCGCGAGGACCTCAGGCGGGTGACTGCCTCCCGGCGCCAGGGCGAGCAGTGCGACGACCTGCGGGCGTATGCCGTCGTCGAGATCGGCCCGGACCAGGTCTGTGCGCAGTGCCTCGCCGAGGGGTATCGCTGGGTGTCCCTGCGCAAGTGCCTCGAGTGCGGCATCGTCGCCTGCTGCGACTCCTCTCCGGCGCGGCACGCGACCGCGCACTTCCACGAGGAGAAGCACCGGGTCATCCAGTCCGCCGAGCCCGGCGAGGACTGGCGCTGGTGCTACGTGCACCACCTCACGGCGTGAACCGGATCGGGAACCGTCGGGCTCCGGTGTTGCCCGAGACCGGCATCCAGTCGCCGGGCCCGTCGGGCTGAGCGTCGGGCATCCGCTGCGGCCAACAGGGGCAGCGCCACGGCCATGTCGGTCCGGGCGACGAAGTGGCCGAGGCAGTGGTGGATGCCGGCGCCGAAACCGTGGTGCGGCGGGCGCTCCGCGGTGATGTCGAACGCCGGGTCGGGCATCGCCCGTGGATCGGTGCCGGCCGCGTGCGAGAACGTCTGCACGATGCCTCCCTTGGGGATCCGGAGACCGTGGAAGTCCAGGTCCTCCAGCGCCTCGCGGGTCACCCAGGTGACGGTCGGGTTGACCCGCATCACCTCTTCTACGGCGTTGCCGCCGAGCTCGGGCCGCTCTCCGAGAAGCCGCCACTGGTCGGGATGCGCGAGCAGGGTCTGCAGTGCCAGGCCGAGCTGGTTGCGGGTGGTCTCCATGCCCGCGAAGGCCAGGAACACCAGCGCCACCTCGAGCTCGTGTCGCGACAGCCGGTCGCCGTCGTCGTCCACGGCCCGGACCAGCGTCGTCACCAGGTCCTCGCGGGGGTGGGCCTGGCGGTCGACGATGACGTCGCCGACGTACCCGCGCAGACCGTCGAGGGCGGCCTCGATCCGGGGGACCTGGTTGCCGACGTCGATGGAGAACGACGCGCCCAGGTCGTCGGCCCAGTGGGCGACCTGGGCCCAGTTGTCCTCGGGCAGTCCGAGCAGGAGGCAGATGATCCGCGCTGCATAGGGCTCGGCGAACTCGCCGATGAACTCGACCTCGCCGCGGCCGACGAAGCCGTCGATGAGCTCGTTGGCGAGAGCCTGGAACGTCGGCCGCATCGCCGCGATCGTCTTGTTGCGGAACGCCGGCATCAGCAGCCGCCGGATCCGGGCGTGGTCGTCGCCCTCGAGGGAGAGCAGGGTCTCGCGCCACCACTCGGGGAACGGTCCTTCCGCGACGCCGTTCTGCTCCGGCCACTTCGCGTTGCCCTGTCGGAACCTGCGGTCGCGCAGCAGCGCCGATGCCTCGTCGTACCGGAGCACCGCCCAGCCCCAGGTCGTCTCGACGTACCAGCTCCGCTCGCGCGCGTCGTGGACGGCCGGCCCGGTGACGTCGAACTCCGGGTCGGTGAGGTCGAACGACGTCATGTCCGAACCATCCGCAGATGGAGCCCCTCGGGCTCCGCCTTGGTGCGTCCGTCCAGGCGGAAGCCCTGCCGCTCGTAGAACCCCATCGCCCGCTGGTTGCCCTCCACCACCCACAAGTACGCCGCCCGCTCGCCGACCGCCTCCTCGAACAGCGCGTGGCCGAGACCGGTTCCCCACCAGACTGCTCGCACGTAGATCGCGTACAGCTCGAGGTCCACGGCGGCGTCATCGTCCCGGGGCGGTCCGAGGTTGGCGAAGCCGGCCAGGCCGTCGTCCACCTCGGCGACCAGCACTTCGCCGCCGCCGGTCAGCAGCTCACGCCACCTCTCGGTGCGCTGGTCGACCTTCCGTCGTCCTTCGTCGAGCACGTCCTGCGGCACGAGACCGGTGTAGGCGTCGTCCCAGCAGTCGAGCTGGAGACGAGCGACGTCCTCGGCCTCGGCTACTTCGGCGGCACGGATCACCACACCGGCGGGACGGACCATGCGATTACTGTGCCAGGCATGCGGATCACCAAGTTCGGGCACGCGTGCGTCCGCCTCGAGCACGACGGCACGGTGGTGGTCATCGACCCCGGTGTGTTCACCCAACCGGAGGCGCTGGCGGGTGCCGACGCCGTACTGATCACCCATGAGCACCCGGACCACTACCACCCCGAGCTGCTGGCCGGCTGCGACGCCGCGATCCACACCATCGACGCGGTCGCGGCACGGATCCGCGAGGACGCACCGGACCTCGTCGACCGGGTCACGGTGGTAGCTCCCGGGGACCGCTTCGACGTCGGCCTACCCGTGCGGGCGGTCGGTGAGCTGCACGCGGTGATCCATCCGGAGCTGCCCCGGTTCCACAACAGTGGGTACGTCGTCGAGCTGGGCGAGACGTCGGTCTACCACCCGGGAGACGCGCTCACCGGTCCCGGTGAGGACGTCGACGTGCTGTGTCTGCCCGTCTCGGCGCCCTGGCTGAAGGCCTCCGAGGCGATCGACTTCGCACGCGAGGTCGCGGCGCCGCGCAACCTGGCGATCCACGACCGGGTCTACTCCGAGGCCGGGCTGGGCATCGTCGACGGTCACCTCGACCGGTTCCTCGAGCCGGTCGGGCTGGACTACGCCCGGATCGCCGACGGCTCGGACCTCTAGCGCTCCAGCAGTTCCTTCAACCTGGCGAGGTCCTTGCGGTTGGCACGCCGCATGGCCGCGGCCATCGCGGGTGCTGCGATCCTTCCGAAGCCAGACGGCTCGCCTCGGTTGCGCAGCGTCATCCGCGTCGCGCCGTCGGCGGCGTCGCTCCAGGAGTACGTGGTCTCCATCGGGAACGGCCCCTCGGCCGTGCTCATCACGAACCGCTCCTCCGGGAGGTGTTCAAGCACCCGGTAGGTGTAGGCGAGCCGTCGTCCGAGGAACTCGGCGGTGAAGTCCAGCTCGGTCCCGACGCTGAGTGGGCGTGGGGTGCGCCAGACGACGGAGGTGATGTTGGAGTACCAGTTCGTGGCGTTGTCCGGGTCGGCGGCGTAGGCCGCCACATCGGCGCGTGGGCGGAGGATCTCGACGCGAGGTGAGTGATGTCGACCGGCATGAAGGCGACCTCAGCCGCCGCCCAGCGCGTCCCGCACCGGGACGAACTTCGCCTGGGCCTCGGCCAGCTCCGCCTCCGGGTCGGAGTCGGCGACGATGCCGCACCCGGCGAACAGCCGGACCGTGCTGCCCTCGATCACGGCGGAGCGAAGCGCGATACCCCACTCGCCGTCGCCGCTGGCGTCCATCCAGCCGACCGGGCCGGCGTACCGATCGCGCTCCATGCCCTCGATCTCGGCGATCAGCTCGACCGCGACCGCGGTGGGGGTGCCGCCGACCGCCGCTGAGGGGTGCAGGGACTCGGCGAGCTGCAGCGAGGAAACGGTCGCCGCGTCGTGCACGACGCCGTTGACGTCGGTGGCGAGGTGCATGACGTTCGGCAGGTGCAGGACGAACGGCGCCTCGGGGACGTTCATCGACGAGCAGTGCGGCTCGAGTGCGTCGGCGACCGAGCGGACGGCGTACTCGTGCTCCTCGAGGTCCTTCGACGATCGGGCGAGCGCCCCGGCCAGCGCCAGGTCACGAGCGTCGTCGCCGGTGGGCCGGATGGTGCCGGCCAGGACCCGCGAGGTGACCAGGCCGCGCTCGCGGCGCACCAGCATCTCGGGAGTTGCGCCGAACAGGCCGTCGACGTGGAACGTCCAGCACATCGGGTAGGTCTCGGTGAGCCGGCGCAGCGGCCAGCGCACGTCGATCGGTTCGTCGGAGGTGGCGACCAGGTCGCGGGCGAGCACGACCTTCTCGAGCTCGCCCTCTCCGATCCGGGTGACCGCGTCGGCCACGACCGACATCCACTGGTCGCCGTTGAGGGCGCCGTCGACGAAGCGCACCCCGGCAGGCGGATGCGGGGGCTCGACTGCGTCGAGCGTGGGATCGAGCAGATCGAGGCCGTTCGCCGAGATCGTGGTCAGCCAGGCGCGGTTGCCGCGGCGGCCGACGACGTACGCCGGCACCACCAGCCCGGAGTCACCGGGGTCGTCGGCGAACCCGAACGAGCCGAAGCACACGAGCCCGGTGCCCGGCTCCTCGACGTCGTCGCGGACCACGGCGCGGCCGGTCGTCTCGCGCCACCACTTGTCGGCGTCGGCGAACCGAGTGGCGCCGGAGGTGGCCACCCGGGCGGCGACACCCCAGCCCACGAGGCCCTCGCCGCGGCGTACCCAGGCAACCGGGTGCTCGGTCGGCAGTACGTCGACCAGCGCGCCGAGATCTGCGACGTCGAGCGATACGGTGCGAACGACCAGTGGCGCCGGGGATGCTCCGAACTCGTCGGAAGGGGCACCGATCGTCACGTGTCGAGACTAGCCGTATCGCTCCTAGCCCTGGCAGCCGGGAACCGTGGCACGAGAGGAGAAACACATGGCCCAGGTGGGGCGCATCGTGGGCGGGATCGTCCTCGTGGCCATCGTGATCGGCATCGGGTTGTGGGCCGAGCGCCAGACAGATGACGATCTCGAGCTGCCCGACGAGGTCGCGGGTCTTGCTGTGGACGATTCGGCCGCGAGTCGCGAGTTCGCGGACACCCACGGCGACGGCCTGTCCGAGGCGCACGACGACGCGGAGGCGGTCGCGGCTCTCTACGGACGGGAGCCCGGATCGCAGCTGCTGGTCAGTGCGGTGCGCGCCAAGTCCGGCCCTCCGATCTCCGGGGTGTTCACGGATGACCAGGACTGGGTCGAGGAGAACGACGTGCAGTGCTTGGTCACTCATCTTCGGAAGCGGTCCGACTCCCTCCTGTGCCAGCGGACGGGTGGCGACCTCACCGTTCAGGTGGTGGCCTCGGGGCCGGATGGGCCGGAAGTCGACGACCTGGTCGACGCCACCAACGACGTCTGGGAGGACCTGTCGTGAGCGAGGAGAACGCCGGCCCGATCGGCGTCGTACTCGGCGTCGTACTGCTCGGCGCCGTGGCGGCGTTCGGGATCGCGCTGCCGAAGGCCACCGGTGACGACGAGGAGCCGGAGGCCGCGGCCGAGATCGTGCTGCCCGACGAGCTACCTCACGGGCTGGTCGCGCAGGACAACCTCGACACAGAGGTGGCCGCGCGCTACGAGACGGCCCAGGAGTCGGGGGCCGAAGGCCTCGAGGACATCTACGACGCGCCGGCCGCGGTCCGCGGCTACGCCACCGAGGACGGCAGCGCCCAGGCGACGATCACCGTGCTCGACCGGGCGCCCGGACTCTTCGACCCGCACGGCCCGCCGATCGATCCGGCGGTACTCGGACTCGAGCGCTCGATCTACGAGCTGCGGCGCGTGGGCGACGCGGTCTGCGACGTGTTCTGGCAACAGCCCGTGCAGCAGGGCCAGGAGATCGACGAGTCCATCGACCCGGCCGCCCTCCAGTGTCAGCTGGGTGACGGCGACCGGACGATCGAGCTGTTCGGTTCCGGGCTGTCACTGGAGCAGGGGATCGACGTCCTGGAGTCGTTGGCTCACGACCAGTAGACGATCACCTTGTCGCCGACCTGTACCTGGTCGAACAGCCAGGCGATGCCGTCGTAGTCGCGGATGTTCGCGCACCCGTGCGATGCGCCGGCGTAGCCCACCGCAGCGAAGTCCGGTGAGTAGTGCACGGCCTGGCCGCCGGAGAAGAACATCGCGAACGGCATCGGCGTGTCATAGAGGCTCGACACGTGGTCGCGGTTCTTGTAGCCGACGCTGAACGCGCCTTCGCGCGTCGGCGTGTACTCGGAGCCGAACCGGACGTCCATCGTCTTCTGCACCTCGCCGTCGACGACCCAGCGCAGGGTCCGGCTGGACTTGTCGATGCACAGGACGCGGCCGGTCTCGCACCGCGGGTCCAGGGGGCCGGGCACGTTCTCGCCGAGCTGGTTGGTGAGCTCGGCCTGAGTGGGCTCGGTGGTCATGCCATGCAGCCGGTTGAGCGTGCGCTGGTCGACCTCGCCGGTCACCGGGATCCCGCGCTTGGCCTGGAAGCCGCGCACGGCCTCGGTCGTGACGTCGCCGTAGAAGCCGGTCACGTCCGCCTCGAACCAGTCGATCTGCCGGAGCCGGGCCTGGAGGTCCTTCACGTCCGCGCCCTTGTCGCCGGGAGCCATGAGTGCCTCCGGGGGCTCGGGCGCCTCGGGTGTCTCCGGCGCCTCGACGTCGTCGGGCTGCGACACCTCCTCGGGGTCCGTGGTGGCGCCGGCAGGCGACGGGAGATCCGCGCTGGTCGGTTCGTCGGAGGACCGGTGTGCCCACCCGGTGCCGAAGGCGACGGCGGAGAGCACAGCAGCGATCACAACGGTGAGCGCGAGTCGGCGGACGATCTTCATGGCCTCTTCCTGTTTGTCGATTCGAGTTGGTACCTAGGTGACGCAACAGCCGTCCGATTTGGTTGCGCGCCGACTGTGAGCGACGTACGCCACACCCGTAATCTCGGCGCGTGACCCGCGCGGACCTGGACAAGCAACCCACCGACGTACGTCGGATGTTCGACGCGGTCGCGCGCCGCTACGACGTGACCAACGACGTGCTCTCGATGGGCCAGGACCGTCGCTGGCGCCGCGAGGTCAGCGAGGCCGTCGACGCGCAGTACGGCGACCGGGTGCTCGACCTGGCCGCCGGCACCGGCACCTCGAGCGTCCCGTTCGCCGACCGGGGCGCGGTCGTCGTGCCCTGTGACTTCTCGATCGGGATGCTGCAGGTGGGCAAGCAGGCCCGCCCGACGCTGCCGTTCACTGCCGGTGACGGCACCCAGCTGCCGTTCGCCGACGCGACGTTCGACGCAGTCACGATCTCGTTCGGGCTGCGCAACATCGTCGACCCACTGGCC